>CAMLJN010000019.1 GCA_946480445.1 uncultured Buttiauxella sp.
GAATCATCTACAAAGCCCGCCCCTATTGCCTGGGGTACAACAACCATACCTGAAATAGCCGTAACACCTGCAATTGCAAGCGGCAGCGCACTACATTTGCCACTAAACGTCCGCATATTGAAAATCCTCTTTGATGTATAAATATTCGCCTGACTTTCTGCCATTAATGCGACAAAACCCTTTTTATTTGAAATTTAGAAACGGATTTATTTAGCAAACCTGTCTGAGTTTCAAGTTCAGCTGTAGCTACTGCTGAGTGCTGAACAAGGACAACATTTTGTTGTGTAACCCGACCCATTTCGTTTATTGCCAGCGAAATCTGCTTAATCTCGCGGTTTTGTTCATCTGAAGCACGGGTAATTTCTGCTATGATGCCAGACACATGCTTAGCAGCATTGACCATCTCGCTCATTGTTTTCCCAGCACTTTCAACCTGTACAGAACCGATTTCGATGCGAGAAGCGGAGTCTTGAATTAAGGTGTTGATCTCTCTTGCTGCTTGGGCACTACGTGCTGCAAGATTACGAACTTCACTGGCGACTACAGCAAAACCTCTGCCCGTTTCACCGGCTCGCGCAGTTTCTACCGCCGCGTTGAGAGCAAGGATATTGGTCTGGAAAGCAATACCATCGATTACACTTGTAATGTTTACAATTTTTTTGGATAACTCGGCAATATCATGCATGGTATTCACGACATCATTGACAATGATGTGGCTATGGTGTGCTTTGTCGGATGTATTCAAGGTCAATAATGACGCTTCGTGTGCATTCTCTGTATTTTGCTTAACAATTGTCGCTAACGCTTCCATACTGGCCGCAGTATCTTCAAGGGTGGTAGCCTGCAGCTTGGTACAAGAAGACAAATCATGGTTACCCGCAGCTATATTTGTCACACTGGTATAAATTGCATCAGTGCTTTCACGGACATTCCCCACAATAGTAATAAGCGAGTTTGCCATATCCAGCATTTTGCCATAGATTCCCCCATCGCTATTTTTACGATGGAAATCACAGTTGAGATCACCTTGGGCAATCCGATCTATTAGGGTCAATATTTTTTCCGGTGTACTGCCCAACATTTTTTTATGGCTGGCGATGGCTTTCCACATCACAAAACCGATAATCAGGTTAACGAATAAACCTAAGAGCAGCGCATTGAACAAAAAGGTGTAAAACATTTCATTAACTTTTTTTTCCTGTACCCCACTACCAATATACCAGCCCCAGCCTGTGGTCTTGACAGCCATCGACTTAATGTCTGTTGTTACATCACCATTGGTCGATTTCCATACATAGTTAACAACTGTACCTTTGGCATGGTCTGTATTACTTTTGATATTAATTTCGGCTTGTTTGCCGATGATATCGCTAAATGATTTGTTTATAATGCCCGGATCGAGTGGTGCGGCCACAAAGACAAGTTTTTCGTCAGTCGCCCAGATATATTCATTGTCAGAGTAAACATAGCTTTGCAGTACATCCATTGCGAGCTTCTTGCCAGTTGCTTCACTGAGTTCGCCTGCCTGAACCTTTTTTTCAAAAAAAATCAACAGTATTTTTTGCATTAGTTATCAGGTTTTCTAAGCGAGTGATATTACCTCTCTGGATGGAACTCTTCACCCCTAGTGCACAGATAGTAATAGATAAGAATATTGAAATAACGAAGGCCATATATATCATGGAGTATTTTTTTTCTGTGCTTAGTACCATTAGGCTTTTTATCCAAAACCCTACTACTGTTCAGTGGGGTATCTGTCTGCTATGAAACTCTTTATCGTTATCTATCGGTCAGAAAGGAAAAAACTAAAAAATTTATCGGTCAGAAAGGAAAAAAATAAAGAGGGGCTTAATGGATATGTGTAAGCGATGAGATGGTTCTTTCACATTCAGCGTGGCTTTGTTGAATAAATCAGATTTCGGGCAGGTCTCCCTTATCAGGTTGGGTCTTCAGGCAATACGGACGCTTTCAGGCATACCCGCCTTCGTCAATTTTATTGAGTGCACGCACCATGGCCATAGCTTCAGCTACCTGACCGTCGTAGTCACGCAGCGTCAGAGAACACCCGAACATAGCACGCCGTTGGCGTGAGCGGCGCTGCTACGCAGCTTCGGGAGAGTTCATTACCTGAGCACAGCTTTATACTCTGCACTATGTTAGTTTCCGCAGGAATTCATATGCATGGCACGCAATACATCCCCAAAAAAACGAAAGCACGGCAAACCGGGCAAGCCCGGAATATCACCGGCTGCCAACCGCATTCCCTACAGAGTTTACCCGAAGCGCTTCCTGGTCTCTGTTCCACACGAAAATAACGACCACCCTCCGGCTGAATTCTTTTATGACTCCCAGGAAGAAGCCGTTCGTCAATGTGTGACGCGCGGGCCACGGTTTTTCTTGATACCCAGCGTTACCCGCCCGTCGTCAATATTATCCGGGGGTTTGAGCCCCCTGCTGACGCTGATGACCCGGATGGTGATGCCCTCATTGAGCCGCTCCCTGCTGATGCATTCATCAACTGCACGGAGCTGGGGATTATCTCGATATCCTTCGCACCCTGGGACAAAACCACCGATAACTGGGCTGACAGCCTCGACTACAGCGACGACGATGAATACGGCGGTGACGACGGTTATGAACTGTATGACCCTTTCCGCTTCACCGGCAAGATACCGGGACTCTGAACCACCCCGTGTATATTCCGCGCCCCGCAAAACTGCTCTTCACCTTCGATGAAGGCTGGAATAAATTCCTCGAAAAATACGGTGACATCATGAGCGAATGGACACGACTCTCCGTCGAGCGCATGCTCGCCTGCGGCACCTGTGCCATGGGCGTACGACGCTATGGCTGTGCCTCGCCGGACTGCACCCATTCCCGTTTCTTCTGTCAGAGCTGCAAATCAAAAGCCTGCAGCTCCTGCGGCATGAAAGCTACCGGGCAGTGGATTGCTGAGCAACAGCACATCCTTCCGGTAACCTATGTTTACGTTCGCTCGCACCTCATGCTGAAGAACGTAGCTTGTATTCACTCCACTGGGGATGAACGAAATTACTATTATTTGGATAAGATACTGATCCAAGACCGTAAAGCCTCAGATCAGTATGGGTTACTTCTTATTCAGGAAAGATATTTCCCAGTTTACTAACAATACCGATATAAGATGTTTTTAACTCACGCAGATGGTATGGATCCGTATATTCCCAGTCAGGCATCCAACTGTCACTACTAAGGCTACAGATATTAAGTCTTGAAAGCTCATCTTTCAGAGCAGAAAACTGTTCAGTCAGAGAAGTACTGGATGACAAACTGATACCTGTGCCTTGCCCCATCCACTTTGTGCCATTGGCTGCAGAAACTGGGACAGGAATTAATTGTGTACTTCCATTAATCAAACGCTTGCTCTGTGCATCAGGTGTAAATGCCATCGCCGTAAGAGCACTTTTTGTAAATGCAACTTCTGAGTTGCCTCCTTCATCAAAGATGTTTTTCAGTAGCATTGACGCTGGTCCAAAAGCATAGATCTGGCCATCAGTATCAATGAGCGGTAATAATTTCAGGAATGAACTGAAGGCGTTGTGGTTGCTGCCGCTGAATATACAATGACTGCCCCGATATATTGCCTCCGGAAAAGGTAATGGTTTAGTATTGAGTAATTCATTGGTTACAGAAATATTGCCATTGGCCAGTAGCCCTAATCCAAGCTCAGCATTTCGTAAGAATCCGATATCATTCCATCGACGGTAAATCTTTTGCGCATCTTCTCCAAGCAATTCATAGGCGCGTGAGATAGCATCTTCCTCATCCAGCATATTCTTAAGTTCTGCCAACGCATGGCTAAACGAATCAGCAATTTGCAATGGGGCTTTGATTTTAAGATCATCCAACCAGATTTTGCTGGTATAAAATGTATAATAAATGTTACTGAGGCTGCAGAAATCCTGCATCATACAACGCTTTCTTAGTGCATCTTCAGCCGCTGCAGTGTCAGTTATTTCATTTAAATAGCCGGTCGATAGCCAAGGGAAAATCTCTGACCAATTAAGGATCCAGACGCCAAGAGGTGCATAATCCTCAGGGGTGACTTGCATCCCTGTGTTTTTGGCTATGTGGGGTTTATGCTTATTACTGGAGGTTATGTCAGCCAGCACATTAATCCGGTTTTCTTTCAGAGTTTGCGCCAATGCGTTGAATTTCTCAAGTGTGTTACTCTGGCGGGCTTTCTCCCGATACTTTTCCGGAGTTATTGTACTGTCTTCACTTTTCATTTTCTCACACCCTGAAAGTACAGATAACTCTTCAGTACTTCCTAACTGACCGATTTTCTCCAGTTTTTCAGTTATTGAGGGATCATTTTTTGGAATTATAAACGGTGGAATCTGCGGTGGAGGAGAAATACTTCCCATTGCAGGAACTTGATCAAGCATTTTGATACCGGAAATCTCTGCAAATGATTTACCTGAAACAGTTTCAAACCATCTATCCACTTGTTGGGCGACACAACCACCACTGCTTACTGCCCGACAACTGACATCAACATTAGCGTCTTTAGTATTTTGAGCTCCATTATACGAGCCTGCTACAGATGCTGAGGCTCCGGTTCCTGCATAGGTAAACTCAGCATTTCCGCCATATTTCCAGTTATCCTCAAAATTGCGGCTGGTCATGCTCATAGAAACACTACCAGACCCACCCCAAACGATGCCAACAACAATTCCGTCACCGTATGCATTAGTGAATCTCTTAAGTCCAGTCAGCCATTCCTGTACGAGTTCATCCTGCCGAGCATCCTGAATCATCATCATATTATGATCGAATAGAGTCAGATTATTCTGTCGCTGATAATCTCTCAATGTATTAAATTTATCCAAAACGTCCGTAGCCAGATCTTTCGGACCGGCAGTGAGCGCATTAAGCATATTTTCGGCTGTAAGGCTGTCAAAGTCGATATACTCAATACCAGAAATCATTGAAACATTATAGTTTACATCAATAGATTTACTGGCTGTAGCTGAGACATTTCCGCCATAGGTTGAAAGTGAGGAGCTTAATTTCGACACACCAGAAACACCATACGCACCGGACATGCCAATTGATGCCTCATTGAGAGTATCTGAGTAAACATAACTACTGTGCCCACTCATAAATTTTTCAATTTCTTTTTCAGGAATCATTTTGGAAATATCGCCGCCAAGGACGGAAGGTTTGAAATCATTTCCTGAAACTGTTGAACCAACTGAAACACCTAACAAAGGGTTAGTTAAATGATGTCGACTTGTCATATTTCTCTCCAATATGTTATTTAGACTTGTGTAATCAATGCCGTTTTATAAGTGTAATAGATACGGAGCCGATAGCGCCGGAATGCAGATTACCCGGGGAAAATATTAGCTCATATGTATCATTGGTTTTTTTTTCAAAGTGACTTTTATTCTCTTTTCTACTCCATGGGCAATCCCAGTAGTATTCACCAAGCAACTCATCTCCATGATAGAGTGAGAATTTACCTTCTGTGCCGGCAAATGAATTTTCACGCCCGCAGGCAGCTATTTTATACGACCTGCCGGATTTGATAGTCGTACCATTAATTTTCCCTATATCAATCTCTGCATCTTTATTGCCAGGGGTATGAAATTTACCATACTCAAGTCCAGTGTTTTTAATTGTAATATCCATATTTTCCGCGAAAATTTCTATTTCTACCCACTGTGCATGAGCTTGTGGTGCCATCTGGTTTGTCATGTTATTTTCCTTTTGTATCTGTTAGATAAATTAGATGGTGATATATTGATGGTGCTTGACCATTAGCGTATTAGATTAATGGTAACGCCCTCCTTTTGCTTTATAAAAATACTGTTGTCGTTTTGCTCTTTTAAGTTATTAATATATATTAAAGCGAATGATTTGCGGTCAGGCGCCGATTCCAGACATGAATGGAGGACTCAACATCATTTCAAACCATTCATTTTAGTTGTTAATAAGTCATGCTACCTATATTAATGCAGCTTATAAAATCACTATAGACCACAGACTATAATGATAAGTTTTGAAAGCGCTATGGTAATAGTAAAGAGTAGCCATGACTTTTTCTGTGGTGTGGGTCATCAACTCAGCATGATATACATAATTTTCACGTGTCCGATCGCACCTGAATCTATATTTCCCGGAGAGAATGACAGCTTATATTGCTCTTTTTTCTCTTCAGTAAAAGTGCTTTCATTTGTTTTTGTATTCCACGGGCAAAGCCAGTGGTATTTACCAAGTTTTGTTTCTCCATGATACAGTTCAAAACTACCTTCTGTACCTGTAGCTGCACTTTCACGTCCACAAGCAGCTATCTTATATGAATGACCAGATTTGATAATTGTTCCATCAATGGTGCCTTTTCCAATTTCCTCATCTTTATTACCTGGGGTATGAAATTTACCAAATTCTATTCCAATGCTTTTAATTGTAATATCCATATTTTCCGCGAATATTTCAACCTCTACCCATTGTGCGTAGGCCTGTGGTGTTATTTCAGGTTTCATAATGTAATCCTCTTGTATTAGTGTTTGTGTGGGGTGATCTCTTTTAATAAAATACTTACATGAGAACGTTGCTCAGTTTGTTATTTCTATAAAGAAAGAATACTTCCATCAATCTACAGATTGACTTTTTTTGATATACGATGAACGCATTGTCTTTTCGAACAGCCATTCGTGATTTATTTGATTCGCTAATTACTTTTAGTGCTTGCTTTAACCCTGTAAAGGGTGAGACGCCCGGGACATTTACCATCAGCCCGTCAATTTCTGCTTCATTTACATACTTATATATCGAGCTTTCTTTTGCCAGAGTCCAGACATAAACTTTTTTTAATACGCCATTTGTGTCTCTAAGTTCACAACCGCTTTTTATATGCGGGTAAACATCTTTTGTACCAGCTACAAATATACCATCACCATACCAACAGTTGTTGACAAGATTATCCCCGAAAAACTTTTCAACATCCTCAGGGTGATCACTTTGATCTATTGCGATACCTTCATTAGGTAATAAATTTTCCATAATTCCAGTAAACGACTCAATGTTGACCTGGTCGGCAATAGAAAATAGGGTATTAATAGGTTTTTTTTCTACACCATTCAACCGGCTGCGTACTTGACTTTGTAGGTCCTGTAAAATTTGGCTGGTTACTGATGTGTCAAACTTTGCTGCAAACTTACAATCAAACACGATCAGAGAAAATCGGGATGGATACAACGACATGATATTATGGGCATTATCCAGCCAGGTGCTCAGCAGGGTGCCGGAAGGAAAATCATGATTGACGAATAACTGGCCACTTTGTGTGTCATATTGCAAATCGCATTCAACAGCATTACATCCTTTGCTGATGGCCATACCAATATCTCCAGAGTTATTGCAGGCATGTCCGATGATATAGAGGGGGGGAAGAATCTTCGCCATAAATAATTTATTGCAGAGTTTCCCATTGCACCAAATAGTCCAGAAAAAAACAGGGTCATGTAATAGCTGGTGCCACTCTCTAAACTCAATAATCCACCTAGCAACCCAGTGAATCCGGAAATAATTACTTGGCTTATAACGCCAATCCAATTCAACTGTTTTTTTTGATGGTTTATTCTAATGAGATATCTTACCATCCCCCCCCAGACTGAAAAGATAATAATTATTATCCAAATGGAATACTGAGAATCATAAGGGTCTTTATCCGGCATTACTCTCTCACTTTTTTATAGAGAATTGATTGGGTGAAAGATAAAATGAATCGTATTAATATGTTGTCTTTCACCAGGATACACTTTTTCAGATAATGGCTACCAACTCCATTGGCCATTGAAAAAGAAATGTCAGCTGAACTGTCCAGGAATGTCAGTTTGCGTCGAAGTCTGAATATGAGCTGGGAAATATTAATGCGCCCTATTATAGTCTCTCTTCCTTGCCATACATAACCTATAACGTCATTAACTGATATAGTCTCTTCTTTTCTTTCGTTTGTTATACATTCGAACAGCAAGAATTCTTTTTTTGTAAGTAAAATGATTTTTCCTTTAAATGAGAGTGATCTCATTGTTTCATCAATAACTATAATTTTCATCATTCTCTTTTCATCCTGATTCTTTTAGCATTTATATGCAGACATCACCTGTAATAAAGGCTGTCAGATAACATTGAAATTACTCCTTGGATAAAGGGGGAACTTATGGATAGAGTTCTTTAGGTAATTCAAAATGCGGGCCGTCGCGAAGCTTTTCCCAGTCACCTCCCCAGATTAGAGGTACATTTAACTCTTTTGCCGCGCTCTTCATTGCATCCGCTACTTTAAGAAAAGCTGACCAGTCATTCCATGGTATGATATTATTTACCCAAGGAACAAGATCGACTGCATGTCCTGTTAGATGGCGGCTTTTAAGAGTTTGTGACGCTCCTGAGGCCTTTAGTTTTTTTTGTCTGTCTGGACTTCTTCGCCCCTCGATAACACTGAATTCTATTTCACAACGTGTGTGTGCGTTACGGACAACGGCAACTAAATCTGGATGAATATCTTGTAAAGCTAGTTCACTTTGCTGGCTCAATACGCGTTTCATAAATCGTTACCCTTTATATTTTTTGGTTAATGAGCTTTCTTTACATATTGTCACATGTTTATATAACTCACTCTTCAAGGACATATTAACGAAACACGGGGGCTGTAAAGAGGTTTTTTATTTCTGTTGAGTGAAATTTTTATCCTTTTAGCAGTAGCCAGAGTCTGCTGGAATATCGTAGTTTATTGTACTACAAGGCCTTTCCGGCTAAGTTAAAGCAGGTGGTTAAGATTTCAGTCTGGTTTTCAGTAAAAATTAAAGGGGAGAGATTGCGGTACTATTAACGGCCATAATGAATTGTCATCGGTTTAAAAGCAGATGGAAGTCGCGCATTAGGGGTTTATTCGTTAAGGGGATTTAATTACCACGGTTTTAACAGATATCTCATAGCCAGTTTAGATGACTAAAAGGAGAGGTGCGCAGAGCGGTAAAGCTTATCCCTGGCCGCGGACACACAAAGGTGAAGCCAGTAGAGTGATACTCAATAGACTTTAGGGGGAGTTTAATCCGGACGTAACTGATGAGCGTTGGATAACGGGCATACCCGACATCCGGACTTCCGAAGGTTGACTGTGGTTGTTGAGTTGTGTTCTCGCAAAGTTAGCTGCTGGTCAATGTGACTCGTTCGGCCGGTTATTTCCCTGGTGCGTGCATTTTTAGGTCTGCCGTTAGATATATACATTCTTTTACATTACAGCGATTAAAAGGCAGAATGCCATAATATCCTTAACTTTACTGTAGATATTAATGGGTGAAAAATGAACATTTTTGAACAAACTCCTCCCTCGCGCAGACGCTATGGGCTTGCTGTGTTTATTGGTTTCATTGCAGGTATTGTTTCAGCATTTGTTAAATGGGGGGCCGAAGTTCCTCTTCCGCCGCGCAGTCCAACAGATATGTTTGCTGGCGCCTGTGGACCAGAATCATTAATTCGCATGGCAGAACAAATAGATTGCTCGCGCAACTTTCTCAACCCCCCTTACATTTTTCTGCGTGACTGGCTTGGCATGGCAGACCCTAATGCAGCAGTCTATACCTTTGCCGGGCATGTATTTAACTGGGTTGGCGTAACACATATCATTTTTTCACTTGTTTTTGCTATAGGTTACTGTGTTGTTGCTGAAATTTTCCCAAAAATCAAACTATGGCAGGGGTTACTGGCCGGTGCGCTAGCACAGCTTTTTGTCCATATGATTTCCTTCCCTCTACTGGGGCTAACGCCACCTCTCTTCGACCTTCCCTGGTATGAAAACGTATCTGAAATAATTGGCCATTTAGTCTGGTTCTGGTCTATTGAAATCATCCGTAGAGATTTACGTAATAGAATCACTCACCAGCCCGATCCCGAGTATCCATTAGGATCGCAACGATAAATAATGAATCGCCACGGATAATCTCGATACACCCTGTGGTGTTTATTAAATTCGTGGCGATTCAGAGGGCAGAAATGCTACAGTGATAAGCTGAATAATGGAGTGCCAGTCCTCATTGGTTTTCGTTTTATCTGGAGGCTGAGGGCATTTTCGAAGAGGGATTTACGATGACAACATTTAGCATTATAGCCATACCTTTTTTTATCGCTGCTGTAGTGATGCTGATTCTGGCTGCCACTCAGAAAAAACTGGTTTACCTGACGCTGGGAGTGAGTTTTATGGTTTTGTCTGTGGCTAATGCGGTGCTTGGAATAGCGACTTAAGTGTGGTGATCAGGCTGCATTTTCACTCGTTCAGCATGAGGCCGCCGTTTGCAGGGGCGGCCATTATGGAAAGCGGACTATAATCTTCTGAGGCCTTAACTGGCCAAATTTTTTCTCGCAATTTTTTCCAATATCACGCCAAATTCAGCGAGAGAAATCATCCCTTTATCTTTACATATTTTTTCCACTTCATATGAAATCTTTTTTCAGCATATTGCTTAAATGATGCCTGTTGGGTTTTGTTTAAGAACATAGGCAGGAACTTTTGCTGAGCAGATGAGATAAGTGGAGTTACAAATGGATTTGCTCCGGCGCCTGATGGAACAAACACATTATTGGGGGGCGGGTCAGCGCATTGGCTAATGTGGCTGAGCTTAATCCTGCCGCGCGGGAAAGCGCTGCCAGCGACGGACTGCCGCAATGATATAGGCCTGGTGCCAGTCCTGTTGAAAGGGGAGAAAGGTGGGAGGGGGGGATTTCTTCATTTGCTTCTTCTTATAGTGGTAATGACTACCACCGGAAGTGCAAATCCCGGCTGCGGATTTTGCTGCAGCGAACCGACGAGAACGTAAGTGAAACGCCTGAACCCACCGACTGATGGGCAAAATGCGGCTTGTTTCCAGAGATTTTTACAATGTTGCAGTCGTTTCAGACTAACTGTTTCCGGGATCGATAAATGGCCGCTTCCTCTTATGGCGGCGCTTAAAGTTCCCCTTCAACCTCTTTCTGGCCCCGATAATCTGTTTAACTAAATGTTTTATAAAGATAATCACTAAGATTGCCGGGCTGCCGCTGATGTCAATGACTATTCCCATTAAGCCGACATAAAATCTGTAAAACTAGACAATTGTCGACTTTTCATCTTAAAGTCCAGCGGGTGGCACTAGACAAAACCACTGACCAGTTATCAAATGGTTGAATAATATTTAGCTGAATGTAAAAAGAGCGGTCGCATTGAGAAAGGGCTGCCGTGCATTTCGCTGTTTTTAAGCATCACAACACGCTTTTTTCGGGAGAATTTATGCAATCCTCTGTTAATAAAAACGAAAGCCGGACCTTCTTCGGCCATCCTTATCCGCTTGGCTCGCTGTTTTTCACTGAAATGTGGGAGCGTTTCTCGTTTTACGGCATTCGTCCTTTACTGATCCTGTTTATGGCGGCGACCGTTTACGACGGCGGCATGGGGCTGGCGCGTGAAAACGCCTCGGCTATCGTCGGGATCTTTGCCGGCAGCATGTACCTGGCCGCGCTGCCGGGGGGCTGGCTGGCGGATAACTGGCTCGGCCAGCAAAAAGCTGTCTGGTACGGGTCGATTCTTATCGCGCTCGGCCACCTGTCTATCGCGCTGTCCGCGGTGATGGGCGACAGCCTGTTCTTTATCGGCCTGATGTTTATCGTCCTCGGTTCCGGTCTGTTCAAGACCTGTATCTCGGTCATGGTGGGCACGCTGTATAAAAAAGGCGATGCGCGACGCGACGGTGGCTTCTCGCTGTTTTATATGGGCATCAATATGGGGTCGTTTATCGCGCCGCTGATCTCCGGCTGGCTGATAAAAACCCATGGCTGGCACTGGGGCTTTGGTATCGGTGGGATCGGGATGCTGGTTGCGCTGGTTATCTTCCGCGTCTTCGCCGTCCCGTCGATGAAACGTTATGACCGTGAAGTTGGCCTGGATTCAACCTGGAACAGCCCGGTGGTCAGGAGGAACGGCGTGGGTGCCTGGCTGCTGGCTCTGGCCGTTGGTGTGGCGATTATCGTCACGCTGATTGCGCAGGGCGTTATTGTGATTAATCCTGTTGCGGTCGCCAGCGTGCTGGTCTACGTGATTGCCGCCTCGGTAGCCCTCTACTTTATTTACCTGTTTGTCTTTGCCGGGCTGAACCGCAAAGAGCGTGCAAGGCTGCTGGTTTGCTTTATCCTGCTGGTCTCCGCCGCATTCTTCTGGTCCGCCTTCGAGCAGAAGCCAACCTCGTTTAACCTGTTTGCCAATGACTACACCAACCGCATGATTGGCAGTTTTGAAATCCCGGCCGTGTGGTTCCAGTCCATCAATGCCCTGTTCATTATTCTGCTGGCCCCGGTCTTCAGCTGGGCATGGCCGATGCTGGCGCGTAAAGGTGTGCGTCCGAGCAGTATCACCAAGTTTGTTATCGGTATTTTGTGCGCTGCGGCGGGCTTCGGGCTGATGATGCTGGCTGCGCAGAACGTACTGAACAGCGGTGGGGCTGGCGTGTCGCCGTTCTGGCTGGTGGGCAGCATTCTGATGCTGACCCTCGGTGAACTCTGTCTGAGCCCGATTGGTCTTGCGACCATGACGCTGCTGGCCCCGGAAAGAATGCGTGGTCAAATGATGGGGCTGTGGTTCTGCGCAAGCGCCCTGGGTAACCTGGCTGCAGGCCTTATTGGCGGCCATGTGAAAGCCGATCAGCTCGATATGCTGCCGGATCTCTTCGCCCGCTGCTCCATTGCGCTGCTGATCTGCGCTGCGGTACTGATAGTCCTGATTGTGCCGGTGCGCCGTATGCTGGAAAACGTCCAGACAAAAACGGAGCCAAAGCCGGTGACTCATGCCTGAGTAATCGCACAACAGCATAGCTGAGCAACAACAGGGCCGATCTTAAGATCGGCCTTTTTTATCATCAGGCTTAACGCTGGGTTGGTTACCTGTGCCGGAGAAGAGGATAAAATAAGGCCGCAAACAGCCCCCGGGGAAGTTAACTCTTCCCGCAGCTTAGCGTAATGAACACCATCTACCCCATTCGCTACCCGCCATTTTGACACCTCATACTCAGGGCGAAAGTTAATATGAGTTCGATAATCGTTAAGCCAGAGTCTGCGGTTAAAGCAGAACGGCCACTCATATTCTGAATTCTGTTACGCTTTCCGTGGGCAGAATACCCCTTAACATGAATAGCTAAAATGGCTACAGGATAAAATGAATTTAGGATATTTGCTCACTGTGGGGGGGGCGCCTATGGAATTAGCCTGGGTGTTAATCCTGGAATGAATGAAAACATGACTTTTCCGATGGATTTTCTTGTTTTTCACAATGCTTTAAATTAAGGTTCGCTGGCCTTGTGATGAGGTTTATTTATATATTTTATTGATCATTTTAGAAGGAACTATAATCATGAGAAATACAAAGTTAGGTATTTTTATGCTTGGCGCTCTGGTGCTGTCTGCGAATAGCTTCGCGGGAACTATCAATAATAGAGAACAAAGCATGCGTCAGACAGTAACCAAGTGTATCAGTGATATCCAGACCAATGCCAAAAGTACGCCTCGTAATGGTAAAAGTGTTCTGGATGTTATCTATGGTACCCGTGGTGGCGCATATAAGTACTGTGGTTCTGCGGCACAGAGAACACGCGCTGCAATTCTTCCCGGGCATAACCAGCAAGAGAAGTGGGAAGCTGACTTCCAGACTCTCTTTGCTGAGTACAGCGCCATTCCTAAGCAAGACGCGAACAAGCCTGCTACGCTGAGCATGCTTAGAAAAATCCGCGATCTTACCTCTACTTATAAATTAGATGGTCGTCATGCTCAGTCCAAACTCTACGTTTATCGTGCGATGATGCAAGAGCTGGATAAATTAGACGCGCTGCTGCCTTCTATTGAAGGTAAGTAATAGCACTTTGATTTAAGTGTTTAAATGATAATGCACTGGCAGGCCGAGCTTTCGGTGGCTGGTGCATTTTTATGGGATGCTTATTTCTGTGTTCGCTTTATGATTAAAAGATTACTCATTCTGGCCATGCTGTTCATACTGCCGCGTTATGTTAACGCCGGGGAGTATTTCTATGTTTCCGAGGGCGATCGGGATATAGGACATATCGAGCTGGCTGTAGCGGCAGATGGCTTTCCGTGCTTTGACCGGAGCAGACTCCTGGAATGGAAAATTATCTCCCCGGACAACATGAGTGAGCTAAAAGAATCCGGCTGTATCAAAGTCAAAGATCTTTACCCGTTAAATATAACGGTGACGCTGATTGAAAAGGTCAATCTGCTTATTTTTACATTTCTACAGTCCACCGAGGTGAAGGCCGACCCGCGCCTGGCCGTAGAGAACCGTGATGAGGGGATTACGGCTCTGCTGTTGAATTACGATATTAACTATAAGAGATATGAGGGAAGCCGTTATGCCCGAAGAAAAAGAAAAGATAACCTGGCGGTGGAACTTTCATCAGGCATTAACTTTCAGGGCTGGCGGTTAAGAGCCAGGCAGTACCATGACAATGAGGATATGAGGCAGGAGCGGATAAGATTCGACGATCTTTATCTTGAAAGAGATATCGCCCCGATAAACTCTCGCCTGCATATTGGTGAGGGGTACAATGATACGTTCTATCTTGATGCTTTTACCTATCGTGGGATCAGGCTGGCGTCCGACGATAATATGTCGCCTTCTTCCCAGGGCGCGGTCTTGCCCTGGGTCTACGGTGTGGCTATCAGTGACGCCGAAGTAGAGATACGGCAGGGTGGCAAGCCGGTATACCGCACGATGGTTCAGCCCGGGGAATTTGCGCTGAGAAACATCAGGCTTTTTAATAAGTCGGGTTATATCTCCATGACGGTAAAAGAGAGTGATGGCATCACCAGTTACTATGACGTGCCCTGGAATCAGCTGGATAACATTATTGATAAAAACAAGTGGCGCTATGATATTTCATCTGGCAAGTTCACCAGCAACGAGGGCCTGGAAGAGTCGACCCCCTTTTTCTTGCAGGCCGGGGCGGGATACGGCCTGTCGGCACAAACGTCATTGTTTGGCGGCGCGCTGATATCACCCGATTACGCCAGCCATTCTTTCGGCATTGGCCAGCGATTAAACCAATATGGGGATGTTATCTTTAACCATCAGTACAGCAGTATCGCCTCGGCGCAGCAGGGGAAGATTAATGGCGAGAAACTACGCCTGCAATATGTGACCAGCTTCAGCAAGGCGAATACCAGCATCAAGATCAATGGCGATTATTATCTACAGCCTCATTATAATGATTTCAATAGTTATGCCTATAATGCCAGGTCACAATATTATTGTTGCGAATATTTTGCAAAGGATTATGGCTTCGATTTGTCGGTGCAGGCGTTACTCAGCGCCTCACAGAATTTGTATTTTAATCTCAATCATGAAAAGTATAAACAGGCCCAGGGTAAGCGCACGTTTTATTCTTTAAAATTAATGCAATATATGCCCAACCTGTCCTTCGAACTGGAGGCGACATACCATCAGTATAATAATCAGAAAAATGATGCCCGCTTTGGTATTACCTTCAGGATACCTTTAAAGATGATAGGGGCAGAGAATACCAGTCTGAATATGGGATACACCTACAATCCTTATGATTTCTATCAGACTGAGCTGGGTGCCAGCGGCCGACATTTAAATAATAACCTTAAATACAGCCTGACCGCCCGCCATGGCAAGAAAAGTCGGGACAGCTATCAGGCTAATGCCAGCTACCGCTATGCCGCCGGGGAATCCGGTGTCAGATACCAGTCCGGATACAATTATGCGCGTTATGCGGCACACAGTTCAGGCTCGCTGGTCGCCCATCGGGCAGGGATCACCCTGGGGCCTACGTTAGGGGAGACTAACGCATTGGTCTACGCCAGAAAACATCCTCATGCGGAGATCCCTGAGCAGATGGATGTGGTCACCGACAGCCGCGGCTATGCCCTGATCCCCGACCTCATCCCCTACCAGGTCAACGTAGTCAATGACGAGATAGGTAAAGAGATAGAGTTCGGTGAGCCCACGGAGGAAGTCGCCAAAGTGCCTACTCTGGGGGCGCTCTCGTATTATGAATTGGTTAACTAAACTCGCGATGTTTATCAGCAAATAACGCTTTAAATATTCTCTTCTTAATGACAGGAAGGCCATGAATGTTTATCTGGAGCGGGTTTGAGAATACATTCCGGATAGAACTTGAAAATAGACTGAAGACGGTTAAATGAAATAAAGCTACGGTTGACAGCGAATGGCTGCTGTGGCGACATGCTATTAAATTTTTATACTGAAAATGGGAGGTGAGCCATATGAAAATTTATACTTACCCGCGGAGTCGTTCCCTGAGAGTTATATGGACTCTTGAAGAGCTTAATCTCCAGTATACCACTGAAGGCGTGGACCTGATGTCCGCAACCCCTGGGTCTTACTCTCCTCATCCCCAGCATAAAGTGCCCGTTCTGGATGATGACGGATTTATACTTTTTGAAACCAGCGCTATCTGTAAATATTTATGCTCGTCGGTACCTTCACAGGATTTATATCCCTCTGGCTTAACTGAGCAGGCCATCGTTGAGCAGTGGATGAGTTTTGCCCTTACAGATTTAGAATCTCCCGTCTGGGCCCTCTTAAAACACCAGGCCTTACTTCCTGAGGCGCTGAAAGTTAAAGAGGTGGTGGCTGTGGCAAAGGGGGAGGCTTTAAGAGCCATTGAATGTATTGACCGGCAAAATCTGACGAAGTGGATAACAGGGGAAAAATTTACCCTGGCCGATATTTTTGTCGCTCACAATCTGCTGTGGGCTAAAGCCTGTGGATTACGCCTTAGCGAGCAGATCGAGGCCTATCTGCTGCGCTGCCAGAAACGTCAGGCTTACAGGAGAGCGCTACTCAGAAATAATGCTTAACGTGGTCTGTTCGTTACGCCCTGTCCTGCCGCTGTAGCACGGGAATAACATGATCCTGGCCCGGCCCCGCAGGCTAAGTTAGTCTGCGGGGCGGAAAAAAGAAGCGTGTCATTCCCAATAATCGCGCGGTTTACCGCTGGGGAACCCAGAGTAGTTTATCTGTCGCAAAGCCCAGGTTGTGTGCAACACGCAGGTAATCGTGCTTCACGGTATCCGGAATGGTTGGCGTACGCGACAGGATCCACAGGTAGTCGCGGTTCGGGCCGCTCACCAGCGCGTATTGATAGTCGTCATCCAGGGCAATGACGTTGTAGCCGCCATAGAATGGGCCGAAGAAGGAAACCTTCAGCGCCGCGGTGGTGGGGGCGCCGGTAAAGTAGGCTTTGCCTTCGCTCTCATGCCATTTTTGTTTCTGCGGATCATAACCCCGGTTGAGCACGCTGATGCCGCCGTCGCTGCGCTGGCCGTAGGTCGCGGTCACCTGCTCCAGCCCGCGCTCAAAGCGGTTTTCCAGGCGGGCGACTTCATACCATTTGCCCAGATAACGGCTGGCATCAAAATGACCGATCGGCAAAACCCCTTTGGGTGGCGTAGGGGATTTGCAGGCCACCAGCGTCAGCGCAATAGCAACGCCTGTCAGAACGGGCCATACCTTCATGTGAACTCCTTTCTTAATAGGGCAGGGAAACTAAGTGTAGCGCAAGCACCCAGCCCTTTATTCACTCGGCTTATATTCGTAGTATATTAAGAAAAGTCTATCCCAGCGGGCGCACACTATGTCTTACTCTATCGGCGAATTTGCCAGTCTTTGCGGAATTAACGCCACCACGCTTCGGGCATGGCAGCGCCGCTATGGCTTGCTTAAGCCGATGCGTACCGAGGGCGGCCACCGGCAGTACAGCGATGAGGATGTTCAGCAGGCGCTCAAAATTCTCGACTGGGTGAAAAAAGGCGTGCCTGTCAGCCAGGTAAAACCGCTGCTCTCGCGCCCTGGGGCCGGTCGTACCAATAACTGGCTTACCTTGCAGGAAAGGATGTTGCAGCGTCTGAAAGAAGGGAAAATAGAGGCGCTCCGCCAGCTGATTTACGACTCGGGCCGCGAATATCCCAGGCCTGAGCTGGTCAGGGAAGTGATTCGCCCGCTGCGCAGTAAAGTCTCCGCAAATATTGCGGCGATGATGACCCTGCGCGAAATCCTCGACGGGATTATTATTTCCTACACTTCATTTTGTCTTGAAGGGGATAAAAAAGCGCCCGGTGATAATTATTTACTGAGCGGCTGGCATCTTAACGATCCTTGTGAAATCTGGCTGGAGGCCCTTATCCGTTCGGGGCAGGGGCACCGCATCGACGTGCTGCCGGTGTCGCCCGCAGCGCTGGCTCCGGAAATATTCCCGGATCGTAAATGGCTGCTTGTCACCACGGGGAAAGTAACCGCCGCGCGCAAAAAGCAGATCGATGAGTGGCAGCAGCAGGTTATTTCTCTCGAAGTCATTACGCTGTAAAAATAGGGCTGGCACCAGTTATCACGAAAAGTTGAATATTTTTCTGCGCCAGCGGTGCTAACGTTTTCCTGTTATTTTCACCAACAGGAAAAAATCATGAAAAAAATCACCGGCCTGATCCTTCTGTCTTCCCTTGCCATCGCACCTGCCGCCTTTAGCGCTCCAGCAGGTACGCTCAGCGTTCATATCCTCAACCAGCAAACCGGCCTGCCTTCTCCGGATGTCACCGTGACGCTGGAAAAGCAGCAGCAGGGGGGCTGGACCACGCTGGCCTCGGGCAAAACTGACGCCGACGGACGCATTAAATCGCTTTATCCGCAGGAAGGGGATATGCAGCCGGGTGTCTACAAAGTTACTTTCAAAACCGGCGAATACTTCCACGCTCACAAGCAGGCTTCGTTCTTCCCCGAAATCCCCGTTCTGTTTAGCGTCAGCCGCAGCAATGAAAAGCTGCATATCCCGCTGCTGCTAAGTCAGTACGGCTACTCCACCTACAAAGGAAGCTGATCTGGCGTGATGCTCCCGACTTTTCGGGAGCTTTTTGATTGAGCTTAATTGATTGTAATATATCAGTAAAAAATTATATCACCGCTGAAACTTGTACAAATAAAAGTAATTGTGTAGGTTTAGATCATGCAATTACGCAGCTTTGTCCACGGTCAGGGTGAGCCTTATGAGCACAGTGCAGTCCGTCGTCTCCCGGTTTATTGACTATTACAGCGAGCTAAAGAGCCAGCCACCGTCGGCCCTGTCCGGGCTCTATCATCCCGAAGCTGTGCTGATCGATCCCTTTGGCGAGCACCAGGGCGCAGCTGCGATTCAGCGCTATTTCACCCACCTGCTGACGAATGTGGACCGCTGCCGGTTCATCATTGATTCTCCCCTGTGTACTGACCAGCGCTTTGCGGTGACCTGGACTATGTGCTGGTCGCATCCACGCATAGCGGGTGGCGAAATGCTGACTCTGCCGGGCTGTTCCGTGGTCGACGTGGAGGACCGGCTGGTTGTGCGGCAGCGCGATTACTACGATGCCGGGGAAATGATCTACGAACACCTGCCCATTCTGGGCTGGGCAGTGCGCAGTGTTAAAAGGAGGGTGCGCTCATGACGACTGTCCTTATCACTGGCGCAAGCTCCGGCATCGGCGCGGGGCTGGCGAAGGCCTGGGCTGATGATGGCTGTCAGGTGATAGCCTGCGGTCGCGATCCTGTTCGGCTGGAGGCGCTGCATCGGTACAGCCCGAACATTCGGCCGCTGTCGTTTGATATGACGGACAGGCAGGCCTGCCATGAGGCGCTGGCGGGCTGCTGTGTCGATCTGGCCATTCTCTGCGCGGGGACCTGTGAATATCTGGATCATGGCGTAGTTGATGCGGCATTGGTGGAACGGGTGATGAGCGCTAATTTCCAGGGGCCGGTCAACTGTCTTGCGGCGCTGCAGGCACAGCTGGCTCCCGGCAGCCGCGTGGTGCTGGTGAGTTCAATGGCTCATTGGCTTCCCTTTCCGCGCGCAGAGGCTTACGGCGCGTCTAAAGCCGCGCTCACCTGGTTTGCGAACTGCCTGCGTCTGGACTGGGAACCGAAAGGTATTGCCGTCACGGTCGTCTCTCCGGGCTTTGTCGATACGCCGCTCACCCGTAAAAATGATTTTTCCATGCCTGGCCTCGTGAGCGTGGATCAGGCCGTGGTGGCTATCCGTCGCGGCGTGGCGCAGGGGAAAGCACACATTGCTTTTCCTGCGGGCTTTGGCCTGGTGCTGGGACTGTTGTCTGCGCTGCCCGCTTTCGTGCAGCGGGCGCTGCTGCGCAGGATGGTACGCCCATGAACATTGCGATTATTGGCAGCGGGATCGCGGGCTTAACCTGCGCCTGGCGGCTGGCGGGGCATCACCGGGTTACGCTTTTTGAAGCTGAGCCTACCGTGGGGGGCCATACCGCCACGGTAGACGTCACCACGCCTGAAGGCATCTTTGCCGTCGATACCGGGTTTATTGTTTATAACGATCGCACCTATCCGCGCTTTATGGGCCTGCTGAGCGAGCTGGGCATTAGCGGGCAGAAAACGCAGATGAGCTTCTCCGTGCATAACCCTCAAAGCGGGCTGGAGTATAACGGCCACACGCTCGTCTCGCTGTTTGCCCAGCGTCGCAACTTGTTCAATCCGGCTTTCTGGGGGCTGCTCAAAGAGATCGTGCGTTTTAATCGCCTGGCGAAACAGGCGCTGGTGGGCCGCGTTAATGAGCACGAGACGCTGCAAACGTTTCTCGACCAGCACCGTTTCAACGCTTTTTTTGCCCGCCACTACATCCTGCCGATGGGCGCAGCTGTCTGGTCATCATCGCTTCAGGAAATGCGCCGTTTTCCGCTGCCGCTGTTTTTGCATTTTTTTGCCAACCACGGTCTGCTGGATGTCACCCATCGTCCGCAGTGGTACGTGGTTCCGGGCGGCTCGCGTGAGTATGTTCGCGCCATACTGACGCAATTAGGCGATCGGCTTACGGTGCGCGTTAGCTCCCCGGTGCAAAAGGTTATCCGTCATGACCAGGGCGTAGAGGTTAGGCTTGCGGATGCGTCCTGTCAGTTCGATCAGGTGATTTTCGCCTGCCACTCCGGGCAGGCTCTGGCGATGCTCGATAACCCTACCCAGGCCGAAACGGAAGTGCTGGGGGATATCGGCTGGCAGCGCAACGAAGTGGTTCTGCACGGCGACAAACGCTGGCTGCCAGAGCGCGAACGAGCCTGGGCGAGCTGGAACTATCGCCTGAGCGGGGAGGATCAGACCCGGGCCTGCGTCACTTACAGCATGAATATTTTACAAGGTCTGCCTGAAGGCGCGCCTTTATTCTGCGTCACCCTCAATCCGCAAACGCCTGTTGATGAGCGTTACGTCTGGAAGCGTTTTGTCTACGAGCATCCGCTTTTCAATCCGCAAAGCTGGCGCGCCCAGGCGCGTCGCGGGGAGATTAACGGCCAGCAACGCAGCTGGTTCTGCGGCGCTTACTGGTACAACGGCTTCCACGAAGACGGGGTGCGCAGCGCGCTCGATGTGGTGAAGGGCATCGCCGGGGAGGGCCAGTAATATGCAAAGCTGCCTGTATCACGGCACCCTGCGCCATCGCCGCTTCCGGCCGCGGGCGCACCATTTTCGCTACAGCGTCTTTATGGCCTGGCTCGATCTGGATGAGCTGGAGGCGCTGCCCTTGGTGGGGATCCGTCGTAACAAGTTCGCCGCCGCGTCCTTTCACGATGCGGATTATAAACTGGGCCAGCCGCTTAAAACGAAGGTGCTGGACAGGCTGGAAAACCTGACCGGCGAGCGTACCGATGGCCGCGTAATGCTGCTTACCCAGCTGCGCTATTTTGGCTTTCATTTTAACCCGGTCAATTTTTATTACTGCTACGACAGCCAGCAGACGTTGCGCTGGGTGCTGACCGAGGTTCGCAACACCCCGTGGAATGAGCGGCATTATTATGCGGTAAACGGTCAGGAGGCGCGTCCGCAGGCAAAAGCCTTTCACGTTTCCCCCTTCAATCCAATGGATATGGTTTATCACTGGCGCTTCAATAGCCCCGGCGAACGGTTGCAGATGCATATCGAAAACCATCAGGACGCAAAAGTCTTTGACGCCACGCTGACGCTGGCCCGGAAACCCCTTACGCGGGCGGCACTGACTTCGCTGCTGCTGCGCATTCCGTTGATGACGCTGAAAACCGTCCTCGCTATTTACTGGCAGGCGCTGCGGCTGTGGCTTAAGCGCGTGCCTTTATATAATCATCCCGTTAGCAGGAGTAAACGCTCATGACCGATCCTGCCTTTGCGATTGAACCCGATATTCCGCGCACTGTTCGCCTCGCGCGCTGGCTCCTTTTTCGTCTGCTGACCGGCATACGACAGGGATCGCTCACCCTGCATGAAGGCAACCAGACCTTCCATTTTGGTGATGCCACGGCCCCGCTGCGCGCCGAAGTGCGTATCCTGACGCCTGCCGTTTACCGGCGTGTGCTGACGGGAGGTAGCCTTGCCGCCGCCGAGGCCTGGATAGACGGCGAGTGGGAAACGCATCAGCTCACCGCTTTATTACAGATTTTAGCCCTCAATGCTCAGGTGCTGGGAAGGCTGGAAAGCGGCTTCCGCCTGCTGGGCAGGCCTGTGGAGCGGCTGCGTCACTGGATGCGGCGTAACCATCGTCAGCAGGCGCGGGAAAACATCGCTGCCCATTACGACCTGGGCAACCTGTTTTACTCGCATTTTCTCGACGAAGAGCTGCTCTACTCCAGCGCGCTGTTCACCGCCGACGACCAGGATCTTAGCTGCGCCCAGCGGGCCAAAATGGCGCGCCTGTGCGAGCAGCTGGCGCTGACACCGGGCGATCACCTGCTGGAGATCGGCACCGGCTGGGGAGCGCTGGCGGAATATGCCGCCCGTCACTATGGCTGTCGTGTCACCACGACAACCCTGTCGCGCGAGCAGTACACCTGGGCGCAGGCCCGCATTGCCCGGGCGGGGCTTGAGGATAAAGTTCAGGTTCTGCTTTGCGATTACCGCGATCTGACCGGTGAATTCGACAAACTGGTGTCGGTGGAGATGATTGAAGCCGTGGGTAAACGCTTTCTGCCCGCGTTCTTTCGCACCTGTCAGGCGCGCCTGCGTCCCGGTGGCAAAATGGTGATTCAGGCTATCACCATTCAGGATCAGCGCTATCGCGATTACAGCAAAAGCGTCGACTTTATTCAGCGCTATATCTTCCCCGGTGGTTTTTTGCCGAGCATCACGGCGATGAGCGAACAAATGACGCGTCACACAGATTTCGTGGTGCGTAACCTGTTCGATATGGGACCGGACTATGCCCGGACGCTGGCGCACTGGCGTCAGCGTTTTCTGCTCGCCTGGCAGGACATTGAAAAACTCGGCTTTGACGAGCGATTCCGCCGCATGTGGCTTTACTACTTTGGTTACTGCGAAGCCGGATTTAACGCGCGTACCATCAGCGTGGTGCAGCTCACGGCAGAACGTGTATGAACCGCCATGTGCAGGTCTTTGTACTGGCCATCGCGTTCGACCTTTACTGGACGCTGGTGGTGCTGTTTCGTGAACGCGGCGTGCTGCTGTGGAGTACCCTCGCGATACTGGCCTGCCTCATGCTGAAACCTGCCCAGCGCGTATACGCCCTTGTGCTCGCCGTCTCGGGTGGTTTCATTGATGCGATCTGGGCGTTTACCGGGCTTATCCGCTTTAACGGCGAGGGCTTTTTGCCGCTGTGGATGATGGCGCTCTGGCTTATGTTCGCCTGTGTCTGGACCCGCCTGGCGTACACCACGGCGTTGCCGGGCTGGATGCTGGCCCTGCTGGGGACGCTGGGCGGCCCGCTCGCTTACTGGATCGGTGAACGGCTGGGCGCCATCGTCTTCCTGGAGCCGACTTTTATCGTTTTAAGCTGGTTGATGCTGGGATGGCTGGTCGTGATGCTGTTTTTCCATTTCCTGATGGGGAGGCGAAAATGGGATACCCTTTACTGATACTGCTCTGGTTAATAACCGCCACGCCACTTGCCTGTGCCGCCGACTGGTTAAGCTGGCGCAATGTGGGGGAGGCAACGCTTACCTGGGGTCCGTTCACCGTTTATACCTCGCAGCTGCGCACGCCCGATGGCCACTATAACGGGCCGTATCAGGATCAGGCGTTGATTATCACCTATCAGCGCGAGATCGAACGCGACGAGCTGGTCGACGCCACCCGCGAACAGTGGCAGATGCAGGGGATCCTTAAGCGGGAACCACAAAGCGCGACGTGGCTAAAGATGTTAGAGAGGCTGTGGCCGGATGTGCATCAGGGGACTCAGCTTGCGTTTGTCTTCAACAACGGGCAGGGGCAGTTCTGGTATCGCGCGTCGGCGGCGCAAAAAACGTTCACCCCGCTTGGGCCGCCGCAGCTGGCCGACTTCAGTACAAACTTTCTGGCCATCTGGCTCGATCCCCGCACGCAATATCCCGAACTGCGCCAGCAGTTGATCGGAGGTAAGAAATGAAACGTATTTTGCGCCTGGGCCTGGCCCTGATGATGTTGTTGGCAGGTTGTAGCACAGAGATCGGCGACTATCGGCAGCAGCAGCCGCCGCTCGATATTTTCCACTATTTCAACGGTAAAACAGAGGCCTGGGGAATGGTACAGGATCGCAGCGGTAAGCAGCTGCGGCGCTTTCACGTTGCGATTGATGGCGATGTCGTGGGCGAGACGCTGACGCTCCATGAAAAGTTCGTGTATGACGACGGTGAGAAGCAGCAGCGCGTGTGGCATATCCGTCGCGTAAGCGCCGATCGTTATGAAGGCACGGCTGGAGATATTGCGGGCGTGGCGACAGGGCAGGCGGCAGGCAACGCCTTTAACTGGCAATACAGCATGAATGTTAAAGCAGACGGCAACACCTGGCTGCTGCACTTTGATGACTGGATGTATCTGCAGGACGGGACGCATCTTTTCAATAAAACTGAGATGAAGAAATTTGGCTTCACCGTTGGCACGGTCACGCTCTTCTTCACCCGTCAAGCGCCAGAATGAGGATAAGACCATGAAAACTCAACCCGTTATTGGCATCAGCGGCTGTTTAACCGGCTCCGCCGTGCGTTTCGACGGCGGCCATAAGCGCATGGGCTTTGTTATGGATGAGCTGTCCCGGTGGGTCACCTTCAGACCGGTGTGCCCGGAAATGGCTATCGGCCTGCCTTCTCCTCGCCCGGCACTGCGCCTGACCAAAACCACCGGGGGGGAAATTTTTATGCGCTTTAGTAAGCCTCCCCACGAGGATGTTACAGCGAAAATGGCCGATTTTGCCGCAGAGTATCTGCCGCGCATCGGCGATCTCGCCGGATTTATCGTCTGCGCTAAATCCCCCACCTGTGGTATGGAGCGTGTGCGCCTGTACGACGAAAAAGGTAACAGCGGCCGTAAGGAAGGCGTCGGCCTGTTTACTCAGGCGCTAATGGATAACTATCCGTGGCTGCCGCTGGAGGAAGACGGGCGTCTGCACGATCCGGTGCTGCGGGAGAATTTTGTCGAGCGTGTGTTCGCGCTGCACGAACTGAATACCCTGCGGGCCAACGGATTAACCCGCCACGGGCTGCTTGATTTTCATAGCCGCTATAAATTACAGCTGCTGGCGCACCATCAGGCGGGCTACAGAGAGATTGGGCCATTTGTCGCCTCCCTGCATGAGTGGCAGGACCTGGACGCCTTCTTCGAGGTATACCGCGACAAACTCATGGCTATCTTAAAACAGCCTGCTTCACGTAAGAACCACACGAATGTGCTGATGCATATCCAGGGATATTTCCGCAGCCAGCTCAACACGCGGCAGCGGGGCGAGCTTCGCGAAGTTATCCTGAACTACCGGGCCGGGCAGCTGCCGATCCTTGCTCCGATCACGCTGCTTAAGCACTATCTGGCGGAATATCCCGACCAGTACCTGGCAAAACAAAAATATTTTGACCCGTATCCGGAAACCCTGGGTCTTCGTCTCTCCGTCATGTAACGGTCGGCGAAGTTGCGTCGAACGCCAGAGAGTTATTGCATTTTTTTCGTAAGGTGCAAGACTCTTTGGGGGCGTTTTGCGCCAACAGTTGTCCATATCAAATACAGAGATCGTGCTATGCAACATATCATTGAGGGGTTCCTCAGCTTTCAAAAAGATATTTTCCCTCAGCGCAAAGAGCTTTTCCGCAGCCTTGCGTCCAGCCAGAATCCGAAGGCGCTGTTTATCTCCTGCTCAGACAGCCGTCTGGTGCCGGAGCTGGTGACGCAACAGGAGCCGGGCCAGCTTTTTGTGATCCGCAACGCCGGGAATATCGTCCCTTCTTTTGGCCCGGAACCGGGCGGCGTCTCCGCGACAATCGAATATGCCGTAGTGGCGCTGGGCGTGACTGATATTGTGATTTGCGGCCACTCCAACTGCGGCGCGATGAAGGCCATTGCGACCTGCCAGTGCATGGAGCCTATGCCTGCGGTAGCCCACTGGCTGCGCTATTCGGATGCGGCAAAGGCCGTCGTCGAGAAGAAGTGCTGGGATAACGAGACGGACAAGGTTAATGCGATGGTGGAAGAGAACGTCATTGCTCAGCTGAACAATATCAAAACGCACCCTTCCGTTGCCGTCGGCCTGCGCGACAGCGCCATTCGCCTGCATGGCTGGGTCTACGATATCGAAAGCGGCGAAATCCGCACGCTGGATAAAAACAGCAAGAAGTTCGTTTCGCTGGCCGATAATCCGGCCGTGTATTTTGAATGAAGCAGCTGACTGAGATTTAGTCCTTCGGTTAACCCGCGAACCTGGAGTCGCACCATCCGCCGCATACCAGGGCGGCGGATGTTTAATCTGGCCCATAGTCGGTCTTTTCATTATCCCACCCCGCAGCGTGCCGGACTGATTCAAGAACCTGCCAATAAACATATATGTTTTTTCATACGTATTATTGCAATTTCTGCACGCCAGCGTATTCTGTAGGCCTTATCACCAGGGGGCTAGTCATGGCGTTGATACCGCTTCAACTCTTCAAGAATCTTTCCGATGAAACCCGGCTGGCAATCGTTTTGCTGCTCCGGGAGATGGGCGAGCTGTGCGTATGCGATCTTTGTACCGCACTTGACGAATCGCAGCCTAAGATCTCACGCCATCTGGCTATGCTAAGAGAGAGTGGTTTATTGCTCGATCGTAAGCAGGGGAAGTGGGTTCACTATCGTTTATCTCCCCATATGCCTGCCTGGTCCGCGCAGGTTATCGATCAGGCCTGGCTAAGCCAGCGGGAAGAGATTCAGGGGATCGCCAGCAGGCTGATTTCAGCGTGCTGCACAGAGGACGGCAAGTCCGCGTGTCGGTAAAAAAATTTCAGCTTATATATTCGAAAAAACATATGTAAATGGAGGCGGTATGCTGCTCGCAGGAGCCATTTTTATTCTGACTATTGTGCTGGTTATCTGGCAGCCGAAAGGGCTGGGTATTGGCTGGAGTGCGGCGTTTGGAGCCTTGCTGGCACTGGCATGCGGTGTGATTCAGGTGGCTGATATTCCCGTGGTGTGGAATATCGTCTGGAATGCCACCGCAACGTTTATCGCCGTCATTATTATTAGCCTGCTGCTGGATGAATCCGGCTTTTTCGAATGGGCAGCGCTACATGTTTCACGCTGGGGAAACGGGCGAGGACGTTTGCTTTTTACCTACATCGTGCTGCTCGGCGCTGCGGTAGCGGCTTTGTTTGCCAACGATGGCGCAGCGCTCATTCTGACGCCGATCGTTATCGCTATGCTGCTTGCGCTCGGGTTCAGCAAAAGCACCACGCTGGCCTTCGTCATGGCCGCCGGATTTATTGCCGATACCGCCAGCCTGCCGCTTATCGTCTCCAACCTGGTTAATATCGTTTCGGCGGATTTCTTCGGTCTTGGGTTCACGGACTATGCCTCTGTCATGGTGCCCGTGGACATTGCCGCGATTATTGCCACGCTCGCGATGCTGCATCTGTTCTTCCGCAAAGATATTCCGCCTGCCTACGATCTTAGTCGCCTGAAAGCACCGGCGAAAGCGATTAAAGATCCGGCTACCTTCACAACGGGCTGGATTGTATTGGTTATGCTGCTGCTCGGCTTCTTTGTGCTTGAGCCGCTGGGTATTCCGGTTAGCGCTATTGCTGCCGTGGGCGCATTAATTTTGTTTGCCGTGGCAAAAAGAGGCCATGCTATTAATACGGGTAAGGTGCTCAGAGGAGCACCGTGGCAAATCGTCATTTTCTCTCTGGGTATGTATCTGGTGGTTTACGGCCTGCGCAATGCGGGATTAACGGAATCGCTCTCCGGCGTACTTAACTTTCTGGCGAATAAAGGCCTTTGGGCCGCTACGCTGGGAACGGGGTTCCTGAGCGCATTCCTGTCCTCCATCATGAACAATATGCCTACCGTGCTGATTGGCGCCCTGTCCATTGAGGGCAGCACCGCAGCCGGCGCGATCAAAGAAGCGATGATCTATGCCAACGTTATTGGCTGCGATCTTGGACCGAAAATTACGCCGATTGGGAGTCTGGCGACGCTGCTCTGGCTGCATGTTCTCTCACAAAAAAACATGACCATCACGTGGGGATATTATTTCCGGACCGGCATAGTGATGACGTTGCCCGTGCTGTTTGTCACGCTGGCCGCGCTGGCAATTCGTTTATCTTTCCATTCTTAATGAGACGTTGCTATGAGCAAGATAACTGTCTATCACAACCCGGCCTGTGGAACGTCACGCAACACGCTGGAGATGATCCGCAACAGCGGCACAGAGCCAACGATTATTTATTATCTTGATACACCTCCTTCGCGCGAAGAGCTTGTAAAGCTGATTGCGGATATGGGCATCAGCGTATCTGAACTGCTACGCAAAAATGTTGCACCTTACACAGAGCTTGGCCTTGCAGAAGCGAGTTTTACCGACGAGGCGCTGATCGGCTTTATGTTGCAGTATCCAATCCTGATTAACCGCCCGATAGTTGTTACGCCGTTGGGTACGCGGCTGTGCCGCCCGTCAGAAGTCGTGCTGGATATTTTGCCGGACGCTCAAAAAGGGGCGTTCGTAAAAGAGGACGGTGAGAAGGTCGTCAACGAGGACGGGAAACGGCTGAAATAACGTGCGGGCATCGTAGTCAGCTGTTCATAGCGGAGGGGGAATGACGTGGTTAATGATTTAACGGTGTGATGTTTCCCGCCTTTCAGGGCGGGAGTTATGTTAAGCTCTCAATAATCCCGTTCCTGTCACATTTCGATGAAAGGCAGCCGTCTGCGCAGGCCTGCGGCTGGCTCCAGCGCGGCTTTTGCAATAGCCGCGCCAATTTCCGCACAGACGACAAGACCCTGCACAAAGGGCCTGTCGTGCATAAGCCAGGGCAGAGCGCCAAACGCAATACGTCCGCGAGCGGCGGCGGGTGCCAGCAGCGTGTAATCCTTGCCAACATCCGGGATGTCATCGCCGGTCGCCAGCAGCTGCTTTCTTAAGGTCGGGAACGGCAGATCTTTTGTCTTCAGCGGCTGTTGGCCGCGTGCATCAATAAATACATCGAACTCATAAGTTTTATCGCCCGTGGAAATCACCGTCTTGCGTTCTTTGACCTCCAGCTGATAATCGTGGCCGAGGGCAAGAACATTAATGATGCCGGTCTCGCGTAAGGCCAGCAGCCTGCGAATAGATTCGGAGGGGATGGCCGCATAGTTGTCGATGAAAACGCGGGCCAGACCTGCGTTAAATCGCTTACTGTCTTCTTCATCAAGGTGAGGGACAATTTCCTGTACGGCCTCATGCAGGCGCAGGATGACATAGCGCCAGGGCACGGTTCGCCTGTCGCGTTTGTTACGCTCGACTTCTTCAAGATTGGCTGCCGCCCAGCGAAACGGATCGTGTTTATGCCGGTCGGCAAACCACGCCCCGGAGAAGCTGTCGGCAGTGAGCGTGTGCAGGGAGATATGTTCGCTCCATTGCGGATCGGCCAGAGAAATTTCTTCCACCATCAGGTTGAAGACCCGGTCGAGCAGGCCGTTGGCTCCTGCCGCGATTTCTTTCGCCAGCGCCCGTTCCGTCACGATGCTTAAGGGCTCGTAGGGCAGCGGGCAGTAGAAATCAGCCTCCGGCAGGATACCCGAACGGGACATCAGATCGATCTTAAGCCCAGGGCTTGCCGCCTCAGGAATGAATTTAACGTGTTCATTATCCGCTTCTGCAAATGTGCCATGTTGGGCGACGACGGCCATCGCAGCGTCAAGGCCGCTTAACGAGGTGCCCATGATGCCGATTTTGCACGCCGGGATTTCTGCTGTCATTAGCCCTGACCAGGGGCTGGGGAAGAATGTTCTTGTGGCTTCACTTTCATCCGGCCAGACGTGCCCGGTGGCAATAACGGCAAGATCGAACTGTTCAGATACAGCGGCCCCTCCGGCCCACAGACGTACCCCCTCAGGCGTCGCTTCCAGATCGGTGACCTCGCAGGATTCATGGACGTTCACCGTAAAACCTTGCTGTCTTGCCTGCGCGACCAGCGCCAGAAACTGGTCCCGGAAATACTCGCCGAGAAGAATACGCGGCAGGAACTGGCGAACGTGCAGGGAAGCCTGCTCAACGCCGTAGCGGGCGAGATGCTCTTCACTCTGGTTTCGCAGCCAGTCGATATAGGTCCTGAAGATCGGCGGGATTTCGATGCTGGCGATATTGGCCAGCATTAGCTTCGAGGTTTCTTCCTGACTGTAGGGCATACCGACGCCTGCTTCGCTGGCCTGCTCATAAATGGAAACCGAGAGTGGCATCTTGTTTTTCAGCAGCGAGTAAAAAGTGTATATACCCGTCGGGCCCGCGCCGATAATGGCGATCTTCTTCATTGATCCTTACTCCGCGTTGTTTTTATCTGGTCCATTTTCCTGCCGGATACGTGATCCCTGCGGATTAAGTGTGGTCGAAAACGCTGAAGTGAACCAGGTCAGATTATTTTGTGAGCAAGTGAGGTTATGTGTATAAAAAAGGCGCCGCGATGGCGCCTTTACTCTTTGAGTCATGTTTAGCGTTTGCTACAGCCCGCGCACTGCTTGTTCTGGATCTGCTGGAAGAAGTCGTTGCCTTTGTCATCCACCAGGATAAACGCCGGGAAGTTCTCCACTTCGATTTTCCAGATAGCTTCCATCCCCAGCTCCGGGTATTCCACCAGTTCAAGACTCTTGATACTTTGCTGCGCCAGCACCGCTGCCGGACCGCCGATACTGCCGAGGTAGAAGCCACCGTGTTGGTGGCAGGCGTCGGTCACCTGTTGGCTACGGTTGCCTTTTGCCAGCATGATCATGCTGCCGCCGTTGGACTGCAACAGATCCACATAAGAATCCATGCGCCCGGCGGTGGTCGGGCCTAACGAACCGGAGGCGTAACCTTCAGGTGTTTTAGCCGGACCAGCATAGTAAATCGGATGATCTTTCACGTACTGCGGCAGGCCTTCGCCGTTATCCAGACGCTCTTTCAGTTTGGCGTGAGCAATATCGCGACCCACGATGATGGTGCCGCTTAAAGACAGGCGGGTGGATACCGGATACTGCGAAAGCTGCGCGAGGATCTCTTTCATCGGACGGTTCAGATCGACCTGCACGGCTTCCCCTTCACCGGCCTGACGAAGTTCTTGCGGAATGTACTTGCCTGGGTTGCTTTCCAGCTTCTCGATCCAGATGCCGTCTTTGTTGATTTTTGCTTTGATATTACGGTCTGCGGAGCAGGAGACGCCCATACCAATCGGGCAGGATGCCCCGTGGCGTGGCAGGCGTACAACGCGAATATCATGGGCAAAGTATTTCCCGCCGAACTGCGCACCCAGGCCGAGCTTCTGCGCTTCTTCCAGCAGTTCCTGCTCAAGCTGCACGTCGCGAAACGCCTGACCGTGTTCGTTGCCTTCGGTCGGCAGGCCATCGTAGTAGTGGGTGGAAGCCAGCTTCACCGTTTTCAGCGTGGATTCCGCAGAAGTCCCGCCGATCACAAAGGCTACATGATAAGGCGGGCAGGCTGCAGTGCCCAGGGTACGCATTTTATCTACCAGGTAATCTTTCAGCTTCGCCGGGGTGATCAGCGCTTTGGTTTCCTGGTAGAGATAAGTTTTGTTCGCTGAGCCGCCGCCTTTGGCCACGCACAGGAACTTGTACTCGTCGCCGTCCACGCTGTAGAGGTCGATCTGCGCGGGCAGGTTGGTGCCGGTATTCACCTCTTTATACATATCGAGCGGGGCGTTCTGTGAGTAGCGCAGGTTGTTTTCGATAAAGGTGTTGTACACGCCCTGAGACAGCGCGGCTTCGTCGCCGCCGCCGGTCCACACGCGCTGGCCTTTTTTGCCCATGATGATCGCGGTGCCGGTGTCCTGGCAGGTCGGTAAGATGCCCTTGGCGGCGATCTCGGAGTTGCGCAGGAATTGCAGGGCGACGTACTTATCGTTTTCGCTGGCTTCCGGGTCGTGAAGAATATCGGCGACCTGCTGCTGGTGGGCCGGACGCAGCATAAAGGAGGCGTCGTGGAAGGCCTGCTGTGCCAGCAGGGTCAGCGCCTGCGGCTCGACTTTCAGCACCGGCTGACCTTCAAATTCGCCAACGGACACGTGCTCGCGGCTCAGCAGGTAGTATTCGGTTTCATCCGGAGCCAGCGGGAAAGGATTCTGGTAGTAAAAGGGTTTGTTCGACATAGCTCATTACTCCATAAAAATTAACCGCCGGAAGTTGCCCCCCGGCGGTTTTGAATCAGAAGATCATCGCCATCCACGGATAGCCAATCACCAGCAGCGCGACCAGGAAGATGCCGCCGAAAATGGTGCCCAGGCGCCAGTAGTCTTTGGTTGGCAGGTAGCCACTGCCGTAGTAAATCGGGCTGGGGCCGGTACCGTATGGCGTGATGATGCCCATGATGCCCAGCGAAGTCACCATCAGCAGACAGAACACTTCCATGTTCATGCCCGGAATCGTCGAGGCGATGGTCAGCATGGCTGGCAGCAGCGCGGTGGTGTGTGCGGTGGTGCTGGCAAACAGGTAGTGCAGCAGGTAGAACGCCAGCAGCAGCACTATAGTTGCCACGCCCGGGGAGATACCGGTCATCAGCGCGCCGCCTTCTTTACCCAGCCAGCCGATAAAGCCGGTGGAAGAGAGGCCGTCGGCCAGCGCCACCAGGGTGGCAAACCACACAAAGGTATTCCACGCGGCTTTGTTGCCGGTGATGTCGTTCCAGTTCAGCACGCCGGTCCACAGCATCAGGATGATAACCAGCAGGGCAGCCAGCGCCGGTTCAATCCAGGCGGCGGCGAAGATCCACATCATCAGCGCGCAGCATACGAACACCAGCAGCAGAATTTCATTGCGGGACAGCTTGCCGAGTTTTTCCAGCTCGCGACAGGCCCATTTTGGCACTTCATCGTTAACTTTGACTTCCGGCGGATACAGCCAGTAGGCCAGCAGCGGCATGGTCAGAATCAGCAGCAGGCCCAGCGGCAGGAAGGCCAGGAACCACATGCCCCAGGAAATATTAATGCCGACGATGCTTTTCACCAGCGCCAGCGCCAGCAGGTTAGGAGCCAGCGCGGAAAGGAACATGGAGCTGGTGATACAGGCTGCGGTAATCGCCACCCACATCAGGTAAGAACCGATTTTACGCGCGCTTGGGTCGTTTGGTTTGGAACCGTACAGCGGCGGCAGGTTTGCGATAATCGGGTAGATTGTCCCGCCGCTACGCGCGGTGTTGGACGGGGTGAACGGGGCCAGCAGCAGGTCGGCCAGCGCAATCGCATAGCCAAGCGTCAGGCTGCGGCGACCGAGGTATTTCACCAGAATCAGCGCCAGGCGGCGGCCGAACTGGGTTTTATCGTAGCCGGCGGCAAACATAAATGCGCCGAAGATAAGCCACACGGTCGAGTTGCTAAAGCCGCTAACCGCCCATTTAAACGAGGCGCCCGCCAGTTTGAAAGAAGGATCGGCAAGCTGTTCGGGGCTAAAGAGCAGCCACTGGCTGCCGAGGGCGATAACCACGATGCCCGTCATGCCGATAACGGCACCCGGCAGTGGTTCAAAGATCAGGCCGACGATCACGCCGACGAAGATGGCGAAGAAGTGCCAGGCATAAGGCGGCAGGCCGTCAGGCACCGGGACGAACAGCAGCAGTACCGCGACGATAATGTGCAGGGCCATCATCAGCCAGCGGCTGTTGTTGCTCGCCTTTTTAGTGCTCTCTTTGAGCGGCGGTAGATTGGTGGTCATTACAGTCATAAAAACACCGTTATAAGTAGTTAAGGATTCTGTTTACTATTTCCGCTGCTGCCGATTTATTTAGTTATTTAACTTTATTTATTAATTAAAGACTGGCTTTATTGTCTCTCGGAAATAGCGATTCAGCGCATTTTTCAGGCGGTGAATTAAAATTAAGTGATAATTATATATTGCGCTTTCGGAGTATATTGCAATTGATCCAGATCAGGTTTTTGCAGAGATTGGGATGTTTTGAAAATAATAAATACCCTATTTAAAATTAGGGTTAATTAGTGATAAATATTATCATCTGCGCCGGGTATGTAACCAGCTAAGGTCGCCTTTTGGTACGTGTTTTTGTGTGCAGGCCTTGGCGCGCAAGGCCTGCGTGTTGGCTCTTCTGAAAGTAACAAAGTAAGCAAAACGTTAAATAAATTGAAGGCAATGTGAAGGTTTTATTTTTAAATTAATAATACCTTATGGGTAACTGTGTTATTGCGGTCATTCAATAGTTTTATAACTAACGTAAATACTTTAGTAATTAAAAATAGTCTTATATTGGTTGTATGCAAATGGCCTAAAAAAAGAACGAAAATAACGCCAGCAACCGAATTCTAAAGTTTAAAATTTGAAAGTTTGGAGTGGATATGATGAACAGTAAAGAGCGCATGCTTAGTCCATTTACTTTACCTAATGGCACAGAGCTTAAAAACCGTCTGCTGATGGCGCCGATGACCACCTGTACCGGCTACTTCGATGGTTCAGTCACCAGCGAGCTGGTGGAATACTACCGCGCACGCGCCGGTAGCATCGGCACCATTGTGGTGGAATGCTGCTTTATCGACGACCTCGGCCTCGCTTTCCCGGGGGCTATTGGTATCGACAATGATGACAAAATTGCCGGGCTGGCGAAAATCGCCGCCGCCATTAAAGCCGAAGGCTCCAAAGCGATTTTGCAGATTTATCACGGCGGCCGTATGGTGGAGCCGAAGCTTATCGGCGGCCGTACGCCGGTTGCGCCAAGCGCGCTGGCCGCGCCTCGTGACGGTGCGGCAACGCCACAGGCCTTAACCACGCAAGAAGTGGCAGAGATGGTCGTGAAGTTTGGTGAGGCCGTGCGTCGCGCGATTCAGGCGGGCTTCGACGGCGTGGAGATCCACGGCGCCAACACTTATCTGATCCAGCAGTTCTACTCCCCGAACTCTAACCAGCGTGATGATGAATGGGGCGGCAGCCGCGACAACCGCGCCAGATTCCCACTGGCGGTACTGGATATTACCCATCAGATGGTGCGCCAGTTTGCAGACGACTCGTTTATCGTCGGTTATCGCTTCTCCCCGGAAGAGCTGGAAGTGCCCGGTATTCGCTTTGACGACACTATGTACCTGCTGGAAAAACTGGCGGCACGCGGGCTGGACTACCTTCACTTCTCCCTCGGCTACGCGCTGCGTCCGTCCATCAATGACACTAGCGACCCGACTCCGCTTATCACCAAATACTGCGAGATGCGTTCCGCAACGCTTGCACAAATTCCTGTGATGGGCGTCGGCGGCGTGGTGAACGCCTCCGACGTTGAAGTGGCGATGGAAAGTGGTTATGACCTGATAGCGGTAGGCCGCGCCTGTATCGCCTACCCGGACTGGACGGCCCGCATCGCTAACGGCGAAGAGCTTGAGCTGTTTATGGACAGCACCAAACGCGAAGAGCTGAATATCCCTGAGCCGCTGTGGCGTTTCTCGCTGGTGGAAGCGATGATCCGCGATATGAGCATGGGCGGCGCGGCCAGGTTTAAACCGGGTGTTTTCGAAGAAACCGTGCACGACGAGGTGAACGAGCTGGTGATTAACGTCAGCCTTGAAACCGATCGCATCGCGGAAATCGAGCTGTCCTCCGGGCCACAGGGTGACGTGGAGTTTACGACCAGCTTTGAAGAGATCCGCAGCCGCATTCTTACCGCCAACACCCCGTTCGTTGATGCAGTCTCCGGCGCGACCTCCCAGAGCGAGGCGGTGAAAAAAGCCGTTTCCAAAGCGATGATCAAATCCAGCAAGCAGCTGGCCTTTGAAGAGAGCGGCGAAGCCAATGCACCGCAAGCATACGATGTCGTGGTCGTCGGCAGCGGCGGCGCGGGTCTTGCGGCAGCGATTCAGGCTCACGACGACGGCGCAAGCGTGCTGATCGTCGAGAAAATGCCGTGCATCGGCGGGAATACCGTGAAGGCTTCGGCCGGGATGAATGCCGCAGAAACCCGCTTCCAGCGCGTGAAAGGCATCCACGACAGCAAAGAGCTGTTCTATGCCGAAACCCTGAAGGGCGGCTACAACAAAAACAACCCTGAGCTGCTGCACCGCTTTGTGGAAAATGCCCCTCTGGCCATCGAATGGCTGGCGGACCGCGGCATTATGCTTAACGACATCACCACTACCGGCGGCATGAGCATCGACCGTACCCACCGCCCACGCGATGGGTCGGCGGTGGGCGGCTACCTGATCAGCGGCCTGCTGCGCAATATCAACAAACGTAGCATCGATGTGCTGCTGGATACCGCCGTGACCGAGATTATGTTTGAGGACGGTGCGGTAAGCGGCGTGAAACTGCTTAACGAGGAAAAAGAAGTTCTGACCATCCACGCGAAAAGCGTAGTGATGGCGACGGGCGGCTTCAGCGCCAACAGCCAGATGGTCGTGAAATATCGCCCGGACCTGGAAGGCTTCGTTACCACCAACCATAAAGGCGCTACCGGCGGCGGTATCGCGCTGCTGGAGAAAATCGGCGCGGGCACCGTGGATATGGGCGAAATCCAGATCCACCCAACCGTGGAGCAAACCACCTCGTACCTGATCTCTGAATCTATCCGCGGCGGCGGGGCGATTCTGGTGAACCAGCAGGGCAGCCGCTTCTACAATGAGATGGAAACCCGCGATAAAGTATCCGCGCAGATCATCGCCCTGCCGGAGAAATACGCTTATATCGTGTTCGATGAAAACGTGCGCAGCAAAAACAAAGCCGCCGATGAATACATCGCTAAAGGCTTTGTGGTGAGTGCCGATGGCCCGCGCGAGCTGGCTGAGAAGCTGGGGATGGATTATCACACCTTCCTGGCGACGCTTGAGCGTTACAACGGCTTCGTTGAAAACCAGTATGATGAAGACTTTGGCCGCAAAACCGCGCTGCGTAACCCGATCAAAGATGGCCCGTTCCATGCGATCCGCATCGCACCGGGGGTGCACCACACCATGGGCGGCGTAACCATTAACGCTGATACAGAAGTGCTGGATAAAGAGAGCAAAGCGATCCCGGGTGCTTACGCGGCAGGGGAAGTTGCCGGGGGCATTCACGGCGGTAACCGCATCGGCGGTAACGCGGTTGCGGATATTATCCTGTTCGGCACCCTGGCGGGCAGCCAGGCGGCAAAATGGGCTAAACGATAAATCTGACAGGCCCCGGCGTTCGCCGGGGCTATAATCCCCGGGTCGGATAAGCGAAGCGTCATCCGGCCTCACTAAAAAGGGATCGCTATGTCGCAAACCGAACGTGTCTACAGTTACTCTGCTGTCTTAATGGGCTCGCCCATTCTCCTCAAGCTGTTCGGGCATAACGAAGCGCTGGCTTCAGATGTCTTCCGCCTTATCAAACAATACGAAGATTTGCTCACCGTGAACCGGGCGCAGTCGCAGGTGATGAGTATCAACCACGCGGCAGGCCGCCAGGCCGTCGACGTCAGCCGCCCGGTATTCGAACTGATTAAGTGTGCCAAAGCGGCAAGCATGTTACCCGGCAGCGCTTTTAATCTGGCGATTGGACCGCTGGTCAAACGCTGGAAGATAGGTTTTAAGGGCGACAGCGTGCCACCCGCCGACGAGATAGCCGCGCTGCTGCCGCTAACGCGCCCGGAGAACGTTGTTCTGGATGAGGCGGCGCTGACGGTTTTCCTCACGCAGCCGAATATGGAGATCGATCTGGGGGCGATAGCCAAAGGGTATATCGCCGATCGTGTTCGCGACTTTCTGCAACGTCAGGGCGTGGAGCAGGGGCTGATAAATCTGGGGGGAAACGTACAGACGCTTGGTTCGCCTGAAGGTGGCTGGTCAATCGGCCTGAAAAAGCCGTTCGCCCAGGCCGATGCGTTGATCGGCTCTCTTGAGGTGGAGAACAAATCGGTCGTCACCTCCGGCGTTTACGAGCGCTACTTCGAGCAGGACGGCAGACGCTATCACCATATTCTCGATCCGCGCACCGGCTACCCGCTGGATAACGAGCTGGAGAGCGTGACCGTGATCTCCGCTCAGTCTATCGACGGCGATATCTGGACGACGTTGCTATACGGCATGGGGGTTAAAAAGGGCTGTGCGGCGCTACGCAATCGCCCCGACATCGAGGCGATTTTTGTAACCGGTCAGCGCGAGGTTATTCTTTCTTCCGCCACGCTTTTCCGCTTCACCCTGTTCGATAAAGCCTACCGGCTGACTACTGGCAGTACTGCTTGAGCAGCCCGATTTGCTCCGCCTGTAAGCGGTAGCGATAAACCGGGCGGCCCGTCATGCCGTAGTGAATGCTGGTGAAAAGAATACTGATTTGTGCAAGCCAGATCAGATATTTACGGCAGGAAACGCGCGAGATATTCACCGCGGCTGCCAGCTCATCGGTGGAAAACTCTTCCTCCGGATGAGCGTCAATCCACAGGCAGATGGTACGCAGCGTTTGCGGCGTTAAACCTTTTGGCAGGCGCTTGGCATCTGCCACCGCAGGGGCGCCGCCGTGCAGCAGCCTGTCGACATCCGCCTGCTCGTGATATTTATGCGATCCGATCAGATCTTTCTTTTCGCGCCAGCCGGTCAGCGCCTCTTCAAAGCGTGGGAACTGAAACGGCTTAATCAGATAATCCACTACGCCGTAGTGCAGAGATTTCTGGATCGTCGCCGTGTCCGACGCAGAAGAGATCACGATCACGTCGATCGCCTTGCCCGCCTCGCGCAGCGAAGGGAGCAGATCCAGCCCGTTGTCCTGCTGCATATACACATCGAGCAGGATCAGATCTATGGTTAACGTTGGATCGTTAATCATCGCCCGCGCCTGCTGGAGATTGGACGCGCTGCCGCAGCAGGAAAAGCCTGGGATTTGGGAGACGTAGGCGCGGTTAAGCTCGGCAACCATCGCATCGTCGTCAACAATTAATACATTAATCACGCACTCTTCCTTTCACTATCCCAGGGTAACTGAACATAAAATTGGGTAAACACGCCCGGTTCGGACTCCACCGAGATGTTGCCGCCCAGGCTTTCGAGCTGCTGTCTGGCGAGGAATAAGCCCACGCCGCGCAGTTCGCCTTTAGTGGAGTAGCCTTTATCAAAAATAGACGGGATATGCTCCGGCGCAATGCCGGGACCGTCGTCGCTTACTTCAATACTTAGCTGGCCGTGCTGATAATGCACCAGCAGGCTTATTTCGCCGTCGGGCTGATGGGCCATTGCATCGAGCGCGTTTTCTATCAGGTTGCCGAGCACGGTAATCAGCGCCGTGACCTGCTCCTCGTTCGGGTTATCCGGCACCAGACATTCATCGTCCAGGGTTAGAGTGTGCCCGCACTCGCGCGCACGGTTGATTTTGCTGAGCAGGAAGCCCGCGATCACCGGCGATTTGATTTTGCTTTGCAACGCGCCTATCTCCGCCTGGTAATTATTGGCGGTTTGCAGGATGTATTCTTCCAGCTTGTCGTAGCTCTTAATGTGCAGCAGGCCGAGGATGACGTGCAGCTTATTCATAAATTCGTGGGCGCGCTCGCGCAGGGCATCGACGTAGTTCACCATACCGTCCATGCGCTGCATCAGCTGGCTGATTTCCGTTTTATCGCGGAAGGTACTGATAGCGCCGATCACCTGGTCATTATTGCGGATAGGCAGCGCGTTACACAGCACCAGCCGCCCGTAGCTGACAATCTCTTTATCCTGCACGGCCACGCCGGTACGCAGTACTTCGCGCAGGTTAGCCACCAGCGGCCCAGGCTCCACGCCTTTACCCGCCATAAAATCGCTGGGGGAGAGCAGCATTTTGCGCGCCGCGTGGTTAATCAGGGTGACGCGGCCTTCGCGGTCTACGGCTATTACGCCTTCCTTCATGGATTGCAGCATCGCCTGACGCTGTTCAAACAGCGCGGAAATCTCGTAGGGCTCCAGGCCAAACAGGATACGCTTAAGCACCTTTACCAGCGCCCAGGTGCCAAGTGAGGCGACCAGCGCGCTGAACAAGACTGTCCACAGCACGCTCCAGCGCGCACGGTTAATTTGCTGCTCGACCTTACTTAGCGAGATTCCGATGGCGACCACGCCGATCTGGCGGTGGCTATCATCATAAACAGGGGTGAAAACTCGCAGCGCTTCGGCCAGCACGCCATGGTTAACCGAGACGTTCTCGTTGCCGTGCAGAGCAGGACCAAGGTCATCGCCGATAAAGTGGGAACCGATAGTCTCCGCGTTAGGGTGTGAATAGCGGATACCTTTCATGTCTGTGACCACCACAAAAAGCAGATCGTTGCGTTCCCTTACGCCGTCGGCCATCGACTGAATGGGATTATTAGCGGTCGGCAGTGTCAGGCCCTGCTTCACCATCGGCGAGGTGGCCAGCGTGCGGGCGACCGCGAGCGCGGTTTCCTTTACGCCGTCACGGGTGACCTTGCTGATTTGCACGAAATAGAGTGCGAAAACAACCAGCAGCACGGAGCCGATGACGCCGCAAAGCATCAGCGTCACCGAGGTGCTAAGTTTCATGGGGCGTTTACCCGCCGCCTGGTGTGGTTTTGCGCCGCTCACCGGACTCCCGCTAAATTAGGGCAAACGGTGATTATCGCTGATGGGGCGGGCTTTTAAAAGCCAGGTTACAGCCGTTATTCAACGTCGGCTGGCAAACCTAAATATCGAGCAAAGTCAGTAGAGCCGGGATCTGCGAGAGCAGATACAAAATCAGCCCGATCGAGCCGCCGACCAGCGTGCCGTTGATGCGGATAAACTGCAGGTCTTTGCCAATATTCAGCTCTATCTGCTGCGACATGTCCCTGGCGTCCCAGCTTTTCACCGTATCGCTGATATGCTTTGTGAGAAAAGCCGCAAATTCCGGTGCGACTTTGCGGGCCGCCTGCTCAAGATGTTCATTCAACGACGCGCGCAGTGCGCTGTCACCGACCAGCGTTTCTCCAAACCACTGTCCCGCTTCGGCAATGCGGTGCTGGATCCGTGAGTCTTCGCTATTCATATCTTCTTTCAGCCAGCGCCTGAGATCGCCCCAAAGCTCGCTCAGATAGCGGTTAAAGGCTTCATCTTCTTTCAGGTAGCTTTTAATATTTTCGGCTTTCTGCGCCATTTCGGGGTCGCTTTTGAGCTTATCAATCAGCTTAAACGTGGCGCGGTCGAACGCCATACGCAGCTGGTGGCCCTGATCGTGGCTGATGTCGTCCAGCAGGGTGTTGACGGCGCTGGCGACCATTTCCGCGCTGTGCTCCCCCAGCCATTCGGTAGGCAGTACCCTGGCTTTACGCGGATGCTCTTTTTCCAGCCAGTGCACGATCTGCCGGGCGATAAATTCACGTGTGCTTTCTCGATCGAGCAGGGTGATAAGCTGGGCGATCATCGAGTCCAGCAGCGCCTGGTGACGGTTGTTCTTCGTCAGGCTTTCCAGCAGCAGGGCGCCGGAATGCGTCAGATCGACCTTATCGAGCGCTTTATGCACCGCCCGGCGCAGCAGGCCCTGGATGCGCGAATCGTCCGTCATATCCAGAAAGCCGCCCATCACCTGCATCAGATGCTGGCCGACCCGCCGTGCATTGTCCGGTTTGCTGAACCAGACGCCGATCATCTGCGCCGGTTCATGGCGACGAATCAGCGTAATAAGCGACTGGGTATCAAGGAATTTTTCCTGTACGAAGTGGCCCAGGTTTTCGCCTATCCGGTCTTTATTGCGCGGAATAATCGCCGTATGACGGGCGATAAATGGGATGGGGACGCGGCGGAATAGCGCGACCACGGCGAACCAGTCGGCAAGCGCGCCCACCATGGCCGCTTCGGCAATGGCCTTCAGGCCGCTTACCCAAAAGCTGGGGGGCAGGAAGAGGGTTGTGACAAAAACTGCCGCAGCAATCAGCAGTAAAGAAAGCGCAAGGCGCTTGGTGCGTTTTAATTCAGCTATCTTATCCATGGCTTAATGATAGAACCGCCGGGGCCGAAGCGGTAGCAAATAAACGGATTTGCCAGGGCTGCGAGGGCATAGCGCTTCAGGCTGCTGGCAAATCCGTGTCGCTTAAAGAGATGCTTTTATTTCAACGGCAACATTAAATATCAGGAAACAATAAACCGGCTTTCCATAACTGAACGGGGTGGAAGGCTCCACCCCGTGAATAGTCAGGACGCTGGCGTGACCTGCGGAGCGTAACCGCTCAGTTCAGACACCAGATCGTTTACGCCGTCGCTCATATTTGTAAAGCGGGTCAACGGCGAGCGCGTAATCACCACAAAGACGCCTACGTTGCTCTGCGGCACCATCGCCATATAGGTAATAAATCCTCCGCCACCGCCGGTTTTCTGCACGATGCCCGGACGACCTTCTTTAGGCGCCAGATAGACCCAGCCTAACCCCAGCGCGTCAGCCTTGCCGGGGACATCCATGCCGATAACCTTATGCAGCTGTTTGCGCTGGTAGATTAGCGTTTGCATGCGATCCGCCTGGTCGTTTCGCCGGTGGAAATCGGAGCTCAGGAACTGCTGCATCCAGCGCATCATATCGTCCGGCGTGGAATAAACGCCGCCGCTGCCCGTTGCCGCCAGCGTGTTGTCGCAAGGACTTGCCCCTTTTTCGGCCACCATCAGGCGTTTGCACTGGTCAGGTGACGGGGTAAAAGTGGTGTCTTTCATGCCCAGCGGGCGGGCAATTTGCTCCTCGAACAGCGTGGCGTAAGGTTTTCCTGCGGCACGCCCCAAAGCATCCGCCAGCAGATCGAAAGCGAGGTTGGAATAAGATGCAATCGAGCCGGGCGCGGCTTTTAAGGTGGCGGTCGAAAGCCAGTTCCAGCGCTGGTTCTGCGTAGGCCAGGTAAAGACCGTGCGGTGTGCCGCGCCGCCGGGTTGTTCACGCGGCAGCGCGCTGGTGTGCGTGGCAAGATTCACAAGGGTAATAGGTTGCCCGTTAAACGTTGGGACGCGAGCGCCCGGCGGGGCGTATTTGCTCAGCGGATCGTTGAGCTTAACTTTTCCCTGATCGAGCATTTTCACCAGCATTTCGCTGGTCATCAATTTGGTCAGCGAGGCGATACGAATAACCGAATCAAGCTGCGGGCGCACGTTATTGCCCGGCCGGGTTTCGCCGAAGCTGTGAAAGACGCGTTGATTACCGTCGATAACCACCATCGCCATACCGGTCGCGCCGCTGCCATAGAAGATATGGTTTGCGTAACGCTCGGCGATTTCCGAGGCGAAAACAGGATCGGGGGAAGGTTGCGCAAAACCTAAAACGGGGAGTACGGCAAGGGCTAACGCGGCGAGGCGCGGGAGTCGAATTTTCAACGCGAGTAATCCATTTAACGAAGTGGGGCGATTTTCAGTATTTATACTACGCAATGGCGCGGTGCAAACGCGGAAAATCAGGATTGTGAGAAGAAAAAGCGTAACGCGGCGTTTCAGCGATTTTTTCAGGCGAAAAAGCACCTTAACGATGGCCTGGTTGCTGGTGAGCTAGCCTGTTTTTTAAGCGCTAGACTCTGTCAACCCCCCGCCGATGACCGAATCAAAAGAAATACATGAAAAAATTGACATGTCCTATACATAGACTCATCGGAAAATGAGTATCATCGCGGTAATATTACTACCACGCTGCAACTATCTGCGCCCGCTGGCGTCTAAGTTACAGCCCAAAGTTGTACCGCTAATGATTCAGTTCCTTATGCGATACAAGCTATTTACGCATTAAGAAGCTGATATATGTCGACTAAACCACTGTTTTGTAAGTCCTTACTCCATCCTCGCTACTGGTTAACCTGGCTTGGCCTGGCCATTTTATGGCTCTGGGTTCAACTGCCTTATCCGGTACTTTTGAAAATGGGCCGCCTGATCGGCCAGTTTTCAATGCGCTTTTTAAAGCGCCGTGTCTCCATTGCCCGCCAGAATTTGAAACTGTGCTTCCCGCACTATACCGACGAGCAGATTGACGCCATCGTCCAGCAAAACTTTGCTTCTCTCGGGATGGGACTCATTGAAACCGGCATGGCCTGGTTCTGGCCGGACGAACGCGTGCGCAAATGGTTTGACGTACGCGGCCTTGAAAATCTCCATGCCGCCTGCGAAAAAGGCCGCGGCGTGATGGTCATAGGCGTTCACTTTATGTCTCTGGAGCTGGGCGGCCGTGTGATGGGGCTTTGCCAGCCGATGATGGCGATGTATCGCCCGCACAACAACAAAGCCATGGAGTTTGTTCAGACCCTTGGCCGTTCGCGCTCGAATAAAGCGATGATTGATCGGCGTAACCTGAAGGGCATGGTCAAAGCGCTTAAATCGGGTGAAGCTGTGTGGTTTGCGCCCGATCAGGACTATGGTCCGAAAGGCAGCTCTTTTGCCCCCTTCTTTGCGGTAGAACACGCCGCCACCACGAACGGCACCTATACCATCGCCCGCCTGGCGAAGCCCGCCATTCTCACCACCGTGCTTATCCGCAAAACGGACGGGACCGGGTATCAGCTGGTGATTGAGCCGGAGCTGGAAGATTATCCGGTAGACGATGAGCAGGCCGCCGCCGCTTATATGAACCGTAAAATCGAACACGAGATCATGCGCGCGCCTGAGCAGTATCTGTGGCTACACCGCCGCTTTAAAACTCGTCCTTTCGGCAAGGCAAAACTTTACACAGCATAATCTCTTTACGGGCAGGCTAAGGATATCAGGCACCGCTGAAATTCTTGCCGCCCGGTAAGATTTGTCAGGCCGTCAACATCACTTGAAACAACATTCCGTAAGCCTTATTGTGCCGGGCTGGCTATAACTAACGCGGTACACAATGTCGTATAACAACAAGAAGTTGAGTTCAGGAGTGTTGTAATGTTTAAGTCGTTTTTTCCGCACCCGAAGGCATTTTTCCTGTCGGCCCTCATCTGGTCTGCTTTGGCCATTATCTTTTGGCTGGCAGGCGGGGGCCACTGGCTTGAAAACCTCGCGGGTGCAAGCCAGCAGATCCCCATTAACGCCACCCGTTTCTGGACGCTGAAAGCGTTCGTCTTTTATGCCTACTATGCCGTTTGCGTCGGCATGTTTGCGCTATTCTGGTTTATCTACAGTCCGCACCGCTGGCAAAACTGGTCGATTCTCGGCTCGGCGCTGATTATTTTTGTCACCTGGTTTTTAGTCGAAGTCGGCGTGGCGGTGAATGCCTGGTATGCGCCGTTCTACGATCTCATCCAGACCGCGCTTAGTTCCCCGCATAAAGTCAGTATCAATCAGTTTTACCGCGAAATGGGCGTGTTCCTCGGTATCGCGCTTATCGCCGTCACTGTTTCCGTGCTCAATAGCTTCTTCATCAGCCACTACGTTTTCCGTTGGCGTACCGCGATGAACGAATACTATATGGAAAACTGGCAGATGCTGCGCACCATCGAAGGGGCAGCCCAGCGTGTACAGGAAGACACCATGCGCTTTGCCGCCACCCTGGAAGATATGGGCGTAAGCTTGTTGAAATCGGTGATGACGCTTTTTGCTTTTCTGCCGGTGCTGGTGGTGCTTAACTCGCATGTTAAAGATTTGCCGATAATCGGCCATATTCCTTATGGGCTGGTTGTTGCCGCCATTGTCTGGTCCCTGATGGGCACCGGTTTGCTGGCGGCCGTAGGGATTAAACTGCCCGGTTTGCAGTTTAATAACCAGAAGGTCGAGGCCGCGTATAGTAAAGAGCTGGTGTACGGCGAAGACGATCCGTCGCGCGCTGCGCCGCCAAGTGTGAAAGAGTTATTTGCCGCCGTGCGTCATAATTACTTCCGTCTTTATTTCCACTACACCTACTTCAACATCGCCCGTATTTTGTATTTGCAGGTAGATAATGTGTTTGGCCTGTTCCTGCTGTTCCCGTCCATTGTGGCAGGGACAATTACGCTGGGGCTGATGACGCAAATTACTAACGTATTCGGCCAGGTGCGCGGGGCGTTCCAGTACCTGATTAGCTCCTGGACCACGCTGGTCGAGCTGATGTCCATTTACAAACGTCTGCGCAGCTTCGAGCATACCTTACAGGACATTCCAGTCCCGGTTGCCGCTTAGTCGGTCTGACCCCCGTCTCTTCTTCACCTTCTCCCTCTGCTGAGGGAGAAGGTTGGTGGAGTGCGACCGTTAAGGTCGATAACTCAACGCATGTTTTAAATAAAAACCAGTAATGCGGCCGAATTCGGGTTGGTCAATTGAATCCCTTAATCATAATCAATTCCCCGAAGTTAATATTTTCCTCGCCGCTAATTAAGTGCGCTGGCATTTCCGCGACGGCTAACAAAGCCGATGACACATGAGAAGTCTCAAAAATGAGGGCCGGTGAGAAGTATCACTATATCTTTTTTGTCGGCTATGTTATTTCTTTGCCCTGTTACGGAAGACGATGAGAAAAGTATCCCCCGCCCAGGGATATTCAGCTTTTCTCATTTTGGGATATAAATACACTGGATCTTATTATGTCATTGAACGCTCTGAATGAATTTTCACTGGATTTCTTCTCGCTAAAAGGGAAAACGGCTATTGTCACCGGCGGCAACAGCGGGTTAGGGCTGGCCTTCTCCCTCGCCCTGGCTAAAGCTGGAGCAAACTTGTTTATCCCGGGCTTAATTGAAGAGGATGAAGAAACCCGTCGACTTATTGAACAGCAGGGCGTTAGCGTTGAATTTATGGCCGTGGATATAACGGAGAAAGGCGCGCCTGCAAGGGTGGTTGCCGCCTGTCAGGAACGGTTTGGTGGCGTGGATATCCTCGTGAATAATGCCGGAATCTGTAAACTCAACAAGGTGATGAGTTTTGGACGGGAAGACTGGGATCCCATGATCAGCGTTAACCTGACCGCCGCCTTTGAGCTAAGTTTTGAAGCGGCAAAACTGATGATCCCGCAAAAAAGCGGTAAGATTATTAATATTTGCTCGCTGTTCTCTTATTTAGGGGGGCAGTGGTCACCCGCCTATTCCACCACTAAGCATGCGCTGGCGGGGTTTACCAAAGCTTATTGTGATGAATTAGGTCAATATAATATTCAGGTTAATGGCATAGCTCCGGGTTATTTCCCGACAAAAATAACAGACGAAGTCCGTAAAAACCCAAAGCTGAACCGGCGAGTCATCAATCATATTCCGGCAAACCGCTGGGGAGAAATGCAGGATCTTATGGGGGCCATGGTATTTTTAGCCAGCCGCGCCTCTGATTATGTTAACGGCCACCTGTTGGTGGTCGATGGCGGCTATTTAGTGCGCTAAGCCTGGGCTGGTTTGTTTAAGCCAGCCTTTTATTCAAGGCTGGCGAGGAGGCCCACGTAAAAAGGGGGCTATTCCCCTTTGTAGACGCAGCCCGCGGTACAGGTTTCTTTGACCATTACCGCGCTAAGCAGGGGTACAAGGCCGGGAATATCGTTCAGGTAGTAATGATCCAGCCTGTCGTAGGTGGGTTTGAACGCCGCTTTCAGCTCAGAGAAATCAATAATCCAGCCGGTATGCGGATCGACCTCGCCAGTAATTTCCAGGCGCACCATAAAGGAGTGGCCGTGCAGGCGACCGCATTTGTGGCCTTCCGGAACGTGCGGCAGGCGGTGGGCGGCTTCGAAGGTAAAATCTTTAAACAGGGTGGTTGGCATTATTGCAGTCTCGGTTAGTGCAGGTAAGTCGTGCGAAAAACCGCCGCATAGTACCGGAAATGACATTTTTACGCATTAACTAAAACCCACATCTGCATTTTAGGGCCTTTGGTTTCACACGATTTTACTATAAATACATATTTATCAAATGATTAGTTAATCGCTTTTGCCGTTATGGATTACCCAAAAAAGTGGTTAGTCATTTTGGTTATTTGTTATTTCCATCCCTTCTTTAATTGTTATTATCCGGCTGGTTAACCTTACACCTATAAATGCTTTTTACCGTCGATCGTTGAAAACGGACCTTTGCTACTGGAACCCAATCAAGCATGACAACTCAGGCCCCACCGACAGCTTTACTGCCGCTTACCCCGGAACAGCTGGCACGCCTCCAGGCGGCGACAACCGATTTTTCGCAGACCCAACTGGCCTGGTTATCCGGCTATTTTTGGGGAATGATTAACCAGCAGCCAGGCGCTGCGGCTGTGGTGCAGCCCGCAACGTCTGAAGCGCCAGTGATTACACTGATTTCCGCCTCGCAGACCGGCAACGCGCGCCGCGTCAGCGAACAGCTGCGCGATGACCTGCTGGCAGCAAAGCTTAATGTCAATCTGGTGAATGCGGGCGACTATAAATTCAAACAGATAGCCCAGGAAAAGCTGCTGATCGTGGTGACGTCCACACAGGGCGAAGGTGAGCCGCCTGAAGAAGCCGTGGCGCTGCACAAGTTCCTGTTCTCGAAGAAAGCGCCGAAGCTTAACGGTACCGCTTTTGCCGTGTTCAGCCTGGGCGATACCTCCTATGAGTTTTTCTGCCAGTCCGGTAAAGACTTCGATGCGAAGCTTGCTGAACTGGGTGGCGAACGCCTGCTGGACCGCGTGGATTCTGACGTTGAATTCCAGGCCGCCGCCCAGGAGTGGCGCGGCAGGATTGTTGAGTTGTTGAAGTCACGCGTACCCGCAGAAACGCCTGCTCAGGCCGCCGTTACCGCAGCCGGTGCGGTAGACCAGGTGTCAACCAGCCCGTACAGCAAAGAAGAGCCGCTTACCGCCACGCTTGCGGTGAACCAGAAGATCACTGGACGTGACTCGGAAAAAGATGTTCGTCATTTTGAAATCGACCTGGGCGATTCCGGTCTGCGCTACCAGCCGGGCGATGCACTTGGCGTCTGGTATCAGAATGATCCTGCGCTGGTGAAAGAGCTGGTCGAGCTGCTGTGGCTGAAAGGTGACGAAAGCGTCACGGTTGACGGCAAAACGCTGCCGCTCAGCGAGGCGCTGGCGTGGCATTTCGAGCTGACGGTTAATACCGCCAGCATCGTCGAGAAGTATGCGCAGCTGACCCGTAACGAGACGCTGCTGGATCGGATTGGCGATAAAACCCGTTTACAGCACTTTGCCCAGAACACACCGATTGTCGACATGGTGCGCTATGCGCCAGCTGAACTAACGGCTGAGCAGCTTATCGAGCTGTTGCGCCCGCTGACACCGCGTCTTTATTCCATCGCCTCGTCGCAGGCGGAAGCCGAAAACGAAGTGCATATCACGGTGGGCGTGGTGCGCTATGAGATCGAAGGCCGTGCCCGAACCGGAGGCGCTTCGGGCTTCCTTGCTGACCGGCTCGAGGAAGACGGGGAAGTACGCGTGTTCATCGAGCACAACGATAACTTCCGTCTGCCCGCTAACCCGGAAACGCCGGTGATTATGATTGGCCCGGGTACCGGCATCGCGCCTTTCCGTGCCTTTATGCAGCAGCGCGAAAACGACGGCGCGACCGGTAAAAACTGGCTGTTCTTCGGCAACCCGCATTTCACCGATGACTTCCTGTATCAGGTGGAATGGCAGCGCTATGTGAAAGACGGGCTGCTGACCAATATCGACCTCGCCTGGTCACGCGATCAGGAACATAAAATATACGTACAAGATAAGCTGCGCGAGAAAGGCGCGGAGCTGTGGCGCTGGATTGAAGAAGGCGCTCACATTTATGTCTGCGGCGATGCTAATCGCATGGCGAAAGACGTTGAGCAGGCGTTGCAGGAAGTGGTAGCTGAGTTTGGCGCAATGGACGCTGAAACGGCTGATGAATTTTTAAGTGAGCTGCGCGTTGAGCGCCGTTATCAGCGGGATGTCTACTAATGAGCGAAAAACACCCTGGACCGTTAGTGGTTGAAGGAAAACTGGCTGATGCCGAGCGTCTGAAGCTGGAAAGCAACTACCTGCGCGGCAGCATCAAAGAAGATTTACAGGATGGCCTGACCGGCGGCTTTAAAGGCGACAACTTTCTGCTGATCCGTTTCCACGGCATGTATCAGCAGGATGACCGCGATATTCGTGCCGAACGCGCCGAACAAAAGCTGGAGCCGCGTCATGCGATGATGCTGCGCTGCCGTCTGCCAGGGGGGATTATCTCCACTCAGCAATGGCGCGCTATTGATAAATTTGCCGCAGATAAAACGCTCTACGGCAGCATCCGCCTGACGAACCGTCAGACCTTCCAGTTTCACGGCATTCTGAAAAAGAATGTTAAACCAGCCCATGAAATGCTGCATGAGGTTGGGCTGGACGCGCTGGCCACCGCAAACGACGTAAACCGTAACGTGCTGTGCACCTCAAACCCGGTCGAGTCGCAGCTGCATCAGGAAGCGTACGAGTGGGCGAAAAAGCTCTCCGAGCACCTGCTGCCGCGTACCCGCGCCTACGCGGAGATCTGGTGGGATCAGGAGAAAGTCGCGACAACGGACGAAGAACCGATCCTCGGGGCAACTTATCTGCCGCGTAAGTTCAAGACGACGGTGGTCGTGCCGCCGCAGAACGACGTCGATCTGCACGCTAACGACATGAACTTTATTGCCATAGCCAAAGACGGCAAACTGGTAGGCTTCAACCTGCTGGTGGGGGGAGGCCTGTCCATCGAACACGGTAACAAAGCGACCTATGCCCGCACCGCGAGTGAGTTCGGCTATATCCCGCTTGAGCATACGCTTGCGGTCGCGGAAGCCGTGGTCACCACACAGCGCGACTGGGGTAACCGTACCGACCGTAAAAATGCCAAAACGAAATACACGCTTGAGCGCGTAGGCGTTGATGTCTTTAAAGCGGAAGTCGAACGCCGGGCGGGGATCAAGTTTGAACCGATCCGTCCGTATGCGTTCACCGGTCGCGGAGATCGTATTGGCTGGGTGAAAGGCATTGATGATAAGTGGCACCTGACGCTGTTTATCGAAAACGGCCGTATTCTGGATTACCCGGATCGCCCGCTGAAAACCGGCCTGCTGGAGATCGCGAAGATCCACAAAGGCGACTTTCGTCTGACGGCTAACCAGAACCTGATCTTGGCAGGCGTACCGGCGAGCGAGAAAGCAAAAATTGAGCAGCTTGCTAAAGATCACGGGCTGATGCACGCGGTAAAACCGCAGCGTGAAAACTCTATGGCCTGCGTAGCCTTCCCGACCTGCCCGCTGGCGATGGCCGAAGCAGAACGCTTCCTGCCGCAGTTCGTTACGAAGGTGGAAGCCGTGCTGGAGAAACACAATGTGCCCGATGAGCATATTGTGATGCGTGTAACGGGCTGCCCGAACGGCTGCGGTCGCGCGATGCTGGCGGAAATCGGTCTGGTGGGCAAAGCGCCGGGGCGCTATAACCTGCACATTGGCGGCAACCGTATCGGCACGCGTATTCCACGTATGTACCGTGAAAATATCACCGAGCCGGAAATCCTGGCCTCGATTGATGAGCTGGTCGGGCGCTGGGCGAAAGAGCGTGAGGCCGATGAAGGCTTTGGCGATTTCACCCTTCGCGCCGGGATTATCCGCCCGGTGCTGGACCCGGCCCGGGATTTGTGGGACTAAAGATTTCCTGGCGGGAAAGGCATCCGCTTACCCGCCCTAAAAATCGCAGAGCAGGCTGGATTGCGCTACTGCCAGCCACCGCGATCTAAACAAATAAGCGAGGCACGTATGTCCGTACTCGATTTAAAAGCCCTGAATGAGTTACCGAAAGTTGAACGCGTGATGGCGCTGGCTGAGGTCAACGGGCAGCTTGAAAAGCTAAGCGCCACGGCGCGCGTGAGCTGGGCGCTGGAAAACCTGCCCGGCGAGTTTGTGCTCTCCTCAAGCTTTGGTATCCAGGCGGCGGTATGTCTGCACCTGGTTACGCAGCAGCGCCCGGATATTCCGGTGATCCTCACCGACACGGGCTATCTGTTTCCTGAAACCTATCAGTTTATCGACGAACTCACGGATAAGCTAAAGCTGAACCTGAAGGTGTTCCGTGCGAACGAGAGCGCGGCCTGGCAGGAAGCCCGCTACGGTAAGCTGTGGGAGCAGGGCGTTGAAGGCATTGAGCGGTACAACGAGATCAATAAAGTTGAGCCAATGAACCGCGCGTTGCAGGAGCTGGGAGGGCAGACCTGGTTTGCTGGCCTGCGCCGCGAGCAGTCCGGCAGCCGGGCCAATCTCCCGGTGCTGGCGATCCAGCGCGGCGTGTTCAAAATCCTGCCGATCATCGACTGGGATAACCGTACGGTTTACCAGTATCTCACCGGGCACGGCCTGAAATACCATCCGCTGTGGGATCAGGGCTATTTGTCCGTGGGCGATACCCATACCACGCGCAAATGGGAACCGGGCATGGCGGAAGAAGAAACGCGCTTCTTTGGCCTAAAACGCGAATGCGGCCTGCACGAGTAAAAATTGAATGCTCCCCGTCTCTCGCGGGGAGCAGCGTCATTTCCCGGCCCGGGCCAGCTCTTTCATCAGAGGCAGCATGACGCGCACGACGTCATGGCTGCGTTTATCTATGCGCCCTGGCAGGGCTTTATCCAGATGCTGCTGATTATCGAGCAGGGCGTGATGCCAGCTTGAGCCGTTCGGGAACGCTTTGCTTTTTGCCCGCTGCTGATAGCCGTCTTTATTACCCAGCGACCAGTTTGTCGCTTCGACCGACAGCACCGGAATGCCTGCCTTATCAAAAGGTTTGCTATCGTTGCAGCAGCCGGTGCCTTTCGGGTAGCGAGCATTCAGTCCCGGGTTCATCGCGGCCTGAATACCGAACTGATGCGCCAGTTTCAGCGCCCGGTCGCGGGTCAGTTTGCGCACGGCGGCGGGCGTGCTTGTTCCACTGTTGAAATAGAGTTTGTCGCCCGTCACCAGGTTATCGAGATTGATCACCAGCAGGGTGTTTTTCTTTTCGCTTTCGCTCATGCGATTGAGGATGTCTTCCGCTCCCAATGAACCGAGTTCTTCTCCGCTGGTGGCAATAAAGCGAATGCCGTAGCGGGTTGGCACAGACTGCATGCGCTGCGCCAGCTCCAGCATCACGCCCAGGCCGGAAGCATTATCGTCCACGCCCTGTAATGTCAGCCCGCCGAGATTGTTGTCCACGTCGTTGTCGGATAACGGGGTGTAGGTATCCAGATGCGCCATGATAATAATCTGCTGCGGGACTTTCCCTTCACGCGCGGCAATCACCTGGCTTGCGCTGACGTTATGCCAGCTCTGGTGCCCGTCTTTGGTGGTATAAAGGTAGCGGGTGTTAAAGCGGCGGATGTCGCTCTGGTAGCCATATTGCGCAAACTGCTGCTGGAGGTAGTCGGCGGCCAGCATCTCGGCGGGGCTGCCTGCCATACGTCCCGGAAAGACGGTGGCAATGTGACGCGTCTGCTCTGAAGCTGTTTGACCCAGATGCGCAGGCGCGGCTGCGGCAGAAAACGTGAAGCCTACGCCAAACGTCAGGCAAATAGCCATGCGGCGCAATGCGGAAAACATAGTGTGTCCCTTTTATTATCGGTAATTTTTGCCTGCGTAGTATGAAACTGTGACGGACGTTAGACAATTCCAAATCCTCCTAAAGCCCCGATAAATAGCCCGTTAAGCACATTTTGTGATTTGTAATGCCGGGCCGTTATTCCTTTGTGGAACTAGTCATTCCAATTCGTAATTTCATAACAAATATCGCCGCGTCTTATAGTCCTGTGTACTTTCATTTCAACGGCCGGGCCATGATCCGCCGTGATAATCGCAGCTTTAAGGGAAGGTTATGGACCAGAAACGACTCACTCACCTGCGGCAGCTGGAGGCGGAAAGCATCCATATTATCCGCGAGGTCGCCGCCGAATTCGCCAATCCGGTGATGATGTATTCGATCGGCAAAGACTCCTCGGTGATGTTGCATTTGGCCCGTAAGGCTTTTTACCCGGGCACGCTGCCTTTTCCGCTGCTCCATGTGGATACCGGCTGGAAATTCCGCGAAATGTACGAATTCCGCGATCGTACCGCGAAGAACTACGGCTTCGAGCTGCTGGTGCACAAAAACCCTGAAGGCGTGGCGATGGGTATCAATCCCTTTGTCCACGGCAGCGCCAAACATACCGATATTATGAAAACCGAAGGCCTGAAGCAGGCGCTGAGCAAATACGGTTTTGATGCGGCCTTTGGCGGCGCACGTCGTGATGAAGAAAAGTCGCGTGCTAAAGAACGTATTTACTCGTTCCGCGACCGTTTTCATCGCTGGGACCCCAAAAACCAGCGCCCTGAGCTGTGGCATAACTACAACGGGCAGATTAATAAAGGCGAAAGTATCCGCGTCTTCCCGCTTTCTAACTGGACCGAGCTGGATATCTGGCAGTACATCTATCTGGAAAATATTGAGATCGTTCCACTCTACCTGGCCGCCCCTCGCCCGGTCCTGGAGCGCGACGGCATGCTTTTAATGGTGGATGACGATCGTATTGATCTCAAGCCGGGTGAAGTTATCGAACAGAAAATGGTGCGTTTCCGTACCCTGGGCTGCTGGCCGCTGACCGGTGCCGTTGAATCCGCAGCGCAGACGCTGCCGGAAATCATCGAAGAAATGCTGGTGTCCACCACCAGCGAACGTCAAGGGCGAGCGATCGACCGCGATCAGGCCGGTTCGATGGAACTGAAAAAGCGTCAAGGGTACTTCTGAGGAGCCGCAGCATATGAACAACGCAATTGCACAACAAATCGCGGAGCAGGGCGGTGTGGAAGCCTATCTGCACGCTCAGCAACACAAAAGCCTGCTGCGCTTTCTGACCTGTGGCAGCGTGGACGATGGCAAAAGTACGCTGATAGGCCGCCTGCTGCACGACACTCGTCAAATCTATGAAGATCAGCTTTCTTCTTTGCATACCGACAGCAAACGCCACGGCACTCAGGGCGAGAAGTTGGATCTTGCTTTGCTGGTCGATGGCCTGCAGGCCGAGCGCGAGCAGGGCATTACCATCGACGTCGCCTACCGTTATTTCTCCACCGAGAAGCGCAAATTTATTATTGCCGATACCCCGGGGCACGAACAGTACACCCGTAATATGGCAACGGGCGCCTCTACGTGCGATCTGGCGATCCTGCTTATCGACGCGCGTAAGAGCGTGCTGGATCAGACTCGTCGCCACAGCTTTATCTCCACGTTGCTTGGCATCAAGCATCTGGTGGTGGCGGTGAATAAAATGGATCTGGTTGAGTTTAGCGAAGAGAGATTTGAACAGATCAAACAGGATTACCTGGCGTTTGCCGCGCAGCTGCCGTCCGATCTCGATATTCGTTTTGTGCCGCTGTCCGCTCTTGAAGGCGATAATGTTGCCACCCAAAGCGCCAACATGGCCTGGTACACCGGGCCGACGCTGCTGGAACTGCTGGAAACGGTAGAAATTAAACGCCTCGTAGAACAGCAGCCGATGCGTTTCCCGGTGCAGTACGTCAACCGTCCGAATCTGGATTTCCGTGGCTATGCGGGCACCCTTGCTTCTGGCGTGGTGAAAGTGGGGCAGCGGGTCAAGGTTTTACCTTCAGGCGTGGAGTCTGCCATTGCCCGAATCGTAACCTTTGATGGCGATTTGCAACAAGCTGCTGCGGGCGAAGCCATCACCTTAGTGCTGAAAGACGAAATTGATATCAGCCGTGGCGACCTTCTGGTGGATGCAGGCGATTCGCATCCGGCGGTGCAAAGCGCGAAGATCGACGTGGTATGGATGGCGGAGCAGCCGCTGGTGCCGGGGCAGAGCTACGACATCAAGGTGGCCGGTAAGAAAACCCGCGCCCGGGTGGATAACATTCACCATCAGGTAGAGATAAACAGCCTGACCCAGCGCGTGGTGGAAAGCCTGCCGCTGAACGGCATCGGCCTCATAGACTTAACGTTCGATGAGCCATTGGTGCTGGATAAATACCAGCAAAATCCGGTTACCGGCGGGCTGATTTTTATCGACCGTCTGACTAATGTGACCGTGGGGGCCGGTATGGTCCGCGAGCCGCAGGAAGAGGTGTATCAGGAGCCTTCAGCCTACAGCGCGTTTGAGCTGGAACTGAACGCCCTGGTGCGTCGTCACTTCCCGCACTGGGGTGCGCGTGACCTGCTGGGGGGCAAATAATGGCTGAGCACGACGAAAACGTCGTCTGGCATCCTCATCCCGTTACGCAGCAGCAGCGTGAACAGCTTCATCGGCACCGGGGGGCGGTGCTGTGGTTCACGGGGCTGTCCGGCTCCGGTAAATCAACCGTGGCCGGGGCGCTGGAGGAAGCGCTGCACAAGCTGGGCGTGAGCACCTACCTGCTTGACGGCGATAACGTGCGCCACGGGCTGTGCAGCGATCTGGGTTTCAGTGATGCCGACCGCAAAGAGAATATTCGCCGCGTAGGGGAAGTGGCCAGCCTGATGGTTGATGCAGGCCTCGTGGTGCTGACGGCGTTTATCTCCCCGCATCGTGCAGAACGTCAGATGGCGCGCGATCTCGTGGGGGCCGGGCGGTTTATTGAGGTGTTTGTGGATACGCCGCAGGCGATCTGTGAGGCGCGCGATCCCAAGGGGCTGTATAAAAAAGCCCGCGCCGGAGAGCTAAAGAATTTCACCGGTATTGATTCAGCGTATGAATCTCCCCTGACACCCGAAATCCACCTTGATGGCGAACAATTGGTAACAAATTTGATTGCGCAATTATTAGACCTGCTGCGCCGCGACGATATTATTTAAATCCTGGAGACAGGACCAGGCGCGCTACCGCGTCTGGTTAGTCAGCCCCCTGGATTTGTTATGCGCAACGGTTCGAACATGATTATCACGCAGGCTGAACCCGGCCTTTCCGCCGATGAAACCACCTGGTCTTTGCCCGGGGCTTTTATCGGCTTTTTGTCGTGGTTGCTCGCGCTCGGTATTCCTTTCCTGGTCTACGGCCCTAATACGCTGTTTTTCTTCCTTTATACCTGGCCTTTCTTCCTGGCGCTGATGCCCGTTGCCGTGGTGGTGGGCGTTGCGCTCCACTCGCTGGCCCACGGGCGGCTGCACTACAGCTGTGTCGCCACCCTGCTGACGGTGGCGCTGATGTTTGGTGTATTATTTATGTGGCTTATGGGTTAGGCCGCAGCCCCGGGGAGAATAGCGCTAATTTCTTATGTTCAGATGTAAGCTAAACCTGCCGCAAACGCGCATGTCGGCGCGATCTGTGATAAATTCTGCCGAAAATTCGACGACTCACCGGGGTAACCGGGTGGAGTCCGATATAAAGTTGTGGGATGATTGTGCCGTTTTTCAGGGGGCTGGATGGGTAAACTAACGCTGCTATTGCTGGCCTTGCTGGTCTGGCTGCAATATTCGCTGTGGTTCGGAAAAAACGGCGTACATGACTACACGCGAGTTAATGAAGACGTGGCTGCTCAGCAGGCGACTAACGCTAAGCTCAAGGCTCGCAACGATCAGCTGTTTGCTGAAATTGACGATCTTAACGGCGGCCAGGAGGCCATCGAAGAGCGCGCACGCAACGAATTAAGCATGACCAAACCGGGGGAGACGTTCTACCGTCTGGTACCCGATACCTCTAAGCGCGCCAACGGTCGCGCCGGGCAAAATAATCAATAATCAAACGTAAGTGATTCTCATGGCAGACTCCTCCCCGGACGTAGTTGCCGTGGTGCCGGCCGCCGGAATCGGCAGCCGTATGCAAACGGAATGTCCAAAGCAATACCTGACAATCGGCGATAAAACCCTCCTGGAACATGCCGTCGCGAGCCTGCTGGCGCATCCGCGAGTGGGGCATGTCATCATTGCCATCAGCCCTGTTGATTCCTGGTTTTCCTCTTTGCCGCTGGCTGCAAACCCGCAGGTCAGCGTAGTGACGGGGGGAGGGCAGCGAGCGGATTCTGTGCTGGCGGGCCTTCAGGCTGCAGGCGATGCGCAATGGGTGCTGGTGCATGATGCGGCTCGCCCTTGCCTGCATCAGACAGATCTGGCCAACCTGCTGGCGATAACGGCTACCAGTAAAGTGGGTGGTATTCTGGCGGCTCCGGTGCGCGATACCATGAAGCGCGGTGAACCGGGCGCGCCTCTTATTGCTCATACGGTTGAGCGTGAAGACCTCTGGCATGCGCTCACGCCTCAACTTTTCCCTCTCGAACTGCTGCGTAGCTGCCTGCTTCGCGCGCTGAACGAAGGGGCTACGATCACCGATGAAGCCTCAGCGCTTGAATATTGTGGCTTCCATCCGGAATTAATTAACGCCCGTGCCGATAATATCAAGGTGACTCGTCCCGAAGACCTGGCGCTGGCTGAGTTTTACCTCACGCGGTTAAACCAAACGGAGAATTTGTAATGCGTATCGGACATGGTTTTGATGTACATGCTTTTGGCGGCGCAGGCCCGATTATTATTGGCGGCGTGCGTGTCCCGTTCGAGAAAGGGCTGCTGGCTCACTCAGATGGCGACGTAGCGCTGCATGCGCTGACCGATGCGCTGCTTGGTGCAGCAGCGCTCGGCGATATTGGCAAACTTTTCCCGGATACGGATGTGGCCTACAAAGGCGCGGACAGCCGCGAACTGCTGCGTGAGGCCTGGCGACGCATTCAGGCTAAAGGCTATACGCTCGGCAACGTGGACGTGACGATCATCGCCCAGGCGCCCAAAATGGTGCCCCATATCCCACAGATGCGCGTCTTTATTGCGGAAGATCTGGGCTGTCATATGGATGATGTGAATGTCAAAGCCACCACCACAGAGAAACTGGGTTTTACCGGACGTGGCGAGGGCATAGCCTGTGAAGCAGTTGCGTTACTGCATAAAAAGGCGAGCGCGTAATGGATATGCAAAACCTGACCTGGCTGCACGGTAAGCCAGAAGGGAACGGGGTGCTGAAAGCCAACCCGGAAGATTTTGTCGTTATTGAGGATCTCGGCTTTGGGCCGGATGGCGACGGTGAACATCTGCTGTTGAGGATCCTGAAAAAGGGCTGTAATACACGCTTTGTTGCCGACGCCCTGGCAAAATTCCTTAAAGTACACGCCCGTGAGGTGAGCTTTGCCGGGCAGAAGGACAAACACGCCGTCACTGAGCAGTGGTTCTGCGTGCGTCTGCCGGGCAAAGAGATGCCGGACATGAAGGCTTTCCAGCTTGAAGGCTGTGAGGTGCTGGAATATGCACGCCATCGCCGTAAACTGCGTATCGGCGCGCTGAAGGGGAATAATTTCACTCTGGTACTGCGTGAGATTGGCAACCGTGAAGAGCTGGAGCAACGCCTGAAGGCGATATTAAAAGACGGCGTGCCGAACTATTTTGGCAGCCAGCGTTTTGGGATCGGGGGTAACAACCTGAATCAGGCGCGGCGCTGGGCGCAGACTAATGCTCCGATTCGCGATCGCAATAAACGCAGTTTTTATTTGTCTGCGGCCCGTAGCGCGTTGTTTAATCAAATCGTTAGCCTTAGACTGAAAAAACCGGACTTTAATCAAGTTGTTGATGGTGATGCGCTACAATTGGCAGGACGCGGTAGCTGGTTTGTGGCGACCGCAGAGGAACTCCCCGTCTTACAGCAAAGAGTGGATAGCGGCGAGCTGCTGATAACGGCGCCGCTTCCGGGCGATGGTGCGTGGGGGACGTTAAACAGCGCGCTGGCCTTTGAACAGCAGTGCGTTGAGCAGGAAACTGATTTACAGGCATTGCTGGTGCGTGAACGCGTAGAGGCCGCACGCCGCGCCATGCTGGTAAAACCGGAAGAACTACGTTGGAACTGGTGGGACGATGTCACCGTTGAGGTCAGCTTCTGGCTGCCTGCCGGAAGCTTCGCCACCAGTGTTGTAAGGGAACTGATGAACACGCCAGGTGACTATGCGAATATTGCTGAGTAACGATGACGGGATCCACGCGCCAGGCATTCAGGCGCTGGCTAAAGCGCTGCGAGAATTTGCGGAGGTGCAGGTTGTGGCACCGGATCGTAATCGCAGCGGCGCATCGAACTCGTTGACGCTTGAATCTTCCCTGCGCACCTTTACTTTGCCCAACGGCGATATCTCCGTACAGATGGGGACGCCGACGGACTGCGTCTACCTTGGCGTCAACGCGCTAATGCGTCCACGTCCGGATGTGGTGGTGGCGGGCATAAATGCAGGCCCCAATCTTGGCGACGACGTTATCTATTCTGGTACGGTAGCCGCGGCGATGGAAGGCCGACATTTAGGTTTTCCGGCCTTAGCCGTTTCCCTGAATGGCTATAAACACTACGACACCGCCGCCGCGATAACCTGCTCCATTTTACGCGCTTTATCGCGTGAGCCGCTGCGCACCGGCCGCATTCTCAATATTAACGTGCCCGATTTACCTCTCGAGGAGATTAAAGGCATCCGCGTTACGCGCTGCGGTAGCCGCCATCCGGCGGATAAAGTGATTCCGCAGGAAGATCCGCGGGGCAACACGCTCTACTGGATTGGCCCGCCGGGCGACAAATTCGACGCGGGCCCGGATACCGACTTTGCGGCCGTGGATGAGGGTTATGTTTCGGTGACGCCGCTGCACGTCGATTTAACCGCGCATAGCGCTCACGACGTGGTCAGCAGCTGGTTAACCAAAGCTGGAGTCGCCGGGCAATGGTAAGCAAGCGCGTAGAATCTCTTCTCATTCAGCTTCGTGCCCAGGGCATCAAGGACGAACAGGTTCTTGAGGCCATTGCGCAGGTGCCACGGGAAAAATTCATCGACGAAGCGTTTGAACACAAAGCCTGGGAAAATACGGCGTTGCCGATTGGCTCAGGGCAGACGATTTCGCAGCCCTATATGGTTGCGCGTATGACCGAATTGCTTGAGCTGACGCCGGACTCCAGAGTGCTTGAAATTGGCACCGGCTCGGGATACCAGACCGCTATTCTGGCCCATCTGGTGCACCACGTTTGCTCGGTGGAGCGCATTAAAGGGCTACAGTGGCATGCGCGGCGTCGTCTGAAGCAGCTCGATCTGCACAATATTTCTACCCGTCACGGTGATGGCTGGCAGGGCTGGCATGCCCGGGCGCCATTTGACGCTATTATTGTAACGGCTGCTCCGCCTGAAATCCCAACGGCGCTGCTGGCGCAGCTGGATGAGGGCGGTATTCTGGTGCTTCCGGTGGGCGATGAGCGGCAGTTTTTAAAACGCGTTCGTCGTCACGGCGGCGAATTCATTATTGATACGGTAGAAGCGGTTCGTTTTGTACCCTTAGTCAAGGGCGAGCTGGCATAACCTGGACATTTCCTGTTTTTTTATCAGGGCATTGGCGTAATTTAGCCAGCGCAAATTCTGCCGTACTTCATTAGCATGTGGTTGTTTTCATTTTCGGGGGATACATGAGCGCGGGAAGCCCAACTTTTACTTTACGTCGCATAGCGGCGTTATCGCTGGTGAGCCTGTGGCTGGCCGGCTGTAGCAGCAACGAGAACCAGGCACCTATCAGCGCCGTTGGGGGTAACGCCAGCTCTGGCGGCAACGCTTCTGGTGGCATGTTAGTCACGCCGCCGCCCAAAATGTCGACGCCTGTTCAGGCCCCTCAGATTGAGCCGGTACAGCAACCAACGATTCAGCCGATGCAAACCCAATCCGTTCAGTCGCAGCCGGTTGTGCAGTCTGAACCTGTCCAGACTCAGAATGGGCGCATTGTTTATAACCGTCAGTATGGGAATATTCCGAAAGGCAGCTATGCTGGCGGCAGCACCTATACGGTAAAGCGCGGCGATACGCTGTTCTATATTGCCTGGATCACCGGTAACGATTTCCGTGACCTGGCACAGCGCAACAACGTTCCCGCACCCTATGGTCTGGAGGTCGGTCAGACCCTGCAAGTTGGCAGCGCGTCCGGCACACCGATTACCGGTGGAAATGCGGTTACCGCGGCGGATGCCAGTGCGCAAGGCGTGAACAATCCTGCTGCACAAAACACCAGCGCGGTGGTTGCTTCTAAACCAACAATTACGTATTCTGAGGACTCAGGTGAACAGAGTGCTAACAAAATGTTGCCTAACAATAAGGTGCCTGCGACAACCGTCACAGCACCGGTTACGGCTCCTGTGGTTAGCTCTTCTACCGTAGCAACCGCCAGCAGCACGTCCGATAGCGCGCCAATTTCAACCTGGCGTTGGCCGACTGACGGCAAGATCATCGAAAACTTCTCTGCAACCGAAGGTGGCAATAAAGGGATCGATATCGCAGGCAGTAAAGGACAGGCAATCGTCGCGACCGCTTCAGGGCGCGTGGTTTATGCCGGTAACGCACTGCGTGGCTACGGTAATCTGATCATCATTAAACACAATGATGATTACCTGAGTGCCTACGCCCATAACGAGACAATGCTGGTCCGGGAACAACAAGAAATCACGGCGGGGCAGAAGATAGCTACCATGGGTAGCACCGGAACCAGTTCAACAAGATTGCATTTTGAAATTCGTTACAAGGGGAAATCCGTAAACCCGCTGCGTTATTTGCCGCAGCGATAAACCGGCAAAGCACGTAAGTTTTGGTGTTTTGCCCAGGGATCACGGGTAGGAGCCACCTTATGAGTCAGAATACGCTGAAAGTTAATGATTTAACCGAAGATGCGGAATTTGATGAGAACGGAGTTGAGGCTTTTGATGAGAAAGCCCTTGTAGACGAGGAACCCAGTGATAACGACATTGCCGAAGAGGAGTTGTTGTCACAGGGCGCTACACAGCGTGTGCTGGACGCAACTCAGCTTTATCTCGGGGAGATCGGCTATTCCCCTTTATTAACAGCCGAAGAAGAAGTTTATTTTGCACGCCGCGCGTTGCGCGGTGATGTCGCCTCCCGCCGTCGCATGATCGAAAGTAACCTGCGTCTGGTGGTGAAGATTGCCCGTCGTTACAGCAATCGCGGTCTGGCTCTGCTGGACCTGATTGAAGAGGGCAACCTGGGGCTGATTCGTGCGGTTGAGAAGTTTGATCCGGAACGCGGGTTCCGCTTCTCGACGTACGCAACCTGGTGGATTCGTCAGACCATCGAACGGGCAATCATGAATCAAACCCGTACGATTCGCCTGCCGATTCATATTGTAAAAGAGCTTAACGTTTATCTGCGTACTGCTCGTGAGCTCTCCCACAAGCTTGACCATGAGCCAAGTGCGGAAGAGATTGCCGAGCAGCTGGATAAGCCCGTTGATGATGTCAGCCGGATGCTGCGTCTTAACGAACGCATTACCTCAGTAGACACCCCGCTGGGGGGTGACTCAGAGAAAGCGTTGCTGGATATCCTGGCGGATGAGAAAGACAACGGCCCGGAAGACACCACGCAAGATGATGATATGAAGCAAAGTATCGTCAAGTGGCTGTTTGAACTGAACGCCAAGCAGCGTGAAGTGCTGGCCCGTCGTTTTGGTCTGCTGGGCTATGAAGCGGCGACACTGGAAGATGTGGGCCGTGAAATTGGTCTGACTCGTGAACGTGTTCGTCAGATTCAGGTTGAAGGTCTGCGCCGTCTGCGTGAAATCCTGCAGACTCAGGGGCTGAACATCGAAGCGCTGTTCCGCGAATAAACAACGTTTCAAATAAAAAAGCGGTGACCCTGGTCGCCGCTTTTTTTATGGCTGTCTTTCAGCCTTCGCTGTTCGCCCTCCGGGAAGAGGGCGTTCGGGGGTAAAAACTACACCAGACTCTTCAGACGATAAATCCATTCCAGCGCCTGACGCGGCGTCAGAGAATCCGGGTCGAGATTTTCCAGCGCTTCTACCGCAGCAGAGGTTTCTTCGGCAACCGCAAGCAGCGACATCTGCGTGCCATCTACCTGCGTGGCGGCCGTATTGTTGGACAAGGTTTCCAGCTCGCGCAGCTTCTGCCGTGCACGCTTGATAACGTCCTTCGGCACGCCAGCCAGCGCGGCAACGGCCAGCCCGTAGCTTTTGCTCGCCGCCCCCTCCTGTACGCTGTGCATAAAGGCTATGGTGTCGCCATGCTCAAGCGCATCCAGATGCACGTTCGCCACGCCTTCCATTTTTTCCGGCAGCGTGGTCAGCTCGAAATAGTGGGTAGCGAACAGCGTCATGGCTTTGATACGGTTGGCGAGGCTTTCAGCGCATGCCCAGGCCAGCGACAGGCCGTCATAGGTTGAGGTTCCGCGGCCGATTTCATCCATCAGCACCAGGCTGTGCTCCGTGGCGTTATGCAGGATGTTGGCGGTTTCGGTCATCTCCACCATAAAGGTTGAACGTCCGGAGGCCAGATCGTCCGCCGCGCCCACGCGGGTAAAGATACGGTCGATTGGGCCGATTTCTGCCTGCTGCGCGGGTACAAAGCTGCCAATATACGCGAGCAGGGCGATCAGTGCTGACTGACGCATATAGGTGCTTTTACCGCCCATGTTAGGGCCGGTAATGATCAGCATCCGGCGTTGCGGAGAGAGGTTTAGCGGGTTGGCGATAAAGGGTTCGCTCAGGACCTTCTCGACCACCGGATGACGCCCGCCCACCACTTTAATGCCCGGCTTATCGGTCAACTGCGGGCAGCTGTAGTTCAGGCTCCAGGCTCGCTCAGCCAGATTCACCAGCACGTCCAGCTCAGCCAGCGCCGTGGCGCTTTGTTGCAGGGCTTCCAGATGCGGCAGCAGCATATCAAACAGCCCATCGTAGAGCTGTTTTTCCAGCGCCAGGGCTTTGCCTTTTGAAGTGAGCACTTTGTCTTCGTACTCTTTCAGCTCCGGGATGATGTAGCGTTCGGCATTCTTCAACGTCTGGCGGCGAACATAGTGGATCGGCGCATGATGGCTCTGGCCACGGCTAATCTGAATAAAATAGCCATGCACGGCGTTATAGCCGACCTTCAGTGTATCGAGGCCCAGCCGCTCCCGCTCGCGGATCTCCAGCTTATCGAGATAATCCGTAGCGCCGTCGGCCAGCGCGCGCCACTCGTCCAGCTCTTCGTTATAGCCTGGCGCAATCACGCCGCCATCCCGCACCAGAACGGGTGGGGATTCGATTACCGCCCGCTCCAGCAGCTCGCGCAGTTCCGTGAACTCGCCCATGCTTTCACGCAGCGTCTGCACATAGTCGGTAGGAACGTCGGCCAGCATCTCACGCAGTTCAGGCAGCTGCTGGAAGGCATAGCGCATACGCGCCAGATCGCGAGGGCGGGCTGTGCGCAGTGCAAGCCGTGCAAGAATACGTTCCAGGTCGCCTACCTGCCGGAGCACGGGCTGGATCTCTGCCGTGCGCTCCTGCAAGGCGGCAATGGTGCTCTGGCGTTTTTTCAGTACGTCCAGATTGCGGATCGGCATATGCAGCCAGCGCTTGAGCATACGGCTGCCCATGGGCGTCACTGTACAGTCCAGCACCGAAGCCAGGGTATTTTCAAAGCCGCCTGCGAGGTTCTGGGTAATCTCAAGGTTACGGCGGGTGGCCGCATCCATAATGATGCTGTCCTGCTGTCTGTCCATAGTGACAGAGCGAATATGCGGCAGGGAGGTGCGCTGGGTATCTTTCACATATTGCAGCAGGCAGCCTGCTGCGCATAAAGCATGATGAGCGTTTTCGACGCCGAAACCGGTCAAGTCTCGCGTGCCAAACTGCAAGTTGAGCTGCTGGCGGGCGGTTTCTATTTCGAACTCCCACAGCGGGCGACGGCGCAGGCCGCGGCGGCCTTCAATCAGGCGCATTTCGGCAAAATCTTCGGCATACAGCAGTTCGGCAGGATTGGTGCGCTGCAGTTCTGCCGCCATGGTTTCAGTATCTTCCGGCTCGCTCAGGCGAAAACGCCCGGAGCTGATGTCCAGCGTGGCGTAGCCAAACCCTTTGCTGTCCTGCCAGATAGCCGCCAGAAGATTATCCTGGCGTTCCTGTAACAGGGCTTCATCGCTGATGGTACCGGGGGTCACGATACGTACAACTTTGCGCTCGACCGGCCCTTTGCTGGTGGCCGGATCGCCAATTTGCTCGCAGATGGCGGCGGATTCACCAAGATTGACCAGCTTGGCCAGATAGTTCTCTACCGCGTGATGCGGCACGCCAGCCATTGGGATAGGCTCGCCTGCGGAAGCGCCTCGTTTGGTCAGTGAAATATCCAGCAGCTGCGATGCGCGTTTGGCATCGTCATAGAACAGTTCGTAAAAATCTCCCATACGGTAAAACAGCAGGATTTCAGGGTGCTGGGCCTTCAGGCGCAGATACTGCTGCATCATCGGCGTGTGGGAATCCAGGTTTTTGTTGTCAGTCATCGACATACTTTTATTATTCCATTGAATTTAAAGTAATTTGTAATTTTTGTTGTTCTCATTAAGTATCACGTTACCTCATAAAAAATCATGAAAATCCGCCGGGTTAGCAAAGGCGGTTTTCTGCGTGAGTTAATCTGGGGCTTAACCGTACAGGGGATCTTATATGACGGGGAAAGCAGCAGGCAAACCTTTGTCATCTAAAGCTTGCGAAATGGTGAAGCCTGCGAACAAAAACAAGGCCTATATGGGGAAAACCAGGGCTTCAACTTCGCGGAGGAAACTGATGATTTGTTCATCGGAAAAACGCTTCTTCATGGTGATGTCCTCAGGTGGCTTATGAAGACATTACTAACATTGCGGTGTGTTAATAAGCGGGGGAGCAGGTCAGGTGCGATAGCTCCTCGAAAACGCCAGACTACATGGAGCATGTGAAGTCGTGTGGAAACTTTGGTATAATGTTTATAGATTACACATTTAAGAGTTGAGGAACCGTGATGGGTAACAACAAAAAAACGCAGGCAACCTACGTAAAGCCATCTCGTGCCGACATCGTTCGCTCAGTAGCAACATCTACGGCTGTTGAAACGGGGCAGTCCTCCGCGAAGATCGAAGCTTCCCTTGAAGCGACTCGCAAAAAGTTCGCTCATTTACGTCTTGCGGTTTAATCCCTTCTTAATGCTTCTCTGACCCGGTGTTTCATCGGCTCATAGTCCATTGATACACCAGCATGGATAGACGAGATATACTGGGATTTGTTTTGCTCCCAGCTTTGGTAATCCAGCGGTTTGTACCCACCCTGAACGGCCATCACGTCGGCTAGCAGTCGCGACAGGCGTCCGTTTCCCTCTCTGAATGGGTGGATGAGTATCAGCTCGACATGAGTTATGGCGATAGCGGTGATGAGTTGTTCTTCGTCCATGCCGCTACACGGTGTGTATTGAGCCAGATACTTAGTGTCGAATTCGTTCAGCAGTTTTGGCAACTGCGCTGAAGGGGCAAACATAAAGCCGCCTTTGCTGATATTAACCGCTCTTTCTTGTCCCGCCCATTCGTAGATGTTACCTAGCCAGCGGCGATGCCAGCTTTTTAGCATGGCTACGCTGAGCTGTCCTTCCGGGAACTGTTCTTCAAAAACGGACTGATAGAGTTGTTCTAACAGGACAAGTTCCGCTTCATCCATATCATCGGAAGCAGCAATCCCCAGCTTGTTAGCCAAAACCTGCTCGCCAGAGTCTTTCTCATACTGGCCTTCACTGCTGGATACATGGTATCGGCTCATGGAGATGCCCTGTGTTATTAGAGATATGGAAAAACAGAGGGAGTATAACGCTGGATGAGTACAGCAAACAATGCTCTTAAAATCAGATGCTTACATAATTGTAGGTTAAAGTATGGTTTTTATTCGATGGTGGAAAATAATTGTTATTAAACAGTGCTGACACACCAATGCATCATCGGCGTGTGGGAATCCAGGTTTTTGTTGTCAGTCATCGACATACTTTTATTATTCCATTGAATTTAAAGTAATTTGTAATTTTTGTTGTTCTCATTAAGTATCACGTTACCTCATAAAAAATCATGAAAATCCGCCGGGTTAGCAAAGGCGGTTTTCTGCGTGAGTTAATCTGGGGCTTAACTGTACAGGGGATCTTATATGACGGGGAAAGCAGCAGGCAAACCTTTGTCATCCAAAGCTTGCGAAATGGTGAAGCCTGCGAACAAAAACAAGGCCTTTTATTATTGAGTTCGGTGACCGCCTGAGCGATCGCTTTTAATAGAGTGGCAGTTACACAGAATTATCTACAGGGTCATTTATATCTGACTCAGCTCTTTCACGCGCTTAATACTGGAGGATGCCATGCCGCCGTAGTTGGCTTTCCGGTTGTAATCGCAGGCTTACGACACAACGTTTTCGCGGCAAACATCCTTCACATGTAGCCCCCTTCAACCTCTTTGAGAATCCACAACATCTAAGTGTCAGTGAAGCTCCTCCAGTCTCATCCCCGGCAGGTGATTGAGTAATTTTATAAAGAAATTTTTGGATGCCTCCCAGCCTTTAAGGTGGGTGGCTTCCTTTCGCTGTCCGGTCAGCATAGCCTGCAATTGCAGTTCGTTGATGCCAGAGGTGGTGCCGATGGTCATACTCATAAGCTTTTTTTCTCTTGATGAATGAGAAGTTCATCGTAGGAGACAGCCATGTTGACAACGATCGGGTGAAAGCGGGATACATCCTGTTACAGGCAAGGCGAGGCGCTTACTCTGTCAGCCCCAATCGCCGCGCACAGATAAGTAACTCTGTGACTTTATGTACATTCAGTTTTCGCATGATATTGAGCCGATGTGTTTCCACGGTTTTGACGCTGATACAAAGTCGCTCGCCGATCAGTCGGTTGGTAAAACCGTCGGCGATGAGTTTCAGAATTTGCCGCTCGCGAGGCGTGAGTATTTCTGTGTTCTCATTTTTGACGTTAAGCGCCGCGTTGATCGCTTCCCTATTCAGCGCCGGGTCGATGTAGCATTTTTTCACCGCGACGCTTTGTAATGCCGCCAAAAGTACCTGACGACTGCTATTTTTTAACACATAACCCATGGCACCGGCACTCAGCGTGCGTATCGCCATAATTTCCTCCATATGCGCGGTATAGGCCAGAATGGCCATTTCCGGCAGGCGGCGGCGCAACTGTGGGATAAGGTCCAGCCCGTTAATGCCTGGTAACCCCAGGTCAAGCACCAAAATATTCGGTTCATGGATCCGGCAGGCGTTGTAAACCTCCAGACCGTCGTCAATATGGGCGATGACCTGAAAGCGCGGATAAGGCGCGAGCAGGTTAACAATGCCGTTGAAAATCAGTTCATGGTCGTCGACCAGCAGGATTCTATGATCGTGCATTTTGTATTACCTCTTGATAGACGGCCTCACTGGCCGGAGCTGATTTAAGCGTCCAGTGCTAAATTCAGGGTGTGGCGAAGTTCGGTGATCTCCTCTGCCGCTAACGGCAGGCCATGCTGCACACGGTTCTCCATATCAATGACGCTGCATACCAGAGGGCTTAATCCCGCCTGGCCGAGACACCCTTTTAAGGTATGCAACAAGGAAGTGGTTTTCGGCAGCGAGCTCAGATTTTGTTCGAGTTCACAAAGCAAGTGTTGCAACGAATCCCGTATTTTCTGGCGCATATCGGCATCGTTCATGGGTAGCAGCGCATGGCCTGCGGTGTGGTCCTGTTCCTGTAGAGGGATATCGCGCTCTAGCTGGTACTCCACGGCAATGGCGATACCGTTCGCCAGCTGGTTGAGGCAGACGGGTTTGGTCAGATAATGCTGCATTCCAGCCTGTTTACAGCGGCTGATTTCTTCGGGGGCGGTATTGGCCGAGAGCGCCATAATCATGCAGTCTGCGTCCTGATTCAGGGGATCTTTTCGCCAGCGCTGAGCGCACTCCATGCCGTCCATCTGGGGCATGCGAATATCCATCAGTACCAGGTCGAATCGTTGCTGCTGGCCCAGCTTCAGCGCCTCTTCGCCGTTCGCTGCCAGAGAGAAGTCCTGGCCAAGTGAAGCCAGCATCATGCCAAAAATATCCCGGTTTATCGCTGCATCATCCACCAGCAGAATACGTAGCCTCCAGGGTTGCACCGGGAGCGGGTCGGCACCACCGCTAGCTTCTCCTGAAAGGGTGTGCATCACGAGCTCACGCAGTTTTCCCGGCAGGAAACACAGATCGTCAGAACTAAAAACGCTCTCCTGTTTGGCTATCTCGCACGTCAGTCCCCAGGCACAGAGCTGGCGATGCAAGGCCAGCGGCGCGGCAATCTCTCCAGCCAGCGGCTCGGGCTCATGATAGTTACCGAGCGGGAGCAGCAGGGAGATGCAGGTGCCCAGCCCTGGGGTACTACGCAATTCCAGCCATCCCCCCATCATCTTCGCGAGGTTAGAGGCAATCGTCAGGCCGAGACCGGTTCCCTGGCTGTGCCCCTGACTCTGGAAAAAGGGTTCGAATACGGCTTTTTGATCGGCAAGGGTAATGCCTCGCCCGCTGTCGCTCACGGCAAAAATCAGATAATCATCGCTGCGTTTCACGCTAAGGCAAATGCCACCCTTATCGGTAAATTTCAGGGCATTGCCCAGCAGGTTAATCAGAATTTGCCGCAGGCGGGTGCCGTCAATCTCAAGGATAAGTGGCACCCGGTGACCAACAAAGGTTTTCAGCATTAAACCTTTGGCTTGCCCTGGTCCCTGGATGGTGTGCATTGCCTGATCCAATAGCTGGAGTATCGGGGTGTCTTCGACATGTAACGACAGCTGTCCGGATTCAAGACGTGAAAAGTCCAGCAGGTTATTGATGATACTGAGTAAAGAAAGTGTGCACTGGCTGGCCGTATTGGACAGCTGCGACTGTTTATCACTCATGGGGGTTAATTGCAGAAGTTCGAGCGCCCCCAGTACGCCGCTCAGGGGCGTACGCAGCTCGTGGCTTATCGTCGTCAGATGGCTACTTTTACGCTTATTCGCCTGCTCAGCTTGCTGTTTAGCTATTGTCAGTTCGCGGGTGCGTTCGGCGACGGTATTCTCCAGGTTGCAATACTGCTCGTGTAGGGTATCGAACAGCAAATTATAGGCGTGGGCAATGCATCCCAGCTCGTCGTTACGATTCTCGGGTAGCCTGACGGAAAGGCTGTCCGGTCCTGTTTTCTTTATGATATCGACGAAGTCCCACAGCGGACGAGCCAGGTAGCGGTGAAGCAGCCAAAAGAGCATGATCGCCAGCAGCAGCAAAGTGGTAAGTGCGAAAGGCAACTGCTCCACCACTATTTTCAGTGCGCGTTTTAGCACCCCACTTGTCGGATACAAGATGACCTGCTGCCAGCCAGGACCTTTTAGCTCGCAGCGTAATACCAGATAGCCAGGAATCTGTTGCCACCCGTCGTGGAGATGAGTGTTCAGCAACAGCTTTTGCAGCCTTTCGCTGTTGTTCTCCGCCAGGTCGGAGAAGGGCAGAATTTGATTGTGCTTATCAAGCCAGAGGTTGATATCGCTGTCGGAGACGTTATGGCCGTAGGAAAGCAGGTCGTTAAGCTTAACCGATAGCCCAATCAATATGTCATGAGAGCCCGCCGCCGCAATAGAGACGCTCCAGCCGGTGCCGGGGATATATTCAGGCTTTCCCCAGAACAGGTTGTCATGAGTTGCGCGGCGCGGAAATTGCCACAGTTCGTTTTGTCGGCGAACAAAATAGTCAGGGGAGTGATCGAGTGGCGGAAGAAGAGAAATACCGTAGCGACGGTCAAGAATAAAACTATCAAGATAGTAGGTCTGACCGGCGGTGCCGTAGGCCTGGATGAAGTTCAGATCCTGAGCCTGCTTATCCTGTGGAATACAGATACCTGTGTCGACAGGAAAATAACGACTTTCACTTTTTGCTGCCGGATGAATATTCTCGGGCTCATAGTGGTAAAGGCCATAGCTTTGTGCAAGGACCAGCGCATCCCGCTAAGCGCCTTCAAAACGATGGTTGCTTAACTTCACTCGCAGGCGAGACATATGCGATAAATTTTCAATAATTCGCCGACGGCTCTGATTTAAAGAAACATAGGTTGTGGTGAATATAGTAATCAGCCAAATAATTAGCAGACCAACAGATATCAGTAACGTTAATTTCCCCACCAGGGAATGCTGATTCTTCATTATTGTTGTCCTTAGGTGGTTCCACGACAAGGAAAGTTATCAGGCTTAGTGGTGCGAAAATATGAAAGTGCGATCCTATGCTAAATTCGCGAACAAACTTCATTTAATATCAAGAGTAATAAACGCAGCGGAAAAGCAGTGTGTGAAATTGTAAGTGAATATGATGACAAGACGTCAGGGAAAAGGTATCAGGTCTTCTACTGATGTACACCCCAGGGGCTTTAACTGAATATGGCAACGATTCAGGAGGCCCTGTCTATGTTCGATAAATTAAAAAAGATCCCGCTGGTCGAGAGCTTACGTATTTCATCTGACGATGCAATTATGTTGATGAAATTGGATGACAGAACGGCGCGTGGATATTTGTGTACGCTGTCTTTGGTTTTGGCCATATTTATTGGCAGCCGGGACCAGTTTCCGCTGAAAACCGTGAGGTATATCACGCTGTTGCTTGCCGCCTGCCCCGATATTCATGACCACTCCTTACAGCTAATACCAGAGGGCGGATGGTTGTGTTGCTATTATGACAAAAGTATGTCAGGTGAAGATATGGCCGCTAAAATTGAAAAACATCTGGCTCTGACACGATATTTGGCAAACGTCATCGTCTGTCAAAAAAACAGCAGTATGTGAGGCCGCTATGAGATTAAATAGAGTGATAGCTGTGCCTGCGCTTTTTTTATGTATCTTTGCTCATGCGCAAAATTTAGCCTGGGAAGGAACTGATTTTTCGTTGCGTGCACGTAAAATCTCACTGGCCGCTGTATTAAAAAATCTGGCTGAAAACTATGATACGCAAATCATCATCGACCCCGCTATCGCGGATACATTCAGTGGCACTCTTCCTCCCTCTTCGCCTGTAGAAATATTAAACAAACTCACCGCTCAATATAATTTGGTCACCTATCTGGATGGCAATACGCTGTTTGTCTATCCCTCTTCACGAGTGGCCCATCGCGTTATTACACTGAACACTCTGCCTGCCAGCACTTTTATTCGTTATCTGCGAAAACGAGAGGTGCCAGCGAAGAATAGTTGTGAAGCACGAACTATTCCGGGTGTTAACGCTCTGGATATTACTGGTGTACCTGCCTGCACCGCGCGTATTACGCAGTTAGCATCAATGCTGGATGCGGAAATGACCCATCGCCGGGACGATGCGGTAAGCCTGACTGTTTTTCCGCTGAAGTATGCCACGGCGGTGGATGACCGGTATCAATATCGCGATCAAACCGTCGTCGTGCCGGGGATTGTCAGCGTGCTGCGCGATATGAGCCAGGGAAGTGCTCCGACGGCGAGTGCCAGTTCAGCGGCCACACAAGGTTTACCGATGTTCTCTGCCGATCCGCGGCAAAATGCCGTTATCGTGCGGGATCGTTCAGTGAATATGGCGGGTTATCGCAAGCTTATCAGTGAGCTGGACCAGCGGCCACAGATGATAGAAATCTCCGTCACGATTATAGATGTCGATGCCGGAGATATCAGCCAGCTGGGTATTGACTGGAGCGCGGCGCTGTCTCTGGGGGGCGGTACTCTCTCGTTTAACGGCCCGGACTCGCCTGCCGGCGGGGGATTCTCCACCGTGATAAGTAACACATCCAATTTTATGGCGCGACTGGTGGCGCTGGAGAAAAACTCCCACGCTTATATTTTGTCGCAACCGTCTGTGGTGACGCTCAATAACATCCAGGCTGTGCTGGATAAAAACATTACGTTTTACACCAAGCTGCAGGGTGACAAAGTGGCAAAACTGGAATCTATCACCACCGGATCGCTGCTCAGGGTGACGCCTCGCCTGTTAGAGGAGAAGGGCAAGCAGAATATTATGCTGAGCCTCAATATTCAGGATGGTCAGCAAAATCCGCCGTTGAGCCAAAATGAGCCTTTGCCGGAAGTGCAAAATTCAGAGATAGCTTCTCAGGCCACCCTGCACCCTGGACAGAGCCTGCTGCTGGGCGGCTTTAAGCAGGATAAACAGATGCAGTCGCAGAATAAAATCCCACTATTAGGGGATATCCCGGTGATTGGGCATTTGTTCCGCAACGATCTTAACCAGACCCACAGCGTCATCCGGCTCTTTCTGATCAAAGCCACCGTAGCCAATAGCGACGGTACTCATGGATAGCGAATGGAAAATCCGTTTACTCGGCGGAGTGCTGCAAGGGCGCGAAGTCTGGCTCGCTGACGGGCACCTGTCGGTCGGGGAGCGCGACTGCGATCTCTGTGTACCGCTATGTGGCGGCGACAGACTGGAGTTGACGGCGTCGGCAGCGGGGCTAATGATTCATGCCGGTAGTGCTCCGGTGCGGGTCAATGGTCGGCGGCATAACCCGGACAAGCCATTGCCCGAAGAGGGTATTGTGCAGGCGCTGGGTTTGACGATGGCCTATGGCAAGCACAACGCAGATTTATCCCGCTATCAGCTCCCTGGCCGAAGGCCAGTCCTTTTATGGGGGTTGGCACTGGCGTGCCTGCTGTTCATGGGCGCAATCGCGATTGTGCTGCTCAATAGTCAGGACTTACCGCCGCCGCCCAGCATAACCTCCCAGGTGGCGAAACTGCTAAGGCAAACGGGGCTTACGCAGGTGGCTACAACATGGGACAAGGATGGCACGCTTCAGCTCTCAGGGTACTGCGAAAAAAGCGAAAGTTTACAAAGCATTCGCGAAAAGCTGAGCGCCTGGGGAGTGCTTTACCATGATAACGTGGTTTGCTCCGACCAGCTTATCAGGCAGGTGCGTGATGTGCTGACGCAGGCCGGATACGATAATGCGGAGGTGACCAGCAGCGCACCAGGTGATATTAGCATTAACGCCGATATCACCATGGGCAAGCGCTGGGCCGACATCCAGCAGCAGTTGGCCAGTATTCCGGGCCTGAAACATCTGCATATCGACAATCTTCATGAAACCCAGAGCAACACGCTCATTGCTGCGCTGCTGCGCCAGGGGCTTGCGGGGAACCTAAGCGTGACCTCTGTCGGTCAGGGGTTTGTCATCAGCGGGGTGCTGAACCTTCAGCAGCAGCAATCTTTAGCGCATTTGCTGGCCGAGCTGCGCGAACAATTCCCCGGCATTGTCCTGAGTTATCAGAATGTGTCGCCTTCAGGCGAAGGCGCTCAACACTTCCCCTCGCCGATTGCGGCAATTGTCCATGGCCGACAAGGGCTCTACCTGCTGCTGGAGGACGGTGAACGTCTGAGGACGGGAAGCCAGCTGCCGGACGGCGGTGAAATCATTGCCCTTACCGACAAGGCGGTAACGCTCAGGTTTGCTGACTCACTGATTAACTATCCCTTCAATTTTTGAGTACATAACATTATGCCTACGCTGACCTATTTAGAAGATAGCGTGCGCGACTCGATCGAGCAGGCTGAGGACAGACTAAGACTGCTTGCCGCCGCCAGAATACGCCTGTTGCAGTCAATGAAAGGACCTGCCACCCAGGAACAATATAAGCAGTTTACCTTATTGTTGGAAGCGGTCATTCAGGCTGAAGATATTATCAAGGTGATCGCTTACCGTTATCACAATCAACCTGTAAACCCTGAAGGGTTTCAGAATGGAAATAATCACCCGTCTCTTTAAAAAATTTGTGCGTATTGATAAACGCTTCGTAAACGATGGGGCATGATGATGAAAACAAATATTACGGCTGAACAAAAAAGAATGGAGCGAGAATATTCTCGGCTTTGTCAGTGCTATTCAAACTTCACCAAACTGAAACAGTCGATGGCTGAGCTGGTGGCGCATGCCGCCACTGACCCTGTTGCCGCGAAAAAGCTAAGCGACCTGCAGGCCTTGATCCCGGAAGGGGTTGCGGGACTGGAGCGTCAGGCCGGAAAGGATATGCAGGCGTTGAGTGTTGCATTGAAACAATTGCAATCGCGGCTCAACAATCTCGTTAATAACAAATAACGCTGCTGAGGTGAAAATATGAGTGGGAATCTATCAATAGGTAATAATTTTGACTTTAACACTCCGGGTTTATCCGCATCGAATATCAAGACGAACTATGCGGGTGATAATACAGCTACTGATGCGCAGGATATGAGTAATCCGTTCGCCTACGGGTTTTCGGTTCTTGATAATCTGCAATTTGTTTTGCAAAAAATTGCCAATGCTCTTTTTGGAAAGATAAATACCAGTACTAATCGTGCACGTGATACGCAGGATATGTCTAATCGCATGGATGAGGTTATTGCCGACGCGGCCAAAGGTGACGACAAAACCCGCAAGCCCGTACCTGATGATGTCGTCAAATATATGCGCGACAACGGCATTCTGGTCGATGGCATGACGATTGATGATTACATCAGCAAGCACGGTGGTACTGACGGGCTGGATAAGGGGTCGCTACAGGCTGTTAAAGCGGCACTCGATAACAGCGCAAACCGCGATACCGATCTGATGACCCAGGGACAATTGAGCATTCAAAAAATGACTCAGGAGATCAATGCCGTCATTACCCAGATGACCGGCTTGCTCAGCAAATGGGGTGACTTACTCAGCATGATTGCACAGAAGATGTACTGATGATGAACACGGATGCCCAGGAAACAGAAACGCTATTGCGATTTTTACAGCGGGGCGGCGCGCTGCGCATGCTGTTTGAGACAGATGTCAGTGGCGATCTGGATGTGCTTTATCGCTATGCACGACAGCTGGCATGCGCGGGTGAATACGGTTCAGCGGCCCGGATCTTTAAGCTACTGACCCTTTACGACGCATGGTCCTTCGAATACTGGTTTGAACTGGGCACCTGCTGCCAGGCGGACTGTGCCTGGGGGGATGCCATATACGCCTACGGGCGTGCCGCGAAAATAAGAGTATCGGAGGCACAGGTCCCCTGTGCCGCCGGGGAGTGTTATCTCGCCTGCGGTAATTTACCGCTGGCGGCCAAAGCCTTTCGGGCAGCGTTGCTGGTGTGCGGTACAGAGCAGCAGGAGAACAGGGAAGTCGCGGAAATTCGCCGACGCGCACTAGCGGGCCTGAGTAAAACAGGAGACGAACATGAGTCGGATACAAATTGACGGTGCCCCTGCCGCCAGCGGTGAGACTTTCCAGCTTCCTTTCACCGCTCGCGTCCAGACACCCCACATACCCAGCGGTGCATTAGGAAAACAGCTTCATGCGTTAGCGCTACTTGATGACGATGATGATCGGGTGAAACGCGCAGGGCACGTAAGTTTGCAGGAAGCAGATAACGCGCTACGTAAGCTCACGGGGGCGCTGCCTGCAGACACGCATCATCCTACGGTGCGGGATGTGCTCAACATGGATCCCATGATGTTATCCATGATGATGACGCAGTTGGTTTTGAGAGTCTCCGTGTAGCCGCGAAAATTGTTTGATACTGATTTGAAGGGTATTTGATTCACGGTG
>CAMLJN010000020.1 GCA_946480445.1 uncultured Buttiauxella sp.
GGATTTTCCCATAATTATCTCAAGGGAAACCCTGTATTTATCTCACGTCTAATCATCGGGCAGATGAAGAAGTAAGCTTATCTGGCATATAGCCTGCTTATATAGTGTACAAAGCACGCGTGTGCAGTACGTGCTTTGTACATCATCTTTCCAGCGCGCAGGCACAATTACCAGAACGAATATGCCCTGTTGTTGAAGTCGAAGGGGAGGCCTTTATCGTGATGTCCCATGAAATGGCCAGCGTGGAGACAGCCATTCTGCGCGAAGAAGTCGGCAGTGCGATGCCCTGGAGGGCGGAGATTAAAGGTGCGGTAGATTTTCTTTTTGACGGTTTTTGAATAACGGCGCGGCTTATACCGCGCCGTCTTATTTTATAGCGACTGGTGACGCGTCTCTTTAGACAGCAGCAGCGCAATCAGCGTCAGCACGGACATCGACGCCAGATAGACGCCCACATAGAACAGGCCGTAATTAGCCTGCAGCCAGGTGGCAATGTACGGGGCCACGGATGCGCCCAGAATCGACGCCACGTTATAGGAGAATGACGCACCGGTATAGCGTACTTCCGTCGGGAACAGCTCGGGCAGCAGCGCGCCCATTGGGCCAAAGGTCAGCCCCATCAGGCTCAGGCCAATCAGCAGATAGGCCATCACCAGCGCCTGGTTGCCGGAGCCGAGCAGCGGCGGGAAGACGAACAGCGCAAAGACGATCATCAGGCTGGTGATCACGATCATGCTTTTGCGACGCCCAAAGGCGTCGGCGAGATAGCCCGCAACCGGCACCATCACCCCAAAACCAATCACCGCCATCATCAGCATCCACAGCACATCGTTGCGCGAGAAGCCCAGGCCTGTGGGCGCCGCCGCGGTGCTGAAGGTCATCGAATAGACCGTCATAATGTAGAACAGCGTATAGGTGGCGAGCATGATAAAGGTGCCCAGAATGGTCGCCTTCAGGTGCTTGCTCAGCAGGGTGCCCATCGGCACTTTCACCTGCTTGCCCGCTTTCGCGATCTTTGCGAACACCGGCGTTTCATGCAGCGAGACGCGAACGTACAGGCCAATCACCACCAGTACGGCGGAGAGAATAAAAGGTACGCGCCAGCCCCAGGACATAAACTGCTCGTCGGTCAGCAGCCAGGAGAGCAGCAGGAAGGTGCCGTTAGCAAAGAAGAAGCCGATTGGGGCGCCTAACTGTGGGAAAGAGCCGTACAGCGCGCGTTTATGCGCAGGCGCGTTCTCCGTGGCTAAAAGCGCAGCACCCCCCCATTCACCGCCGAGTCCCAGCCCCTGGCCGAAACGCGCCAGCGCCAGCAGCATCGGGGCCAGCACGCCGATGGTTTCATAGCCCGGCAGCAGGCCGATAAGCACGGTGGACACGCCCATGGTCAGTAGAGAAGCAACGAGCGTGACTTTACGGCCTACGCGGTCACCGAAGTGGCCGAAGAGCGCGGAACCAATAGGACGGGCGATAAACGCGATGGCGAAGGTAGCCAGCGACTGTAGCGTTGCCGCCGTGGGATCGCCCTGCGGAAAGAAGATATGCGGGAAGACAATCACCGCGGCGGTGGCATAAATATAGAAGTCGAAAAACTCGATGGCGGTGCCAACCAGAGAGGCAACGACCACTTTTCCTCGTGAGTTGACCGGCGTGGCGTCAGTCTCGCTATCAATAGCTGTGGCGATGGATGCTTGCATAATTTTTTCTTATTTATATGACGAACGAACGGCCATATTACGCATAGCAAAAGCCGGATTTCAACGCGCGGCCCGGCCCGCCGCTGTGCAAAACTTGTGCATTAAGTGGATAATTTTTAGTCCCGAAGAGAAACTTCTATGGAATGCTTCACATATTTCATAAATCAGTGGATAAAACTAGTTTGTGGTTAAATAAAAGTTACAGGTTGGTTTTATGTGCTGTGATTGCAAGAGAGGCTATTTGCAGGGGAGGATAAACGAAGCGCCACCCACCGCTGCGGGGATAAAGGGCGGATGGCGCAGAGCTTATCCGCCCTGAGGATCACTGGGCGTTATTTATGTGTTTTTCCGGGCATACGCGGATCGTCTTTGTACTCCGCGGTCGCAATCCAGGCCGCGCAGAACAGCGTCAGGCGGGCGAAGAAATAGAAGAATGCCATCAGCCCTAATACCGAACCAAAGGCCGCGCCGGACGGCGAGCTGACCAGTTTAGGCAGGCTGTAGGTCATGATGATTTTAATGACTTCAAAGCCAATGGCGGCGATAAAGGTGCCGCGTATCAGCGCTTTTTTACGTGGACGGTGGCGCGGCAGACGCCAGAAAATCCAGAAGAACAGCAGGTAGTTGGCAAAAATGGAGATCGCAAGACCGATCAGATGCCAGGCCGGTTTCAGCCAGTCGATGCCGTCCAGATGCAGGAAACTAATAATGGTCGCCTGCGCCGAACCGGCAATAGAAGTGATTGAGAGCGTCACAATCAGCGCGACCAGCAGGCCAATCAGCGAGATAAAATCGCGCAGATATTTTACCCAGAACTTTTCCTGGTCCTGCGGATTACGCTCCCATTTATCCCGCGACTGGGCACGCACGGCTTCACGCAGGTTCCCCATCCAGTTAATGCCCGAATAAAGCGCAATCAACAGGCCGACCAGGCCAACCGTTGTACGCTGCTGTACGGCGGTGTTAATGGTGCTTTTTAGCGTGGCGGCAAGCGTGGGTTCGCTGACGTTGGCGAGAATTTTATTGAAGATGTCCTGCAGCAGGGTGGGATGCGAGGCGAGGATATAGCCCCCGGCCGCAAAGGCCACCATCATGATGGGGATCAGCGATAAAAACGAAAAGTAGGTGATCGCCGCGCCAAACTGGTTGCCGAGACGATCGTTAAACCTTTCGGTGGCGCGCAGCAGATGCGCCACCATCGGGCGCTGCGCCGTTTTATTCACCGTGGCGATAGTGCTGTTGACCGCCGCGTTGCTGGTTTTGAGTTTGACCAGCGGCTCCGCCCCATTTTCCTGCCCGGCAGGCTCGGTTGCGGGTTTTGGTTCCGTCTGAAACTGGGCGACTGGCTCGTAATCGAGCGTGTCGGCAGGTCGCTTGTCCTGGTTATCCGTCATTAAATTTTCCTTATGTTTAGACTGGATCTTAAGGAAATTATAGCCGGAACGCTAATCTACATAGGTTTTCATCACCCCAGTCAGCCATTCCATAAACAAATGCACCCGTCGGGACAGGTTACGACGATGGGGATAAAGCAGCGATACAGGCATAGGTGCTGCGCGATACTGCGGCAGGATCTCAACCAGTTGTTTGCTCTTTAGCAGCGCCTTAACGCCCACGCGCGGCACCTGAATAATTCCCAGTCCGGCAAGACAGGCTGCCTGATAGGTTTCCGTGGTGTTGACGGTGATCACCCCGCCGGTTTTCACCCATGCACTTGTTTTATCATCAAGATATTCAAAGCCCTGCGGGCGGGAGCCGAGGTTCAGGGCATAGTGCACGACGGCGTGAGAGGCGAGATCTGCAAGGTTATCCGGGTAGCCAAAACGCGCCAGATAATCGGGACTGGCGCAGTTAATCATCGTCAGCTTGCCAATCGGGCGTGCTACCAGACCCGAATCTTTGAGCTGGCCCACGCGCACTACGCAGTCAAAGCCTTCCCGGACCACATCCACCAGCCTGTCGCTGCTGCTTAATTCCAGTTCGATGCCGGGATACTGCTGCAAAAATGCCGGGAGCTGCGGCATAACGAGAGTCTTTGCCACCGTCACTGGCATATCCACCCGCAGGCGTCCGCTGATGGTGGAAGGATCGTGCAAAAAAAGACCATCCAGTTCGTCAAGGTTGGCCAGCAGATCGCGGCAGCGTTCGTAGTAGACCATGCCGTCCTGCGTGAGCTGTACGCGACGGGTAGTGCGATAGAGCAAACGCGTGCCCAGCGCGCTTTCCAGGGCCTGGATCTGGCGGGAAACGCTCCCTTTAGGCAGGCCAAGCGTCCCGGCCGCGCGGGTAAAACTCTCCAGTTCAGCTACTCTGATGAACAGCTGCATTGCCTGTATTTTATCCACTTCTTTCACCCATTGTTGTCGCGAGAGAAACAGTGATGCGCAATGAGCGCTATTTATTGATTTTTTATCAGCTAATAAGCTTTATCTCAATCACCGAACGGCAATCAACGAGGCAAAACATGAGTCAAACTATCGCGTTAGTGACCGGCGGCAGCCGTGGATTAGGGAGAAATGCGGCGCTGAAGCTGGCCCGGAAGGGAGTCCATATTATTCTGACCTGGAACAGCAGGCAGTCTGAGGCCCTGGAAGTGGTGCGGGAAATTGAGCTAACAGGCGTGAAGGCGGTGGCAATTCAGCTGAACGTCGCTGAAAGCGCAGGGTTTGCAGCTTTTGCCGCTGAAGTGAAGCAGCAGCTCTTACACGTCTGGCAGCGGGACAGTTTTGATTATTTATTAAACAATGCCGGTACCGGCCTGGATGAGGCGTACGAAAAAACGACAGAGGCGCAGTTTGATGAATTAATGAACATTCACCTGAAGGGGCCTTTCTTCCTGACGCAGCACCTGCTGCCGCTGCTTAAAGAGGGTGGGCGTATCCTGAATGTTTCAACCGGCCTTACCCGCTTTGCCCTGCCGGGCAAGGCAGCCTACGCCGCCATGAAAGGGGCGATGGAGGTGCTGACGCGCTATCAGGCTAAGGAGCTGGGTTCACGCGGCATTCGGGTTAACATTATCGCGCCGGGGGCCATAGCGACAGATTTCGGCGGCGGCGTGGTGCGGGATAACGAGCAGGTAAGCAAGGCGATTGCCGCCCAGACCGCATTGGGGCGTGTGGGGCAACCGGACGATATCGGCAGCGCGATGGCGGCCATTCTGAGCGATGAGCTGGGTTGGGCAAACGCACAGCGTATCGAGGTATCAGGCGGGATGTTCCTGTAAACGTGCGCGCAGGAAGAGAGAAACGCCATCACCTATGGGCCGCTTTGTGCGGCCTTTGCGCTATCGGAACTCGTGCGCCAGCAGCCCGAAAATCCAGTCATCCTGCCAGACGCCGCCCAGGAAGTAGTTTTCACGCAGCACGCCTTCACATTGAAAGCCCACTTTTTCCAGCGTTTTTTTCGAGGCGATGTTGCCTGCGGTCACTGTCGCCGTGAGCTTTCGTATGGCGCACTGGCGGAAAGCAAACTGGCATATCCCATAAAGAGAATCAGCGCCGTAACCCTGTCCGTGAAACGCAGGATCGAGCAGATAGCCGACTTCAGCCCGATCTTCCTCCTCGCGTACAAAGCCCGTAAAGCCAATGAGCCTGCCGTTTTGCCTGTCGCGAAGGGCGAGACACAGCCAGTGGCGACTGTGGATGTCCCAGGGGACAAGGCGGGCGTTAAAAGTATGGCGAATCTCATCTTCTTTTCTGCCGTCACTGACATAGCGCATTACTTCAGGATCCTGCTGTAGCCGCAGGAAACAGGGCCATTCCTGCTCGGTGACGGGCGTTAAGTGCAGGCGGGGGGTAGACAGGGGAAACATTTGCAGGCCTTGTTAGCGTCAGGTTGATGTCCTTCATTGTGATCGACAAAAAATAACGGCGCCAATACTTAGCGCCGTCAGCCAGAATTATTTCCAGCGAGATAAGTCATCCGGTGTCAGCCCAATGTCGCGTAATTGTTCCTTGCTTAACTTTTCTAATGCGCGGGCAGTCTGACGATGCAGCCATCTTTGCCGGAAATACTGATAAATCATCACCAGGCCATAAAACGGTTGGTAAGGACGATTCTCTTCGTAGCCCATGACTTTTGCTCCTCTTCGTATCCGGCCTTTATCTTGCGCCGTGAGACAGAGGGCATACAGATTCAAAAATCACTTTTATTTAACATACAGAAGCGCTAAAACAGCAACTGAATGGCGTTTATTCCAGCACTCTGTACTGGTTTTCGGTTCTGTATGGTTAATGGTGAGGATACAGCATGACGCGTTACCAACATCTGGCCACCCTGCTGGCGGATCGCATTGAGCAGGGGTTGTATCGCAGCGGTGAGCGGCTGCCTTCGGTACGCAGCCTGAGCAGCGAGCATGGCGTCAGTATCAGCACCGTTCAGCAGGCCTACCATATTCTTGAAGATCGGCAGCTTATTACTCCCCAGCCGCGTTCGGGCTACTTCGTCAGCCCACGCAAGGCGCAGCCACCGGTGCCGCCCCTCACCCGTCCGGTGCAGCGGCCCGTTGAGATCACCCAGTGGGACGCGGTGCTGGAGCAGCTTGTTGCGCGTGAAGAGGGCGAGATGGTGGCCTTTGGCGGCGGCGCACCGGACGTGACGCCCCCGACCATCAAGCCGCTGTGGCGGGAGCTGAGCAAAATCGCCCAGTATCAGGAGCCAGACCTGCTGGGCTATGACAGCCTGTATGGGATGCGTCCGCTGCGCGAGCAGATTTCACGCCTGATGCTGGACAGCGGATGCGTACTGAACGCCGACGACATTATTATTACCAACGGCTGCCATGAGGCGCTGTCGATTGCCATTCGCGCGGTCTGCGAACCCGGCGATATTGTGGCCGTAGAGTCTCCGTCTTTCCACGGTACGATGCAGATGCTGCGTGCTTTTGGCGTCAAGGTTGTTGAAATACCAACGGATTCCGTCACGGGAATTAGCGTGGAAGCGCTGGAACTGGCGCTGGAGCAGTGGCCCATCAAGGCCGTTATCCTGGTGGCTAACTGTAATAATCCACTCGGGTTTATCATGCCGGAGGCGCGTAAAAGGGCCGTGCTGAATCTTGCGCAGCGGTTTGATATCGCCATCATCGAAGATGACGTTTACGGCGAGCTGGCTTATGAATACCCGCGCCCGATGACCATCAAATCCCTCGATCTGGAAGGGCGTGTATTGTTGTGCAGCTCGTTTTCAAAAACGCTGGCGCCCGGGCTGCGTGTGGGATGGATCGTGCCTGGGCGCTATCGCGACCGCGCGCTGCATATGAAATATATCGTAACGGGCAGCACCAGCACCTTTTCTCAGCTGGCGGTGGCGGAGTTTATCCGTGCCGGGCACTATCATCGCCACCTGCGTCGCATGCGCCAGCAGTATCAGCGTCATCTCGATGTGTTTACCTGCCGGGTGCGACAATATTTCCCCTGTGGTATCTGCGTGAGCCGCCCGCAAGGGGGATTTATGATGTGGGTGGAACTGCCAGAAAACATTGATGTGATGGCCATTTGCTGCGCGCTGCGGGAACAGAATATCCATCTGGCACCCGGTTCGCTGCTTTCCGCATCGGGGAAATATCGCAACTGCCTGCGTCTGAACTATGCTTTGCCCGTTAACCCATCCACTGAGGCTGCGCTGCGCAAGACAGGTGAAGCCCTGAGCCATGTGCTGGAAAACGCTTAATTTTCCCCCTCTTTTTTTGGCATTGCCCCGCTGCTGTGCGCGTTACACTCCGGTGAAATGGCACATCTGTGCCCGACAGTGAATAAGTATAAAAATACCCTCACCGAGGGAGGGCGCGACCGGGTCGCGTCAGGCGTTCATTCGCCCTTGAAATCATAAAGGATAATCATGACCAGCAACGCCCTGGCTGTACGGGATAAGTTTGAGACTTGCCTGCATGTGATTCGTCAGGCGTCGTTACAAATTCTCCCGTTACTGAATATTCGTGCCGCCGATGGCAAAGATCCGCAATGGTTTTTCCAGCAGCTTGAGCAGGCCCGTCAGGGGATGGGAAGCTGGGCTGCGGTGGCGCGCCGACTGAATCTGAATGATGCTGAGATTTCGCAGTTCACGCTGTTATTACGGCATTTGCAGCAGCTGGTGCCGCAGTACGAAAGCGGGCAGGAGGTGAGTGACAATCAGCTTATCTCCGCGCTACGCTTCGTCCGCTACCTTGAGCTTGTGCGCAGCAAGCAGCCTCTTCTTGGTTATTCCACCGAGCTGTCTGGGGAAGGCTCTGCGTTACAGCAGACGGCGCAGCGACAGCTCCGGGCGCTGGAACTGATGATTCGCGGTTTAATCAATAATGCCTGGAGCAGCCAGCCTCAGCTGGTGAATCAGCTGAAAACGCAGTTTGGCGGCGATAAAGTTCGGCGCTGGCTAAAAAACGCCGAGCGAGGGGACATTCTCAGCGGGATGCGTTTTAGCGAGCTGGCGCTGTTGCTGGTGGATAAAAAAGAATTTGCCCGCCACTACGCAACGTTATATCAAAACGCTTCCCAGCTCAGCCTGTTTATCGACACCCGCAAAACCCTGCAAACTTTCCTTGATGATGTGCGCCAGATCCGTAACGACCTCATGCAGCAGCGTCATCTCAGCACGGTACAGATTGCTCTGCTGGATAATTATTACCGCGAAACCACCGCGCCGGTTCAGCGTGCCTTTGATGAAGGGCGCACTAAGGTTAATCCCGGCGGCCTGCTTGTCGGGGATGAGGCGGGGCTGGCGGCATTTATCGCCCAGGCTCAGGCAAAACATGCCGCAGGCGGCGGGGATAACGAAGAGGTCAAAGACGCCATTGAGCGCCCTGAATTACGTCCTGCCGGTAAGCGCCATCCTGCCGCAGAGACGGCCTCCGTAGCGCTTTGGGCCCTCTTAGGGGCAGCGGTATTTGGTGCGGTTATTTTTGGCTTATTTGTTGTCGGCGATTTGGCACGCCCGGCTCCGGATGCGGTTTCGCCACGCATGGTCACCACGGAAATGACGACTGAACATGCGCCAGAAAAAGAAAGCCCCAGGGACATACTGGCCAATATGGGGATCGCCTGGGACGAAAATAGCCTGCGGTTGGCTATTACGCGTGGGGATTCGCGCATTATCCGGCTGTTTATGGAGGGGGGAATGAACTGGAAAGTCTCCTTTGCGGAATCCGCCTTAGCCGCAGACTACCGTGATGCGCTGGCAACCTTGCTGCAATACCGCCCGCAAATGGATGAGGCTCGTCCCTGTCGAAGGATGCTGAATACCCTCAGCCAGGCGATGAAAGACGGGCAAAGCCTGACCTCGATGCGCAAACAGTATCTGCAAACGTTTTGCAGTACGCCGGGCGTGATAAGGCGCCAGCATGAGGAGCTTGAAAGAGCCATTTTGCGCCAGAGCGCGCAGCAAAAACGCTTCAATGAAGCCAAAGCGCAGGGCAGGGCAGGCGAGCCGGTAGATAAGAGCGAAGTTACTATTCAGCAGGCGATTTATAACGCGATACGCTAAGGTTTTCAGGCCGTTCCGGTAATAAAAAAGGCCTGAAAATCAGGCCTTTCAACTCATTTATGCTTACTTGCGACGCTTAGCGCATCGTCACAAACTCTTCAGCACCGGTCGGGTGAATCGCAACGGTGTTGTCGAAGTCTTTCTTGGTGGCCCCCATTTTCAGCGCCACCGCAAAGCCCTGCAGCATTTCATCCATGCCGTAGCCTATGCCGTGAATGCCGACGATTTTCTCATCCGGCCCCGCGCAAACCAGCTTCATGCGGCACGGCTGGCGGTGAGAGGTGACGGCGGTATACATTGCGGTAAAGGAGGATTTGTAGACCTTCACGTTGTCATCGCCATACTGCTCACGGGCCTGAGGCTCGGTTAAGCCCACGGTGCCGATTGGCGGGTGGCTGAACACGACCGTTGGCACATTGCTGTAATCCAGATGCTCATCTGGCTTGTTGTTAAACAGGCGTTCAGACAGGCGACGACCGGCCGCAACGGCAACGGGTGTCAGCTCTACCGCGCCGGTGTTATCGCCCACGGCGTAAATACCCGGCACGTTAGTGTTCTGGAATTTATCGACTTCAATGTAGCCTTTAGCGTTGGTTTTCACACCGCTAGCGGCCAGGTTGAGGTTGTCCGTCGCAGGTTCGCGGCCAATCGCCCAAATCAGGCAATCTACGGTGTGGGTACGCCCGTCTTCCAGATGCAGCGTCAGGCTGCCGTCGGCGTTTTTCTCCACCTTTTTCATGATGGCTTCGGTATGCAGCGTCGGGCCTTCGGTGTTGATCACTTCCAGCAGCGTTTCCACGATCAGCGGATCGAAGGTACGCAGAGGGGCATTCTTACGCACGAACAGGTGTGTTTCAGCCCCCAGCGCGTTGACAACACCTGCGATTTCTACGGCGATATAGCCTGCGCCTACCACCCCTATACGTTTTGGCAGCGCTGGCAGAGCGAAGAAGCCGTCGGAATCAATGCCGTATTCCGCGCCCGGAATAGTCGGGTGAACCGGACGGCCGCCGGTCGCAATCAGGATATGATCTGCGGTGATTTTTTCGCCGTTGACTTCAACGGTGTGCGCATCCACAAATTTTGCATAGCCGCGAATGACATCGACGTTGTTTTTACCCAGCACGTTGTCGTAAGAGGTGTGGATGCGGTCGATATAGGCGGTGCGGCTGGCGATAAGCTTATCCCAGTCGAAGTTGTTCAGCGTGGTGTCAAAACCATAGTCAGGGCCGTACTGATGAATCGCTTCGGCGATTTGCGCCGCATGCCACATGACTTTTTTCGGTACACAGCCCACGTTTACGCAGGTGCCGCCCAGCTCTTTAGCTTCAATAAGTGCGCATTTCTTGCCATACATTGCCGCACGGTTAATGGAGGCGATACCGCCGCTGCCGCCGCCGATGGCGAGGTAGTCATAATGTTTGGTCATCTGCAGGTTTCCATAAGTTAGAGCATCAATTGCCTGGATTGTAGCGCTTTCGCCGATAAAGCCGCAAAGGGTAGCTCTATGACTGCGATAGGATGAGACTATCCTGGGGTATAATTTCAGAAAATATCACTAACCATTTTCTGGTGAGCGTGATCATCCCCAGGATAGACTGCTTTTCGCGAGCATTTCATCGCGCAGGAAGGATAAGGATGCCTTGTTTTAGATTGATTAACTATACCCGTCTTATTCTTAATAAACCGACGTTTTTAGACATTTACTCGTATGTTATCTGCCGCTTTCCTTACTGATATGAAGAAGGTACTTCGCCGCAAGGGTAATACGCTGCTGTGGCTGGTATGGGTGGGCTGGCTGCTGATCCTCTTTTGCCATGTCTTTGCATGGCAAAGTGAGGTTCTCTTCATTGCCGCAGTCTTTGCGGTTGCTATCGCTCTGTACTCGTTTTGCTATAAAAAAGGATTTTCCATGTTCAGAAAAAAAACGCAGGAAACGGCTGCGGCCGTTGCAAATATGCCTGCTGACGCTTCTGCCTCTACCCCCGCCGTCTCGGCCGAGAGCGCGCAGGGTGCTCAGAGCGCCCGCCGCTGTACCATCATTGCGCAAAATACCGTATTTACGGGCAACACCGAAATAGAAGGTGATATTCAGGTTTACGGGAAGATACTCGGCAAAATCAATCTGAAGGATGGCATTCTGTATGTCATGCGAGGTGGTTTTATGGAAGGGGAATTTACGGCCCCATGCATCATTATCAACGGACGCGTTGAGGGGACCTGTGTCAGCGAATCCATAGAGATTCACGAACACGGTGAAATGGAAGGGATCAGCCGCAGCGGCGCGCTTTCCGTTCGCCCTGGCGGATCTTTTATCGGGCAGTCTGAGCGCCTGGCCGTGGAAAAAAACGAGCCGGAATCAGAACGCGTGGTGAAGATTAAAAAGAACCCGCAGGAAAAACCCGCAGAACTCGCTACGGGCGCCCCAGTGGCTCTGAATAAATAGCCGGTTTATTCCGGCACGATCCAGCTAAGCGTGGTGGAACCATTGCCCGTCGGCACCAGCGTTTTGTGCAGCCACGGCAGCACGTTCGCCATTTGCTGCTCAAGCTTCCACGGCGGGTTAATGACGATCATGCCGGAGGCCGTCATGCCGCGCTGATCGCTGTCCGGACGTACCGCCAGCTCAATTTGCAGGATGCGGCGAATGCCGGTTTCTTCCAGTTCGCGGATCATGCGTTTGATCTGCTGGCGCAGTACCACCGGATACCATAGCGCATAGGTGCCGGTGGCAAAACGTTTGTAGCCTTCGCTGATGCCTTTTACCACGTCCTGATAGTCGGTTTTGATCTCATAAGGCGGGTCGATAAGGATCAGGCCGCGGCGGGACACCGGCGGCAGCTTAGCTTTAAGCTGGGTATAGCCATCGGCACGCTCAACGCGGGCGCGGCTGTCCTTCTGGAATTCCGAGCGCAGCAGCGGGAAATCCGACGGGTGCAGTTCGGTAAGTTGCAGGCTGTCCTGCTCGCGCAGCAGATGACGGGCAATCAGCGGCGAGCCTGGGTAGTAACGCAGCTGGCCGTTCTGGTTGAAGGCTTTCACCGCGCTGATGTACGGCGTCAGCTCTTCGGGCAGGTCATCCTGCTGCCAGATGCGGGCGATGCCTTCGAGATATTCACCGGTGCGCTCGGCGTGTTCGCCGCTCAGTTTGTATCGGCCTGCGCCTGCGTGGGTATCGAGATAGAGGAACGGTTTCTCTTTCTCTTTTAAAGATTCGATGATCAGGCTTTGAACGGTGTGTTTCAGTACGTCGGCGTGGTTGCCGGCGTGAAAGCTGTGGCGATAACTGAGCATGGCTTACTGGGTTTCCAAAAGACTAAGAAGAACGGCTTAATTGGCACAGTATACCGGAAACGGGCTTGCTCTGGGATGCGTGTTGTTTAATCGACGTGTCGCCTTCAGGGTATGGACTGCATAATCAGTTCGCGCAGCCATTTGTGCGAGGGTTCCCGGTGCAGTTTTTCATGCCACATCATATTCATTTCAAACCCCGGAATATCTATCGGTGCCTCAAAGGCCTGGAGCAGAGGATTATCTTTCACCAGTCGGGAAGGCAGCATGGCCACCAGGTTGGTTTGCGAAATAACGGAAACGGCAAACATAAAATGGGGCACGGAAAGCACCACCTTACGGGCTAATCCCATCGAGGTAAGCACCTGATCGGTATTGCCAACAAAACCTCCACCATCGGGAGAAACCATCACGTAATCTAGCTCAAGGAATTGCTTCAGTCCGGGATTTTTCGTCAAAGTAGGGTGGCCTGCGCGGCAGACTAATACGTAATTTTCAGAAAATAATGTTCGGCTGCGTAATCCCGGCGGCGATTCTTCGCGAATATGAAATACCAAATCGACTTTATTATGTTCGGTGGCACTGGCTATATTTGAAGGGGTTGTCCCTAATATTGCCAGCTTGGTGTCCGGCGCTTCAACACGCAGATTGCGCAGCAAAGGAATAATGACGGCCGCCTGGCAGTAGTCGGCGGCGATGATTCGCCAGGTGCGTTTGGACCCCGCTGGCTCAAAAGGCCCGGGCGAGGCAATGACCTGGCTTAGCATTTCAAGCGCCTGGCTAAGCGGCTCTTTTAGCCTCTCCGCTCTGGCCGTAGGCCGCATACCGCGCGGACCAGGAAGGAACAGCGGGTCATCAAGTTTTTCCCGCAGCTTCGCAAGATGAACGCTCACCGATGGCTGAGACAGGTTCAATGTTTTTGCCGCATGGGTCACGTTGGGCTCTTTCAAAAGGGCGTCCAGCGTCAGCAAAAGATTGAGGTCGAGTTTCCTGAGATTAGTCATAGTAATACCTGGTATAGCGCAAAATCATTTCAACTACAGATTACACCTTCGTACCATCCCTTCAAACGAGTCAAGGCGAAAAGTCTGCATTTGCGGGCATTTTGGCTTAAAAAAGACTCACGAGAATATATCTTCACACATCCCGACGCTTATTTTTCGCCGAGAAGAGTAGCACTTATTTCTTTAATGAAGAAGTGAGTGGATTTCTATCGCCCGAATAATAGCTTTGATTAATTATATTTCCTCTAAATGAACAGGAGTAGTAAATGCCTATCGGACTTTTAGCCTTAGCGCTGGGAGCATTTGGGATCGGTCTGACAGAGTTTGGTATTGTCGGTCTGCTGCCACAAATTGCTGCTGAATTCCAGGTGACTGAACAGGTTGCAGGTTATCTTGTCTCGGGTTATGCCTTAAGCGTTGCGATTGGTGCCGTCGGCTTAACGGCGTTAATGATTCGTATGGAGCGTCGCTTAACGCTGCTGCTGCTTTTAGGCTTATTTATTGCCGGTAATTTAATGTCCGCGCTTTCTACCAGCTACGACACGCTATTAGCGGGACGTATTGTTGCTGCATTGTGCCACGGTGCGTTCTTTAGCGTTGGCGCAGTCGTGGCCTCGGATATGGTCGCGGCGAATAAAAAAGCGGGCGCGATTTCCCTGATGTTTGCTGGCCTGACCGTCTCGAATATTGTTGGCGTGCCGCTCGGCACCTTCCTCGGACTGGAAATGGGGTGGCGTTCAACCTTCTGGGCGCTGGCGGTGATTGGGATAATCACTATGATCGGCGTGCGTGCGCTGGTTCCGGTGATTCAGGCGAACGATCAAACGAATCTTGCCCGTGAGTTTGGCGTATTCCGTCGCCCTCAGGTGTGGATTTCTGCGCTGGTGAGCGTGCTTTCATTCGGGGCGGTGATCGGCGGCTTTACCTATATCGCCTTTACCCTGACCGAAGTGTCTCATTTTGCGACCTCTACCGTGCCGTGGTTATTAGTGTTGTTTGGCGTCGGGACCTTTATCGGCAATATTTATGGCGGCAAAGCTGCGGATAAATCGCTGAACAAATCCTTAGGGATTATCCTGCTGCTGCTCACTGCCGTACTGGCCGTCTTCGCGCTGACCGCACACAGCCAGATTATGACCGTGATTTGCCTGCTGCTGATGGGAACCGTGGGTCTGGCAACCGCGCCGGGTCTGCAACTGCGTATTATGAGCCACGCAAGCGATGCGCCAAACGTGGCATCGGGCGCAAACATCGCCGCCTTCAACATCGGTAATGCGCTGGGAGCCTGGCTGGGCGGCATGGCGCTGCAAAGCGGCTATGGTTTTGTCTCCCCACTTTGGGTTGGCGCGGGTCTGTCTTTGTTTGCCTTTATCGTTCTCTTCTCCGCCAGCGCCAGAACCGTTGCGGCCACCCCGGCCGACAAAGCAAAAGCGCAGGGATAAAGCTTCTCCCAATTCTCTTTTCTGCATGTTTTGATATTAGCGAGCATTCATTACTGAGGGATACGGCCGGTTAATTCAGGCCGTATTTCCCCGCGCTTGCGCCGCATTTAACATCCATAGCTCGGATAATATTTTAAGAAGGGCTTTACAAAATGGTAAATAACATATCAATGGGATGCATTGAAAATGAAGCAATGCACAGCAATAATATTATTGGTTTCTTCCCGGGGTTGGGGAGTCGCCAGGCTTATCAGAATCTGGATGATGAATTATTAAAAAACGGCTCGCGTTTAGTTAAAAAAATCTATTCAGATGCTGCCGCGGCACTGGGTTTCCCTGACGCCCCGGAAAAACTGATTCTCCGCGAGCAGAATTATCCGCAGCAGCGTATGGAGCAGCAGGGATTTATTGGTGCCGCCATGCTGGTTCACAGCCTGGCGCTGGAAGCGAATCTGCGTTCCCGTGCCAGTGAGAGAAATCTGGCCGTTCAGGTTCTGGCCTATACCGGTGAGAGTTTCGGAATGATCACCGCCGCGGTAGCAAGCGGCTCGCTGAGCTATGCCGATGGCGCGAAGATCGCCCAATTCTTTACACCGCTTATTCTCCTCGCCTCGGAAAAAGAACACCAGGATGCATTCAGCCAGTCGGTGCTGAACTATTATCCCGAGGATTTAAAAACGCAGGTGCTTATTGACGAACCTTATTACGTTTCCGCTATTTCCGGGAAATATTCTGAGTTGAACGAGACGCTTGATGCGATCGGCAATCAGTTTGACTGTGCGGATATTTGCGTCCATAAATATTATAGTCAGACGCAGGTGAATATTTATATCCGTGCCAGTATTAAACCTATTTTTGAACTTTTTTTAAAAAACTACCCGCAGATTAAACTGGTTCAGCTTAAGCCGCCGACCCGCTTCCTGACCCATGCCAAACATCTCAGCAGCCTGCGCGGCGTGCTGGAGCAGTTTATGGTGCAAAATCATATTGTTTTCCATACGCCGCATACCGCCGTTATTTCAAACAACGGCGCGGGCACGCTGACGACGGCAGAGGATATCAGGCATGGCGTGCTGGCGATTGTCGATGAAGTCATGAGCTCTCAGTGTACCTGCCAGATCGCCGATAAAATGAAGGCGGATTACATCATTGAATTTGGGCCGGGCGAAAAGTCGGTCAGGCTGATGGCGGATAACGATATGCGTACGCCTTTCTTTGCCTATTCCGGTACCCAGAAAGAAACGTCGGAGATCCTCGATGCCTGCGTCGTATCGGGGGCGATCGCTAACCAGAACAATAATGAATTGTTGTTCAATGCCCTCAGAGAGATCTTCCGTCTGGCGCAAAGCAAAGTCTTTGCTAATGACATGATGTACAACAAAATTATCCAGCTTATCAAAGCAAAGATTGAAAACCCGGCGATCAAAAACGACCTTTACTATTCAAACATGGAGCGCGTGTTCAAAAATACCTATCGCTATAAGGAATTTATCGATCTCGATAACGGCGAGCTGGTGCTGTCAGCCAGGCTTAAACGGGATTTGGTGGGGGAAGGGAAAAAAGCGACCACGGTCTACGCCGAGCTGAAAGTGTTATCCCGCGAGGGAGGCGTCTATTACAAAACGACGGACAATATCCAGCATCCTGAAAATACGGTGGTCTATTTTTCCGGGCTGGATAGCATGAGTAACCACGATGTGTTCTCAAGCCTGTATGACTTTGAAACGGCTGAGCTTCCGCTCAGTATTAAAGACAGCATTCGTGAACGCCTCTCTATTGCGCATCTTCTCGACAGCTTCTTGTTTAACCGCCAGCAGAAACCGACCACCGGCATTATGGCGCTGAGCCGTATTCTGCATCAGGTCATTTTGATGGCGCTGATGAAGAAGCTGCGCCCGTCAATCTTGCACAATGACAATTATTACCTTGGCGCGTCAGATGTTCTGGGCTGGCTTGTTTCTCTTGTAGTGTCCGGCGCGGCGACGCTGGGCAACGTGCTGGATTTTGCGCTGCAATATTACACGCCGGGTGCTTCACAGCCTTCTTCCTGGCAGCTGGTGACGGAATTTGTTGGCACGCTGAAAAAAGCCTCAGTGCCGGTGATTTCTTTGTCCGGCACGCCCATTCAGGCAAGAAAAGATCTGACGGATGCCACCTTTAAAATCATGCTCGACGAGCAAAGCTCGGGCCAGTTCACGATAAACCTCAACTGCAATCTCAATATCCTCTCTTTAGGGGAAGCGCTGGACGCCGGGCGTATTGTTAATGAGGGATACCACACCGAGATCACTTCGGTGGTAGCACTTTCCGACGTGTGGCAAAAAGGCACCAATCCGGCGCTGGATAACCTGGAGCTTTTTTCGACCTCTAACATTACCGATGACAACGAAAAAGTCCTCAACTACGCGCTGAGAAGGCGCCTGCTGTGCAGCACGATTAACTCTTACGTGAACCAGGGCGAAGATATTTTGCAGTTCTGTAACGGCGGCAGCGAGTCGATGACCATGTTTATTCTGCGCGACGAAAGCAAAGAAATCGTGGTGCGCAAAATATTGAGCGAGGCGTTAACCGCAGCAAAATGGAGTGCCAGCGGAAAAGGGGTGATGCTGCCGCCTTTCGCAAAAGCGGCAAAGCAGGTGGACTATTTACGTGCTCTACCAGCCTCCGTACAGCCTTACTTCCCGCGCGTCTATCAGGTGATCGAGCGTGATATCCCTGCGCCAGCATGCCAGCGACGACTGGGCAAGGTGACCTGCAAAGAAGTGATCTATGAGATGAGTTACGTGCCGGGCGAAGAGGTGGGACAGTTCGTGATGAAGTACCAGCCTGCGGCGCGGGTGGTGGCAAAAATCTACGAGCAGATAATGATTTTTCTGCGCGATAACGTGCATTCCGTGAATAAGGCCCCGGCTCCCGGAAATACCCTTGAGTCCTCATATTTTAAAAAGATAGAGGATCGCCTGGCCCTTTGTAAGAAAACGGCTCCGCAGACGTTTAATTCGGCTTTGCTTAACGCCGACAAAATTGTCATTAACGGCGTGAGCTATCTGAATGTGAAAGGGCTGCTGGCGGCGTTTCGTTCGCGGCCTGAATACTGCCGGATTCTGGAACCTCAATATCACTCGCTGGTCATGGGGGACACCAATACTGAAAACATCAAGATCGGCAATATCTCCCCTTTACTTGCCGCAAGTGCAGTGAGGCTGAGATTGAAAAAGCGCTGCGGGCGATTACCGCCGCTTCCATGGAAATCCGTTTTCTCGATCCGCGAGCCATCGGCTACAACAGCGAGGGGGCACACTGCCGTGATGATGCCATGTACGATAATAAGCCGTGGCATAACGCCATCGGTCATTACGATGAGCTGCACAATGAGATGTTCGAGCTAAGTCTGTCGTTTGACGGCGCTTCGACCCCGCATGTCAGGGTCAACTTTGTGCAGGGCAACCCCTACCAGAAAGCCTATAAGGTGGTGGATGCGGCGGCTCGCAGGCTTAGTCTGCGCGAAGTCAGCTCGGTGCAGGGCATGGAGTCTTACTTCGCTGAGGTGATGACCCGCGTTTATGAGCTGGATAATCCCGACTCTCCTTATCTGAAAGAAGACCCGTACTGGCTTATTCGCTTTGTCTTTATGATGGGCACGCATTTTACCGCGATGCCGCCTTTCCATTTTATGTCTGAAATGGACGGTACATTAATCGACAACCCTCAGGCGCAGCGCCGCCCGGTGGCTATTTATTGCGAAGGCATTAAATGGCTCAACTGGGCACTGGAAATGCTTGAAGGCAAACGCAGTGAATTTTTAGGTCTTCAGGTCCCCGCGTTAAAATATATGGCAGCCGAGGCGATGTAAAATATGCAAAACGTCAATCAATCCCAGCAGCGAAATGAATTATTAGCGTCATTAAAATTATTAAGCAATGAAACACGCGTGATTGCCACCCCCTGGAGTCGTGTTGTACGAGGCCTGGGGCTGGGGCAGCATACCTGTGAGTACGATGAGTCTGTCTCCCTGTGGATTCAGGAAGCGTTTGACTATCTGAAAGAGAGAACCAATTTTTCTAATAGCTATGTCAACGCCTCTTCTTTGCTGTGCGATTTAATTTTATTGCTGGCCGCACCGAAATCGACGCTTTCGGAAGGCTATATCATGACTTATATAAAAAATATCCTGTTTGTTATTCAGGATGAGCCAAATCCGTACCGGCGGATTATGCAGATGACTATTCTGGTGGACGTGGCGGCCAAACTGCATATAGAAGAGCTGCTGTTGCGACAGGTGGATATTATCGCCCTGCTGTTCCAGTCGCTGGATAAAATCAAGCCCAATCAGATCAGGGATGAGAACGCGGGGCGGCACGGCGACTATGAAAAATTATCGGCGTATACCTCGGTCTTATTGTCGGTTGGCTTACTGCACAGGCATGAACAGCTGGTTACAGAGGAGCGTAACGTGATTCTGGATGCGCTTAATACGCTGGAGAGGATCCCATCGCCGTTTTTCCGCGGGCGGGGGGGCGCCATGTTATTCTCCGTTATCTCGCTGCTGGGCTATCAGAGCTATATCTCGTCCACAGGCCGGGATTACCTGTGCGAAACCCTGAGCTATATGGACAGGGCTGACGAGCTGAATCTGCATCCTGCTTTCCCGCAGCCGATGTCGATATCGTTCATCAAGGTGTATCCGCTGCTCACCATGCTTAACGCAATCGCCCTTACCGGTAACAAAGATTATCTGTTCTGGCAAAAAGACCGAATAGCTGAGGTGAAAGCGCTGATTAGCGCTATTACGCCGGTAGAGCGAACCCATATGGGGCTGTATTACATTATTGCCCTTTATAACCTGGGGCTGGCGCAGGAAAACTACATTGAGATTGTGGAGCTGATTGACGAGCTGGTGCAGCAGACCGCCACCATCGCCCCCGCTCAGAATTACTTCCTGCACGGCATTTCCTACGCCTATATTATGGAAACAGCGATGCTGACGGGCAGGCGGGATCTGATTGACAGCACTATCACCGAACGTGCGGCAGACGCCTTTTTCTACATGAACCGCTCAGCGGAAGATGAAGTGAATCGTCCGTATCCGCTGAGCTATTCGCTAACGATGCTGGGGGAAATGGGCTGCGCCGAAAAACTGCTGCGGCCGACGGCTTTGTACGAAGGTAAATCTGCACTTCAGTGGGTGATAGACAACTGTGCGCCAATGACGGATGAAAACGACGGCAGGCTGTATATGCTCAATAATGCGCTGGTGAATTACGCTCTGCGGATGCGCGGCAGCAACTTTGAGGCCCCCGCACTTTACAGGAAGGCGCGTTTCGCGATGAGCGAGCGCTAATCCCCCAGACGAAAGGGCGTGTGAAGCTTTCACGCCCTTAACGCCTCCCTCCCGGCATTGAAATTAACTACACTAAGCCTCATGTTAGAGAGATTGCCTTTGTAGCGCGCATGGCGCGCTCCACTTACCGGATACCAGGAACCGCGCTTATGACCAATCCATTGTTGACCCCTTTCGATTTGCCTCCGTTTTCCACTCTTAAACCCGAACATATTGTCCCGGCCGTGCAAAAAGCGCTGGATGACTGCCGTGCAAAAGTGGAAAGCGTCGTAGCCCAGGGGGCTCCTTATAGCTGGGATAATCTCTGCCAGCCGCTGGCGGAAGTGGACGACCGCCTGGGCCGCGTGTTTTCACCGGTCAGCCATCTGAATGCCGTGCAGAACAGCCCGGAGCTGCGCGAAGCCTATGAGCAAACGCTGCCCCTGCTGTCTGAATACAGCACCTGGGTTGGCCAGCATGAAGGCCTGTATCAGGCTTACCGCGACCTGCGCGACGGCGCAAACTACGCGGGTTTAAGCGTGGCTGAGAAAAAAGCCGTGGATAACGCGCTGCGTGATTTTGAGCTGTCCGGGATCGGTCTGCCGCAGGAAAAGCAAAAGCGCTACGGTGAAATTGCCGCGCGCCTCTCAGAGCTGGGTTCGACCTACAGCAATAACGTGCTGGACGCCACCATGGGCTGGACGAAACTCATCACTGACGAAGCACAGCTTGCCGGTATGCCGGAAAGCGCGCTGGCAGCAGCCCATGCGCAGGCACAGGCCAAAGAGCAGGAAGGCTGGCTGCTGACTCTGGATATTCCAAGCTATCTGCCAGTGCTGACTTACTGTGACAACCGCGACCTGCGCGAAGAGATGTATCGCGCCTATGTCACCCGCGCATCCGATCAGGGGCCGAATGCGGGCAAGTGGGACAACACGCCGATTATGGAAGAGATCCTGGCCCTTCGTCACGAACTGGCGGAGCTGCTGGGCTTTGGTAACTACGCGGAAAAATCCCTCGCCACCAAAATGGCGGAAAACCCACAGCAGGTGCTGGAATTTCTGACCGATCTGGCCAAACGTGCGCGTCCGCAGGGCGAAGCTGAACTGGCCCAGCTGCGGGCCTTCGCGAAAAAAGAATTTAACGTCGATGAGCTGGAACCGTGGGATATCACTTACTACAGCGAAAAGCAAAAGCAGCATCTGTACAGTATCAGCGACGAGCAGCTGCGCCCTTATTTCCCGGAGAGTCGTGCGGTGGCGGGCCTGTTCGAAGTTGTGAAGCGCATTTATGGCATCACGGCTAAAGAGCGTAAAGATATCGACGTCTGGCACGAAGATGTGCGTTTCTTTGAACTGTATGACGAAAAAAACGCGCTGCGCGGCAGTTTCTATCTTGACCTCTATGCGCGCGAGAATAAGCGCGGCGGGGCATGGATGGACGACTGCGTAGGCCAGATGCGTAAAGCAGACGGTTCGCTGCAAAAACCGGTGGCTTACCTGACCTGCAACTTTAACCGCCCGGTAAATGGCAAACCTGCGCTGTTTACCCATGACGAAGTTATCACCCTGTTCCATGAGTTTGGCCACGGTCTGCATCATATGCTGACCAAAGTCGAAACGGCGGGTGTTTCCGGCATTAACGGCGTGCCGTGGGATGCGGTGGAGCTGCCAAGCCAGTTTATGGAAAACTGGTGTTGGGAGCCGGACGCGCTGGCGTTTATCTCCGGCCACTATGAAACCGGCGAGCCGCTGCCAAAAGAGCTGCTGGAGAAAATGCTGGCTGCGAAGAACTACCAGGCGGCGCTGTTCATTCTGCGTCAGCTGGAGTTCGGCCTGTTTGACTTCCGTCTCCACGCCGAGTTTAACCCTGAGCAGGGCGCGAAAGTGCTTGAAACGCTGGCGGAAATCAAGAAACAGGTTGCCGTGGTGCCGGGGCCGAAATGGGGTCGCTTCCCTCATGCCTTCAGCCATATCTTTGCCGGCGGTTATGCGGCGGGTTACTACAGCTACCTGTGGGCCGACGTGCTGGCGGCGGATGCGTTCTCCCGCTTCGAAGAGGAGGGGATCTTCAACCGTGAAACCGGTCAGTCATTCCTCGATAACATCCTGACCCGCGGCGGTTCCGAAGAGCCAATGGAGCTGTTCAAACGCTTCCGTGGCCGTGAGCCGCAGCTGGATGCGATGCTGGCCCACTACGGCATCAAGGACTGAGTGCCTTCGTGAAAATTTGTTTACTAACTGAATCAGGCGCCGACTCCGGCGCCTTATCTCTTTTGAGCGCCCGCTGGGGTCTGGAGCATGACGAGAACGCTTTAATGGCGCTGGTCTTAACGCCTGACCGCCTGGAGCTGCGCAAACGCGATGAGCCAAAGCTTGGCGGGATATTTGTCGATTTTGTCTCGGGTGCGATGGCGCATCGCCGAAAGTTTGGCGGCGGGCGAGGTGAGGCGGTGGCAAAAGCTGTCGGCATAAAAAGCGGTTATTTACCCAACGTGGTCGATGCGACAGCGGGCCTGGGGCGGGATGCCTTCGTGCTGGCCTCTGTTGGCTGCAAGGTGAGGATGCTGGAGCGCAATCCGGTTGTGGCCGCACTGCTCGACGATGGCTTACGTCGCGGCTATCAGGATGCGGAAATCGGCGGCTGGCTACAGGAAAGGTTGCAGCTTATCCACGCTTCAAGCCTTACGGCGCTGAGTGAGATTACGCCGCGACCGGAAGTGGTTTATCTCGACCCGATGTTTCCGCATAAGCAAAAAAGCGCGCTGGTGAAAAAAGAGATGCGAGTGTTTCAGTCGCTGGTGGGACCGGATGAAGATGCCGATGGGCTACTTGATCCCGCAAGGCGGCTGGCAACGAAGCGTGTTGTGGTTAAACGCCCGGATTATGCGCCACCGCTCGGCGGCATTGCGACGCAAAACGCCGTGGTGACCAAAGGCCATCGCTTTGATATTTATTCCGGTACGCCGGAAACAGAGCACAATTAAAGCGTAATGCAGGGCGGATAAGCCTGGGCTATCCGCCGCTGCACGCTTTGCCGCCGAATATCAGGTGGAGGATGGCTTATGCAGTGCCATCCTGTCACCCTGTCAGGCCTTCGAATTAATCTTCATCTTCATCGCGCAGCGGAACAATCAGCATATCCACATGCACGGTATTGATGAGCTGGCGCGCGGAGGACATTAGCTTGCTCCAGAAGTCCTGGTGATGCCCGCAGACCACCAGATCCATATCGTATTTTTTGATAGCGTCGACCAGCACCTGGCCCAGGTCACCGCTGCCGCTCAGCGTTTCGGTAATCGGATAGCCCGCCCCGGCAGAAAGTTCGCTCAGCGCGTTGTGCGTCTCCTCAGAGATGCGTTTTTGCATATCCCCCAGGTTGACATCAATCAGGCCGGTGTAGAGATCGGAGTAATTTACGTCGACATGAATCAGGGAAACCTTCGCGTTGTAAGGGCGAGCCATGGATACTGCTTTTTCCACCAGTACTTTGCTCTCCGGGGAGAGATCGACCGCGATCAGAATGTGTTTGTAAGCCATAATTTCACTCCTTCCATAAGATGTGCCCACACGGGATCGGATTCCAGCGTAACGACTTCATATTGTAGATGATATTTCTACCCTATCCCGAATGATAAAACCCGTCAATGCGCCACCCTTTTAAACATTTAAGCCGAATACAGCCTTTGTCGTATTGATTGCGGTTAACGTTGTGGCGAAAAAATTAACGGATCTCCTACACTATTAAATAAGCCGTTCCGGAAAACTAATGTGAACCGGATCCGCTTTTCTGATTGCTGAACTGTCAGTCTGGGTTTTCGGGGTGAGCGGGAGTCCCGGAGCGATGCACCGTGGCTACGCCGGGAGGGGAACATGATCAGCACCGTTGCGCTCTTTTGGGCGCTTTGTGTAGTTTGTCTGGTGAACATGGCGCGCTATTACTCTTCGCTACGCGCGCTGTTGGTGGTGCTCAGGGGATGTGACCCTTTGCTGTATCAGTACGTTGATGGCGGGGGGTTTTTCACCTCGCATGGTCAACCCAGCAAGCAGATTCGGCTTGTGCGTTATATCTACGCGCAGCGCTATCTGGACCACCACGACGATGAATTTATTCGCCGTTGTGAAAGGCTACGCCGTCAGTTTGTGCTGACCAGCTCGCTGTGCGGGCTGGTCGTTATCAGCCTGGTCGGATTGATGATTTGGCATTAGGTTTGCCAGCAGCAAATAAAAAAAGCGGGCCAGTAAACTGACCCGCTTTTTGTTTTGCTTAACCTGAATCATTTCGCTGGTCGGGCAAGCATCGCCACCCGCCAGGCACATTAAATGAAGTGCAGGGAAATCCAGTACAGTCCGCCTGATAACAAAATCGACACCGGCAGGGTGAAGACCCAGGCCATCAGGATGTTGGTGACCGTCTTGCGTTGCAGACCGCCACCGTCCACGACCATTGTCCCCGCAACGGAAGAAGAGAGCACGTGGGTGGTGGAAACCGGCATCCCGGTATAGCTGGCAATACCGATGGAGACGGCGGCTGTCATCTGCGCGGACATGCCCTGCGCATACGTCATGCCTTTCTTGCCAATCTTCTCACCGATAGTGGTGGCCACACGACGCCAGCCGATCATCGTACCTATGCCGAGCGCCAGGGCGACCGCCATGATAATCCAGATTGGGGCATACTCGATGGTGTGCAGCAGGTCGGTTTTCAGCTCTTTTAAGAAGCGTTTATCGTCCGGCTGGGTTTCCGGCAGATTCGCCGCTTTGTCTGCGGTATCCGAGATGCACAGCAGCAGGCGGCGCATATGGCTGCGCTGCTCAACGCTGAGCTTATCGTAGCTGTCGATATTGCCCAGCAGCTCTTTTGCACGCTGTACGGCAATCATCGCGCGGCTGGCATCGCAATGGAACTCAGCGGGCTTATCCTGACCCTGAACTTCTTCCGGGGTTGGGATGGCCGGGTTGAGATCGACGACGTGTTTAATCGCATCCCCATGCTGAGCGTAGTATTGCTCCAGGTGCGTGATGGCATCGCGGGTACGGGCAATATCGTAGCCAGAGGCGTTCATATTGACCACAAAGCCCGCTGGCGCCACGCCAATCAATACCAGCATAATCAGACCGATGCCTTTCTGGCCGTCGTTTGCGCCGTGGGAGAAACTCACGCCGATGGCGGAGAGAATCAGGGCAATACGTGTCCAGAACGGAGGCTTTTTCTTGCCGTCTTGCTTTTCGCGTTCAGCAGGCGTGAGGTGAATACGACGCTTTTTCTTGGTGCCGCTCCAGTAGCGACGCAGCAAAAAGATAAGTCCACCCGCAATCACCAGACCCACGATCGGGGAAAGGATTAACGACATGAATATCCCAATCACTTTCGGGATATTTAGCGCATCGACCACCGAGGTGCCGGTCATCAGTGCGTTGGTCAAACCGATACCGATGATGGCACCGATAAGCGTATGGGAGCTGGAGGCCGGCAGACCAAAATACCAGGTGCCGAGGTTCCAGATAATAGCGGCCAGTAACATAGAGAACACCATGGCGAGGCCATGGGCGGACCCTACGTTCAACAGCAGGTCTGTGGGTAACATATGCACAATCGCATACGCCACGCTTAGCCCGCCGAGCAGAACGCCGAGGAAGTTAAATACCGCAGCCATTGCCACCGCTAACTGCGATCGCATTGCGCGGGTATAGATGACGGTTGCCACTGCGTTGGCAGTGTCATGGAAGCCATTGATCGCTTCATAGAAGAGAACAAATGCCAGAGCAAGTAATAACAAAAGCCCGGTATGCAAATCCAGGCCAGCAAACAAATGTAGCATAGACGTTACGCCATTTTGAGGACATGAACGCGGCGCATTATGTAAGACAACGGCTTAATGCGCCAAGTGAAATATAGACTTTTCTTGATGTTTGTCGTGTTGTCGCCAAACGCAGAAAAGATTTACATTTTGTTTTTCAATCACCTGCAATTGTTAATGCGCTTTAAGCTGGTGCGACCAGCCTTCGATCTTTACAATTCCCACCCTTAAGCATAGTCGGGAGTCGGTCGTGGAAAAGTTTGATGCCATTATTATTGGTGCGGGAGCAGCGGGAATGTTTTGTGCGGCGATGGCCGGGCAGGCGGGCAGCCGTGTGTTACTTATTGATAATGGTAAAAAGCCGGGCCGCAAAATTCTCATGTCCGGCGGGGGGCGCTGCAACTTTACCAACCTTTATACCGAACCCGCAGCTTACCTGAGCCAAAACCCGCATTTTTGTAAATCTGCTCTTGCGCGTTACACCCAGTGGGATTTTATCGAACTGGTTGGCAAACACGGCATTGCCTGGCATGAAAAAACGCTGGGACAGCTGTTCTGCGATGATTCTGCCCAGCAGATTGTGGATATGCTGGTCGCCGAGTGTGAGAAAGGGCAGGTCACGATGCGTCTGCGCAGTGAAGTGCTGGGTATCGAACGCGACGAAGCAGGTTATATCCTCAGGCTAAACGGGGATGAAGTGCAGACGGGTAAACTGGTCATCGCCTCCGGCGGGCTTTCCATGCCGGGTCTGGGCGCTACGCCGTTTGGTTACAAGGTTGCCGAACAGTTCGGTTTAAAAGTGCTGCCCACCCGTGCCGGGCTGGTGCCTTTTACGCTGCATAAACCGCTGCTGGAACAGCTACAGGTGCTGTCCGGCGTTTCCGTGCCTGCCGTCATGACGGCTGAAAACGGTGTCAGTTTCCGTGAAAGCTTACTTTTCACCCACCGCGGCCTTTCCGGGCCTGCTGTGTTACAGCTTTCCAGCTACTGGCTGCCGGGTGAGTTTGTTCGCGTGAACCTACTGCCGGATACCGATCTGGACGCGTTGCTTAACGAACAGCGTCTCGCCCACCCGAATCAAAGCCTGAAGAATACGCTGGCTATGGTGCTGCCAAAACGGCTGGTGGAATGTTTACAGCAGCTTGAGCAGCTCCCCGACGTTACGCTTAAACAGCTGAACGTTCGCCAGCAAAGTGAACTGCTGGAAACGCTGCAAAACTGGCAGGTGCAGCCCAACGGCACCGAAGGCTATCGCACCGCAGAAGTCACGCTCGGCGGCGTGGATACCAACGAGCTAAGTTCGCGCACCATGGAAGCCAAAAAAGCGCCCGGCCTCTATTTTATCGGCGAAGTGATGGACGTCACCGGCTGGCTGGGGGGCTATAACTTCCAGTGGGCGTGGAGTTCCGCCTGGGCCTGTGCGCAGGCTTTGGTGGCAGGCTGCGCGGAGTAATATTTCCTCCCCCCGCTATTTTTCTCTTTGTGCGCGCTCCAGGGCGCGCATTGTTATACAGGTTATGATTTTATTGTAGCCAGACTTAAATTATTTTTAATAAATATTATATGTAGCGCCATTAACATTAAAAATACACAATATAACCTATATATAAAACGCAGCGGAATTATCTGCTAGCTTAAATTTATCTGTTGAGGGATATATTTTGTGATTATTTTACCGCGTTGAAATAAAAGCGATTATTTATTTTGTCAAAAGCGATTTTCACATCTACACTTACATGGTTTTCAAATCATCTTGCAACGTAACTATTCAATAATGATTCAATCGCCGGGCGGGACTTTTCTGGTCCGGGTATTGAAATGGCTGGCTATATCTTAATTATGTGAGGTAATGATGAAGCTAAAATATATATTGCTTATGGCCTGCGGCGCTCTGGTGTCTGCCTCTTCCTTTGCCGAGGTTGCAAAAGTGCCGAAGGGGGCGCTGGTTGTGCGCTACGGTGCAGCCAATACGGACGCTAATTATAAAGGTCAGGATGGTTATCCAGGGACGCTGCAAAACGTTTCAGCCCTGTGCTCGAAAGAGAACTCGGGCGTGGATGAGGCGAAAGTACTGGCGCTGGTTCGTACCGACCCAAACCGTTCAAAAGACTGGAAGCAGGCGGGGGGAGCGAATGCCTCAACGTTAATCAATAAAAATGCCACGGTGACCGCCGACCCGCTGCCGAATAACCCCAACCACTGTTTAATCAGTAATATTGAATTAAAAAATATCAAAGGAGCGTGGCAAATGTTTCCTCTGCTAGCCGAATAATAATATTTAAATTATTTTCCGTCGTTTTTATATCCCCAACCCTGGGGTAATTTAAAACGTTTAACTTTTTAGACTACTTAACGCCGTATCCTGCGTGAATTATGTCATGCGGATGCACTACACCTGCAACAGGAGATTCAAATGAAATCTACCGCGATTAATTTCGTTACCGAGACAAAGCTGCCGACAGATGACGATTTGGGTGATCTGCTGGATAAGTTACGTGGCGCGTCAGATAAATCCGTGCTGCGCGTCCAGAAAGATGAAACGCCCAGTGCCCAGGTCAATGCAGGTAGCCTGACCTCTTTCACGGAAAGACTGTCCGGACAAAATAAATCCGATGTGCAGAACTCAACGCTCTTTGCCCAGCTGGCAGCGGATAAGGCGATAGACCGCTTTGGCCGTCCGATGGACTGGTATAAAAAATATACCGAAGTGTTGGGCACCATTGGCTGGAACCAGCCAGCCTTCGCTTTTGACACTTATAAGTCCGGAGGCACAACCGTTAAGATCGACGAGGCGGTGCTGGGTATTCTTGCGGCTATTGCCACCGGTGCGGAAGTGGCGATGGTGGCGGAAACCATGAAAGCGCTCGGTACCCTGGCCGACGACTCCAAACAAATGCTGATTTGGGATGCGAAATCTAATTCTGGCAACAGCGGCAACTTCCAGATATTCCCGGTGGATGCTCTGCCTAATGGCGATGTGGTGATGATCCTGGACGGCATGCAGTTTAACGCCAGCCACCACGAGTCGCGTTTCCTGTGGTGGACCTGGCAATCCGACTCCATCCAGATTCAGCGTGCGGCAAATAAATTCGTTCTTAACGAAGATGTTTACGGCCAGGTGCGTAATCTCATCATTGATAAACTTGGCGACCGTGCGAAACAGCTGGTTGCGGATATAGATATTTAACTTCGCTTAGCCACACAGAATAATTTATCGAAGACCGGTGTCTGCGATGAAAGAGTACTGGCCCACGGTTGAACTCCTCTCCTTCAGCAGTGGGCTGGTATTTTTTCCCGTTTTCACTTCATTTACCTTTACACAGCACGAGGTTTTTATGTCCTCACTTCTGGATGATGTTCAGCTTCCCGAGCTTTCGCCCAGGGAGGTTGCGCTGCGCTCTGCCCTGCCTGACATCCTTGAGAAATCCTCCGCGCAAGCAGGCAATAACACCGCGCAAATTAATGAAGGCATACTGCTGGCGTTTGATGCTTCGCTTTCAGGCCAGAATAAAGCGGATACCAGCAATTCCTTTCTTTTTGCCCAGCTTGCCGCCGATAAAAGATTCAGTCGGCACAGCGCAACGGCAGACTGGGTGAAAACTTTTTTTGCCACCCTTTCCCTGGTGGGGTGGACAGTGACCGCTTCCAGGCTTGAAAGCAGAACGGCGAAATCGCCCGCCAACTGGGAAGCCGTCGTTACCCCTTACCTGCCGGAAGGAGTGCGGCCACTTGGTGCATCAGGCATGGCTGCCTGTCAGGCGCTGCCGCCTGACAGCAAAGCCATTGTGCTGTGGGAAGGGGCGGCGGTGGATAAAAATGATGGGGTGCTGATTGTCACTACAGCCTGGGAGGCGAAAGGATCGCTTAATACGGCCCTTGTGGGCATTGATTTCGCCTTCAGGCGGAATCTGGCCGGGTTTATGGCGTGGGACGAATATTTTGACCTCAATGTTCAGACGCTGAGCCTGACCTTAAACGAAGATGTTTATGCCCAGGTACGACAGACCATTATTGATAAACTGGGCGACCGTCCGGGATATCTGGTGGTGAACATACCCTAACCTGGCGGCAACAAAAGGCGGGAGGCAGGCAGAGCCTCCCACTTCTTACACCGCAACGGACAAAATCACCTGGTTAAGTTTTTGTACTGCGACAGCAATCTGCTCGTCCGTATACCCGCCAAGCCCGAGCAATACGCCAGATTTGCCTTCGCCTGAGTACATCGGCGATACGGCTCGCAGGGAGAGACCAGCCTGAATACCTTTGTGCACTATTTCCCTGTCGTCCGTTCCCTTTCTGAACCACAGCACCATATGCATCCCTTGGTCACTCGGTTGCAGCACGGCAAGATCGGGGTCTATCCACTTATTGACCGCCTCAATCAGTACACGGCGTTTCTCCGCGTAGACGCCACGCATTTTGCGCAGATGGCGATCCAGGTGCCCTTCGGTCATAAAGCTTGCCAGTACGTACTGATCGGCGACGGGCGGATGACGATCCATCAGGATCCTGGCGCCGCAGAACGCGCTGACTAACGGCTCAGGGGCGATAACGTAGCCAAGTCGCAGGGAGGGGAAAAGGATCTTGCTGAAGGTGCCGAGATAAATCACATTGTCCGGCCCCAGCCCCTGTAAAGACGGGAAGGGATGCCCGGCGTAGCGCATCTCGCTGTCGTAGTCGTCTTCGATAATCCAGGCGTGATTCGCTTTAGCCCACTCCAGTAACGAGGCCCGCCGGGACATGCTCAGCGGCATGCCGAGCGGATACTGGTGGGAAGGCGTCACAAACGCCGCTTTCGCCTGCGGCGCGAGTATTTTTCCTGCTTCGACGTTTAACCCTTCGCCATCGACGGGCACGCGTACCATGTTTCTGTCGCGCAGAGCGGTTTCAAAAATATCTGTAATGCCCGGATAGCCCGGATCTTCTACCCACACGCTGTCACCGCTATCCAGCAGAATTTGCAAGGTGAGATACAGCCCCTGCTGTGTGCCGGAGGTGATGATGATCTGCTCCGGCGTGCAGCATACGGATCGCGATTTACGTACGTATTCGCAGATGGCTTCCCGCACGGGTTTTGCGCCCTGCGGCTCGCTGTAACCTGAGGGAGCACCGGGGCCACGAGCGCGAATGCGGTTGCCCAGCTTGCGCCAGACATCGTCCGGGGCGGTATCGCCGACGGGCACCGAAACGGCAAAGGGAACGGGAGAGAGCGTTTTTATCCTGTCGGCAACGCGGGCAAAAGCCCGGGCGCTGTCGCTAAGAACAATGTCGCCTGCGGGTACAGCTTTGCTGGTTGGTTGTGCTGCAGGTGAGAAAATAACGCGCGTGCCCGAGCCGTGCTTCGACTCCAGAAATCCCTCCGCAACCAACTGCTCGAAAGCCTCCAGCACCGTACCGCGCGCCAGATTTAGCGCCGCCGCAAAGCTGCGTGTGGAGGGGAGAAGATCGCCCGCCTTAAGTTCGCCCTTATGAATGGCATTTTTTAACGCCCGGGCGAGCTGGAGGCTAAGCTGCCCTGTCTTGCGGTCAAACGCTCCCAGGGCCGGGAGGGCAATGGCATTGGCTTTTCTGGACATGTATTCTGGCCTGATAAATATTCGGCAAACTGGTTCTGTAGAGTAAACCACTTTTTGCCTAAAGTAAGGGCTACTTTACCAGGCCGGAGCCAGCCATGTACCCATCTCGTCCTTTTCAGGAAGATCGACCGGATGTGCTGAATGCCTTTATTGACGCGCATCCTTTGGGCGTGCTGATTGTGCAGAACCCGCAGGGGCCAGAGGCTTATCACCTGCCTTTTATTCGTGCTGCATCAGGTGCCTTACAGGCGCACGTTTCGCGATCTAACCCGGTCTGGCGCAGCGCCTGCGGCCATGAAAACGTGCTGGCGATCTTCCACGGCCCGGACGGCTATATCTCGCCGAACTGGTATCCGGGCAAGCAGCAGCATCATCGCCAGGTACCGACCTGGAATTATCAGGCGGTGCATGCGCGCGGGAAGCTGAGTGTGAAAGAGGATGAGGCCTGGCTGCGTGAGCTGCTGACCCGGCTTACGCAAAAACATGAGGCGACGCAGCAGCAGCCCTGGCAAATAAGTGATGCGCCGCAGGAGTACATCGGGGCGATGCTGAAAGCCATTGTTGGCATTGAGATTGAGGTGAGCGAACTCACCGGCATAATGAAGCTGGGGCAAAACAAGTCCGCCGCAGATTTGAACGGCGCGGCGGAGGGGCTGATAGCGAGCGGCGAGCTGGCTATCGGGGAAGCGATGCTGGCGGCTAAACGCTCTGAGTAAGATCGTTCCCGGGAAGCAGAAACGATCCTGAAGAGGCTAGTTTTTCAGGTAGTCGCTCAGGTTACGCACTCCTTTCTCAAACGCGCTTCTGATGATGTATTCCAGCAGATGGGTGTTCCAGTGCTCCTGATATGATGCTTTGGCATAAATTTTCTTATCCATTTTTGAACGGACGATGAACTCACCGTCGGCACTCGATACAACCACGTCAAACCAGCTGAGACGGACTCTTTCCGCAGATCCAAAAAGCTTGTGTTTAAACAGCGTGACGCCAGCATCATCGACAAGAATATTGCCGATAGTCAGTTTTTCTCCGGCATCCAGGGCTTTCATCATTTGTATCATCAGCCGTACGCAGACCGCACGCCACAGCGCCGCAAGGAAAGCGGAATAGATAGTTTCTTCCTTCAGGGTAATCGTAAGCCTACCCGCAGAGGTTGTGCCGGAAAAGTTCCTGCCCAGACCAATGGTATAGGTTGTCCCGGTGGGCACGCCGTTAACGGAGTGACGCGTGGCTCCCCACCTCACCTCCGTAATCTCTTCGAGAGTGAAGTGCTCGCCGTCCCAGTTGATACCCGAAGGAGAAATAGAGAGCTGGTCTTTGAAAATTCTGCCCACCGTAGCGCTGTAAGTGATGGACCTTTCCCACTCGGCATCTTTCTTTTCTTCTTCGGCCCGCGCGGCGTGAAATTCGGAGAGCGCCTCTTCATCTTCCTTCACTTTTTCAATAAATTGCGGCAGCTGAGAAAAGACCTCTCCCTCAATTTCGGTCAGGCGTGTGGCGGCGTTGAGCATGTCGTGCTGGTTGAAAAGCTCAAGCTTAAGCTCACGCACAGACCAGGCCAGCTCGACGCTTTTATCGTGATTGATACCCCGGGCCTTTGCAGCGAGTTGAACAGGTCGTGCGAGTTTGTCCCAGTTTTTGACCACCTTCTCAAGGGCGTTAATTAAAGGTGCCAGCGACGCCTCGCCAAAGGCTGTCTCCTGGCGAATTAACGCAATAATACGCCCGGCATTGTCGGCTTCTTTTTCAAGCACGCCCTGTATCTCAATGACATAAGCATCCAGCAGCTCGTTAATCAGTTCGGGGGCCGCAATGTTCCCCTCGGCCGTAGCATAGCGGGCAGTAAGGGTCAGAGTGAGCAGGATATTTTCTGAAGGCTGATGGTTAAGCGCCTCTTTTATCGCGCCGTTAAAATAACGTTTTCGCGCGTTGAATTCGTCTTCGACAAGATCGCCGCTCACGATCGCCGGAAAGCCGGAATCCATACGATCGTCATTGATCTCGGCAGTAATCTGCTTGAGGTCGCATTCGTCAACTAAAGTGGCAAACTCCAGAATAAATTCGGCCAGACTCTCTGCCGTCCAACTGGTGGTAATGGTGCCAAAAGCGGCGGCCATCAGATTGCAATGCGCAAGGGTTGGAAGGCTTTTTTCACGCCGTACCGACGCAGGAGAAGCCAGCAAATTATCCAGCAGGCGAGCGGCCCGCTCAGGAGAAACGCCCGGTAGCCAGGCCATTTCTGCCGCCACGCGGTTTTTCGGGTTGGTCAGCGTGCTCCTGGCCTGCTGGCAGAGGTCGGCATCATGGACCAGCGATTGTTGCTCAGCCTGCTCAACGATAGTTCTGCGCGAGTCCCGGACCGTAACGTCCAGAAGCGCGAAGGGGTTGTTATGCATAGCGGACGTGGTTAAAGACGCCCCGGCTGGTGTAAAGGACATGACGGGTTTCCCTTATTTGACGCAGTAAGGCGTCGAGTTAAAGCTGGTTTAGTTAGTTATAGGTCCGCTGAGAACGAGATCTGCTGTGCTGAAAGCGTGCGCGGCCTTCGGCCTCATACTCGTACTTCCGCTGCTCTACGTCCCACGTAGCATCCTGTAAATCCTGCTTGCGGTAGCGATAGCTGGCACAGCGCTGGTTATAGTCGGCGACGAATTTGTTAAAGCGTTTCAGGTCGGCTTTAGTGTGTAAATCGTCGCGCCCTGCATCAAGACGAATATTTTCGGCCAGGCAGTAACGTAGCTGCGCGCGGGACAGCAGATTGTTTTTTCCCATGGGTGGCACTTTGTTCACATAGGACAACTGAGGGGCTGGTTGCTCGACAGGAGCGGGCGGCGGCGTATAGCTGTTCGTCGGGGTGGCGGCATAGTCTGGCGCAGAAGGGCGATCGTCTCTGTTGGCCAACCAAAGCACTACGGAAACAACAATAATGCCGATAATCCAGTTCCTGCCCTTTTTATTCCCCTCGTTCGACGGCGTTATTTTGTGCGGCTGTCCCTGTGGCGTCGGGGCGACAGCAGGGGTATAAGCTGGCGTGGCCACGTCAGCAGGCGCAGGGGGGCGATCGTTCCCGTTTGCTTTCGCTTTTTTTATCTCTTCCTTCATGATGTCATCCACATTCGACACCATGGCGGCCAGTCCGGCAAATCCCATTGGGCGGGTGCCGTCATTTTGCTGATGATAGTCCTGCACGTTATTCCTCTAAATGAAGCCTATTCGGTTCGGTGAACCGCCCTGCTGGGTTCGTGATTCGGTGGCAGCCAGTGCCGCCTGCAAATTGCGTTGTGTGAGGGTGAGCTGGCCTGCTCTCGCAGCCAGTCTTGCCGCCTCGCGAACGACATAGGTCACGTCAGAAAGGGGACGATTAGCCAGCTCCCGCGCTAAACCTTCCACGTCCAGATCACCCTCTTTAGGCAAGGTGGCAAGCAACGTGTTTAACAGTGCCTGCACTTCTTCTTCGCGGGCGTAATCTACTTTCACTATGTGGTCAAAACGTCCCCGTCGCAGTATCGCGGGATCGATAATATCTATGCGGTTGGTCATGCCCAGAATAAGGACCCGGTGCTGTTGCGCCTGAGGTATGCGGCGCAGAAATTCAGCCACCTCTTCTACCCGGTGTTGCTCGCCTCCGCTCTGGCGATCTGCCAGAAAAGCGTCCATTTCGTCGATTACTATTACCGAAGGTGCCTGCTCGATGGCTTGCTCAAAAACGTCGGCAATTTTCTTGCTCGTGTCATGAATATAGGGGCTGGCGACGCTTGAGGCATCTATTTGCAGGCAGGGCCAGCCGAGGTACTCCACCAGGCGTTCCACCGCATAAGTTTTCCCGCAACCCGGTGGCCCATGGAGGACGACAGGCGAAGGAAAACCGATCCCCATCATCTCGTATTGCTCAGCATGCTGAACGATGTCGATGATGTGTTCGTGGAAAAAAGCTGTCAGCGCGGGGCGACCGGGCAGCTCGAAGCTGGCCGTTTGCGCTTCTCTCAAGAGTTTTTCACTGCTCGGCTTGTCTGCCATTAGCGCAGCCGCCGAGGTGAAGCCCGCAGAATTCAGCACATCGACAAGATGGTCTGCGGCAAGCCAGCTTAGCGTTTGTTGCAATTGCCCCACTGCCGTGACGGACATGCGCACGCCGCCGGTTAACCACTGCCCCAGTATCACATCGTCCTGCACAGGCATCTCTTCACTGTATACCGGCAGCAGACGGCAGAGTTTTTTGCAATACAGGGCGTTGTGCAGGGACGATAAGCCATCAATGTCCCGCGTGGTTTTCAGGGCTTGCGCAAACGCCAGTGCCTGAGCTTTGTTGCCAGGGGACTTGCTCTGATTTACCGGGCAGAGGCTAAGCGGTTCACTGTCCGACAGTTCATGGAGCCGTAGCTCACCGTAGCTGAAGCTGGCCAGAAGCTTTGCCTCAATAAGACCTGCGGCTATCCAGCGTCGGGTAAGCGCGTCGATCGCGATAAGCGCCCGACCACCGTCAGCCGTTTCGATAATCTGCCAGCCATCACCTGCAAACAGGGCGCGCTGCATGATGCTGCCGGACGGCAACGTCATGCCCATGGGCAGCCAGGGCTCAATCGCCATCGCTTATCCTCGCAGAATATTGGCGCTGGCCATTAGCGCGTCATCGCCACCGGTAACAATGCGTACAGCATCCATCTGATCCACCACTTTTCTGAGCTGCGCAATGTCATTGCTCTCAAGCGCCTGCTGGCCTGTGGCGCACAGCTGCGCGTGTTCAGCGGCATCCGGGAAGAGATAGTTGTTTTCCGCAAGCCATTTGAAGCGGTCGATCGCGAACCAGTCCTGCCGCCAGAGGATGCTGAGGTTTTTAAGGCGTAGCTCCGCCAGATAGGCTTCAAAATCGGGATTTTTTGCGTCAATGGCCCGTTGAGCGGTTTTGGCCAGGCTATCAAACGACAGGGCTTCGGAAGGGCGGGCATACTGACGAATCACCTCGTCAAACAGGTTCACCGTCTTGTCCAGCTCCAGCTTCCTGATTGTCCCCAGATGGCTTTTCCGGGCCTGCGCGAGAAGGCGCTTCACCTCCTGAAGATCGTCCATCGCCTGCTTGGCGGTTTCCGGGTCGGTTTCACCCGCCTGCATCGCATTCGCCTGCTTCAGCTTCGCGCGGGCCTGCTCTAGCCGCGGGTCATCAATGTTAACCTCGAGTTCTTCCAGACGCTCCTGCACGCTTTGCGCCTGTTCTGCAATCAGCCGGGAGGCACTGGAGTAGTCGATCCTGGCCTCCTGCTGAGAGTAGAAGTTACGTCCGCTGTGGAATGAGCTGCCGATAGAGGGCACGGAGACATCCAGCGAAATATTGCCGGAATCACGCACTTCATATTCACAGTTAAGGTCAGCCCCAGCGGCAATGATGTCGTCCTCAATATCAGAACCTTTAATTTCAAACATGCCGATGAAGCGGTTGTCGCTGACGGGATCGGTAATCTCACCTTCCCAAATTTTAAACTTGATGGAGTCGGCGCTACCCGCACGCAACGTGTCCTGAGCTTTAAAGAGAATAGTGCCTTTCTTCGGTAGCTGATCCCCTTCACGCACCAGATAAACGGGCACCAGCGGACCGCCCGGTTTCTCACGAGCTTCAACACAAATAGAATGGGAGGCCGGAATAGCATCAATGCTTGCGGCGGTACGAGTAATAATAATTTTGTCTTCTTTTAGCGCTATGGGGCCGCCGTGGACGTCAAAGACGAAAATTTTGAAGGTGTTGTCACCGGGTCTGGACAGCGTAAGGTCGATTTGCGCCGCGTTTTTCAGCGGCAGGCGGCCCGATGACCAGCCGTTATCAAGGCTGTCGATCTGGAATTCGCAGCCTTCGGCGACGGTTCCATCCAGTTTCGTCACCACTTTTGCTCTGGTATCCGGGGTCCTGGCAATATAGTTAAACGAAAGGGCCAGTTCCGTACCGGTGTTTAATGCTCCACGAGACGTTTTTCGCCCACGGCTTTGAGACGCCCAGTCGATAGATTCGGCAAAGACGGCAGCACCTTCTGCCACCGCGCTCATTGGGTTAACGTCTGTAGAAGCGGCAATGCCGAGCTCGAAGGACACATTGTCGCGCAGCGGCTTGTACTGCGTGGGGCCGCCCACAAACACAATGTGTTCAATATCGTGCGAGCTGAGCTGTGCTTTTTCAATGGTGTCGCGGGAAGACTGAATAGCCTCGGCCAGTTTGGGGGCCATCAGGCTATCAAGCTGTGCGCGCGTAAACGTAATATCGACATAGATTTCTTCGCCGGACTCATCCGTGGCGCCAGTCTCAGATTCATTGAGAATGATGACGGTTTCTTCCCTGGACGAAAGCTCGATCTTAGCTTTTTCTGCTGCCCAGAGCGCCATGCGAATCAGTGGCTTATACTTAGGGTTACTGGATATATCGTCCGGCAGGTCGAATTTGCTCAGCAGCCAGGGTTTTACTACGTTATCCAGAATGGCACGGTCGAAATCCGTTCCTCCGCACATCGCCACCCCGCCGTGAGCCAGAAGGCTTACGCGGCCATTGATACTTTCAGCGATCGCAATATCCAGCGTGCCGCCACCGAGATCGAAAACTAAAAATATCCCGTCGGTCGTGCGGTGCTTCATCACGGACATCACGGCGGCAACAGGCTCCTGCATCAGAGCAACCTTCCCTAACCCCGCCATTTCAGCTGCCTTCAGCGTGGCGTCTTTTTGCATCTGGTTAAAGGCCGCAGGCACGGTGATAACGGTACCCGCCACGCCGGTATTACGCAGCTCCTCCGGGAGATAACCAAAGCAGAGCTTAAGGATTTCTGCCGAACACTCTTCCGGCGTCATGGTGAGATTGACGGCACTCAGCTTGATGGGCGTGCTGGTCCCCATAATCCGCTTAAATTTTGTTGCCGCATTATCCGGGTTTTTCGCCGCGCTATCGTACGCCCGTTTTCCGAGATACTTATTGCCTCTGCGGTCAAAAAATATCGCCGAAGGCGTCACATCGTTCTGATCGGGGCTTTTATAAATAATGGTTTTTTGCCCGTCATAAGAACAGATTGCGCTATTAGTGGTGCCGAGATCGATGCCGATAAAATTCATAGTTGTTCCTTCCTGAGCATGACAGTGCCTTGTTTACGCAAGCCGTTTTTCCCCATGATGATGGGTTCTATCATCTGGTCCACCACCAGCACATCATCGGGTTCAAAGTCTCCGATATTGAGCGGCGATGCCGCCATGCCTGAATCGAATACCTGTCCTTCAACGTTCACCAGCTTTAGTCCACCCGCCGCGAGGTTCTCTTCCAGTTTCTTTTGAAAATAGCGAACCTGATTGATATAGCGCGCGTTTTCTCCGGCATCCAGTTTGCCAACCAGGCGCGTGAAAGTCCGCGAGAAACGCCAGCCTTCGATAACCATGGCTATCAGCGAGTCTTCAAGTTTTTCGGGGTGGTTTTCAGTATCAGAAGTCATGGTTTTTCTCATCATTCAACGTTGAATCTTAAAGAGACGATGCATCAGGGATCCGCTGTCGTACTTAGCCCGGATATCAAACAGACCGGGGAGCTACAAAGCTATAGCTTAAAAAGAGAAGGGATTGCAAAGTGCTACTTTTGGTTCAGATGGTAAGGGGAATTAATGAACGACTTAAATTCTATCAAATATTTTTATCAGGAATAAAATTTTTTAAACGTTTTTTATCCTGCTGTGCTGCAAAAAATAAGGATAAGAGAAGATGTATCAACAGGGGGGAGTTAGGTTGGAGTTATTTGTAATATATTGATTATTAATCAAGTTTTTCTATGTGGCGTATTGCTATCGCAGCGAGCTTTCGTACCGGTTTGCTAAATTAATTTATTACAGTGATTGTTTTGTAAAGCAATTAACCTTTGTCTGCCTGTCAGGTAAATAAGATGTTGCACACTAATCCACATATTAAGTACATAGCATTTTGTTGTTATTTATTTTTTTTAATGACGGCCGGCTCAAATGCTGGCGGCTAAACGGCTTTAATTTCATTCGTGGCTTTTAAGCAAACTCAGCAGCGTTTCGATCTGTTCATCAAGGGGAGTGAGATCCTTTTTTACGATAAGGTGTAGCGGAGTGGCGCGCCGCGCACCGTGGCTGAGGGGCAATATTTTTAACGAACCTTCGCTAAGCTGACGTGCCACTCTTTCCGCCGGTAGCCAGCCGTAGCCAACCTGATACATCACCGCCTCAATGGCGGCTTCAATGGTGGAAAAGGTCCAGGATTCGGCCGGACTATCCTGAAAAGGCTGCGAGTCCCGGTCAGAGATGCGGATTAAGGGGTACCGCGTAAGGTCTTCATCATTCAAGGGTGCGGGCAAGGTATGCAGCGGGTGATCGCGATGGGCCACGGCAACAAAATCAATATTCATCAGCCATTCCCCGCGCCCGGTCATATCCTGGCGGCGCGTCAATACCATGACGTCCGCCCCGGCAATCGCCGCCTCGTCGTTTTCCAGAATTTCAGTGAGATGCACCTGGGTTAACGGATGCTGCTGCTGGAAATTGCGCAAGACAGCAAAGAGCCTGGCGCGAGGGAAAATACTGTCCACCACCAAATCAAGCCGGGTGCGCACCCCGTTTTTTAGCGAGGCGGCACGGCTTTCAACGTAGGCAAAAGCTTTCAGCAATGGCCTGACCTGAGCCAATAGCAGTTCGCCTGCGGGGGTCAGAATGGCTTTGCGTCCTTCAGTTTGCAGAAGCGGCGTGCCCAGCCTTTCCTGAAGCAAGGCGAGGTTATAGCTCACTGAAGACTGGCTGCGGTGGGTTGCATCCGCCGCGCGGGCAAAGCTGCCAAGCGCTATCACTTTGTCCAGTAACGCCCATTGCTCGAGGGTGGTCTTATGCATAACACATCTAATTTTTGAATGTATTTGATGCGAATTTAGCGTTATTAATTCAAAAAGTGAAGGGGTAATCTTCTTTCATCGCAACGAAGGAGATGAAAAATGAGCACCTTTGATAAAAATGATTTAAGCGGTTTTATCGGTAAACATGTGGTGTATACCTACGATAATGGCTGGAACTACGAGATCTATGTCAAAAACGCGACCACGCTGGATTACCGTATTCACAGCGGGCTCGTGGCTAACCGTTGGGTGAAAGACCAGTTTGCCCACATTGTGCGCGTAGGTGAGAGTATCTATAAAATTTCCTGGACGGAGCCTACCGGTACCGATGTGAGCCTGATTGTGAACCTGGGCGATAAGCTATTCCACGGTACAATTTTCTTCCCACGCTGGGTGATGAACAATCCTGAAAAAACCGTGTGCTTCCAGAATGAGCACATCGCGAAAATGGAAGCCCTGCGTGAAGCGGGCCCGGCTTATCCAACCGAAGTCATTGATGAGTTCGCAACCATCACCTTTATTCGTGACTGCGGCGAAAATAATGATGAGGTTATTGCCTGTGCCGCAAGCGAGCTACCGGCTGATTTCCCGAACAATTTAAGATAATAAAACGCCGCAGATTTCTGCGGCGTTGTTGTATTTCTACCCAGGCAGCCGACTTTTCGGCCGTCCTGGCCCCAGCAAAATAGCCAGCTTGGCCCCGCCTTTGGTGGTTTCCATCAGGATCTTACACACGCTGGTGAGCGGCACCGAAAGCAGCATGCCGACCGGGCCAAGCAGCCATCCCCAGAACAGCAGCGAGAGGTAGACCACAAAGGTCGACATTCCCAAACCACGGCCCATCATGCGCGGTTCGACGATATTCCCCAGCACCATATGTACGCCTAAGAACAGGGCGCCCACCAGAATCATGTCGTAGGTGCCGTTGAACAGGAAGGCCTGAATCATTGGCGGGATCGCTGAAATCACTGAGCCGATGTTGGGAATATAGTTCAGCAGGAAGCCCAGCACGCCCCACATTAGTGCAAACTGCACGTCCATCAGGGCAAGCCCGGCCCAGATAATAACGCCCGTCCACAGGCTGATCAGCGTTTTCAGCGCCAGATAATGCGTCACGCCTTTGAGCGCCCGGTGCATGCCGGCGATATGGATTTGTGGATTAGAGAGGGCGAAACGCAGTTTATAAGGAACGTGGCGCACTTCAAACAGCATAAAGACCACGGTCATCACCAGCAGCAGCACGCTGGCCATCGCACCGGACAGCCCGGTCATCAGCGTCGTGGCAAACGACATCACTTTCTCAGAATCCAGCCGTTGTAACAGGCGCTCCGGCGATAGTCGCAGGTGCATAAAGGGGATCATCCTTTCTATCTCCAGCACCTTCTGCGTCAGCATCCTATTGTATTTCGGCAGCATCGCCAGAAAATCGTTCATTGATGCCGCCAGCACGCCGATCAAAAGCGTTAGCATAATCAGCATCGCGAAAACGACCATTGAGATGGCCAACGGGCGGTTCACGCCGCGCCTGATAAACCAGGTGACCAGCGGATTGAGCACGATGGCAAAAAAGAGCGCCATCAGGAGCTGGACGATGATATCTGCCGCCGCGTGGATGCCGGCAAGAATGATCACCAGCGCGGAAAGCTTCAGAAGTATATGTAGCCCGGCTTTGTCGGGTTCAGGGGAAAGCATGGAGAATTCCTTTCTGTTATCGATCCCCATAGTGTAGCGCTTCGTTTGCCTCTCATTCACAGGGGCTGTCTGAAAGTCAGGGTTACCCCTCGCGGGGGGCGGAGTTGCGGCAAAAAAAACGGCCTCCGGTCAGGCAACCGGAGGCCGTGATAGCACCAACAGCGTCGTTATTTGATGGTGAGGGTATTGATGATGTTCTCAGCGGCCGTCTGCGCCTGCTGCTGGTTGTCTGCAGGCAGGGTGATTTGCATGGTCAGCAGCTGGTTATCAACTTTGCCGAGGATAACCGACGAGTAAGAGGTCTGGCCTTTGGCGGAGATAACGGTATCGAGCTGTTGCAGCGTGTGGTCTTTGATCTCGATGGATTTATTGGTCACAACCTGCAGCTGCGGATCGCGAGCACGCTGCTGTTCTTCCAGACGCGTGGCCAGGGCGGCAAGGTCATCGGCGGTGTTCTCACCAACGATCACAATCACGGCTTTCTGGCCGGTCGCATCGGAATAGACGTGCATATTATTCGCCTGGGTACCGACTTTGCCGCTTTGGTCCGTCATATCCGCCGGCAGTGAGAAGCTCACTTTACCGTCCAGCAGGTTCACCGGCTGGCCGCTGGCGTTGCTTTCGGCAGCGGCGCCTGCGGTTGGGGTTTTGCTGTCGTTGTTGTCACAGGCGGCAAGACCCAGCACCAGCAGGCCAATCCCAACATATTTTACCAGGTTACGCATGACTTCTTCCTTTAAATTAACAGGCCTTTCAGACCGATCCCTGCATCTTATCACAAGATAATTCAAGCACCGTCAACCCAGCTGTAACCGCGATATTTCAGATTTTTCCGCAAGGCGCTTTAACAGCATATTCAGCAGTACGCCGTACATCGGCAGGAAGAATACGATGCTGATAAGCACTTTAAAGCAGTAATCGACGAGAGCAATTTCCACCCAGTGCTGCGCCATAAAGGCGTCCGGGCTACGCCAGAAAGCGATAAAGAAGAATGACAACGTGTCGCTTACGTTACCAAACAGCGTTGACGCCGTGGGCGCAAGCCACCAGTGCCTGCTCTGACGAAGGCGGTTAAAGACGTGGACGTCGAGGATCTGTCCCAGCGCATAGGCCATAAAGCTTGCCGCGGCGATACGGGCGACAAAGAGATTGAAGTGCGTGAGTGCCGCAAAGCCTTGCCAGCTCCCCATATAAAACAGGGCGGAAATGCCGTAGGAAATCACCAGCGCCGGGATCATGACCGCAAAAATAATACGTCGGGCCAGCGGGGCGCCAAAAATACGCACCGTGAGATCGGTTGCCAGGAAAATAAACGGAAAGCTGAACGCCCCCCAGGTGGTGTGGAAGCCAAACACGGAAACCGGGAGCTGCACCAGGTAGTTACTGGAAGTAATCACCAGCAAATGGAACAGCGATAGCCAGAACAGCGCTTTTACACGCTGATGAGAATTGAACTGCATCATTTTTTAGCCTTTTTAATGAATGGGGTGAGGGAACCCAGTAAACATATTTCCGGCGTGACAATGCCGGAAGGCGGGGATGATACTGCTTTAGCCCCGCTTTGCAATGGTTAATTTTAACGCAATCGTTCACGTCCCTTGCGCGAGAAATTACCGGGGGTAAACTAGCCCGGTTTTTAAAATTCGAGACTGTTATGAACGATCTGTTTGCCAACCCCGACCATCAGCTTGACGCCCTGGGCCTGCGCTGCCCCGAACCTGTGATGATGGTGCGTAAAACCGTGCGCACTATGCAGCCGGGTGAGACGCTGCTGGTGATTGCCGACGATCCGGCCACCACCCGCGACATCCCCGGCTTTTGTCGCTTTATGGAGCATGAGCTTATCGCTCAGCAGGTCGACGCACTGCCTTACCGCTACCTGCTGCGCAAAGGGCAGTAATGCGTTTTCATGGGTTATCGCCTGCGCAGCAGCCTTAAAGCGTTAGCCGTCACTAAAGCAGTAGCCCCGGAATCCGCGAGCACCGCCAGCCACAGACCCGTTAACCCCAGCAGCGTGGTGACCAGGAAGATGGCTTTTAGCCCCAAAGCTATGGTGATGTTCTGGCGGATATTATTGTGCGTGGCTCGAGCCAGGCCAATCATTCCCGCAAGTTCGGTCAGCCGGTTGTGCGTGAGCGCCGCGTCAGCGGTTTCCAGCGCCACATCGGTACCGCTGCCCATGGCAATACCCAGGGTTGCGGCCTTCATTGCCGGAGCATCGTTGATGCCGTCGCCCACCATCGCCAGCGGCTGCAGCGCATTCATTTCATTTACCGCTGAAACTTTGTCGGCGGGCAGCAGGCTGGCGCGATAATCCATCCCCAGCTCGGCGGCAATAGCTGCGGCGGCACGCGGGTTATCGCCCGTCAGCATGATGCCTTGCACGCCAATATTTTTCAGTGCAGCAATGGCCTCTCTGGCATCGCTGCGCAGCGTATCGCGCAGGGCGATAATACCCAGCAAACTCGTTTGCTGTATCACGACAATCACCGTCTGACCTTCGGCTTCCAGCTCGGTAATGCGCTGCTGCCAGGCTGCGCTTAGTCTGTCCGCCGGGAGTTTAGTGGGAGAACTGAGCAGCAGCCTTTCACCGTCCACGGTGGCTTCAACGCCAATACCTGCCAGCGCGCGATGGGCATCGGTTGCCGGTAAAGTGAGCGCTCGTTCTTTCGCTTCGCGAACAATGGCTTGCGCAAGCGGATGCGACGAACCTTGCTCCACGGCGGCGGCCAGAGCCAGCAGTTCGTTTTCAGTCAGAGAATCCATCGCTTCAATGGCGGTCACCTGTGGCTTACCTGCCGTCAGCGTGCCTGTCTTATCGAAGGCGATATGCTGGATCTGACCCAGGCGTTCCAGCGCCGCGCCCCCTTTAATTAATGCTCCGCGGCGTGCGGCGGCGGCAAGGCCGGAGGTTATGGCCGCAGGGGTAGAGATAACCAATGCGCACGGGCAGCCAATCAGCAGCAGGGCCAGTCCTTTGTAAATCCATTCGCCCCAGCTTTGTCCGAACAGCAGCGGCGGAACCACAGCGGCGATGAGCGCAATCGCCATAATAATTGGCGTGTAGATGCGGCTGAAGCGATCGATAAAGCGTTCAACAGGAGCGCGACGTTCGTCGGCTTCTTCGATTAAACGCAGGATACGGTCTATCGCGCTGTCGCCCGGCTCAGAAATCACTTCGAGCTGGACCAGCCTGTCGACGCTGGTGCTGCCAGCCGGGACCTTGTCATTTTTCTCCCGTTCAACCGGCACAGATTCGCCGGTTAAGGCGCTTTCGTCGAAGCTCGCCGTTTCGCTGAGCAGGCGCCCATCGGCGGGCAAGCGGCCACCGGCAGAGACTTCAATCACATCTCCCGGACGCAGTTCGCTCTGCGCCACGGTTTCTCTTTCGCCGTTACGCAGGCGCGTCGCCACTTCCGGTTTCAGGGCCATCAGCGCGCTCACGCCTCGTCGTGCGCGGTTTGCCGCGTAGGACTCAAGGCGTTCGCCAATCAGGAACAGCAGCAGCACCATGGCGGCTTCGGCGGTAGCGCCGATAAACAGTGCGCCAATGGCCGCGACGCTCATCAATGTCTCAATGGCGAACCAGTTACCGCTGCGCATCAGGCGAACGGCCTGGCGAGCAATGGGCCACAGACCGACCAGCGTGGTGGCGATAAATGCCAGATTGCCGAGCGGATGGTTGACCTGCTCCAGCCCCCAGCTGATCGCCATCATGACGATCAGGGTGACAAGCGGTAAGTTTTCGCGCCAGCCGGAAGGTGCCTTAACGGCGGGTGCGGCGCTGTCACGTAGCGTATAGCCTGCGGCCGATACGGCTTTTTCAATTTCCTTACGGACGTCGCGCGCAGCGGTGACAAGCAGTTTTTCCGTGGCAAACAGAACCTGTACCTGCTGAACATCCGGTACCTGTTTCGCCGCATTTTCGACTTTGCGAGCGCAGGCTGCGCAGTCCATACCTGTGACAATCCAGCTGTAACGATCGCCGTTATCAGGCAGAACGTCGGGCTCCGGCGCGGTGGAGCAGCGCTCATCCTGGCAGCAGGAGGGCACTTCGACTGCCAGCGGGCTTAACTTAGCCCTGGCAAACTGCGGGGGAGTTTTTGAGTTGAGCATAGGCCCTCCTGGGTAATGATAAAGTTCTCATTACCGATGTTACACTCTGGAGCTTACTCCAGAGTCAAGAGGGCTTTGCAATTTAAATGTACAACGCGCGCACAATCATAAAGTGCCCGGCAAAATAGCAGGCGGCGGCGATGGCGCTGTCGGCGCTAAACCGACGGCGGTAGTGGCTGCCCAACCAGACGATATTGCCCAGTAGCAGCAGTGTTGCCCCGACAAAACCGGAGAAGCTGGCGCTGGTGGGACGGAAGAAATAAAGCTCGCCTGCCAGCCATACCATCACCAGCGTCATGCCGATAAAGGTCATGATCGGCCAGCGGAAGGTTTCAAGCCGCGTCCAGATGACCGCAACCAGCAGCACGCCGATAATCAGCAGGGCCAGCGGTAGCGGCCAGAAGAAAGAAAGTGTCATCTGGCTGGCGAAATAGAGGGCGTAGAGAAGATGCGAAAGGAAGAAGGCGCCGATGGCATACAGCATGCGCTGGGTCGGCAGAAGCGTCAGGGCATCGCCCATCAGCGTGGCCAACAGCCCGGCTAGGATCAGGTAGCCCGTGGCTTCAAACATGGGCGCCTGCCAGGCGAGCAGGAGTAAAAGCAGCAGCGTAACCGGCTTAAACACCCAGCGTTGCCAGGTCGGACCCCGGTAGGAGGCGTCCACATAAAGCCACCCGGAAAAAAATACGGCAATAAAAGACCAAAGCATGGCGTAGTCCCTTTAACGTAGGGCGGGGAAGCGTCAACATACCCGCCAGAATTTTATTATGTGGTGGAGGGCGTTTGCGCTTCTCCACTGAACATCAGTCTAGTGGGCAAAGCAGGTTGATGACAACGCCTTGCGCTGAGAGGTATGCTTAAAAGCGCCTGACAAGTCGAGATCATTCCATGAGCAAAGCCCCTGTCATCTTTATTGCCATCCTCGTTTTCATCGTGGTGGCCGCCTCGTTTCGGTATATGCAGCAGCGCCGGCAAAACGCCGAAAATGATGCGGCACCGCTGAGCCAGAAATCCGTCGTTGTGACGACCAAACGGGAAACGCCAGCGAACGACAGACGCTCCCGCCAGCGCGAAGTGACGCCTGCCGGAGACACGGTGCGCTATGAAGTCTGGTTTCAATCGCAGTCAGGCGGAATGGCGTTGAGAATGCGCGTGCAGGCCGCGCAGTATCACGAGCTTAGCGTTGGGGATAAAGGGACATTGCAGTATAAAGGGACGCGCTTTGTCGGCTTCGTCCCTGCACAGACTCACTGACCCTTGCGTAAGGTCTTCTGCCAGGCCAGCAGTTCAAAAACGCCAAAAACGAAAATTTTAATTTGCTGGGCGCGGCTTAACGGTGGGCCATCTTTCGGCTGAGTCGATTTTAACAGCGCCAGCTGCATAGCGTGCATAATCGCCATAAATATCAGCGCGACGTTAACAAAGATATTTAGCGGACGCGGAAACGGGTGGAAAATATTCAGTAACAAAAATGCCCATACGCACAGCATCAGCAGTCTGCCCAGATTAATCAGCATGGTGTTGTTCCTTATGCTTCGCGGTGATAAAGGCGATAGGCAACCTGTCCGGCCACTTTTTCGCGGTGTAAGTCCCAGCTCGCCGGTACCTGCGGCAGGCCGTTTTCCACTTCACTTTCGACGTAAATCAGCGCGTCTTCGGCAAGCCAGCCGTTTTGCTCCAGCAGGGCGAGCGTTTCTTCCAGCAGCCCTTTACGGAACGGTGGATCGACAAACACAATGCTGTGCGGCTTGCCCGGCTGCGCCAGGTAACTCAGCGTGTTGGTGTTGACCACCTGCCCGTTGCTTGCCTTAAGCGTAACAAGATTCTTCTGTAGCTGCTGTGAAACGCTGCGGTCCATCTCCAGCAGGGTGGCGTTGGCGGCGTAGCGGGAGAGCGCCTCTAATCCCAGCGCGCCGCTCCCGGCGAAGCAGTCCAGCACGCGGGCATCAACCATCGACGGAGCCAGCCAGTTGAACAGCGTTTCGCGCACTCGATCGGTTGTTGGACGCAGTCCTGGGCTGTCGGGAACGGGAAGCTTACGGCCGCGCCACTGGCCGCCGATAATGCGGATTTGGCCTGCGCCTGAAGATTGGGGTTTTTTCATGGGACTCACTGCGATGCGATTTTTGCCGACTATTCTAGCGGCGCAAGGGAGGAGGGGAAACCTTATTCCGCCGGAGTGCCGCTGGCTGTGGGAAAGTGATAGACTAACATATTCAATTGATGATTATTTTCAGCGCCCGGGGCTAGTCCTGACGGGTCTGTGCCATGAATCCACAGCGAGGAGTACATTCGCAAATGGCGAAAGAGAAAAAACGCGGCTTTTTTTCCTGGTTGGGCTTTGGTCAGAAAGAGCAGGAACCGGAACAGGAATCAGAACAAAAATCCCAGCAGGAACAAACGGTTGCTACCGAGCTGATTGAGCAGTCAGCTGAACATAACGTTGAGCCGGAACAGCCACGGGCGCCTGAAGTCTCCTCGCAGCCAGAAGCGGAACCAGAAGCGGAACCAGAAGCGCAGGTTGAGCAGGTTGCCGTGCACAGCGAAGCAGAATCAGAGACTTTTGCCCAGCAAGTGGTCGAAGTCAGTGAAAAGCTGGTTGAAAATGAAGCGCCAGCTGCGGCGGTCGAGTCAGAAACCGTTGCTGAATCGCTCATCGAGGAAAAATCAGCGTTTTCTTTAGCCGACGCTGAACCTGTCGCTGAAGCTGAACCTGTCGCTGAGGCTGTCAGCGAGCCTGAGACTAAGCATGAGCCGGAAGCAGTCGACGAACCAGCCCCTGTTGCTGAGCCGCAGGCCGCCATTGAGCACGAAGAGCTGCCGCTGCCGGAAGAGATCGCCGGGAGCGAAACGGAAGCCGATGAGTGGCAGGCTGAGCAGGAGCGCGTTGTCGATGAAACGGTAGCGGAAATCGAAGAGGTTATTGCCGCTCACGTTGAGTATGCGCCAGCTGTTGAAGCGCCAGCCGTAGGCGAAGAAGCCGCCGAAGCACAGGACGAAGCGGAAGAGCAGCCTGTGAAGGATGACGCCCGGCAGGAGCAGGAGAAGCCAACCAAAGAAGGTTTCTTCGCACGCCTCAAGCGTAGTTTGCTGAAAACTAAACAAAACCTCGGCTCCGGCTTTATCAGCCTGTTCCGCGGCAAGAAGATTGATGACGATCTGTTTGAAGAGCTGGAAGAGCAGCTGCTGATTGCCGACGTCGGCGTGGAAACCACGCGTAAAATCATCAGTAACCTGACGGACGGCGCGAGCCGCAAAGAGCTGCGCGATGCCGAAGCGCTCTACGGTTTGCTGAAAGACGAAATGGGCGAAATCCTGGCGAAAGTCGACGAGCCGCTCAACGTGGAAGGCAAAACGCCATTTGTTATTCTGATGGTCGGCGTCAACGGCGTGGGCAAAACCACCACCATCGGCAAGCTGGCGCGTCAGTTCCAGCAGGAAGGCAAATCGGTGATGCTGGCGGCGGGTGACACCTTCCGTGCCGCAGCGGTGGAACAGCTCCAGGTGTGGGGCCAGCGTAACAATATTCCGGTTGTGGCTCAGCATACGGGAGCAGACTCCGCCTCCGTTATCTTCGATGCCATTCAGGCGGCGAAAGCGCGCGGCGTGGACGTGCTGCTGGCTGATACCGCAGGGCGTTTGCAAAACAAAGCGCACCTGATGGAAGAGCTGAAGAAAATCGTGCGCGTGATGAAAAAACTGGACGAAGACGCCCCGCATGAGGTTATGCTCACCATTGATGCCAGTACCGGACAGAATGCGGTAAGCCAGGCCCGGCTGTTCCATGAAGCCGTGGGATTAACCGGGATTACGCTGACTAAACTGGACGGTACAGCTAAAGGCGGCGTGATTTTCTCCGTGGCCGATCAGTTTGGCATTCCGATTCGCTACATTGGCGTCGGCGAACGAATTGAAGATTTGCGTCCGTTTAAGGCGGATGATTTTATTGAGGCACTTTTTGCCCGAGAGGATTAACAATGATTCGCTTTGAACACGTCAGTAAAGCCTATCTCGGTGGCAGACAGGCGTTGCAGGGAGTCACCTTCCATATGCAACCCGGCGAGATGGCCTTTCTGACCGGCCACTCTGGCGCAGGGAAAAGTACCCTGCTCAAGCTTATCTGTGGCATCGAGCGGCCAAGCGCCGGGAAGATTTTATTTAGCGGCCACGATATCAGCCGTTTAAAAAGCCGTGAGGTGCCGTTCCTGCGGCGCCAGATTGGCATGATCTTCCAGGATCACCATCTGCTGATGGACAGAACGGTCTATGACAACGTGGCCATCCCGCTGATTATCGCCGGGGCCAGCGGAGAAGATATTCGCCGCCGTGTCAGCGCCGCGCTGGACAAGGTAGGCCTGCTGGACAAAGCGAAGAACTTCCCGATTCAGCTGTCCGGCGGTGAGCAGCAGCGTGTGGGCATTGCCCGTGCGGTGGTGAATAAACCTGCCGTGCTGCTGGCGGATGAACCGACCGGTAACCTCGATGATGCGCTCTCGGAAGGGATTTTACGTCTGTTCGAAGAGTTTAACCGCGTTGGGGTAACGGTGCTGATGGCGACGCACGACATGGGCCTTATCTCTCGTCGTCATTATCGAATGCTGACGTTAAGCGATGGCCATTTGCATGGAGGCCTGGCAGGTGAATAAACGCAACGCGCTCAATCACATTAAGCGCTTCAGCAACAAGCTGGATAAATTCAACAAGCTGAATAAGTTAGGGGATCTGGGCCGCTCGGTAAAAAAACGCGGTAGGGGGCCTCAGTCGAAAGCTCGCTCGCTCAAGGGGGGTGTGAATGAACAGTTCCGCTACGCCTGGGAGGGCGCGGTACAGGATCTTAAAAGTAAGCCGTTCGCCACTTTTCTGACCGTGATGGTTATTGCCATCTCCCTGACGCTGCCAAGCGTCTGTTACATGGTATACAAAAACGTTAATCAGGCCGCGACGCAGTACTATCCTTCGCCGCAGATCACCGTTTATCTCGATAAAGCGCTGGATGACAACGCCGCGCAGCAGGTTGTGGGGGCGATTCAGGCCGAAGAGGGCGTGGAGAAGGTTAACTACCTTTCCCGCGACGAGGCGCTTGGCGAGTTCCGCAACTGGTCAGGTTTTGGCGGCGCACTGGATATGCTTGAAGAGAACCCGCTGCCCGCGGTGGCGGTGGTCAACCCGAAACTGGACTTCCAGAGTACTGAGCATCTGAACACTCTGCGCGACCGTGTGGCACGTATTCACGGCGTGGACGAAGTCAGGATGGACGACAGCTGGTTTGCGCGTCTTGCCGCCCTGACGGGCCTGGTCGGGCGAGTCTCTGCGATGATCGGTATTCTGATGGTTGCCGCCGTTTTCCTGGTCATCGGTAACAGCGTCAGGCTCAGCATTTTTGCCCGTCGCGATACCATCAACGTGCAAAAGCTGATTGGCGCAACGGACGGTTTTATCCTGCGGCCGTTCCTGTATGGCGGGGCGCTGCTGGGCTTTAGCGGCGCGTTCCTGTCGCTTATCCTGTCCGAGATTCTGGTGCTGAGGCTCTCTTCTGCCGTCACCCAGGTTGCGCAGGTCTTCGGCACGAAATTTGATCTTTCGGGGCTGGGCTTTGACGAATGCCTGCTGCTGTTGCTGGTGTCCGCCATGATTGGCTGGCTGGCCGCCTGGCTTGCCACCGTGCAACATTTACGTCGCTTTACCCCAGAGTAAAATTTTTTTGATATACTTCTCCCCTGCTACGAAAGTTTCGCCAGCAGGGGAGTCGGTCCCGCCTCCGGTTCACCGTTTCCCTGTCATGCTTTTCATTGTGCTGTCACATTTTGTGAGTAATCTATACACAGCCATACATTGAACTTGTGGATAAGGTCACTGTCTGAGAGTAGTGTAAAAGGTACGGTTTGGCGCCTGGATGCCTGTCGGTGCTTTTGCCCGGTGGTGAAGAAGCGTAGTGGCAACCTGTACGTAATCTCTAAGAGAGGGTTTGAATGACCAAAGAAATGCAAAATTTAGCTTTAGCCCCTGTTGGTAACCTGGAGTCCTATATCCGGGCCGCTAACGCCTGGCCGATGTTAACGGCTGAGGAAGAGAAGGAGCTGGCTGAAAAGCTGCATTACCAGGGCGATCTGGAAGCAGCGAAAAGGCTGATCCTGTCTCACCTGCGCTTTGTTGTTCACATCGCTCGTAACTATTCCGGCTACGGTCTGCCGCAGGCCGACCTGATTCAGGAAGGTAATATCGGCCTGATGAAAGCCGTGCGCCGTTTCAACCCCGAAGTGGGTGTGCGCCTGGTGTCCTTTGCCGTGCACTGGATTAAGGCTGAAATTCACGAATACGTACTGCGTAACTGGCGTATTGTGAAGGTGGCAACGACCAAGGCACAGCGTAAGCTGTTCTTTAACCTGCGCAAAAGCAAACAGCGTCTGGGTTGGTTTAACCAGGACGAAGTCGAAATGGTGGCCAACGAGCTGGGTGTGTCCAGCAAAGACGTGCGTGAAATGGAATCCCGCATGGCGGCCCAGGACCTGACTTTTGACATGGGTAACGATGACGATACCGACAGCGCGCCAATGGCTCCGGTGCTGTTCTTGCAGGACAAATCGTCCAACTTTGCCGATGGCATTGAAGACGATAACTGGGAATCGCACGCCGCCGATAAGCTGAGCGATGCCATGCTGGGTCTGGACGAGCGCAGCCAGGATATTATCCGCGCCCGCTGGCTCGACGAAGACAACAAGAGCACGCTGCAAGAGCTTGCCGATCGCTACGGCGTTTCCGCAGAGCGTGTTCGCCAGCTTGAAAAGAACGCGATGAAAAAACTGCGCATGGCTATCGAAGCGTAAATTTTCCCGCCAGACAAAAAAACCGCCTTCAGGGCGGTTTTTTTATGCCCGTCATAATCCGCTCGGACATGTGACAAAATTGTTATTCCAAAAGCCGCAAAATCGGGTATGTTTTTAGCACGGAGTGCGGTGAAGGCATACGCGGCCTCCCCTTAAAAAATAAAACAGTGCCAAAACAACACAACAACGATCAATCACAACAATAATGGGGATTCTCAGGATGAACATGAAGGGCAAAGCGTTACTGGCGGGTTGCATCGCACTGGCGATGAGCAATGCGGCAATTGCAAAGGACATTAAAATTGCGGTGGTGGGTGCGATGTCTGGCCCGGTGGCGCAGTATGGCGATCAGGAGTTTACCGGCGCTGAACAAGCGGTGGCGGATATTAATGCCAAAGGCGGCATTAAAGGCGACAAGCTGGTTATTACGAAATATGACGATGCCTGTGACCCCAAACAGGCAGTGGCCGTGGCTAACAAAGTGATCAACGATGGCATCAAATACGTGATTGGCCACCTGTGCTCCTCTTCCACCCAGCCTGCGTCTGATATTTACGAAGACGAAGGGGTGCTGATGATCACCCCTGCGGCAACGGCACCGGAGCTGACCGCACGCGGTTACAAGCTGACTCTGCGTACCACAGGCCTCGATTCCGACCAGGGGCCAACCGCTGCGAAATACATTCTTGAACATGTAAAACCAAAGAACATCGCTGTCATTCATGACAAGCAGCAGTACGGCGAAGGTCTGGCCCGCTCTGTGCAGGACAACCTGAAGAAGGGGGGCGCGCATGTGGTGTTCTTTGACGGGATCACCGCAGGCGAGAAAGATTTCTCTACGCTGGTGGCGCGTCTGAAGAAAGAAAATATTGATTTTGTCTACTATGGTGGCTACCACCCTGAGATGGGCCAGATCCTGCGTCAGTCCCGTGCGGCAGGCCTGAAAACGCAGTTTATGGGGCCGGAAGGTGTTGCGAACGTCTCCCTGTCTAATATTGCCGGTGATTCAGCCGAAGGCATGTTAGTCACCAAACCGAAGAACTACGATCAGGTGCCAGCGAACAAACCTATCGTGGATGCAATTAAAGCGAAGAAACAGGATCCAAGCGGTGCGTTTGTATGGACCACCTACGCCGCGCTGCAGTCGCTGGCCGCCGGTCTGAACAAATCAGAAGAGCCGGCTGAAATCGCCCAGTATCTGAAAGGGAACACGGTGGAAACCGTGATGGGGCCGCTGTCATGGAATGAGAAGGGCGATCTGAAAGGCTTCGAATTCGGCGTGTTCACCTGGCATGCCAACGGCACGGCAACCGACGCGAAGTAATGTAACAGTGACGGTTTTCCCCTTCTCTCTTTGAGAGGAGGGGCTATTGTGCAGGTTTACTTCTCCCAGCCGCCCGTCTGAGCCTTGAATCCTGAGGCCTGCATAAAGGCCGACATAATAGTGCGGTCTTCCACGCCGACATCCGACATCCACCACTCGCTCACCTCTGGATTATCGCGCAGCACTTCTTCGAGCAGATATTGCCCCACGCCGCGCCGCCGCGTGATTTCACGTACCCGTAGCGAATCCAGCGCGCCTTGCTTACCCGTCAGCGTAACGCGCACGGCGCCGAGTAAGCGATCGTTAAACTTTGCCGCATAAATTCTGTGTGACTCGCTGAGCCTGAGCGAAGCGCTGGAATATTCCGGCCAGATCTTCGCGAGATCGATCTCATCCTGGGCACTACACTCAAACAGACGAATGATGGTGAGTTTCATAAGTGAGCTAACCAAAAAGCGGGAAAACATCGAGTGTAACCAATTTATTTGCGCCAGACGCTTTAACTTTTTTCAGCCGCTGAGTAGCGGATTGCATTATGTGACAAACATTAAGCAGTCTTAAACACGTCAGATTGAAAATTGCTCAGTATAAAACCCTAAAACATAGTGATTTATTCCGCTCTTTGTACCGCTATTTTATGCTGAAAGTGGTGCTTTTTTTTGTTTAACTCTACTCAAATACAGAATAATATCTCTACTTAATCGCCTGAAAAATAGAGCTTTTAGTCGTAAAAATTGTCAAATTTATCTCTAAGCCATTAAAGGCACTGATAAAAATCTATTTTGATGATAAAAACCACAGCGCGTTTTTTGGCCAGAATAAAACCACAAAAATCACGAAAGAAATGGGGATCGAACGGATGAAAACGAACGCGAAGACATTACTCGCAGGGATGGTTGCTCTGGCAATGTCTCACGCGGCAGCTGCTGCCGAGATTAAAGTTGCTGTCGTCGGGGCGATGTCCGGCCCGGTCGCGCAGTGGGGTGACATGGAGTTCAACGGTGCACGCCAGGCCGTCAAAGACATTAATGCTAAAGGCGGTATCAAAGGTGACAAGCTCGTTGCCGTTGAATACGACGACGCCTGCGATCCGAAACAGGCCGTTGCCGTGGCCAACAAAATCGTCAACGACGGCGTGCGCTATGTTATCGGTCACCTCTGTTCTTCTTCCACCCAGCCGGCTTCTGACATCTACGAAGACGAAGGCATTCTGATGATCACCCCGGGTGCGACGAACCCCGAGCTGACCGCACGTGGCTATGAGATGATCATGCGTACCGCAGGGCTGGACTCCTCCCAGGGGCCAACGGCCAGCAAATATATTCTTGAGCACGTTAAGCCGCAGCGTATCGCTATCATCCACGACAAACAGCAGTACGGCGAAGGTCTGGCGCGTTCCGTACAGGACGGCCTGAAAACAGCGGGTGCGAACATTGTCTTCTTCGACGGTATCACCGCGGGGGATAAAGACTTCTCCACGCTGGTGGCTCGTCTGCAAAAAGAAAATATCGACTTCGTTTATTACGGCGGCTATTACCCGGAAATGGGCCAGATCCTGCGCCAGGCGCGCGCGGTTGGCCTGAAAACCCAGTTTATGGGGCCGGAAGGCGTGGGCAACGCTTCGCTGTCTAACATCGCAGGCCCTGCGGGCGAAGGTATGCTGGTGACGATGCCAAAACGCTATGACCAGGACCCGTCAAACAAAGCTATTGTCGATGCGCTCAAAGCCGGGAAAAAAGATCCGAGCGGTCCCTACGTATGGATCACCTATGCTGCCGTACAGTCACTGGCTACCGCGCTTGAACGTTCAGGCAGCAAAGAGCCTGCTGATTTAGTGAAAGATTTGAAAGCAAACGGTGCTAAAACCGTGATTGGGCCGCTGAACTGGGATGAGAAAGGCGATCTGAAGGGATTTGAGTTCGGTGTCTTCCAGTGGCATGCCGACGGTTCGTCCTCCGTGGCGAAGTAAGGCTAAGGCTACATAAGTCATCCTCCTTCCGGGCGGACCGTCCGGAAGGTATAAAAAGGTTATTTTATGTCAGAGCAGTTTCTCTATTTTCTGCAGCAGATGTTTAACGGCGTTACGCTGGGCAGCACCTACGCGCTGATCGCCATCGGCTATACCATGGTGTACGGCATTATCGGCATGATCAACTTTGCCCACGGCGAAGTGTATATGATTGGCAGCTACGTCTCGTTTATGATCATCGCGGCGTTGATGATGCTGGGCATCGACGTGGGCTGGATGCTGGTCGGGGCGGGTTTCATCGGGGCGATTATTATCGCCAGCGCCTATGGCTGGAGCATCGAACGCGTGGCCTATAAGCCGGTGCGTAACTCAAAACGCCTGATCGCGCTGATCTCCGCCATTGGGATGTCCATCTTCCTGCAAAACTACGTCAGCCTGACCGAAGGGTCGCGCGATATCGCGTTGCCAAGCCTGTTTAACGGTCAGTGGGTACTGGGGTCGAGTGAAAACTTCACCGCGACCATTACCACCATGCAGCTGGTTATCTGGGTGGTGACGTTCCTTGCCATGCTGGCGCTGACGCTCTTTATTCGTTATTCCCGCATGGGGCGCGCCTGCCGCGCCTGCGCAGAAGACCTGAAAATGGCGAGCCTGCTGGGCATTAATACCGACCGTGTTATCTCTCTGACCTTTGTGATTGGTGCCGCCATGGCGGCGGTGGCGGGTGTGCTGCTTGGCCAGTTCTACGGCGTAATCAACCCGTATATTGGTTTTATGGCGGGGATGAAAGCCTTTACCGCCGCGGTTCTCGGCGGCATCGGCAGTATCCCAGGCGCGATGATCGGTGGCCTGATTCTTGGCGTTGCGGAAGCACTGACCTCGGCGTATCTGAGCACCGAGTATAAAGATGTCGTCTCCTTTGCCCTGCTGATCGTTGTGCTGCTGGTGATGCCTACCGGTATTCTGGGCCGTCCGGAGGTCGAAAAAGTATGAAACCGATGCACATTGTTTTTTCCGCGCTTTCGGCGGCGATGTTCTTCGTGCTGGCCGGCGTCTTTATGGGCGTCCAGCTGAGTCTGGACGGCACTAAGCTTGTGGTGAACAGTGCGGATACCGTCCGCTGGGAATGGGTCTGGATCGGCACCGCGGTCGTGTTCGCTTTCCAGCTGCTGCGTCCGCTGTTCCAGAAAGGCCTGAAGAAAGTCTCCGGGCCGAAGTTTGTGCTGCCCGCGCTGGATGGCTCCACGCCAAAGCAAAAAATCTTCCTGTTTGCCCTGCTGATCCTCGCCGTGGCCTGGCCGTTTATGGTGTCGCGCGGCACCGTGGATATCGCTACGCTGACGATGATCTATATCATCCTCGGTCTGGGTCTGAACGTCGTTGTTGGCCTGTCTGGTCTGCTGGTTCTGGGCTACGGTGGTTTCTATGCCATCGGCGCCTATACCTTTGCGCTGCTCAATCACTATTACGGCCTGGGCTTCTGGACCTGTCTGCCGATTGCGGGCCTTGTTTCCGCCGCCGCAGGTTTTCTGCTCGGCTTCCCGGTGCTGCGTTTGCGCGGGGACTACCTGGCGATTGTGACGCTGGGCTTCGGCGAAATCGTGCGTATTCTGCTGCTCAATAATACGGAGATTACCGGCGGCCCGAACGGTATCAGCCAGATCCCTAAACCTACGCTGTTCGGCCTGGAGTTCAGCCGTACCGCGCGTGAAGGCGGCTGGGATACCTTCAGCAACTTCTTCAACGTCGCCTACAACCCCGGCGACCGCATTATCTTCCTTTACCTTGTGGCGCTTTTGCTGGTGGTGCTGTCGCTGTTTGTGATTAACCGCCTGCTGCGTATGCCGCTGGGCCGCGCGTGGGAAGCGCTGCGTGAAGATGAAATCGCCTGTCGTTCGCTGGGCCTGAACCCGACGCGTATCAAGCTGACGGCTTTTACCATCAGCGCCGCATTTGCGGGTTTTGCCGGTACGCTGTTCGCCGCTCGTCAGGGCTTTGTCAGCCCGGAGTCTTTCACCTTCGCCGAATCTGCTTTTGTACTGGCGATCGTGGTGCTGGGTGGCATGGGCTCCCAGTTCGCCGTAATTCTTGCCGCCGTTCTGCTGGTGGTTTCCCGCGAGCTGATGCGCGATCTTAACGAATACAGCATGCTGGTCCTCGGTGGCCTGATGGTGCTGATGATGATCTGGCGTCCTCAGGGTCTGCTGCCGATGACGCGCCCTCAGCTGAAGCTGAAGAAAGAGCAAGTGGAACAAGCGAAAGGAGAGCAGGCATGAGTCAGCCATTGTTATCCGTAAACGGCCTGATGATGCGTTTCGGCGGCCTGCTCGCCGTCAACAATGTTTCGCTGGAGCTGCATCCTCAGGAGATCGTCTCGTTAATTGGCCCAAATGGTGCCGGTAAAACGACGGTGTTTAACTGCCTGACCGGCTTCTATAAGCCAACGGGCGGCACAATTATGCTGCGCGACCAGCATCTTGAAGGGCTGCCCGGCCAGCAAATTGCGCGCATGGGCGTGGTGCGTACTTTCCAGCACGTACGTCTGTTCCGTGAAATGACGGTGATTGAAAACCTGCTGGTGGCGCAACATATGCAGCTAAAAACCGGCGTGTTTTCCGGTCTGCTGAAAACACCTGGCTTCCGCCGCGCTCAGAGCGAAGCGCTGGATCGGGCCGCGACCTGGCTTGAGCGTATTGGTCTGCTTGAGCAGGCTAACCGCCAGGCAAGCAACCTTGCGTATGGCGATCAGCGCCGTCTGGAAATTGCACGCTGCATGGTGACCCAGCCAGAAATACTGATGCTGGATGAACCGGCGGCTGGCCTCAACCCGAAAGAAACGCACGAACTTGATGAGCTGATCGTGGAGCTACGCGATCATCACAACACCACCGTTCTGCTCATTGAACACGACATGAAGCTGGTGATGGGCATTTCTGACAGGATTTACGTTGTAAACCAGGGAACGCCGCTGGCAAACGGTACGCCGGAGCAGATCCGTAACAACCCTGACGTAATCCGCGCATATCTGGGTGAGGCGTAAGATGGAAAATATTATGTTGTCTTTTGACCAGGTAAGCGCCCATTACGGCAAGATTCAGGCGCTGCACGAGGTCAGTCTGCATATTAAGCAGGGGGAAATTGTCACCCTGATTGGCGCGAACGGTGCCGGTAAAACCACCCTGCTGGGTACGCTGTGCGGCGATCCTCGTGCCACCCACGGCAAAATTACCTTTGATGGCAAAGATATTACCGACTGGCATACCGCACGCATTATGCGTGAAGCGGTGGCGATTGTGCCGGAAGGTCGCCGCGTGTTTTCACGTATGACGGTAGAAGAAAACCTGGCGATGGGGGGCTTCTTCGCGGAGCGCGGCCAGTACCATGAGCGTATCAAACGCGTTTATGACCTGTTCCCGCGCCTGCATGAACGCCGTATCCAGCGAGCGGGCACTATGTCCGGCGGCGAACAGCAAATGCTGGCGATTGGCCGTGCGCTGATGAGCCAGCCGCGTCTGCTGCTGCTCGATGAGCCGTCACTGGGGCTTGCGCCGATCATCATCCAGCAAATTTTCGACACTATCGAGCAGCTGCGTAGCGAAGGCATGACCATCTTCCTCGTCGAGCAGAACGCCAACCAGGCGCTGAAGCTTGCCGACCGGGGCTACGTGCTGGAAAACGGCCACGTCGTGCTGGAAGACACCGGCGACGCCCTGCTGGCTAACGAAGCGGTTCGCAGCGCCTATTTGGGCGGATAATCTTCGTCTGTGACAAAAGTGGAGCCGGAAGGCTCCTTTTTTATGGTTATTGCCTGAGTTGTACGCCATGTTTGTACAATAGTTTGTCTTTCTGAAAGCAGCTAATGAACACGATGAATTACCGTGAAGCACGGCAGAATCTTGCGGCGGCTTTAGACCTGGCGACAGATGGCCTGCCCGTGACGATTACGCGTCGAGGTCATAAATCTGCGGTGATTATCAGCGCAGAAGAGTTTGAACGGTATCAGGAGGCTAAGATGGATATCGAATTGTCGAAGATGTAGCGGCCAGATTAAAAACTGCCTGACAAGGTCTTGTCATTCCGCCGTCATCATTCTGTCACCTCCCGGTTATTTTTCTGTCATTCGCGCATGTCATGTTGTGATGCGAACAAAAACGCGTGTTTTCGCGCTTTTAGCCCCATCATCAGAGAGATAAGACATGACTGCATCGTTACGACGTACTGCCCTTTGCATGGCGCTTGGATGTGCACTCAGCGGTAACGCTATCGCCGCAACCTCTATTCCCTTCTGGCATTCCATGGAAGGAGAGCTGGGCAAAGAGGTGGACTCCCTGGCCAGCCGCTTCAACGAAACGCATCCTGATTACAAGATTGTGCCGGTTTATAAAGGCAACTACGAACAGAACCTGGCTGCGGGCATCGCGGCCTTCCGTTCCGGTAATGCCCCGGCAATTTTGCAGGTCTACGAAGTGGGCACCGCGACCATGATGGCCTCAAAAGCCATTAAGCCGGTGTATGAAGTCTTTAGCGATGCGGGCATGAAGTTCGATGAATCTCAGTTTGTGCCGACGGTTGCCGGTTACTACACCGATGCGAAAACCGGGCATTTGCTCTCCCAGCCGTTTAACAGCTCCACGCCGGTGCTGTACTACAACAAAGATGCCTTCAAAAAAGCCGGGCTGAACCCGGACCAGCCGCCAAAAACCTGGCAGGATCTGGCCGAGTACACGGCCAAACTGAAAGCCGCCGGCATCAAATGCGGCTATGCAAGCGGCTGGCAGGGCTGGATCCAGATTGAAAACTTTAGCGCCTGGCACGGCCTGCCGGTTGCCACGAAAAACAACGGCTTTGACGGCACCGATGCGGTTCTTGAATTCAACAAACCGGAGCAGGTTAAGCATATTGCTCTGCTTGAAGAGCTCAATAAGAAGGGCGATTTCAGCTACTTCGGCCGCAAAGATGAATCTACCGAGAAATTCTACAGCGGCGAGTGCGCCATCACCACGGCCTCTTCTGGCTCGCTGGCCGACATTCGCCACTACGCGAAATTCAACTATGGCGTAGGCATGATGCCTTACGATGCCGATGTAAAAGGCGCACCGCAGAATGCCATTATCGGCGGGGCCAGCCTGTGGGTAATGCAGGGGAAAGACCCGGCGACTTACAAAGGCGTGGCTGAGTTTATGCAGTTCCTGGCCCAGCCGGAAATCGCCGCAGAATGGCACCAGAAAACGGGCTATCTGCCAATCACCAAAGCCGCATATGACCTGACGCGCGAGCAGGGCTTCTACGACAAAAATCCGGGGGCAGATATTGCCACTCGCCAGATGCTGAATAAGCCGCCGTTGCCGTTCACCAAAGGGCTGCGTCTGGGCAATATGCCGCAGATCCGCACCATCGTGGACGAAGAGCTGGAATCAGTATGGACCGGCAAAAAGACGCCTCAGCAGGCGTTAGACAGCGCGGTTGAGCGCGGCAATCAGCTGCTGCGTCGTTTCGAGCAGGCGACGAAGTCCTGATTTTGTAGAGCTACCCTCACGCCGTCTTTTTCGGGGTGAGGGTATCCGGTGCCACACATTTGAGTAATGCTATGTCCTCTTCTCGTCCGGTGTTCCGCTCCAGCTGGCTGCCCTATGCGTTAGTCCTGCCGCAGCTCATCATCACCGTTATCTTTTTCATCTGGCCTGCGGGCGAAGCGCTGTGGTATTCGCTGCAAAGCGTCGATCCCTTTGGGCTTTCCAGCACTTTCGTGGGCCTGGATAATTTCGTCCAGCTCTTCCACGACGGCTACTATCTGGACTCCTTTTACACCACCCTGGTGTTCAGCGGCCTGGTGGCGGGGAGCGGCCTGCTGGTGTCGCTGTTTTTCGCAGCCCTGGTGGATTATGTCGTACGCGGTAGCCGGCTTTATCAAACGCTGATGCTGCTGCCCTACGCCGTTGCTCCGGCGATTGCCGCGGTGCTGTGGATCTTCCTTTTTAATCCCGGGCGCGGTCTGCTGACGCATGCGCTCGAGCAGTTTGGCTACCACTGGAACCACGCGCAGAACAGTGGGCAGGCTATGTTCCTTGTGGTGTTTGCTTCGGTCTGGAAGCAGATCAGCTACAACTTCCTGTTCTTCTTTGCCGCCCTGCAATCTATTCCGCGCTCGCTGATGGAAGCCGCCGCTATCGACGGCGCCGGGCCTGTACGTCGCTTCTTCAAGCTGTCGCTGCCGCTGATCGCGCCGGTGAGTTTCTTCCTGCTGGTGGTGAACCTGGTGTACGCATTTTTCGATACCTTCCCGGTTATCGACGCTGCGACAGGCGGCGGCCCGGTTCAGGCCACGACGACGCTTATCTACAAAATCTATCGCGAAGGCTTTGCCGGGTTGGATCTTTCGGCGTCGGCCGCGCAGTCCGTGGTGCTAATGCTGCTGGTGATTGTGCTGACGGTGGTTCAATTCCGCTTCGTGGAACGTAAGGTGCGCTACCAATGATTGAGAACCGTCGCGGGCTGACTATTTTTAGCCATACCATGCTGATCCTCGGCATTATCGTGATCCTGTTCCCGCTGTACGTGGCATTTGTGGCGGCGACGCTGGATAACGCAGCGGTCTTCCAGACGCCGATGACGCTGATCCCCGGCGGGCATCTGCTGGAAAACATGAACAATATCTTGATGCACGGCGTGGGGGCCAACAGCGCGCCTTTTGGCCTGCTGCTGTTGAACAGTTTTGTGATGGCGCTGGGCATTACGGTGGGAAAAATTGCCGTCTCTATGCTTTCGGCCTTCGCCATTGTCTGGTTCCGCTTCCCGCTGCGTAACCTGTTCTTCTGGATGATTTTTATCACACTTATGCTGCCGGTTGAGGTGCGTATTTTCCCCACGGTTGAGGTTATCGCCAACCTGAAGATGCTCGACAGCTACGCGGGATTAACGCTGCCGTTAATGGCGTCGGCCACCGCAACCTTCCTGTTTCGCCAGTTCTTTATGACGCTGCCGGATGAGCTGCTGGAGGCTGCCCGCATTGACGGCGCTTCACCCATGCGTTTCTTCCGTGACATTGTGCTGCCGCTTTCGAAGACCAACCTGGCGGCGCTGTTTGTCATCACCTTTATCTACGGCTGGAACCAGTATCTCTGGCCGCTGCTGATCGTCAGCGATGTGAACCTCGGTACAGCAGTGGCAGGTATCAAAGGGATGATGTCTTCTGGCGAAGGAACCACCCAGTGGAACCAGGTGATGGCGGCTATGCTGCTGACCCTGATCCCCCCGGTAATTATCGTTTTAGTGATGCAACGTGCGTTTGTGCGTGGCCTGGTTGATAGTGAGAAATAACCCATGGCAGGACTGAAGTTACAGGCAGTAAGCAAAAGCTGGGATGGCAAAACCCAGGTGATACAGCCGCTGGATCTTGATGTGGCTGACGGCGAATTTATTGTGATGGTCGGCCCGTCCGGGTGCGGTAAGTCCACGCTGCTGCGAATGGTTGCGGGGCTTGAGCGTGTGACCAGCGGCGACATCTGGATTGACCGCCAGCGCGTCACGGAAAGAGAGCCGAAAGAGCGCGGTATCGCGATGGTGTTCCAGAACTATGCCCTTTATCCGCATATGAGCGTGGAAGAAAACATGGCCTGGGGGCTGAAAATTCGCGGCATGGGTAAAGCGCACATTCACCAGAAAGTGCTGGAGGCGGCGCGGATTCTGGAGCTGGATAACCTGCTGAAGCGGCGTCCGCGCGAGCTTTCCGGCGGCCAGCGGCAGCGCGTAGCCATGGGGCGGGCTATCGTGCGCGACCCGGCGGTCTTTCTGTTTGATGAACCGCTCTCTAACCTTGACGCTAAACTCCGCGTCCAGATGCGTCTTGAGCTGCAACAGCTGCATCGCCGTCTGAAAACCACCAGCCTTTATGTCACGCACGATCAGGTAGAAGCCATGACGCTCGCTCAGCGTGTGATGGTGATGAACAAAGGGGTTGCCGAGCAAATTGGAACCCCGGTGGAAGTCTATGAACGCCCGGCCAGCCGCTTTGTCGCGAGCTTTATTGGTTCCCCGGCGATGAACCTGCTGGAAGGAAAAGTCAGTATCGACGGCTGCCGCTTCGAGGCAGACGGCGGTGTGGCGATAGCGCTTGGCGGTCAACGGCTGCTATGGGCCGGACGTAAAATGACACTGGGTATCCGCCCGGAACATATTGCGCTAAGCTCACAGGCCGCAGGGGGCATTCCGTGGACAATCGACACGCTGGAAATGCTCGGCGCAGATAATCTGGTGCACGGCCGCTGGGGGACGCAGAAAATGGTGGTACGTCTGTCTCATCAGGCGAGGCCTCAGCCGGGCAGCACGCTCTGGCTGCACCTGCCGGAAGAACATTTGCATTTTTTTGAGAGTGAAAACGGACAACGTTTATGAGCAACTGGCCTTATCCCTTCATCGTCGCCCACCGTGGTGGCGGTAAGCTGGCACCGGAAAACACCCTTGCCGCCATTGACGTCGGGGCGCGTTACGGTCACACGATGATCGAGTTTGATGCCAAGCTGTCCAAAGACGGCAAGATCTTCCTGCTCCATGACGATACGCTTGAGCGCACCAGCAACGGCTGGGGCATTGCGGGCCATCTTACCTGGGATGAACTACTCAACGTTGACGCGGGCAGCTGGTATAGCCGTCAGTTTAAAGGCGAACCATTGCCGCTGCTGTCACAGGTCGCTGAGCGCTGCAAACAGCACGGCATGATGGCAAACATTGAAATCAAACCCACGACAGGCACGGAACGGGAAACCGGCAAGGTGGTGGCGCTGGCGGCACGCGAACTGTGGCAGGGGCAAACCCCGCCGCTGCTTTCTTCTTTTGCGATTGAATCGCTGGAAGCGGCGCAAGATGCGGCGCCTGAATTACCGCGCGGCCTGCTGCTGGATGACTGGCGGGACGACTGGCAAGCATTAACCACCAGGCTGGGCTGCGTGTCGATCCATCTGAATCACAAACTGCTCAATGAAAGTCGCGTTCGGGCGCTCAAAGCTGCTGGGCTGCATATCCTGGTTTATACGGTGAATGTTCCCCAGCGCGCACAAACGCTGCTGCGCTGGGGAGTTGATGCGATTTGTACTGACCGGATAGATGAAATCGGCCCGGATTTTACAGCGTAATCCCGGCGAGTTCGCGCTCCTCAAGCTGTCTTTAAGGTTTTAGCATACTGCCGTTGGTCTTCGGCTGCAGCATATGTTCCTGCCCGTTGGCGCTCTGGCTTAACATGCCCCCTGAGGTATTTGGCAGCACTTGCTGCCCGTTCAGGCCGGCTCCCCCCGGCTGGGACTGAAGCACCCGGCGGGTGTCATTGTTAATCTGCGTATCAAGATGCTGCTGTTGCACCCTGTTTTGCGTCTGGAGCTGCTGATTGAGCATCCCTTTTTGCTGCATCTGCTGCGTCTGCATTTGTACCTGCATACGCTGCTGGCTGGGGATCTCATAGCCCGGAAGATTTGGGTTATTCATCGTATTGAGCGGCTGTGCGAAACTGAAAAGTGGCGCCATCGCCGCAAGAAACAGTAATTTTTTCATCGTTACCTCCTTATTTGGGGCATCTTCTTAGTTTACTCGCAATACAACTCCGCAATGATAATTTAGGAATTATGGATCAGACTTAGGCGGGAATGTTACCTGCAACACACGGAGATAATAACGATGAAGCTGTGGAAAACTGTACTCTGGAAAACAATGCCGTGGGCGCCGAAGCGCTGGATTAGTCTGCCTGCGCTACTGGTGCTGTGCTTTAGCGCCTTTGCGGCCCCTCCGCCGGTTTCTTACGGTGTGGAAAGTGATGTGCATCACCCGGTCGTCGCGCAGCATGGGATGGTGGCTTCGGTTGACGCGCTGGCGACTAAGGTGGGCGTAGATATTTTGCAGCAAGGAGGTAATGCCGTAGACGCAGCGGTTGCCGTGGGGTTTGCGCTGGCGGTCACGCACCCGCAGGCGGGTAATCTGGGCGGCGGCGGTTTTATGATGCTGCGTACTCAAGACGGGAAAACCACGGCGATAGATTTTCGCGAAATAGCCCCTGAAAAAGCTTCGCGCGATATGTTCCTGGATGCGCAGGGCAATGCCGACAGTAAAAAATCGCTGACTTCCCATCTTGCCTCCGGCACGCCGGGCACGGTTGCGGGTTTTGCTCTGGCGTTGGAGAAATACGGCACGCTGCCGCTTAATAAAGTGCTCCAGCCCGCCATCAAACTGGCGCAGGAAGGGTTTACCGTTAACGACGCCCTTGCCGATGATCTAAAACAGTACGGCGCGGAAGTGCTGCCAAACCATGAGAACAGCAGGGCGATTTTCTGGAAAGAGGACGGTAATCCCTTACAGAAAGGCGACAGGCTGGTGCAAACTCATCTTGCAAACAGCCTGACAATGATTGCCGAGCAGGGGCCGGATGCCTTCTATAAAGGGGCGATAGCCGGACAAATCGCCGAGGAGATGGCGAAAAACGGTGGACTGATGAGCAGGGCCGACCTTGCCGGGTATAAAGCAGTTGAGCGGACGCCGATCAGCGGTGACTATCGCGGCTACCAGGTCTTCTCCATGCCACCGCCTTCTTCGGGCGGGATCCACATCGTGCAAATCCTTAATATTCTGGAAAACTTCGACCTGGGGAAATACGGCTTTGGCAGCGCAGATGCGATGCAGCTGATGGCTGAAGCGGAGAAGTACGCCTACGCAGACCGTTCGGAATACCTGGGCGATCCGGACTTTGTTAAAGTGCCGTGGCAGGCGCTGACCAGCAAAGCGTATGCGAAGTCGCTGGCGGAAAAGATCGATATCAATAAAGCTCGCCCGTCGAGCGAAATCAAACCGGGCAAGCTTGCGCCTTATGAAAGCAACCAGACCACCCATTTCTCGGTGGTGGATAAAGACGGTAACGCCGTGGCCGTAACCTACACGCTGAACACGACGTTTGGTTCGGGTATTGTCGCGGGGAATACCGGGATTTTAATGAATAACGAGATGGATGACTTTTCTGCCAAACCCGGCGTGCCTAATGTCTATGGGCTGGTGGGCGGCGAGGCAAACGCGGTAGGGCCGTACAAACGTCCGCTCTCGTCGATGTCGCCGACGATTGTGGTGAAAGACGGTAAAACCTGGCTGGTGACGGGCAGCCCCGGCGGCAGCCGAATCATCACTACGGTTTTACAGATGGTGGTTAACAGCATTGATTTCGGGATGAACGTGGCCGAAGCGGCCAACGCCCCTCGCTTCCACCATCAGTGGCTGCCGGACCAGCTGTGGGTCGAAAAGGGCTTTAGCCCGGATACCTTAAAACTGCTGGCAGGAAAAGGGCAGAAGGTCGCGGTGAAAACAGCGATGGGCAGCACGCAAAGCATTATGATTGCCCCGGACGGCAAACTTTTCGGCGCATCCGATCCGCGTACCGTGGATGATTTGACGGCGGGATACTGAGTTAGCCGCAAAGCGGTGGATGGCCGCCATCCTGTCTGAATGTATGGCCCTCATCCGAGGGCCATAAAATTATGCAGGTTTAAACCGTGCCATAAAATACGCATCAACATATTTGCCATCGCGCAGGGCGTAGTTTTTGCCGATGCCCTCCTGTGCAAAACCAAACTTGCGGTAAACCGCAAGCGCTGAGGCGTTATCGACAAACACCGTCAGTTCGATGCGCTCGATGCGCAGCCAGTTATCGCACAGGTCCACCATCGCTGCTAACAGCGCCGATGCCACGCCTTTACCCTGGTAGCGGCTGTCCACCCCCATGCCAAAAGTCGCGACGTGGCTGCGGCGCGGGGACTGTTCCACCATCAGCATCAGCTGCCCGACCACCTTACCCTCAATGCAGGCGACCAGATTCCGGCTGCCGGGTTTCATGTCGCTCAAGCGATCGGAGAAGATTTTTAGTGGCGGATGAGGAAGATGTAGCGTGTCACGGTAGAGCTCAGGCTGGGCATAAATGTCCTGCAACGCCTGGGCGTCGCCGATTTCTGCGTGACGTACTACGATTTCTTCCATCCTTTTTACCTCAGTGGGTTGATTAATCCCTTTAAACATCATTGACTTTCACAATGAAGTCAATAACACATTTTTTGAAATTTAGCTTTACAAGTGCGAATGATAATGATTATTATTGCCATGCGTTCAGGGGAGACCCTTACGGAGACAACCTGAAAGCACGACATTGCTCACATTGCTTCCAGTATTACTTTAGCCAGCCGGGTGCTGGCTTTTTTTTTGCCTTTTTTCAGTCATGTCCGGTAGAGGGCGAAGGCCCTTATTCACCTGACTGACCGCCGCTCTCACACGGCGGAGAAACGAAGTGCCATCCGCCGCCGAATAAAGTAGGTTAATGCTATTCAAAGTCGAAAGGACGAAGCAATGACCCTGCACTGCGCTTTTATTGGTTTTGGCAAGAGCACCACTCGCTACCATCTTCCCTACGTACTGGTTCGCAAAGACAAATTCCACGTCGCCCATATCTTCCGCCGGCATGAAAAGCCGGATATCGAGCAGCAGCCTCAGTACGGACATATTCACTTCACCAGCCAGCTTGATGACGTGCTGGACGATCCGCAGGTGAAACTGGTGGTGGTCTGCACCCATGCCGACAGCCACTTTGAGTATGCGAAGAAAGCGCTCGCCGCCGGGAAAAACGTGCTGGTTGAGAAACCTTTCACCCCGACGCTTGCCCAGGCTAAAGAGCTGTTTGAGCTGGCGCGAGCGAGGGGGCTGACCGTCTCGCCTTATCAGAATCGCCGTTTTGACTCCTGCTTCCTGACGATGAAAAAAGCCATTGAAAGCGGCAAGCTGGGCAAAATCGTTGAAATTGAAAGCCACTTTGATCTGTATCGCCCCGAAGCGGAAACCAAACCCGGTTCGCCTGCGGACGGCGCGTTTTATGGCCTGGGTGTGCACACTATGGATCAGATCATTTCTCTGTTTGGCCGCCCTGACCATGTTGCCTACGATATTCGCAGCGTGCGCAATAAGGCCAACCCTGACGATACTTTCGAGGCCCAGCTGTTCTACGGTGACATGAAAGCCATCGTTAAAACCAGCCATCTGGTGAAAATCGACTCCCCAAAATTTATCGTGCACGGCACCAAAGGCTCGTTTGTGAAATATGGTATCGACCAGCAGGAAACGAGCCTGAAGGCCTACATCATGCCGGGGGAGCCGGGTTTTGCGGCAGACAGCAGCGTAGGTCTGCTTGAATACGTGAACGAAGCCGGAGAAACGGTGCGCGAAGAAATGCCGCCGGAGCAGGGCGACTATGGTCGGGTTTACGACTCGCTCTACGAGACGCTCGTTAACGGCAAACCTAATTTTGTCAGAGAAACTGAAGCGCTCACCAACCTTGAGATCCTCGAGCGCGGTTTTGAACAGGCTTCACCCTCAACGGTGACGCTGGCTTAAACAGTGAAATGACGCCGCAAACTCGTTCATTTTTTTTGAACAGAGGCGTCAAACGTCACCCTCTATGATCGTTGCCGATTCAGGTCCACACTTATCCCATCAAACGCATTGAGGAGAAGTGAAATGATCTACTTAAGAAAAGCTGAAGAACGTGGCCATGCTAACCATGGCTGGCTGGATAGCTGGCATACCTTCTCTTTTGCCAACTATTACGATGCCAACTTTATGGGCTTCTCGGCGCTGCGCGTCATTAACGAAGACGTTGTGGAAGCCGGCGAAGGCTTCGGCACGCATCCTCATAAAGATATGGAAATTCTGACCTATGTGCTGGAAGGGGCGGTAGCGCACCGTGACAGCATGGGCAACGAAGAAAAAGTGCCCGCGGGCGAGTTCCAGATTATGAGCGCCGGGACGGGGATCACCCACTCCGAATACAACCCGAGCAGCACCGAGCGTCTGCGCCTGTATCAAATCTGGATCATCCCAGAAAAAACAGGTATCACGCCGCGCTATGAACAGCGTCGTTTTGATGCGCCGCAGGGCCGCCAGCTGGTGCTCTCTCCGGATGCACGCGACGGTTCGCTGAAGGTGTATCAGGATATGGAACTGTCCCGCTGGGCGCTGGCGAAAGATGAGCAGTCTGTTTATCAGATCCCGGCAGACCGCCGTATCTGGATCCAGGTGGTGAAAGGCGATGTCTCCATCAACGGCACGCAGGCTAAAACCAGCGACGCTATCGCCGTGTGGGATGAGCAGGCTCTTTCCATTCACGCCAACGAAGCGAGTGAGATACTGCTGTTCGATTTACCGCCGGTCTGACCCCCGTCCTGCTCCGCAGAGTTACCCGTCACAACCTTCTCCTGAAACAGGGGAAGGTTGTGCTTTCTCCGTGCTAAACTTCGTCGTCGATATTTTAGAAGCGCGCACGGAATATGAAAAAGAAAAGACCGGTACTACAGGATGTTGCAGATCGCGTAGGCATCACCAAAATGACGGTGAGCCGTTTCTTACGTAACCCCGATCAGGTCTCCGCCGCGCTGCAGGTAAAAATTGCCGCGGCGTTAGATGAGCTGGGTTATATCCCGAACCGCGCCCCTGATATTCTCTCCAATTCTACCAGCCGCGCCATTGGCGTCCTGCTGCCGTCGCTCACCAACCAGGTGTTCGCTGAAGTGCTGCGCGGCATTGAAAACGTGATCGACGCCTACGGCTACCAGACCATGCTCGCCCACTACGGCTATAAACCGGAGCTGGAAGAAGAGCGCCTGGAATCCATGCTTTCCTGGAATATCGACGGCCTTATCCTCACCGAACGCACCCACACGCCGCGCACGCTCAAAATGATAGAAGTCGCGGGCATTCCCGTGGTCGAGCTGATGGACAGCGTATCTCCCTGCCTGGACATTGCGGTGGGCTTCGACAACTTTGAAGCCGCGCGCCAGATGACGGCGGCGATAATCGAGCGCGGCCACAGCCACGTTGCCTATCTTGGCGCACGTCTTGATGAACGCACGGTGATTAAGCAGCATGGTTATGAGCAGGCTATGCGCGACGCGGGCCTTGTGCCCTACAGCGTCATGGTCGAACAATCCTCTTCCTATTCCACCGGTATCGAGCTGTTTCGTCAGGCTAGACGTGAATATCCACAGCTCGACAGTATCTTTTGCACCAACGATGACTTAGCCGTTGGCGCAGCCTTTGAATGCCAGCGGCAGGGACTAAAAATTCCGCAGGATATGGCGATTGCCGGTTTCCACGGCCACGATATTGGGCAGGTGATGGAGCCGCGTCTGGCGAGCGTGTTGACACCACGTGAGCGTATGGGACGCATCGGGGCCGAGCGCTTGCTGGCCAGAATCCGCGGTGAAACCATTACGCCGAAGATGCTGGATCTGGGCTTTACACTCTCTCCGGGCGGCTCCATTTAAAGACGTCAAAAGTTGATGTAGTTCACACTTATTCACTTTGCAACATAATGGTTATTGCTTATCAGCCGACCACTAAGGACAATGTTACCGATAACAGTTACCCGTAACAATTTCCCGGAATCAAGGGCGGCGGGGGCTGATAACTCAGTAATTCTTGTGCCAGTCGGAGCTACGCTATGAGCACTACTAACCATGACCACCACATCTACGTCCTGATGGGCGTATCCGGCAGCGGTAAATCCGCTGTGGCAAGTGAAGTGGCGCACCAGCTGAAAGCCGCTTTCCTGGATGGCGATTTCCTGCACCCACGCAGCAACATCCTGAAAATGGCCTCCGGTGAGCCGCTAAATGACGTAGACCGTAAGCCGTGGCTGAAGGCTTTAAACGATGCCGCGTTCGCGATGCAGCGTACCAACAAAGTTTCCCTGATTGTGTGTTCTGCGCTGAAGAAGGACTACCGCGACCAGCTGCGTGACGGCAACCCGAACCTCTCCTTTATCTACATGAAAGGGGATTTCGAGGTGATTGAAAGCCGTCTGAAGGCGCGTAAAGGCCACTTCTTCAAAACCCAGATGCTGGTGACGCAGTTTGAAACGTTGCAGGAACCGCAGACAGAAGAAAAAGATGTGCTGGTTGTCGATATCGATCAGCCGCTGGACGGTGTTGTCGCCAGCACAATCGCTTTAATTAACAAAGGCAGTGCGCAGTGAGTACATTAACGCTTGTTTTGACGGCAGTAGGATCGGTTTTACTGCTGCTGTTTTTAGTGATGAAAGCGCGTATGCACGCATTCGTTGCTTTGATGGTGGTTTCCATTGGTGCCGGTCTGTTTTCCGGGATGCCGCTCGACAAAATCGCGACAACCATGGAAAAAGGGATGGGCGGTACGCTGGGCTTCCTGGCTATCGTCGTCGCGCTCGGCGCGATGTTCGGCAAAATTCTCCATGAGACAGGGGCAGTTGACCAGATTGCGGTCAAGATGCTCAAGTCCTTTGGCCACAGCCGCGCGCACTACGCGATTGGTCTGGCGGGTTTGATCTGCGCGCTGCCGCTGTTCTTTGAAGTGGCGATTGTGCTGCTGATTAGCGTGGCCTTCTCCATGGCGCGCCATACCGGCACTAACCTTGTGAAGCTGGTTATTCCTCTGTTTGCCGGCGTTGCGGCAGCGGCGGCATTCCTGCTGCCGGGGCCTGCGCCGATGCTGCTGGCTTCCCAGATGCATGCCGACTTCGGCTGGATGATCCTCATCGGGCTGTGTGCGGCGATTCCGGGCATGATTATTGCCGGGCCGCTGTTCGGTAATTTCATCAGTAAATACGTTGAACTGCATATTCCGGAAGACATCAGCGAGCCGCACCTGGGCGAGGGCAAGCTGCCTTCCTTCGGTTTTAGCCTGTCGCTGATCCTGCTGCCGCTGGTGCTGGTTGGTCTGAAAACTATTGCCGCGCGCTTCGTGGCAGAAGGCTCAACGCTGTACGAATGGCTGGAGTTTATTGGCCATCCGTTCACCGCGATTCTGGTGGCGTGCCTGGTGGCCATTTACGGCCTGGCGATTCGTCGCGGCATGGCGAAAGAAAAGGTCATGGAAATCTGCGGCACCGCACTGCAACCTGCGGGCATTATCCTGCTGGTTATTGGTGCCGGTGGCGTCTTCAAACAGGTGCTGGTTGATTCCGGCGTGGGCCCGGCGTTAGGAGAAGCGCTGACAGGTCTGGGCCTGCCGATCGCGGTAACCTGCTTCGTGCTGGCCGCTGCGGTACGTATCATCCAGGGTTCCGCTACCGTGGCATGTCTGACGGCGGTTGGTCTGGTGATGCCGGTTATCGAACAGCTGAACTACTCCGGCGCGCAGATGGCTGCTCTGTCCATTTGTATCGCGGGCGGCTCGATTGTAGTGAGCCATGTAAACGACGCAGGCTTCTGGCTGTTTGGCAAATTTACCGGCGCGACGGAAGCGCAAACCCTGAAAACCTGGACGCTGATGGAAACCATCCTCGGTACGACAGGCGCCATTGTCGGGATGATCGCGTTTACGCTGTTGAGTTAAGCTTTACTGGCAGTGAGATAAGAGCAGGTAGCCCAGGCTACCTGCTTTTTTTTTGCGTAAATCGCTTCATAACACACCTGGCTGATTAAGGCCTTTCAGGCATGGCTTATCTTCGGGAAGGGATGCTGGCGGCAAATGTGACTATTGCAACATCCCACGCGTTGCTAATCGTGCTCTTTCCAATAAAATCTGAATGAATTCCTTTTTTTGTTACTTTAATAACATTTTTATTCTGGAAATGTTCTCATAATAACAACCATGCCTCGTGGTCTTTCCATCCCTGATGGGCGACGTGCGAGAAATTTGCGTTATTTTTGAATTTTTTCCGGGGAAATTATGAAGTACATCATAGGGATAGTCAGTATTGTCGTGATCTGCGCGCTGGCTCTGTTGGTCAGCAACAACCGTAAGGCCATCCGTGTCCGCCCTCTTTTCGTGATGCTGGGGTGTCAGTTTGTGATGACGGCATTGCTGCTTAAGACCAACGTAGGGAATACGGCGATCGGTGTGATTGCCGATGTGTTTGGCAATCTGCTGGCCTATGCTCAGGAAGGCGTGAACTTTGTATTTGGCGGCCTGGCGAATAAAGGGGAGATCTCCTTCTTTATCTCAGTATTACTGCCTATCGTCTTTATTTCCGCGCTGATCGGTATCCTGCAGCACTGGAAAATCCTCGGCTTTATCATCAAATACATCGGTCTTGCGCTGAGCAAAATCAACGGTATGGGACGGTTGGAGTCCTACAACGCGGTGGCGTCGGCCATCCTCGGCCAGTCAGAGGTCTTTATCTCGGTTAAAAAGCAGCTGGCGCTGCTGCCGGAAAAACGGTTGTACACGCTGTGCACCTCGGCCATGTCCACGGTCTCTATGGCTATTGTGGGGGCCTATATGGTGATGCTGGACCCGCGTTACGTGGTGACCGCTCTGGTACTGAACCTGTTTGGAGGCTTTATTATGGCCTCGCTGATTAACCCTTATCAGGTCAGTCCTGAAGAAGATATCCTCGCCGTCGTTGAGGCGGAAAAGCAAAGCTTCTTTGAAGTGCTGGCTGAATACATCCTTGATGGGTTTAAAGTGGCGGTGATCGTCGGGGCGATGCTGATTGGCTTTATCGCATTAATTACCATGGCGAACGCCCTGTTTAGCGCCGTGTTCAGCATTAGTTTCCAGGAAGCGCTGGGCTATCTGTTCTCTCCTCTGGCGTTTCTGGTGGGCGTACCCTGGGCTGAAGCCGTACAGGCAGGCAGCCTGATGGCCACCAAGATCGTCAGCAACGAATTTGTCGCCATGCTCAATCTCTCCCAGGGGGATTTCCATTTCTCTCAGCGTACCGTAGCGATTATTTCCGTGTTCCTGGTGTCGTTCGCTAACTTCTCCTCCATCGGCATTATCGTGGGGGCGATCAAAGCGCTGGATACTCAGCAAGGCAACAACGCCGCCCGCTTTGGCCTGAAACTGCTCTACGGCTCGACGCTGGTCAGTTTCCTGAATGCCACCGTCGTGGGGCTGTTCTTTTAATTGTGAAGCAGTGTGCCACACCGGAGGGTGCTGGCACGTAAAACAGCTATCTATAGGGAAATAAAGATGAAAGTTGTTTATCCACTGAAAATGTCGCTGCTGGCTATGCTGGTCTGTGGGGCGGCTAATGCGGCAACCGTCAATCTGCGTATCATGGAAACCACTGACGTCCATGGCAATATGATGGACTATGACTATTACAAGGACGTTCCCACAGAGCAGTACGGGCTGGTGCGTGCCGCCTCGTTGATTAAAGCCGCTCGCGCAGAAGTAGCCAACAGCGTGCTGGTGGATAATGGTGACATTATCCAGGGTAGCCCGATGGCCGACTATGCCGCAGCCAGTCTGCAAGAAGGGGAAATTCATCCGGTTTATCAGGCGATGAATACTCTTGACTATACCGTCGGCAGCCTTGGCAACCACGAATTTAACTACGGTCTGGACTATCTCAAAAAGGCCATCAGCGGGGCAAAATTCCCCTATATCAATGCCAACGTTTATGACGCCGGGACAGGTAAACCTTATTTTAAGCAGTACCTGATCGTCGATACGCCGGTGAAAGACAGCGAAGGCAAAACTCATACTCTGCGCATTGGCTACATCGGGTTTGTTCCGCCGCAGATCGTTCTGTGGGATAAAGCCAAACTGGCGGGCAAGGTCGTTGCCAAAGATATTACCGAAACGGCTAAAGCGCTGGTTCCGCAGATGCGCCGGGAAGGGGCGGATATTGTGGTGGCTATCGCGCACTCTGGCCTTTCAGCCGATCCTTATAAGGCCCTGGCGGAAAACTCGGTGTATTACCTCACTCAGGTGCCGGGCATTGATGCCATCGCTTTTGGCCACTCACATGGCATTTTCCCGGGGAAAAGCTTCGCGGCAATCCCAGGCGTTGACCTTGAAAAGGGCACCCTCAACGGTGTGCCAGCGGTGATGCCGGGGCACTGGGCGGATAACCTCGGCATCATTGATGTGGTGCTTGAGGGGGAAACGGGCAGCTGGAAAGTCGTCTCCGTGATTAGACGTGAGATAAATACAGGGTTTCCCTTGAGATAATTATGGGAAAATCC
>CAMLJN010000021.1 GCA_946480445.1 uncultured Buttiauxella sp.
CATGACCAACACCTCCTTCGGCGGCGAGAAGCTGTTCGGGGCGAGCGGCAAGCTGGGCAAACCAATGAACTTCCAGATTGGCTCCAGCGCGGAAGAGAAGATGGAAGTGAAGCTGGGTGACAAATTGACCGATACCTCTGATTCTATCACTGGTATTAAAACGTTGCTTAACGCCAGCGGCGTAGGCACTGCGGCTGATGCGCAGAAGCTGATCACCTCTCTGGAAAGCAGCCTGGAATCCGTAGGGACTATTCGTTCCGGGCTGGGTGCGAACATCAACCGTCTGGGTCACACCGCGGCTAACCTCGCTAACATGAAAGACAACACCGAGCTGGCGCTGGGTAACGTCCAGGATGCGGACTTCGCAAGCGAAGCGTCTTCCATGACCCGCAACCAGATGCTGGCGCAGACCAGCATGTCCATGCTCAAGCAGTCCAACAGCATGTCCGGGATGGTTATGTCCCTGCTGGGCTAATCCTGTTGACCACAAAGAAGGAAACGGCTTGCTCTTTCCTTCTTTGTCAGCAATCTCACACCGCTGTAAGGCGGTGTTTTCGTTTTTGACCTTCCTCTTTCCTCCTTTCCGCACCCGGCGGAAGTTTAGCTTCCCTGTTGCGGTAAGTATGTTGATTTTATTGATATAAAAAATTGGCACGCAACTTGCTAATAGACAAGTGTTATCGCTTTTGCACGTCGCGCAGCCGTATCTGGAGAACCGAAATGTCTGACTTAACTAGCCTCGATCCGCAAACCCTTGCCACCCAGCTGGCCGGGTACGACATTCTGGCGATGCAAACCGCGCTGAAAAAACAGTCCAACAGCCTGCAGTCGCAGCAGAGCGCGCTAACCGCGCTACGTACTGCCATGACGACTTTCCGCTCGGCGCTGAGTGCGCTGAACAAAACGGACAACGGCATGCTGCAAAATACCGCCACCACAAACGTGGAAGGGATTGCAACGGTTAGTGCTAATTCAGCGGCACAAAAAGGCTCTTATAACCTGTTTGTTGAGCAGCTGGCCTCTGCCCATCAGGTGTCCTATGACAACCTGAGCGACGAAGCCATTAAAAATGCCACCGGCACGATGACCATCACCATCAATGGCAAGTCGATGGATATTGAGCTGGACGATGTGGATAGCCTTTCCGCGCTGGCGCAAAAGATTAATACCAACAATGACAAAGATGCACCGGGCGTGACGGCATCGCTGATCCGTACCGACGGCCAGGTCAGCCTGATGCTCAGCAGCGATGAAAGCGGCGAGAAGAACGTTGTTGAAATTGATACCAGCAAAATGGACGGCACCAGCGCGGCGTTGTTCGATGTGACTAACCGGGAAACGATTTCTACCGCGCGGGATGCGAAGTTCCGCCTGGGTGAGAGCGATAAGGTCTACACCAGCAGCTCTAACACCCTCGATAAGCTTATTGACGGCGTCACCATCGAGCTGACAAAAGCCCAGCAGGAAGGTGATACCCCGCTGCGTATCAATATTGGTACCAACACCGAGGGAACCAAAGAGCAGGTGCAAAGCTTTGTGGATGCCTTCAACGAGCTGAAAACCGCGCTCGGCACGCTGACCAACAGCGGCAGCGACGGTAAAGACCGTGGGGCTTTTGCAGGGGATGCCGGTATTGCTTCGCTCGATCGTGATTTAAATAACCTGCTGCGCGAGATGTTCGGTGAAAAGAATATCACGCAGTACGGCATCACTGCGGATCGTGAAGGCAAATTATCCATTGATTCCACCAAGCTTGAGAAGGCGCTCGCCGAAGACCCTCAGGGGCTGAACACCTTGTTTAACGGCACCGACGGGCTGCTCAAGAAGATGGACAAGTCGATGGATAAATACCTGAACTCGACTAACGGCCTGCTGAAAGGACGTCAGGATACGCTCGACCGCCAGAAGACCGAGATCGACAGTAAAACAGACAAAATTAACGCGCGTTATGAGACTTCGTACAACCGCTATCTCAAGCAGTTTACGCAGCTGCAATCCATCATGACGCAGATGAATAACACCATGAGCATGTTTGGCTTAGCCTAAGGGAAGGCAACGTTTTATGTACGGTACTGAACAGGATGGCTTCGGCCAGTATCAGCAGTCGGACCTGGCCATCCAGGCGGCGGCTGCCACGCCACACCAGCTGGTGCTGATGCTTTTCAATGGGCTGATGGACGAGCTGGTTCGGGCGAAAAGCCATATCGCGGCGAAGCGCTATGAGCGCAAAGTCGTAAGCATCAATAAATGCATTGATATCCTCAATGCTTTGACCAGCGCGCTGGACTACGAGAAGGGCGGCGATCTGGCTTTAAGCCTCGCCAATCTCTACGACTACTGCGTGTACCGCCTGTACGAAGCCAGCCACAAGCTGTCCGTCGAGTACATTGTGGAGGTGGAGAAAATTCTCGGCAATCTGCAGGAAGGCTGGGAAAAAATGGGTAAACAGGATGGATGATATTCAGCTCATCCATTATCTGGGCCGCGCCCTGACGCAGGCGGCCAGTCAAAGAGACTGGTCGCAGGTGCAGAACGTGGACAAACAGATTGCGGCCCTGCTTTCAACGTTAAGCGGCAGGCCTCTGAGCGATGAAAAACGCGCGGCGCTAAAAGCGCTGCGGCAGATTCATCATCAGGTGAACGAATGCTGTGGGCTGGCGAGCGAGGAGCTGGAACGGAAGATGGCGCTTGGGCGCCGCAATCACGAAGGAGCGGTTGCCTATGCAGCCTTTATGGACGAAGAGGATCTGCGCTAATGGATATTTCAGGCTCAGGGGCGGCAACGGCGTTAAACGCACCTGTCACCACGACGGCATCAGGTTTACCTGCTGCCGCGAATTTTTCCCTGCGGTCAGGTGTGAACGGGCAGCAGGGGACAGAGGCTATCGACCTTACGCACTCAGCTCCGGGCGAGCAACAAACGGCCTTTAACGATGCGCTGTTGAGCGTGATTAATGGGCTGTTGCAGGGACAGGGAAAAGAGATAAACCCTTTGATTGTCTCGGGGATGCCCGCGGAGGAAAGCGAGGAGAAAAAAGGCGAGGGCAGGGGAACGGCTCTCACCGAACCGCAACAGATGCTGGATTCTCTGCTCCAGGCAAGCCAGCAGCAGATCGCAGCCGTGCCGGTGAGCAGCACGCCGTTACAAACCGCAGACGCCTTGCTTACCAACCACCGTTCAGGCGCTCACGGCGGCATTGCTCCTCTTGCCATAGCGTTGCAAACCAGCAGCGCCCAGCCTAACGGCGAGCAAAGCGTGCAGCCGCCGCTACCTGTCAGCCTCAAAGGGATGCAAAGCGTTGCGCCCCAGCCTTTGATGACAACCTTAAGCGAAGGCGCAGCGCCCGTCTCTCCCTTAGCCTCAGGGCAGAGCGCTGCGGCGCCAGATAATGACAAGGCGGTCTCTTTCCAGACGAGGCTTGCCCTCATAAAGCCTGAAGGCGGAGAAGATCGTCTGGCCCGGCAGCTCCACGCGGCGCTGGGCGAACGCTTACAGGTACAGGTGAAAAACCAGATTCAGCACGCCACTATCCGTCTGGACCCGCCGGATATGGGCAAAATTGATATTTCCATGCAGATCGAAAATGGACGCATGCAGGTCCATATCAATGCCAGCCAGGGGGAGGTTTACCGGGCGCTCCAGCAGGTCAGCAATGACTTACGCCAGAGTTTAACGGAGCAGAACTTTGTGCAGGTAAATGTACAGGTTTCCTCCCAGTCGGGTCAGCCGCAGGGCGGCAAAGAACATCAGTTTGCGGGTACCCAGACTAACGTGCTGGCTGCGGCTGAGGCAGACAGCGATTCGCCAGGGACTGACCGCCGCGAAGACGACTCCGTAATACTGACCGTTTAAGGCGTAGAAAATTATGACTATAAAAACTTTTTCATTTGGCCTGGTTATCGCCCTGATTGCCGCAACGCTTGCCGCCGGGATGACCATTGTCGGGACGCATCTGCTTAAAGAAGAAGGCGGCATGAGCGCCATCACCAACTTCTTTAAATCAGAAGAAGACAGCCACGTAGAGTTCGTTGAGATAAAAAACGTGATTGTTACGCTGAAAAGCGAAGGCAGTAAAGAGCGCTATCTGCTGCTTGAGCTGGCGCTGACCACCGACGATCCGCGTAACACGAAACGCACTGAAGATATGGCCCCTGCTATTCGTGGCGCCACCGTCAGCCTGCTTTCCAATATGAGTTACGACGCGGTACGCGGTATGGACGTTAACGATCTGCGCGAGCAATTACTCGCTGCTTACTCAGCCCGCTTCAAAAGTCTGAAAAGCAGTATGCCTTTTAAAGATGTGATCATCAGCAAGATGGTCTTTCAGTAAGTAGCCAAAACGATTGAATGAGATGATGGATTTTATTGCTGACGACGCGCTGACCGCGGTGGAAGAGGCGCGCTATATCAACGCTTATCTGCCGCTGGTGCATCGAATCGTCAAGCAGCTTGCGTATCAGGCCAGCAGCGTTATGGACAAAGAGGATATGGAGCAGATTGCCCTGATGGGGCTGCTCTCCTCCCTGCGCCGCTACGGACATCCTGACGAGCAGTTCGCGGCCTATGCGGTACACCGTATCCGCGGGGCCATTCTTGATGAGCTGCGTCAGCTTGACTGGCGACCGCGCAGGCTGCGGCAGAAAACCCATAAGCTCAATGATGCCATTCGTGAGCTTTCTCGTGAGCTGGGGAAAACGCCCAACTTTGAAGATCTCACCGCACGTCTGGATATTAGCGCCGATGAGTATCAGGAATACCTGCTGCTCGACTGTGCGAAGTCACTGGAAAGCCTCGATGAAATCCTCGGCGGGGATAGCTGGACGGGAGGGTTAAGCAGCCGCCCGCTGGAAGACGAGGTCATGACCAGCCGCACATTGCGCAGCGCGCTGGCAAGCCTGGACGAACGCGAGCAGCTCATTTTAACGCTCTATTACCAGCATGAACTGAGCTTAAAAGAGATAGCCCTGGTGCTTGATTTAACCGAAGCCCGCGTCTGTCAGCTCAACAAAAAAATTGCGCAAAAAATTAAGAGTTTCTTTTAGGTTGGAACCCCATGCAGAAATTATTAGGTCTGATTATTATTTTCGTCTGTGTCGTCGGCGGCTTCATTATGTCCGGCGGACGCCTGGCTTCTTTTTGGCAGCCCGGTGAAATCATTATTATTTTAGGTGCGGGTATCGGGGCCATGGTTCTGGCTAACCCGAAAGCGGTACTGAGCGAAATGTACCGTCAGTTTCGCGGCGTGCTGCGCAAAAATGAGCATACCGATGAGTACCAGCGCCAGATTCTGATGCTGCTCTTTGAGCTGCTGGAACTGGTGCAGGACGGCGGCCTGAAAGTGCTCGATGAGCATATTGAAGTGCCGGAAAGCAGTGAACTCTTCCAGAAATACCCGCTGATCCTTCGCGACAAGGCGCTGATCACCTTTATCTCGGACAACTTCCGTCTGATGGCGATGGGCAAGATCAACGAGCACGAACTTGAAGGGATTCTTGAGCAGGAGCTGGTGGCAATGGAAGAGGATTTGCTGCAGCCGTCCCGCTCTTTGCAGCGCACCGCAGAAGCGATGCCGGGGTTTGGTATCTGTGCGGCGGTGCTGGGGATCATCATCACCATGCAGTCTATTGACGGTTCTATCGCCGTCATCGGTGTGAAAGTTGCCGCGGCTCTGGTTGGCACATTCCTCGGCGTATTTATCTGTTACTGCCTGATGGATCCGGTAGCCAACGCCATGGAACAGCGCACCAAGAAACAGATGGCTGTTCTGGAGTGCGTGCGTACCGTGCTGGTTAACCATGTGGCAGGCAAACCTACGCTGCTGGCGGTGGATGCCGGGCGCAAAATGCTGCCCCTCGACGCGAAGCCTACCTTTGCCACCCTGGATGGCTGGGTAAACCAGATGACAGGTGAAGCCTGATGCGCAGCAATGCTAAAGGGCATACCACCATTATCAAACGCTCCTCGCGCAAAGGACATGATGCGATTCATGGCGGCGCGTGGAAGGTTGCCTTTGCCGATTTTACCCTCGCGATGATGGCGCTATTTATGGTGCTGTGGATCATGGGGTCGGTCACCGAAGAAGAGCGAAGAGAGGTCGTTCTGTTGCTCAACGGGGAAGGCATCTTTGACGGCTCAAGCGTAACGCCTCTCGAAGTCCCCGACAGCGCGGGCGGGACGGTGTCCGTGGTCGAAGGCAAGCCTGCGGGCGCGCACAGCGAAGCGCCTGCCATTAAAAAAGATCTCGAAGCGTTAAAACAGCTCTCCGCAGCGGCGGGTAAAACCGAAAGCCTTAAAGACGTCAACCGTCGCTCTGGACAAGAGATTGAAGATTTGGCGCGCGTGATCATGAAAATCACCTCTGCCTATGATGCACAATCCAATCTGAAGATTGAAATTGTGCCTCAGGGCCTGCGTATTCTGGTCCAGGACAATAAGAAGCGCGAGATGTTCCAGCGCAGCAGCGCGGTGCTGACCCCTTTCTTCAAACGTCTGCTGACGGAGTTTGCCTCGGCGCTTAACTCCATCGACAACAAAATCATCATTACCGGGCACACCGACGCCACGCGTTATCGCGACCAGGAGTTATATAACAACTGGAACCTGTCCGGTGAGCGCGCCATGCAGGCCCGCAGGGCACTGACCCAGGGCGGACTGGATCAGGATAAAGTTTTGCAGGTTAGCGGCATGGCAGATCAGATGCTGCTCGACCAGGACAACCCCCTTAGCTCTGCCAACCGCCGTATTGAAATCATGGTCCTGACGAATTCCGCCAGCGACTCGCTTTATCAGTTCTTTGGCCGGCACGGTGAGAAAGTGATCAAGCCGCTCGCCGATAAGATTACTCAGGCGGCATCCACGCCTGGCAAATAGACAGTGTTCAACATCAGGTAGCCCGTTGTGTTAGCTTTTTTTCGCCTCTTGGTAGTGCCCTTTTTTCCGCCTGCGCCGGTCTTGTCCCGGTATAGGGCGGGATTCTTTTTTCTGCTGCTTTGCGTGCTGCACCCGGGTACGGCCTGTGCCACGCCGCTCAATCCAGTCAACAAGCCAGCCCTAAAAAGCCCCTGGCTGACGGCTCAGACGCAGAACAAAGAAGCCCGTGAACGTATGCGCAATCGTGCGAAGCTGCTGGCTGCGCGAAAAAACAGGCTGGCCGCTGTGCCGCCAACGCCCGAACAGAAACGACGAGCCGCCGCAGAAAACCGTGCTTTGCGTCTGCAAAATCGCGAGCAGCTGGCTATGCACGCGCGCTGGAAACCGGGGCGCTTTAGCCGTTCCGGCGCCTTGCTGCCGCTGCCGACGGAGGAGCTGATGGCCGAGATGAGCAGCCCGCGCGTTGAATCGACCATTCATAAGGTTATCCATCAACTAAAGCAGCAGCTCGGCAAACCCTATGTCTGGGGAGGGCAGTCACCTGTTCAGGGGTTCGACTGTAGCGGCCTTATCTACTACGTCTATAACCAGTCGTTGAGTCGTAAACTCCCCCGCACGGCTAACGGCATGTTTGAGGACCGCGGGCTGAAGCACATCCCTCGGGAAGCGCTGCGTCGCGGCGATCTGGTCTTCTTTAAGATCAAATCACGCGATAAAGCCGACCATGTGGGCGTTTATTTAGGTGACGGTCAGTTTATCGAAGCGCCGCGAACCGGCCTGAATATTCGTATCAGCCAGCTGGGCGATAATTACTGGCAGGATCATTATCTGGGGGCGAAAAGAATTTTAATGGAAGAGACGATTCTGTAGGTTATCCGACTGGCGCGAAAGAAGGGAAAACCCGGTTTTTTCCTTCTTTCTTTAATCTGCCGTCTCCTGTCCCCTCTACCAGTGCCGTTCAAGGTACAGCACCGCGCCGACCAGCACGGCCAGAATCAAAACAAATATCAGCGTAATCACTATCCCTTCGTCCACGGCTCTACCAGGTTGCGGGGCAGACTTAATGAGTTTGGGTCAGCAGACTGAGTGAAGAAATGAGAGAAAAGTGTGATTGTGAAGCGGCATTTCCCCCTTCATCACGAAGGGGGAGCAGCGGTTAGCGGTGGAACTCGCCTGCGGCCTCTGGCTGGAACTCAAGCGCAAGGACTTTCAGGTGGGTCTGATTACCGTTTGGCAATGACCAGTCAATGGTATCGCCCACGCGCAGTCCCAGCAGCGCTGCGCCAACCGGCGCCATGACCGAAAGTTGATTGACGCTGTCCGTGAGGTTAGCCGGATAAACTAAGGTACGACTGTGCTCTTCGCCGGAGGTCAGGTCGCGAAACTTCACGCGGCTATTCATAGTGACGACATCCGCTGGCATTTTTTCCGGGCTGCACATCTCAGCACGGTCCAGCTCTGCGTTCAGCGCCTGGGCAACCGGAAGGTTTGCGTACTGCGGCTGCTCCAGCAGGCGGTCGAGGCGTTCGGCATCGAGATCGTTGATGATGATGGCAGGTCTGGACATAATTCTCTCCGTGTAAAAAACAGGCACTCATGTGCATGGTATGGAAACCGTACAAAGAAAAACCCCCACCGTAAACGATGAGGGTCTGGTCTTCAGTGATAATACTGAGCTTAACGTCTGGTTAAAAGTGACCGCAGTCACAAACATACTCACCAGCGAATTAGAGGATGATACTGCCTATCAGCGCAAACAGGAAGGCAATCGTCCCAATCAGCGTTTCCATCACAGTCCAGGTTTTCAGCGTGGTTTTTTCATCCATTTCAAGGAAGCGGCCAACCAGCCAGAAACCGGAGTCGTTGACGTGGGAGAGCACGGTTGCCCCCCCCGGCAATGGCGATAACGATAAAGCACAGGTCGAATTGACTCAGCCCCGTTGTGGCCGCCACCATAGGGGAAACCAGCGCGGCCGTGGTCGTTAAGGCCACCGTTGCCGATCCCTGAGCGACACGCAGTGCCGTAGAGATAACGAAGGCTGCAACAATCACGGGCATTCCCGTGTCGGATAATACGCCTGCGAGCGCATCGCCAATGCCGCTTGCCCGCAGAACGCCGCCGAACATCCCGCCCGCGCCGGTCACCAGAATAATGCCGCAGATTGGGCCAAGCGCGCCGTCACAGACCTTTTCCAGATGCTGGCGGCTGTGTCTGCCGCTAAAGACCATCAGCGCGAAGAATACGGTAATCAGCAGTGCAATAGGCGTTTTGCCCAGCATACGCAGGAAGTTCACCAGCGAGTTATCTGCGCTCACCCAGCCCAGCACGGTTGCGGTATTCAGGCCGGTATCCAGGAAGATCAACACCAGCGGCATCAGCAAAATGGACATCACCATGCCAAAAGAGGGCGGCTGGTGGTTTTCGTCGACGTCCAGTTTACCAAGGAACGAAGACGGCAGAGGGATAGCGAATTTTTTACCGGCGTACAGACCGAATAAATAAGCCCCAAGATACCAGGTCGGGATGGCGATAATCAGGCCGACCACCACCAGCAGACCAATATTGGCCCCCAGCAATTCGCTGGCGGCAACCGGACCCGGATGCGGCGGCAGCAGGGCGTGCATCACGGCAAAGGCCCCGGCGGCTGGCAGGGCATACTTTAGCGTAGAGCCGCCGAACTGTTTGGCCACGCTGAAAATAATGGGCAGCATCACCACCAGCCCCGCGTCAAAAAAGATCGGGAAGCCGAACAGCAGGGAAGCGACGCCCAGCGCAAAAGGTGCTCGCTGGGTGCCGAATGTGCCAACCAGCGTATCGGCCAGCACTTTTGCGCCACCCGAAATTTCCAGCAGACGGCCAATCATGGCCCCCAGGCCCACCAGCAGCGCTACGCCCGCCAGCGTGCTGCCAAATCCACCCAGCAGGGTCGGGACGACTTTATCGAAGGGCACGCCCGTCACAAGGGCGACAAGGGCGCTGACCAGGGTTAAGGCTAAAAAGGCATGCACCCGGAAGCGCATGATCAGTAAGAGGAGGAGAAGCACTGCGCCGGCTGCGATGCCTAACAGGGTGCCTGCGCCGTAACTGGCTGTCATTTCGGTCATAAATTTTATCCTCGGGCCGAATTTTCAGGCAAATCGTCTGGAGCACGAATTTGCCGCTGTCTGATACCGGTAACATGATATCGGTAACATCGCGGGTTCGGGAACGCGGGATGTCATATTTGTTTACATTTTGCGAGGCGGTTCAAACTATGAAAATAAACGCTCTGCAATGAGATCCTAAGAATTGCCGATGACAAATAAACCTGCCATGCGACGGATTTGCATTACCCTTTACAGGTAAGTTTCATCTGCGCGCCCGGCGCGGTCATCACCTGAACTGGAGAGATCATGAGCCATTACGACAAACTCACCTTAAAAGACGGCAGCTCACTGTATTTTAAAGACTGGGGAGAAGGGCAGCCGGTGGTATTCAGCCACGGTTGGCCGTTAACGGCAGATGCATTTGAAGATCAAATGTTTTATCTGGGGCAACAGGGCTTCAGGGTGATTGCCCACGACAGGCGCGCTCACGGTCGTTCTTCGCAGTCCTGGGAAGGGCACAACCTCGATCGATACGCAGACGATCTGGCCGAGCTAACGGCGCATCTGAATCTGCACGATGCAGTTCACGTTGGCCACTCCACCGGCGGCGGGGAAGTGGCCCGCTATATTGGCCGTCACGGTACGAGTCGGGTGGCAAAAGCCGTCCTTATTGGCGCGATTACCCCCATTATGCTGAAGACAGACTTTAACCCTGACGGCGTACCCCTTGAGGTGTTCGACGGCATTCGTGAAGGTGTGCGACAGGATCGGGCGACCTTCTTTAAAGAGTTAACGATGGCTTTCTACGGCTATAACCGTGACGGAGCGAAAATCTCGGAAGGCGTACGGGAGAGTTTTGTCGCTCAGGGGATGCAGGGGTCAATCAAGGGACTGTATGACTGTGTCAAAGCTTTCTCGGAAACCGATCTACGTGAAGATCTGAAGAAAATGACTATTCCAACGCTGGTCATTCACGGCGATGACGATCAGATCGTGCCGTTTGAAACCTGTGGGAAAGTGGCGGCTCAGATGCTGCCTGATGCGCAGCTGAAAGTGTACAAAGGCGGCTCGCACGGCATCTGCACCACGGAAAAAGATCAGATAAATAAGGACCTGCTGGCCTTTCTGCGCGATCGGGCGTAGCGGTCTGCCGCCGTGTTGGTGGAGGAGGCCTGTGCTACTCCACCGCACATCATGGGCTAACGCCGTCCGGAAGACAGACGAATACCTGCGGCGCGAGTGATGGCCGTAAGCGTAGTCAGAGTTGGATTTCCGTTCTCAGACAATGCGCGGTAAATATGCTGCCGCGCCAACCCTGATTTTTTAGCAATCTCAGTTATCCCGCCGCGGGCTTCGATTACCTGACGTAACGCGATAAGAAAAGCAGGAATGCCACCTTCCTCATAGATCTCGTCCAGCGCGGTTTGCAGGATGAGTTCTGCATAGCGGGGATCGGCACGTAGCTCCTCATTCATTGCAGCATGGTGGTCAACAGAGGGGTCAAAATAGTCGCCCGATGCTGTTTCAGCTGCGGCTTTCTCTTTCGTTCTTGAAGTCATAATTTCAGCCTCTGGTGGTAGTTCTTTAGATACTGAACCGCTTTCTTTAAATCAGCGCGCTGCGTCGTTTTATCTCCACCCGCCAAAAGCAGAATAATTTTACGGTCTTCAGCGGCATAGTAAAGACGGTAGCCTGGGCCATAATTGATGCGTAGTGCCCAGACACCCTCGCGTTCGTATTTATGGTCTCCAAAATTACCGGCTTCTGCTCGCATAATCCGGATGCTGACTTTAGCGGCTGCCTGCGGATCTCTTTTTTGAAGGCTTTGGATCCAGCTCGAGTAGGGCACCTTCCCGAACTCATCTTGATAGCGTTTAACAGCGTAGAGCATCTTATCATCCTTGCTTTGCTGGCTAAAACAAATTGTCTTTTATATATGACGCCTGACATGAAGGGAGCGGATCCTGCAGGCGCCGGTGCAGGAGACATCGGCGCTATATTGAGGGAAAAGCGCTGTGACTTTCCATACGGCAACTCGACGCAATGCGAGCTGTTTTCAGAAGAATCGACGGAGATCGTGGCGATACTTTTATTATTTCGAGCAGGTTCGCAGCAACTTACATCTTGCCGGCCAGCGGCAGCATAATCTCTTGTAAAATTTCATAGCGTTGCTGGGGAGAAAGCCAGATAAGCCCCAGTAATTTATGGCGCTCACCTTCGCGTTCAAACTGTGTTTTTAGCCGTAATAAATACTGTTTTGTGCTGTTCATCTTCACCTCCGGATTCGTTACGCAAATCTTAGGCTGGTAAATACTGAACTAATAGTGAACTGATTGTTTTTTGAGTTCCGTATTTCTGTGGAAGCCTAAGCGTGCCTGTTGACTCGCTGGCGTCTTTTGCTCGCAGAGGGAAGCGTCAGAGCAGCCCTGGGCGATGACGATCGCCCGCCGGGGAAGGAAAGGGGCAGGTCGCCCGGGGGGAAACATGAGGGGGACCTGCGCACAGCTTAGCTATCAGTAACCCACGGCATCCAGACGGAACTGCTTAGCGCAACTGCCCGGATTTTTTTGTGGCGCGAAGGAGGCAGCACTGAGCGGCTCGTTAATCGCTGCGGCTTTGAGCGAAATTTGCATTTCTGTCAGGTAAGCCGGGTTGCCATTACAGGTGAGCTTAACCGCTTTAACCGCCTCGCTGCCGTAGCTTCTATCCAGCGCTTTATTGAACGCCTTGCGCGTGACCACCTTGCCGTAGTTCTCCGCCAGAAACGCCCCGAACGGGCTGTGTTTCACTGCCATATTCAGCCGCACCATCGTGCCGAAGTAGGCGTTGGGATCGAAGCCAAAGCAGGCACCGTGCTTGGCAAACTCATAGCGATCCAGGCAGGACTGGCCGCCCGCACCGGGCATGACGCCAGAAAGTTTTGTCGCAAGATCCGTCGATAACGCGGGTGCCGGTGCGCTGCATTTTTGAGAGGCGCGAGCTTCCGGCATATTTGGCACCGGACGGGTCCAGCAGCCGTAGCGCATCCAGCGTTTGTTATCCACGCCGCGAGCGGAGACGGATTTGGGCAGCCCCGGCCACAGGCCATGCACCGTAAGAAACGCGCGTTTATCCGCCTGTTCGCGCTGAAGTTTGCATTCGGTTGGCTCCTTACGGTTGCGCTCGTGCATATTCTGGCAAAAGCCGGTCTGCCAGGACAAAGCCAGAACATAGTTATCGAAATCGCCGTACTGTTTAGGTTGCAGAGGCTCGGCCTGGGCCACAAGGCTGGCGGTAAGCGTAGCGCTAAGGAGAAGTGCGTTTTTCCACAGGAGGTGCATGCGTAATGTCCATGTGCGAAGAGGGCTGAATGGCGGCTATTAAACCATAAAAAATGCCCGCAGGGTTTAACCCACGGGCATCTTATCCTTCACTGGCTGTTCTTTACCGGGATTAGCTCCACAGCGCCAGAATCGGCCAGCCCACCAGCAGCAGCATGGCGATGTAAATCACCCCAAAGATGGCGCCCAGCCGCCAGTAATCTTTGGACTTCACATAGCCGCAGCCGTAGATAATCACGCCCGGCCCGGTGGCATAAGGCGTCAGGCAGCCCATGATCCCGATGGACAGCACCAGCAGAATGCACAGATGTTCCATCGGTACGCCCGGAATACCTTTGCCGACGGCGAGGATCACCGGCAGCATGGTCGCCGTATGGGCCGAAAGGCTGGCAAACAGGTAGTGGGCAAAATAGAACACCAGCACCAGCACGATCACCGTGGCATTGGGCGAGAAGCCCTCGAGGTGAGTGCTCATGGTGCTGGCAAACCAGTCGATAAAGCCCGAGCGGGTCAGGCCGTTCGCCATCACCACCAGCGTGGCGAGGTTCACCAGCGTATTCCAGGCGCTGTGATATTTGGTGATGTCTTTCCAGGGCACAACGTGCAGGGCGAGCATCAGTGAGACGGCAAGCAGGCCAACGGCCGTGGCGTCAATGTAGTCCCCGCCGAACACCCACAGCGCCAGGCTCAGCAGCACCAACCCAATCAGGATCATCTCTTTTTGAGTGAGCGCCCCCAGCTCTTTCAGGGCAGTACCTGCCCATTCGGAGACTTCCGCACTGTGCGTAATTTCAGGTTTGTAGAGCACGTAAGACAGCCACGGCGCGACGATCAGCAGGATGATACCTACCGGCAGAAAGCTCAGGAACCATTGCAGCCAGCTAATCTGGATCCCGGCAATCTTGCTGACAAACTCCAGCCCCAGCACGTTCGGCGCCGCCCCGGTGACAAACATGGAGGAGCTGAGGCTGGTACTGATCACCATCATCCACATCAGGTAGCCGCCGATGCGCCGGGAGGAAGGATCGTTCGGGAAGGATTTGAACAGCGGAGGCAGGTTTTTGATAACCGGGAATACGGTGCCACCGGTTCGGGCGGTGTTTGAAGGCGTAAACGGCGCCAGCAGAATGTCGATAATGACAATCGCATAGCCGAGCGTCAGCGTACGTTTGCCCATAAACTTCACCATAAAGAGCGCGATACGCCGTCCCAGGCCGCTGACCTCATAGCCCAGCGCAAAGATAAACGCGCCAAATACCAGCCAGACCGTGGTGCTGGAGAAGCCCGCCAGCCCCCATTTCAGCGCCTGTTTCCCGGCGTCAAAAGCGGGGTCCGCCAGCTCCGTGGCATCAAACAGCAGATAGTCGCTGCCGATCACACAAATGGTGACGGCGATAAAGCTGATCGCTGTGGCCGGGATCGGCTCCAGAATCATGCCGACGATCATGGCGACAAAGACTGCAAAGTAATGCCAGGCCTGCGGCGGCATCCCCTCGGGCACCGGGATCAGCAGCATGATCCCCATCACCAGCAGCGGCGCGAGCAATTTCCATATTTTATCTTTTGAAGCAGACATAACTGTTTCTCCAGCAAGGATTTATTATTGATTTATGTTGGGTATTCAGGGTCGAAATCTGGTCCAGAAACCAGGTGATAATCAGCAGGTCGGCGCTGCCGCCGGGGCTGAGGTTGCGGGCGATACACTGGCGGTTAAATTCATGCAGATGCCGGAGATCGGCAGACTGACGAATCCCGCCCTGCCTGAGCAGCGTTTGGGCGTACTGTTTTAGCCAGCTCAGCCCCACCGCGCCGCCGCGAGAGGCCACGTTGGTGTCATCGTTGTGCGCCATCAGCACCAGCAGAGTATCGAGCAGGGCTAGTTCAGGATCGACGGCCTCCGCCAGGCGAGCGCGGTAGTGCGGCAGGGCGAGTTCTGCGACCAGCGGATAACCCGCTTCGGCTTCGCCGCGCGCGCCCGTCAGGCCCATCTGTCGGTAAAGGCGCTGGCCTGCCGTTTGCTGGCGGTTGTTGTGCCGTAACTCCCTCTCGCTGAGGCCCGCGCAAAAAGCGGCGACGGTTTTGCAAAGCGCCTCGGGCGTAACAGCGAGCTGTTTTTGCGACAGACGTCCGATAGCCGCGCACAGCAGCCCGAGAGAAAAAATGCTGCCTTTGTGTGTGTTCACCCCCGCCGTTGCGCGGAACATGGCGGCTTCGCAGGCCAGTCCAGTTGGGCGCAGCATCGCCAGCACCTGGCTTTCCGGTATCCCGGCGCTTTCGGCACCCGTCGCGATAAACTGCGGCAGCCAGGAACGGATGGCCTGCGCGCTGCGGTGAAAATCTTCCAGCGCCATATCCTTGTGGGCTCCGCAGTCGAAGCGATCCACCAGACCGGGCTTGGGAGATAAGTTCACCTCGGCCAGCATGGCGCGCCAGGCCAGATCGGCGTAGCCGGCGGCAGCGGCTGGTTTAGCCGCGGGCTGCGTTTTCGGCGTCATGTAAAAGCGCCTCCATACGTGCGGTGAGCTCTGGCAGGGCGTGCGTTTGCTCGCGGGCGCACAGGGCGGCAGGCCGGGAGCAAATCAGACAGTTACGCGGTGGCTGAGCAAAGTCGCTGCGCGACAAGAGTTTGCCCTGCGAGCTGAAGACATCTATATCCCACAGGCGGCCCAGCGGGTGAGATTGCTCAAGCGCGATCGCGGCAAGCTTCACCTCCTCTGCCGGGGCTTTAACGGCCAGCAGGCCTTCCGGACCGCTGCTCAGGCCCTGACAGAGCTGGTTAACAATTTGCCATGACGAGCGTTCTGCCAGCTCGCGCAGCGCCCTGAGGCCACGGTTAAACACCCGGCGGGTCAGCACGCTGTCCTTTACCGGGCCAGGGGCGACCACGGTAAAGGAGATCAGCGTGACCTCGTGGCGCCTGAGCCATTCCTGCTGCCGGGCCTGGCGGGCATCCCGGCTGGCGGCAAGCGCCTGCGGCGTAACGACGGCACAGGAGGCGGATGTGTGATACAGCGGCATGGTTTACTCCTTAACCTGGCGAACAACGTCGATCACCGAGCCGTCGCGGTAACGCACAACGGCGATAGTGCGGTCGGTAAATTCGATAGGGCGAGGTTTGCCGGTGAGGATTTCCGCGCGCTCGCGCAGCCATTCAATAGAGACGATCTTCATCCCGGCTTCTTTAAGGCGTTCGGCAAGCTCCGGGCGGGCGGGATTCACGGCGATGCCGTGGTCGGTGACCAGAATGTCGATGCTCGAACCCGGTGTTACGCAGGTGGTCACCTCGTCCACTAAAGTTGGAATGCGCCCGCGTACCAGCGGTGCCACGATAATCGACAGCGCGGCGGCGACGGCCGTATCACAGTGGCCACCGGAAGCCCCGCGCAGCACGCCATCGGAACCGGTGAGCACGTTGACGTTAAAGCGCGTATCCACCTCCAGCGCGCTCAGCACCACCACGTCAAGCCTGTCCACCGAGGCCCCTTTTGACCCCCAGTTGGCATACTGGTTGGCGCTGATTTCAATGTGATTCGGGTTACGCGCCAGCGATTCGGCGGCGGCCCGGTCAAAGCTCTGCACGTCGAGCAGTTTTTTAATCAGCCCCTTCTCATGCAGGTCGACCATGGTGGAGGTGATCCCCCCCAGCGCGAAGTCGGCATGAATGCCCCGGCTGCGCATTTTGTCTTCCAGGAATCGCGTCACCGCAAGGGAAGCGCCACCGGTACCGGTTTGCAGCGAAAACCCTTCGTTGAAGTAGCCTGAGTTCACCACGACCTCAGCGGCGCTGCGGGCGATCAATAGTTCACGAGGATTTGAGGTCATGCGCGTGGCGTCTGCGCCGATCTTGTCGGCATCGCCCACCTGGTCGATCTGCACGATCAAATCCACCTGATCCTGAAGAATACTGGCGGGGCTGTGTGGGTAAGGGCGTAGCTCCTCCACAAGAAGCACCACCTGACGAGCATTTTCGGCATCAACCTTTGCGTAGCCCAGCGAACCGCAGCACGCCTTGCCCGTATAGCCGTTGGCATTACCAAACGGATCGCTGGAAGGAACGCCGAGGAAAGCCACGTCAATATTCAGTTCTCCGCTGTTTACCAGCTGAACGCGACCGCCGTGGGAGTGGATCTGCACGGGTTCCGCCAGCAGGCCGCGAGAGATTTCTTCCGCCAGCGGGCCACGCAGCCCGGAGGTATAAATTCGGCTGACGACGTTATTGCGGATATGTTCGACCAGCGGCGCGTGGCATTCGCTCAGCGAGCTGGAGGCCAGGGTCAGGTTTTTAAACCCCATTCTGGCGATGGCATCCATCACGGTATTTAGCGTCAGATCGCCACCGCGAAAAGCATGGTGGAAAGAGATGGTCATGCCGTCGTGCAGTCCCGAGCGGCGAATCGCCTCTTCAAGAGAGGTGCAGAGTTTTTTATCGCGAGGCTTTTGCGTTTGCAGGTTCAGTTTGGATGCGTTCTGGTAAGTCTGCATATCGCTTTCGCTCAGGCGCTGCCAGGTGCTGAGGCGATCTTGTCGTTGAGTGCGGGTCATGGTTTGTCCTTATTCTTCACGGGTGCCGGAAAGCTCAGCTCTGGCGAGGACCAGGCGCGCGCGTTCGATAACCGGGCTGTCGACCATCTTGCCGTTGAGCGAGACGACGCCACGACCTTCACGGGCGGAGGCTTCGGCGGCTTCAACTACCCGCTGGGCGTGCTCCACTTCTTTTTGCGACGGGGCATAAAGGTTGTGCAGCAGCTCGATCTGGCGAGGATTGATCAGCGATTTGCCGTCGAACCCCAGCTGCTTGATGTGTGCTGCTTCGTGCAGGAAACCGGCTTCGTTATTGGCATCGGAATAAACGGTATCGAACGCCTGGATCCCCGCCGCGCGTGCGGCCTGCAGGATAGAGCAACGGGCGAACAGCAGCTCAACGCCTTCCGGCGAACGTTCGGTGCGCAGGTTGCGCACATAGTCCTCGGCACCCAAAGCGATACCGATAAGCCTCGGTGAGGCGTGCGCGATGGCTACGGCCTGGGTAATGCCCTGCGCCGATTCGATAGCGGCCAGCAGGCCGGTGCTGCCGGGTTCACGGCCGCACTCTTTTTCAATGCGCAGAATTTCGGCTTCGATGTCGATAACATCCTGCGCGGTATCCGTTTTCGGCAGGCGGACGATATCGACCCCGCCGCGCACCACCGCTTCCAGGTCGGCCAGACCATATTCCGAATCAAGCGCGTTAACGCGCACGATAGTTTCGATTTCCTGATAAAGCGGGTGTTGCAGGGCGTGGTAGACGAGGCGACGGGCGGAATCTTTTTCGCGCAGGATCACCGAGTCTTCCAGGTCGAACATCAGCGCGTCGGCGCGATAGATAAACGCATTGCTGACCATGGCGGCATTAGCACCGGGGACAAACAACATGCTGCGGCGCGTGCGGCTTTTACGTGCGAGGGCTACGGGGGCAATCATTGGCTGTCTCCCCATGGCAGGGCGGTAACGTCGCTTGCGCGAACCAGCAGCGTCTCCAGGCGGGCGCGCAGAATGCAGTCCAGCGCACCTTTATCATCGACGATAAGCTGCACACCGTTGACTTCGTACTGGGCCAGCAAGGCCAGCAGGGTGGCACGAATAGCGTCACCAAATTGTTTCTCGACGCTGCTGCTGATTTGCAGGTCGATCTCAGGGGTATCGAGCGGGGCGATGCGGAGCATCACATCCCCGGATTCCAGCGTGCCTGCGACGGCGGGATGGGTAATTTTCATTTTTCACCTGTAGTTAATGCAAATTCTGGTTGCTTGTCCGCGGCCCGCTGCTCGTGAGCCGCCAGCATGTGTTGCAGATAGTCTCTGGTCGCTTCGGGGACCAGCAGCTCAAGCGTGGCGAGATCTTTTTTCACCAGCAGCTGGCGCACCCACGAGGCGGAAATCGCCATGCCGTGGTACGTCAGGCGCTCTATTTCCACAAGCTTAACGGGCGGAGCGCTGCTGGCAGGATCGGCAAGCAGACGGCGCATATCGGCGTTGTACCCGGCCGTCACCTTGCAGAACGGTTCGCTGCCAACAAACCGATGGGTGATACCGAGTGCCGGAGCGAGGTGCTGGCGAAAGATCTGCAAATCAATTTCCGTGTAGCAGTGGTTGATCACGCTTTGTTCTTTAATGAAGTAGCAGGGGAAGGTGGCCCGGGAGATCATGTATTCGGACCCACGGTGCACGGTGATTTTCGGTATATCGCTGGAGCCTGCCCGTACCAGCGCCAGCCGGTCTTCATAAGGGAAGCGGGAGGTATCCTCTTTCACCAGAAAGACGTGCAGCCAGTCGCACTGTTCTGCGGCTTTCTGAATTAAATAGCGATGGCCGCAGGTAAAGGGATTGGCATTCATCACAATGCAGCCGATTTTCGGGCCATCCACGCGCAGCGTGGTGAGGTAGCTGGCGTAACGTTGCAGGCGAGTGGCGCTGTTTTCCATCAGCACCATGATGCCGGGCACGCAGGCGATAGTGTAAAAACCGCACTGTCTGAACAGCGCTTCGTTAGCACTTTTGGTGTAGATGAAAAGATGGGTGTGCTGGCGCTCATAGGCCAGGTTTATCAGCTCGGTGGCCAGGGTGAGGGCAAGGCCTTCTCCGCGCACGGCTTCGCTGATGGCGACGCACTTAATAATATTGTCGGCTATGCCGCCACAGGCGATAAGCTGTTCGTCCCGGGTGACGGTAATAAAAACGTCGACCGTTGTGTCGATACTCAAATCGTTGGCGCGAAGAAAACGCGTGATGTCGGCTATTTTCTTATTTTCGCAGCGCTTCACCTGGGTGAAGACGGTATTACCAAACATGGTTTAAAAATCCCTGTTATTTGTCCGGTGCGCCTGGCAACGTGGGTGTTGGAAATTTGTTGCAAATTAATGACCTTTGCTCGTTAATTGTTACAAGGTCATTTTTACGGTTGTTTTGTTTTTGATTAAGCGATCGTACGAACTATTTTGCTGCGGGTTTTTGATATGTTTCACAAAGGGTTAAGTGGTTTAAATAGACTATATGGTTTTAATTTTTTTAATTATTTATTGGGCATGAAAAAGCGTGGTTTTTATTTGTTTAATTGATTTAATTTGTGGAATCTGTAACGATTCTGAGAAAGGTGGCTGGATTGTCTGGAAACAAAAATATTACATTTCACCGGCGCTTGTGACTCCCATGAGGTCTGAAAAAGGAATTGGCAATGTCTGGCAGGGCAAAGGTAAGGGAATTTCGCTTTCTACATCGTATTGCTTTCCCGCTACGCATTTTTCTCTTACTTCTTTTCATTTCTCTTCTGCTCATCGTCACGCTGGGCAACTATTTATCGGCAAGCTTTGAAGATTATCTGACACAACATGTCCGGGATATGGCGATGAATCAGGCCAGAATCATCGCTGCGAACGACAGCCTCGTGGAGGCGGTTAAACAGCGGGACAGCAAGCGTCTTGCTCTGCTGGTGGGCAAAATGGCTACCGGGTCAGATTTAGATTACGTCGTTATCGGCGATCGTCACTCCATCCGTCTGTATCATCCGAATCCCGAAAAAATTGGCAAGCCTATGCAATGGACGAAGCCCGGCGCCCTGGAAAAGGGGGAAAGCTACTTTATTACCGGCCAGGGGTCGATAGGGATGGCGATGCGCGCCAAGACGCCGATTTTTGACGACCACGGCCAGGTGATTGGCGTCGTCTCGCTGGGGTATCTGGTCAGCAAAATTGACAGCTGGCGGCTGGATTTCCTGCTGCCTCTGGCGGGGGTGTTTGTCCTGATCCTGCTGATTTTACTGCTGCTGTCCTGGCTCTTTGCCGCCCATATCCGCAGGCAAATGCTGGGTATGGAGCCGCGGCAAATTGCCCGTGTTGTGCGCCAGCAGGAAGCGCTTTTCGGGTCGGTATTTGAAGGGCTAATTGCCGTCGATCCGGAGGGGCTTATCACCGCCATTAATCGTAATGCCCGTAAAATGCTGGGCCTCAGTTCGCCGGGGCGTCAGTGGCTGGGAAAACCCGTAAGCGAGGTCGTCAGCCCGGCGGGCTTTTTTACGGAAAACATTGAAGAGAAGCGGCAGGATGTGATCTGCACTTTTAACGGGCTGAGCGTGATTGCTAACCGCGGGGCGATTCGCTTCGGTGAAGAGCTGCTGGGGGCAATCATCAGCTTTCGCAGCAAAGATGAGATCAGCACGCTCAACGCCCAGCTCACCCAGGTGAAACAGTATGCAGAGAGCCTGCGGGCCGTGCGGCACGAGCACCTGAACTGGATGTCGACGCTAAGCGGCCTGCTGCAAATGAAGGAATACGACAGGGTGCTGGCGATGGTCAGGGGAGAGTCGCAGGCGCAGCAGGCGCTGATAGACGCCCTGCGTGAGAATATTAACGACCGGCAGGTGGCCGGGCTGCTTTTCGGCAAATGGCAGCGCGCCCGTGAATTAGGGCTGACGCTGAATATTCTCCCCGAAAGCCAGCTGCGCCAGCTCCCCGAAGGCCTGGACAGCACCGAGTTTGCCGCCGTGCTGGGCAACCTGCTTGATAATGCCTTCGAGGCCAGCCTGAATCATCCGTGCAGTGACAAATGCATCGAGCTGTGGCTCAGCGATGAGGGGGAAGACGTCATTGTTGAGGTCGCCGATCATGGCTGTGGGGTGCCGGAAGCACTGCGGGAAGCCATCTTTGAGCAGGGCGTGAGTACCAAAGCCGATGCGGCAGGGGAGCATGGCATCGGGCTGTACCTGATTGCCAGCTATATAGGGCGCTGCGGCGGGGCGATAACCCTTGAGAATAACGAGCCCTGCGGCAGCCTGTTTACCGTTTTTATTCCGAAAGTGAAGAAAGATTTATGGCAAAACCATTAACGATTCTGATTGTTGAAGACGAAACGCCGCTGGCTGAAATGCACGCCGAGTTTATTCGTCGTTTCCACGGCTGCGGCCAGGTCTGGCTGGCGGGCGATCTGGCTCAGGCGCGCAGGATGATTGAATGTTTTAAGCCTGCGCTGATCCTGCTGGATAATTATTTACCCGATGGCAAAGGGATTACGCTATTGCATGAACTTACCGCTGCGCGCTTTGATGGCGGCATTGTGTTTACTACCGCGGCGAGCGATATGGAAACAGTCTCGGAAGCGGTACGCTGTGGGGCGTTCGACTATCTGGTGAAGCCGATAGCTTACGAGCGGCTGGGGCAAACGCTGGAGCGCTATCAACAGCGTATGCGGATGCTTGCAGGACACGATAGCGCAAGCCAGCGGCAGATAGACGACATGTTTAACGCCTATGCGCGAGGCGAGCAGAAAGAGGTGCTGCCAGCAGGGATTGACGCCCTGACGCTTGGGAAGGTCGAGGTTTTGTTTGCCGATCCGCAGGCGCGGCATACCGCAGAAACTGTTGCGCAGGCGCTGAAGTTAAGCCGCACCACGGCCAGGCGCTATCTGGAGTTTGCGGCGGGCAGGCAGATAATATTGGCGGAGATTATTTACGGGAAGGTGGGGCGTCCGCAGCGCATTTACCGTGCGCGGTGAGTGTTCACTCTCGGTGGTGGAGGGCGCTTAGCCACCCGGAAAGAAGCCGGTCGGGTGGCATCGTGCCTCCCGACCGGACTTTATCTTAATCAGCCGCCGACAAGTGCGGCGGAAGGCACAAGGATTTCAGTGGCGATAATCACCACCAGCAGCCCTACGCCAATCGGTACGGAAGTCCGTTTTACCACTTCAAACGGGGAAATTTTTGCCATCCCTGCCACCGCTACGACCACTCCGGAAACCGGTGAAATGGTCCGTCCAAGGTTGGACGCCTGGAGCATCGGGATCGCCAGGTAAGCCGGGTTGATGCCGGAGGAGTGTGCCAGTTTCGGGATCATCTCCACGAAGGCATAAAAAGGGGCGTTGCCGGAGCCGGTGGTCATCGCCGCCAGCATAGTCAGGATCACCAGCACCAGCATCAGGATGATGCTCGCTGACCCAAACGAAGTGGCGATAGAAATCAGACTCTGGATAAAGCCAATGGTGCTCAGGCCCTGGGCAAATACGCCTGCGGCGACCAGCAGCATCACCACGTTGGCAAAGGCATCCGCCATCCCGCGATAGCAAACTTCCAGGCCGGAGAAGACGCTTTGGGTGTTAAAGCTGCGGAAGAATTCAATAAGCGCCGCCAGCAGAATACAGATCACCAGAATGGTAATAATGTGCAGCTGCGGGCCCCATTTGCCGTCGAAAATCAGCACGCCAATAATCGGCGTGAAGGGCAGAATGGCATAGAACGACGGCGCGGTAGTCTGGATTTCGCTGACGTCGAGCATCTCATGGTTGATGTGCTCTTTTTTGTCCAGATAACGCTGCCAGAAGAAATGCGCAATCGCCATGGCGATAATAGCCGCGATGGAGATGGGCACCGTCGTTTTAAAAGCAAAATCGACCAGCGACATTTCCGCCGCTTTGGCTGCCAGCACCACATCACCCGAGGTCGGGGAAAGGATAATGGCCGCCGGTGAGGCGCAAATGGCCGCCGCCGCGCCGCGGCTGATGCCGACGTTGACCATAACCGGGAACAGCGTGGCCATCAGCAGCACGCCGAGGCCGGTTGCCGAGGAGACGGCAAGGGACATCAGGCAGGCCACGAAATAGGCGGCAATCATCAGAATATAGGGCGAGTTAATAAACTTCAGCGGTTTGGAGGCGAGTTTAACCACCATGTCGTTTGCGCCAATGTGCGTCATGTAGGCGGCGAAGCCACAGAGCATCATGATCATCATGCCGAGATCGCCACCGCGGCTCATCAGCAGGATTTTGACGTATTCGACGATATCCGTTGCGGTATAACCGGTACTTTCAGCGCTGGCAGGTAACACCTGATGGCCCATTAAGGCGCTGATAATCAGTAATACTAAGCCACCGACGAATAACACCCCGGTGGCGGAGTAGCCTTTGATGATGTAGCGGGCTACACCAACAATCACTACAACCCCAATAAGTAGTTCCAGAAAAGTAAGCATAATGTCCCCCGTTGCACCCGCCGCGATGGATCGGGTCTGAGCGCAACCGAATGCCTGAAAATAAACAACAGTGACCTTTGCAACCTGTTGCAAAGGCGTAAGAATGTGCCTCAGCGGTGAACGAGTTTTTCTGACGGATGTCAATTTTCACCCACTCGTTTCACCTGGCGTGATGCTTTTGCAGGCAACCTTGCAATTATGACATTTACTTATTGCTTGTGTTGATTAATTTATCCCATTAATAGCGAGTTAATTCGTCACTTGCGAACAAATAATTAAATTAATATTGCGACTTTGTTAATTAACGAGCCAAACGTAAAGCAATCTAAAAACCCTTTAAAATATAGGATGCGCGGGCCTATACTTTTGCATCATTTTTTTCGGGGTTGCTATGTTGCATTCCACTCAGTGGTCGACGAGCCGTTTACGCTTTTGCAGAAAGCATCTTTTGCTGCTGCTGATGGCGTTCGGCTGGCTGTTTGTTAACAGCCAGATCGCGGTGGCTTCCCACGACTGTCGGCTTGAGCTCAGCGCCCAGACGGCCTCTGTCCAGCACAGCCATCATATGCTGATGGCGAGCGAAGGCCCGGTGACGGAGAAAATGAGCGGGACGCTTTGCGAGAAGCACTGTATTCCCGACGTGATGCAAAAGGACAATGGGCACAGCGATGTTGTGGCGCTCCCGGTTGCCGACTCGCTGGCTCTGCGCGTACCAGAATACAGGCCAGCGGCAACGTCCGTTTTCCTGCACCGGCCTCCGGAAACCGGCCCTCCGGCCACCATCAGGTTTTGTCGTTTCAGAGAATAACTCCAGCACTGTCATAGTTCCCGGGCTTTTGCCCTGTCCCTTTGATCTGTGTTCTGGAGATTTTTTATGCCTGTTATTTTCGCTCGTCTGCTGGCTGCGCTCGCGCTGTCAGTTTCTGTGGCCTATGCCGCCCCCCACGCTATGTCTGCGCACCACAATATGCACGCCGCTGATGTCTACCAAAGCTACGGCGTGATAAAAAAAGTGGCTGCCGGTGCCGTTTCAATCTCACACCAGCCCATTCCTGCCTTGAACTGGCCTGCCATGACGATGACTTTTCGTCTTCCGGCAGAGGGTGAAGTGCCGCCGCTGAAAGCGGGTGACAAGGTCGACTTCCTCTTTAACCAGCAGGCTGACGGTTACGTTCTCGTCGCGATAAAAGCATTCCGCTAACCGAGGCCCATATGAAACAACCTTATCTGAGCCTGTGGCTCGGCGGGGTGCTGTTCGTCGGGGTCATTTCTGCCGTGAAGGCGGCAGAATTTAGCCTGCAACAGACTCTTAGTGCAGCCGAACAGTATTCAGCCGAGCTTTCGGCCAACCGTAATCAGAGCAACGCGCTCAATGCGATGGCGGATTCCGCCCGTGAACTGCCCGATCCGAAGCTGAAATTTGGTCTCGAGAACGTGCCGGTGCAGGGCAACAACGGCCACCGCTTTAGCCGCGAAGGCATGACCATGCAGCGCATCGGCATCATGCAGGACTATGTCAGCCGTGAAAAACGCGACCGAAAAGCTGAAACCATCCTCGCCCAGTCCGCCAGCAGTAAAGCCAAAGCGGAGGTGATACGCGCAGCCTTACAACGCACCACCGCTCAGGCGTGGCTGGATTTAGCGCTGTCGACAAAGGCCCTTGCGTCCGCGCGTCAGCTGGTTGCGGAAACTGAACGCCAGACCGGCGTGCAAAAGGCAATGGTTGCCAGCGGCAGCTCACCTGCTTCCGGCGTGGTGGAGATTCGCATGGCGCTGCTGGGTATGAAGGATAAAGTCACGCTTGCCGAACGTGATGTCACGCTGGCGCAGACCCGTTTGCTGAAGTTAACCGGCGAACAGGTCGATGCCGTAAGCGGCTCGCTGCCGCGCTATCAGCGTTTACCGGCCGACCCTGCTTTGCTGGAGCAGAGCGTCACGGAACATCCCGAAGTCATTGAGGCGGCACGCGAGGCAGATGTTGCCAAAGCCCGTTCCGCGCAGTCTGCGGTGGCGGCAAAACCGGACGTCGGCGTGGAAGTGTTTTATGCCCGGCGGGCTGAAGGGTATGACGATATGGCAGGCGTAATGTTTACCGTCGATCTGCCTATGTTTACCGCTCATCGCCAGGACAAAGACTATTCTGCTGACGTTTCCCGTTCGCTGGAAGCAAACGACCAGCTGGCGCTGGCTAAGCGTGAGCATGTGGCGCAGATAAGAAGCCTGGTGGCGGAATATCAGGCGGCACAAACTCTCTGGCAACGCCAGCAGCAGGAGATTATGCCGTTACAGCGCCAGCGTCTTGCTCTGCTGAATGCGCAATACCGTGCCGGGCAGTCCAGCCTGGTTGAGTTGCTTGCTGCCCGCCGGACCCTGCTGGATACCGAACTGACAGCCATCAACGCCGAAAAAGCCATGGCCCAGGCCTGGGCTGCCATTCGCTATCTGACGCCGCAGGAAAATACGCTATGAAAACTTCTCTCCAACTTTCCCTGCTGGCCGCGACGGTAGCCGTTGCGGCCGCTGCCGGTTATTACGCAGGAAAGCACGGCCATGCTGTTCCGGCCAGCGCGCAAGCTTCTGAGCGCAAGGTGCTTTACTGGTACGATCCCATGATGCCGGGGCAGCGGTTCGACAAGCCCGGTAAATCGCCGTTTATGGACATGGATTTGGTGCCTCGCTATGCCGATGAGGCTACCGAGACAGGCGGCGTCACCGTTAGCGCCCGCCAGCAGCAGAACCTGGGGATCAAAACCGCAGGCGTCGAGCGTAAAACGCTGAGCTATCAGTTTGACGCCTTCGCTACGGTGACCACGGACGAGCGCAGCGTGCAAATCATTCCCGCCAGCGCAAACGGCGTGGTGGAACAGTTGTATGTGAAAGCGCCGCAGCAGTTTGTCAAAAAAGGCGAAGCGCTGGCCAGGCTCTGGATACCCGAGTGGACGGCGGCCCAGCAGGAATATCTGGCGGTACGCAAGCTGGGAGACCCCGCGCTGAGCGCCAGCGCCCGGGAGCGGTTGCAACTCCAGTTTATGCCCGCAGAGGTGATTCGCCAGGTAGAACGCAGCGGCAAGCCGCAGACGCGTATTACGGTGCGCGCAAAGCAGGCAGGCTATATCAATAAACTTGATACGCGCGAAGGTGCCCAGGTGGCGGCAACCGCGCCGCTGTTTGAAATCGCCAGCCTCGAGTCCGTCTGGGTAGTCATCGACTATCCGCAGGCCCAGGCCCAGGCGCTGGCGGCAGGCAGCGAAATCATTGCCCGCGCTGACAGCTGGCCTGGCGAGACGTTTCGTGGGCGCGTAAGCGAGCTGCTGCCCAATATGGAAACCACCACGCGCACGCTAAGAGCGCGCATTGTGCTGGACAATCCCGATGCGAAGCTGAAGCCGGGTATGTATCTCAATGTGACGCTGGCGAATGTGCAGCCGCGCCCTGCGGTGCTGGCCATTCCGGAAGAGGCGCTAATCGAAACCGGCAGCGAGAGTCGCGTCCTGGTGGCTACCGGTGAAGGTCACTTTACGCCGGTCAATGTCATTGCGGGACGGGCGGAGAATGGCTGGGTCGAAATTAAGCAGGGGCTGAAGGAGGGGGACAAGGTTGTCACCTCAGGCCAGTTCCTGATTGATTCCGAGGCCAGTCTGCGCAGCGCTTTACCGCAGGATAATCCGGCGACGATGCAGAAGATGGAATATCAGGGTGAAGGCGTGGTGGATGCGCTCAGTGAGGATGCCGTGACGCTGACCCATCAACCGATTCCAGCCCTGAATTGGGGAGCGATGACGATGGACTTCTCCCTGCCATCTCCCGCCGACGCTCAGAGGGTGAAAGTGGGCGACAGGGTGATGTTTAGCTTCACGATGGATGAGCAAGAAGGCGCGGTTATTACCCACCTGATGCCGATGACGGGGGAGATGAAATGATTGCCGCCGTGATTCGCTGGTCGCTTAAAAATCGGCTGTTAGTGCTGCTTGCCGCCTTAGGTATGGCTGCGTGGGGACTGTGGTCCTTGCAGCGTGCGCCTCTCGATGCGCTGCCCGATCTCTCTGACGTGCAGGTTATTGTCCGGGTAAGCTATCCGGGCAAAGCGCCGCAGGTCGTTGAGGATCAGGTGACCTACCCGCTGACCACCACCATGCTTTCGGTGCCGGGCGCTAAAACGGTGCGCGGATTTTCGATGTTTGGCGATTCCTACGTTTACATCCTGTTTGACGATGGCACCGATCCTTACTGGGCGCGTTCGAGGGTGCTGGAGTATTTAAGCCAGGTGCAGTCGCAGCTGCCTGCCGAGGCGAAAGCCTCTCTGGGGCCGGATGCGACTGGCGTGGGCTGGGTTTACGAATATGCGCTGGTGGACAGAACCGGCAGGCATAGCCTGGCCGATCTGCGGGCCTTACAGGACTGGACGCTGAAGTTTGAGCTGAAAACCGTGCCGAATGTATCAGAAGTGGCGAGCGTCGGCGGGATGGTTCGCCAGTATCAGATTGTGCTCCAGCCTGAGCGCATGCGGGCTTTGAACATTACTCACGAACAGGTGATTAGCGCCGTACAAAGCGCAAACCAGGAAGGCGGCGGCTCGGTTGTCGAAATGGGTGAAGCCGAATATATGGTGCGTACGGCGGGCTATCTGAAAAAACTGGAGGATTTTAAGCAGGTCGTTATCACCACGCGCGAAGGCGTACCCGTTTTACTGTCGGACGTTGCAACCTTGCGTCTGGGACCGGAAATCCGCCGGGGCGTGGCGGAGCTAAATGGAGAAGGCGAGGTGGCAGGCGGCATCATTGTGATGCGCTACGGCAAAAACGCGCTTGAAACCATTAACGCGGTTAAAACGAAACTCGGGCTGCTGCAAAAGAGTCTGCCTGCGGGCGTGGAAATTGTGCCGGTCTACGATCGTTCACACCTGATTGAAAACGCGATTGAAACGCTCTCTCACAAGCTGCTGGAAGAGTTTATTGTCGTCGCGCTGATCTGCACGCTGTTTTTGTTCCACTTCCGCTCGGCGCTGGTGGCGATTATTACGTTACCGCTTGGCATTCTCGGCGCGTTTATCGTCATGCATTACCAGGGGGTGAATGCCAACATCATGTCGCTGGGGGGCATTGCGATTGCGATTGGCGCGATGGTCGACGCGGCGATAGTCATGATCGAGAATATGCATAAAGTGCTGGAACAGTGGCGGCACGATCACCCTGACAGGCAGCCGGACAGCAAGGATTACTGGCGGATTGCCGAGCAGGCGGCGGTAGAAGTCGGCCCGGCGCTCTTCTGTAGCCTGCTGATCATCACGTTGTCGTTTATTCCGGTCTTTTCGCTTCAGGCGCAGGAAGGGCGTATGTTCTCGCCGCTGGCGTTCACCAAAACTTACGCCATGGCGGTGGCCGCGGGGCTTGGCATTACGCTGGTGCCCGTGCTGATGGGCTATTTTATTCGCGGGAAGATCCCGGATGAAAAGGCTAATCCTGTTAACCGCTGGCTGATTGCCCTCTACGAGCCGCTGCTGGATAAAGTACTGGCACGCCCGAAAAGCACGCTGGTCGCGGCGGGCGCCCTGCTCATCGCCACGTTATGGCCGCTAAGCCATCTGGGAAGCGAGTTTATGCCGCCGCTGGACGAAGGCGACCTGCTTTATATGCCCTCGACGCTGCCGGGGATTTCGGCCCGCGAGGCAGGGCGTCTACTGCAACAAACCGACCGCCTGATCAAAACCGTGCCAGAAGTGGAAAGCGTCTTCGGAAAAGCCGGCCGCGCGGAGACCGCGACGGACCCGGCCCCGCTGACAATGCTGGAGACGACCATTCGCTTTAAACCCCGCGATCGGTGGCGTGCAGGCATGACTATGGACAAACTGGTGAGCGAGCTGGATAACGTGGTGAAGGTGCCAGGGATCGCCAACGTGTGGGTGCCACCGATCCGCAACCGTCTGGATATGCTGGCGACAGGGATTAAAAGCCCCGTGGGGATCAAAGTTAACGGCAGCAATATCGCGGCGATAGAGCAGGTTGCAGAGCAAATCGAGCGTGCGGTGAAGCAGGTGCCGGGCGTGACCTCCGCGCTGGCCGAACGGCTGGGAGGCGGGCGATATATTGATATTAATATCGACCGCCGCAAGGCTGCCAGATACGGCGTGTCGGTGAAAGAGCTGCAATCATTAGTGGCGACCGCCATCGGCGGGCAAAACATCGGCGAAACCATCGAAGGACGAGAGCGTTATCCCATCAATGTGCGCTACCCGCGTGAGGTGCGCGATAACGTACAAAAGCTCAAGGCCATGCCTGTTGTAACGGCGAACGGTAGCCAGATCGCGCTGTCCGAGCTGGCCGACATTTCGGTAACTGACGGCCCGCCGATGCTGAAAAGCGAGAACGCCCGTCTGTCTAACTGGATCTATGTTGATCTGCGCGGGCGCGATCTCAAATCAGCCGTGGAAGAGATGCAGAAGGTTGTCGCGGAACAGGTCAAGCTCCCGGAAGGCGTGTCGCTCTCCTGGTCGGGACAATTCGAATATCTGGAACGTGCGGCAGCGAAATTAAAAATAGTCCTGCCCTTTACGCTGGCGATCATTTTTATTTTGCTTTATGTGACATTCTCACGCGTCAGCGATGCGTTATTAATTATGGGGACTTTACCCTTCTCTTTAATAGGAGGCGTCTGGCTGCTTTATTTCTTAGGATATAACTTATCCGTTGCTGGAGCCGTTGGCTTTATTGCTTTAGCTGGCGTAGCCGCAGAATTCGGCGTCATTATGGTGCTTTATTTAAACCACGCGCTTGCAAAGCATAAGTTAGCCGATCCGGAAGGGGGGACGGCGATGCTGATGCGGGCGATCCATGAGGGCGCAGTGCTGCGCGTGCGGCCAAAAGTGATGACGGTTGCGACGATTATGGCTGGTCTGCTGCCGATCATGTGGGGGGATGGAACGGGATCGGAAGTAATGCGACGTATTGCGGCACCGATGATCGGCGGGATGGTTACAGCGCCCCTGCTGTCCATGCTGGTTATTCCCGCACTATTTGTATTGTTAAAAAAGCATAATTAAGCCCTGGCCTGTCCCCTGGAATACGGATATTTCCAGGGGATTATCTCGCCGGGCGTTACACGGCAACAAAAAATAACAATTTTTTTAATTATTTAAGCAAATTCAACTCCGATCCCGGCATTAATCTGAGTTTGATTTATGAAGTATTAAGATAAAATTCGCTAAGATCGATGGAGATTTTTAACGCGGTAAAACAGTGTGAAGCTAACAATTAAGACTTATCTTGGTTTTATTTTCCTTTTGACTACTTTTGTGGTGCCTGGTGCACAGGCAGCCGAGCAGGGATTCTTCAGTAAAAACTGGGACATCCTTTCCAGTAAGGTTTCGCAAACCTGGAGCGAACCAGAACATTACGATCTCTATGTTCCGGCGATTACCTGGCATGCGCGTTTTGCCTACGATAAAGAGAAAACGGACCGGTATAACGAGCGCCCCTGGGGGGCGGGATTCGGCCAGTCCCGCTGGGATGAAAAAGGGAACTGGCACGGTATTTACCTGATGGCCTTTAAGGACTCTTTTAATAAGTGGGAACCTATCGGCGGCTATGGCTGGGAGAAAACCTGGCGCCCTTTAGCGGATGACAATTTCCACCTCGGCCTGGGTTACACCGTCGGTGCAACCGCGCGCGATAACTGGAAGTATATCCCCATACCGGTGATATTACCTTTAGCCTCGGTCGGGTATGGCCCAGCCACTTTCCAGATGACCTATATTCCCGGCACTTATAACAACGGGAATGTTTACTTCGCCTGGATGCGATTCCAGTTCTAAAGGGGGGCGGGTGACAGCGCAGACCGCATCTATTTTTTATACCCTATAAAAAACAAGGGTTAATGGATGATTGGTAAAAAAATTAGCGACTTTTGTCACTTTTTCTCATTTGGGTACTGGACAAAACGCACCACAATTGATGTACTGATACTCGACACAGCATTTGTGTCTATTTTTCATGTAAAGGTAATTTTGATGTCTAAGATTAAAGGTAACGTTAAGTGGTTTAATGAGTCCAAAGGCTTTGGTTTCATTACTCCGGAAGATGGCAGCAAAGATGTGTTCGTACACTTCTCTGCAATCCAGAGCAATGGTTTCAAAACCCTGGCTGAAGGCCAGCGCGTTGAGTTTGAAATCACTAACGGTGCCAAAGGCCCTTCTGCTGCAAACGTAATGGCTATCTAAGCTGCTACCCGCAGAATATAAAAACCCGCCAAGGCGGGTTTTTTTTCGTCAGGCGTCAGCCCAGCAGATAGACCTTTAAAAAATCCATCACAATCAATGCGCTCAGTACGACCGCGCCCCAACCCAGCATCTTCTCTTTTATCGCCATGTCGCCCCCTTCTGTTTATTACTGAGGGATACTGGCAGACAATTATTAAGCCAACATTAATACCGCAGGATTCAGTGGCTGGCCGCCACAGAAACCAGCCAGAATGCGAGCGCGGTCATCATAAACGAGCCTGACAGGTTAAGCAGAACGTTGACGGCAGCCCAGGCGAAGCGCCCTTCCTGAAGTAACAACACCACCTCCGCCGAAAAAGTGGAAAAGGTTGTTAATCCGCCGCAGAAGCCGGTGGTGATAAGCAGTTTCCAGAGCGGATCAAGGTGAGTGAGACGGCTGAAGAGGGCCAGTCCCATCCCGATGATAAACGCGCCGACAAGGTTTGCCGTCAGCGTGCCAACAGGAATGGCACCGTGAAGGGGGTTAAGCTTCATACTCAGGAACCAGCGCGCCACGCTCCCCGTCCCGCCACCGATAAATACGGCTAAAAGTATCTGTAACACGACATCTTCCTGCTGTGTATTTTCAAGAGTAGGAGTGTAGCGCCCACACGAATTGTTTTACACCCGGTATACTGAAATTAATCACCAGCGGCGAGGGGCGGAAATGAAAGTTGCGGTAGGGCAGTTCGCAGTAGGGCCAGTCTGGCAGGAGAATGCTGTCACCTGCGTAAGCCTGATGGCGCAGGCTGCCGGGCAGGGAGCCAAGCTGCTGGTTTTGCCGGAGGCCGTACTTGCGCGGGACGATAACGATCCCGATATGTCAGTCAATTCTGCTCAGCAGGCTGACGGTGAATATCTGCGCAGGTTGCTCGAAGAGAGCCGGAAGAATCACTTAACCACGGTGTTAACCCTTCACGTTCGCACGACGGCAGGTCGGGCTGCTAATACCTTGCTGGCCCTGCGGGCAGGGGAAGTGATTGCTCGCTACCAGAAAATCCATCTGTATGATGCTTTTAACATGCAGGAGTCTCGCCGGGTGGATGCGGGGCAGGCGCTGGCGCCCATCATTGACGTGGCGGGGATGAAAGTGGGACTGTTTACCTGCTACGATCTGCGCTTTCCGGAAATGGCGTTAAGCCTGGCCCTGGCCGGGGCTGACGTGCTTGTTCTGCCCGCAGCCTGGCTGCGTGGCCCACATAAAGAGGCGCACTGGTCGACATTATTGACCGCACGCGCCCTCGATACCACCTGTTATGTGGTAGCCTCTGGCGAGTGCGGCAATAAAAACATTGGCCAGAGTATGATTATCGACCCGCTTGGCGTCACTCTGGCAGGTGCTGCGCAAGCGCCCGCTCTGATTTTCGCGCAGCTTGAGCCGGAACGTGTTGCAGCCGTACGCGATATGTTACCCGTGCTGAAGAACCGGCGCTTTGCCGCTCCTCGCCTGGAGTGATGTTTTTTTAAGCAGGGCTTGATTCACCTTGTTACAGATTGCTATTGTGTTGCGCGGCTAATTAACCCTTAATTAGCTCAGTTTATTATCCGCCGTCTCCACGGCAAGTTTGACTTAAGAAGGTTAGGTATGGGTGAGATTAGCATTACCAAGCTGCTGGTTATTGGCGCACTGATTGTATTGTTATTTGGTACCAAGAAGTTGCGCACCTTAGGCGGCGATCTCGGCGCGGCTATCAAAGGCTTCAAGAAGGCGATGAATGACGACGAAAGCAGCGCTAAGCCAGCCTCCGGCACCGAAGCGCCTGCGGAACGTATTGTGCACAAAGACTGATTTCTGTGCAGCCCGCTGCAAAAGAGATAAAAAAACCGGCTCAGAAAGGCCGGTTTTTTATTGTGGAGCGCTGAAGTGTAACTTTTTGTAACCTAAGTTATTTCACTTCCATGCCTTTCGCCTGCAGGTCCGCGTGGTAAGAAGAACGGACAAACGGGCCGCAGGCCGCATGGGTAAAGCCCATGGCCAGCGCTTCAGCTTTCATCTCTTCAAACTCATCCGGGCTGACATAGCGCTGTACCGGCAGGTGGTGCCGACTTGGCTGCAGATACTGGCCAAGCGTCAGCATCGTCACGCCGTGACGACGTAAATCGCGCATCACGTCGATGATTTCTTCGTTGGTTTCACCCAGGCCGACCATCAGTCCCGATTTGGTCGGGATGTCCGGGTGGGCTTCTTTAAAGCGTTCCAGCAGCTTGAGCGACCAGTTATAGTCTGCGCCCGGACGAACTTTACGGTAAATACGCGGCACGTTTTCCAGGTTGTGGTTAAACACATCCGGTGGCGTAGCGGTGAGAATCTCTAAGGCGCGATCCATGCGGCCACGGAAGTCCGGCACCAGCGTTTCGATTTTGATCGTCGGGTTTTTCTCGCGGATAGCTGAGATACAGTCGGCAAAGTGCTGTGCCCCACCGTCGCGCAAATCATCGCGGTCCACGGAGGTAATGACCACATAGCGCAGCGCCATATCGGCGATAGTCTGCGCAAGCTTAACGGGTTCGTTAGCATCCGGCGCAACAGGACGACCATGGGCAACATCACAGAACGGGCAACGACGAGTACAGATTGCACCAAGGATCATAAAGGTCGCAGTACCGTGGTTAAAACACTCCGCCAGATTAGGGCAGGAGGCTTCTTCACAGACGGAATGCAGGCCGTTTTTACGCATCGCCGCTTTAATACCCTGAATACGGGTAGAGTCAGATGGAAGTTTGATCTTCATCCATTCAGGCTTTCTTAACAGCTCCTGGCGCTCTGTCACCACGTTTTTAACCGGGATCAGAGCCATTTTATCGGCGTCGCGGTACTTAACGCCGCGTTCCATTACAATGGGTTTACTCATATGGTGCGTGTTCCAGTTGCGGATAACGAAGTCAGTCTGATTGAATTCAAGTAGTGTTTTATTTATCAACTATTTTTGAATTGCGCAGCGGAGTATATCACCAGTGGCGGGGGGAAATCAGCCGACACACGCAGGAAATGGGGAAAGAATTGTAAATGAGTTGTTGTTTTGTGTGCTTTACAGGTTAACGAGCAACCTACAGGCCCCCCGGCAGCTGAACAAGAGGCCGCGGCGGGCTAGTTGGTCTGAAACTCGCTGTGAACCGCCTCGATCACTTCCTGTAAAACGGTATCGCGCATACTCAATTTGTTAAAATGCATATTGAACTCGATACCGGAACGATCAAAAAGCGTACTGTCGATTTCACGCAGCTGGAAGGTGTCTTTGAACAGGCTAAAGAGTCGGAAAGGCATAAATCCTATCAGATCGCTGCTGCTGAGCACTGACGCCACGGTGACAAAATTGTAGCTACTAAAGGTGATTTGCCGCTGGGGGAAGAACTCAGTGACGATCTGACGAACATCCCGCAATAAATCCTCCTGCAAAATGAGAAAGGTATGCCCCAGCATGCGCATATCCTCCAGCGTCTGGCCTGCCTGTACGCCGGGATGATCGCGGCGACAGACGGCGATAATTCTGTCCTCATAAAGCTTTTGCGTGGCAATACTGCGGCCCGCATGGCGGTCGACGTCGATTAGCATATCGGTCTGAAATTGCGTCAGCTGCATTTCACCGTCGGTAATAGGAATATTACGGATCAGCAGCATTGGATTCACCCGCTGAATGACAGAATATATTCTAGGGATCATTAATGCGCCGACGGTGGGCTGCGTGGCGATGGTGATGGTTCTTTGTTTGCCCAGCGTATTATTTATATCAAGCGCGCTGAGGATGGATTCCAGCCCCTGGCTAATATATTCGTGCAAATGTGCAGCATAAGCGGTGGGTGCCACGCCCTGGCCTTTACGGATAAAAAGCGGATCGGGAAAAATCAGACGTAGTTTTTGGATGGACTGGCTAATTGCGGAGGGAGTTAAATTAAGTACTTTGGCCGCGTTTACGATGCCTTTATGCACATAAACAGCTTCGAAAATCGTCAGTAAATTGAGATCAACATTGCGTAGCGTTTTGAAAACCGGATGGTTATTTTTATCGTCTGGATCCATGACTTTTTTCTCTGCTGTTGGGGTGCTGCCCATGCTCAAACTCCAGAATCATTCATGCTGTGAATGTTTATTATTAAATTTTTAGAATTATGCTGTTAGTTTAGCAATGACCCACGTTTGCAGCATAAAACTTGAGCGCCAGAGAGGTCATTTTTGTGAGATGAAGAAGGAAACAGCCGCTGAAACCCGCGCGAACCCTCGCAAATAATGATTAATAGTAGTAATTTTTCCGGAAAAAATAAATGCACAAATTACTTAAATGGGCTGGTGAATATCTTAAAGCAGGCCAGGCATCGGGCCGCAACAAAAGATTACGGCCGCAGGGGATAATTAATTAACCCGGGTGATATTCCACGACAGGATTATTCAACCCTTCAAGAAGCTTTGCGACCAGCAGCGGTTGCACATCGGCGAGGGTTAGCCCCGGTTTTAAATCTTTTACCTGGGTCATTTCCAGCCCGGCGTAGCCGCAGGGGTTAATGCGTAAAAACGGGGCAAGATCCATATCAATATTTAGCGCCAGGCCATGGAACGAGCAGCCTTTACGAATCCTCAGTCCCAGCGAACAGATTTTGCGTCCATCAACATAAACCCCAGGCGCATCCGGCCTTGGGTAGGCTTCAATGCCTAATTCTGCCAGCGTGTTGACCACGGTTTGTTCGAGAAGCGTGACCAGTTCACGGACGCCAAGCTTCCTGCGGCGTAGATTCAGCAGCACATACATAACCTGCTGACCGGGACCGTGATAAGTCACCTGACCACCGCGATCGCTCTGGATAACCGGAATATCTCCAGGCACCAGCAGGTGCTCAGCTTTTCCTGCCTGACCCTGAGTAAACACGGCAGGGTGCTCGACAAGCCAGATTTCATCGGGAGTGGTTTCATCGCGCGCGTCGGTAAAGTCGTGCATTGCCTGGGATACGGGTTCGTAGGGCTTCAGGCCGAGCTTGCGAATAAGAAGAGTTTCTTGCGACAAAATACTGTCCACGAAAGGAATGAAAGAATGGAGGAATTATATCACAGCGGATATAAAAAACCCGGCCTGGGCCGGGTTCGAAGGGATGACAGATCTCATCCCTTTGCAGGGTGAGAAAAAATCACCAAATAAAAAACAAGGAAAATCAATTCATTGATTTTCGGCAGCTGGCCACAAAGCAGGAAAAACCACGTTTTGTCCTGCTTTGTCTGCAAGCTCAACCCGGCCTGGGCCGGGTTCGACATTACAGTACCATACGGACGATTTCGATATTGCCCAGCTCTTCATACAGGGTTTCTACCTGCTCGATATGGGTCGCCGTGATGGTGATGGAAACGGAATGATAGTTCCCTTTGCTGCTTGGTTTGACCTGCGGCGTGTAGTCACCAGGGGCGTGGCGCTGCACCACCTCCACGACCATATCAACCAGCTCCGGTTTCGCCAGACCCATTACTTTGTAAGTAAAAGGTGTTGGGAATTCGAGCAGTTCTTTCAGATTGGTTTTCATGGTAGCTCCAGCGTTACGGCATTTAAAATAATAACTCCCGCAGAGAAGGGCGGGAGTTGCGGTGTTACATACTTTGCAATGATGCTTAGTATATGGGGGCTGCATTCACACTTTCAAGTGGTCGATTTTTAACCGAACCAGTGGTGGAACATCAGCTTGATGTAGTCGATGATTCGACTGAAGAAATTCCCTTCCGGCATTTCCTGCAGAACCACCAGCGGACGCTGCTCAATGGTTTTACCGTCGAGCTGGAAGTTAATCGTGCCGACAACCTGATTTTTCTGCAGCGGAGCGTGCAGCTCAGGCGTATTCAGCACGTAGCTGGCTTTCAAATCTTTCATGCGGCCGCGCGGAATGGTCAGATAGACGTCTTTGTCTACGCCCAGGGATGCGCGATCGTTGTCGCCAAACCAGGCGGGTTCGGAAGCGAACTCTTTGCCTGCTTTGAGAGGCGAAACGGTTTCAAAGAAGCGGAAGCCCCAGGTCAGCAGCTTTTTGCTTTCGGTTTCACGGCCTTTATAGGTATGGCCGCCCATCACGGCTGAAATCAGACGCATCTGGCCTTCGGTCGCGGAAGCGACCAGGTTATAGCCTGCCGCATCGGTATGGCCGGTTTTAATGCCGTCAACGTTCAGGCTCTTATCCCACAGCAGACCGTTACGGTTCATCTGGCGGATATTGTTAAAGGTAAATTCTTTTTCCTGGTAGATTTTGTATTCGTTTGGCACATCGCGAATCAACGCCTGGCCAATCAGCGCCATATCACGCGCGGAGCTGAACTGCCCGGCGGCGTCCAGGCCGTGAACGGTCTGGAAGTGGGTATTTTTCAGGCCAAGGGCGGAGACATAGCTGTTCATCAGGCCGACAAAGGCGTCCTGGCTGCCGGCCACGAAATCGGCCATCGCGACGCAGGCGTCGTTCCCGGACTGCAGGTTAATCCCGCGAATCAGCTGAGAGACCGGTACCTGCATGCCTGGCTTGAGGAACATCAGCGAAGAGCCTTTAAAGACCGGGTTGCCGGTAGCCCAGGCATCGTTACCCACGGTGACGACGGAATTTTCATCAAATTTACCGGCTTTCATGGCCTGGCCGATGACGTAGCTGGTCATCATTTTGGTGAGGCTTGCGGGGTCGCGGCGGGCGTCCGCGTTGGACTCAGCGAGCACTTTTCCTGAGTTATAGTCAATCAGGATGTACGCTTCCGCATCGATCTGCGGGACGCCTGGGATCATTGTTTTCATATTCAGGTCGTCAGCTTGAGCGGAAGCCAAAGCCGTAAGGGCGAGGGCCGTGGAGAGCGCCAGGCGCTTAACAAAACGTACTGGAAGGGCTGTATTCATGATTAGAACAACGACATCCGTGATGGAATTAAAAGAGCCTTACTATAGCAAAAGCGATTTTTACTGACATCCGACTTTGCACATCATTTGTTAATGAGGTTGACACAAATTGACGTTTGCGGATGTCAGTAAATACGGTCTACATAGCAGGTGCGTGGGTAATAAATGACTGCTGCTGGGCTTCACTCATCAGGCGTTGTTGCAGCGCCGCGGCTTCGCTACGGCTGCCAAAAGGCCCGAGCTGCACGCGATAAACTGCACCATTGCTCGACACCGCGCCGGGCACACCGAATTGCTGACTGAGTTTCTGCTGCCACTGTGTCGCCCGGCCCTGGTCGCTTACCGCGCCAACCTGGACAACATAGCGACCGGAGGCCGCAGCCGTTGCAGGGGCTGCGGTCTGCACGCTGCCCTGAACCGAGCCTGGGGCGGTGACCGGCGCAGCCTGGGTTGCGGGTGCAGCAGGCGCTACCGCTTGCTCAACGGGCGCTTCGGCGACGGGGGTAGCCGCCACTTCAGGTTCGTTAGTTTCGACAACCCCGGAAGCCAGCGGCGTGGCAGCACCGAGGAAGCCGCTGCTGTTCACCGGGGCGCCGGTGGTATCTTCGCTTTGCAACGAGGCATTAGGGATAGCCCGAACGTCGCCCTGCGCGGTGTCTACTGGTGCAGACGAGGCGCTTCCCATACCGGTATTCAGATCCGGACGAGCGGGCAGGGCGTAAGTCTGTTTGGCTATTGTCGTACAGGCGGTCCCTGGGCCGGACATCGTTCCGTCCTGAGCGACCAGAATAGGGTCAATGCGTACTTTTGTATTGTTAGAGGTGTTAAGGCGATCTGCCGAAGCGCGGGAAAGTGAGATCACGCGGTCGTTGCCGTACGGGCCTCGATCGTTAATACGTACCACAATCATGCGGCCATTCGCGAGGTTAGTGATTCGCGCATAGCTGGGAATCGGCAGAGTAGGATGCGCGGCGGTCAACGCCATGGCATCAAAAGGCTCGCCTGAGGCCGTCAGATTACTGCCGGGTTCGGCATCGTAGATAGCAGCGAGGCCCGCCTGGCTGAAGTTAGCCGGGTTCTGGACAATTTTGTAACGCTTGCCGTTATTCTCGTAATCCTGATTAACAGAAGGATTTAACGGTTCATAGCGCGGTTCTGCGCCGCTTATTTCAACTACCGGGCCATTACAGACGGCTGGCTGCGGCGGCTGACTGACCTGCTGTTGCTGGTCATCACCGGACGAACAGCCTGCCAGTATGGCTACTGCGACACAGATACTTAGCCAATGCTTAACCATTGCGCACCTCAAATTACACGCTTTTCGACAACATCTTCCTGTGGGTATGTATCGACATCACGATACCAAACCCGGCCATCAGTACGATCAGGGCCGAACCCCCGTAGCTCACCAGCGGCAACGGTACGCCGACCACCGGTAAAATACCACTAACCATGCCAATATTAACAAATACATAGACAAATAGAATGAGCATAAACCCGCCCGCGATAACGCGGCCAAAGGTCGTCTGCGCGCGGGCAGCGATATACAACCCGCGCATGATCAGCAGCAGATAGAGCGCAAGCAGAACCAGTACGCCAACCAGGCCCAGTTCTTCCGCCAGCACGGCGAAGATAAAGTCCGTGTGGCGTTCGGGCAGAAACTCAAGCTGCGACTGGGTGCCATGCAGCCAGCCTTTGCCGCGCAGCCCGCCGGAGCCGATAGCAATTTTAGACTGAATAATATGATAGCCCGCGCCGAGCGGATCGGTTTCCGGGTCGAGCAGCATCATCACGCGTGCACGCTGGTAGTCGTGCATCAGGAAGAACCACAGAATAGGAATGAAGGCGGCAAGCAGCAGCACCGCTACGCCGATAAGACGCCAGCTCATGCCGGAAAGGAACAGGACAAACAGGCCGGATGCCGCAACCAGAATGGACGTGCCGAGATCCGGCTGAGCGGCGACCAGCAGCGTAGGCATAAAGATCAGAATCAGCGCAATGCCGGTATTTTTCAGCGTCGGCGGACAGACGTCGCGGTTGATAAAGCGGGCCACCATCAGCGGAACGGCGATTTTAGCAATCTCGGACGGCTGGAAACGCACGATGCCCAAATCAAGCCAGCGCTGTGCGCCCTTGGAAATAGCACCGAAGGCGTCTACCGCCACGAGTAAAATGATGCAGACAATATACAGATAGGGCGCCCAGCCTTCGTAAACGCGGGGAGGGATCTGCGCCATGACAATCATGGCCGTCAGTCCTATCAGGATCTGACCGATTTTACGCTCCATCATGCCCATGTCCTGGCCGCTGGCGCTCCAGACGACCAGCGCACTGAACACCAGCAGGGCGAGGATAGTGACCAGGAACAGCGGGTCGAGATGAATCTTATCCCAGATCGATTTTTTGTTCGGGTTATCAGTCATGGTTATTGATCCTCAGTGCCTGCGGCGGCGGGTGCCTCGGCAGGTAACACCGTGTTGTTGTCCCCTAACATCAGATGGTCGAGGATTTGACGCATAATTGTCCCTACCGCAGGGCCGACGCCGCCGTTCTCCAGAATGATCGTTACGGTGTATTGCGGATGATCGTAAGGAGCAAAGGCCGTCATCAATTTGTGATCGCGTAAACGCTCAGAAATTTTATGCGCGTTATAGGTTTCGTTGGCCTTCAGGCCAAAGACCTGCGCGGTACCGGATTTCGCGGCGGCTTTATAAGGCGCATTGGCAAAATACTTGTGTGCCGTACCGTTTGGCCGGTTGGCTACCCCGTACATCCCGTCTTTAGCGATTTCCCAGAAGCCCGAGTGAATATCGCCAACGGGTGGCTGAACCGGCTGGGTGAAGGGAACCTGTTTGCCGTTTTCAACGGTGCTCATCAGCAGGTGAGGGACGCGCACGATACCATCATTAATCAGGATCATCATCGCCTTACTCATCTGAATCGGCGTGGCCGTCCAGTAACCCTGGCCGATACCGACCGGAATGGTGTCCCCTTGATACCACGGTTTCTTAAAGCGTTTTTGCTTCCACTCGCGTGTCGGCATGTTGCCCGAACGTTCTTCTGAAAGGTCAACGCCCGTAAAGTGCCCGTAGCCAAACTTGCTCATCCACTCTGAAATACGGTCGATGCCCATGTCATAGGCGACCTGGTAGAAGAAGGTATCTGCTGACTCTTCCAGAGATTTCGTGACGTTCAGGCGACCGTGGCCCCATTTCTTCCAGTCGCGATAGCGCTTTTCAGAGCCAGGAAGCTGCCACCAGCCCGGATCAAACAGGGAGGTGTTGCGATTGATCACGCCCGCGCTGAGCGCAGACACGGCCATATAGGGCTTCACCGTGGAAGCCGGCGGGTAAACGCCCTGGGTCGCACGGTTGATTAGCGGGGTGTTTGGGTCGTTGAGCAGGCCCGAATAATCTTTTGAGGAAATGCCGTCGACGAACAGGTTGGGGTTATAGCTTGGCATGGAGACCAGCGCCATGATGCCACCGGTGCGCGGATCGGTCACTACAACCGCAGCACGGCTGCCAGCAAGCAAGGTCTCAATATAATTCTGTAGCTTCAGGTCAATGGTCAGGTAAATATCGTGCCCGGCCTGCGGCGGCACTTCTTTTAGCTGACGAATCACGCGGCCACGGTTGTTGACTTCAACCTCTTCATAGCCGGTCTGGCCATGCAGCACTTCTTCGTAATAGCGCTCGATACCCAGCTTGCCGATGTCGTGAGTCGCAGCGTAGTTGGCAAGCTTGCCGTCTTTGTCGAGGCGTTCAACGTCTTTATCGTTGATCTTTGAAACATAGCCAATGACGTGCGTCAGCGCGGAGCCGTACGGATAATAGCGGCGCTTATAGCCTTTTACTTCCACACCCGGGAACCGATACTGGTTCACCGCAAAACGCGCCACCTGCACCTCGGTAAGGTTAGTTTTCACCGGGATGGATGTGAAGCGATGCGAGCGGGACCGCTCTTTTTTGAAGTTGGCAATATCATCATCGGTGAGATCGACAACCGGGCGCAGCGCTTCAAGCGTCGCCTGCACGTTATCGACCTTCTCAGGCATCATCTCAACCTGATAAATAGTGCGGTTCAGGGCAAGGGGCGTTCCGTTGCGGTCGTAAATAATCCCGCGGCTCGGGGGGATCGGCACCAGCTTGATGCGGTTTTCGTTTGAACGAGTTTGGTAGTCGGTAAAACGGACGATTTGCAGATTATAAAGGTTGGCGATAAGCACGCCGGTTAACAGCAAAATACCGATAAAAGCGACCAGCGCCCGGCGCACAAAAAGCGCAGACTCTGCCGTATAGTCGCGAAAAGAGTTCTGTAATTTCATCCGCAGGTTTGTTCTACCAAAGTCGATGTTTACTCACGGTGATAGGGATGATTGGTCGTGATGCTCCAGGCACGATACAGACTCTCAGCCACCAGCACCCGCACCAGCGGATGGGGGAGAGTCAACGTGGAAAGCGACCAGCTCTGCTCCGCGGCAGCTTTACACGCCGGAGCCAGCCCTTCCGGACCGCCAATCAGCAAACTGACATCGCGACCATCCTGCTTCCAGCGCTCAAGCTGGGTGGCAAGATGCGGGGTATCCCACGGCTGACCGGGGATATCCAGGGTGACGATGCGGTTACCCTTACCGGCTGCCGCCAGCATCATTTCGCCCTCTTTATCGAGGATGCGTTTGATATCGGCGTTTTTACTGCGTTTTCCTGCCGGGATCTCAACGAGTTCAAACGGCATGTCCTTGGGAAAACGACGCAGGTACTCGGTAAAACCGGTTTGTACCCAGTCAGGCATTTTGGTTCCGACCGCCACCAGTTGCAGCTTCACTCATTAGCTCCAGAGTTTTTCCAGCTCGTAGAGCTGACGGCTTTCTTCCTGCATCACGTGGACGATAACTTCGCCCAGATCGACCACGACCCAGTCTGTAGCGTTAATGCCTTTTACGCCCAGCGCATCCAGACCCTCTTTATGGACGGACTCAACAACGTGTTCGGCGATAGACATAACGTGGCGATTGGAGGTCCCGGTACAGATGACCATGCAATCGGTGATGCTTGATTTGCCCTGCACATCAATGGCGATGATGTCCTGGCCTTTGAGGTCGTCGATCTTATCGACGATGAAATCCTGGAGTGCTTTACCCTGCAAGTGTTCCCCCTGGGAGAATAAAAGTGTGCGATATGGCCCGTAGCTGACACCATTATACCTGATAGGCTGGCTGAGCTTTCCGAAAATTGGCGGCGCGGCGCTTAAAGTGGGCTATCATCCCATTCGGCGGCCTGGTTTGCATCGCCATTTTTGTAAAACTATTTTCAAAAAGTCATGTGTACGGGCAGGAAATTATGGCAGCGGAGCATAACAGCCTGAGGTGTAGTGTCAATGGCTGACAACTTTAACCGGCAGGGGGTTTTGTCTGCGCCAGATATTCTGCGCGATTATTGAGTGTTTTGAGCGTAGCAAAGCCCTCGTGGATCGCCATCGCGCTCCAGGTTCCCTGCTCGATGGTAAAGTGCCACAGGGAGGCGGGCGGCATATTCAACAGGGTAGCAATCAGTAAGCTCAGCACGCCCTGATGGCTGACTATCAGGATATTTTCTTCTGCCGGCCGTGACTTGAGGGCTTCGGCAAACGCCGTAACGCGCCGGGAAAAATGTTGAAAGCCTTCGCCGTTGGTCGGTATGACATTCTGCCAGTCGCTGCACCAGGCCGCGTAGTTTTGCGCGTCGTTGCGCTGCAAATCGCGGTGGTGGCGCAGTTCCCAGTCGCCAAAATTCATTTCGTTGAGGCCTGGCTCCACCGTCACCGGGATATTACGCTGCTGCAGGAGCAGCGCCGTTGTATGCTGCGCGCGACCGAGTTCGCTGCAAAAAACCTTTTCGAAAGGCGCGCGCTGTAACAGCCTGCCCACGGACAGCGCCTGCTCAACGCCAAGCGGCGTAAGTTTTGTTTCGGAGATACCGCTGTATACCCCGTCAAGATTCGCCTGGGTTTGCCCGTGGCGCACTAACCATAATTTCATCACTTCCCCACACCTTTGCTGGTAGCCTGACGAGTGTATCATTGTGGGCCGGTGGGCATGAGACTGAGTGGAAAAGGAAGATGAGATTTAACAGCGAGCACGGTGGAAATACGCTGGAGGCCGCCCAGGCGCTCGGGGTGGCGCCTGAATCACTGCGCGATTTTAGCGCGAATATCAATCCGCTGGGGATGCCCGCTTCGCTAAAGCGGGCTATTACGGAACAGCTCGGGCTGGCGGAACGCTATCCTGACGTCGAGTATCGAGCGCTGCACATAAGGCTTGCCGGGCACCATGGCGTCTTGCCCGAGTGGGTGATAGCGGGTAACGGCGAAACCGAGCTTATCTTTAGCCTGGTTCACTATCTTGCGCCTGAAAAAGCAATGTTATTAACGCCGGGCTTTGCCGAATACCGGCGTGCTCTGACGCGTGCAGGCTGCGAAATTAAGGACTTCGCCCTGGAAGAAGCAAAGGGCTGGCAACCTGATGAGTCGTTGCTCGCCGCGCTGACGCCGGATCTGGACTGCCTCTTTTTATGTACGCCAAACAATCCTACGGGCCTGATGCCGGACAAAGCGCTGCTGCTGAAGGTGGCGGAGCGCTGCAAAGCACATCAAATCGCGCTGATAATAGATGAAGCCTTCCTCGATTTTATGCCGGAAGAGCAGGGCATGGTGCCTTATCTGGCCCGCTACCCGCAGCTTTATGTTCTGCGGTCGTTAACCAAGTTTTTCGCTATCCCCGGGCTGCGGCTGGGGTATCTGCTCAGCGCAGATACGCAGACGGTGCAAAAGATGCGTTGCCAGCGTGAGCCGTGGACAATCAACGCTTTTGCCGCTCTCGCCGGAGAAGTGATGCTGGACGACTACGCCTATATTGAAGCGACATATCGCTGGCTGCAGGCAGAACAGCCTCGTTTGTTCAGGCAGCTTGACGCGCTACAGGGCATTACCGTCTGGCCGCCGGCAGCCAATTACATTTTCCTGCGCTGTGACGTTAGCGGGCTGGCGCTACAGCGGGCTTTGCTCGAAGAACATATTTTAATTCGTCACTGTAAAAATTATCCGGGGCTGGATGAGCGTTATTACCGCGTGGCCGTCAGAGGCGAGGCAGAAAATAATCTGCTGCTCAGTGCGCTGCGTAAAGTGCTCAGCGGTAAAGGTGACGCTGCTGGATAAAGGCCAGAACAGGAGGGGGAACAAGGTCGTCACAGGGCAGGTTCTCTGCCAGACGCTGGCGAATGGCCGTGGCCGAAATGGCATACAGCGGAGTCGGGGCGAGATAGATTTTTCCCCCCGGTGAGGCATGCAGCTCTTCAACTGAGGTTGTCCGGTGTGCTTCCAGCCAGGCCTGCTGCTCAGCGGTATCCATCGACACCGGGTAGCCAGGGCGCTGGCAAACCAGCAGGTGACATAAGCCGAGCAGATCTTCCCAGCGGTGCCAGCGTTGCAGGCTAAGCAGGGAATCCTGACCAATAATAAAGGCCAGCGGCTGCCTGGCTCCCTGTTCGCGGCGGATCTGCTCCAGGGTTTCAACCGTGTAGGACGGCGTGGGGCGTTGCAGCTCGCGATCGTCAAGTTTGAACAGCGGATGACCGGCGATAGCCAGCTCGACCATCGCTTTGCGCTGCTGGCTGTCAGCCTCTGGCTGCGGGCGGTGCGGGGGAACATTGTTGGGTATGATGGTGACCTGATGAAGCGCCACCTCTTTGGCCAGCGCTTCAACGGGCTTCAGATGACCATAATGGACAGGATCGAAGGTACCGCCATAGAGGGCGCACAGCGGCAGCACCGGGCTAGCCATCAATAAAAATTTCCGGCAGCGCTTTATGGCACAGCAGCAGCGAGAGCCCTTCAAGTTCGGCCCAGACGGACTGCCCGTAGTCCTGCTTTAAGGTCAGCTCAATCTGACTAAGCAGACGCACGGCCTGGTAGAGCTGTTCGACACTGAGGCGGTTGAGGGCTTCCGTGACCAGCGCCCGGCGGTTTTGCCAGACGCGCTGCTGGTCAAAGAGCGCGCGCAAAGGGGTGTGGGCAGACTGACGTTTGAGGGTCACCAGCTGCATTAATTCTCGCTGAACGGTGCGCAGCAGGATCACGGGTTCGCTGGCTTCCAGCCTGAGCTGCTGCAAAATATGCAGGGCGCGCTTACTTTTACCGCCGAGCAGGGCATCAACCCAGTGAAACGGCGTAAAGTGCGCCGCATCGTTAACCGCCTGCTCTACGCGCGGCAGGGTTAGTTTACCGTCCGGCCAGATAAGCGACAGCCTTTCCAGCGCCTGCGTCAGGGCCAGCAGATTCCCTTCATAGCAATAGCAGAGCAGCTGATTGGCCGCTTCGTCCAGCGTCAGGTTCATCTGTTTTGCGCGGGAGGCCACCCAACGGGGCAGCTGCGCCTGTTCGGGCGTCTGGCAGGTGACAAGCACGCTTCGGTCGGCGAGCTGGGCGTACCAGGCGGCATTCTCCTGCGCTTTGGTGAGTTTATTGCCGCACACCAGCAGCAAAATATCGTCGTGCAGCAGACCGGTCAGCGTCTCGAGCTGGGCGTTAATCGCCGCGTTCGGGCCGTTATCCGGCAGAAGCAACAGCAGCGTCTGGCGGCTGGAGAAAAGGCTCAGCGCCTGACAGACGGCAAAGAGTTCCTGCCAGTCTGTGCTGGCGTCGATTTGTACCCTGTGATGCTCTTCAAAGCCCTGAGCGATGGCCGCCTGTCGGACGGCCTCCTGACTCTCCTGCAATAACAACGGATCGTTGCCAAGCAGTAAATACGCCGCGCGCAGCCCTTCACTAAGCTGCGCGCGGAGTTGTTCAGGGTACAACCGAATCATTGGCTACCGGAGGGGGTGGAAAGCGTGGTGGAAACGCGTCCGCTGCTCGCTTCCGGCGTCGGCGTTTCACTGTTCGTAGCGGCTTCCTGTGTCTCTTTGGTTTCCGCAACGTCGGCCGCGTGGACAGAGAGCAGCTTACGAATCAGCTGTTGCGCCGCGTTGGTGTACATCTCTTTGATAAGCAGATCCTGCTCGGCATCTTTTGCCAGGGCGGTCAATGGGTTATCGAAGAAGGATTTATACACTTTCGCGCTGATAGGGTAAACGTCATGGCCTGGGATCAGGACCTGAGCATTTACCGTCATCACCATCTGGTATTCCGCCGTACGGCCATCCTGGAAGATAGACGCGGTGTCTTTACCTAAGGCGCTGCCCAGCACGCGCAGAGAAGGAATATCTTTGCGAACGCCGGTTTTGGTGTCATCCACGAGCGTCACACCGTTCAGCAGGAGCTGAGAGCGGATTTCTCGCGTCAGCGGCCCGTTAGGATCACTGGAGTTAAGGATCATCGTTTTCAGTTGGTCTGGTACCTGCGTGCTGCCACGCAGGTGAAAACCACACCCGGCGGTGATCAACACCGCCAAAGCCACTAGTAAGGTAATAACGGGATGTCGCACGGTTCCTCCTGCGCTTAGCCCACAACCAGGTTCAGCAGTTTACCCGGGACGTAAATCACTTTACGCACGGTGACGCCTTCCAGATACTTCGCGACCAGATGCTCCTGGCCTGCACGCTCACGGACCTGTGCTTCTGTGGCATCCGCCGGGACGGTAATTTTGCCACGCACTTTGCCGTTCACCTGCACCACAACCAGCAGGGAATCTTCTACCATCGCTTTCTCGTCTGCCTGCGGCCACGGCGCGTTGTCGATATCGCCTTCGCCACCCAGAGACTGCCACATATCGAAGCAGACGTGCGGCGTGAAGGGATAGAGCATACGTACTACGGCCAGCAGCGCTTCGTTCAGCAGGGCGCGATCCTGATCGCTTTCCTGCGGTGCTTTCGCCAGTTTGTTCATCAGCTCCATGATCGCGGCGATCGCGGTATTGAAGGTCTGACGACGACCGATATCATCGGTCACTTTGGCGATGGTTTTATGCACGTCGCGACGCAGGGCTTTCTGATCTTCACTCAGCGCAGCGACATCCAGCGCTGGTGCCGCACCGCGGCTGGTGTGCTCGTAAGCCAGACGCCAGACGCGTTTCAGGAAGCGGTTCGCACCTTCCACGCCGGATTCCTGCCATTCGAGCGTCATATCAGCCGGGGAGGCGAACATCATAAACAGACGGACGGTATCCGCGCCGTAACGTTCCACCATCACCTGCGGGTCGATGCCGTTGTTTTTCGACTTCGACATTTTACTCATGCCAGCATAGACCAGTTCACGGCCCTGCGCGTCGGTGGCTTTGATGATGCGGCCTTTTTCATCGCGCTCAACGTTAGCCTCAACCGGAGAAACCCAGTTGCGCTCGCCGTTTACGCCGGTGTAATAGAAGGCATCCGCCAGCACCATCCCCTGACACAGCAGCTGCTTAGCCGGTTCGTTTGAGGTCACCATGCCCGCGTCGCGCATCAGCTTATGGAAGAAGCGGAAGTAGAGCAGATGCATAATGGCGTGTTCGATGCCGCCAATATAGATATCTACCGGCAGCCAGTAGTTGGCAGCTTTAGGATCCAGCATGCCTTTGTCGTACTGCGGGCAGGTGTAACGCGCGTAATACCAGGAAGATTCCATAAAGGTGTCAAAGGTATCGGTTTCACGCAGCGCAGGCATACCGTTAACGGTCGTTTTGGCCCACTCAGGGTCGGCTTTGATGGGGCTGGTAATGCCGTCCATGACCACATCTTCCGGCAGAATAACCGGCAGCTGATCTTCAGGCGTTGGCATCACGGTGCCGTCTTCCAGGGTGACCATGGGAATTGGTGCGCCCCAGTAGCGCTGACGGGATACGCCCCAGTCGCGCAGACGGTAGTTCACTTTACGCTCGCCGACGCCTTTGGCGGCCAGCTTGTCGGCGATTGCGTTAAACCCATTCTGGAAGTCCAGACCGTCGAATTCACCGGAGTTGAACAGCACACCTTTTTCGGTCATGGCTTCCGCTGACAGGTCTGGTTCGCTGCCGTCGGCGTTCAGAATCACCGGTTTAATTGGCAGGCTATATTTGGTGGCAAATTCCCAGTCACGCTGGTCGTGGCCTGGCACCGCCATGACCGCACCGGTGCCGTATTCCATCAGCACAAAGTTGGCCACCCAGACAGGCACGGCTTCGCCGGTCAGCGGGTGAATAGCGTTGATGCCGGTGGCGACACCTTTTTTCTCCATGGTGGCCATTTCAGCTTCGGCAACCTTGGTGTTACGGCACTCTTCGATAAACCCGGCAAGGCCTGGATTATTGGCCGCAGCCTGCTGCGCCAGCGGGTGGCCCGCCGCAACGGCAAGATAGGTCACACCCATAAAGGTGTCCGGACGCGTGGTGTAAACCGTCAGTTTTTCCGCACTGTTTTCCACATCGAAGGTGATTCCTACGCCTTCAGAGCGGCCAATCCAGTTGCGCTGCATGGTTTTAACCTGATCCGGCCAGTGGTCCAGCGTATCCAGATCGTTTAACAGCTCGTCGGCGTAGGCGGTGATTTTGATAAACCACTGCGGGATCTCTTTGCGCTCCACCTTTGTGTCGCAGCGCCAGCAGCAGCCGTCGATAACCTGTTCGTTCGCCAGCACGGTCTGGTCATTCGGGCACCAGTTCACGGCGGAGGTTTTCTTATACACCAGGCCTTTGTTGTACAGCTGAGTGAAGAACTGCTGTTCCCAACGGTAGTATTCCGGGGTACAGGTTGCCAGCTCGCGGCTCCAGTCGTAGCCAAAGCCCAGCGTTTTAAGCTGGTTCTTCATGTAATTAATGTTGTCGTACGTCCACGGCGCAGGAGCGGTGTTGTTTTTAACCGCGGCCCCTTCAGCGGGTAGCCCGAACGCATCCCAGCCGATAGGCTGCAGGACGTTTTTACCCAGCATGCGCTGATAACGGGCGATAACGTCGCCGATGGTGTAGTTACGGACGTGGCCCATATGTAGTCGGCCAGAAGGATAGGGGAGCATCGACAGGCAGTAGTATTTCTCTTTGCCTTCGTCTTCGGTCACTTCAAAGGTACGCTTCTCTTGCCAGTGTTGCTGGACGTTGGATTCTATCTCTTCCGGGCGATATTGCTCTTGCATGGCAGCCAGTGGTCCTGTAATGAAAGACAGCTACAAGGTGTAGCTTTAAACGTTTGAGGTTTCAGACCGCATAGCATAGCCGATAAGCCCGCGGCAAAACAGCCTTTCGACACCCGTAAAGCCATTTCTCGTTGGCAGTTTTTTACGTCGTCTGTGGGCAATCTGACAAAGTCATCTCTGATTAAGGTCTACGCTTAGAGTAGGTTAGATAACCTTCATGACAGGCATCTCTTCAAGGAGGCAGGCAGACGATGAATAAGGTTGCGCAATTTTACCGTGAACTGGTGGCCTCGCTCACCGAGCGGTTACGTAACGGGGAGCGCGATATAGACGAGCTGGTCGCCAGCGCGCGCAGACGCATGAACGAAACCGGAGAGCTGACCCGCACCGAAGTTGATGAAGTCACGCGCGCGGTACGGCGTGATTTGGAAGAGTTTGCCCGCAGCTATAACGAAAGCCAGACTGCGTTTACCGATAGCGTGTTTATGCGTGTTATCAAAGAGAGTCTCTGGCAGGAGCTGGCGGATATTACCGATAAAACGCAGCTGGAGTGGCGGGAAGTGTTTCAGGACCTGAATCACCACGGCGTGTATCACAGCGGCGAGGTGGTGGGCTTAGGCAATCTTGTCTGCGAAAACTGTCATTTCCACCTGGCTGTCTACACCCCGGATGTGTTACCCGTGTGCCCTAAATGCGGGCACAATCAGTTCCATCGTCGGCCATTCGAGCCTTAATATACGCTTATGTAAGGGCGGGGCACTACAGCCCCGCCCCTTTATCATTAGTGCAGAATCTTCGCGAGGAAGTCTTTGGCGCGCTCGGACTGAGGGTGATTAAAGAAGTCTTCTTTATTTGAATCCTCAACGATTTTGCCTTCATCCATAAAGATGACGCGGTTAGCCACTTTCCGGGCAAAGCCCATTTCATGGGTGACCACCATCATCGTCATGCCTTCCTGCGCCAGCTCGACCATGACGTCCAGCACTTCATTGATCATCTCCGGGTCGAGCGCGGAGGTTGGTTCATCGAACAGCATCGCCACGGGGTCCATACACAGCGCGCGGGCAATGGCCACACGCTGCTGCTGTCCACCGGAAAGCTGAGCGGGATATTTATCCGCATGGGCTGTCAGCCCTACGCGCTCCAACAGCTTTAGCCCTTTCTTACGCGATTCTTCCTTGTTGCGCTTAAGCACTTTCACCTGCGCGAGGGTCAGGTTTTCAATGATCGACAGATGCGGGAACAGCTCAAAGTGCTGGAAAACCATGCCGACGTGCGAGCGCAGTTCCGCAAGATTGGTTTTCTTGTTGTTCACCTGGGTGCCGTTGACGAGGATTTCGCCTTTTTGCACGGGTTCCAGGCCGTTGACCGTTTTGATAAGCGTGGATTTGCCCGAGCCGGAAGGCCCGCAAACCACAACCACTTCGCCTTTTTTAACTTCCGTTGAGCAGTCGGTCAGCACCTGAAAGTGACCATACCATTTAGAAACATTTTTCAGGGAAATCATGACACTGTCCTTTTCTTCAAATAGCTGACCAACAGCGAGGCACTCAGGCTGATAGCAAAATAGACCAGACCGGCAAACAGGATCATTTCTACCTGTGTTCCGTCACGCTCGCCAATGGTGGAGGCGGTACGGAAGAAGTCGGCGAGGCTTAAGACATACACCAGGGAGGTGTCCTGGAACAGCACTATGCCCTGGGTTAACAGCAGCGGCACCATGGCACGGAACGCCTGCGGCAGGATAATTAACTTCATCGACTGCGCGTGGGTCATACCCAGAGCGAGTGCGGCGTTAGACTGCCCGCGCGACACGCTTTGGATCCCGGCGCGGATAATTTCCGAGTAGTAGGCGGCTTCAAACATCGAAAACGCCACCATGGCAGAAATCAGACGGATATCCGTTTGCGGCGACAGCCCGAGCACTTTTTGCAGGAAACCCGGCACCACCAGATAGAACCACAGCAGGACCATCACCAGCGGTACGGAGCGGAACACGTTGACGTAAGCGCTGGCAAACCAGGCAATCGGCTTGACGGGTGACAGACGCATGACGGCGAGAATTGTGCCCCACACGATACCCACCACCACCGCCGTTACCGTGATTTTCAGGGTGATAATCAGCCCCTGCATCAGGTAAGGCAGGGCGGGAAGAATGGAACTCCAGTCAAAATCGTACATCTATTTGCCTCCCATATTGCCAGGCAGGCGAACTTTACGTTCCACCAGGTACATCACCAGCATAATCACGGCGTTAATCAGCACGTAAGCGAGGGTAATGGCCGTAAAAGATTCGTAGGCGTGCGCCGAGTAATCCAGCAGTTTGCCCGCCTGCGCCGCCATATCGACCAGGCCGATGGTGGAAGCGATGGCCGAGTTTTTCACCAGGTTCATCATTTCCGAGGTCATCGGCGGGACGATAACGCGATAGGCGTTCGGCAGCAGAACATAACGATAAGCCTGCGGCAGCGTCAGCCCCATGGCCAGCGCGGCGTTTTTCTGCCCGCGCGGTAACGACTGGATGGCGGCCCGAACCTGCTCACAGACGCGTGCGGCGGTAAACAGGCCCAGACAAATCATGGAGGAAAGGAAAAACTGTACGTTGGGATCCAGCTCGGATTTAAACCACATGCCGAGGTTTTCAGGCAGCAGCTCCGGCACCACTAAGTACCAGGTAAAGAACTGGACGATCAGCGGCACATTGCGGAACAGTTCAACATAGAGCGTGCCAATCCCCGAAAGCCAGCGGTTAGGGACGGTGCGTAATATGCCAAACAGGGAACCGACGAGAAAAGCGATGATCCACGCGGAAATAGACAGAGCGACGGTGACCTGGAAGCCGTTCCAGATCCAGCCCAGATAGGTGGTGTTGCCGAACGGGGCGGGCTGTAAAAAGATCCCCCAGTTCCAGTCTAAAGACATAGTTTACTCCAGGAAAAAGTGAGGGTAGCAAGTCGCGCTACCCTCGAAGATTGATGAGAAGCCTGTACCCCGTGCAGGTCTTTGCCTGAGCGTAAGCGGGGTACTTTCACGTCGGGTGGGGAACGACCACCCAACGCATAGTCTGTCCGAGCTTCAGTTCGTCAATCGGGAGGGCGGGTCACCCCGGCCCCTGTGGTTCTAATTAGTTAAGCGCTTTATCGTTTGGTTCTTTGAACAAGGCTTTCATGTCGTCAGACAGGGCAAAGTTCATGTTGATGTTTTTCGGTGGAATGGGGTTCATAAACCATTTATCAAACCACTTCGCCGCTTCGCCCGAGGTCTGTGCTTTGGCGATGGTGGCATCCATCAGCTTTTTGAACTCAGGGTCGTCTTTACGCAGCATACAGCCGTAGGCTTCATGGGATTGTGGCGTGCCGACGATCGCCCAGTTGTCCTGTTTTTTCGCTTTCGCACGCTCGCCCGCCAGCAGGGCATCATCCATCATAAAGGCTACTGCACGGCCGCTCTCCAGCGTACGGAAGGAGTCACCGTGGTCTTTAGCGCTGATAATGCGCATCTCCATTTTCTTCTCTTCATTGAGCTTATTGAGCAGCACTTCAGAGGTGGTGCCGGAGGTGACCACGACGGCTTTGCCTTTCAGATCGGCGAAATCTTTAATCGGGCCGCCTTTTTTCACCAGCAGACGGGTGCCGACCACAAAGATAGTATCTGAGAACGCCGCCTGTTTTTGACGCTCAAGGTTGTTCGTCGTCGAACCGCACTCGAAATCAAAGGTGCCGTTTTGCAGCAGCGGGATACGGTTTTGGGAGGTAACAGGGATCTGTTTTACCTGGAGATCCGGCTTGTTGAGCTGCTTTTTCACCGCTTCAACAATGGCGTTAGAGTAGTCCTGAGAGTAGCCGACGACTTTTTGCTGGTTGTCATAGTAGGAGAAGGGAACCGAAGATTCACGGTGGCCGACAACAATCACACCGCTGGCCTTAATTTTATCCAGCGTGCTTTGCTGCGTACTGCCAGCAGGCGCTGCTGGTTTGGCATCTTCCGCGTGCGCGATGCCTGCACTCATTCCCATGACCAGCATTGCTGCGGCTAGTTTTCTCAATTGCATCTCGAACTCCTTAATCTTAGCGCCAGAGGTGACGCTGATACCCGACGGTGAGCGTTGTGTGTTGTTTTTTAACAAGCAATAAAACGGCTGGATGTTTACCTTTTGTTTATATTTAACCTGGCTGAATGTAAACAAATTGCTAAGAAAATGTTTATTTTTGCGAGGTGCGCCGCACCGTTTAAAGGCAAAAATCTGCCCTTGCACCCTAATGGTGCTGCCGATGACACAAAGTGGTGCGCTCTGTTCCAGGTAATGATGATTGCTCCGCCGTCTATGCTTTTATCAGCATTAACAAAGCAATTGATGTGCCAGAAATGAAAAAGGCCAGCAGATTTGCTGGCCTTGAGAAGGTGTTAACGCGTTTTGCGTCTGCGCAGACTTATCAGTACGGCGCTAAAGCCGAAGAGGAGGGTGAGGATCCACAGCGGCCAGTTGCCAAAGCGGGCGTAAGGCGTCAGGCCCGTTGTCGGCGTCACCTTGGCTTCCAGCACTTCCCGCGTGAACTGCGGGATAGATGCTTCTACGTCGCCGCTGGCGTTAATCACCGCCGTCACGCCATTATTGGTACTGCGCAGCAGCGGGCGACCCAGCTCCAGCGAACGCATACGCGCCATCTGGAAGTGCTGCCACGGCCCGATTGACTTGCCAAACCAGGCGTCATTAGAGAGGGTCAACAGGAAGTCGGTGTCCGGACGGAAGTTATCGCGCACCTGCTCACCCAGAATGATTTCATAGCAGATGGCTGCCGTAAGTCTGATGCCGTTTGCCTGGAGCTGAGGCTGCCGGTAAGGCCCGCGGCTAAAGGAAGACATCGGTAAATCAAAGAAAGGTGCCAGCGGGCGGAGGAGCGACTCCAGCGGCACGAATTCGCCAAACGGAACCAGGTGATTCTTGTTGTAACGGTCTGCGCTGCTGTAGCTGTAGGGATTACCTTCACCCAGCGTGATAATGGTGTTGTAAGTGTCGTAGCGGTTTTTGTTATTCAGACGGGCATCGACAATACCGGTGATCATCGCGCTGTGCTTCGAGCGCAGTAGACCGTCCATCATGGTCAGGAACTGCTGCTGATTGATCTCAAGGTCTGGAATGGCGGATTCCGGCCAGATAATCAGCTGGGCTTTTCCCATCTGCGGCTGGGTTTTGTCCAGATAGATTTTCAGCGTATTCAGCAGCTGATCCTCATTCCATTTCAGCGACTGAGGAATATCCCCCTGCACCATAGCGACGTTAACCGCGCGCGCTGCTTCTGGCTGGAACCACTGTATGTAACGCAGCGGCCACGGCAGCGCCAGCAGGGCAACCGCGAGCAGGCCAGGACGCCAGCTGCGCTCGTGGAGAGCGTACACGATAAGCCCGCTTACCATCATCAGCAGGAAGGTGACGGCTTCCACGCCCATGATTGGCGCCACACCCTTCAGCGGGCCGTCTATCTGGCTGTAGCCGAACTGCAGCCAGGGGAAGCCGGTGAGCACCCAGCCACGCAGGAACTCGGTAAGCTGCCAGACCACCGGGGCGGCAATGGCTACGCGCCACCAGGTCGTTTTCGGCCACAGTTTTGCCAGCACGCCGCCGAACAGACCGGTATACAAAGAAAGGTAAGCGGCGAGCAGCACGACCAGGAAAACGTTAACCGGGCCGGGCATCCCGCCGAACTGCGCGATGCTGACATACACCCAGTTAATGCCGGAACCAAACAGGCCCAGTCCCCAGAAGAAGCCAATCCAGGCGCTCTGAAGGGGGCGGCGATTAAGCGTCAGTCCTTGCAGGCCGGCCAGAGAAATGAGGGCGGCAGGCCAGAAGTCATAAGGGGAAAACGCCAGCGTTCCGCAGGCACCAAAAAGAAGCGCCAGCAGCAGACGTATGCGCTGGCGTTGTAGTAGTCGAGCAATAGCCATCTTTGGATTAGTCTTCCAGTTTTGGTTGCGGCGAGTCGTCCGGTATTCTGACATGAACCTGAATGATACGACGGCTGTCGGCCATGGCTACCTTGAACTGGTAACCTTCTATGTCAATGGTTTCACCGCGCGCGGGCAGATGCCCGAACGCCTGCATCACCAGGCCACCAATCGTATCCACTTCATCGTCATTGAAATGGGTATTGAAGGTGTCGTTAAAATCTTCGATAGAGGCCAGGGCTCGCACCGTCCAGGTGTGACGGCTCAGCTGGCGGAAATCGCTGTCTTCTTCGTCGTCATACTCGTCTTCGATCTCCCCGACGATCAGTTCGAGAATATCTTCGATGGTGACGAGGCCGGAGACGCCGCCAAACTCATCAATCACAATCGCCATGTGGTAGCGCTGCTGACGGAACTCTTTGAGCATGCGGTCAACACGCTTGCTTTCAGGCACGACAACCACCTGACGTAACACCTTTTCCATGCTAAACGGCTCGGTATCGCTGCGCATAAACGGCAGCAGATCCTTGGCCATCAAAATCCCTTCGATATGATCTTTGTCTTCGCTGATCACCGGGAAGCGGGAGTGTGCGGATTCGATAATGACATCGAGGCACTCGTCCAGCGTCTGGTTTTGTTTGAGCGTTACCATCTGCGAACGTGGGATCATGATGTCGCGGACGCGTTGGTCGGCGATATCCATTACCCCTTCAAGCATGTCGCGGGTGTCCTGATCGATAAGATCGTTTTGCTCAGAATCACGGATAAGCTCCAGCAGATCGTCACGGTTTTTTGGCTCACCGTGAAATAGCTGATTAAGAAACAGGGAGAAGAATCCCTTTTTACTGGCAGGCGTGTCACTGTTTTGTGAGTTGTCGTCGCTCATGGCGTTTGGTTTGTGGCCCCTCGGTTATGGATAGAAGCAGGCTGTTCCTGTGGACGCAGCCTGCACCTTTGCCGCGCAAAAATCCTTCTGCGCGGTGACTATTCTTTCTCGGCAATGTACGGATCGGCATACCCAAGAGCAAGCATTATCTCTGTTTCCAGAGATTCCATCTCTTCGGCTTCTTCATCTTCTATATGGTCGTAACCCAGCAAATGCAGGCTGCCGTGGATAACCATGTGCGCCCAGTGGGCATCCAGCGGTTTCTCCTGCTCTTTGGCTTCCTGCTCCACCACCTGGCGGCAGATAATCAGATCGCCCAGCAGCGGCAGCTCTATCCCCGGCGGGGCTTCAAAGGGGAAGGAGAGCACGTTGGTGGATTTATCCTTACCGCGATAGGTCAGGTTAAGATCGTGGCTTTCCGCCTCATCCACCAGGCGAATAGTTACTTCTGACTCTGCCTGGAACTGAGGAATAACCGCATCAAGCCATTGTTGAAACTGCGCCTGGGTGGGCAAACCTGCCGTCTCTTCACAGGCGAGCTGTAAATCCAGAATGACCTGACTCATTTGCTCTCCTGGGCTGCTGCGTTGCCGGCCATGGCTTCACGTTTGCGCTCGGCTGCCAGCTCATCTTTACGTATTTGCTCGGCGCTTTCCCATGCCTCATAGGCGTTAACGATGCGTGCAACAACCGGATGGCGCACCACGTCTTCGCTGTTCAGGAAGTTAAAGCTGATTTCGTCGACCTCTGCCAGCACGTCGATGGCATGACGCAGGCCGGATTTCATATTGCGCGGCAGGTCAATCTGTGTGACGTCGCCGGTGATAACCGCTTTGGAGTTAAAACCGATACGCGTCAGGAACATTTTCATCTGCTCGATGGTGGTGTTCTGGCTTTCGTCGAGGATGATAAACGCATCGTTCAGGGTGCGGCCACGCATGTAGGCCAGCGGGGCGACCTCAATGACGTTGCGCTCCATCAGCTTTTCGACTCGCTCAAAGCCGAGCATTTCAAACAGGGCGTCGTACAGCGGGCGTAGATACGGGTCGACTTTCTGACTCAGATCGCCCGGCAGAAAGCCCAACTTTTCACCGGCCTCAACGGCCGGGCGGGTGAGCAGAATGCGACGAACGTCCTGACGTTCAAGCGCATCTACCGCCGCGGCGACCGCGAGATAGGTTTTACCGGTACCCGCAGGGCCGATACCAAAAGTGATGTCGTGGTCGAGCACGTTGGCGATGTACTGGGCCTGGTTTGGCGTGCGTGGCTTAATGACGCCTCGCTTGGTCTTGATATTGACGGCCTTACCATAATCCGGGACGTGCTCTGCGGACTGCTCCAGCACGCGAATTTCTTTAATGGCGAGGTGGATTTGTTCCGGGTCGATATCCTGGGTTGCGCCGCGCATTGGCGCAGTGTCAACGTACAGATTGCGCAGGATGTCAGCGGCGGCGTTGACCAGAAGGGCACGGCCGGTGAGCTTGAAGTGATTGTCACGACGGTTGATTTCGATCCCCAGCCGACGTTCGAGCTGTTTGATGTTGTCATCAAACGGGCCACACAGGCTTAGCAAACGGGCGTTGTCTGCGGGTTCCAGCGTAATTTCACGTGTTTCGATATTCAAACTTATCCTCTGGGTCACTCAGGGCCGGTTGTGATAAACAGGGTGGTAAACGGAAATACCTTGCCTGCAAAATCACGCAGGCCATAAAGAGATTATTTACGGCAAGGAGTGATGGTGCAAGCCTGGGTTTTGATATTTGGGTAGCTGATTCAGAATGCAAGTGCAAACGTTGAAAATGCCCGTCGCTTCACGGCGTTAGCGCAGCGACGGGCACAGCAAAGCGGGATTAGGGCTGATACAGACCGACGCCGATCTCGTTCTCTTTACGAGTACGGGCAATAACGGACTCCGGCGCTTCTATCGTACGCAGGCCCATCTCTTCTTCGGTGCGGATCAGTTTGCCGCGCAGAGAGTTAGGACGGACCTCGGTGATTTCAACATCCACGAATTTGCCCACCATATCAGGCGTACCTTCGAAGTTCACCACGCGGTTATTTTCGGTGCGGCCAGACAGCTCCATGATGCTGCGGCGCGATGTACCCTCCACCAGAATACGCTGTGTGGTGCCGAGCATACGGCGGCTCCATTCCATGGCCTGCTGATTAATGCGCTCCTGCAGAATATACAGGCGCTGCATTTTTTCTTCTTCAGGCACGTCGTCGACCATATCTGCCGCCGGTGTGCCGGGGCGTGCGGAAAACACAAAGCTGTAGCTCACGTCAAAGTTAACGTCGGCAATCACCTTCATGGTTTGCTCGAAATCCTGCTGCGTTTCGCCGGGGAAGCCCACGATAAAGTCCGAGCTGATTTGAATATCCGGGCGTGCGGCGCGCAGCTTGCGAATAATCGCTTTATATTCCAGCGCGGTATGGGTGCGGCCCATCAGATTGAGCACGCGGTCGGCCCCGCTTTGGATCGGCAGATGAAGGAAGCTTACCAGCTCAGGCGTATCGCGATAGACATCAATAATATCGTCAGTAAATTCGATAGGATGGCTGGTGGTGAAGCGAATGCGATCCACGCCGTCGATGGCCGCAACCAGGCGTAAAAGCTCCGCGAACGAGCAGACGCCGACATCGAAAGTAGCCCCGCGCCAGGCGTTAACGTTCTGGCCGAGCAGATGAATTTCGCGCACGCCCTGGGATGCCAGTTGAGCGACTTCAAAAAGAACGTCGTCGCATGGACGGCTGACCTCTTCCCCACGCGTGTATGGCACTACGCAGTAGGTGCAGTATTTGTTGCAGCCTTCCATAATGGAAACATAGGCCGTTGGGCCATCGGCGCGCGGCTCAGGAAGACGGTCGAATTTTTCAATTTCCGGGAAGCTGACGTCAACGATAGGGCTACGGGTGCCTTGCACCTTGTTTATCATTTCCGGCAGGCGATGCAGCGTTTGTGGGCCAAAAACGATGTCCACGTAATGCGCGCGGCTGCGAATGAGTTTACCTTCCTGAGAGGCCACGCAGCCGCCGACGCCGATAATCACATCGGGGTTTTTGCGCTTTAAAAGCTTCCAGCGGCCTAACAGGTGGAATACCTTTTCCTGGGCCTTTTCACGGATAGAGCAGGTATTGAGCAGCAGGACGTCCGCTTCTTTTGGGTTATCCGTCAGCGTGTAGCCGTGCGTACTGTTCAGCAGATCGGCCATCTTCGATGAATCGTATTCGTTCATCTGACAGCCCCAGGTTTTGATATGGAGTTTTTTTGTCATCGACTATGCCCATTGCTCAGGTAAGGCCAGGAATTATGGCCGCATAGTGTAATGCTTTGCCGCGGGTGTGACCAGCCTGCGTAACCAGGCTAAAAATCCGGTAGAATTAACGCAGACAAATTAAGGAAGGATCACCATGGCAAATCAATCCCTCGACGTTGCCGTTGTTGGCGGAGGAATGGTCGGCGCGGCAGCGGCACTAGGACTTGCACAAAACGGCTTTCAGGTTGCGGTCATCGAGCATCAGGCTCCCGCGGCATTCGACGCCTCAGGTCAGCCGGACGTGCGCATTTCAGCCATCAGCAGCGCCTCCGTTGCCTTACTTGACTCTCTGGGCGTATGGAGCGCCGTGCGTGCAATGCGAAGCCATGCCTATCGTCAACTGGAGACCTGGGAATGGGAAAGCGCGCAGGTTTCTTTCCATGCGTCGGAGCTGGCCTTGCCGGAGCTGGGCTACATGGTCGAAAATCCGGTGCTGCAACTCGCCTTGTGGCGGGCGCTGGAGGCACATCCCAACGTCACGCTTCTTTGTCCGGCGCAGCTGACGCATATGCAGCGCTCAGAAGGGCGCTGGCAGCTCAGTTTTGCTGACGGTCAAGACCTGACGGTGCCGATGGTGATTGGCGCAGACGGCGCGAACTCCCAGGTCCGGCAATGGGCCGGGATTGGCATTCACGCTTGGGATTACCGTCAGTCCTGCATGCTGATAACGGTGCAGTGCCAGGCGCTCCCGGGCGACAGCACCTGGCAGCATTTTACCCCGAGCGGGCCGCACGCTTTCCTGCCGCTGTTTGATCACTGGGCTTCTCTGGTCTGGTACGACACGCCTGCGCGTATTCGTCAGCTCAGTTCGATGACGATGCCGCAGCTCTCTAACGCCATTGCCGCAACCTTTCCACAGCGATTGGGGGAAGTCACGCCGGTTGCCTGCGGAGCATTCCCGCTGACTCGGCGCCACGCGTTGCAGTATACGCAGCAGGGACTGGCGCTGATTGGTGATGCCGCGCACACTATTCATCCCCTCGCGGGGCAGGGCGTTAACCTGGGCTATCGCGACGTAGATGCTTTGATTGACGTGATGGTTAACGCGCGAAACTACGGTGAAAACTGGGCTGATGCGCGAACCCTGAAACGTTACCAGACTCGTCGCCAGGCCGATAATTTCCTGATGCAAAGCGGTATGGATCTCTTCTATGCCGGGTTCAGTAACGACCTCGGTCCGCTGAAAGCCTTCCGTAATATTGGTTTACTGGCCGCCGGGCGCAGCGGCGTGCTTAAACGGCAGGCGCTGAAATATGCTTTAGGTTTGTGATTAGCTGTCGCTGAGACGGGTGGGAAACCACCCTTCTGGCACGGAGGGCTGAAAAGCAAAAAGCTCGCCGAAGCGAGCTTTTTTTAGAGTGGCTGGGGTACGAGGATTCGAACCTCGGAATGCTGGTATCAGAAACCAGAGCCTTACCGCTTGGCGATACCCCAACGGGGTGCGTTCACAAAAGCAAACGTCTTTTTTATGGCTGGGGTACGAGGATTCGAACCTCGGAATGCTGGTATCAGAAACCAGAGCCTTACCGCTTGGCGATACCCCAATAATATGGTGGCTACGACGGGATTCGAACCTGTGACCCCATCATTATGAGTGATGTGCTCTAACCAGCTGAGCTACGTAGCCAAAACAACAATTCTTCGATGGCTGGGGTACCTGGATTCGAACCAGGGAATGCCGGTATCAAAAACCGGTGCCTTACCGCTTGGCGATACCCCAATGACCTTGCGCACACGCAATATATCGAAGAAAAATTGGCTGGGGTACCTGGATTCGAACCAGGGAATGCCGGTATCAAAAACCGGTGCCTTACCGCTTGGCGATACCCCATCCATGCAACGCGTTAAATGGTGCGGGAGGCGAGACTTGAACTCGCACACCTTGCGGCGCCAGAACCTAAATCTGGTGCGTCTACCAATTTCGCCACTCCCGCCCTGAACGCTAAAAAAGAAATGGTGGCTACTACGGGATTTGAACCTGTGACCCCATCATTATGAGTGATGTGCTCTAACCAGCTGAGCTAAGTAGCCTTCTTTTTTGCGATACCTTATCGGCGTTGCGGGGCGCATTATGCGTAGTTGGCCGAACAGCGTCAACAAATTTTTTCCCTAAAAGGGGCGGAAATTGTCTGTTTGACCAGCTTGCGAACAGCTTGCTGGAATTATCAACAATAATGCTGAATTTCGTGGGTTTACCGGGCGAAAAATGGGCATAAAACGTGAAGTATCATGCGGAATAACAACGGGCCAGCAGGCCCGTGTTTTTCGCTCAGTCTTTTATTTGTAGGCCGACTGGTGAACGCCTACCGCACGACCTGAAGGATCGTTCATGGTTTTGAACGCTTCATCCCATTCAATCGCCTTAGCGGATGAACAAGCTACTGATGGGCCACCCGGCACGCAATGCGCGGCGTCCGGCAGCGGGAACAGCTCTTCAAAGATTTCACGGTACAAATAGGCTTCTTTAGAGCCAGGTGTGTTGTACGGGAAGCGATAGCTTGCGGTTTCCAGCTGTTGGTCCGTAACCTGACCTGCCGCCACTTCTTTTAAGGTATCAATCCAGCTGTAGCCTACGCCGTCAGAAAACTGCTCTTTCTGCCGCCACGCCACGCTTGCGGGAAGATAGGACTCGAAACATTCACGCAGGATATGTTTCTCCATTTTGCCGTTGCCGCACATCTTATCTTTCGGGTTGATACGCATCGCCACGTCGAGGAATTTTTTATCCAGGAACGGGACGCGAGCTTCCACGCCCCAGGCAGACATGGCTTTGTTGGCCCGCGCGCAGTCAAACATATGCAGCGCCTGAAGCTTACGCACGGTCTCTTCATGCAGCTCTTTATCGTTTGGCGCCTTGTGGAAGTAGAGGTAACCGCCAAAGACTTCGTCCGACCCCTCGCCGGAGAGCACCATTTTAATGCCCATCGCTTTGATTTTGCGGGACATCAGATACATAGGTGTCGAAGCACGAATCGTGGTCACATCATAAGTTTCAATGTGATAAATAACGTCGCGGATCGCATCCAGCCCTTCCTGCACCGTGAAATGAATCTCGTGGTGGACGGTGCCTAAATGGTTGGCCACTTCCTGGGCGGCTTTCAAATCCGGCGATCCCACAAGCCCCACGGCAAAGGAGTGAAGCTGCGGCCACCAGGCTTCGCTGCGCTCTTCATCTTCGACACGGCGAGCGGCAAATTTCTTGGTGATAGCCGAAATAACGGAGGAGTCTAAGCCGCCGGAAAGCAGCACGCCGTAAGGTACATCGGACATCAGGTGGCTTTTCACCGCGTCTTCCAGCGCCTGGCGCAGCTCGTTTTTATCGGTGACGTTATCCTTGACCGCCTCGTAGTCGAACCAGTCGCGCTGGTAGTAGCTGCGGATCTCGCCGTCCTGGCTCCACAGGTAGCTCCCGGCCGGGAATTCTTTGATAGTGCGGCAAACCGGCACCAGGGCTTTCATTTCGGAGGCCACATACAGGTTGCCATGCTCATCGTGTCCCATATACAGCGGAATGATACCGATATGGTCACGGCCAATGAGGTACGCGTCTTTTTCGCTGTCATAAAGTACGAAGGCGAACATCCCTTGCAGGTCGTCCAGAAATTCCGGGCCTTTTTCCTGATACATTGCAAGGATAACTTCGCAGTCGGAGCCGGTCTGAAATTCGTAGCGATCGCCATATTCCGCGCGCAGAGCCTGATGGTTATAAATTTCACCGTTGACGGCCAGCGCGTGAGTTTGTTGTTTGTTATAGAGCGGCTGGGCACCGGCGTTGACGTCAACAATAGAGAGGCGTTCGTGGGCGAGAATCGCTTTGTCACTGGCGTAAACGCCGGACCAGTCCGGGCCACGGTGGCGCATCAGGCGAGACAGCTCCAGCGCTTTTTTACGTAATTCGACCGCGTCGGTTTTAATATCCAGAACACCAAAAATAGAACACATAGAGCTTTCTCCGTCACACTGCGCTTGGGCTTGTTTAATCGTGATGTCGCGTTGCCGTTTATGGGTTTTTTAGCGGCATTGCTGCGTTGCATAGCTTGAATTTGCGCAATCATTAACGGGAATGCAAGCGTTTTAGCTTTCAGTAGGCAAATACTGCAAACACGATTGCCGATTACTGAAAAAAGGGCAGCAAATATGGCTATAAATTAGCGGATCGTCAATTTGAGGTGGATTTGATTAAGCGACAGGCGGGGGAGACAGGGGGGAGGAGCGACAGCCGCCCCCCACCCGGTGGATCAGATGATGTCGATTTCTGCTACCGAAGGATAGATATAAGAAGGGCGGAAAGGCATATCGTCGATATCATTCAGTGTGGAGACGCCGGAGAGAACCAGAATGGTTTCAAGACCGGCCTGGAAGCCTGCCAGGATGTCGGTGCGCAGGTTATCGCCCACGATCACCGTCTGTTCGGAATGCGCCTGCATTTTATTTAGCGCCGCGCGGATGATCCACGGGCTGGGTTTGCCGACGTAAAACGGTTTGCGCCCGGAGATTTTCTCGATGCCAGCGCACAGGGCGCCGCAGGCCGGGTAATAGCCGCGGCCGTGTGTATCCGGGTTTGTGGCGATAAAACGAGCACCGTTGGCCACGAAATAGGCGGCCTTATGCATCATTTCCCAGTTGTAGGAGCGCGTTTCGCCGACGATAACAAAATCCGGGTTGATATCGGTGATGGTGAAGCCCGCTTTATAGAGCTCGTGAATCAGAGCACCTTCGCCGACCACATAGGCTTTTTTCCCTTCCTGACGGCGCAGGAAATCTGCGGTTGCCATGGCGGAGGTGTAAAACACGCTGTCCGGCACGTCCACGCCCGCCGAGGCAAAACGGTTTGCCAGATCGAGGCCCGTTTGCGAAGGATAGTTAGTCAGCAGAACAAGCGGTAAACCTTTTTCAAGGATGCGGGCCAGGAACTCGTTGGCACCCGGCACGGCGACGTTGTCGTGCATCAGCACGCCGTCAATATCACAAATTACATTCTGGATGGTCATCGGTTCTCAGGCTCATATTCTCAGAAGGCGTCACTATAACGTAATTAGGCGGCGTGCTGGGTTAACTTTCCAGCAGGCGTTGTAGCAGCATGCCGTTCAGCATGGAACGCTTGACCAGCGCAAAAGCGCCAATGGCGGAGCGGTCGTCCAGGCGGGAACGCACCACGGGAAGATTCTTGCGAAAGGCTTTCAGGGCCTGGGTATTGATGCAGCCTTCGATGGCGGGAAGCAGCACTTTTTCCGCTTCGATGATCTCGCCGGCAATCACGACTTTTTGTGGATTAAAGAGGTTGATGGCAATGGAGATGGCTTTACCCAGATGGCGACCGACGTGCTCGATCACTTCGCAGGCCAGGGCATCGCCTTTATTCGCGGCTTTGCAGATGGCCACGATGCCGCAATCCTCAAGAGTAAGCCGGCTCTGATAACCCTCTTCGAGCAGATGGCGCACACGCCCTTCAATGGCGGCATTCGCGGCGATGGTTTCCAGGCAGCCAAAGTTGCCGCAGTGGCAGCGTTCCCCTAAAGGATCGACCTGGATATGGCCGATCTCGCCGACGTTGCCATTACGGCCGATAAAAATTCTGCCGTTAGACAAAATGCCTGCGCCGGTGCCGCGGTGAACGCGCACCAGAATGGAGTCTTCACAGTCATGGGTTGCACCGAAATAGTGCTCCGCCAGCGCCAGGCTACGAATATCGTGCCCCACAAAGCAGGTCACGTTGAAGCGTGCTTCCAGACTGTCGACCAGCGACCAGTCATTCACCGGAATATGGGGCATATAGCGAATCACGCCGCTTTCCGGGTCAACTAGGCCGGGGAGAATAATGGAGATCGCAATCAGTTCGCGAATTTTACGCTGCGTCTGCTCGATAAAATGCGCGATGGCATTGAGCAGCGCGTGCTCTAACGTTTCCTGGGTGCGTTCCGGCAGCGGGTAGTGTTCTTCAGCCAGCGGTTTAGCACTGAGATCGAACAGCGTGATGGTGGCGTCATGGCGACCAAGGCGCACGCCGATCGCATGGAAATTGCGGGTTTCGGTAATGATGGAGATAGCGCGACGTCCCCCGGTGGAGGCCTGCTGATCGACTTCTTTGATCAGGCCGCGCTCAATAAGCTGGCGAGTAATTTTGGTGACGCTGGCGGGGGCAAGCTGGCTTTGTTCGGCAATCTGAATGCGCGAGATTGGACCCTGCTGGTCAATCAGACGGTACACCGCCGCGCTATTGAGCTGTTTTACCAGATCGACATTACCTATTTGAGCCTGTCCGCCAGTCGTCATACCTTTTTTACTCAGTTACGACCTCATTACCATTAACGAGAGTCTTGATGATTTTGTAGTCGCGGGTAAAGGCCGTCAGGTTGGCGACTTTGCCAGCCTCAAGGGTGCCCAGCTGCTTATCCACGCCCATCGCTCGGGCAGGGTAGAGAGTCGCCATGCGCAGGGCTTCATCCAGCGCGATATTGGCGTGTTCGACCAGGTTACGTACCCCTTCAATCATTGTCAGGGCAGAACCGCTCAGCGTCCCGTTCTCATCTACACACAATCCGTTTCGGTAGTATATTGTTTTACCGGCAAAAATGAACTGTTCAATGTTGGCACCCGCCGGTGCAGTCGCATCGGTGACAAGGCAGAGTTTATCGCCTTTCACACGTTTTGCCGTGCGAATGTTGGCATAATCCACATGTAATCCGTCGGCAATGATACCGCAGTAAACATCAGGTTCATCAAAGATCGCCCCCGCAAGCCCTGGCTCGCGGCCGGTAATATAAGGCATGGCGTTGAACAGGTGGGTGGCGAAGGTGATACCTGCGCGGAAGCCGATTTTAGCTTCTTTTGCGGTGGCGTTGGAGTGGCCTGCGGAGACGATAATCCCGGCGGCGACCAGTTTGCGGATCACTTCCGGCTCAACCATTTCCGGCGCCAGCGTCACTTTGGTGATGACGTCGGCATTTTCGCAAAGGAAATCCACCAGTTTTGCATCAGGCTTACGCACGTAGTTCGGGTTGTGCGTGCCCTTTTTTACCATATTCAGCCAGGGGCCTTCGAGATGAAGCCCAAGCGCCTGGTGGCTGTATTTTGCCAGGTATTCGCGCATGACTTTTACGCCTTGCATCATCAGCTCATCGCTGGCGGTGATGAGCGTCGGAAGATAGCTGGTGCAACCGGAACGAACGTTTGCCTGTTGCATGATTTCCAGCGTTTCAACCGTGACGGCATCGACGGTGTCGTTAAACTGCACGCCGCCGCAGCCGTTTAGCTGCACGTCAATAAAACCGGGGGCGATGACTGCACCACCCATATCACGGGTTTCGATGCCCGCTGGGAGTTCGGAAAGCGGACAAATGCGCTCAATCAGGCCGTCAGCGATAACGATCGCGTGGTCATCCAGAATGTCGTGGCCGGTATAAATCCGACCGTGGGTTAGTGCAAACATAGTTACCCCCGGTAAAAAAGTAGTGCTTAAAATCTTCAGACTGATGATAAACCTCATCCACTCGCAGTACGAGCCAAGGCCACCAAATAAAAAACAAGCAAAATCAATTCATTGCTTTCGACAGATCGGCCACAAAGAAGGAAAAACCACGCTTTTTCCTCCTTTGTCTGCCTGCTCTTAAAGACCTTTGATATTTTCTGCTTCGAGTTCGTTGAAGTACTTCAGCGTCTTCACTTTCAGTTCCATGGTTGACGGCTCATCGCAGACCACCACGGCTTTAGGATGCAGCTGCAGGCAGCTGATGGTCCACATGTGGTTAACGTTGCCTTCCACCGCGGCTTGCAGGGCCTGGGCTTTGACATGTCCCAGCACCAGAATCATCACTTCTTCCGCGTCCAGCAGCGTGCCCACGCCCACGGTCAGCGCGTATTTAGGCACCTGATCCACGTCGCCGCCAAAGAAGCGGGAGTTTGCCACGCGCGTGTCATGAGTCAGCGTTTTAATACGGGTACGGGAAGCCAGAGAAGAAGCCGGTTCGTTGAAAGCGATATGACCGTCGTTACCCACGCCGCCCATAAACAGGTGAATTTTACCGTAGGAACGAATCTTTTCTTCGTAGGCGCGGCATTCGGCATCAACATCTTCGGCATTGCCGTTCAGCAGGTTGATATTTTCTGCTGGGATATCAACGTGATCAAAGAAGTTTTTATGCATGAAAGTATGATAGCTTTCCGGGTGCTCCTTCGGCAGGCCAACATACTCATCCATATTGAAGGTCACGACGTTTTTAAAGCTAACCTGGCCCGCTTTGTGCATCTCTACCAGCGCTTTGTAAGCTTCAAGCGGCGTACTGCCGGTTGGCAGACCGAGCACGAAAGGACGATCGGCCGTAGGTTTAAACGCGTTGATACGGTTAACAATATGGCGAGCAGCCCATTTGCCGACCTGAGCGGGGGTAGCCAGGGGAATCAGTCTCATCATTCACCTCTTAAGAGTTAATAGAAAAGGGTTAAGCCAGATTGATTTTCATCCTTCAAGGTTAAACCAGTTTTATACTGATGCCCGTGGGATCAATCCGTCTTGATTTTTCGAATGATAAAATAAGTTTTCCGTGATAGCCAGTCAAAGGGGGGTGTTATAGCGATATTTGGTGACTGTAGTCACAAAAAATGCGCGTTTAATTTGCGATACGAATTAAATTTTTTCACACTTCGCAGAGTGATGTGAACCGTCGCCGTTAATTACAGGTTGTTAAGACTATAAAAACACTGCTTTGAGCGAGCCTTAACAGGGTCTCATAGGGGGAATAAAGTGAGTATTCTAGGTTATTTACAACGCGTTGGCCGCGCACTTATGGTGCCCGTAGCCACACTGCCTGCAGCAGCAATTCTGATGGGGGTAGGTTACTGGATTGACCCGGTTGGCTGGGGTGGAGACAACGCGCTTGCGGCGTTCTTCATAAAATCTGGTTCTGCCATTATTGATAATATGTCCGTGCTGTTCGCCATTGGTGTGGCTTACGGTATGTCAAAAGATAAAGACGGTGCGGCCGCGCTGACCGGCTTTGTTGGCTTCCTGGTACTGACGACCCTGTGCTCTCCGGCAGCGGTGGCCATGATCCAGAAAATCCCGGCGGATCAGGTTCCGGCGGCCTTTGGTAAAATCAGCAACCAGTTCGTGGGTATCCTGGTCGGTATTATTTCTGCTGAACTGTACAACCGCTATAGCAGCGTCGAGCTGCCAAAAGCGCTGTCATTCTTCAGCGGTCGCCGTCTGGTGCCTATCCTCACCTCGTTCGTGATGATCCTGGTTGCCTTTATCCTGATGTACGTCTGGCCGATGATCTTCGACGGTCTGGTTAACTTCGGCGAGCACATTCAGAAACTCGGCTCCGTTGGTGCGGGCGTTTACGCCTTCTTCAACCGTCTGCTGATCCCGGTTGGTCTGCACCACGCGCTGAACTCTGTGTTCTGGTTTGACGTGGCGGGGATTAACGATATTCCTAACTTCCTGGGTGGCGCACAGTCCATCGAAGCAGGTAAAGCGGTTGTTGGTATCACCGGTCGTTACCAGGCTGGCTTCTTCCCAATCATGATGTTCGGTCTGCCTGGTGCAGCCCTGGCTATCTATCACTGCGCGCGTCCTGAAAATAAAGCGAAAGTGGCTGGTATCATGATGGCCGCAGCCTTCGCGGCGTTCTTCACCGGTATCACCGAACCGCTGGAATTCTCCTTCATGTTCGTGGCGCCGGTTCTGTATGTTATCCACGCGGCCCTGACCGGTATCTCCGTATTTATTGCGGCCAGCATGCAGTGGATTGCCGGCTTCGGCTTCAGCGCTGGTCTGGTGGATATGGTGCTTTCTTCCCGTAACCCGCTGGCTACCCACTGGTGGATGCTGATCCCTCAGGGTCTGGTGTTCTTCGTTATCTACTACGTAGTGTTCCGATTCACCATCACCAAATTCAACCTGTTAACCCCGGGTCGCGAGCTGTCGGTTACCGGTGACGAAGCAGATGGACAGGATGTGAATGTCGGCGCAACTTCCAGCGAAGATGTTTCTGGTCTGGCTCGTCAGTACATCGCCGCAGTGGGCGGTTCTGCTAACCTGACCGGGATTGATGCCTGTATCACGCGTCTGCGTCTGAACGTAAAAGACTCCTCACTGGTGAATGAAGCGCTGGCGAAACGCCTGGGTGCTACCGGCGTGATTCGTCTGAACAAAACCAGCGTGCAGATTATTGTGGGCTTCGTGGCTGAGAAAATTGCTAACGCCATGAAAACCTCCGGTGATGTGCCTGCGGCGGCGCCTTCAGCAGCCCCCGCTGCGGCTCCGGTAGCAGCAGCTAAGCCTCAGGCGGTGCCGAACGCGGTCACTATCGCGGCTCTGGTCTCCCCGGTTACCGGTGAAGTTGTGGCGCTGGAAGAGGTTCCTGATGAAGCCTTTGCCAGTAAAGCAGTGGGTGACGGCGTGGCGGTAAAACCAACGGAAAAAACCGTTGTTTCTCCGGCCGCAGGCACGATCGTGAAAATTTTTAACACCAACCATGCGTTCTGTCTGGAAACCGAGAAGGGTGCGGAAATCGTTGTCCACATGGGCATTGATACCGTCGCGCTTAACGGTCAGGGCTTTACTCGCCTGGTGGAAGAGGGCGCTGAAGTGGTGGCAGGCCAGCCGGTGCTGGAAATGGATCTGGATTTCCTGAACGCCAATGCCCGCTCCATGATTAGCCCGGTGGTTTGCAGCAACATTGATGATTTCAGCGCGCTGGTGATTCAGGCGCAGGGATCGGTTGTCGCAGGGCAAACGCCGCTGTATGAAATTAAAGGCAAATAATTGCTCCTGAGTTAGCATTGTGCCTTAAGCGGCTGGGGTTATTCCTCAGCCGCTTTTTTACTGACTTCCCGCCTTGCTTTCCTTTGCCCGCTCCCCAATTTCTTCAACTAAAGGTTGTTTCCCGCGCCTGCTTATTAGATCATGTGCCGTTAACGAAAGTTTTGTCTTGAGGAATTCGCGATGAGTGAGGCTGAAGCCCGCCCAACTAACTTTATTCGCCAGATCATTGATGAAGATCTGGCTAATGGTAAGCACGACCATATCTGCACTCGTTTTCCGCCAGAGCCAAATGGCTATCTGCATATCGGTCATGCCAAATCTATCTGCCTGAACTTTGGTATCGCACAGGATTACCAGGGGCAGTGCAACCTGCGTTTCGATGACACCAATCCGGTAAAAGAAGACATCGAATACGTTGAGTCTATTAAGCAGGACGTAGAGTGGCTGGGCTTCCACTGGTCCGGTGATGTGCGCTACTCCTCGGATTACTTCGACCAGCTGTTTAACTATGCGGTGGAACTGATCAACAAAGGGCTGGCCTATGTTGACGAGCTGACGCCTGAGCAGATCCGCGAATATCGGGGTTCCCTTACGGCGCCGGGCAAAAATAGCCCGTATCGCGATCGCACCGTTGAGGAGAACCTCGCGCTGTTTGAGAAAATGCGTAACGGTGAGTTTGCCGAAGGCACCGCGTGCCTGCGTGCTAAAATCGACATGGCCTCGCCGTTTATCGTGATGCGCGATCCGGTTATTTACCGCATTAAGTTTGCCGATCACCATCAGACGGGCAGCAAGTGGTGCATCTACCCGATGTATGACTTCACCCACTGCATTTCCGATGCGCTCGAAGGGATCACCCATTCGCTGTGTACGCTGGAGTTCCAGGATAACCGTCGCCTGTACGACTGGGTATTAGACAACATCACTATTCCTGCTCATCCGCGTCAGTACGAGTTCTCGCGTCTCAATCTTGAGTACGCCATCATGTCCAAGCGTAAGCTGAACCTGCTGGTGACCGAGAAGATTGTTGAAGGCTGGGACGATCCGCGTATGCCGACCATTTCTGGTCTGCGTCGTCGTGGCTATACCGCCGCTTCTATTCGTGAATTCTGCAAGCGTATCGGCGTGACCAAGCAGGACAATACGGTGGAAATGGCCTCGCTTGAGTCCTGCATTCGCGACGATCTGAACGAAAATGCGCCGCGTGCCATGGCCGTGCTGGATCCGCTTAAAGTCGTTATCGAAAACTACCCGCAGGGCGGGGAAGAGAGCGTGACGATGCCTAATCATCCCAATAAGCCGGAGATGGGTAGCCGTCAGGTTCCTTTCAGCGGTGAAATCTACATCGACCGTGCCGATTTCCGTGAAGAAGCGAACAAACAGTACAAGCGTCTGGTGATGGGGAAAGAAGTGCGCCTGCGCAATGCTTACGTGATTAAGGCGGAACGCATTGAAAAGGACGCTGAAGGCAATATCACCACGCTGTATTGCACCTACGACCCGGAAACCCTGAGCAAAGATCCTGCTGACGGGCGCAAAGTCAAAGGCGTCATTCACTGGGTCAGCGCAGCGCATGCGTTGCCGGTTGAAATCCGTCTTTATGACCGCCTGTTCAGCGTAGCGAACCCTGGCGGCGCGGAGGACTTCCTGTCCACCATTAACCCGGATTCGCTGGTCATTAAAGAAGGCTTCGTTGAGCCAAGCCTGCAAAATGCGCAAAAAGGTAAAGCGTATCAGTTTGAACGCGAAGGCTATTTCTGCCTTGATAGCCGCTATGCAACCGCTACCCGACTGGTGTTCAACCGCACCGTTGGCCTGCGGGATACCTGGGCAAAAATCGGCGATTAATTCGCTAAGCTGTCAGCCTGAACGCCGCGGAATGCGGCGTTTTTTTTATCTTAACAATCAGGCGGTTAATGTTTACTTAACATTCGCAACGCGAATTAACGGCCTGAGCTGCTCCTTATTTTAATTGTCTGTGATTGACCATATAGCGTAAATATTCTCATTACTGATTATGAGAGCGCTTTCAAATATCTTCCTGTGCTTAATATTCGCCAGTTTGCGCGATAAAATTCCGTCATCGTAATTTGTTACAAATGCACATAGATTATGTGCACTTCGTCATAATATGCGAATTCTCTGCTATAAAGTCATTGATAATTCGCGTCGCGAAAAATAGTCTAAGCACAGAAGTCAGTGCGGGTATTATTCATCTTCCGCCTTTAGCCGTCAGGCATTTTTATTTTTTCGCCGTCAGGTGCTTTACACCGGGTGATTATTGATACGTCAAAGAGGATTTCAATATGCGTACGTTTAGTGGCAAACGTAGTGCGCTGGCGCTTGCAATTGCAGGTGTCACGGCTCTTTCAGGTATGGTTGTTGTACCCCAGGCAATAGGGGCGGGCTTTGTAGATGATTC
>CAMLJN010000022.1 GCA_946480445.1 uncultured Buttiauxella sp.
TCCCTGCTTAGTCCAGGCCAGAGGTTTGCGTCTAAAGCTGCGGCTGGCGTACCAGCATACGTACCTGCTTGCCGTGATAGGTCACATAGTGTTGGAACTGAAAGCCATGACGTGCAGCAAGATGCAGGGATCGCTGGTTGCCGTCATCAATAATGCAGCATACCGGACCGGCAAACGCCTTGTCCGCCCACTGCATAATCGCGCCGACGGCTTCTTTTGCGTATCCCTTGCCATGCACCGCCGGGAGCAGCGTCCAGCCCGCTTCGGGATACTCCAGAGGCGGGGTCAGGTCACGATGAAGATCCTGAAAACCCACGGAACCAATATAGCGCTGAGTTTCTTTTTCGAATACCGCCCAGTAGCCATAGCCTAAAGCCTGCCAGTGACCGATATAACGAAGCAGGCGGCCCCAGCTCATCTCGGCGCTTTGGGGCTGCCCTCCCCCGATATACTTCACCATCTCAGGATCAGCCCAACAGGCCGCTAAAGCCTCGAAGTCATCCAGCGTAAAGTGTCGTAGAACCAGACGTTCGGTTTCCAGACAAGGTGCTTGTGTCATCGTTTATCCTTTTCTCTATGAGTCTTGCAGACGCGCCTGTATGCCCACTTTGCAGACATAAATAATGACGCATATCAGCACGCTGAACAATGCGGTGGCGATGAACACACCGGCGCCGGTTAACGCCAGCAATACGCCGCCAATTAGTGGCCCGGCCGCGATCCCCAGCGTGGTTAAGGTTGATGCCCCCAGGTAGGCACCACGATGCTCCGCCGGAGCCAGCTGATCGAGCAAAATATTCAGATTGGGCATCAAAATGGCTTCACCTACGCTAAATATGCAGGTCATCGTCAGCCATACCCACGCATCCGGCGTGCGCGTCGCCCAGAAACACAGCTGCGAAAAGGCAAAAATGGCGCCGCCCAGCAAAATGCGATTCGGCAAGCTAACCTGCGCCAGGAATCGGACCACGAACGTCTGAAACAGCAGCACGGTGCAGGCGTTAGTCACCAGAATCAGCGTGATTAACTTCACGGCGGCGTTAGCGTCCAGCAGCAAAAGGTACTGTGGCAGCACGGCTTCATAATGAATAAAGACGATGCTACACAAAATGCTGCACATGAGCGCCGCCACAAATATTTTATCCCGGGCGATGATCCCCATAACCTGATGCAGTTTTACCGACGGCGCATTGCCGACCGGCTCTGCCAGCAGCTTGCCCGCAGGAATGAAAAGCAGAACGTACACCAGGAATGGTAGATAGCTCAGCGCGGTGATTAGAAACGTCCCTTTCTGGGAGGTCAGGCCAAACACAATCCCCACCAGCGGACCGGTCACCGCGGCCACGTTTATCAGGTAGTAGCGCATCTGCAAAGCCAGTGCCCGGCGGCGTCTGTCGCCCAGCAAGTCACTCATCAATGCGCGAACCGGCGGATCAACCCAGGCAAAACACACGCTGATTATCATCAGCCCGGTGATAAATAATCCCATCCCACTCGCCAGCGCGAGCGTGGCATAGCCGACGCAGGAAAACGCACAGCCCAGCAAAAGAATAACCCGCCGCCCTAGCCTGTCTGAGATCTGCCCGCCGTACATGCCCAGCACCACGGAGAGCAGCGCGCTGCTCGTCATCGCCAGTCCTATAGCCACCGGCGACATATGGTAAGTCCGGGTCATGATCACCGCGATAAACGGCCACGCCATAAAATAGCTGAACCGGATAACCCCTGTGAAAAACAGCAGCGCGTGAACGGTGGCAGGAAATGTTTTTAGCGTCTGGAATAGCGTCGGTGGTGCGCAGGCCTCGGCGCCAGGTTTTGTCGTCATACATCGTCCTGTTAATTATCGTTATTGGGATGCGGGGCCGCGTTGCTTTCGCTAAGCGGTTAAAGAGTAATAAAATTTTTCCGCATCTCGCGCAATGACAATGTTAAGAAGATGTTTAATTCGCCAGCTTATAATTTGAACGCCCGCTGCCGCAGCGAAATATAGGGAAATAATGTGAGGTGAGTAACAAAATCCGGTGATTCATGCTGAGTGGCCAGCGAACCTTGCAGGCCGCTGGCCACGCCTATCAAAGTTTGCCGCTCAGGCGCTCATGAAAGTCGGCGCTGCGGATATCCAGGCCAACAATCTCCACCCTGGCCGCGTAACGCCGATAACGGGTTTCGATGGCATCCAGCACCGCTACGGTTGACGCATCCCAGATTTGCGCCTGCGACAGATCGATGGTTACCCTCTGCGGATCATCCGCATAGTGAAAGTGCTCAAACAAATCGTTACTGCTGGCGAAAAACAGCGGCCCGGTAACCGTATAACGCACGGAATCGCCATCTTCAGCCAGCTGTCGCTCTGCCCGGACAACGTGAGCGATGCGGCGAGCAAACAACAGCGTCGCAAAAATCACTCCGCACAGGACGCCAATAGCCAGATTACCGGTATAGACAGTTGTCGCCACGGTCACAATCATCACCAGCGTTTCAGGGATCGGCATTCTTTTTAACGTGGCAGGCTTTACGCTGTGCCAGTTGAGGGTTTTTACCGCCACAATCATCATGACTCCCGCCAGCACCACCATCGGGATTTTGGCCATCATATCGCTCAGGGCCGTAACCAGCAGCAGAAGCACCAGACCGGCGGCAACAGTCGACAGCCGCGTACGCCCCCTCCCCAACTCCACGTTAACGATGGTCTGCCCGATCATGGCGCAGCCAGCTATGCCGCCATAGAAACCCGCAAAAATATTCGCCAGACCCAGGCCCCAGCATTCGCGTCGCTTGCTCGACGGTGTGTCCGTCAAATCATCGACAAGCTTTGCCGTCAGCAAAGACTCCATCAGCCCGACAAAAGCGATACTCAGTGCACAAGGCCAGATGATACGCAGCGTTGCTGCATTCAACGGCACCAGCAGTTCTGTCAGCCCGGGCATCCCCGCCTGCATGGGGCCGGTATCCCCCACGGTGGGAAGGGTGTAGCCCATTCCGACGCAGGCCGCCGTAATGACAACAATCGCCACCAGAGGAGACGGCACTGATTTCACAACGCGCGGCAGGAATAAAACGATGCCCAGCGTCACGGCAAACAGCGCCCAGACCAGCGGGCTATGCCCCCAGATATGCGGCACCTGCGCAAAGAAAATCAAAATGCCCAGCGCATTTACAAACCCGGTCATTACCGAAAGTGGAATGTAACGCATCATTCTGGCAAGGCCTGTTACGCCAAAGATAATCTGAATCAACCCGGCCAGGATGACCGCCGGAAGAATATAGCCCGCACCATACTGGTGAACCATCGGCCCGATAACCAGCGCCACGGAACCCGCCGCGGCAGTGACCATAGCCGGACGTCCGCCAAGCACAGACATTGCAAGACAAAGCACAATGGAAGCCACCAGGCTCACTTTAGGATCAACCCCGGCGATAACCGAAAATGAAATGACTTCGGGGATAAGCGCCAGGGCAGTAATCACCCCAGCCAAAGATTCGCGCACAAACAGGCGAGGCGATCGCAATACATGGGCAAGCGAGTTTTCCCTGGCATGCGTCTGAGTTTGAGTGGTTGTCATAAATTCGTCTTTGCAGGTTTGTTGTTTTACCCGCGCTCACGCGCAGATTAAGTGGAGCAGGATTGTACTGGCTGATTAGTGAGGATGCTAATGAATGTGACGGCCATCATGGTTTTTACGGCTGCCCTTGCAGGCGCCAATCATTTTCTCAGTCAGCGGCCAGCCCGCCCAGATTCAACCAACAAAGGGACAGGCAGTAGGTCATGCGATACCATGAAATCTTCGGGGAAATATTCGGCAAACGTTATATATCCTGTCAGCCTTATTTGCATGGAGGATTGTGTGAGCATAAAAGAGAAAAGACCGCGTTTGCAGCCTATCCGGGCGTCTTTATGAGTAAGCATACGGCAAAGATTTCGCACATAAACTTCTCGACCACAAGTCTCAAAAAATGACCGAAAAGTATTTGGATTCGAGGAAAAAGGAGTTTATGTTGTTATGAGTCTGTTGCGCGAAATACCAAAACCCGAATATTGATTTCGGACAGGGTTGTCTAAGTGGTTGTTTTGCAAGACAGGCAAAAAAAGACCGAATACGATTCCTGTATTCGGTCCAGGGAAATGGCTCCTGGGAGAGAGCCGTGCGCTAAAAGTTGGCATTAATGCAGGCTAAGTCGCCTTGCACCTTAAGAATAGATGACCGACGCAGGTTTTCCAGTCCGCCGCAGAAGTGTGCAGATAAAAAGCTTGCCGCAGGTGATTATTGCAATAAAAACAGCAATTACCGGATAACGGATATTGCTGTTTTTTTTTGAGGAAAACGTTCAGCCAGAGGGGAATTAGCTACACAGCTTGCTGGCACGCTCGATAAAGGGAGCCAGGCTCATCTTCTGCCCCGGGGTTTTCGGATCGTCGATCTGGATAACAGAAATGGGCTGGCCGGTGGTTTTACCGCTGCGCACCTGCTTTTCCGCTTCGTCATTTAGCGGATACTGCATCAGCGTGCTTGGGTTGATGGCAAACAGAGCATGATTGGCCCGGCAGCTCAGCATGACCTCTTCCCGGTTAAAAGCCCATTTCTCTTTACCCACCTCAAAACGGCTGACCGTGATAATTTGCGGTGCAGCCAGCGCCATCCCGCTACAGGCCAGTAATACCAGTGTCAGTATGCTTTTCTTCATGAATCTCTCCAATGCCGCTAAAAGGGCTCCCAGGTGGCAAAGGTGCTTACCGCGAGGAGAACCAGTACCGACAAAATCACTTCCAGCCAGGTTAGCCGGATAAAACGTTGCTGTGCCACCGCCGCCGCATCGGCAAAACGCGGCACCAGAAGATAACGGTTAATCAGCGCTATTGTCACCATTACCGCCACAAGGGCAACTTTTAGCAGCAATAATTGCACATAGTTGCTTTCCAGCGGCCAGGACACGCCCAGAATCAGCAGGCCGTTAATAATACCGGTCACGATAACCGCAGCGACCGCCAGGTGCCCGTAGCGGGAAAAACGCATCATGGCAATGATTGCGCCCTGCCGCCAGCGCGGCTTTCGTGCCATGTGCATGCACATCAACAGAGGCAATAACCCACCGGCCCACCATCCGGCACTGAGCAGATGTATTGCGTGATTCAGGCGCTGGATACCGCCCAGCATACCTTCATGCATGGCGGCATGCCCAACGCCCGCCAGCAGGATAAGCTGAGCCGCCGCGAGCACCAGCAGCACACCCTGTAGCGCACGCGGCTTAAGTAAAAATACCGCGGCCGTGACGACGCCAGGAAAGATCTGCCAAACCCACACAGCACCAAAGCGAGTACCCAGTACGGCGAGCCAGGTCTGGGGATTCAGGGTGTCCACCCAGCCGTTGCCCATCAGCCCTGCCTGGGCGGCAAGCAGCGCCACCGCGCTGCCCAGCGACAGCCAGATGGCAGCACGCCATTGTTTCTCCAGCCTTCGGCTCAGCACAGCTTTGCACCACTGAGGCGCAAGCATCACGCTACAAACAGTGCTGCCCAGCAGCACCATTAATGCGGCAAAATGGACGAACCGCAGCGAAATATAAAGCGCGGATAACATCGCGCTTTATTTCACGGAGAAGCGATAGTTTCCTTTGGTTTTATGTCCGTCGACGGACACAACATGCCACTCAACGCTGTATTCGCCAGGCTTGAGTGACTCTTCAACCGGCACGATCAGCTGCTTGCTGTCTTTTTCGTTGCGTTTTACCGCGCCGGTTTTCACTTTAGCGTCCTGTGGACCGACGATCGTTACGCCGCTAAAGTTCGGCTCAATGCCTTCCGAGAAATTTAGCGTCAGGGCCTGAGGTGCCGCCGTTACCGCAGCGTCTGCCGCCGGGTACTGGTTTTTAAGATGAGCATGAGCGAACGCCGCCGGAGAGAGGGAGATCGCAGTGAAAAATGCTGCCACGGTGAGGAGTCGAGGGGTGGTGAAAGCCATATCAACTATTCCTTTTTCTTATACGAGACGGCGAAAGGATAACGCCGGGCGGCGTGCAAGTCGAGATGAGAACGGCTATCAATGCGCTAAAGACTTGTCATCGGCCTCATCACGCAGTACCTTCTGCCGTGACAAAGAAGGAGGACATCATGAACTACAATCTCGCCGAGTTACCCCAGGACGAAATGGATAAGGTTAACGTTGATCTTGCCGCCGCGGGCGTGGCTTTTAAAGAGCGCTACAACATGCCGGTGGTTGCCGAAGTTGTGGAGCGCGAACAGCCTGAAAATCTGCGCGACTGGTTCCGGGAAAGATTAATTGCTCATCGTTTAGCCTCCGTCAGCCTTTCTCGTCTGCCGTATGAGCCAAAAGTAAAATAATTCTGCATTCATTAGGCTTCCTTACAAAAGTGCTGCTAAGATTTTTCTTGTTCAGTTGACCATGGGCTAACGCTTACCTGTCACGGCCCGAGGACGGGCCGGCGAGGTGGATTGATTAAGGAAGAATTTATGCCTGTATGGAATGTCGCCGCTGCGCAATACGGCGTCCGACCCGGCGATCTCCGGGCCAATATCGCACATCACCTGGATTTTATTCGTCACGCCGCCGCCGAGCGGATCGATTTACTTATTTTCCCCGAACGCTCCCTGACCGGCTACGATCCCGGGCAGGTCGATTCACACGCCCTCCCCTTTACGGATGCGCTTCTTAATCCGCTGGAGCAGGCTGCCGTAGAGCATCAGATGACCCTGATTGTTGGTATGACGCTAAGCGGCGAAAATGGCCCCTCGCCGGGGTCGGTTGGATTTTTACCTGACGGCACCCGCGTTGCCTGTCCCAGACCACCGTCGACCAATAGTGCAATACTACAGGATCACTACACGCCGCTTGTCGGGCACAACAACCGGTGTATCGCTATGGGTCTGAGCGTAGCAAGCGATGAGGAAACATGGCCACGTTGCGCCGCCACCCAGGGTGCAGATCTCTACGCCACCAGCAAGTACGTCGATGAAATCAGCTTCCAGTACGATGAGATGCATTTGCAGCGCTGGGCGCACAAATACAATATTCCGGTACTCTTTGCTAACCATGCCTTTTCCTGCGGCCCCTACCGCACCGCAGGCCGCAGCGCATGCTGGGACAGCAGAGGTGTGCTGGTCGTGCGGGCCGATCAGGGCGAGCTGCTGGCGATAGGCCGACGGGACGAGAAAGGTTGGCATGGCGAAGTCATTCCTTTACGCTAAAGGCCGGAGAAGCGTTTGACTGGCACCGGGAGTAATTATGCTGCGCATTATTGATACGGAAACCTGCGGATTGCAGGGAGGCGTGGTGGAAGTGGCGTCTGTGGATATCGAAGGGGGAAGGATCGTTAACCCCATGAGCGACCTCGTGCGTCCCGATCGCCCCATCAGCCATCAGGCGATGGCCATCCACAAGATCACGGAAGACATGGTGGCAGATAAGCCCTGGATTGAAGAGGTCATTCCTCGCTACCACGGCAGCCCGTATTATGTTGCCCACAATGCCAGCTTCGATCGGCGCGTGCTGCCCGAAATGCCCGGGGACTGGATCTGCACCGTCAAACTTGCGCGCCGCCTGTGGCCGGGAATGAAGTACAGCAATATGGGGCTTTATAAGTCCCTGAAGCTCAGCGTGGAAACGCCTGCCGGCCTGCATCATCACCGTGCGCTTTTCGACTGCTATATCACCGCCGCCTTGCTGATCCGTATTATGGAAACATCAGGCTGGAGCGCGGAAGAAATGGTGACCATTACAGGACGTCCCGCCCTGGTCAGCACCATGATGTTTGGCAAATATCGCGGGAGAAAGATCGCTGAAATCGCCGAGGACGATCCGGGTTATCTGCGCTGGATGTTAAAAAACATCAAGGAGCTCACGCCGGATCTGCGAATGACGCTCAGACACTATCTGGAAGCCGACTGAGTTCGTCCTGATAACCGGCCACGCACAACAAAGAAGTGAACCGCCACGCCGTTACTTCTTTCTCAGCAAAGCCTGTTTATCCCGCCCGCCCTGGCAATGTCCCCTGCGCCAGGGCAATCAAAAAGGCGTATTCCAGCGCCACCCCTTCGTAAGATTTAAAGCGGCCTGATTTTCCTCCGTGCCCGGAATCCATATCCGTACACAGCAGCAGCAGATTATCGTCCTTTTTGGTATCACGCAGTTTTGCGACCCACTTTGCAGGCTCCCAGTACTGAACCTGCGAATCGTGCAGGCCGGTCGTGACCAGCATATGAGGGTAACGCTGCTCCCGGATCTGGTCGTAGGGGCTGTAACCTTTCATATAGCAGTAATACTCTTCATCCTGCGGGTTGCCCCACTCTTCAAACTCGCCCGTCGTCAGCGGGATTGATTCGTCGAGCATAGTGGTCACCACATCGACAAAAGGCACCTGCGCCACAATGCCGTGGAACAGTTCCGGGCGCATGTTTATCACAGCACCCATCAACATGCCTCCCGCGCTGCCGCCCATACCATAGAGCAACTCGCTCTTGCCATAGCCTTTGCCGAGCAGCCCTTCGCAGACGTCAATGTAGTCATAAAAGGTGTTCATCTTTTTAAGATATTTGCCGTCCTCGTACCACTGCTGGCCAAGCTCCCCCCCGCCGCGCACATGGGCGATGGCAAAAACAAACCCACGATCTAACAGGCTGAGGCGGCTGGAGCTAAAGTCTGCATCCATGCTGCTGCCGTAGGAGCCATAGCCGTACACCAGCAGCGGATTTTTGCCCCGCTGGAAATGTTGACGGTGATATACCAGTGAGACGGGCACCTGCACACCGTCACGCACCGTTATCCACAGATGCTCGCTGCGATAATTAGCGGCGTCAAACCCCGGCACCTGCGTTTGTTTGATGACCCGGCGTTCCCCGGTGTTCATATCCAGTTCAAAGAGCGTGTCCGGCGTTGTCATCGAAGAGTAGCCATAGCGCAAGCGCGTTGACTCAGGCTCCGGGTTATAGCCCAGCCAGGTGACATAGGCCGGGTCATCGAAAGCAATCCCCGTAACTTCGCGGGTTTCACGGTTAATCTGCCGCAGGCTGGTCAGGCCGCGCTGGCGTTCTTCCACCACCAGCCAGTCTGTAAACAGGGTAAAACCTTCGAGCATAATGTGCTCCCGCGGCGGGATCAGCACTTCCCACTGTTTTTCATCGCGGACCCTCGTGCGGTATAAGCCAAAGTTTTTGCCCTCGCGGTTGGAGCGCAGGTAAAACTTATGCTGGAAATGATCGAGGGTGTATTCATGATCTTTGCGACGCGGGGCAAAGCAGTGCGGCTGCGCATCGGCTAATTCCGCATCCAGCAGCAGCACTTCGCTGGTGGTCGCGCTGCTAAGATGAATAAGAATGAAGTGCTTAGAGGTTGTTTTATGCACGCTGACGTAAAACATCTCGTCTTTTTCTTCATATACCAGCTCATCCGTGGCGGCAGGATGGCCGACGGTATGCCGCCAGACCTGGTAAGGAAGCAGGGTTTTAGGATGTTTACGCACGTAGTACAACGTTGCAGAATCATTCGCCCAGACAAAGCTGCTGGAGACATTTTCCAGCACTTCCGGATACCAGTTGCCGGTTTCAAGGTTTCGGAAACGCAAGCCGTACTGGCGGCGGGACAGATAGTCTTCCGCCAGGGCCATAATGGTATTATCCAGCGTTATCGCCATACCGCCCATCGTATAAAATTCGCTGTGTGCGGCACGTTTATTCGCATCCAGCAGCAGCTCCCATTCATCCCACTCCGACATCAGCACCGACTGACGCTGGTAGATTGCGTACTCATTGCCCGTCTCATAGAGCTGGCGGTAGTTATAGCCATTCTGGGTATAAGGGGCAGAGATATCCCGGGGAGGAATGCGATCGACCATCTCTTTGAGCAGCCGCTCCTGCAAGGCCTGCTGTGAATCCATCACCTGCTTACCGTAATCATTTTCCTGATGCAGGTAGTCAAGCATGTCCTTGTCCTCGCGATCGTCATCGCGCAGCCAGTAGTAATCGTCGATACGGGTATCCCCATGCACGGTCATGACATGGGGAATTTTTTTGGCTTTTGGCGGCATAAGATTTTTCATTTCAGGTTAACACCCTGTAAGGGTGGCAAATTCAGGCAGGCTTGCAAGCGGAACGTGACATTTTGGGGAAAAAGCCGGGGTTCACCCGGCCGCAAAGAGCCAGCAGGCGGTTGATTATCCGTCTGTCAGGCTTTGCTTTTGCTGTTTGATCTCATCTTCAATACCTTCGCGCACATCCTGCGGGATTTTCAGCTCGTCCCCCAGCGCGTTAAGGTAGCTGCGCTCCATAAAATGGTCGATGTCGATAGCCGCGCAGCTCAGGAAGTAGAGCTCCAGGGCTTCTTCTTCGTTCTTAACATCCTGGGCAAGGCGTTTGGGATCCAGCGGTTGTTCAATCGCTTCCTGAATCAGGGTGCGCCCCGGCCCTTCAATGCCCGCGTCGCGAAGCTGCTGCTCAATCGCCTGCCGCTCTTTATCATCAATGTGGCCGTCACTTTTGGCGGCAAAGACCAGCGCCATAATCAAACGGCGGGTACGAACATCCACCGGCGACTGCTGCTGACCAAACTGGGGTTCATCCTGATGTGTCTGGCGAATACGATCTTTGTATTTGTTCCACAGCACGCTGCCTGCCACGGCACCGCCGCCAACCAGTAACGCACTTGTGCCGTATCTGGAAAGAAGTTTACGGGAGGATTTGCTCGCCAGCAGCAGGCCAGCAAGCCCGCCTAACGCCCCCGGGACCAGCAGCTTGCTCAGCCCCTGATCGCCTCCGGCACTGCCTGTAGCGTGCGCATTTTTTGACCCGGACTGGCTAACCTGTCCCAGCATCGACTGAATCTGTTGTAACCAGTTACTCATGAGAGGCACCCTTAATTGTCACTTACCCTGACGAGAGTAGGCGAACGGGTGTCAAGAACTGTCTGATTTGGCGAAAGATGTGCAAATAACAACGCCGGACAGAGCCGGCGTTAAGAAGACATCAGGCTGCTTTAGTACGCTTGCGGCCAGGGTGTTCCGCCACGTTGTTTTCCGCGGGCGCTGTCTCTTCATCGGCCTGTTGAGCAGTCTCTTCTTGCGTCTGCTCCGGCAGCTTGCCACTTTTCAGCACGCCTGCGAGGACATCTTTGTTTTCGGCCAGCCACATCGCCAGCACGTCATTTTGCCCTTCTTCAAAGGCCACGGGGCTCTGGGTTAGCCAGTCGCCCAGCACTTCCGCGAGATCGAGCATTTTGTCATAAGCATCAGCATCTTTCTTACTGGCAAAAGACATCTTTTCTTGTCCCTCTCGCACGACAACGTATTTAATTTCAACCGCCATGTTTGCAGCTCCGGTTAACTGTGTATTTATACAGTATAGGTTTATTACACTTACTCCGCAAGCGGGAAAGGCGCTGCGTACGCAAACGTTTTCGTTTATACTGCGGCCGTTTATTTTATCACAACGGGTAAGCAGATTATGTCAATGTTGGGAACGGCCCTGCGTCCAGCGGCCACACGAGTCATGCTGTTAGGTTCAGGTGAGCTAGGCAAAGAAGTGGCGATTGAGTGTCAGCGTCTGGGGATCGAGGTGATTGCCGTGGATCGCTATGCCGATGCGCCTGCAATGCACGTGGCGCACCGCGCTCACGTTATCAATATGCTGGATGCCGCCGAGCTTAAAGCGCTGGTGCTGGCTGAAAAACCCGATTTTATCGTGCCCGAAATTGAAGCCATCGCCACCGACATGCTGATTGAGCTTGAGCAGCAGGGCCAGCACGTTGTGCCCTGCGCCCGCGCAGCTCGCCTTACCATGAACCGCGAAGGCATCCGCCGCCTGGCCGCGGAAGCGCTTTCTCTCCCGACCTCCAGCTACCGCTTTGCGGATAGCGAAGATGACTTCGTAAAGGCCGCCGCAGAGATCGGCCTGCCCTGTATTGTGAAACCGGTGATGAGTTCGTCTGGCAAGGGACAAAGCTTTGTACGCACGCAAGAACAGCTGGCAAAAGCGTGGGAATACGCACAGCAAGGCGGGCGCGCCGGTAAGGGCAAGGTCATCGTTGAAGGCGTGGTTCGTTTCGATTTTGAGATAACCCTGCTGACCATCAGCGCCGTGGACGGCGTGCATTTCTGCGCGCCAATCGGGCATCGCCAGGAAGACGGCGACTATCGTGAATCCTGGCAGCCGCAGCAAATGAGCGAGCTGGCCCTCACGCGCGCCAAAGAGATCGCCGAAAAGGTGGTGCTGGCCCTCGGCGGCTACGGTCTGTTTGGCGTGGAGCTGTTCGTTTGCGGTGACGAGGTGATTTTCAGCGAGGTTTCCCCTCGCCCGCACGATACCGGTATGGTCACCTTGATTTCCCAGGACCTGTCAGAGTTTGCTCTGCACGTCCGCGCTTTCCTCGGCCTGCCGATTGGCGAGATCCGCCAGCATGGCCCGGCAGCATCAGCCGTGATCCTTCCCGAGCTTGCCAGCGATAACGTTAGATTTGGCAATGTGGCGGCGGCACTGGGTGCTGGTTTGCAGCTTCGCCTGTTTGGTAAACCTGAGATCAACGGAAAACGCAGAATGGGCGTGGCGCTCGCCACAGGCAAAGACATCGGCCATGCCGTGGAGCGCGCGGTTACAGCCGCTACGGCAGTCAAAGTCGAAGGATAAAAAGAAGCCTCTCCTTTTAGGGAGAGGCTTATCTACTTTACGCTATAAACAGTCTGAACTACGCTTTTGCGCCTTCAACCGCTTCGCGAGCCAGTTTCGTGATGCGGTCATAATCCCCCGCTTCCAGCGCATCCGCCGGAACCAGCCATGAGCCACCGATACACAACACGCTTTTCAGCGCCAGGTAATCACGGTAGTTAGCCGGGGAGATACCGCCGGTTGGGCAGAAACGCACATGGGCAAACGGACCTGCGATAGCCTGCAACGCTTTAGTGCCGCCGTTGGCTTCTGCCGGGAAGAATTTAAATTCTTTCAGGCCGTAGTCCATGCCCAGCATCAGTTCGGAAACGGTACTGATGCCTGGAATCAAAGGAATAGTGCCTTCGGTTGCCGCTTTCAGCAGCGGCTCGGTCAGGCCCGGGCTGATGGCAAACTGCGCGCCAGCCTCGGTAACTTCAGCCAGCTGCTGCGGATTTAATACGGTGCCCGCACCAACAATAGCTTCCGGGACTTCTTTGGCAATCGCGCGAATAGCGTCCATTGCACAGGCTGTCCGCAGCGTAACTTCCAGCACGCGTACGCCGCCTGCAACCAGCGCTTTTGCCATCGGCACCGCGTGTTCCAGCTTGTTCACTACGATAACAGGAACGACCGGACCCGTTTTCAGGATCTGTTCCGCAGTTGTTTTCCAGTTTTTCATCTGAGCCTCTTAAGCCAACTTTCTAATTTGTTTACCCGCGCGGCCTGAGCCGCACGGACGCTTAAAATTTGATACAGGTTGCGCCCTGTTCCGCACCCGATAACTGTTCGCGCAACGCGCCAAATAATTCACGCCCGGTGCCGATTCGTTCGGCGCTCAGATCGGGATGGAAGGCCGTGCGGTTTGCCAGCTCGGCTTCATCGACCAGCAGCGTCAGTTCGCCCGTCTGCCCGTTGACGCGAATCATATCCCCGTCCTGGACTTTTGCCAGCAGTCCGCCATCGTAGGCTTCCGGCGTGACGTGGATAGCAGACGGCACCTTACCGGAAGCGCCTGACAGGCGACCATCGGTCACCAGCGCAATTTTGAAACGGCGGTCCAATAATACCCCAAGTGGCGGCATAAGTTTATGTAATTCTGGCATACCGTTCGCTTTCGGCCCCTGATGGCGCACAACCACCACGCAGTCGCGGTCCAGTAACCCGGCTTCAAAGGCGGGCAGAACGTCATGCTGGCTTTCAAAAATGACCGCCGGGGCTTCGATTACCTGATTCTCAACCGGTACGGCGGAGGTTTTCATCACCGCGCGGCCGAGGTTGCCGCTCAGCACTTTGGTGCCACCGTGTTTAGAGAAGGGCTTATCGAAGCTGGCGATAACTTCGCTGTCCAGCGCCTTTTCAGCCCCTTCGCGCCAGGCAAGCTTGCCGTTATCCAGCCAGGGTTCGAGGGTGTAATGATGCAGACCAAAACCGGCAACGGTATTAACATCTTCATGCAGCAGGCCGCCTTTAAGCAGTTCGCGCACCAGTACCGGCACACCGCCCGCCGCCTGGAAGTGGTTAATGTCTGCCGGGCCGTTTGGATACAGGCGGGCAAGCAGCGGCACCACATCAGAAAGATCGGAGAAATCATCCCAGTTGATGATGATCCCCGCCGCACGGGCCATCGCCACCAGGTGCATCGTATGGTTAGTGGACCCCCCCGTCGCCAGCAGCGCAACGATACCGTTGACCACGACTTTCTCGTCGATCATTTTGCCCAGCGGCATCCATTCATTACCGTTACCCGTCAGGCGAGTCACCTGACGCGCGGCCGCCGCAGTCAGCTCATGGCGCAGCGGGGCATCCGGATGAACGAATGAGGAGCCAGGAAGCTGCATCCCCATAAACTCCACCACCATCTGGTTGGTGTTGGCGGTGCCATAGAACGTACAGGTGCCCGGCGCATGGTAGGAAGCGGCTTCCGATTCCAGCAGGGCGTTACGATCAACTTTACCTTCGGCATAAAGCTGGCGGATGCGCACTTTTTCTTTATTAGCCAGGCCACTTGCCATCGGCCCGGAGGGGACGAAGACCGCGGGCAGATGACCAAACGACAGCGCGGCCATGGTTAATCCCGGGACAATTTTATCGCACACGCCAAGGTAGAGCGCCCCGTCGAACATATTGTGCGACAGGCCAACGGCGGTAGACATCGCGATAACTTCGCGGCTAAGCAAGGAGAGTTCCATGCCATCCTGCCCCTGCGTGACGCCGTCACACATCGCAGGCACGCCGCCCGCAACCTGACCTACGGCACCTACAGAGTGCAGCGCCTTGCGGATTTGATCGGGATAAGACTCGTACGGCTGATGCGCGGAGAGCATGTCGTTGTATGAGGTGATAATCGCGATATTGTTACGCAACATGCTTTTCAGCGCAGCCTTATCTTCGGGCTGGCAGGCAGCAAAACCGTGGGCAAGATTACCGCACGCCAGCTCCGAGCGATGGACCGTGTTGCTCTTTGCCTTTTCGATCCGTGCGAGATAAGCCGCACGGGTTTCTTTTGAGCGTTCAACGATGCGTTTTGTTACGCGTAACACATTCGGATTCATAAGGGACCTCATAAGGTGGCTGCCATCGCATTGCACAGGAGGGAGTGATTATCGGCCAATTTAGTCGTTAAACAGCCGCCTTCCCAGGCATCAGGGCAAAATCTCTACGGCTAGTGTAAATAAAAAAGCCCCGCTGGTGAATCCAGTCGGGGCTTTTATTAACAAAAATTTCTACCACGTATGAGTGAGATCATGTTACCGGTAAAATAACATCTCTCTCTGACGGGTTTTCACCGCTTCGCTATTCGAACTCATTCCAGGAGTGGCCATCGCGGGTGATCATCGCAACAGAGGCCACCGGTCCCCAGGTGCCAGCCTGGTATGGTTTCGGCGCGTCGTTATCTGCGCTCCAGGCTTCGGTGATGGAGTCGACCCACTTCCACGCTTCTTCAACTTCATCACGGCGAACAAACAGCGCCTGAATGCCGCGCATCGTTTCGAGCAGCAGGCGCTCGTAGGCGTCCGCCAGGTGAGATTCATTGAAGGTCTCTGAATAGCTCAGATCCAGCTTGGTGGTTTGCAGGTTATGCTTGTGATCCAGACCCGGCACCTTGTTGAGCACCTGGATATCCACCCCTTCGTCCGGCTGCAGGCGAATCGTCAGTTTGTTCTGCGGCAGATCCTGCCAGGAGTCCTTAAACAGATTCAGCGCCGGGCTCTTGAAGTAGACTACCACCTCAGAGCATTTGGTTGGCAGACGTTTGCCGGTACGCAGGTAGAACGGCACGCCAGCCCAGCGCCAGTTGTCGATATCCACGCGAATAGCCACGAACGTTTCGGTGCTGCTGGATTTGTTCGCGCCCTCTTCTTCCAGATAGCCCGGCACTTTTTTGCCCTGGGCGAAGCCGGAGGTGTACTGCCCGCGAACGGTTTTCTCACGCACGTTACTGCGGTCAATACGACGCAGCGACTGCAAGACCTTCACTTTTTCATCGCGGATGTGATCTGCGGTGAGGTCAGAAGGCGGAGACATGGCAATCATGCACAGGATTTGCAGCAGGTGGTTCTGAACCATATCGCGCATCTGCCCGGCCTGGTCAAAGTAGCCCCAGCGGCCTTCGATGCCGACTTCTTCGGCCACGGTGATTTCCACGTGATCGATTGTTTTATTATCCCAGTTATTCGCAAACAGGGAGTTCGCGAAACGCAGCGCCAGCAGGTTGAGTACCGTCTCTTTACCTAAGTAGTGGTCGATACGATAAACCTGGCACTCTTCAAAATATTCACCAACCTGATCGTTGATCTCCTGAGAGGTGGCAAGCGAGGTACCCAGCGGTTTCTCCATCACCACGCGTGCAGGCTTGGCGTTCAGCTTAGCTTTGCCCAGGCCTTTGCAGATAGCGCCAAAGGTGCTTGGCGGCATGGCAAAATAGTTGATGGTGACACGGCTTTGCTGATCGAGCATTTTGCCGAGTTTGGTGAAGGCTGCGGTATCGTTCACATCCAGATTGCAGAAGTCGAGACGGCTACTGAGTTTGTCCCACAGGCTTTCGTCGATCTTCTCTTTCATAAAGGTTTCGAGCGCTTCGCGTACGACTTTGGTGTACGCTTCTTTGCTCCAGTCGGCACGGCCAACACCCAGAATACGGGTATCCGGATGGATCTGGCCCGCTTTTTCCAGCTGATACAGGGACGGCAGCAGTTTTCGACGCGCAAGGTCGCCTTTTGCACCGAAAATCACCAGGTCACATGCCTGAGCTGTCTGTGTTACCGCCATGTCATTCTCCTCGTTTCGGATAACCGGGCTTTAGATCCGTCATGCAATGACTGCCATCGGCCGGGTCTCACTTGTAATTTAATTACAACGCAATGTACTGCTTTTAATGAATTCTCGTAAACGATCGCTGCTTATCAGATCGTGCTTTACGGCGCTTTCGGGCTTTCTGAGCCGCATCAATCCCTGTTAACTGAAAATTGATGACTTTTTTATGTTCATGATGCGCCTGCTGAAAGTTAGACACCGATCATGTAATGAAAAAAAACAACAATATCAAGCCGATTTACCTGCCCTTTCGGTCAACGGCAAGCGTATATTCTTGCTAAAACCTGTCTCGATTTCTCCACTTGCTGAAATCGACAAAATCCATGAGTGCCTGCCCACGATGAATATGCTGGAAAAAATTCAGTCACAGCTGGAACAGCTTAGCAAATCAGAGCGTAAAGTCGCAGAAGTGATTCTCGCCACCCCTCAGGATGCCATTCACTCAAGCATCGCGACCCTCGCGCGCCTGGCGGAGGTCAGTGAACCTACGGTCAACCGGTTCTGCCGCCGTCTGGAAACAAAAGGCTTTCCAGATTTTAAGTTACATCTGGCGCAAAGTCTGGCAAATGGAACCCCCTATGTTAACCGGAATGTTGACGAGGATGACAGCGTTGAATCCTATACCGGCAAAATCTTCGAGTCCGCCATGGCAAGCCTCGACCAGGTTCGTCAATCGCTTGATATGGCTGCGGTAAATCGCGCGGTGGACCTGTTGACCCAGGCGAAAAAAATCGCCTTCTTCGGGCTGGGTTCCTCTGCCGCCGTTGCCCACGACGCGATGAACAAATTTTTCCGCTTTAACGTGCCGGTTATCTATTCCGATGACGTCGTTATGCAACGCATGAGCTGTATGAACTGTAGCGATCAGGACGTGGTGGTGCTCATTTCCCATACCGGACGCACTAAGAATCTTGTCGAGCTGGCGCAGCTGGCGCGTGAAAACGATGCCATCGTGCTGGCCATCACCACCGAAGGCTCGCCCCTGGCCCACGAAGCGACTCTTTCATTATTGCTCGATGTCCCGGAAGACACCGATATTTATATGCCGATGGTATCGCGCCTGGCGCAGCTGACCGTGATAGATGTCCTGGCAACCGGTTTTACTTTACGCCGGGGAGCAAAATTCAGCGATAACTTGAAGCGAGTCAAAGAAGCGCTGAAAGAATCGCGTTTTGATAAAGGACTGCTTAATGCAGGCGATAAACATTAAGTTTTTATAACAAAGCTGTAACTTTTTAGATCGTTCGGTTAAGTTGTCCCCTTGCGCCTTGATGCGCCCCCTGACTAACCGAGTATTTTTTCACGCAACACCAAAGTTGTTTCAGTCAACGGAGTAATACATGTCCAGACGGTTACGCAGAACTAAAATCGTTACCACCCTTGGCCCGGCTACCGATCGCGACAATAATCTGGAAAAGATTATCGCTGCGGGCGCCAACGTGGTGCGAATGAACTTTTCCCACGGCACGGCAGAAGATCACCAGCTGCGCGCGGATAAAGTTCGTGAAATTGCCGCGAAACTGGGCCGCCATGTCGCTATTCTGGGCGATTTGCAGGGTCCAAAAATTCGCGTTTCGACCTTCAAAGAAGGCAAAGTCTTCCTCAACATCGGCGATAAATTCCTGCTGGACGCCAACCTCGGCAAAGGCGAAGGCGATAAAGAGCGAGTCGGCATCGACTATAAAGGGTTGCCTGCTGACGTGGTACCGGGCGACATCCTGCTGCTTGACGATGGTCGCGTGCAGCTAAAGGTGCTGGAAGTTCAGGGCATGAAAGTCTTCACCGAAGTGACCGTCGGCGGACCGCTGTCCAACAACAAAGGCATCAACAAACTTGGTGGTGGCCTGTCCGCAGAAGCGCTGACCGATAAGGACAAGGCCGACATTGTTACCGCGGCGAAAATCGGCGTGGATTATCTGGCCGTCTCCTTCCCTCGTTGCGGAGAGGATCTGAACTACGCTCGCCGCCTGGCTCGTGACGCTGGCTGCGACGCAAAAATTGTCGCTAAGGTAGAACGTGCAGAAGCCGTGTGCGACGAAGCGGCGATGGACGACGTTATCCTCGCCTCAGACGTGGTCATGGTTGCCCGTGGCGACCTGGGCGTTGAAATTGGCGACCCTGAGCTGGTGGGCATTCAGAAAACCCTGATCCGCCGTGCACGTAAGTTAAACCGCGCCGTGATCACCGCAACCCAGATGATGGAGTCGATGATCACCAACCCTATGCCTACCCGCGCGGAAGTAATGGACGTGGCGAACGCCGTGCTGGACGGCACGGATGCCGTTATGCTGTCTGCTGAGACGGCGGCGGGCCAGTACCCGGCGGAAACCGTGGCGGCAATGGCGCGCGTCTGTCTGGGCGCGGAAAAAATCCCCAGCATTAACGTTTCCAAACACCGTCTGGACGTTCAGTTCGATAACGTGGAAGAAGCTATTGCCATGTCTGCGATGTACGCAGCGAACCATCTGAAAGGTGTCACCGCCATCATCACCATGACCGAATCCGGCCGTACCGCTCTGATGACTTCCCGTATCAGCTCCGGTCTGCCGATCTTCGCCCTGTCCCGTCATGAACGCACGCTGAACCTCACTTCCCTGTACCGTGGCGTCACGCCGGTGCACTTCGACAGCGCAAGCGACGGCGTGGCCGCGGCAAGCGACGCGGTTAATCTGCTGCGCGATAAAGGTTACCTGCTTTCCGGCGACCTGGTTATCGTGACGCAGGGTGATGTGATGAGTACCATCGGCACCACCAACACCACGCGTATTCTCTGCGTTGAGTAAGCGTTAGCAGAAAAACAAAGGGGCCTGTCAGGCCCCTTTAGTTTGCTGACAAAGAAGGAAAAAGCGTGGTTTTCCCTTCTTTGCGATCGTCTGCCGAAAATCAATAAGTTGATTTTCCTTGTGTGTTTATCGGATGACCTCTGCCTATCCTGCAAAAAGATGAGGTAAGGCATCCTCTCAGGGGGCCTGTCAGGCCCCTTTGTTATTTTTTAGGAAACAGTTCCTTACGCCGGTAAGGTTCAATCTCCCCTTCTTTACGCGTTTTCAGCAGCTTCAGGATCCAGGTGTACTGTTCCGGATTCGGACGCACAAAAATCTCCACTTCCTCGTTCATACGGCGCGCGATGGTGTTGTCGTCGGCCTCGATAAGATCGTCCATTGGCGGGCGAATAAAGATATCCAGACGGTGCGTTTTGCTGTTATAGACCGGGAACAACGGCACCACGCGCGCGCGGCAGACCTTCATCAGGCGGCCAATGGCCGGGAGGGTGGCTTTATAGGTGGCAAAGAAATCCACGAACTCACTGTGCTCCGCGCCGTGATCCTGATCCGGCAGGTAGTAGCCCCAGTAGCCCTGACGCACCGAACTGATAAACGGCTTTATCCCGTCGTTGCGCGCGTGCATACGCCCACCAAAGCGACGGCGCACGGTATTCCAGACGTAGTCAAACAGCGCGTTGCCCTGATTATGAAACATGGCCGCCATTTTCTGGCCTTCAGAGGCCATTAGCATCGCGGGGATATCCACGCCCCAGCCGTGCGGCACGAGGAAAATAACGTTCTCGCCGTTAGCCTTCAGCTCATCAATAATTTCTTTGCCGTGCCAGTCGACGCGCCGCATCACCTTGTGCGGATCGCGTAGACCCAGCTCCGCCATCAGCACCATCGCCTGTGGTGCGGTGGCAAACATCTCATCAATAATGGCCTCGCGATCCGCTTCCGGCATTTCCGGGAAACAGTACAGCAGGTTGATTTGCGCCCGGCGACGCGCGCTCTTGCCAAAACGTCCGGCAATACGCCCGACCTTTCCTAACAGCGGGTCGCGTACTGACGGCGGCAGCAAGGCTAGCCCGGCAAAGGCTCCCACGCCTAACCAGGCTCCCCAGTAACGCGGGTGCCAGAAGGCTTTCTGAAATTCAGGGATAAATTCGCTCTGACTTTTTTTGGCTTTTTCCATGCAGGTTCTCAGTACGGCATCAAATCATTGATGATATGAATTTAATCGTAGTTTAGCGGGGCAAGTGACGACAGACAAAAGAAAAAGCCGGTGGCGAGGCACCGGCTGGATTTTTACTGGGCTACGGGCGATTAATTAAAACGCAGCTGCGGAACAACTTCCCGTACCTGAGCCAGGTAATCACGACGATCCGAACCGGTCAGCCCTTCGGTACGCGGCAGCTTCGCCGTCAGCGGGTTCACGGCCTGCTGGTTGATCCACACTTCATAATGCAGATGTGGTCCGGTAGAACGCCCTGTATTGCCGGAAAGCGCAATGCGGTCACCGCGTTTCACTTTCTGTCCAGGCTTGACCAGCAGCTTTTTCAGGTGCATATAGCGCGTGGTGTAGGTACGTCCGTGGCGGATAGCCACAAAGAAGCCAGCCGCGCCGCTGCGCTTCGCCATGACAACTTCACCGTCACCCACAGCCAGCACAGGCGTGCCCTGCGGCATGGCAAAATCCACGCCTTTATGCGGAGCAATACGCCCGGTCACTGGGTTAAGGCGGCGCGGATTAAAGTTTGAGGAGATGCGGAACTGTTTCACCGTCGGGAAGCGCATAAAGCCCTTCGCCAGGCCAGAACCGCTGCGATCGTAGAATTTCCCGTCTTCGGCGCGAATCGCGTAGTAGTCTTTGCCGCTGCTGCGCAGACGAACACCCACAAGCTGGCTTTGTTCGCGTTTGCCGTCCAGCATTTCGCGGGACATCAGTACCGAGAACTTATCGCCTTTCTTCAGCTTGCGGAAATCCATCTGCCACTGCATGGCTTTAATAACCGAGCTGATTTCAGCGCTGGTTAAGCCTGCATCCCTCGCGCTGCTGACAAAGCTGGCGCCAACGGTGCCTTTGAGAACGTTGTTGACCCAGTCACCCTGCTGTATTTCGGTGCTGAGCTTAAAGCCGTTGCCGGCGCGGTCGTATGTACGCGTCTCACGGCGTGACATTTCCCACGTCAGGCGCTGTAATTCGCCATCCGCGGTCAGCGTCCAGGAGAGCTGCTGACCAATTTTCAGGTTGCGCAGGTCTTTGTCGACGGTCGCAAGCTGGCTGATATCGCCCATGTCGATACCGTACTGGTTCAGAATGCTGCTGAGCGTATCGCCGGTGGAAACCACATATTCATGAACCCCCGCCTCACCGGCGGTTTTTTCGTCCAGCTCATCCTGAGGAATAGCGTCGTCGCCCTCATCCAGGGTTGGCTGATCGATAGGTTCACTGGCGTCGGGCAGCAAAGAACGAATGTCGCTTTTTTCGAGTTCGATGGTTTTAATGACGGGGCTGGCTTCGGGGTGGTAAACGTAGGGCCGCCAGACGGCGACCGCTAAGGTAAGGACTGTAAGCGACCCCAGCATAACGCGATGGGGTCGGGACAGATTGTCAAATGCCAGGGCGACAGAGCGGGCTATCTGTTGCACGTATTCACTTCCTCGTTAATCTCCTTTCAGGCAGCTCGCATACTGGTTTGCAAGCCCGGTCAAAAACTGCATATAGCTGTCTTTACCAGGCGCAATCCCGATCCCCAGAGGATCTAACGTGCCGGAACGAACGTTAGTGCCACGGGCGACGGCGTTGATTACCGCTGGCCTGAACTGTGGTTCAGCAAAAACGCAGACCGCTTTATGCTCAACCAACTGTGTTCTGATTTCATGTAAACGCTGCGCACCAGGCTGTATCTCAGGGTTAACGGTAAAATGGCCAAGCGGCGTCAGTCCGTAGTGTTTTTCAAAGTAGCCGTAGGCGTCGTGAAAAACGAAATACCCTTTTCCTTTCAGCGGTGCGAGCACGGTACTAACCTGCTTGTCGGTGCTGGATAATGCTGACTCGAAGTTCTGCAGATTAGCGTCAAGTTTGGCTTTCTTTTCGGGCATAAGTTCCACTAATTTATTGTGGATTGCAACCGCCGACAGGCGCGCTATGTCAGGCCCGAGCCAGATATGCATATTGTATTCACCGTGATGGTGATCTTCATCACTTTTTTGAGCCGAATGACCCTGGTCGTGGCCTTCGTGTTCGTCGTCGTCGTCACCTTTCATCAGCAAGGGTTTCACGGCGCTTAAAGCCCCCAGTTCCACTTGTTTTTGTTGAGGTAACTGGCCGACGGACTTCTGCATAAAGGCTTCCATCTCCGGCCCAATCCAGACGACTAAGTCCGCGCTCTGTAAGCGTTTTACATCAGAAGGACGCAGTGAATAATCATGCTCGGATGCGCCGTCTGGCAGCAGTATCTCCGTCGTGGTCACGCCATCGGCGATAGCGGAGGCGATAAATCCGAGTGGTTTAATGGAGGCCACAACGGCCGCCTGCGAGGGCGCGACGGTGGAGCCCCAAAGGGCAGCGGATAGCGTAGCGAAAAGAAGTGTTTTTTTATGTAACATAATGCGACTTATCATCGTGGTGTTTGTGAGAAGTGTGATATTATAACATTCGATAACTTCTGCAACCCCTGAAATCGTCATGACAAATTTAGTTTCGCTGGAAAATATCTCCGTCTCGTTCGGACAGCGTCGCGTGCTGTCCGATATCTCCCTTGGTCTGCAACCGGGGCGTATTCTTACCCTGCTCGGCCCAAACGGCGCGGGCAAATCTACTCTGGTGCGCGTTGTGCTGGGTCTGGTAGCACCCGATGAAGGGGTTATCAAGCGCGACCGCGACCTGCGCATCGGTTATGTGCCGCAAAAACTGCATCTTGATGCTACGCTCCCGCTTACGGTGAACCGCTTTATGCGCCTGCGTCCTGGCGTCAGTAAAGCGGATATTCTGCCTGCGCTTAAGCGCGTCCAGGCCGCTCATCTTATTGAAGCCCCTATGCAAAAACTTTCCGGCGGCGAAAACCAGCGCGTACTGCTGGCAAGAGCGCTGTTGAACAACCCGCAGCTGCTGGTACTGGATGAGCCGACCCAGGGCGTGGATGTTAACGGCCAGCTGGCGCTCTACAACTTGATTGACGAGCTTCGTCATGAGCTGGGCTGCGCCGTGATGATGGTTTCCCACGACCTGCACCTGGTGATGGCGAAAACCGACGATGTGCTGTGTCTTAACCACCACATCTGCTGCTCTGGCACGCCGGAAGTCGTCTCCATGCACCCGGAATTTATTTCGATGTTCGGCCAGCGCGGCGCGGAACAGCTGGGGATCTATCGCCATCACCATAACCATCGTCACGATCTCACCGGACGCATTATTTTACGCAGAGGGAATGGCCAGTCATGATTGAATTGTTGTTACCCGGCTGGCTTGCCGGCATGCTTCTTGCCTGCGCGGCAGGCCCGCTCGGCTCGTTTGTGGTCTGGCGCCGCATGTCCTACTTCGGCGATACGCTGGCTCACGCTTCGCTGCTGGGCGTGGCTTTTGGCCTGCTGCTCAACGTTAATCCATTCTACGCTGTGATTGCCGTCACCCTGCTGCTGGCGATTGGCCTGGTGTGGCTGGAAAAACGCCCGCAGCTGGCGATAGATACTTTGCTCGGCATTATGGCCCACAGCGCGCTGTCGCTGGGCCTGGTCGTGGTCAGCCTGATGTCCAACGTGCGTGTGGATTTAATGGCCTATCTGTTCGGCGACCTGCTGTCCGTTACTCTGCCAGATATTATTTCTATCGGGCTGGGCGTCGCCATGGTGCTCGGCGTGCTGTTCTGGCAGTGGCGTAATCTGCTGTCGATGACCATCAGCCCGGATTTAGCTCACGTTGACGGGGTGAATTTACAGCGGGTCAAAATGCTGCTGATGTTGATTACCGCTCTGACCATCGGCGTGGCCATGAAGTTCGTCGGCGCGCTGATTATCACTTCTCTGCTAATCATCCCTGCGGCAACCGCCAGGCGCTTTGCCCGCACACCAGAACAAATGGCCGGTTTCGCGGTGATCGCAGGCATGCTTGCGGTGACTGGCGGCCCGACCTTCTCGGCCTTTTACGATACCCCGGCCGGACCATCGGTAGTGCTCAGCGCAGCGGTACTGTTTATTTTGAGTATGGCGAAGAAGCAGGCGGCATAAGCAAGTACGTAGAACCCTGGCTACTGACAATAGCCCGGATGACTTATAACCTTGAGGCGTTTCTTCTCAGGGTCTGCGTTTAAAGAGCGGCAGCAATCCCCGGGCGTCATCGGAAAGAGCGAGAACCCGCATCACACGAATACCTGGAGTTTCCATGCGTTAACATGGAAATGTGCGGTGAAAAGGCAGCTTCGCGCTGGAACCATTACGGCATCGCCGGAGGCACAATCCCGAAGTGGGTCCAGGCTCTTGGGGTCGCGATGCGCCCGCGCGGCGTGCGCTGTAAGAAGCCCTGCTGGATCAGGAAGGGTTCCAGCACGTCTTCGATGGTTTCACGCTCTTCGCCAATGGCAGCCGCAAGGTTGTCCAGCCCGACCGGCCCGCCCATAAATTTATCGATCACGGCCAGCAGCAGCTTGCGGTCCATATAGTCAAAGCCTTCGGTGTCCACGTTCAGCATATCCAGCGCCTGAGCGGCAATGTCCGCGCTGATGGAGCCGTCATGACGCACTTCAGCAAAATCTCTCACCCGACGTAACAGACGGTTGGCGATACGCGGCGTACCGCGCGCGCGCTTCGCGACTTCAAACGCGCCGTCTTCGCTCATCTCCAGTCCCAGCACGCTCGCGCTGCGCCCGACGATATGTTGCAGATCGGCCACCTGATAAAACTCCAGCCGCTGCACGATCCCAAAACGATCGCGCAGCGGCGACGTCAGGGAGCCTGCACGCGTTGTGGCGCCGATCAGGGTAAACGGCGGCAGGTCAATTTTGATCGAGCGGGCCGCCGGGCCTTCACCGATCATAATATCCAGCTGATAGTCTTCCATCGCCGGGTAGAGCACTTCCTCTACGACCGGCGAGAGACGGTGGATTTCGTCGATAAACAGGACGTCGTGGGGTTCGAGGTTGGTCAGCATCGCCGCCAGGTCCCCTGCTTTCTCCAGCACCGGGCCGGAAGTTGTGCGCAGGTTGACTCCCATTTCATTGGCAACGATATTCGCCAGCGTGGTTTTACCGAGGCCTGGTGGGCCAAAAATAAGCAGATGATCGAGCGCGTCTCCGCGCAGCTTTGCGGCCTGGATGAAGATTTCCATTTGCGATCGCACCTGCGGCTGGCCGACGTAATCTGCCAGAAAACGCGGACGAATGGCGCGGTCGATTAATTCATCCGGGGTGATGGTGTCCGGCGATACCAGACGGTCTGCTTCAATCATCCTTCATCTACCTCAGAGGCTTCAGAGTGCGGCGCGGAGCGCTTCGCGGATCAGGGTTTCGCTGTCGGCACCGGCGCGGCCTACTTTGCTCACCATACGGCTGGCTTCCTGTGGTTTATAGCCCAGGGAAACCAGCGCGGCAACTGCTTCCTGCTCTGCATCATCCGCAGCACCGCTATCCGGCGAGGTCAGCACCAGATCGGCCGCTGGCGTGAACAGGTCGCCATGCATACCTTTGAAGCGGTCTTTCATCTCCACGATCAGGCGTTCGGCGGTTTTCTTACCCACCCCCGGCAGTTTCACCAGCGAGCCAATTTCTTCGCGTTCGACGGCATTCACAAACTGCTGTGCAGACATGCCGGAAAGGATAGCCAGCGCCAGCTTAGGCCCCACGCCGTTCACTTTAATCAGCTCGCGGAACAGCGTGCGCTCCTGCTTATTATTGAAACCGTAAAGCAGCTGCGCATCTTCACGCACCACAAACTGCGTGAAGACGACCGCTTCATTACCGGTTTCCGGCAATTCATAGAAGCAGGTCATCGGCATATGGACTTCATACCCTACGCCACCGACTTCCAGTAAAACTAAAGGCGGCTGTTTTTCCAGGATGATGCCTCTGAGTCGACCTATCACGATGTGCTCCTGCTAATGTGCAAAAATTTTGGCTTATCATATAAAAAAGGCTGGATACATATCCAGCCTTAATTATTTTAATCTTCCCCTCGCCAGGTTGAGCCTTGAATCGCTCATCTGCATCGAGTTTTGCGTAACGTGACAATGCGTGATGGCTATCGCCAGCGCATCCGCCGCATCCGCCTGGGGGTTAGCAGAGAGTTTGAGCAACGTGCGCACCATGTGCTGCACCTGGCTTTTCTCCGCGCTGCCAATTCCCACGACCGTCTGCTTTACCTGGCGGGCCGCATACTCAAACACCGGCAGCTCGTGGTTGACCGCAGCGACAATCGCTGCGCCGCGCGCCTGACCAAGCTTGAGGGCAGAATCCGCGTTCTTCGCCATAAAGACTGACTCAATGGCAAAATATTCCGGCTGGAACTGGGTAATGATTTCGCTCACCCCCGCGTAGATAAGCTTCAGACGCGAGGGTAAGTCGGTTACCTGAGTACGAATGCAGCCGCTGCCTAAATAGGTAAGCTGCCGCCCGGTCTGGCGAATAACGCCGTAGCCGGTGACGCGCGATCCCGGGTCAATGCCGAGAATGATCGCCATCACGCGTCTCCCGTAAACAGGTATACAGTCGCGGGCAACGCCATTACAGGGTTGCCGCCACCTCGTCGGAGATCTCACCGTTGTGATAAACCTCCTGCACGTCATCGCAGTCTTCCAGCATGTCGATGAGGCGCATCAGTTTTGGTGCGGTTTCCGCATCCATGTCCGCTTTGGTGGACGGGATCATGGAAACTTCAGCTTCGTCAGCCTTCAGGCCAGCCGCTTCCAGCGCATCACGCACGGCACCCATATCTTCCCAGGCGGTAAAGACGTCGATTGCGCCGTCGTCATAAGTGACAACGTCGTCCGCACCGGCTTCCAGAGCCGCTTCCATCACGGTGTCTTCATCCTGGCCCGGGCCATAGGAGATGACGCCTTTTTTGGTGAACAGATAAGCTACAGAGCCGTCGGTGCCCAGGTTGCCACCACATTTATTGAACGCGTGACGCACTTCCGCCACGGTACGGTTACGGTTGTCGCTCAGGCACTCAACCATTACGGCTGAACCGCCAGGGCCGTACCCTTCATAAATGATGGTTTCCATGTTCGCGTCTTCATCGCCACCCACGCCGCGCGCGATGGCACGGTTTAAGGTGTCACGCGTCATGTTATTGGATAACGCTTTATCAATAGCGGCACGCAGGCGCGGGTTAGAACCAGGATCGCCGCCGCCCAGACGGGCAGCGGTGACCAGCTCACGGATAATCTTGGTGAAAATTTTACCGCGTTTGGCATCCTGTGCCGCTTTACGGTGTTTCGTGTTGGCCCACTTACTATGACCTGCCATAACAATCTCCAAAAGCGCCTTTTTCAGGCGGCATCAATTACAAACTCTTCAATCGCCTGCCGGTTGCTCCATGATTTGGTCATGGCCGCCGCCGTTTTGGCGTCAACCCATTTCCAGGCCAGATGTTCCGTAATGGTAATCTGGCGCTCATGAGGCAGCGCAAGACAGAACCAGGATTCTGTATTCCGCACGATCCCCGGCGCATAGCGATGACGCAAATGAGTAAAAATCTCAAACTCCACACAACGCTGACAGTCGACTAAGGCCAGCTGCTCGACAGCAACATCAATGGCGACCTCTTCCTTTACTTCGCGAAGTGCGGCATGCCGCGCGCTTTCCCCCTCTTCTAGGCTGCCGGTAACCGACTGCCAGAAATCCGGATCGTCGCGCCGCTGTAACATCAGCACCCGTCCGGTATCCTGCGCGAAAATCACTACCAGTACCGAGACGGGACGCTTAAAGGCCATTTATTCTTTCTCAGCCTTTTTAATCACCGCAACACCCAGCTCGGCCAGCGCCTGCGGATTCGCGAAGCTTGGCGCCTCGGTCATCAGACAGGCCGCCGCGGTGGTTTTCGGGAACGCGATAACATCACGGATGTTGTCGGTGCCGGTCAGCAGCATGGTCAGACGGTCCAGACCGAATGCCAGGCCCGCGTGCGGAGGCGTGCCGTATTTCAGGGCGTCTAACAGGAAGCCAAACTTCTCACGCTGATCTTCTTCGTTAATGCCCAGAATACCGAACACGGTCTGCTGCATCTGGCCGTTGTGGATACGTACGGAACCGCCGCCCACTTCATAGCCGTTGATAACCATATCGTAGGCGTTAGCCACGGCAGACTCCGGGTCCGCAGCCAGCTGCTCAGGCGTCATATCTTTTGGCGCGGTGAACGGGTGGTGCATCGCGGTCAGGCCGCCTTCACCGTCGTCTTCAAACATTGGGAAGTCAATAACCCACAGCGGCGCCCACGCATTTTCATCGGTGATCTGAAGATCTTTACCGATTTTCAGACGCAGCGCGCCCAGCGCATCGGCAACAACTTTCTTGTTGTCCGCGCCGAAGAAGATCATATCGCCGTCCTGCGCACCGGTACGGGCCAGAATATCTTCCACAATTTGTGCAGTCAGGAACTTGGCGACCGGGCTGGTGATCCCTTCGATACCCGCCGCGCGCTGGTTAACCTTGATATAGGCCAGCCCTTTCGCGCCGTAAATCTCAATGAACTTGCCGTAGTCGTCAATCTGTTTGCGGCTGATCTGTGCGCCACCTGGCACACGCAGCGCGGCAACGCGGCCTTTAGCATCGTTTGCCGGGCCGGAGAACACTTTGAACTCAACGTCTTTGAGCAGATCCGCTACGTCCACCAGCTCCATTGGGTTACGCAGGTCTGGTTTATCGGAACCGTAGCGACGTTCAGCTTCGGCGAAGGTCATCACCGGGAAAGCGCCCAGGTCAACGTTTTGCACGTCAATCCACAGTTTGCGCACCAGCTCTTCCATCACGTCACGCACCTGAGGCGCCGTCATAAAGGAGGTTTCGACGTCGATCTGGGTAAATTCTGGCTGACGGTCAGCGCGCAGGTCTTCGTCACGGAAGCACTTAACGATCTGATAGTAACGGTCAAAACCGGACATCATCAGCAGCTGTTTGAACAGCTGCGGGGACTGCGGCAGCGCGTAGAATTTGCCTTTATGCACGCGGCTTGGCACCAGGTAGTCACGCGCCCCTTCCGGCGTGGCTTTGGTGAGCATTGGCGTTTCGATGTCCAGGAAGCCGTGGTCATCCATAAAACGGCGCACAAAGCTGGTGATTTTGGCGCGGGTCTTCAGGCGGTTAGCCATTTCCGGACGACGCAGGTCCAGATAGCGGAATTTCAGACGCGCTTCTTCGGTGTTGACGTGGTTGGAGTCAAGCGGCAGCGATTCTGAACGGTTGATGATGGTCAGGTCGGTTGCGAAGACTTCTACCGCACCGGTTGCCATATCTTTGTTGATGTTTTTCTCATCACGCGGGCGCACGGTGCCGGTGATTTGAATGCAGAACTCATTACGCAGTTCGGAGGCAAGCTGGAACGCGTCCTGACGGTCCGGGTCGAAAAACACCTGCACGATGCCTTCGCGATCGCGCATATCAATAAAGATAAGGCTACCGAGGTCACGACGACGATTAACCCAACCACACAGTGTCACTTGTTGTCCCACATGGGATTGATTGAGCTGCCCGCAATATACTGTACGCATGAGATATCCCTTAAATTAGCCGCGCACGGGTTTTACCTGCTCTGCAGGCACCACGCTGGCCGCTATTTTGTCTGTCGATACTGGATGAAAAAAGGGGGCTATTATACTGGAAATAATGCCCGGCGATAAGCCCGATACGACTGACTGACGCGTTTCAAAGCGCCTTGTTTCGCTATTTCTCACAAAAATTAACAAAAATAGTCAGCTGTGTAACCTTACTTACGTCGTAAGGTATTGCCGCCAAGTCTATTTTAACCGGAGTCGCCGTATGTCTGAAACGAACAGCTTAGCCCTGAACCCTGCCAGCACCGCGCTGGTGGTCATTGATTTGCAGGAAGGCATCCTGCCGTTTGCCGGTGGCCCACACAGCGCGCAAGACGTCGTTGCTCGCTCAGCAAAACTTGCGGATAAATGCCGTGCGAACGGCTCACCGGTGGTGCTGGTGCGCGTAGGCTGGTCTGAGGATTTTGCCGAGGCTTTGAAGCAGCCCGTTGATGCTCAGCTTCCCGCTCAGGCGCTGCCGGATAACTGGTGGACCTATCCCGCCACGCTTGGCAAGCAGGAGAGCGATCTGGAAGTCACCAAACGCCAGTGGGGCGCGTTTTACGGCACGGATCTGGAACTGCAACTGCGTCGCCGCGGCATCGACACTATCGTGCTTTGCGGTATCTCAACCAATATTGGCGTGGAATCCACGGCGCGTAACGCATGGGAATTAGGCTTCGCGCTGGTGATCGCAGAAAACGCCTGTAGCGCCGCCAGCCGTGAGCAGCACGAGGGCAGCATGACGAATATCTTCCCGCGTATCGCTCGCGTTCGCAGCACCGAGGAGATTATCGCCGCGTTATGATTTACATCGGCCTTCCGCAATGGTCGCACCCCAAGTGGGTGCGTCTGGGCATCACCTCCCTTGAAGATTACGCCCTCCTGTTTAACTGTGTGGAAGGCAATACCACGCTGTACGCCTTGCCGAAAGCCGAGAGCGTACAGCGCTGGCGCGAGATGACCGGGGATGATTTCCGCTTCTGTTTTAAATTCCCCGCGACCATTTCGCACCAGGCTGCACTTCGCCAGTGCGGCGATCTCACCGCCGAGTTTTTAGACCGCATGTCGCCGCTGGCAAACCGCATCGGGCAATACTGGCTCCAGCTGCCCGCCACCTTCGGCCCGCAAAATCTCCCGGCGCTGTGGCACTTTCTGGATACCTTGCCCAAAGCATTCACCTATGGCGTGGAAGTCCGGCACCCTTCTTTCTTCGATAAAAGCGCTGATGAGCAGGCCCTGAACCGTGGATTACATGAGCGAGGCGTTAACCGCGCTATCCTTGACAGTCGTCCAGTACACAGCGCAAAGCCGCACAGCGAAGCTATTCGCGAAGCGCAGCGTAAGAAGCCGAAAGTCCCCGTTCATGCGCTGGTGACTGCCAGCAATCCTCTTGTGCGTTTTATCGGCAGTGACGATATGCAGCAAAACCGGGCGCTGTTCGATGTCTGGCTGAAAACCCTGCCAAAGTGGACAGAGAAAGCCACGCCCTATCTGTTTCTTCACACTCCGGACATCGGCCTGGTGCCCGAGCTTGTTCATACGCTGTGGCCCGAGCTTCAGCGCCAGTTTCCGGCGCTAGGCGACGAGCCTGCCATTCCGCAGCAAAACTCTCTTTTTTAGGAATAGCGACACAACACAGGCAGCACTGCTATCATATGCCGTGCTGAGACTATCTCTGAAGGAAGTGAGTATGGTAAGCGCGCTCTATGCCGTGCTGGGTGCATTGCTGCTGATTAAGTTTTCTTTTGATGTTGTTCGTATGCGTTTGCAATACCGCGTCTCCTACGGGGACGGTGGCTTTAGTGAACTGCAAAGTGCTATTCGTATTCATGGCAACGCAGTGGAATACATTCCTGCTGCGCTGGTGTTGCTGTTGCTGATGGAGATGAACGGGGCGGAAACCTGGATGGTCCACGTATGTGGCATTTTGCTGATCGCGGGTCGCCTGATGCATTACTACGGGTTTCATCACCGTTTGATCCGCTGGCGTCGCTCCGGCATGAGTGCCACCTGGTCCGCACTGTTGCTGATGGTGCTGGCAAATCTTTGGTATATGCCGTGGGAGTTGGTTTTCTCGCTCCATTAACGCAAAATACGCCCTCTGAGAGGCTGCCAAAGAGGGAAAACCACGTTTTCCTTCTCCGTGGCGTTCTGTCAAAAATCAATAAATTGATTTTCCTCATTATTTTTGGTTTGAACGGATTTAACGTAATGTCTGACCGCGATATGCTGTTTTCCGCCCCCATCGCCCAGCTGGGCGACTGGACTTTTGATGAACGCGTAGCTGAAGTCTTCCCCGATATGATCCAGCGCTCGGTGCCGGGTTACTCCAATATCATTTCGATGATTGGGATGCTGGCCGAGCGTTTTGTCCAGCCGGGAAGCCAGGTGTATGACCTGGGCTGCTCGCTGGGTGCGGCAACGCTTTCGGTACGCCGTAACATTCATCACGATGGCTGCAAAATTATCGCGGTTGATAATTCTCCGGCGATGGTGGAACGCTGTCGCCGTCATCTCAACGCTTTTAAAGCGCAGACGCCGGTTGAGGTTATCGAAGGGGATATTCGCGATATCGTCATCGAAAACGCCTCGCTGGTGGTACTGAACTTCACATTACAGTTCCTTGCGCCGGACGATCGCCAGCGTCTGCTGGAAAAAATCTATCAGGGATTAAACCCCGGTGGTGCGCTGGTGCTGTCAGAAAAATTCAGTTTTGAAGATGCCGAAGTCGGCGAACTGCTGTTTAACATGCATCACGACTTTAAGCGCGCTAACGGCTACAGCGAGTTAGAGATCAGCCAGAAACGCAGCATGCTGGAAAATGTGATGCTCACCGACTCGGTAGAAACCCATAAAAAACGCCTTAAGCTTGCCGGTTTTGACCACGCGGAACTGTGGTTCCAGTGCTTTAACTTTGGCTCTTTAGTGGCACTGAAATCAGGAACCCCGGCATGATCGACTTTGGTAACTTCTACCAGCTTATCGCGAAAAGCCCCCTCGCCCCCTGGCTTGAAACGCTACCTGCGCAAATAGCGACCTGGCAGCGTGAGAACCTGCACGGGCAGTTTAAACACTGGTATAACACCGTTGAGTATCTTCCGGCGCTGACGCCCCATCGCCTGGATCTGTTGCATAGCGTCACCGCCGAATCCCAGACGCCTCTCAGTGAGGGCCAGCGCCTGGGCATCGAAAAACTGCTGCGCAATCTGATGCCATGGCGCAAAGGTCCCTATTCACTTTACGGCGTGGACATTGATACGGAATGGCGTTCTGACCTGAAATGGGATCGCGTCCTGCCGCATATTTCCCCGCTGGCTGGCCGCACGATTCTTGATGTTGGCTGCGGCAGCGGCTATCACCTGTGGCGCATGATTGGCGCAGGCGCGCATCTGGCGGTGGGTATCGACCCAATGCAGCTATTTGTCTGCCAGTTTGAAGCCGTTCGCAAGCTGCTCGGCAACGATCAGCGCGCTCACGTGCTGCCTTTAGGCATCGAACAGCTCCCTGAACTGAATATCTTTGATACCGTATTTTCGATGGGCGTGCTTTATCATCGCCGCTCGCCGCTGGATCACCTTTATCAGCTGAAAAATCAGCTGGCGAAAGAAGGCGAGCTGGTGCTGGAAACGCTGGTGGTGGAAGGGGATGAAAACACCGTGCTGGTGCCGGGCGAGCGTTACGCGCAGATGCGCAACGTTTACTTTATCCCGTCGGCGCTGGCGCTGAAAAACTGGCTGGAGAAATGCGGGTTTGTGGACGTCAGAATTGTCGATCACTGCTATACCACGAGCGAAGAGCAACGCCGCACCGGCTGGCTCACCACCGAGTCGCTGGCCGATTTCCTCGACCCGAACGACAGCAGCAAAACCATTGAGGGATATCCTGCTCCGCTGCGTGCTGTTTTAGTGGCCCGCAAGCCTTAACGCCCTCTTTGTCAGCAAGTAAAAGGCCGCTATTGCGGCCTTAATTTTATCTGAGGTTTACTTACTTCTTTTTAGCCGGTGCGGGTTTTTTTGCCCCGGAATCTTTCGCCTTGCCCGGTTCTTCTTTCTTGACCATCAGTACGCTGTTAAACGACATAATCTTGCCTCGGGTAAACTCAGGAATACTAAGTATAGGCGCGATTTGATTTCGTACAGGAAATATTTCACCCGTTATTACCGCTTCGCTTAGCCCCCTCCCTGTCCCCTTTTGCCTTCGCCTGCAACGACAGCGGCCAGGTTGAGATTTTTCTAAATATCTGACAATCATGGACATAGACAGCCGCGACGGCGAAAAAAAGCATCTTTAGATTTGCAGCCCGGCAGCAAGCTTGTTTTAATCCCGGCCACAAACAGTTCAAGTGAGGGATTATGAAAAACTTAAGTAATAAGGGCGCTCAGGCCTATACCCCGTTAACATTAAAACTCTATGACTGGTGGGTGCTGGGTATTTCAAACCGCTACGCCTGGCGATGCCCAACGGAAGATGTACTGCTCAATCACTTCAAAAAACATCTCGGCCGTAAGCATCTCGATATCGGCGTCGGCACCGGTTTTTATCTTTCACAACTCGACCATGCCCGCGATATTACCCTGATGGATCTGAACACCCACAGTCTTGATGCCGCCAGAACAAGAATCGGCCCCCAGCGGATCGACAGCTGCGTTGAACATGATGTTTTTAACGAGTTTCCCCAGGCGCTGCACAACAGTTTTGATTCCGTATCGCTGTTTTACCTGCTGCACTGCCTTCCTGGCCTGCCAGAAGACAAAGCCAGGGCAATTAAAAACGCCGCGGCTGCCCTCAACGCAAACGGCACGTTATACGGCGCAACCATTCTGGGTGACAGCGCCGGGCATAACGGCTTTGGCCGAAAACTAATGAAGGTTTATAACAAGATAGGCATCTTTTCTAACCGCCAGGATAACGCCCTGCATCTGAAGCAGGCTCTGGAAGACTGTTTTGAAGAGGTCAGTGTTTCCACCGTGGGCGTAGTGGCTACTTTTTCCGCCAGCAAAAAACGCGTTTAAAGCCTGTGAATAAAAAAAGCCCCGGTAAAACACCGGGGCCTGGTACTAGCAAACATCACATTGGGCGACATGATGCGCGGTTAAAACCTGTTGCGCGTCAGGCTGCTGTTTTGGCAGCAGCCAGCACGGCTTTCATTGCGGCCACTACGTCGCCATCCACGCAGTAGCGATTAAATTCATCAGCCTCGGCGTCCGCACTCATCGACACGCCTGCTTTACGGTAACGCATCACCGAAGGAACGCTCTGGCCAGCCGAGCTGTGGACCTCTTCGATTCCCGCCTCAACAAACTTTTGCAGGTTGCCCAGACGCACGCCAGCACCCGCCATAATGATTGGAGTATGGGAGTGCTGTTTTAGTTCCCTGAGCAGTGAAAGTCCCAGTTCGGCATTCTGCTGCTGACCGGAAGTGAGAATACGCGCCACCCCCAGCCCGGTCAGCTGCTCCAACGCCTGTTGCGGGTTATGGCACATATCGAAGGCGCGGTGAAAAGTGACCGCCATGCCCTGAGCGGCTTCCATCACCTGCTTCATACGCAGCAGGTCAATATGGCCCTCGGCATCGAGCATACCGATTACCAGTCCCGGATAGCCCAGTTCACGAATAAAGCGAATATCTTCAAGCATGGTGTCGAACTCGCGATCGCTATAGCAAAAATCGCCGCCGCGAGGACGGATAATAGGATGCACGGGAATCGAAACAAGCTGCTTCACTTTTTTGAGCACGCCCGCGGAAGGCGTCAGCCCTCCTTCGTTGGGTGCCGCGCACAGTTCAATGCGATCCGCTCCGGCCCGCTCCGCTGTCAGGGCACAGTCTATTCCATAGCAGCAGATTTCCAGCTTAGCCATTGATTACTCCTTATAAAATCTTTCGCTTAGCGGTTGTGTCGTCGGGCCAGAATGATAACCTGAAACCACGCTTACAGCAGGGTAACTTATCATGGCATGCATTTTCGACGAAGGTATCGACAGGCGTCACAGCGACAGCGTGAAGTGGAATAAATATGCTGAAGATGTGCTGCCTATGTGGGTGGCTGATATGGATTTTCGCTCGCCATCATGCGTGCTGGAAGCTCTCCAGCAGCGGGTGGCGCATGGGGTATTTGGCTACGGCGACCGGCCCCATGAATTAATTGACGTCGTCATTGAGCGCATGGCCAGCCGCTATCAGTGGCAGATTAAGCCCGACTGGATAGTCTTTTTACCGGGCGTAGTGGCCGGGCTGAACCTGGCCGTGCGCGCGTTTACCGAAACCGACGAAGCAACTCTTGCTCCCACGCCTGTTTACCCGCCGTTCAGAAAATCATCCGCCTTCGCGCACCGTCCTCAGTTGAATGCCCCGTTACAGCTACAGCACGGCAGGTGGCAGCTTGATCTGGCCGCGCTCTCCTCTCAGCTCACCGGCAAAGAAAAACTGCTGATGCTGTGCAACCCGCAAAACCCCGGAGGCACGGTCTATCGACGTGAAGAGCTTGAGCAGCAGCTGGCTTTTGCGCAGCAACATGATTTGCTCGTTTGCTCCGACGAGATCCACTGCGATTTGCTGCTGGAACCTGGGGTGAAACATATTCCTTTTGCCAGCCTGAGCGCGGACGCCGAGCAGCGTTCTATTACGCTTATTTCACCGTCCAAAACCTTTAATATTGCCGGACTGGGCGCTTCGATGGCGATTATTCCTAATCCGGAACTGCGCAAACGGTTCAACCGCACGCGGGATGGCATTGTCCCGAGCGTAGATGTTCTGGCGCTGACGGCAGCAACGGCGGCCTGGCGTGACGGTGAGCCCTGGTTACAGGCGTTGCTGGTCTATCTGCGCGGCCACCGCGACAGGCTGACTCGGGAAGTGAACGGCATCGACGGTCTGCACATGGCAGCCCCGGAAGCCACCTATCTGGGCTGGGTGGATGCCAGCGCTCTGCCCGTTGAAAACCCAACCCTGTTCTTCCAGAAAGCCGGGCTGGGCTTCTCACCGGGGGCTGATTTTGGCGAGGCTAAATTTGTACGTATCAACTTCGGCTGTACGTCGGCGACGCTTGAGGAGGCCATCAGGCGGATAAAAGCGGCGGTGAATACGCTGTAGACTACGCCGCCCGGCCCGCTATGCCTGCTCGCTGGCGACGATCTCTTCGATACTCCAGGGATGGAATTTGAAGGTCACCTTGCCGTCGGTCACGGCCAGCGTCGGGTTAGGCAATCTTTCATGCTCCCCTTTCGGCGAGCTGGTTTTTACCGCAATCCCCGTCTGGCGCAAACCGGCATCGGAGAGCAGCGTCAGCGCCCGCGAATTAAGGGTGTGCGGATCGCCCGGCAGCACAATCTCAACGTGCTCCCACCCCTCATGCGGGTAACGTTTTTCACCCGGCCACGGCAGCTCAACGATCGTAAATTTCCAGTGCGCCACGCAAACCGGCTCATCAAGGCGGAACAAACAAACAGGCCGCCCGTTGATGCTATTTTCAGACAGCAGCGTTCCGCACTTTTCCAGCCCCGCACGCCAGCGTTCGGCGGTGGCGTTTTGATGGCAGCGCAAAGAAATGTGATCCGCATCTAAAGGGGCAATATCCAGATCCAGCCGCGTGGCAAGTTCTGTTAACGCTTGTGTAAAACGCGGGAGATCGGCTGAAATATCATTCAGCTCGGCAATGCTCTGCCAGTTAGCCATGGCGTCGTCCTTTCTGGTCTCGAAGGGGGCTAATCTACCTTTTTCACACGCCCGGACCAACTCTCAAAGCCGGGTTTGCTGACTGAATGGTTATTCACTATACCGTTGAGATTAGTTCAGGGCGCGCGGGGCAAGGCTTTTGCTGACGGGAAGGGTTAAATAAAGTTATACTTACGCCCTTATTTTTATCCCCCACGATACGGTTGCCGGAACACGTTGGCAGCCCTTAGCAAAATGTAAGGTATCCCGGTGAATATTCAGGCTCTTCTTTCAGATAAAGTCAGTCAGGCCATGGTTGCTGCAGGCGCGCCTGCGGATTGCGAACCCCAGGTTCGTCAGTCAGCCAAAGTCCAGTTCGGCGACTATCAGGCCAATGGCGTGATGTCCGTTGCTAAATCACTGGGCAAGCCGCCACGACAAGTCGCAGAGTCCGTTATCGCTAACCTGGATCTGACCGGGATCGCCAGCAAAGTTGAAATCGCCGGTCCTGGCTTTATCAATATCTTCCTTGACCCGGTATTTCTGGCTAAAAACGTTGATGCGGCGGTCGCCTCCGATCGCGTCGGGGTGAACACCGTTGCCCCGCAAACCATCGTGGTCGATTACTCCGCGCCAAACGTTGCCAAAGAGATGCACGTCGGCCATATCCGCTCCACCATCATTGGTGACGCAGCGGTACGCACTCTGGAGTTCCTCGGCCATAAAGTTATCCGCGCTAACCACGTAGGCGACTGGGGCACGCAGTTCGGTATGCTTATCGCGTATCTTGAAAAGCAACAGCAGGAGAACGCGGGCGAGATGGCGCTGGCCGACCTCGAAGAGTTCTATCGTGCCGCCAAGAAACACTACGATGAAGACGAAGTCTTTGCTGAACGCGCACGCGGCTACGTCGTTAAACTGCAGGGCGGCGACGAATACTGCCGTGAGATGTGGCGCAAGCTGGTCGACATCACCATGACGCAGAATCAGCAGACCTATCAGCGCCTTAACGTCACGCTGACCCGCGACGACGTAATGGGTGAAAGCCTTTATAACCCCATGCTGCCGGGTATCGTTGCCGACCTGAAGGCGAAAGGGCTGGCGGTAGAGAGCGAAGGGGCAACCGTGGTGTTCCTGGATGAGTTCAAGAACAAAGACGGCGATCCGATGGGCGTGATCATCCAGAAAAAAGATGGCGGCTATCTGTATACCACCACCGATATCGCCTGCGCGAAATATCGCTATGAAACCCTGCACGCCGACCGCGTCCTTTACTTTATCGACTCCCGTCAGCACCAGCATCTGATGCAGGCGTGGGCCATCGTGCGCAAAGCCGGTTATGTGCCGGAGTCCGTTACGCTCGAACACCAGATGTTCGGCATGATGCTGGGGAAAGACGGCAAACCGTTTAAAACGCGTTCTGGCGGCACGGTAAAACTGACCGATCTGCTGGACGAAGCGATGGAACGTGCGCGCAGCCTGGTGGCGGAGAAAAATCCCGACATGCCTGCGGCTGAGCTGGAGGCGCTGGCAAGGTCGGTAGGGATTGGCGCCGTGAAATACGCCGATCTGTCGAAAAGCCGCACCACGGACTATATCTTCGACTGGGACAATATGCTGGCTTTCGAAGGCAACACCGCGCCGTACATGCAGTATGCCTATACCCGCGTGCTGTCCGTTTTCCGTAAAGCCGACATCGACGAAGCCGAGCTGCTGAAATCTCCGGTAGTGCTGACCGAAGACCGTGAAGCGCAGCTGGCCGCACGTCTGCTGCAGTTTGAAGAAACGCTGAACGTTGTTGCGCGCGACGGTACGCCGCACGTCATGTGTTCTTATCTCTACGATCTGGCCGGCCTGTTCTCCGGCTTCTACGAACACTGTCCTATCCTCAGCGCCGACAGCGCCGAAGCCCGCAACAGCCGCCTGAAGCTTGCTCTGTTAACGGCTAAAACCCTGAAACTGGGTCTGGATACGCTGGGGATTGAAACCGTAGAGCGTATGTAATCTTTACCGGGGGCGTTTTGCCCCCTTTTTCTTTCCTGTTAGCTTGCCACCGCCCTCGCCCCCGGCCCACTTCTGCGGGCTAAACCTGCTGCAAATTCCCCCCGCCTGCCGTACAACTTTGTTCGGTGTCAATTTAGCGTGAATTAAATTAACCCTTGAGAGGTAGTCACGCCGAAAATCCTTATAATTCCTGAGTCATTAATCTGACCGCTAATAAAAATATGTTATCCGCAGTGATTTTTCTTCTAAGGGATTTTCTATGAATAAATCAAACCATTCCGGCAGGCGACGTTATGCCTGGCTCTGGCTGCTGCTTGCGGGGGTCGTGCTTGGCGCGGTTCTGCTCACCGGTGGAGCCACCGTCATGCACAAAACCAGCGACACAGAATTCTGTGTCTCCTGCCACTCTATGCAGCAGCCGCTGGCTGAGTATCAGGGTAGCGTGCACTTCCAGAACCCGAAAGGGATCCGCGCCGAGTGCGCCGACTGCCACGTTCCCCACCAGCCTGTCGATTACCTGACCACCAAGGTCATGGCGATCAAAGATATCTGGGGTGAAATGACCGGCAAGATCGACACGCCGGAGAAATATGAGGCCCATAAGCTGGCGATGGCCCAGAGCGTCTGGGATACCCTGAAGAAGAACGATTCCGCTACCTGCCGCTCCTGCCACAGCTATGAGGCGATGGACGTGCTGGCCCAGCGCACTGAAGCTCGCCATGAGCATCCGGTGGCGATTAAAAATGGCGAAACGTGCATCGACTGCCATAAAGGGGTAGCCCACATTCTGCCTGATATGAGCCAGCTTTCCGCCGCCGGGGCTAACGAGCTGTCTGCCGCCGCTGCGAAAATGCCGGATAACGCCAGCAAAGCCTGGTCGATCGCCACCCAGCCCTTCTGGCTTACCGCCGATAACAAACAGCATAACGCCGGTAACCTGATGCCCGGCACCGAAGTTAACATCGTGAAACGTGAAAACGGCATGATGCTGGCCGAAGTGAACGGCTGGCAGCAGGATGGCGTCAATGAAGTGTTCTACGCTGCCGCAGGTAAACGCATTCTGAACGTACTGTTGGGTGAGGAAGCCCGCGAGCAGGTGAAACGCCTGAGCAACTATACCGACCCTGAAACCCATCTGGTGTGGCATCAGACCGCCTTGCAGGTCTGGCTGCCTGCGGGTCAGCTTATCGACAACCAGCAGAAGATCTGGGACTACGCCGCTTCCATGATGTCGGCGAACTGCACCGGCTGCCACGGCCTGACCTCCCTCGACCGCTTTAACGCTAACCAGTGGATTGGGGTGATCAAAGGAATGGCACCGCGCACCTCCCTTAATCAGGAACAGCTGCGGATACTGACCCGTTATGTTCAGCAGCACGCCAGCGATATGCCCGCCACAAATCAGGACGTCAACAAGGAGGCACAATAATGAACAATAAACGCGAAGCAATGCAGCTTAGCCGTCGCCGTTTTCTGACCGGTGCCGCCGCCCTGGGGGGTGTTTCTCTGCTGGGCGGCCTGTGGCCTCGCTCGGTGCTCGCCGAAGCCGTAAGCCAGGCGCTGCCGCAGTTTGTGGCGCTGCGCCAGGCGCAAAAAGGTATTCTGACCGGCGCGCACTGGGGTGCCTTCGAAGCCATAGTGCGCGACGGTAAAATGATTGAAACCCGTCCGGTGCAAGACGATCCGTTCCCGAATGAACTGATTACCATGGCTCCCCATCAGGTACATGCGCCGAACCGCGTGAAGTATCCAATGGTGCGTAAGAGCTGGCTTGAAGGCGGCGCACGCAACTGCCGTCCCGAGCTACGCGGCTGCGACGAGTGGGTGCAGGTCAGCTGGGACAAAGCGCTGACGCTGGTGAGCGATGAGATTCGCCGTCTGCAAAGCGAGCACGGCCCGCAATCTATTTACGCCGGATCTTACGGCTGGAAAAGCGTCGGGATGCTGCACAACAGCCGCACCCTGCTCCAGCGTCTGATGAACCTCGCGGGCGGCTTCCTGGGTTACGCGGGGGACTACTCTACCGGCGCAGCCCAGGTGATTATGTCTCATGTGATGGGTTCCATGGAGGTCTATGAGCAGCAGACCGCCTGGCCAAACGTGCTCGAAAATAGCGAACTCGTCGTACTGTGGGGCTGTAACCCGCAGGTCACCCTGAAAAACAGCTGGAACGTGCCGGACCACGTCGGGCTGGCGGGCTTTGAGGCCCTGAAGAAAAAAGGCGTGCGGGTTATCAGCATAGATCCGGTGCACAGCGACAGCGCCGGGTATCTGAATGCCGAATGGCTTGCCCCGCGCCCCTATACCGACAGCGCGATGCTGGTGGGTATCGCCCACACCCTGGTGGCCGAAAAACTGCACGACCCTGACTTCCTGAAAACCTATACCGTCGGCGCCGATAAATTTATCGCCTACCTCAACGGCGAGCAGGACGGCGTGGTGAAAGACGCCGACTGGGCCGCGGGCATCTGCGGCGTGGATGCGCAGGCGCTGCGCCAGCTGGCAAGAGATATGGCGAAGCACCGCACCATGATCATGGGCGGCTGGGGTATCCAGCGCCAGCATCATGGCGAGCAGCTCCACTGGCTGCTGGTGACGGTAGCGGCCATGTTAGGCCAGATTGGCCTGCCGGGCGGCGGCTTTGGCTTTAGCTACCATTACTCTTCCGGCGGCAGCCCCACGGCACGCGGTGGGATCCTGGCAGGAATTTCCGCAGGGAATGCACCGAAGAACAGTCCAACGCCGATCCCGGTCGCGCGTATCGCTGAATGCCTGGCAAACCCGGGCAAAACCATCGACTTTAACGGCGCCAAAGTCACTTATCCGGACGTGAAAATGGTCTACGTTGCAGGGGGGAATACTTTCCACCAGCATCAGGATACCAACAGTCTGATCAAGGCCTGGCAGCATCCGGAAACCATTGTCGTCAACGAGCCTTACTGGACCGCGACCGCAAGGTATGCCGATATTGTGCTGCCTGCAACCACCAGCTACGAGCGTAACGATCTGGAAATGGGAGGGGATTACTCCCAGCTCTATGTCTTCCCGATGCATCAGTGCGTGCCGCCGCAGCACGAATCGCGCAGCGATTTTGATATCTTCGCCGGTCTGGCCGCTAAGCTTGATGTCCAGGATGCCTTTACCGAAGGCAAAAACGAAATGCAGTGGCTTAAGGGGATGTACGACGACATGAAGGCCCAGGCACGTAATGCCCGGGTTGCGCTGCCGCCGTTCGATATGTTCTGGTCCTCGAACAACTACATTCGCTTCCCGGTGCCGGAGGCCAACAAACAGTGGGTGCGCTTCGCCGACTTCCGCGACAATCCGCTGCTCAATCCGCTGGGCACGCCTTCCGGTAAGATAGAGATCTATTCGGAGGCAATAGCCAAAATGGGCTATGCCGATTGCCCAGGCCTGCCCGGCTGGCTCCCGCCGCACGAGTGGTATCGGGGACCGGAAGCAGCCAAGTATCCGCTGTCGCTTAATACCGCACACCCGATTAACCGCCTGCATTCCCAGCTGGACAATACGCCGCTGCGCGAGAAGTATGCTGTGGCAGATCGCGAAGCTATCTGGATCCATCCGCAGGATGCGAAGGCGCGTGGGATCAATGATGGTGAGCTCGTGCGAGCCTTTAACGATCGCGGCCAGATTCTGGTGGGGGCCGTGGTCACTGAGCGGGTTCGTCCGAGCGTGGTGCGCATCAGCGAAGGGGCCTGGTTTGACCCGGCAGATCCGCGTCAGCCGGGATCGCTGTGCAAGAACGGCAACGTTAACTGCCTGACCTTCGATATCGGCTCTTCCAGCCTTGCCCAGGGCAACTGCGGACAGATGGCCCAGCTGGAGATAGAGAAGTACCAGGGACCAGTGCTGAAAAATACCGCGCATACGGTACCCGCGGGCGCCTGATTTCCCGCAAAAGGCAGAAGATGAAGTAACAGTGAAGCCCTCTCCCTTAAAGGAGAGGGTTCAGGTGCGCGTGAGCAGCAGCGCTGCTGCCAGTCAGGCTCAGCGGTAGTTCACGATCACCTGGTTGCTCTGCACGCGCAGCGGCGGGAACAATTTGCCGCCGCCGGGCACTTCCCACACAAAACGCAGCGGCTCGCTTGCGGCCACATTAGTCAATCCTCGGGTGGTTCCACTTTGCCCTTCAACAGGCACGCAGCGTGTTGCTGAACAAAGTTTAACGAGCAGGCCGCCCGGCGTCGGGCCATTAAGCTCATAGCGCCAGGCCACCAGCGTCATCATGCCATCAACCGGCTGCGACGGAGCCAGCGCTCGCGATGAGACAGCGACCCCCCTGTTGCTGAGCGTAGCCCCCATACCGCTGGCCTGCCAGCTCCCCTCACCCGCCGCATGGGCCACTAAAGGCAGTAAAACCAGCAAAATTAACCCACGCATTATTGTGCCCCTATCGTGGCGGTCATACGGATATTGCGGTTATCCGACAGCTCCTGGCTCGAGAGGACCACCAGCTGCGGCAGGCTACGGCGCAGGAAGCGGGAAAGCAGTGGACGCAGCGCGTGGTTCACGAGCAGCACAGGTGGGGCACCAAGCATTTCCTGCCGCTGCAAGGCTTGCTGGGTTTGCTCCAGCAGCCTGTCGGCGAGCCCCGGCTCCAGCCCGCTGCCGCCCTGCAAGGCCTGCAATAACAGACGTTCCAGCGCCGTATCCAGGCCGATGACCTGCACCTCACCCGTACCGGGGAACCATTGCTGAGTAATCGCCCGGCCTAACGCCACGCGCACCACGGCGGTTAACTCATGCGGATCGTTTTGCAGCGGGGCATGCTCGGCCAGAGTTTCAAGAATGGTGCGCATATCACGAATCGGCACCTTCTCAGCCAGCAGATTTTGCAGGACTTTGTGCAGCGTGGTCAGCGTCACCACCGCAGGCACAAGGTCTTCGGTGAGCTTCGGCATCTCCTGGCTTACGCGATCCAGCAGCTGCTGTGCCTCCTGGCGGCCAAACAGCTCAGGCGCATACTGGCCAATCAGGTGATTAAGGTGTGTGGCAACAACCGTACTGGCCTCCACCACCGTAAAACCCTGGATCTGCGCCTGTTCTTTAAGGGCGCTTTCAATCCACGTTGCCGCCAGACCAAAAGCAGGATCGATAGTTGCTTCGCCCGGCAGCGTGCCGGCAGCGGTGCCGGGATTAATGGCCAGCCAGCGCCCCGGATAGGCATCCCCGGCACCGATTTCCACACCCTTCATCAAAATGCGATAGCGTGCGGGCGGCAAATCCATATTGTCACGGATATGCACAACCGGCGGCAGAAAGCCCATATCCTGGGCAAACTTCTTACGGATACTGCGAATGCGTCCGAGCAGTTCGCCGTCCTGCTGGAAGTCCACCATCGGGATCAGGCGGTAGCCCACTTCCATCCCCAGCGAATCCTCAAGCTGTACGTCGTTCCATGTGGCTTCCACCGCCTGTGGATTATCCGGCATTTTGACCGGCTGCGGGGCAGCAGGTTTATCCATCTGGCGGCCACGCATATACCAGGCCAGCCCCAGCAGCGCGGCGGTAAACAGCAGGAAGACAAAGTTTGGCATTCCCGGCACCATGCCGAGCAGCCCAAGCACGGCGGCGCTTAGCAGCATGACGCGCGGGTTATTAAACAGCTGCGTCACCATCTGTTCGCCGACGTCCTGATCGGTCGCCACGCGGGTAACAATTACGCCCGCCGCCGTGGAGATCACCAGCGCCGGGATCTGTGCGACCAGCCCGTCACCGATGGTCAACAGCGTGTAACTTTCCGCCGCCGCGCCGACGGCCATATCGTGCTGTAATACGCCAACCAGCAGGCCGCCCACGACGTTGATGGCCATGATCAACAGCCCGGCCACCGCATCGCCACGCACGAACTTACTCGCCCCGTCCATCGAGCCGTAGAAATCAGCTTCCTGGGTGACTTCCGAGCGGCGTTTTTTCGCTTCGTCTTCGCCGATAAGCCCGGCATTCAGATCGGCGTCGATGGCCATCTGCTTGCCCGGCATCCCGTCCAGCACAAAGCGCGCGCCCACTTCGGCAATACGCCCTGCACCCTTGGTGATAACCATAAAGTTAATGATGACGAGAATAATAAAGACCACGATACCGATGGCAAAGTTACCGCCCACCAGGAAATGGCCGAACGCCTCAATGACCTTCCCGGCGGCGGCCCCGCCCGAATGCCCTTCCATCAGGATGATACGCGTGGAGGCAACGTTCAGGGCAAGGCGCAGCAGCGTGGTAAACAGCAGCACGGTCGGGAACGCGGCGAACTCCAGCGTCTTCTGGGTGAACATCGCCACCAGCAGCACCATGATCGACAGCGCGATATTAAAGGTGAACAGCAGATCCAGCACAAAGGCTGGCAGCGGCAGCACCATCATCGACAGGATCAGCAGGATCAGTATCGGCCCGGCAAGAATTTGCCATTGCCCGGATTTCATATTGCTGGGCAGACGCAGTGTCGCGAGCAGATTAGCCATCAGAGTCCTTCTCATTCGCAAAGTCCAGCGCCTCAGGCACCGGAAGATTTTCAGGTTTTTTCGGGATTAAGCCGCCCGCCACACGCCAGCGGCGCAGCTGCCAGACCCAGGCCAGCACTTCCGCCACGGCGGAGTAAAGCTGCCCAGGGATTTGTTGACCAATTTCGGCATGCCGGTACAGCGCGCGGGCAAGCGGCGGAGCTTCAAGCACCGGGATACGGTTTTCATTGCCAATTTCACGAATGCGCAAGGCCACAAGGCCTGCGCCTTTAGCCAGCACTCTTGGCGCACTCATTTTTTTCTCATCGTACTGAAGCGCCACCGAATAGTGCGTCGGGTTGGTGACGATAACATCCGCTTTTGGCACATCGGCCATCATGCGGCGTCGGGCGATCGCGCGCTGCTGCTGGCGGATCCGCCCCTTCACATGCGGGTCGCCTTCCTGCTGCTTAAATTCATCGCGGATGTCCTGGCGGCTCATGCGCAGCTTTTTGAGATTGGAGAAGATCTGGAAGAACACGTCAAACCCGACCATCGGGATAAGCCCCATCACAATCAGCAGGCCGCAGGCCGCCACCATATTCAGCGCATGTTTAAGCGCGGCTACGGGGGACTCGCTCATCAGCCGCATCATGTCCGGCCAGTTGTGCCATAAGTACCAGGCCGTCACCGATCCCACAAGCGTTGCCTTCAGGAAGGCCTTCAGCAGCTCCGCCCCGGTCTGGGCCGAAAGCATTCGCTTAAGCCCCGACAGCGGATTGAGCTTGCTGAACTTAAACTGAATAGATTTGCCGCTAAAAAGCAGGCCGCCGAGCAGCATGGGTGCCGCTATCGCCACGATCACCAGCCCGCCCATCAGGGGCAGCAGCGCCCAGACGGCCTGTTTTATCAGCAGGCTTACCTGATTAACAATCAGGCGCGGGTCATTGATGATGTTGTGGTCGAAATGCAGACCGGCTGCCAGCATCGCGGCCAGCTGCCGGGCCAGCGGCTCGCCGCCCATCCAGATAATGCTCAGGCCAACCAGCACCATCAGCAAAGAGGTTAATTCGCGGGAACGGGGGATCTGCCCTTCCTCACGCGCTTTTTCAAGTCGGTGGGGTGTGGGGGCTTCTGTCTTTTCCTGGTCGCTCTCTTCAGACACCGCATCAGTCTCGTGGCCGCAATTTCTACGACAGCATGCCAGAGGCCCGCAGGGCTAATGGGGGGAAAATAGGGGGATTTGTGCGTTTGTTTGTGGGTTCAGCAGGCGGCGTGCATGCCGACGCTTTGCTCATTGTGCCGCAAATCGCGGCACAATGGAGGTAAGAAAATACCGGATTTATTCTTTCATTGCCGCCGGCATATCAACTTTTTTGTTTTGCATCCGGCGCAGCTTTCATATTTTGCAGATTAACATCGCTGCAGCTGAAGAAAGTTTCACGGGCCGGATCTTCATGACGTTGCCACTGAATATAAAGAACCGCATTTTTATTTGTTGTGTATCCTTCAGGAAGTTTCACGTCGAGATAATAATATCCGGGAACATTATTTTTTTGCTGTTTACCGGCGTCCGGTGCTGACGTCACCAGCACCTCCGGGGCTTCGCTCAGATCGGCCCATTTTAAACGCTGGCTGGCCGGGTCAAAGCTTGTTTTAGTCAGATAGACTTTAAATTCGCTGGGGTCATGCATCTGGCTGGCATAATAGCTGACGTTGATCCGGCCGTTTCTCACTATCATATTTGTGGTAGACCAGTGAGCGCTGGGCAGGTTGATGCCATCAAACTCAGTTTTCCCGGCGGAGCACAGTTGCCCGTCCGGGACTTTATCGGAAGGATGCGTGGTTCCCTGTAGATTCTGGGAGTAGGCATTCCAGTCGTTGAACATTTTTGGCCGCTGCCAGTTTTCAAAATCACCGGCCTGGAAGGCCTGCTTGCAGGCTTCATTTTTAATGCCCGAGCCGTCTGCGGGATTATAATAATCCTGCTGAAGGTAACAATAATATTGCCGTGATGGCGGAGTTTCTGCCGTGCCGTGTCTTGGCTGAATTGGGGAGGCTGTATTTTGGCTATCTGCCAGGGCGTAGGATGACATGCATGATAAAGCTAAAAAACCACTCGCTGCTATACCAGAATATATTATCTTCATAGGTTCCACCTTTTTACATTAACACACGTCGTATTTTCAGATTCATTCCGCGATGAAGGTAAAAAGAGTATAGAGAGTATTTCCTGATGCGCCATTTTCATTGCGCCTGATTTGCAGAAGTATTGCGCCAGAACAATAAATAAAATAAAAATCCGCAAATATATTTAACACCATATATTACAACAGGTTTGAAATAATATATTTACCAGCCAGTAATATCACCCTTAATAATATCACCGTGCGCAATAATAATGACTGAGGCCTCTTGCCGATGCGATAAAATGCGCCATAGCCGTCACCATGGCGCATTCCGCTAATCAAAAGCCTAAACTGTCCAGCAGGTCATCTACCTGATCCTGGCTTGCCACGACGCCTGCGGCGGTCGCGTCCAGCTGCGGGCCGTTGAGCAGGCCTTCGTTGGCACGTTTGGCACGCGCGTCCGGCTCCGGCATATTCTCCAGCAGCACCATTAACAGCTGGCGCTCAATCTCCTGGATAACATCCATCATGCGCTTAATTACCTGGCCGGTTAAGTCCTGGAAATCCTGTGCCATCATGATCTCAAGCAGTTGCGCGTTAGTGAAGCTGGTGTGTTCCGGCACGCCCGCCAGATACTGACGCGTATCGGTGACCAGCTCCTTCGCTTCGCCAAGCTCAATCGGATTTTCAAACCAGGCATCCCAGCGCCCGCTTAAGGCTTTCGCCCCGGACTCCAGTTTGTTCTGATGAGGCTGGGACAGCTCGACACAGTTCAGCGCGCGTTCAGCGGCCTGCGCGGTCATCTGCACCACGTAGTCCAGACGATCGCGTGCGTCCGGAATAGCTTCCGCCGCTTCGGCAATCGCCTGATCCAGGCCTAGCTCCCGCAGGCTATCGCGCAGCATACGGGTCAGGCTACCAATACGCGCGATAATGTCGGTTGGCGACTGATGTAACTCCAGCGCCGGATTTGTCGATGAGTGCATATGCCCCTCCTTACATGCCGAGCTTTTCGAAGATCTTGCTCAGCTTCTCTTCAAGGGTCGCGGCGGTAAATGGCTTAACAACGTAGCCGCTGGCCCCAGCCTGAGCAGCTGCGATAATGTTTTCTTTTTTCGCTTCCGCCGTCACCATCAGGACCGGCATCGCCGCCATCGCCCCGTCCGCACGAATGGTTTTTAGCAGCTCCAGACCGTCCATGTTTGGCATGTTCCAGTCAGAGATCACAAAACCAAAGCCGCCAGCCTGCAACTTGTTTAGCGCATCGACGCCATCTTCCGCTTCTTCGACGTTGTTGAAACCCAACTCTTTCAGCAGGTTACGCACGATACGACGCATGGTAGAGAAATCGTCTACCACCAGAAACTTAAGCTCTTTATCTGCCATAAAATCCGGGCTCCTTTGTTAAATACGTATTGCCTGTCCGGCACTAATTTTCGCCAGCATTTGCTGGCTAACCTGGCTTAAATCGACCACTTCGCTGACGCCACCGCTATTGATGGCCTCACGCGGCATGCCGAACACCACACAACTTGCTTCGTTTTGGGCGATGGTCCACGCCCCTGCCTGGTGCATCGCCAGCATCCCAGCGGCACCGTCATTACCCATTCCGGTGAGGATCACCCCTACGGCATTACGCCCGGCGTATTTCGCCACCGAATGGAACAGCACGTCCACGGCCGGGCGGTGCCGGTTCACGGGCGGGCCGTCATGTAATTTGATTTGATAGTTTGCACCGCTGCGCGACAGCTCCATGTGTTTATCACCGGGGGCAATATAGGCGTGTCCGGGCAATACACGTTCGCCATCTTCCGCTTCTTTCACCGCAATCTGGCAAAGCTTGTTCAGACGCTCGGCAAAAGAACGGGTAAACCCGGGCGGCATATGCTGAGTGATCAGCACCGCCGGGCTTGAAAGCGGCAGCGGCTGTAGCACATGGCGAATCGCTTCTGTTCCGCCAGTGGAAGCCCCGATGGCAATCAGCTTTTCAGAGCTGAGCAGCGGCCCGGCTTTTAGCTGCGCAGGGGCAGCAGCAGGCGCGCGTGCAGCCAGTCTGGCGCGCGAGGCGGTACGCACCTTTTCGGCGATCATCTCGCTGTAGGCCAGCATCCCCTCACGAATGCCCAGCTGTGGCTTGGTGACAAAATCAATCGCCCCCAGCTCGAGCGCCCGCAGCGTGACCTCAGAACCTTTACCGGTCAGCGACGACACCATCACCACCGGCATCGGACGCAGACGCATTAATTTCTCAAGGAAGTCCAGCCCGTCCATCCGCGGCATCTCCACGTCGAGGGTCAGCACGTCCGGGTTAAACTTTTTAATCAGATCGCGGGCGACCAGCGGGTCCGGCGCGGTGGCGACCATTTCCATATCGCTGTGGCTGTTAATAATTTCTGTCATGATCTGGCGCATCAGGGCGGAGTCATCGACAGACAGCACTCTTATTTTTGTCATGATCTTTCCTTACTCAGCCCGTAGACCGTCTGACCACGCAGCCAGAATTCGCGACTGAGGTTACTGAAGTTCTCTGAATGCCCGGCAAACAGCAGCCCGCCTGGTTTTAACAGCGGAACAAAGCGGTTTAAAATTTCCTGCTGTGTCGTTTTGTCGAAATAAATCATGACATTGCGACAAAAAATAGCGTCGAAAGGGCCGGGGATCGACGCCTGTTTATCCAGCAGGTTGATCGACGCAAACTCGATGTGGTTGGCCAGATCGCTTCTGACCCGCACCAGCCCTTCATGCGGCCCGGTCCCGCGCATGAAATAGCGCTGCATCTGCTGAGGAGAAAGCGTTTTCAGCTCTTCCTGGCGATAAACGCCGCTGCGCGCCTTTTCCAGCACCTGGGTGTCAATGTCGCTGGCAAAAACCTTCCAGCGGCCGGGTGCCATGCCCAGCACATCGGCAAGCGTGATGGCGATGGAGTACGGCTCTTCGCCTGTCGATGCCGCCGCGCTCCAGACCCGGTATTCGCCGCTGCGCTTTCGGGCGTGATCCGCCAGCACCGGAAAATGGTGTCCTTCCCGAAAGAAGGCCGTAAGGTTGGTGGTCAGCGAGTTAACAAATGCCTGCCACTCCGCGCTGTTGGCGTTGGACTCCAGCATGCTCAGGTAGCGTCCAAAATCATCCAGCCCTAACATGCGCAGGCGACGAACCAGGCGGTTGTAAACCATATCCCGTTTGTGGTCTGCCAGCACAATCCCTGCGCGCTGGTAAATCAACTGACATATCCGACGAAAATGCGTGTCGGACAGCGGCAGACGCTGTGTCATCTGTAACATTAATGACGTTTGTCCTGTGGACGGGGGTGATGTCATAGCGCCTTCTTAGTCACAATCAGGGGGTGACCAGCACCCCGGAGTTATCAATCGCTCCGGTATCACGCGAACGGCAACGCTTACCCGGGTAAATACGCTGACCGCTACCGGGAAACATGAGCCGGGCTGCGGTCAGAAAGGGCCTTCAGAAAGTCTCCCAGTTATCATCTCCACCGGCGGTGGCGGGTTTAGGCGTATTTAGCACTAGCGGGTTTGCCGCGACCGATACAGCCGTACGCCGGGTCTGCCCCTGAGTTTTCAGACGGAAAGCGGCCACGGCCTGGGTTAACAGGCTCGCCTGTTCTTCGAGCGCCGCTGCCGCAGACGCGGACTCTTCAACCAGCGAGGCATTCTGCTGGGTAACGCGATCCATTTCAGAGACCGCCAGCGCGACCTGATCGATACCGCGGCTTTGTTCGTCTGAGGCCGAAGCGATTTCCCCCATGATGTCGGTCACGCGGGTCACGGCGTTGACAATATCGCTCATCGTTTCACCGGCGCTTTCCACCAGCACGGAGCCGGTATTCACGCGATTAACAGAGTCTACAATAAGAGATTTTATTTCTTTGGCGGCCTGAGCGCTGCGGCTTGCCAGATTGCGAACTTCTCCCGCAACAACGGCGAAGCCACGGCCCTGCTCCCCTGCTCTGGCGGCTTCGACAGCGGCGTTGAGGGCAAGAATATTGGTCTGGAAGGCAATCCCGTCGATCACGCTGGTGATATCGGCAATTTTTTTCGATGAGCCTGCGATGTCATGCATGGTTTTCACCACCCCATCCACCACTTTCCCGCCGCGTGAAGCCGTTTCGGAAGCGCTCAGCGCCAGCTGAGAAGCCTGACGCGCGTTTTCGGCGTTCTGTTTAACCGTCGCGGTTAGCTCTTCCATGCTGGCGGCGGTTTCTTCCAGGGAAGCCGCCTGCTGTTCGGTACGTGAAGAGAGATCGTTATTCCCGGCGGCAATTTCCGTCGCCCCGCTGTAAATCGCGTCAGATCCCTCACGCACGCTGCCCACGGTTGTGATTAACGCCTGCTGCATATGGCGCAGGCTGGCGGTCAGCTCGCTGATTTCATTGCGCCCGCTGCTGAGCACATTTTCCGTCAGGTTGCCGTTGGCGATTTCGCGGATATGGCCGATAGCAACGGCCAGCGGCTTAAGCAAAATACCGCGCATACCGAACCAGACCAGCACAATGATGCCGCCCAGCGCTAACGCCATAACCGCCATCTGCCATTTAGCAAAGCTATAGTCGCTGCTGCTCTTCAGGTAAGCCTGTTCGTAGGTGCGTTCGTTCATCGCCAGATACTGCTGGAAAACTTTCTCCAGCGCGTTTTGCATGCCCTGCGTCGGCTGGGCAAAATAGGCGTCCAGGTTCCCTTTTTCCAGCAGCCCGATAAGCTCATTTAGCGCCCGGGAGTAGTTCTGATAGTCGTCATCTATATCTTTAACCACCGCGCTCATTTCCGGGGAAATAGAGGGAACCTGCTTAAAGGCCGCATAGTGCTTTTGCGATTCGGCCAGGGTGGTTTTGGCGCTGTTGAGAAGATCTGATTTTGCCGCGCTTTGGCCGTTGCTCGCATCCAGCAGGGAGCGCGCAGAGGAGCGGCTGAGGTTAATACGGGTTTGCAGCAGCAAATCCCACGCGTAATGCAGTTCCGATTGCTGAACACGTAACTCACGAGAAACGGCCGAGTTATCGTTATTATCCTTTAGTGCGTTAAAAAATATGCCACCTGAAATAAGCTGCAGCAGCGCAAACACTACCAGCACCATCATCAGCATGGTGACAACGCGAATACGGTTCAACATATAACATCCTATGAATGACTTGTATCAACGTTATCGGCATAGGCCTGGGGAACTTTACGTGAAATTAGGAGGCTGAAAATTGTCTTTGAAGCTGACGTTGCGCCCGCCTGAGGTTTTGAGCGCTCACAGCAAATTCAAAACGCAATATCCACTACTACCGTATCGGTATAGGTTCCGGCGGGCGGCGTGCTCTGGTTGGTCAACACTTTTGCAACGTAGTTATAGCTGCGCAGCAGCCCGTCGGTGCTGACGGCTGAAGAGACCCCGCTTGCCCAGCGTTCACTGCCGACGCTGCCCCAGCGGTCGGTGCCGTTGGCCTTGTAGATTTCGTAGCTCATAAAGTTGCCGCCGCTCGCCATGCGCCGCAGGCTGCCGTTTGCATGACTACCGTTGTTCACACCCACGGTATAGGTGCTGCCCTTGGTGCAGGTGATGCCGACGGTTTGCGAAACACTTTTGAAGTTCTGCACCAGCGGCGCGCTGTCGAAGCTGACGTCCGGGGCGGAGATCGCCGTACAATCGTTTGTCACGGTTAGCGAAAGCGTGGAGGTGGGCGAGCTGTTCCCTGTCTGATAGGCCAGACATACCGCTATGCCAAGGCTACAAATGTTCCAGTCCAGGCGGAAGTTAAGCACTACCTGGTACGGCCCGGCGCTGATGTTTTGTCCGCTCACCGTGCGAAAGTAAAGCGGCAGGTCGTAACGCTTGCTGGTTAGCAGCCCGAGCAGCGTGGCGCCGCTCCAGGTATAGGTGCCGCCAATCTGCACCTCGCTGTTATTCGCGCAGGCCGCCTGACCGCAGACCATAACGGGCACATTATCGGTATTTGCAGGCACATCCGTGCGGCGCAGAGAGCCTCGGGTACCGGTGGCCGCGGGCATAGCGCTCAGGTAAGTCAGGGTGACGTTATCTGAGGTCAGCAAATTCAGCACGGTGTCGCAGGCCAGCGAGAAGGTGGCCGAGGTGGATTGCACCGTCGTATTCACCACAAACGAACTCTGCGTCCCAAAAGAGGCCGTATTCGAACCGCTAAGCGTACAGGCCGCCCGTAGCGGCGCTGTTGCACTGAGCAGGAGAAGACCGATAAGCCACAGGTATTTAGCCACCGCGGCCCTCCCACCGGCAAATTAACGGGCCGTAGGTATTCAGCTTATGATCGCTTTTTTCCGGCAGCCTCAGCGTGGTGCCGCAACGTTTGCCGTCCGGCAGGGTGACGGTCAGCGCATTAACCTGACTGAGATTTTCCAGCCAGGCGATGCCGTCGTACCCCACCGGCACCGGCGTTTGCAGCTGGCGATAGACCTGGCTTGCCACCGGCAGCGGTTTCCCTGTTTCATCATGCAGGATGACGCTTGCGGCACGCTGCTGTTCCATCGGGAAACTCAGCAGGTAGCCTGAGTGTCGCCGCAGGGCGATGCGCTGCTCCGTTTGTTTAAGTGCGGTGTCGGCCGGTAAGTTGAGCGTGTCGACGCTGTAGCTCGCCGGGTAGTAAGACGAGACGCCGCTTATCAGCAGATAGCCCTCGTCATCCGTGGCCCCCATTGGCTGATTTTCATAATTCACCGTCACATTACGCTGCCCGTCCGTGCTGACGACCACAAAGGCATCGTTAATGCGGTTAGCGGCAAACAGGGTGTTGTCCATCATCACGACAGAACCGGACATCTCCCCCCACTGGGTATAGCTGTCGCGCTGTCCGTAGGCCCCGCCCTGGAGTTCCACTTTGTTGTTGCGCCAGCCCAGCGTGGCCTGCTGATAGTCGTCGGTGCGGCTGCGCCGGGCATAGGCCATATTCCAGCTAAAGCCGCCGTCGCTTGGCATCGCACGGCTGTAGTTAACCCGCTGCGTGCTGCCCGCATCCGGGGTATTTTCAACGCTAAGAGCCACGTTATCCTGAGGGCCAAACGGCACCTGCAAAGAGAGCGCCATCGTCCAGCCGCTGTTGGCCGGGTCGTGACTGGCGGCGAGATAAAAGCTGCTGTTACCCCACAGGTTTTTACTCCACGACAGATTAAGCAGCTGAGTTTTTTCATTGTCGAAACTGCGCACGTCGATCCACGCCGCGCCCAGATTGCCGTACTGGCCCAGATTAAAGGAGAGGGAATACTGATCCGTGCTGCGGCTGAGGCTGGCGATAGGCTGATGATTGTCGTCGTACAGGTCGGGAGAATCATACAGCGCCAGGTTGCCAAAGCCGCGATCGCGATGGCTGTGCTGGGTACCAATATTGAACCAGTCAGTATTGTACTGGTATCCCCAGTTGATCTGCTGTCCACCCTGCCCGCGCATTTCACTGCGGGAGTAAGCGCCGTTCACCACCCCAAAACTGCCCAGTTTCACCAGCGTTCCCAGTCCGCCTGAAGCCAGAGACTCGGCACCCTCCGCGTGGCTTTCCATCGTCCAGTACTCGCTGACGCCATAGCGGTAAGTCCCGCTGGCGACGGCGGGACCGTAGGAAAAGTTTTTCACACCATAGTCGCGGCGCAGGCTGCCAAGCGTCAGCGCCCCGTCGCTTAGCCCCGGTTTTAGCAATTCGCTGGCGACATAAAAAGGCAGCGTGGTGGAAACCTGCCGCCCGAGGGCGTCGGTGGTCACCAGCACCGCATCGCCGGAACCGTTAACATAGGGCAGATTGGTCAGCGTAAACGGCCCCGGCTGCAGCTGTGTGCTGCCCGTTCGATAGCCGTTAATAAAGACATCCACGGTGGAAGGTACCGCCGCCTCGCCGGAAAACGCGGGCAGCGGATAGGTAATAAGGTCCGGACGCAGTGAAAAATCCCGCCCAACGGAGACGCCGCCCACGCGTACGCTGCTGCTCCAGCTCAGCGCATCACCGATCACATCCCCCGCCGACCAGCTCAGTACCGCGTTTTCGTCAGTGCCGGTTAGCGTGGTGTCATAGCGACGATATCCTTCGCTGCCGCTGCTGTAACCGGAAATGTCTTTACGCAGCGTGCCGGTTGAGGACAGGCTGTAGCTGTCGCTGAACATCCGCAGCTCATGCCAGGCCGATGCCTGACTGCCGCCGTTTTGCGTATTGCTGGTATAAATGTCGTAATTAAGCAGCGCCCCTCTTCCGCTGAGTGGTTTAACGCGCGCATCGCGGCCGCCCAGAGTGAGGGCCTGCGCCGGCAGCCATTCGCTCGGCACAGTCAACAAAAGGCGCTGGCCCGCACTGTCGTAGTTCGCGCGCACAGAAGGCAGAGTTGACACGTTTACCTCACCTGCGGGCAGCTTATCCCCCGGTAGCCCGGCACGCTGTAAATCCGCGCTGGCAATAAAATATTGACCGCTGCGCTGGGTGACCGGCACCACCAGGCCGCTGTCCCACTGGTTAAAAACCAGCGACAAATGGAAAACCGCCGCGGTATCAGCCTCGGGGGCGCGCGGCGGCGGCGGCAATGCATCATCCACGCCATCGGCCTGCACGCCGGGAGACAAAGAAGAAAGCAGCATCGCCATCGGCAGGAACCGGATTAATTGACCGGCGCGGATTGCCATACTGCATCTGGCGCGTTAATGGTGGCGGAAAGCTGGGTCGGTCGGGTTAAGGAAGCGGGCAGCGGCCAGACACGTTCACTGTTCGCCAGCACATAGCCCATCAGACCGTCGGCCAATACGCGCTGCTGGCTCCCCTGTTTGAGCATGGCTTTACTCAGGCGCACATGCACATCGCCCCGGTTGCTGACCTGTAGCGCAGGTTTGCCGTTGTCGTTAATTACGCGCCAGCTAAGCTTGTTCGTATCAGCAAACGCATGATGGCTCGCGGCTTTTTGTGTCGCAATGCCGCGACCGTAGGAAAAAAGAGGGATGGAGTAACGCATCTGAAGCTTTAGCCCCATTTGCGGCTTGCTGTCGTCCGTAGACTGTGGGATTTCGTCTACCACAATCCGGTATGCCAGCTCCCGCCCGGCGGGCACGTCTTTTTGTTTGATCAGCCGGATAAGCTGCTTGCTGCCCCCCTGCACGCTGACAATCGGCGGGCTGGCGACCACGTCCTGCTGCTGCTGGTAGCGTTCATGCCCACCCTGCTGCTCCCAGCCAATCACCCTCACCTGCATGGTCGTGACGCTGGTACCCTGATTCTGGATCCACAGCTCGGTTGCATTTGCATCGGCCGCCAGATAGGGGTCGATAGGCCAAATCAGCACGTTGCTGGCGGCACAGGCCTGGGCGCAAGCCAGCAGCCCTACAGCCGCTACGTGATACCTGATCCACTGTCTCATTTTGCATCTCCCTGGTTACCATGACAGCGTCACGGTGAGTTGGTCGGTATAAGTCCCCGCCGGACTAAAACCTGTAAGCTGCGCGGCGCCGTATAAGGGCAACGCAATGTTATTGCTGTCGGTGTAGGCGATCGTCACCGGTTGGTTAACCGGGATTTCGCTGCTCGCCGACAGGGAGCTGCTGGTGTACAGACGGTATGGCACCGCCTCGCTGCCACCGGAGCGTACCATCCTGCGCACGGTGGTATAGTTTTGCCCGCCGTTAATACTCATGCTCAGCGCAACCCCCGGCGTGCAGGCCAGCGACAGCGATCCGTTGGCAATAAACGCGGCGCTGGCAACCCCGCTCTCTACGCCCGAATGGCTGCCGAAGTTAAAGGTGCCAAACACGCTGCCCGTCCCACTGGTCACCGAGCAGCCGGGCGTGATAGTCGCCCCCACCTGAAATGACTTCCCCGATACGGTCAACGCTGCCGCCGGGAAGACAAAAAGTACGCCGATGAAAGTCAGTGCGTGGATTTTAAGCAAAGCGAAGCCCTCAGCAGTCGCAGCTGCTGTCAGTTCCTTTAAAATTTTAAAGCGCTGAGGTGAAGCGTCAGTAGGTCACGCTGACGTTGATGGTATCTGTATAAGTACCCGGCAACACCGTGACGCTGTTCCCGCCGCCCTGAATTCGCCCGTAGACAATATAGTTATCAACGCCCGCGGTGGTGGAGGCTTTCGGGATCGCCGTATTGTTGGCGATCACGTTGGCAAAGCCGTTGTCGCTGAAGATGCTGTAGGCCACGCCCTGGGTGGCATCGGTGCTGTTTATCAGATAGCGGGCCGGCGTACCGGGCGTGCCGGCAACGGTGCCCGGAGCAGCGTTTGTACTGCCGGTGACCTGCACGCTGTAAGTCGCCCCGGTAGTGCACTGGATACCAAAGCTGTTGCCGCCCGCCGCGCCGGTCAGCGTGGTGGTCAAGGTGGTGAAGGTGGCAGGGCTGGTACCAAAGTTCAGCGTACCGAAGTTAATGCCGTTCTGGGCAGGCGATCCGTTAATCAGGCAGCCGTTGGTCAGGGTCAATGTCGCCCCGATGGTCCCGCTGCTGGTCACCGCCCGTGCCGGACTCACGCTAAGTAACAGGCTACTTGCACAAAATGTCAGAATAGCGATTTTCTTCATTGTGTCGTCCTCAACGTGAATGCGTACGGCGTGTAACGCCCTGAGACAATTAGTGACATTAACTCACTAATAATTAGAAATTTAGTTTAGGAAGCGGGAATAAACCAGCGCGCCACGCGAGGACCAGCCAAATGTCGTATTGACAGGTTTTAAAGATGAATATCAGTGAGTTATCTATACCTTCCCGCTATCTGAATGCAACATGAAGAGGATATATTCATTGATATGTGACATTCCTCACAAATTAGCCAGCAGGCGTTGCGATTAACAAAAGCAATAAAAAGTAAAAATTAGTTGAATAACGCGTCGGTTTGCTTCAATTTAATGCGGAAGTATTTGTTGGACAATTATAAATATTATCATCGGTTCAACGAGTTGAATGCAAATCCATTATCGACAGGGGTTATTACGTAAGTGGCAAGTTCAAACAGACTCACGCTGTTCATCCTTTTATTTATGATCGCCGGGATTTTGAGCGGTGCGGCAATTCACGAATACGCGGCCGCCGAGCTGGTCAAAAGCTACGCCGACAATATCACGCTGTTTACCGATATTTTTCTTCGTCTTATCAAAATGGTGATTGCCCCACTGGTGTTCAGTACGCTGACCGTGGGCATCATGAAAATGGGCGAAACCTCCACCATTGGCCGCGTCGGTGGCAAAGCCATGATCTGGTTTGTCTCCTCGTCGGTGCTCTCCATTCTGGTCGGCTTGTTTATCGTCACCCTGCAACATCCAGGCGCGGGCATGAACCTGCAAGTCCCGGCGGGCGATGTGCAAACGGGGCTGGCGGTCAGCGGTATGTCGCTGAAAAGCTTTATCGCACATACCTTCCCCACCAGCATTGCCGGGGCAATGGCGAATAACGAGATTTTGCAGATTGTCGTTTTCTCCCTGTTCTTCGGTATTGCCGGGGCATCGCTGGGCGAGAAATTTAATGCGCCGCTGGTGGCCGCGCTGGACGTGGTGTCGCACATTATGCTGAAGGTCACCGGCTATGTGATGTACGTGGCTCCGCTGGCCATTTTTGCCGCCATCTCCTCGGTGATAGCCACTGAAGGGCTGGGTATCCTGCTTAACTACGCTTCGTTTATCGGCGGCTATTACCTGGCCATTGTGCTGACCTGCCTGGTGCTGATTGGCGTGGGCTATATGGTGCTCAGGCGCGATATTTTCCGCCTGCTGACGATGCTCAAGGATCCTGTGCTGGTCGCCTTCACCACCAGCAGTTCCGAGGCAGCCTACCCGAAAACCCTGGATCAGCTCACCCGCTTTGGCTGCTCGCGCAATATCGCCTCATTTGTGCTGCCGATCGGCTACTCTTTTAACCTGGTCGGCTCGATGGTGTACTGTTCGTTTGCGTCGATGTTTATCGCCCAGGCCTATAACGTCCACCTCGGCTTCTCAGAGATCGTGGTGCTGATGCTGACCCTGATGCTGGCCTCAAAAGGTATCGCAGGCGTGCCGCGTTCCGCGCTGGTGGTACTGGCCGCCACCATCCCAAGCTTCAATATTCCCGTCGCCGGTATTCTGCTGCTGATGGGCATTGACCACTTACTGGATATGGGGCGCTCTGCCATTAACGTGCTGGGTAACGGTGTCGCCACGGCGATGCTGTCGAAAAACGAAGGATTGATGGAAGAACCGGTGGAGATGGGGGAAGAGATCGAAGCTTAAGCGCCTGATTTTAACAGGCGGATAGCGCAAGCCTATCCGCCCTGCCTGTAAAACGCCTGCGGTGGATGATCAACATGCTCTCCTCCGCTGGCGCGTTTTATGCCACACGACTGGTGGCAATATCCACCAGCGCCATCTCTTCGCTGTTCAGCAGTTTCTCAATGTTCACCAGAATCAGCATACGCTCACCGAGTGCGCCCAGTCCGGTCAGGTATTCCGTCGACAGGGTTACGGCAAACTCCGGTGCCGGACGGATCTGCTCGGCGGTCAGCGACAGCACGTCAGACACGCCGTCCACCACGATGCCGACCACGCGCTGCCCGAGGTTCAGGACAATCACCACGGTATTTTCATTGTACTCAACGTCACTTTGATCGAACTTCACGCGCAGATCGAGGATCGGCACAATGACGCCGCGCAGGTTGGTGACGCCTTTAATAAAGGGCGGCGTGTTGGCAATGCGGGTCACCTGGTCGTAGCCGCGAATTTCCTGCACTTTCAAAATATCTATGCCGTACTCTTCATCACCGAGCGTAAAGACCAGAAACTCCTGTCCTGACGGCTCGCCGGTCAGTTTTGTCACAGCGGTTAATGCGTTCATTTGCGTACCTATTTTTAATCTTCAGAATCAGGCGGCGGTGCCGGCCAGACGTTGTTCACGGTTTAAGTTTTGCAGTGCGGAAACATCCACGATCAGCGCAACGCTGCCGTCCCCGAGAATGGTGGCGGCTGATATTCCCGGCACCTTGCGGTAGTTACTTTCCAGGTTTTTGACCACCACCTGATGCTGACCAATCAGCTGATCGACCAGCAATGCATAGCGACGGCCCGCACTTTGCAGGATCACGACAATGCCCTGAGTGGCTTCCGTTTTGGCCCCTGCCACATCGAAAAGCTTCCACAGTTCGACCAGCGGCAGGTACTCCCCGCGGACTTCAAGCACACGTTCCCCCCCGGCCAGCGGATGCAGATCGTCATCCTTCGGCTGGAGCGATTCCATCACGGCGTTAAGCGGCAGAATAAATACCTCATCGGCAACCTTAACGGACATGCCATCAAGGATAGCCAGCGTCAGCGGCAGCAGAATACGAATGGTGGTGCCCGCACCGGCTTTAGACTGGATCTCAACGTGGCCGCCCATCTCCTGGATATTACGTTTCACCACGTCCATGCCTACGCCACGGCCTGAGACATCCGTCACCTGCTCGGCGGTGGAGAAGCCCGGCGCAAAGATAAGCATGCCCACTTCATCGTCGGACATGTTTTCGCTCACCGCCATGCCCTGGGAAAGCGCTTTAGCGAGGATGCGTTCACGGTTCAGGCCGGCACCGTCATCAATGACCTCGATGCAGATATTGCCGCCCTGATGTTCCGCAGACAGCGTCAGGTTACCCACTTCCGATTTCCCGGCGGCGCGCCGTTTTTCCGGTGACTCGATGCCGTGGTCGAGACTATTGCGCACCAGGTGCGTTAAGGGGTCGATAATGCGTTCAATCAGACTTTTGTCGAGTTCGGTGGAGCTGCCCAACAGCGTCAGTTCAACCTGCTTATTCAGCTTGCCCGCCAGATCACGCACCAGGCGCGGGAAGCGGCTGAAGACGTATTCCATCGGCATCATACGAATCGACATCACCGATTCCTGCAAATCGCGGGCGTTGCGTTGCAGCTGGCCCATGCTGGTGATCAGCTCGCCGTGATTAACCGGATCAAGCTCGTTTGAGCGCTGGGCAAGCATGGACTGGGTGATCACCAGTTCGCCGACGAGGTTTATCAGCTGGTCGACTTTTTCTACCGCTACGCGAATGCTGGTGGATTCGGCTGCGCGCGACGCAGGTTTCGTTTCACGCTCGAGGCGAGCAACGGGTTTTGCCGCGGCGGGTTCGACGGGCGCTACCGCTTCAGCGTTGGCAGCCACCACGGCCGCAGCGGTTTCTTCCACCACTTCAACGGCCCCAGCGGCCGCGGTCAGCGGCAGGAAGGCTATCTGCTCCGCTTCAATCACAAAGCACAGAACGGCGGTGATATCGTCGGCGCTAACGCTGGTTTCAAGGGTAGCGGTGACGGAGGTGTCGCCCTTCTCGATATCGCTGAGGGTGCCAAGATTTGCCAGCTCTTCAAGCAGCAGGTCGCGCTCGCTCTCTTTGAGTCCGCCGATAGCCACCCGCAGTTTGCCGTCGCTGGAAGCCGCCCCTGCTGTCGGCGCTTCATTCTCAACCACCTTCAGTTTAGCGGGGGCGGCAGGCACGTCGCCTTTGGCTTCCAGCGCCAGCTGGCGCAGCGCTTTACAGATGTAGTCGAAGCTCGCGGCATCAGGCTCCGTTGAGCTTTTATAAGCGTCCAGCTGTTCCTGCATAATATCTTTGGTTTCCAAAAATAGGTTGATAATGTCGGTGTTAAGCTGCATTTCACCGCGACGGGCCTCGTCCAGCAGGTTCTCCATCAGATGGGTCGTTTCCTGCAAAATGGAGAAGCCGAACGTCCCGGCGCCCCCTTTTATCGAATGGGCCGCGCGGAAAATGGCGTTGAGCTGCTCTGAGTCCGGCGCTTCGGGTACCAGATCCAGCAGGTGCTGTTCCATATCGGCCAATAGCTCGTCGGCCTCGTCAAAAAATGTCTGGTAAAAATCGCTGATATCCATACTCACGCTATCACCTCGTACCTGGTTGTGGCGGTAAAGTGGGCTGCGCCGGAGCCACGGCGGCAGGTTCTTTCAGAGTGCTCAACGGCTGATTGTCGCTTTCTGCGTTTTCATGCACGATGGCTTGCTCGGCTTGTTTGTTCAGCACCAGCAGGCTGATGCGACGGTTTATGGCATCGAACGGCCCGCGGTCGCTGACCTGCATTGTGGAGGCCATGCCCACCACGCGCAGGACTTTTCCGTCGGTCAATCCACCGTACATCAGCTCGCGCCTCGAGGCATTTGCACGGTCGGCGGAAAGCTCCCAGTTGCTGTAGCCGCGCTCGCCCATGGCGTACGGCAGGTCATCTGTATGGCCGGAAAGACTGATTTTGTTTGGAAGATCGTTAAGCAGCGGCGCAATGCTGCGCAGAATGTCGCGCATATAAGGTTCCACTTCCGCACTGCCGTTTTTAAACATCGGTCGGTTCTGACTGTCGATGATCTGGATGCGCAGGCCTTCCTGGACTAAATCGATCTGCAAATGGGGCCGCAGCGCGCGCAGTTTTGGGTCCGCTTCGATCAGCTGATCGAGCTGGTCACGCAGCCGCTTGAGGCGGTTGGTTTCCATACGCTTTTTCAGCTCGTCAATGTCCGGCTGTTTTTTCACCTCGCCCTGCTGCTGGGTCACGTCATCACCACCGCCGGGGATGGGGCTTGAGCTGTCAGCAATGCGCTGCCCGCCGGTGATAGCCGCAGCCAGCGGCGTTTTGAAGTAGTCAGCAATTTGCGCCAGCTCTTTCGGGCTGGAGATGGAGATCAGCCACATCACCAGGAAGAACGCCATCATGGCGGTCATAAAGTCCGCGTAGGCAATCTTCCAGGAGCCACCGTGGTGGCCGCCACCGTGCTTATGTTTGCGGCGTCTTACGACAATAATGGGATGGGCCTGATTCTTCATACTTCTTCTTCCGTGGCGCGCGCCTGCGCGTTCGGTGAACGAACGGCCCGAACGTGCTCTTCAAGCTCCACAAAAGAAGGACGCTCGCTGGAGTAGAGCGTTTTACGACCAAATTCAACGGCAATCGGCGGTGCATAACCATTCAGGCTGGACAGCAGCGTCACCTTGACGCACTGCATCATCTTGGTGGTTTCGGCACTTTTTTGACGTAAAACGGTTGCCAGCGGGGAGATAAAACCATAGGCCAGCAGAATGCCGAGGAAGGTGCCCACCATCGCGTGCGCGATTAACCCGCCCAGTTCAGCGGCCGGGCGATCGGCGGAGGCCAGCGCGTGAACGACCCCCATTACCGCCGCGACAATACCGAACGCGGGTAATGAATCCCCCATTAATGCCAGGCTGTTTGCAGGTATTTCCGCTTCGCTTTCGTGGGTTTCAATTTCTTCATCCATTAGCGCTTCAATCTCAAAAGTATTCATATTTCCGCTGATGATCAGGCGCAAATAATCCACAATAAAATCAAGCATCATGGCGTCCGCTAATATTCGCAGATAGCTGGCAAATATTTCACTTTCTTTGGGGTTTTCAATGTCACGTTCCAGGGAAAACATTCCCTGCTGGCGAGATTTAGCCATCAGGCGATAAAGTAACGCCATCAAATCCATATACATACTTTTGGTGTATTTCGAGCGGCGAAATAACAATGGTAACGCCTTTAGCGTACCTTTAATGGCCTTACCATTATTGCCGACGATAAATGCACCAATACCCGCGCCCCCGATGATGACAAATTCAGCGGGCTGATACAGCGCCCCCAGGTGACCACCGGTCATCATATAGCCGCCGAATACTGTCCCGAGTACGACCAGGTAACCTATTAATATCAGCACGAGTCAGTCCTTCTGCTGTAGTGTGTGGCAAGGACTCACAGGCGGGCGGTTTACGTTTTCCGGGTGCAGGGCAAAAAAAAGCAGCGGTAATCGCTTACCGCTGCTGGAGTGCTCGTACACACAGGGCCTGTTAAACGGCCTGTTCCACCTGTTCATCCAGCAGTTGTGGAATAATATCGGCAGTATTTGTGGAAAGTTTACGTCTTTTTACCGCTCGTGATGGCGGCTGACACAAACTGCAGGCAAAGCTGCCCGGAGGCTGGTGGGCATGGGTGATAAAGTTGCCGCCGCAGCAGTGACAGCGGCTTAGCTGGAGCATCCCGCTCTCAACAAATCGCACCAGCGTCCATGCACGGGTTAAAGCCAGCAGCGGGCCTTCGGGCTGTGAAGGACATTGTTCCAGATACAAACGGTAGGCTTTGATAACCGCATCAACGCCGTTGCATTGTCCGCTACGTAACAGGAACTGCCAGGCATTGCAGAACATCGAGGCATGGATATTCTGCTCCCAGGTCATAAACCAGTCCGTGGAAAACGGCAGCATTCCTTTTGGCGGGGGGCTACCACGAAGCTCTTTATACAGCTTGATTAAGCGTCCACGGCTAAGCTGCGTTTCGCTTTCCAGCATTTGCAGCCTGGCGCCCAGGGTAATGAGCTCCATGGCAAGTTGTATATCGCGCGCTTCCTGGACAATGCTTTTTTCGCTCATTTTGTTACGCCCTTTTTTTCTTCGGTGCCTCGTCGCTGGCTGACACCTCATTTAATAAGCGGGTAGATAACAAAATTCCCGTATGAATTTGCTGTAAATCATCCACACGCGAGTCTTGCGTCAGGCGAGTAATAGTCTGGTTATCATTAAAACGGAACTGACAAATCAGCTGATTGGTCTCCGCTAATTTCACCATTTGCGGCAGCGTTAATTCTCTTAAGGTATTTGCCATATCTTCAGCAACGCCTAAGCGAAACATAGCTGAAGCTTTATCTTCACTGATAAGCCTTTGTGCCAGCAGTAAATAAGACAAATTAATGTCGTATATATGTTTTAGCAACTCGGATGTATGCATTTTTCCCATCCCGAATAACCAACTATTATTTTATGCGGTTAATCCGCACCCCGTGATGTCGCCGGGCAGGCCCGGTAAAAAAGTGAAACAATCGTTACGGCCAAAAAATGCATTAGTCGATGTCGCGTTTTGCCTGCGATGCTGTTCCCAGAGGGGGTTCAGCCGTGTCGTCGGCAGAATACTTAACCTCATTCTCAATTCTTTACAAAAAACTAAGATTTTTCCTAATTCGGGCAAACTCTACTCGTAGCCCATAGCACATACAATGCAGCCAACGGCGATTTTAGAATTTATGTGACACAGATCACAAAAATTTATCAGATATTTCACCTGGAACCATCAGCAAGGCTTTTCAATTGTTCATTTTCCAGGCAAATCAGGAATTTCCTTAGCCTGATAACAAGAATAGCTGCTCTTTTGAGCAACAACTTTATGACTTTTCAGTCATTTCTTTATCACTTCGCGATCCAAAAGTGCTATAGCGATCACACTGCCGGGCGGAATAAGAGGATAATGTAATATTTATCAGTTGCTTACATTACAATGACTTTGAATTTTACCCCTGGACAATCATTTGAATTGCGCTAATTACTGACCGCAACTATCGGTATTGGGCATTAAAAATAATTCGAAAGGCTGATTGTTTATTCACCCTGAGCGGACAGCCCGAAGGATGACAATTTCATTACATAAGAATAATTGAAGTATTTCTATGGGCAGGCTCACATTTCTTGCGGGTACTCTTGTTGTGCCAATGTTAAATTTAGCGTAAGAGAATTGTTAACTGCCATTCACTGCATCGCAGGAGGCTGCTATGAGTTACACACATGTTCTTGTCGCCGTTGCCGTTTCACCGGAAAGCCACCGGCTGGTGGAAAAGGCCGTCTCCATAGTCAGGCCCGTTAATGGCCGTATTACCTTGATAACGCTGGCTTCCGATCCGGAAATCTACAATCAGTTCGCCGCGCCGATGATGGAGAACCTCCGCGAGCTGATGCTGGAAGAGACGCAGCTTTTTCTCGCAGAACTCGCCGATAAAGCGGGCTACCCTGTCGCAAACACGGTGATTGCCACCGGCGAGCTGAGCGAACATATTCTCAACCTGTGTGGGCATCAGGATGTGGATTTAGTGATCTGCGGCAACCATAATCAGGGCTTTTTTAACAAAGCAGTTTCTTCCGCGAAAGCGGTGATTGCGTCGAGTAAAATAGATGTGCTGTTAGTCCCGCTGATTTGAGAAAAACGATCCGCAAAATAACGCCTGATAATTCACGCTCCGCGGCTTGCCGGGAGCAAAGAGGCAGGGCGGAGAGGCGCAAGCGCCCTCCACCGGCAACATAAAATTATGCAAGTTTAGGAAACGTTGCCACTTTCTGCTGCAAATGCAACTCATCGCTGCGTGGCACGACCTGCTTTAAATCTGCCACAAACCTCTCCTGCCAGTGATTAATATCGTTGTTGCAGATGACCGACATCATCTCGCTATGACGTGAAATTCGTTCGGCCAGAGGCATGGTTAAGGCTCTGTCGAGGGCGCTCGCCACATCATCCCTGTCATAAGGATTAACAATCAGCGCCGAGGTCAATTCATTAGCCGCGCCAGCGAATTTGGACAAAACCAATACGCCGGGATTGGCCGGATCCTGGGCCGCAACATACTCTTTTGCCACCAGATTCATCCCGTCGCGCAGCGGCGTGACCAGGCCAACTTCCGCATAGCGAAACACTTTCATCAACAGCTTGCGATCGAAATGCTGATTCAGGTAATACAGTGGCGTCCAGCCAAGCTGCCCGTACTTGCCGTTGATGCGTCCGGCCTCGGTTTCCAGCTGATGGCGAATATCCTGGTAGGCCTGCACATCGCCCCGTGAGGTAGGTGCAATCTGCGTGTAGCGAATTTTGCCGTGGTGCTGCGGGTAGTTTTCCAGCAGCGCTTCAAAGGCCAGGAATCTCTCCGGCAGGCCTTTAGAATAGTCCAGACGCTCCACGGAGAAGATGTTCTTCACGCTGCCCAGTTCGGCTTTAAGCTGCGCAAGCTTCGGCGGCAGCGGCCCCTGAGCATTCTGCGCGATGTCGTCAGGCTCAATGCCTATTGGATACACTTCCGTGTGGAATGTCTTCCCGAAAGCCTGGTGCTGGTGCTTGTCGAGATGATCAAGCCGGGTCTGGCTGGCTACGCAGTCGAGGAACGCCTGACGGTCGTTTTCGGTCTGGAACCCTAGCAGGTCATAGTCGCACAGCGCCTCTATCAGCTCTTCATGAGGTGGCAAAGCGTTAAACACTTCAGGCGTCGGGAAAGGAATATGCAAAAAGAAACCGATGCGGTTATTCAGCCCCTGCTTACGACATTCGGCCGCGAAAGGCAGCAGATGATAATCGTGGATCCACAGAATGTCGTCTGTTTCGACCAGCGGCTTGAGTTTATTAGCCAGCAGAGTGTTGACGCGGGCATAACCATCCCAGGCCTCGCGCTGAAAATCAACCAGATCGAGGCGATAATGAAACGCAGGCCACAGCACGGCGTTGGAGAATTGCAGGTAATACTGTTCGTAATCCTCCTCGCACAGGTTAAAAGAGGCCCAGGTGATATTGCCCTTTTTGACCTTTTTTAACGGCGCATCGGCATCGCCCACTTCCCCACTCCAGCCAAACCATAGCCCTCCCGCAGCTTTCAGCGCGCCGAGGATACCGACAGCAAGGCCGCCTGCGCCCCCTTTTTTCTCATCTGGTGGTGCAATGCGATTAGAGACTACCACTAAGCGACTCATAATCGCTTGGTCGCTGGTTCAAGTCCAGCAGGGGCCACCAAATTTTAGCTTTAAAATCATATTGTTAAGCCACCTTCCGCAAGGTGGCTTTTTACTTTTCAAGCCCCAGTGTCGCAAAAGTGTCGCACGAGTCAAAAGAGCTATGCTGTTGATCAGCACCAGAAATAGTCAAAAAATTTTCCCAGCGCTTACATATTTCCATCCAATGTCCATATGCCGCTTGCCATGCCTCCGGCTCATTGGCGAAAAGTTGTTCTGCAATCGGCAACCACTCAATCCCTCTCGTACCGAACTCCAGATAACGTACGTCCCATCCTTCACCGCGTGGGCACAACACATATTTTTTGTCAGGCGTTCCTGTACTGGGAAGGAAGTCAGAATCCTTTAGTTTTTCGCCTCTGGCCAGAAAGATAAAAACCGCTCCGCTAATTGCAATTTTGCCCATTGCCTCGTCCTCTTCGCAAAACAAATGCTGTATGCATAACCAGTATTATAGTGCGCAAGTTTTTCAGTTTGCCAGTAGCTTTCTGTCTGCACCAGAGCCGCGCCAGCTCTGGCTTTAGCTTTGACAGTCTGACCATGGGCATAAAATAAAAACGATCCTTCAAACACACATAAAATTAACTTTCTCTCTATTTATCTTATAGTTACAATTTTCTTTCGATCCTCCACAGATCCATAAAAGTGAAAAACACTGAAATTCTTTTCAATCTTTTCAGTTCTGGTTTTCCGCAAAGCCGCCAGCACTGGCGCGGTCTGGCGGTCTGGTTTGTAGAAAAATAAAACTGAAAAATTTTTATGATCCAAAAACCGCAGGCGGGTGCGGTGTAGTGCGATTTTGGTCTGCGAAAGATTTTTTTGGCCGTGCTGTGACGCGCCAGCGCCCCGCTGTGGACACGATCTGTTTTAAGGGTGGCTCTGAGTGTGCGAAAAGGCTGAACGCGCCAGAGCGCCGCTGATAGCGCGTAGCGATAGCCGCTTAAGAGGTAAGAAAAGAGATATCCCCGCCAGGGGATGAAGGACATAAAAAACCCGCTTTCGCGGGTTATGTTCTGGACTGGTTTACTTGCCAATCACCGGGGAGTATTTGCCGTTCAGCGTGTCCGCTTTCGCTCCGGTGTTCCGGATTGCTCCCGCGTTGGTCGGTGCTCCCGTATTGCTGTGCGTGTGGCTTGCCGTTTGCTCTGCCAGCTCCTTAACCACGTCGAGCGTGTCCAGCATCAGCTGTGCCACATTGATAGTGCCAGAGCCAATCCACACCACAGGGGCAATAATCTGCTGTTGCACGGCCGCCACACTTTTACGTATCTGGCCAATTTTCTCAATCAGGTCTTTACCCGTTGTGACTGTCTGGCTCCCGGCTATGTCTGTTTCATCATTGCCGCCGATACTCGCCACGCGGTTATTGACTGCCTGGCTGTAATCCCCCGTACACACCTGCTGAATGGCTCCGGCCAGCAATGTGGATGTGCCCAGCACGGTAATTTTATCCGTGGCCTTAACTGTCGTTTCCCGGCTGACCAGCTCGCGCTGTTCTGTATCGGCCTTAACCACCCGCGCCATTGAGGTTTCACTGATCGTCTGGTCTGTCTGCCTCACCCAGTCCCCCGCCTGGGTGACGCGCTGCGACACTTCCGCGCGCTGCTGTTGCAGCTGTTCGCCAGGCTGGATATCCGGGAGGCTGGTTCCGTCCGGCACGGTCTGCCGTACAAAAGGCTTATCCGGCCGTCCGCCAGTAAAAGCAATTTCGACCAGCGTCCCTTCAGGCGGAAACTGGAACATCCCCGAATCATTACCCGCCATAGGAACCGGCAGCGGAACGGCGGAATAAACAGGTGTGTCTTTTTCCGGGTTGCCGTCCGCGTCCAGCAGCTGCACGTCAACCGCATAGCGGGGACGGAACGGATCGGAGAAATTGCCGCTTTTCACTGCCTCAACGGGATTCATCACACGGCCAAACTTTGGCAAATGCATCCCGGATGCCAGCTCCGGATAATGGCTTTCAATCTGACGCTGAACGGGTGTTTTTTGCAGTGGCTTACCCGTCGCACGGTTGCGGGGTGTCCAGGTGACAGCCATCGTGTCATTTTGCAGGTGGACTTTTGTCACCCGTTCCCCGTTCAGCTCCACGCCGGGTCGCAGACTCTGCACCAGGGGAAGCGTCATTGAGTTCCCCCCGGCCGCCCCCTGATTAAATTCATGTGGGATCTCAATCGGGCGACCAGCAAACAGGGCTTTTTCCGCGCCGCCAACATATACCGCGCCGTCCGGCAGCTGATACCAGACGTAATCCGTAATGCCGAAAGCCTTTCCGAGATTATCCAGCAGCTGATACCCCGTCCCGCTGTGGGTGAAATGTGGGATCGGACGGTCTGAATATTCTGCATCCGGCACGCTGAAGGTCAGGCCGCTGTGCTCTGTAAGCCAGCTGGCCACATCGCGCAGCGTGGGGTGCTGAAACGAACATGGCCAGAGGCGTTCAAATACGCCGACCAGCTCACGAACAAAGAGACGCTGAAAGCCATTTTCCGCAGGTTGCGAGCGTTCCACGTACCCGGTAAACCAGCGCAACACCAGATCGGTGTAACCCACATCGAGACGCACCAGCTTCCCCGTATAGTCCTGCGTTGTTCCGGCCGTAATAAACCCCCGGCCGCAGCTGTTCAGCTCCAGCACCAGGCTGGCATCAGCCAGGTGAATTTCATCCGTTGAAAGATATAAACGTTTAATCGGTTTCATGATTATGCCAGTGCGTCATTTACGGGCTTGAGCACGTTGCTTTC
>CAMLJN010000023.1 GCA_946480445.1 uncultured Buttiauxella sp.
CCTACACCGCGAAAGTGGACGCAGACGGCAACTGGACGTACACCGTTCCGGCGGCGGATCTGGCCGGTCTGAAAGACGGCGACGCCAGCGTGCAGGTCAGCGTGAGCAACGTAAACGGCAATGGCGCTACGGCGGGCCATGAATACAGCGTGGATGCTACCGCACCGACTGTCAGCATTGATGCGGTCGCCGGGGATAACGTTATCAACGGCAGCGAAGCGGCTGCGGGCGTGGCGATTTCCGGGAGCACTAACGCCCAGGCTGGGCAAATCGTTACCGTCACCTTTAACGGCAAGACCTACACCACTACCGTGCAGGCAGAGGGTAAATGGAGTCTGACCGTTGCGGCGGCCGATCTTGCCTCCGCGGCAGATAATAGCTACACGATTCAGGCCTCAGTGAGCGATACGGCGGGGAACGAAGGGAGCGCCAGCAAGGCTGTCACGCTGGATACCACGGCTCCGGTTATTCATTTTGACACCATGGCGGGTGACAATGTGATTAACGCTCTGGAACACGGCCAGGCCCAGATCGTCAGCGGCAGCGCAACGGGTGCAACAACCGGCGACAAACTGGTCCTTACCGTAGACGGGCAGCAGTTCGTGACGACGGTGGATGCCAACGGCAAATGGAGCGTAGGCCTACCGGCAAACGTGGTTTCTGCCCTGCATGACGGCACCGTGACCATCAGCGCAACCATCACCGACGGCGCGGGTAACAGCAGCACCAAGACCCATAATGTAGAGGTGAATACGGCCTCTGTTTCGCTGACCGTGGACACCATCAGCGGCGACGACGTGATTAACGCCGCGGAAGCGGGCAGCGACGTAACGATCACCGGCAGCAGCTCGCAGTTTGCCAGCGGCACGCAGGTGACAGTGTGGCTCAACGGTAAGAGTTACACTACGACCATTGAGAGCAACGGTTCCTGGCGCGCAACGGTACCTGCCGCAGACGTGGCGGCCCTTGCTGACGGCTCCAGCTATCCGGTAACTGTTTTCGCCGAGGATAGCGCGGGGAACAGCACCTCTGTTTCTCATTCGGTAAGCGTAGATAAGACCGCGCCGGTGGTCAGCATTGCTGCGCTTTCTGGTGACGACGTGCTTAATGCGGCAGAACAGCAGCAGCCGCTGACCGTTCATGGTTCCACCAGCGCGGAAGCGGGACAAACCGTTACCGTTACGCTGGGTGGGAAGTCTTACACCGCAACGGTTGCCGCCGACGGCGCCTGGACGCTGGACGTGCCAGCAGCCGATCTTGCCACGCTGAGCGAAGGGGCGTTAACCGTTACGGCGACCGTCGCTGATAAAGCGGGCAACAGCGGCCAGACGACACATGGCTTGACTGTGGATACCGTCGCGCCAACCGTCACCATCAGCACCGTTGCCGGTGATGACGTTGTGAACAACGGCGAACAGCAGGCGGGGCAGACGATCAGTGGTACCACCACCGCGGAGGCTGGCCAGATTGTCACCGTGGCCTTTAACGGTCACAGCTATACGGCGACGGTTGACGCTGAGGGTAAATGGTCCGTCTTCGTGCCGGGCCGCGACTTCCTGGGGCTGAGCGACGGTGAGTACAGCATTACTGCAAGCGTCATGGATAAAGCAGGTAATCCGGGAGATACCAGCCATAAGATCACGCTTAACGGTGATGTGCCGACCATAGCTATTAACACCTTCGCACAGGACGATGTTGTTAACGCCGCGGAACACAATACGCCGCTGGACATTAGTGGCACTACTAACGCACCTGCCGGGCAGACGGTTACCCTGACGTTAAATGGCAAAACCTATACCACGACGGTGCAGGCGGATGGCAGCTGGAAATATACGTTGGGCAGCGCAGATGTGGCGGCACTGGCCGACGGCGGCTCCTATGTCATCAACGCCCAGGTAAGCAACGCTATTGGCAACAGTGCGAGCGACAACCATACGGTAATTGTCGACATCACGGCACCGTCAATGGGTATCAGCATCGACTCGCTGCAAAACGACAGCGGCCTGAGCGCCAGTGATTTCATCACCAACGCCAGCAAACCGGTGGTTAACGGCTCCCTGACGGCACAGCTCGGCAACGGTGAGAAGGCGCAAATTAGCCTCGACGGCGGTGTCACCTGGAGTGATCTGGTGGTCAATGGAACCAGCTGGCGCTACAGCGACAGCCGCACATTAACGGACGGAACCTACAGCTATCAGGTTCGCGTCATTGACAGCGCGGGCAACGTTGGCGCGACGGATAGCCAGAATGTGCAGGTGGATTTAACCGCTCCGCTGGCGACCGCCATTACGGTGGACTCCATCACGCAGGATACCGGCTTGTCGGGTAGTGACTTTATTACCAGCGACAACCAGATCTCCCTGCAAGGCTCGTTGAATGCGGCATTAGGCAGTGGCGATCACGCCCAGATCAGTCTCGATGGCGGCCTGACCTGGGTTGATGTCAGCGTCAGCGGCCTGAAGTGGACCTATGTCGACGGCCGTACGCTTGCCGATGGGGACTATAACTACCAGCTGCGCGTGATTGACGATGCGGGAAATATCAGTGCGACGACCAGCCAGGTCGTGACCATTGATACCGTAGCACCGGATGCCAGCAAAACCATCACTATCGACAGCATCAGCGACGACACCGGGCTGAGCAGCAGCGACTTTATCACTAAAGATACGTCTCTGACGCTGCATGGCACCCTTGGGGCAACGCTTGCTGACGGCGAGTACGCGCAAATCAGTCTTGACGGCGGTAACAGCTGGCAGAATGTGACGGTCGTGGGGACGACCTGGTACTACGCAGACGGTCGCACGCTTGATAACGCAACCTATGATTACTGGGTACGGGTAGTGGACGCCGCCGGAAATATCGGCGCGACCGCTAAACAGCAGGTGACCGTAGATACCGTGGCACCGGATGCGGCTATCACCGTGACGGTTGACAGTATCACCACCGATACCGGCTTTGATGATAACGACTTCCTCACCAGTGAAACCTCGTACACCCTGCACGGTAAGCTTGGCGCCGCTCTGGGGGCCAATGAGTATGTGCAGGTTAGCCTGGATGGCGGTAGCACCTGGGTTTATGCCACGGTGAACGGCACCAGCTGGAGCTATGCTGATACACGTACCCTGAGCAACGGCGATCACAGCTATCAGGTTCGCGTCGTCGATCAGGCTGGCAACGTGGGGGCAACCACCTCGCAGGTGGTCACTGTGGATACCAGTGCACCGCAGTACGGGATCACCATTGACTCCATCAGCGAGGATACCGGTCAGTCCGGCAGTGATTTCATCACCATGGATACCACGCTAACTATTAACGGTTCACTCGGCAGTAAGCTGGCAGCCGATGAGCGCGTACAGATTAGCCTGGACGGTGGTAACACCTGGGTTGATGCTACGGTGAACAATAAGCAGTGGACCTTTACGGATTCACGCGATCTGCCGGACGGCGATTACACCTACCAGGTGCGTATCATCGACCAGGCGGGCAACGTCGGCTCAACCGCGCAGCAGCTGGTCACGGTGGATACCACGCCGCCTGTGACCCAGGGGACGGTGGTCAGCTATACCGATGGTGACGGTGAGCGCCAGGGCGAATTTGGGTCATCAATGTCAACCGATGACACTTCGCCGATCATTAACGGTACGCTAAACAAGGGGCTGGCAGCGGGCGAAATTGCCGAGCTGTATCGCGACGGCATTTTGCTGGGCCAGGTCACCATGAACGGCTCAACCAGCTGGTATTTCCAGGACAGCAGCCTGCATGACGGCAACCATACCTATGTGCTGCGTGTGACCGACACGGCGGGGAACTACACCGACTCGTCTGACTTTGTGCTGAAGGTTGACACCAGCGTGCCAACGACCACGGCAACCATCATCGCGCAGACAACGGCCGATACGACGCCGATTGTGAGCGGGACGGTTTCTGCTGCGCTTGAGAACGGTGAATACCTGACCGTGGTGGTGAACGGGAAAACCTACACCTCCGAGAACGGCGGCGCGGTGGTGGTCGATCCTGACCATAACACCTGGTATTTACAGATACCGGATGCCGATGCGTTAGGCGTAGCAAGCTACAGCGTCACGGCGCAGGTGAAGAGCAGCGCGGGCAACGGCAACACGACGGGGACGACTTCTGCGACCCTGACGGTGAACACTGAATCGGTGAACACTGACTGGGCTTCAGCGTCGGGCAACTCGAATAACGAGAGCATGACGCTGGGCATGAACAGCAGCGGTCTGTGGAACATCATCGCTAACGGTCAGTCCTACAGCAGCAATGACGCGTCAAATTACATCGGCAATGCGCTGAGCAATACCCGTAATTACTACCTGGTCAGCCAGACTGCGGCCGACTTTGACCGTAACGGCACGGCGGATATTTTCGGGACTGAGAACACCTACGCCGGATCGACGCAGGTGATGTGGACCTATGATGGCGCCAGCTATACCGCAAGCCAGTTAGCTATGGGCACCACCATCTGGTACGGCGGCGTGATTGCCTACGACAAAACGGGCGATGGCTTTATCGACCTTGCTTACGGCGATGCTGGTATGGATTCCATCACCTACCTGGTGAACAACAATGGCCAGTTAACCAGGGATGGCACCGGCGGCCGTGCTGGCCTGTCAGGTTTCTCTACGGGACGTGAGCTTTCCGGCGTTGACCTGAACAACGACGGCGCGGTGGATGTCGTGCAGCACACCAACAACAGCGGGGCATACGCCATGACGGTTATTAATAATAACGGTGATGGCACGCTTTCCGTCGGACAGAACATCAGCAACGTCTTTGTGGCCAACGGCAGCAATACCACGACGGCCGCTTCCATGACCTGGGCCGATTTTAACGGCGATGGCTATATGGATCTCTATCTGGGCAGCAGCTACGGCAATAACGGCGGGGTGATCTACTACAACGACGGTAAGGGCAAGCTAACAACGTCCAAAAGCGCGGTGGAGGCATCCAACGCCCAGGCGGGGTATCTGTCCGTTGCGGTTGACTGGAACGGCGATGGTCAGATGGACATCATCAAGCTGAGCACCTACGGCGCCTCACAAACGGCCACGCTGTTTAGCAATAGCGGCTTCGGCAGCAGCTGGGCATCAAAACAGCTTGCCGGGAGCCTGGTGAATGTGACCGGCATGGCCGCGGTTGACTACAACTGGGACGGGACGAAAGACCTGCTGATTTCCCAGGTGAATGGCAAGATGGTTTACGTGCAGAACAACCAGCAGATTGCTCAGGGGACCGCGATGCACCTGCGCATAGTGGACAGTGAAGGTATCAACGTTTACTACGGCAACACGGTCAATCTGTACAACGCTTCCGGGGTTCTGGTGGCTTCGCAAATCATTAATGCGCAGTCGGGCATTGGCGTGAACGACACCTCGGCGCTGGTCAGTTTCTACGGGCTGGACCCGAATGAAACCTACAGCGCTGAGCTGGTGAAAATCACCAACGGTGTGTCGGACAACGTCAGCTGGACGGGTCTTGATGCCGGAAACGGGAAAGAGGGCTATGTGTTGACGGCGGATGCGGCGACGGGCGGCCATAACGGCACCCTGACCGGTACCGGGTATAACGATACCTTTATCGCGCAGGACGGGACCTATACCTATAACGGGTCTGGCGGCTGGAGCACGACCTCAGAGCACGATACCTGGAGCAACACGGGGGGGATGGACGTTGTGGATTACCGTAATGCCACCTCCGGGGTTACAGTTGATCTGCGGCTCTCCACCGCGCAGGACACCGGTTTTGGTACCTCACGCCTGCTCAATATCGAAGGCATTGCAGGCTCGGACTTTGACGACGTGATCACCGGTAACAGCGGTAATAACCAGTTCGAAGGGCGGGGCGGGAATGACACCTTCAATATTGGCAGCGGCGGTCAGGATACGCTGCTGTACAAGTTGATTAACGCTTCAGATGCCACCGGCGGTAACGGCAGCGACGTGGTCAACGGCTTTACCGTGGGGACATGGGAAGGCACGGCGGATACCGATCGTATTGACCTGCGCGAGCTGCTTTCCGATTCCGGCTACTCAGGTAGCGGAACGGCAAGCTATATCGACGGTGTCGCTACGCTTGACAGCAAAGCGGGTAACATCACCGATTATCTTCGCGTGGTGCAAAACGGCAGTAATACCGAGATCCAGATCGACCGTGACGGCACGGGAAGTCACTTTGATCCGACCACGGTAGTGACGCTCAACGGTGTTCAGACCGACCTGGCTACCTTGCTGGCTAACCATCAACTGTTAGTGGTGTAGTCGGCGTCAACACGGCCGCAGGGGGACACCCCTGCGGCTCTTTACCTGGCTTTACATCACAAGTCAAATATCCAAGAAAATTCTGATATTTTTGTCTTTGGCGTTTAAGGTTCCTCCGGGAAGGGACGCTAAGATTTAATATCATCTCACTGCGACACGGTTCGCAGGACAGGAAGTCACGATATGAAAAAACAACTGCACTACGAACCGTGGCTTCAGGCTATGTTCACGATAGCGAAGCATTATCGGCTGGATTTTTCCCCGGAACAGGTGCGTGTCACTATCAGCCATGAGAGCGACTCCCCGACACCGCTGGTGCTGGAAGATATGGCTCGTCAGCTTGGACTGGGTCTGCGGCAGGTCGCCGCGGATGCTTCCTTGCTCGATCCGTGGCGGATGCCGCTGCTAGCCGAATTTACCGGCGGGCAAATTGCCGTTCTTAACCGCATGGATAAAGAGGGCAACGTCAGCCTGCAATTTAGCGGCGATGACGGTCTGGAAACGGTGCTCAGCCGCGATGAGCTGGCGACGCGTTTAACAACGCTTATGGTGCTGCGACCGCTGGAGTCCACCCCGGATGCTCGCGTCGACGACTATATCAAGCCCTACGAGAAAAACTGGTTCTGGCAGCTGGCGCTGAAAGACTGGCGTCGCTACGGCGACATTATGCTGGTCGCGATGGTGGCCAACGTGCTCGCACTGGCCGGTATGGTCTTCTCGATGCAGGTGTATGACCGCGTTGTACCTTCTCAGTCCGAGGCGACCCTCTGGGTACTCTTCGGCGGCGTGATGCTGGCTATTACCTTCGAATTTATCATGCGTATGCTGCGCGTCCATATTTCCGATGTCGTGGGCAAGCGCGCGGATTTACGCATTTCCGAGCGCGTCTTTGCCCATGCCATGCGCATCAAGAATGGTGCGCGCTCCAAATCTACCGGCTCATTTATCGCGCAGATTCGTGAGCTGGAATCCGTACGCGAACTGATCACCTCCACGACGATCGCGGCGGTTTCCGATCTGCCGTTCTTCCTGCTGTTTGTCGCCATTCTGTGGCTGATTGGCGGCCCGCTGGTGCTGGTTGTGCTGTTGGCCGTGCCTTTACTGCTCATTCCCGGCCTGCTGGTACAGCGCCCGCTGGGGCAGCTCTCCAGCGAAGGGATGCGTGAATCCGCTATTCGTAATGCAACTTTGGTGGAAGCGGTGCAGGGGCTGGAAGACATCAAGCTGATGCGTGCCGAACAGCGTTTTCAGAACCAATGGAACAATACTAACGATGTGGCGGCAAGCGTGGGCATGAAGCAGCGCTGGTTAACGGGACTGCTGATGACGTGGACGCAGGAAGTGCAGTCGATTGTCTACGCCGTGGTGCTGTTGGTGGGCTGCTTCCTGGTGATAGCTGGTGATATGACCACCGGCGCACTGGTCGGGACATCTATTCTTGCCTCGCGCACCATTGCCCCTCTGTCGCAAATCTCCGGCGTGCTCTCGCGCTGGCAGTCGGCAAAGGTCGCTAAAAAAGGGCTGGACGATTTAATGCAGCGTGCGATTGATGAACCGCAGCGCGGCAAGAAAGTACACAAAGCCCACCTGCGCGGTAATTACGATCTGGAAAACACCGGCTTTTATTACGACGAAGAAGAAAAAGTTAACGTGCTGACTATTCCGCGTCTGAAAATCAAGGCGGGGGAGCGCATTGCATTGCTTGGGCGTAACGGCTCAGGCAAGAGCACGTTGTTGCAGCTGCTGGCGGGCCTGCAGGAGCCGCAGCAGGGCAGCATTCTGCTGGATGATATCGCCCTTAACCATCTCGATCCGGCGGATGTTCGCCGTGATATGCAGCTGCTCAGCCAGCAGGCGAGGCTGTTCTTTGGCTCCGTACGCGACAATATCGTGATGGGCAATCCGCAAGCCTCGGACGAGGAGATTCACCAGGCGCTGGAGATAAGCGGGGCGCTGGAGTTTGTGCGCAAGCAGAAAACGGGGCTGAACTATGTCATAAGCGAAGGCGGCGGCGGCTTGTCCGGCGGTCAGCATCAGGCGCTGCTGATGGCCCGCATGCTGCTGACATCGCCCAATATTCTGCTGCTTGATGAACCGACAGCCCGTCTGGATGAGGTCAGTGAGAAGCAGTTTATCGCCCAGCTTAAAGGCTGGCTTGGCCAGCAGCGTACCCTGGTAGTGGCGACGCATCGCCTGCCGATTCTTGAACTGGTCGACAGAATTATCGTGCTGGAAAATGGCCGTATTGTTATGGACGGTCCGCGTGAGGCCATTTTAGCCGAGCATGGTACATCTCAGCCAAGGGGCGCACGGCGGACTGTCACGATGAAAACCCCGGGTCAGGAGGCGCGAGCATGAGTGATTTTAGCCGGTTTAATAGCCGCCTTAGTGAACCCCGTTTGCCACGCTCGACGCTGGTCGCCTGGAGCCTGTTTGCTCTGCTCGCGGCCTTTATCAGCTGGGCGGCCTATTTTCATCTGGATGAGGTGACCACCGGCAGCGGTAAGGTGGTTCCTGGCTCGCACGAGCAGGTCATTCAGTCGCTTGAAGGCGGCATAATTCATAAATTGATGGTCAGAGAAGGGGATATTGTCGAGAAAGGCCAGCGCCTGGCACAGCTCGACAGAGCTAAAACCGAGTTCAGCGTGCAGGAAAGTGAATCGCGGCTGAAAGCGGCAATGGCTACCGCGGCACGTCTTAATGCCGAGGTGAACGGCACCGAACTGACTTTCCCGGCCGAACTTGACGATGACGTGGAGCTTGTAAAACAGGAAACCGCGCTATACAAATCCCGACGCGACAGCCTGGAGAAAGGGGTTGCAGGTCTGCAACAGGGCGTGGCGCTGGTGCAGCGTGAATTGTCTCTAACCCAGCCGCTGGTCAAGCAGGGGGCGGCCAGTAATGTAGAAGTGCTGCGCTTGCGCAGGCAGAAAAATGAGCTGGAGAATAAGATTGAAGAGATGCGTAACCAGTACTATGTTCGGGCGCGCGAAGAGCTGGCGAAAGCCAACGCGGAAATAGAAGCTCAGCGCTCGGTCATGCGTGGACGCGAGGATTCGTTAACTCGCCTGACCTTTACCGCGCCGGTACGGGGAATTGTAAAAGATATTGATGTCACTACCGTCGGCGGCGTTATCCCGCCAAACGGTAAATTGATGAGCCTGGTCCCGCTGGATGACCAGATGGTCATTGAGGCTAAAATTTCGCCGCGGGACGTGGCATTTATTCATCCGGGGCAAAAAGCGCTGGTAAAAATCACCGCCTACGATTACTCCATTTTTGGCGGCCTGGAGGGTGAGGTCACCATGATTTCGCCGGATACGATTCAGGACCAGGTTAAACGCGACGTGTATTATTACCGGGTATATATTCGTACCCGCAGTAATCATTTGGTTAATAAGCAGAATAAATCTTTTCCAATATTCCCAGGGATGATCGCTACGGTCGATATTAAAACGGGCAATAAATCCATACTGAGTTATTTGCTTAAGCCGATGAATAAAGCCAAAGAAGCGCTACGCGAAAGGTAATCTGAATGGGGCGATCGTTAGCGAACGGTCGCCCCTTTTTGAACATAATGGTTGATGTGATATATAAATTGTCAGGGTGCCGGGGGGGGCTTAACTGATTATTCGTAAGGATGAATATTCAGATAGTGCAAAACGTAGGAGAAATAAACACCGGCATAGTTTTCAACGAGCTGAATAAAACCTGGATAGATATCAATAAAACCATCTTCACGATCGTGAAGATAACCGGCCTGCTGAGCCTCCTTTATCATCCTGCTGACATGAATCCGCGAGACAAAAAATTCCTTCGCCAGCGAGCTGGCAGAATAGCTGATTGTTGCACCGCGGGAGTTCATCTTATCAATTGCCTGCAGATAAAGGTGAAGCATAATCATCCGCCCGCCATCTTTTTCAATAAACAACCCCACCTCCGGCAGTATCTTTTTAAACGTTAGACCACGAAAAAGATACTCTGCTGCGCGCCGGAAAAAATTGTGGCGCAGGGCCTTATCATCGAACAGATTGAGATTGATAGAGTACTCCGGAAACAGGACATTCACCGGTATAAAGGCTCCGGCCATGTAACGCTTGAGCTCGTCGAGTCCTTTAGGCGTCGGCTCGATCAGGACTTTCCTTCTGTCTGACTCGCTGCGCCAGGTACGGATACGATGAGTGGTCTTTAATAAGGTTATAATGGCAATAACGCTATTGGGACTGGCGATTTTATATCGCGAACACAGTTCTTTAATATCTGATACCGACGATGCCTGATGGCCAAAAACAAAACAACATACGGACAGGACGATGTTAAAACGAGCTTCCTGTAGCATGGCCTTGTAAAACAAGGGCTGCTTTTTATAAATGGCATGATTGATAATGAAATGTTCTTTTATTGCACTCTTGAATTTAGGGTGTTTAATAATTTGGTTTCTGCGGCGTAGTAACGCCTCTGCGGAAATGTGTATATCCATATATTGCCTTGCGGAGTTGTGTGTACGTCGTAAATTTATAAGTTGCTTTAAGTGCTTACCCTTTTATTATACATGGCTTTTATGCACATCACGTAATCTATTTACAATGTTTGCGGGAATTAGACCATGCCTCAATACGGCGGCGCCCGCTGTTGGCTGCATTGAAAATAGTTGTGTTGGTTTCTTTTGTAAATTAAATCAATGATGTGCAGCCAGCGGGCTGGCGGGCGAGGTAATAACTCACTGGTAGACAAAGAATTGTCAGTTAATGCATCATTTTGTGCGTTTTTTTATAAATTTATATGGTGAGTTCAGGAGGTGTTTGTTATTATTGCCGAAATGTTAAATAGATATATTCTTCCTGTATAGCGGGCGGCGCGCTGTTGCTGCTGCTATTTTTTATTGTGTTTGTCGCCGCAAACACCGTGCTTCTCTGGTTTTATCTCTATTTTCATTCAGGTGCGAATGCGTTTTTTGAGCTATATTGCATGAGGGATTCAATGGACTGGACCAATCAGAACGGTGGCTGTGACGCTGCCAAAAATATTTATGTTATTTCCCCCTGTAGTTTCGCCTATCTGGGGTTGGCGAGCCTTTTAGAACAGAAAAATATTCACGTTTCTCGCGTTGTCGACGATGTGGAGCCTTATCCGGACAAGGACTGTGAGCTGCCTGGTGTGGAAAATTGTTACCGGATCGATGTGCTGCTTCCTGAGGAAATAAAATCTACGCTTAGTGTAATCAAAAAGCTAACGACAATACTTAATTCATTTCCCACCGCCGTACCGGTGATCATTTATTGCCGCTTACCGGGCAGTTGGCTTTTTCGTATGCTGAATGCCTTAATTAAAGATAAGGGTAAAATTGCGCGGATCCGTCTGGCTAATACTTCACTTTCCTGCCGCGCGCTGATGAATAGCGACCTCCCGCTGCTGGAAACTGTCGGCAGGCTGGAGGAGAATTTTTCAGGCTGTAGTTACAAAGGACTGACGGCCAGAGAGCTGGACGCGGTATTGAGTTTTTATAAAGGGCATCCCGTTAAATATCAGTCAGATATAACGGGTTTGTCGGGCAAAACCATTTACAACCACCGGCAGGCAGGACTGCGAAAATTACAGTTTATTCCCGGAATGCTGCAAGGTGGGATAAGGAAACTGAAGCCGTCTCTTACCCCGGATACGGGTTTTTTGCACGGCGCTTTTGAAGATTTATACAGTTACGCTGCGGCGCTGGAGGCGAAAAAAATAGTCCCTGTTTTCCAGGTGGTGACCACGCAGGATAAAAAAATTGCGGGCTTCGAGATCCTCCTGAAATGGCAGCATAAAGGCTATATCCATCAATCGCAGGATTTTGCGCTGCTGCTAAAAGACAGAAAGATATGTTTAGACATGATGAAGCTGGCATTAGATTCAGCCATTAGCGGCATTAACAAATATAATGGTAACTTTGATTTTTACGTCACTATTCCGGCGACATTAGCAGCGGATGAAGCGCTCATCAGAATGGCAAAGGAAGCGATTGTGCTGCTAAACGATCCGCAGTGGGCGAAACGATTAATCTTCGAGTTTTCTGAGACGCTTGAGGCGCTCAAAGATAAAAAAATCCCTCAGGTTCTGCATCGCCTGCGTGAAACCGGGTGCAGGCTTTTTCTGGATAACTGCTTTTCTGAGGGGAGCGCAATATTTCCCGTCCGACAGATCCAATTTGACGGTTTTAAACTCGGCAGGGAACTGGTGGCAAAATCCTTTAGCAGCGAAACAGACAGCCATCTGCTCAAGACCATTTTGTATTATTGCGAGATGACTGGCAGCGTGTGTACGGCGGCAGGTATAAACAGCGAAAAAGAATTTATCACCCTGGCCGACGCGGGTATCAGACAGTTTCAGGGCAGCTATCTCTCAGAGCCGATGGATGAGGCCGGTATCGACACAATCGTAGGTAAATTTTACTGATAGCAAAATAGTCAGTCAAATGGCTGGCTTAATAAGCCGTTGCTTAGTGATTCACCAGTTAGCGAAAGAGATTTTGATCCAAAACAAAAATAGGACTCCAGGGGATTAATAAGTGTGAGAAATGTGATAAAAATCACACCTGGAGGGCGGAGGACGTGCCGCCATGTCGGGATTTAACAGCAGAGTTGACTATGGCAAAGGTAAAGGAAGCGAAACCAACCCGCACGCCTGGGGGAAAAATGGCCCTGTGGCTTTTCTATGGCTTCTGCCTTTATACCGTCTGGGCTACCCTACGCTACTTTTGGGTGGTCAGCAGCGTGACTGGCGGAGAAATGGGCTCGCTCGGCGGCAAGTTGCTGGGTGCGCTGATGGGGTTAATCGTGCTGGGGTCGGTTGCGGCCGTATTGGGCTGGGTTGCCTGGTATACGCGGCCGCGTGAGGATTTTCACCGGGAATAATAGTGGGCGCAGGGAGGCGTCGACACGCACGCCCAGGCAAGGACGGCTTGCTAAATTTGCGATCCTGTAAGCATAGTAGTGACCGGAAACCGCAGTTAAGGAGAAGTCGATATGCCGATAGCCCACTGGCAAACGCGTTTTACCAGGTATCTCCACGACAACTGGGTGCAGGATGATAAAGCCCACGATGTGGCGCACTTTCATCGGGTCTGGAAGACCGCCCAAAAAATCATGGCCGGAACCGAAGCTAACCCCCTGGTCGTGCTGAGCGCCTGTTATTTTCACGATATTGTGAATTTGCCAAAGAACCATCCTCAGCGGCATCTGGCTTCTGAGCAGGCCGCGCAGGAGACGCTACGGATCCTCGAAATACACTTCCCTGATTTTCCGCACCAGCTCTATGATGATGTCGCCCACGCGGTGCATGCCCACAGTTTCAGCGCCGGTGTAGCGCCTCAGACTCTTGAAGCGAAGATCGTTCAGGATGCCGATAGGCTCGAATCGCTGGGCGCCATCGGGCTTGCCCGTGTCTTTTATACCTCTGGCGCGCTGGGGCGCCCTTTGTTTGACAGCGAAGATCCCCTTGCCGGACAACGTGAGCTGAACGACGCCACCTACGCGTTGGATCATTTCCAGAAAAAACTATTAAAGCTGCCGGAAACAATGCAAACGGAGGCGGGAAGAGAACTTGCGCGCCACAACGCCGATTTGCTCGTGCAGTACATGGCGAAGCTGTGTGCAGAGTTAAAAGGGGACTATCACAGCCTGGATCCTGAGGTGCTCGAACGATTTTCACCTTCACACCAACACCGTGCTCGCTGATCGCGGGCCTTTTCATTCTCTCTGGGTCAAATAAGTGATAGAGTCGTACGCTCTTTTCCCCTTTTGGGTACATGATGAACGACCTGGACGTGATTGCAGAACACCTGTCAAAACAAGCGCAGGACCAACAACAGCACCAGCAGGCGGCAGACCATGCTCTGGTCAGCCGTATCCTGGAAATTTACGATCAGAAAACCGTTGCCTATCGTCTGCGTCAGGTTAGCGGCGACTGGACGCGCGAATCTCTTAACCGTTGGTATAACCGTAAATCCTCGCCCCGTGCCTTAACCTCCGCTGAAGTCACCATGCTACAAAACATGCTGCCTTCGCCGCCCGCTCATCACGGGAAATACGCGTTTCGGTTTATCGATCTTTTTGCGGGAATAGGTGGCATTCGCAGCGGTTTTGAGGCGATTGGCGGCCAGTGCGTCTTTACCAGCGAGTGGAATAAACACGCGGTGCGTACCTACAAAGCTAACTGGTATTGCGATCCCGCGCAGCATCAGTTTAACGAAGATATTCGCGATGTGACCCTGAGTCACCGCACGGATCTTAGCGACGAAGAAGCCGCCGCCCATATTCGTGCCACGCTGCCGGACCATGACGTGCTGCTGGCAGGCTTCCCGTGCCAGCCATTTTCGTTAGCTGGCGTATCAAAAAAGAACGCGCTGGGGCGCGCCCACGGTTTTGCCTGTGAAACGCAGGGCACGCTGTTTTTCGACGTGGCGCGCATTATTGATGCCAAACGTCCGCCGATTTTTGTGCTGGAAAACGTCAAAAACCTCAAGAGCCACGATAAGGGCAATACTTTCCGCATCATCATGGAAACCCTCGATGCTCTGGGCTATGAGGTCGCGGATGCCGCCGTGGCGGGGGCCAAAGATCCGAAAATTATCGACGGCAAAAACTTTCTGCCGCAGCACCGGGAGCGCATTGTGCTGGTGGGCTTCCGCCGCGATCTCAATTTGCATCAGGATTTCACGCTGCGCGCCCTGGAAACGCTGTACCCGAAGCGTCGGCCAACTTTTGGCGAGCTGCTGGAGCCGACCGTCGACGACAAGTACATCCTCACGCCAACCCTGTGGAAATACCTCTATAACTACGCCAAAAAGCACCAGGCTAAAGGTAACGGGTTCGGCTACGGGTTGGTCGATCCGACTCATCCTGCCAGCGTGGCAAGAACGCTCTCGGCACGTTATTACAAGGACGGCGCGGAAATTCTGGTCGACCGTGGCTGGGACAAAGCGTTGGGGGAGGCCGAGTTCCATGATGCTGAAAATCAGCTTCGTCGTCCTCGCCGTCTTACGCCGCGTGAATGTGCACGTCTGATGGGGTTTGAGGCTGTGCAGGGAAAATCTTTCCGTATCCCGGTATCGGATACCCAGGCTTATCGCCAGTTTGGTAACTCGGTAGTGGTGCCAGCCTTTGCGGCCGTAGCCAGGCTGCTGGAGGCGAAGATTAAGCTTGCGGTAAAAAAACGCTGACCGGAGGGGAAAATGGCTGATGTTCACAGCAAAGAGGTGCGCAGCAAAAATATGCGCGCGATTGCCACGCGTGACACGGCCATTGAAAAGCGTCTGGCAGGTTTATTGCGCGAATGCGGATTTGATTTCCGGGTTCAGGACCCGTCCCTTGCCGGGCGCCCGGATTTTATTCTCGACGATCGCCGCTGCATTATTTTCACCCATGGCTGTTTCTGGCACCGCCACCGCTGTTACCTGTTTAAAGTTCCCGCAACCCGCACCGACTTCTGGCTTGCGAAAATCGGCAAAAATGTCGAGCGGGATAACCGCGATATAAAGCTTTTGCTCGCCGAAGGCTGGCGAGTACTGTTGGTCTGGGAATGCGCGCTCAGAGGGCGGGAAAAGCTTGACGACAAGGCCTTAACCGAGCGGCTGGAAGAGTGGATTTGCAGCGGAGGGCAACATGCGGAAATTGATACCCTTGGCATTCACGCGTTGAACAACGGTGGGGGACAAGTCCCCCCGTAAGCTAAATCATTTCTCGATTTTACACGCGCTCACCACCGGTTTGGCGGGCAGCAGATATTTCCCCAGGGTTACCAGCACCACGGCAAAAATGATGACCGCCAGCGCCAGCCACTCGATGGTTGAGAGGCTCTCGCCAGCAAATCCTGTGCCGAGCAGGACGGCCACCACGGGGTTCACATAGGCGTAGCTGGTTGCCACCGCCGGGGCGACGTTGCGAATCAGATACATATAAGCGCTGATGGCGATAATGGAACCGAAAAGTGCCAGATAGCCGACGGCCAGAAAACCCGCTGGCGTGGGCAGCGTCGTCAGACGTTCGCCCGTTAGCGCTGCGGCGCACAGCAGTACAATCCCTGCGGCAAGCATTTCAACGGCTCCGGCCATCAGGCCGGTTGGCAGTTCGATGCGGGAGCCGTAGACGGAACCGAACGCCCAGCTCAGGGAACCAATCAGGATCAGCAGCGCGCCCCAGGGATTGCCGCTGAGGTTGCCCCCGCTGTTCAGCATTATGATCCCCGCAAGGCCAATGGCGATGCCGAGCCATTCAAGTTTTCGGGTAGGAATGCCAAACAGGCGACTGAAACACAGGGTAAACAGCGGCACGGTGGCGACCATCACGGCGGCAATGCCTGAGGGAACATGCTGGTGTTCCGCCACCGTGACAAAGCCGTTCCCGACGGCGAGCAGTAGCACGCCAATCAGCGCCGCATTCAGCATTGGCTTTAAAGCTGGCAGTTTATGCCCGCGCAGAAGTAATACCGCCATCAGCAGTACGCCAGCCGTCATAAAACGCACCCCGGCCATCATAAAAGGGGGCCAGCTTTTCACGCCGATGGCGATTGCAAAGTAGGTCGAACCCCAGATGATATACAGCGCAAACAGCGCTGTGATGAGCGGTAAAAGTTGTCCCGAACGAACGCGCATACTTCCTCACGACCTGATTCTGATAAGGCTAATAGTTAACGTCAAAACCCTCGGCGTGGCGAGTTTTTTACTTGTTGTTATTTTGTTATTTTTCGTTGACAGAGGCATTTGATTTTCGCTTAGCGAAATTTGCTTCATACTGTTAACAAAGTCTTACCCATAAGGAATTTATTTTGGCTGGAAGTAGCTTATTAACGCTCCTCGACGATATTGCCACGCTGCTGGACGATATTTCGATGATGGGCAAGCTGGCGGCAAAGAAGACCGCCGGTGTTTTAGGGGATGATTTATCGCTCAACGCTCAGCAGGTTTCCGGCGTGCGGGCTAACCGTGAACTGCCGGTAGTCTGGAGCGTGGCGAAAGGATCCTTTCTCAATAAACTGATTCTGGTGCCGCTTGCGCTTATCATCAGCGCTTTTGCGCCCTGGGCGATTACACCGCTGCTGATGGTAGGCGGCGCGTTTCTGTGCTTTGAGGGCGTGGAGAAAGTGGTTCACAGCGTGCAGGCCCGCAGGCACAAAGAGACAGCCGAAGAGAAGCAGGCCCGTCTCGATGCGGTAGCAGCCCAGGACCCCATGGTGTATGAAAAGGATAAAGTTAAAGGTGCTATACGTACCGATTTTATTCTTTCCGCAGAAATAGTCGCCATCACGCTCGGCATCGTGGCGGATGCCCCGCTGCTCAATCAGGTGCTGATACTGGCGGGTATTGCGATTCTGGTGACCGTCGGCGTCTATGGTCTGGTGGGCATGATTGTAAAACTGGACGATTTAGGTTACTGGCTGACGGAAAAACGCACTCAGCTGGCACAGGGGATCGGTAAAGCGCTGCTGGTGCTGGCTCCCTGGCTGATGAAGTTTCTCTCGGTTGTCGGCACGCTTGCCATGTTCCTTGTCGGGGGCGGCATTCTGGTGCATGGCATTCCTGCTTTACACCACGCGGTGGAACAGTGGGCCGCAAAGCTGGGCGGCGTGGTGCATTTGCTTGCGCCAACGCTGATTAACCTGGTGCTCGGCTTTATTGTTGGTGCGCTGGTTTTACTGGCTGTAAACGGAATTAACCGCCTGCGTGGCAACGCCGCCCATTAGGAATTTGCGTAAATTTGCCTGGCTTTGTGGGCAAAAATGCTGCTTTTGACTATACCTGTAAAAGTTTTCACCCTGATACAGGAGGCAGTGATGGTCTATGTAGTCAGCGATGAAGTTCAACCTAAGACAGGTGGCCCAAGGATGATTGTTACCGGGTTCTCCAGTGGCATGGTGGAATGTCGTTGGTATGATGGTTATGGCGTCAAACGCGAGGCTTTTCGTGAGGATGACCTTGCGCCCACGGCGAAGAGGGGGCAGCAACAGGGATAGGTGCAAATATCGCCCGCAAGGGGTATCTGGTAGGTGTCTGCTGCCGAACAAGGAAAAGCGCTGCTTTTCCTTGTTTTTTCCCCCCCGGGATTCTGTTGTTCCTGCATTAAGGCGCTGGCGCGTGTTTACCAGGAAACTTCCTAATGCTCAGACCATTCCAGCTCTGGCGTGCAGTGTTCTGGTATCTTGCATGGCGAGGGATGGGCAGGCCTGATATAAATTGATTATCTTCATAGCGAAATTCTCCCTTTCATTTACCCTTAAGAATTATCCTGGGTGTTAATCCGCGAATATATGCATAATACGCGTCTTATTCCTCCGGGCGACATCTTCGGGCTTGTTCGGCGGGTTGAATATCAGCCTAACATTCAGTGAGGGAGCTTTGTCGGTGACGGGGAATGTTCTACAGCGTGTCATCAGCCGTTTTAAAAGGCCTCAGAGGGTGGTTAACCTCTGTTTTATCGCGGTCTTTCTCTTTTCCACCATGCTCACCTGGCGCGAAGTCGTCGTACTGGAAAGTGCTTATGTAGCCAGCCAGCGTAATAGCCTGGATAACATCGCCATCGCCCTGGATCGTCAGCTACAGTACAGCATTGATAATTTGCTCTTTTACCGCGACACGATGCGTTACGCGCTCCAGTCGCCTATTTCTACCGATAAGTCACGTCAGGCGCTGGCGGCATTCGACATCGCCCGCACACAGTCTTTCTGGCAGCTAAAGCTTGATATTAATCGTAGCCTGCCGATTAGCGGTGTTTCAGACGAGTTTGTTCACAGCAATCCGTTGATCGATCGTGGCGAAAAAACAACGCACGCTGAAATCGAGGCGGCGCTGGAGTTCAGCCACATTATGCAGTTATCCGACAGGACGCGGGATCTGCAACGCCGTATCTTTTATGCTTCCCGCGCCGGTTTTTTCCTTACCAGCACGCCGCCGGTATACGACCCGCAAATTATCTCGCTTTATCATCGGCTGGTGGATCAATCTTATTTTGCCAGCCAGTCTCCGCAAAATAACCCTCGCCGCGAGTTGCAATGGACACATACCTATAATCCCGCGTTCACCCAGGGGCAGATTATTACCGCTGCCGTTCCTCTTGATTACGAGGATCGCTGGTATGGCGTGCTGGCTATGGATTTCCCCATTGAATCCATGCACAGTTTTTTATGTGAGACGCGGCCTGGAGACGAAGATGGCGTCGTGATATTGGTCGACAACAAATTCACGCTGATCGCCAGCTCGGCCGAAAACTTGTCGGACAGCGCGCTGTTTTCGCCCGCGCAGCAGGCCGAGATTGCGGCCCAGGCGTTAAACGCGAAGCGGGGCGATGAAGGAGAGCTTCGCCTCGATAGCCGTTTTGTGACCTGGTCGAAGCTCAATAATTTCGACGGCCTGCTGATCAAGGTCCACACGCTCAAAGAGGGGGTGGACGGGGAGTTCGGCCGCATCAGCATCGTACTGAGTATTTTATGGATGCTGTCCACGCTGATGCTGGTGGGCTCCTGGTGGGTCATCCGCCGTCTGGTTAGCAATATGCTTGACCTGCAGAAAACGCTGAGCTGGCGAGCCAATTACGACACGCTAACCCAGTTATATAGCCGGGGTGCATTCTTTGATGCCGCTCACCGTCTGGCCGCAGAGTGCAGACTGCGCGGCGAACCTTTCTCGGTCATTCAGATGGATCTGGACTTCTTTAAAAGCATTAACGACCGCTTTGGGCATCACGGCGGCGATAAGGTCCTTGCTCACGCTTCCGCTATTCTTGCCGGAGCAATCCGCAAGCAGGATATTGCCGGGCGAGTGGGCGGAGAGGAGTTCAGTATTGTCCTGCCTGGGGCGATGCTCGATGAAGCCGCGCTGATTGCCGAACGCATCAGATCCAGAATTAATTCCAGGGAGATCGTCTTAACCATGCAGCAGACGGTAAAAATCAGCGCTTCCTTCGGCGTGAGCTGTGCCCAGGAGCTGGGGGACTATGATTTTGAGCGTCTGCAGTCGCTCGCCGATCAGCGGTTGTACAAGGCCAAGCAGGCGGGGCGTAATCAGATTTGCACCCGTAGCTAATGCGTGCTCATTGAACGGTAAGAAAATGGTCCAGCCCTTCTTTCCAGCCTTCCGGGCCGTATTGAAGGCTGTGCCACACGCGTGCAGGCGAGTCGTTTTTTAACACTACGGGCAGGCGGCTGTAGCCTTTCACCACCACGGCATAATCGACGTTATCCAGCAGCGGAGCGTCATTGGGGCCGTCGCCCAGCCCAAGTGTGGTGAAGGTTCGCCCCTCCAGGTGCTGATACTGCTGACACAGCCAGCGCAGGGCCTGACCTTTATCACACTGGCTGTCCGCGACGTGCCAGAAACGCCCGCCCTGAATAAGAGCCAGACCCTGCTGCGTAATCTGTTCGGTAAAGGCCGTAAACCTTTGCTGGGTGTCACGCCAGATAAAGGCTTCGGATGCCTCCCGCAGTCGTGCAAGCGCAGCCTGTTTATGCGTTAATCCTGTCCATTCGCTCACTGTGTTTTCATTCACGTCGGCAAAACAGGTGAATTTAAATCCGTGCTGGCTGCGCAGCGTATCGAGCAAACTCATTAGCGCTTCGTGACGCAGGCCAGTGAGCAGGCGTGGATAGTGCTCGCTGTGGCTCCAGCGCTCATCGAGCTGAATGACCGCCCCGTTTTCAGCGATAAATGGCCGCCCCGTTAAGCCCAGTTCTTTTTGCCAATCCATAAGCTCCGCTGCACTTTTACTGCTGCACAGCACCACGGGGATCGCCTGTTTTTTCAACTCGGCGAGCCATTCTTTCGCGGCATCCCAGCGATAGGTGTGATGATCCAGCAGCGTGCCGTCGAGGTCTGAGATGATTAACAGTGACGCGTCGAGTGGTAGCATGCTGGCTCCTTATTAGGATTAATCTCAATTAAATGCAACGGGTTAGGAGGCTTCCCCGGTGGGATCGTTACCGGAAAGGGCGGTCGGTAAAGGGTTCGTCAACCTATGTTCTGGTGAATATAATGAGAGGCTAATATTCATGCTGAAAATATATTCTTGTTTTACAAAAAATTTGCAGTATGGTGGTGGTCGACATCAGATTTCCTGATGTAGCGAATTTCAAATGCTTCTTGCATGAATAATGCTTTTACATCCCGGCTCCCCGGCCGGGATGCTTTTTCCTCCCACTTCACTTTCTTATCTGTTCACTTCACTGATGCTGAAATCGTGAATATCCAGCTCAAAGGCATCCGCAAGCTCGGTATAAGTGTGCCACTCCCGTCCGTCGATGCTCACGCGGTGGGGATCTTCCTCGTTGCCTGCCCGTTTTACTTCGCCTTCGCTGATCTCGTTGATGGCCGCCAGCAGGGCATCGACGTCGATACTGACTTCCCGCTGCGCCGTTTCACTGTACTCTTTGGCGGTCTTCATACCCCGGCCCTCTGTCACATGCCAGATTTAAGTATAGACGACATGACAAAGTGGTTCGTAAAGGGCCATATGCAATGCGAATGAGTCGTGTTTTATCTAAACTGGGCACAAAGAATCGGGAGAATTTTATTATGAATATCAACGAACGCGTCACCGTAAAAACCGATGGCGGTCCACGCCGTGAAGGTGTGGTTCTGGCTGTTGAACAGTTCAATGAGGGCACCATGTATCTGGTTTCCCTCGAGGATTATCCGCTGGGTATCTGGTTCTTTAATGAGACAGGTCATCCTGACGGGATCTTTGTCGAGAAGGGCGTATAGTGCATTCTGCGGTCGGGTACGCGTAGCGTCGCCCGACGTCATTTGCAGGAGGGCTGCTTGCGCTTATCCCCCCTACGGCTTCGGATTTTGATGTAAGGACAGAGGTAAAATTATAATTAGCGTAAGTTCACAAAGATACCGTTGGTGACATTGTCAGTCAGTCTGACTACATGATATATCACTTGCTTATTATGTGTTTTAATTTTGCGCTTTATATTGCCTTTATGTGATGAAACCGTTTTTGCCTTGATGTTCATCTGGTCTGATATTTGTATCGTTCCCTGGCCTGACATCCACATTTTTAGCATGCTCGACTCGGTCCGGCTGAGCGAAAGTGTGGGTAAGTTAATATGGCCAATACAGCGTGCGTTCTTTGCTAAATACTCTTCAAGAATTTGGTCTAAAGACTCAGGCTTAATGGATTTTGAACTGATCAGCAAATTATTTCTCACCAGCAAATATTCATCGAAGTGAATATTGGCGATAGCCATAAAGACCAGGAAAAGTGTGCTGGGATGTTGATTAATGATCTGCTTAATGCGCTGACTGCTTTGCGCGTCATGAATAAAACAGTCTTCATTAATAAACACCACGCTGGGCGCTTGCGACTGACAGGCCTCCGCCAGTTCTTCCACCTCTTCGACATCGGTAATCTGTCGTTTTCTGATCCCGCGGCTAGCCAGATAGCCGGTTAACCCCAGCCGGGTATAACTGCATAAGTCCATAATAATCGTTGACATAGCAAACCCTTACTAAGTGTATTATCCGTTTCAGCAACGATACCGGAGCGCAACGATAACCGCTGTTCTCCGTGACGAAACCACCCCCTGCCAGCACTTCCATCCACGCTGTCCGGCCATAAAAATGGCAGGAAAAGGCTTTCCCGGCCAGCGCTCGTGCTGGCGGTAAATGAGGATGGGGAAGTATTTTCAGGCGGGATTACTATCCCGTAAAGTTATGTATAATTTGCCAGGAATGTTCTCAAAGTAAAGTAAATGTTGCGAACTGTGAGATAAGTAAAAACTAATATCCCGCGTCAGAGATATCCTGGTGGATGTTATTTAAATTTATTTTTAGGAATATCCTCAGAGAGGCATTATAAAGCGTGTGGGCTAAGCGGCAGGAATTTCGCTGATGATATCAGCCAGCAGGTTGAATATTTCACCGAATAAATGTTCGGCAAAAGGAGCAATCAACGGCATTAATGCCGCCATCACCAGCATGCCGATTGAGAGGGTAACGGGGAAACCGATAACAAAAACAGAAAGCTGCGGTGCCATGCGGTTTAATAAACCCAGCGCAATATTCAGCGTCAGCAGCAAAGTAATTAACGGCAAAGCCAGCATCAGCCCGTTGAGGAAAATCAGGCCGCCTGCGCGGGTCAGGGCCATAAAGACGTTACTGTTGATAGGATCGCCGCCGATGGGCAGCGTGTGGAAAGTATCCACCAGCATGGAAATCAGCCACAGATGGCCGTTGAACGTCAGGAACAGCAGCATCGCCAGCATATCCATAAAGCGGGCCAGCACGGGCATATTCAGGCGGCTACCAGGGTCAAAGAAGGTGGCGAAAGACAGCCCCATTTGCAGGCCGATAAGCTCACCTGCGGTGCGGATCGCGGCGAAAGCAAACTGCATGGTGAAGCCAAGCATAATGCCAATCAAAATCTGTTGGGCGGCAAGCCAGAAGCCCTGGGCTGAGAAAAGCGTTACGCCGGTGGGTGGGAGCGTGGGGGCGACAATCCAGGTGATCATCAGTGCCAGGCCAATCTTCACCTTTTTAGAAATGGCGCGCTCGCTGAGAATGGGGGCCGTGCTGATCAGTGCCAGAATGCGCAAAAAAGGCCAGAAGCCCATGCCGAGCCAATTCAGCCACTGGTCGCTATCAACGTGAATCATCCAATCATCGTCGGTAAATTGCTAAACAGCGTGCGCATATAGTCCAGCAGCAGGTTCAGCATCCAGGGACCGGCAACCACCATGGTGACAAAGACCGCGAGGATTTTCGGAATAAACGACAGGGTCATTTCGTTAATCTGCGTCGCGGCCTGCAACATAGAGATAATCAGGCCGGTTACCAGCGCGACCAGCAGCAGCGGAGCCGCCAGCGCCAGGGCGACTTTCATCGCCTCGGTGCCCATCATCATGACCGATTCAGGAGTCATCTGGCTTCCTTAACTGTAGAAACTTTGCGCCAGCGAGCCGACCAGCAGCTGCCAGCCGTCAACCAGCACGAACAGCATCAGCTTGAAGGGCAGGGCAATAGTGGCGGGGGGCACCATCATCATCCCCAGCGCCATGAGCACGCTGGCGACCACCAGGTCGATAATCAGGAACGGAATAAAGACGGTAAAGCCTATCTGGAAGGCGGTTTTAAGCTCGCTGGTGACATAGGCCGGGAGCAGAATTCGCATCGGCACCACTTCCGGGCCTTCCAGCGGGGGCGTATTCGCCAGGCGTGCAAAGAGAGCCAGATCCGCTTCACGCGTCTGGCGCAGCATAAACTCGCGCAGCGGGGCGGCACCTTTCTCGATAGCTTCCGGCATCTCCATTTTGTTTTCGCTGAAGGGCTGATAAGCGTCGGTATAAATTTTGTCGAACACCGGCGACATAATAAAAAAGGTCAGAAACAGCGCTAACCCAAGCAGCACCTGGTTCGGCGGAGCGGAAGGGGTACCGAGCGCGTTGCGCAGCAGGCCGAAGACGATAATGATGCGCGTGAAGCTGGTCATCATCAGCAAAATGGCGGGCAGAAAGGTGAGCGAGGTGATAAACACCAGCGTCTGCACCGGCAGCGACCAGCTCTGACCGCCGTTTGGCATCGGCTGACTGACCAGCCCGGGCAGCTGTGCCAGTGCCTGCGGGGTCACAAACAGCAGGCTCACCAGCAGGCCCATTAACGAGAAGGACAGAACACGTTTCATCAGGCTTTCCCGTTACGTATAAGCAGGTTTTTCATCAGGCTTTGAAAATCGACCTGTTCAACAGGTTCGGCGTCCGGGCTGACCGGTGCAGGGGGCAGAGTGTGTAAGTGGGTGATTTGCGATGCGGTTACGCCCAGCACAAGGCGGGCGTCTTCCACGTCGATGACCACCACGCGTTCGCGCGGGCCAAGGTTACAGCTCGCGCTGACCTTCAGCCCCTTTGCGGCGCTGGTTTTACCTGCAAACCCAAACCTTTTGGCAAGCCAGGCTGCCAGCAGGATAAAAACGATAATCGCCGTCAGCGCGCCGCTCACCTGGACAAGTGGAGAACTGGCGTTGACCGCAGGTTGCTGTTGGACCGTGGTCTGGGTTTTCATACTTAGCGGCTCAGGCGACGCATACGTTCCGAAGGCGTGATGATATCGGTGATACGTACGCCGTATTTATCGGCCACGACCACGACTTCACCCTGCGCAATCAGGTAACCGTTGATCAGAATATCCAGCGGTTCCCCGGCCAGCCCGTCAAGCGCCACCACGGAACCCTGCGACAGGCGCAGCAGCTCTTTGATGGTCATTCGCGTGCGGCCCAGCTCCACGGTCAGCTTAACCGGGATATCCATAATCAAATCGATGTCCTGCATCGAACCGGCCACGTCGCTGCCTTCGAGCGCGCGGAACACGCTGTCGGCGGTACTTTTCGTGGAGACTTTCTGTTCGTTTAACGCATCAGCCCACAGATCGTCCACGGAGCCTGCATTGTCGTCGGACGGGTCGTTAATATCACTCATTTGGGCTGTTCCTCATTCAGCGAATTCAGTATCGGGTTGATCAAGTGTTCGACGCGCAAGGCGTACTGGCCGTTGAGCGTGCCGTACTGACTGGTCAGCACTGGTACACCATCGACATGCGCAAGGATACGATCCGGCTTGTCGACAGGCAGCACGTCGCCAGGTTTTAGTTTTAGAATTTGTGACAATCTGAGCGGAATATCGGCGAAGTTAGCCACCAGTTCCAGCTCGGAATGCTGTACCTGGCGCACCAGGGTATCCCGCCAGCTTTGGTCTTCCTGGCGGGAGTTTTCCAGCGGCGGGTTGACCAGCAGCTCGCGCAGGGGTTCGATCATGCTGAACGGTAAGCAGATATTAAACTCGCCGGTCAGGTTGCCGATTTCAACGTGGAATGGCGTATTCACCACAATATCGTTAGGCGATGTGGTGATATTGGTGAATTTTACCTGCATTTCAGAACGCACATACTCCACGTCCAGCGGGTAAATCGCCTTCCACGCGTCGCTGTAGGCCTCAAGAGCCAGCTTCAGCATACGATTAATCACGCGCTGTTCGGTATGCGTGAACTCGCGGCCCTCAACCTTGGTAGGGAAACGACCGTCGCCGCCAAACAGATTATCAACGGCGATAAACACAAGGCTTGGCGAGAAGACAAACAGCCCCGTGCCACGCAGCGGTTTCAGGTGCATCAGGTTGAGGTTGGTCGGCACCGGGAGGTTACGCGCAAACTCATGGTAGGGCTGGATGCGGATCGCCCCAACGGTAATATCCGGGATGCGGCGCAGCAGGTTAAACAACCCCATGCGGAACTGGCGCGCAAAACGTTCGTTGATAATCTCCAGCGCCTGCAAACGTTCACGTACCACGCGGCGCTGGGTATTAGGATCGTAGGGGCGAATGTCGGTTTCACTCGACGCCCCGGCCTTCGGTTCGTCGCTGTTATCGGCGTCGCCATTTAACAGCGCATCAATTTCGGCCTGTGAAAGAATACTGTCGCCCATAGGTCTATCGCAAAATAAAGGCGGTATACAGCACGTCGCTGACCACCTGTTGAGAAGAACCCGCAACCAGAGGCGGTGCCAGGGTATTTTTAATCGCCTCGACCAGTTTCTGCTTACCTTCATCGGTCGCGAGCGCGGCCGCATCCTGGCGGGAGAACAGCAGCAGCAGGCGGCTACGCACTTCCGGCAGGAATTCGCTCAAACGCTGGCGGGTGGCGTCGTCTTTCAGACGCAGGGTAATGCCGATATAAAGCACGCGATCTGCATCACCCAGATTGACGGTAAAAGTATCCATAGCAAAAAACACCGGCGCAGGGGGCGGCTCAGGCTTACTGGCCTGTGCGGCTGCGGGTTGTTCCTGCATCCGCCAGTAGCTGTAGCCTGCGGTAGCGCACGCGGCGAGGGTTATCAGGACCAGTAACGGCATCCAGAGGGAGCGCTTGCGGCCTTTGGTCTGAGCGGTGTCGGTCATATGACGCTTAATTCCTGTATCGGTACTGCAATATGGGCTGATTATCCCGTGTCCGCAGACCGTCAAAGCCTGGAAAACACGGGATAATTGTTGTTACCTCTGCCGTTTACCCGCAGATGTTTGGGTCAGGCAAATATATCGACGGCGTTATGGCCTGATGCCAGACGCTGCACGCTTGCCGGTACGGCCAGTGGTTCAGCGTCACCGCCCGCAGAGGGGAATGCGCCCTGGGCGCGTGGCGACTGCTGCTGACCTGATTGTTGTTGCTGCTGCTGCGCGAAGTTTTCACCGCTGCTGATGCTGCTTTGCCCCAGCTGAATCCCGCTTTCCGCCAGCGCCGTGCGTAATGCAGGCAGCGTAGCCTCAAGTGCTGCGCGGACATGGCTGTGCGGAGAGGCCATTTGTAGCTGGGCCTGATTGTCATCGATCCTGAGGCTTATCTGGATCTGGCCCAAATCTTCCGGGTGCAGACGCAGCTCCGCGCTTTGCTGGCCCTGACGGGTAAACAGGGTGACGTGCTGGCTTACCGCCTGCTGCCACTCCTGGCTGCCTAACTGCGCGCTAATCTGCGGTGCTACGGGGGCGGCAATATGCGTGTTTACCGGTGTTGATACCGTAGCGCTGCTGATGGTTGGCGCGGTTATCGTCTGTGGCGCGGTGTTATTGCTCAGCGCGTTTTCGCGGCCGTCTTTATCCACGGCTGGCGCTGGCAGTACATTTTGATCTGCTGTCTGGCCTGCGGCGGCAGAGGCGGATTTAGCCGCATAAGGGGTATCGGCCGCCGATATCTTTCCGGTAGCGTTCAGGTCTTCGCCAGCCTGCCCCGTCAGATTTTTGGGCTGGGCACGGCTGCCCGTCAGCAATGCGCTGAGCGGGGCACTTTCTTCCCCTTTCTGGCCGAGTGGTTGCCCTAAGCCTGCGGCTGGTATGGCTGCATTCTGCTGGGGCAGCATCGCGAAGAGCGCGCTCAGGGCCTGCATATCTGCGGTACTCAGGGTGTGCAGACTCTCTTTTGTCGCGTCAGTTTGTGCGGCCTTGTCCTGACCGGTCGCTTTGCTCATGTTTGCCAGCAGCGCCGAAAGCGCTTCTGGTTTATCCATATCCAGCTTGTTGAGCAGATCGGCAAGCTTCGTTTTACCTTCGCTGGCGTCCTGCGCGCTGAACGCCTGGTCTGCCGCTTTGTTTAGCGCCGCGCCGAGCGAAAGCATTTTGCCGTCTTCAGGATTGACCTGGCCTGGCAGCGCCTTGCTGAACAAATTCAGGAAATCGTCGCTGAGGCCTTTTTCTCCCGAGCCTTGCGCCGTGGAGGCGAGGGCAAGCTCGCTATCGGCAGCGGTAGTTACCAGGGGCAGTTTGATCATTCGCCTTTCCTCAATGTCGCCCGCTGGGCGTATTCATCCATCTGTTTCTGGTCGAGTCGGTTTTCAGCCAGCTGCGTCTCGGCGGCTTTGCGATCCTGTAACGTCTGCCAGGCCTGTAAGCGCTTCTGTTTTTCCTGCCAGAAATTGAGCGCCTGGTTGACCTTATTGGTCCAGGTGCCGAGCTGCTGGCGGTGCTGGTCTATGGCTTTTTCGAGCGTCTGTATAAACTGCTGATAGTTCTGCCAGCGCGTGCTCGCGATACCCTGAGCCATGTTGTCATTCAGGTTGTTACGGTACTCAAACTGGTAGTTAATCAGCATATTCAGCTGCTCTTCAGCCTGCTGAAACCCTTTACGCATTTCCCCTAAACGTACCGCTGCGCTCTCCACCTCTTTCTCGGCGAGATCGCGCAGGGTGTCCAGTGCAGTACTTTGGCCCATGGTTACCTCTCATCACTCGATCGGGAAGATAAGTTCCAGCGCCGCGCAGGTATCTTCCCAGCCGCTGCGCTCGTAAATTCCCTGTTGCAAAAAGGCTTCCAGATGCGGCCAGAGCACGATGGCTTTGTCGAGCATCGGATCGCTGCCTTTGGCGTATGCGCCCACGCTTACCAGATCGCGGTTACGCTGGAAGCTCGATAACAACTGCTTGAAATGGCGAACCCGCGCATAATGCTGGTCGCTGATCAGCGACGTCATGGCACGGCTGATAGACGCTTCAATGTCGATGGCCGGATAGTGCCCGGCCTCGGCGAGACGTCGCGAGAGAACAATATGGCCATCGAGAATGGCACGCGCCGAGTCGGCAATAGGGTCCTGCTGGTCGTCGCCTTCGGTCAGGACAGTATAAAATGCCGTGATCGATCCGCCGCCGTGAATGCCGTTCCCGGCGCGTTCCACCAGCGCGGGAAGTTTGGCAAAGACGGAGGGCGGGTAGCCTTTGGTTGCCGGCGGTTCACCAATTGCCAGGGCAATTTCACGCTGTGCCATCGCATAGCGGGTAAGGGAGTCCATAATCAGCAGGACGTGCTGGCCGCGATCGCGAAAATCTTCGGCGATGCGCGTGGCGTAAGCCGCCCCCTGCATACGCAGAAGAGGGGAGACATCCGCAGGCGCGGCGATCACCACCGAGCGTGCCCGACCTTCCGGGCCGAGAATGTTTTCGATAAAGTCTTTTACTTCGCGGCCATGTTCACCAATCAGCCCGACGACGATAACGTCGGCCTGGGTGTAGCGCGCCATCATCCCCAGCAGCACACTTTTCCCGACGCCAGAACCGGCAAACAGGCCCATACGCTGGCCGCGACCGACGGTGAGCAGGGCATTGATAGGGCGAACGCCCACGTCCAGCACGTGTTCGATAGGGGTACGCTGTAGCGGGTTAAAAGGTGCCGCGCCGAGCGCGCCGAGCGTGGTGCTTTCCGGCGCAGGGAGGCTGTCCAGCGGACGGCCGCTGCCGTCCAGCACGCGGCCCAGCAGGGCCGGGCCAAGCGGTAACTGCTTACCGCTGTGTAAACCGTCTTCACTCGATGAACGCGCGTAGACGCGGGCGCCGGGTAAAATTCCTTCCACTTCTTCAAGCGGCATCAGGAACAGCTTCTGGCCGTTAAAGCCCACGACCTCAGATTCCACTTCACGGCTGTGCTGCTCAATAATGCAGGTCGCGCCCAGTGGCAGCTGTAATCCTGTCGCTTCCAGCACCAGACCCGTAGCGCGAGTCAGGCGTCCGTAGCGACGCACGCCGGGCAGCTTCGCCATGCGCTCTTCAAAACTGTCCAGCGAGTTAAGCCAACGCGTGAGCCGGGCGGTCATTACAGCACTCCCGGAGCGGCGAGACGGCAGAGTTCCTGCCAGCGAGTTGCCACGCTGGCATCCAGATCGCCCTCGTCAGCGGAGACTTTGCAGCCGCCCTGGTGCAGACCTGGATCGCCGCGTAGCCGCCAGCCGTGCAGGCTTAACGTTGCGCCCAGCATCTCCTCCACACGCTGGAGATCGTCCGGATGGACGCGCAGCTGCGGTTTGCCGCTGAACAACGGCTCCTGCTGCAACAGGCCCTGGATTTGTTTGATCAGCGCCGAGTTATCAATGCCCTGCGTATGACCAATCACCTGACGGGCGGCTTCCAGCGCCATTTGCATCAGGCGCGAGGCGATCACGCTGTCGAGCGCATCCAGCGTGTACTGAAACTCGCTGACCAGCTGCTGCATACGGGCGTGAACCGGGGCCTGCTGTTGTTTAGCTTCGGCGATACCCTGTTCAATGCCCTGCTGAAATCCGGCCTTGCGACCTTCTTCCACGCCGACAGAATGCCCAGCGCTATAGCCGTCCTGATGCCCCTGCTCGCGCGCCTGCATCTGCATCATTGCCAGCGTTTGCTGTAAGTCAGGCTCGCTGACTTCTTCCGGCTCTTCGGCAGCCGCTTCCTGCGGTATCAGGCTTTCAAATACGGGGCTGGAAGGAGGCGCCAGGTCGTCCGGCGTCCAGATTTTCCATGGCAGCTGGTTAGACATAGGTATCCTCGCTGGTGCCAATTACCATCTCGCCGGTTTCGGCCAGGCGACGAACAATAAGCAGGATGGCTTTCTGTTCGTTCTCCACCTGCGACAGACGTACCGGACCACGGTTGGCAAGGTCGTCGCGCAGGATGTCGGCCGCACGTTGCGACATGTTGCGCAGGAACTTCTCGCGCAGCGGCTGTTCGGCGCCTTTGAGCGCGACCAGCAGCGATTCGGATTCCACTTCCTGCAACAGGCGCTGGATACTGCGGTCGTCCACTTCGACCAGGTTTTCGAACAGGAACATCTCGTCGATAATTTTCTGGGCCAGCTCACCGTCGAAGTCGCGAACGGCGGTAATAACGGCTTCTTCCTGCTGCGTTTTCATCAGGTTGATGATTTCGGCCGCCGTTCTTACGCCGCCCATTTTGCTGCGTTTGAGGTTCTGACCGTCGAGCAGGTTGTTCAGCACTTCGGTGAGCTCCGCCAGCGCCGCTGGCTGTACACCACCAAAGGTGGCGATACGCAGCATGACGTCGTTGCGCAGGCGCTCGTCGAACAGGGCCAGGATGTCGGCTGCCTGACCGCGTTTAAGGTGCACAAGGATAGTCGCGATGATCTGCGGGTGCTCGTCGCGGATAAGGTCCGCGGCGCTTTGCGGTTCCATAAAGTTGAGCGTTTCCATGCCCGAAGTTGTTTCACGCGTTTCGAGAATGTCTTCCAGCAGGCTGGAGGCCCGCTCTTCACCCAGCGCTTTTACCAGCACGGAACGCAGGTAGTCGTTGGCGTTAACGCTCAGGGCGGCAAACTGTTCCGCCTCCTGCTCAAATTCCGCCAGCACTTCGGTCAGCTGCTTATTTGAGATCTGGCGAATGTTGGCCATCGCGGCACTGATGTGCTGCACTTCACGCGGGCTTAAGTGCTTAAACACCTCGGCGGCGCGATCTTCGCCAATCGTCATCATTAAAATGGCGCTCTTTTCGGTGCCGGTAATACTCATAGTTCGGTACTCATCCATTGGCGGATAACCAGCGCCACAACGCGCGGATCGTTATCAGACATCTCGCGGATACGCTGGCTCATCACTTCGGCACTCAGACGCTGATTCGCTTTACGCTGCTGCTGTTGTTCATCTTTGCTCAGGCGAACAGAGACGGCTTCATCTTCTTCTTCCCGCAGGCGGAGGGCTTCGATCTGCGCTTTTTGCGCTTCGGCTTTACGCTCCAGCTGCGGACGAATAGCCTTACGCCACAGCAGCCAGGCGACAATCAGCACCACTAACCAGCGGCCTGCGGAAAGTAGCAGGTCGAAGAAGGACTGCTGTTGCCAGAACGGTAACTCGCCACCCGTTTCTTCGCTGAGGGTAAACGGTGAGTTGACGACGTTGAGCGTATCGCCACGTTTCTCCGAGAAGCCCATCGCCTCGCGGGTCAGATCTTCAATCTGTTTGAGCTGCTCGCTGGTTAACGGCAGCGGCTTACCGTCGGCCAGCTGGCGATAATTCACTACTACCGCAACGGAGAGACGCTCGATGTCGCCCACGTTAAGTTTGGTATGGCGGATAGTGCGATCGACTTCGTAGTTGGTTGTCTCGTCACGCTGGGTGTTGCGGGAACCGGCTGGTGCGGAGGTCGACGCAGACTGAGTCTGCTGCCCGGCGTTCGTCTGGTTTGCCTGATTTGGCTGAGCAGGTGTGGTAATTGGCGCGTTGTTAGGCGGAGCTGGCTGATTCGACAGCGCGCCCGGTACGCCGCCAGGATTACGCCCGTTGACCTGCTCACTTTGGTTAAGCTGGCGTGAACGAATCGCGGATTGCGACGGATCGGTATTCGGACGGTACTGCTCTTCTGTCTGTTCTTTGTTAGCGAAGTCAATCTGCGCCGTGACCTGGGCGTGTACGTTACCGTTGCCGACGATAGGGCCAAGAATGGCTTCGATGCGACGCTGGTAGCGATTTTCCACATCGGCCGAGTACTTAAGCTGTGCATCGTTCAGATCGCGTCCGGCGGTATTGGACTGGGTGAGCAGATGTCCCCCCTGGTCGACCAGGGTGACGTTACCCGGCGGCAAACCGGCAACGGCGCTGGATACCATATGCACAATGGCGCTGATCTGTCCTTCATCCAGCGCACGACCCGGTTGCAGGTTCAGCGTGACGGAAGCAGAAGGGGATTTTTGTTCACGGACAAACAGGGAAGGCTTTGGCATGGCGAGGTGAACACGGGCGTTTTTCACCGGACCGAGCGTTTCGATGGTGCGGGCAAGCTCGCCTTCCAGCGCCCGCTGGTAGTTAACCTGCTCGCTGAACTGGCTGATGCCAAATTTTTCCTGGTCCAGCAGCTCAAAGCCAACGGCTCCGCCTTTCGGCAGCCCCTGCTGCGCCAGACGCAGGCGCAGATCGTAAACTTTATCGGCGGGTACTTCGATGGCGCTGCCGTTGTTGGCGTAGCGATAAGGGATGTTCATCTGCGTCAGCTGGGTGACGATTGCCCCCCCGTCCTGATCCGCAAGATTGCTGTAAAGCACCTTATAGTCAGGCTGTTTAGCCCACAATGTCAGGGCGACAATAATGGCGATAGCCGCCGCGCCCGCAACGATTAAAGGGATTTTAGGGTTGGCGCGCAGCCGGGTCAGCCACTCCTGAGCTTTGTTTGGCGACGTTTGCGCCGGGGCTGCAGCAGCAGTCATTGCGCACCTCGCGGCTTAGCGTAGAGAGAATAATTCGTATAAAGAGTGGACAAAACGAGCTCCCGGGTCGACAAACACGACAAAAGTTCCTGATAGATGGCGAGGTCATTATTTTCTTTTCAGGAATTTTCGATGGCCGAATTAGCTCTATTTTTTACGTCTATTTACCGCCTTTATCCTATTGACAAGGTGATAATCTTGCCGCGTTCAATAAAACTGGGGCAGTAAAATGGCAATTCAGGGGATTGAAGGCGTTCTTCAGACGCTGCAAAGCACGGCGCTGGCGGCGGGTAATCAGGTTCAGAACAACGATCCAAAAATGAGTTTCGCGGGCGAATTACAGTCCGCTCTGGGCCGCATCAGCGATACGCAGACCGCCGCGCGCACTCAGGCAGAAAAGTTTGCCCTCGGCACGCCGGGCATTGCGCTAAATGATGTGATGGTTGACCTGCAAAAATCGTCTGTCTCTTTACAGATGGGGATTCAGGTGCGCAACAAGCTGGTTTCTGCCTATCAGGATGTAATGAATATGCAGGTGTAGACCTGCATATTGTTATAAAAAGCTGCAAGAGGGGATAATCCCCTCTGTCGCTAGCGTTGAATCAAATAGCGGATGGTCGGACCGTCCTGCTGAATATCCAGCACGGTATAGCCGTGATTTTTCGCATCCAGCGGAATATTGTTGATCGACTGCGGGCAGTCGCTGACCACCTCAAGAATCTGGCCTTTTTTCAGCTGTGGCATGGCTTCAAGCGTGGCCACTGCCGGGTAGGGACAGGGTTCGCCGACCATATCCAGGCGAAAATCCGGTACGATATTCTGGCTCATAGAGTTCCCTCAAGGCGCGGGTCGGCGGTGATATTTTTGCGGCGGAAGAAACGTTTCTCCCAGCCCACCATCAACAGAAATGCCGCAAACAGCAGCAGGTAAGTCACCAGCAGTCCGCCCAGCGGGCCGAAGGTGTTGAGCAGATTTATTTTATCCCAGCTGGTGGCGAGTGTCGGGGCGAGATCGTCCCAGTAATAGGCAAGAATAGTTGAGCCAATCACGTTGCCCAGCCCGACCCACCAGTAATGCACCTGGCCTTCAACGGCACGGTACATCCAGCCTGTTTCACAGCCGCCTGCGAGGACGATGCCGAAGCCAAACAGCAGGCCACCGAGCACGGCGTTCGGACCCGCCCACATGATTTTAGCTTCCACCCCAAGCTGGACGTAGCTGAAGATACCGATGGCGCTGACGGCCATGCCCAGAATAATGGCTTTTGCCATATGCGTGCGGCCCGTTATCCACATGTCGCGGAAGGCTGAGGTAAAGCAGATTTGCGCGCGCTCAATCAGCAGGCCAAACCCGACGCCAAACAGCATTGCCAGCCCAAGCTTAGGCTGATTCATCGCGGTGAGGGCGCCCCAGCCGATCATGCCGATAAATACCAGCATCCCGATGCGAAAACGACGCTTCGCCTGATCAGGCTTCTGGGTAAGCGGTGAGGCGGCGGAAACTTTTTGCAGCTTAACCGGAATGCGGAACACCGGCAGCAGCGTGAAGCGGGCGCCAAACCAGGAGCCGAGCGCCGTGGCCAGCGCGAAGAACCAGGCGTGCAGCGAGAACTGAGGGATACCGGTAAAGAAGGCCGCCAGGTTGCAGCCCATTGCCAGACGCGCGCCGAAGCCAGCGATAATGCCGCCTGCCACCGCCTGAATAATACGGATACGGTGCTGCGGCAGACGCAGTTTAACGTTATTAGCCCACAGTGCTGCGGCAAAGCAGCCGCCGAACATACCGATAATCATCATGCCGTCGATTCGGGTGAGCGGGTTACCGTCCAGATGAATGAGTTTGAAGTAGCCCCATTCTTCGGTGTGGACGCCGACGAGCTGTAACAGCTGGCCGCCCCAGCGGGTAAACTCCCCGGTGACGGCCCAGAAGGTGCCGGTCAGGCCAAAATAGTAGGTGGAAAGGATACCGGTTGCGATAACCGCAGGCATCGGCGCCCAGAATTTGATCAGATATTGCTGTTTAAGGTGTTGCCAGGACATGTGCCGCCTCTGAACTCAGAAGGAGGAAAAAGAAGGCGGGTATTAAATCACTTTTTACTCTTTCGCCATATGGCTGGGGCGAGCGCGGGCGAAAACTTCCTTCTTTTTATGATACGCGTCAAAGAGGCTTGCGATCGTATCGGCTCATACGGAGTATGCGCGCGGCGTTTATGTTTTCTTTGCAACACTGGCAGGCTAAGTGCTTTAATGCCAAAATTATTTTTTCTGCGCGGTCAGGATAGACGATGAAGAAGATTGCTGTAGTAGCGGCACTGCTGGCCCTGAGTGGCTGTGTGCAGGTCGACGATTATCGTGAAGTGGTCAAAGTACCGGCGCCAGCCGGGCTTGCGGGTTACTGGCAGTCGCAAGGGCCACAGAGTGAAATGGTGAGCCCGGAGGCAATCGCCTCTCTGGTGGTAACCCCCGAGGGCGACACTCTGGACTGCCGTCAGTGGCAGCGAGTGATTGCACTGCCGGGAAAATTAATGGTGCGTTCCGGCTCGCTGTATAATGTGACCTCGAAACGCGAAATTTATGATGTAGAACGCGACGGCGATACCCTGGAATATGCGGGCATGACGCTGAAACGTGTTGAGCGTCCGACTCAGGAATGTGCGGACTATCTCGAAAAGAATCCGCTTGCCACGCCGCTTCGTTAGCCGTGCCCCTTCCCCTGAGCCTGCGTTCAGGGGAGAGTCCTTCCTGTCACCCCTTCATTGCATTATTCGGCGCCGTAAGGCCATCAAAGGATTCACGGAAATGCCGTGTACTATTACACTTGCCACCACCAGCGTCAGGGCGCAGTCCATCATATAGTTAGCTTCGTCACCGCGCATACCGTGCGTCCAGGCGTAAGCAATATAGTTCAGGCTGCCGATACCGCGAATCCCCAGCCAGCACAGTGCGATACGCTGGTGTCGTGGGGTTGATGTCCATCCTGTCACCGCATACACCGCCGCGGGCCGGATGACAATAAACAGCAGTGCAGCAATAAGTAGCCCGTCGGGCTGCCAGTGCTGAGCCAGCGTGATGCCAAGGATAATAATCAGCGCGGCGGCAAACAGACGTTCGACCGTGTCGCCAAAGGAGAGGGCGTCGCCGACGATAAGGCCAATTGCCTTCACCCGGGTGGTTTCCGCAAATCCGTGCCGCTGATGCGGGTTTACCATCGTTTCGGCCGGCAGCGCGGGGCCGTTTTCTTTTTCGTCTTCATCCGGGAAATGGCGCTGGACTTTCAGCTCCGCGCTTCGTAGCCCGATCCCCGCGGCGAAGGCGGCCAGAAATCCTGAAGCGCCGAAGGCCAGGGCGATGGCATAGCTCAGCGCAATTAACGACAGCGCAATAAAATCGCTCGGCGCAAACTCACGCTGAGAGTAGCGAAAATGGGTGGCCATCAGCCCGGTCGCATAACCCAGCAAGAAACCGATAATCACACCCGCCACCAGCGCCCAGAGCACTTCCAGAGTAAACCAGTGGGTGAGTTCGGCGGAGCTTATCTCCCCGCCGTTATGAAATAACAGCAGCGCCAGCGCGAGCAAAGGCAGGGCGGTGCCGTCATTTAACCCCGCTTCGCTGGAAAGCGACAGGCGCAGACTGTCGTCGTCGCGCGCATCGTTAATCGCAATCAGGCTCGCCAGTACCGGGTCGGTAGGGGCGACAATGGCCGCAAAGGCCAGAGAGACAGGCCAGCTTATGCCCAGCAGATAATGCGCGGCCAGCGTGATGCCGCCTACCGTCAGCAGCATCGCAGGCCCGGCAAGCAGAACGCCCATTTTCCAGCCTGCCGACCTGAACGGCATACGAATTTTCAGCCCCGTCATAAACAGGGACGCTGCCATCGCCACTTCCGAAACGTGGGCGATAATGGTCGAGTATTTTACGATATCAATATTCAGAAGGTTCAGGACCCACGGGCCGCAGACAATACCGACCAGCAGGTACAGACCAAAAAGAGGCACCACGCTGCGGCTGATCCAGCCATAGCTGAGTGACATCACCAACAATAAAGCACCGAACACGGCGGTCCAGGTTACAAAATCCATCTACAGCCTTCTCGTTAAATTCAACGCTATAGCCAAAGGGCCTCGGGAGAATTTAAGCTTAGGGCATAATCAGCCGCTTCGTTGCCGTCATCGGAATTGTCCTCCCCGGGCGGAAGGGAGGACAAAGATCAATTACAGCACATCTTCCAGCACCCATACGCTGACGCTGCCACCGTTGCAGGTAAAAGTGGCACAGCCGTTCTCATCGGTGGTGAGCGTCTCTTCCCTGTTGCCCAGATAGTCCCGCCAGTTTTTATGGCCGTAGTTTTCGCCAAGCCTGATGGTTTTCTCCCCGTCATCGCCGTTGGAAAGCACGACCACGCAGCCGGGATCTTCATCCGTGCCGCTGCGGCTGAAGGCAATACAGTTTGCATGATCGAAATAGAGCGTTTGTACGCCGTGCGCGAAGCGTTCCCGGGCGTGTATGAGATCGTCAAGCTGTTCAATGACCGGCATGTCGATGTGATAGACCTCTCCGTCGCCGCCTTTGTCATCGTAGCTGGCGCCGAACAGATCAGGATAAAACACCGATGGCACGCCGTTCTCACGCAGCAATATCAATGCATAGGCGAGGGGTTTAAACCACGGCTCGACCGGCGCTTCAAGCGATTGCAGCGGCTGGGTATCGTGGTTGGCGACCAGCGTCATGGCGTGGAAGGGATCGGCCTCCACCAGCGTGCCGGTGAAGATCTGGCTCATATCGTATTCACGCCCTTGCTTCGACGCCTGGTGAAATTTCATTTGCAGCGGCGCATCAAAGAGCAGGGTCTTGCCGTCCACCTGTGCGATGTATTCCTGAAGCTTATCGACCTCGTGCGACCAGTATTCCGCCACGATAAACAGCGGGGTTTCAGCGACGTCCTGAACGTGGTCGATCCACTCTTTGTAGAACCACGCGGGGATGTGCTTGACGGCATCCAGCCGAAAGCCGTTGCAGCCGGTTTCGGCCATTATCCAGCGGGCCCAGTATTTAATCTCTTCGGTGACCGCGTGGTTGCGAAAGTCGATATTTTCGCCCATCAGATAATCGAAATTACCCAGCTCGTTATCGACCTGATCGTTCCAGCCTTCCCCGGTGTAGTCGTTGATGATTTTGAAGATGCCGTCTTCGTCAGGGTTTTCAATATGGTCGACGCCGCTAAAGCTTTTGTAGTCCCAGATAAACTGTGAATATTTGCCGCCGCGAGCGGGGAAGGTATAGCGCGTCCAGGCCTCGCACTCGATAACTTCGTCGTCGATATCGTTGCGGTTTTCTTCGTTGACGCGATTAACGCGGATCTGCTCTTTCTCATCCGCGCCCATTTTGTGGTTGACTACGACATCCAGTAAAACAGAAATGTTATTCTCTTTTAGCGCCTTAATGGCGGCCAGCAGCTGATTTTTATCGCCGTACTTCGTGGCAATGGACCCTTTTTGGTCGAACTCTCCAAGGTCAAACAGATCGTAAACGTCATAGCCTACGGAGTAGCCGCCGGAGCTGCCTTTGTACGCCGGAGGCAGCCAGACCATATTAATGCCGATTTCGTTGAGATTCGGAGCCAGTGCCTCAACCTCGGGCCAAAGCTCGCCGCCGCCGGGGTAATACCAGTGAAAGCATTGCAGTAAAGTGGGGTTTTTCATCTCGTCCGTGCTCCAGAAGTCATTTAGCTGACCTCTGGAGTATGGAGTAAGAACATGGCTCTGGCAGTTTTTTACTGGGGGGTATCTGAGGGGAGCAGCAGATTACCCGAAAGATTACCGTAAGCGTTGTTGAGGGATTTTTGTCGCCCCGCCTGATCGATAAGATCGCGCAGCTCAAAAAGACGGTTTTGCAGCAGGATTTTCAGCTCTGCTTCATTAGCCAGAATTTTCGACAGGAGGGCTTTCGCCTCATCCTGGCGTTGGTGATTGCCCGGTGAAATCGGGTTGTTGGCCAGGCTCTCAATGAGCTGAACGTACTTCACTTCGTGTTCAATGAGCTCATCCCATTGTTCGGAATGAGCCAGCGCCAGCATGGTTTTACTTAACGCGTGGAGCGCCTGCCACGCGTTAAGGGATGAGATGAATTCATTCATCAGATAGCATCCTGAAGGGTTGGAGGAGTAGAGCCAATTTGCTTCCATGCGTCAGCGATATTGGCCAGCAGCGTTTCCACCTCGCCTATGGCACCCACATCGTTGTGCAAATTCGCCTGCAGGAGACGCTGCACCATATAGTCATAAAGGGCCGCAAGATTGGTGGCGAGTTCACCCCCGTTCTCCATGTCCAGACCTGCTTTTAACCCATTGTCGATAATGTTGATGGCTTTGGAGAGGGTTTCCCCTTTATGGACAATTTGACCCTGTTCCATAAAGAGGCGCGCCCGAACCAGGGCACTTTGTGCCCCATCGAATAGCATCACAATGAGCTGGTGTGGACTGGCACTCATTACCGCGCTTTCCAGCCCTACCTGTTGGTAGGATTGAACACCAGAACTGTTATACATATCAATTCCTTAGCTGCTTGAAGAGCTAAATTGCTTGTTCAGATAGTTTGCCGTGTTGTTCAGCTTGTTGACCAAGGTATCAAGCGAGGTGAACTGTGCTTTGTAACGTGCCATGGTGGCATCAATGGTGTTGCTCATAGCGTCATAACGTTTACTGAGCGTTTTCAACGTGCTGTTGATCCCGTCGGTGGCGTTTTTAATCGCGCCGGAACTGCTGGTGGAGGTGCTCAACATGCCGTTAAGCGTCTTATCCATCTGGGTTGCAAAACCGGTGGTTTTACCGTCGCCGACAAAGTACTGCGTCACGCCCTGCGGATTATCAGTCAGCGCTTTGGTGAGTTTTGCGTCATCAACTTTCAGCAGGCCTGTTTCGCCGTTGGCGCCGGTGACCGGATCCTGCGTAATGCCGAGCTGCGCCATAATTTTGAAGGTGCCGCTTTCGACGTTAGTAAACTGTGAACGCAGCTGCGCCTGAATAGAACGCACGGTGCTATCGCCGATCAGCGCGCCGTTGGCGGTAGACTGGGTAGCGGAATCTTTATCGACGGCAACGTATTTCGTTACGCTTGCGATCGTTGACTGTAGCGTGTTGTAAGCGCTAACCCAGTCGGTGATCGCTTTTTTGCTGGCGTCGGTGGCGCGGGTGACTTCCAGGTTTTCATTGGCGGTGCTTTGCGCTTTTAGCGTAAAGGTCACGCCGGGCAGGGCGTCGGAAATCGTATTGCTGGAGCGCTCAATCTCAACGTCGTTAACGACGATCTTCGCGTTTTGCGAGGTGGTCTGAACCTTCAGCGCGCCTGTTTTACTGCCGGAGTCGTAGCCAATGACGCCTTGCAGCGTGTCATCGCCGGTGACGCTCACCGTCATATCTGAGCTGGTGCCGGTAGACTTTGAGGTCAGCATCAGGCGGTAGTCGTTGTCGTTGGCTTTGACGACCGTTGCCGTGACGTTGCCGTTCGCGCCGTTAATCGCTTTCGCTATGCCTGTCAGGGAGGTGTCAGCGTCGGACAAGGTGACCTTCAGCGGCTCTTTTGTGCCCGGCTGAGTAATGGTAATGGTGCGTGTGCCACCGGTGGTGGCACCCAGCTGCGCACTATTAGAAGCAATGCTGCCCGTGGTTAACACCTGGGGTTTGGCCAGCTGTTTTACGTTGACGGTGTAGTTACCTACGGTGGCATCGCTGGTGGTCGCCGCGCTGAAAGCGGTATTGGTGCTGCTGACCGACGTTGAGTTATAAGTAGAGGATTTTGCCAGCGCAGCCGTTGCTGTCTCGAGATTTTGCAGCGAACTTTGTAACTTCCCGTAGGCACTTAACTGTGCGTTATAGGTGCTTTGCTGTTTGGTGATCGCCGTCAGCTTGCCCCTTTCTGCAGTTTCCAGCTGATCGTACAAATCCGCCAGGTTCAGGTTAGAGCCTACCCCGAGATTGCTGATTGTAGCCATTGATGTCTTCCTTATAAGTCGATGGTAGTTCCAGTCAGTTATCGGCGGGAGTGCGGGAAAGTTTACCGTTCGCTAAAAAAAATAATCACCGGAATAGCAGGGCAGGAATAAGGCTTATATGACGATTGTCCATCGCTGCCGCTTCCTTTATATAGCCGGTGACTGTCACTCAGAAACCCGGCAGCTCAAGAAGCCTGTTAATTAACGCGAAAGCCGGATGTTAAGCGGGGCGATATGGCGCGTCAGGGCGCTGAATTATTGTTTTAATTATTTAAAATCATGTGGTTATAAATTTTTTAGTTTTATTTCTAAAGTTGGCACTTATCACGCCGATACCCTTGAAGACGGTGAGAGACGCCGTGAGTGTTAGGCACCGAACCTAAACCCAATTTTTGAAGGAAATAAAATTATGGCAGTTATCAATACTAACCTGTTGTCCCTGACTACTCAGAACAACCTGAACAAATCTCAGTCTGCACTGGGCACTGCTATCGAGCGTCTGTCCTCCGGTCTGCGTATCAACAGCGCCAAAGACGAGGCGGCCGGTCTGGCGATTACTAACCGCTTCACCTCTAACATCAAAGGTCTGACTCAGGCTTCCCGTAACGCGAACGACGGTATCTCTATCGCGCAGACCGCTGAAGGCTCCCTGAACGAAATCAACAACAACTTGCAGCGTATTCGTGAGCTGGCGGTTCAGGCGCAGAACGGGACTAACTCCGGTTCTGACATCGACTCCATCCAGTCTGAAGTTAACCAGCGTCTGGACGAAATCAATCGCGTTGCTAACCAGAGCCAGTTCAACGGCATCAAAATTCTGGCAGGCTCCAGCACCGCGACCACTATCTCAATCCAGGTTGGCGCAAACGACGGTCAGAAAATTGACATCTCCATCAGCGGCAACAGCGCCTGGAACAAATTCACGGCAACGGGTACTGCGGGCACCACCACGGGTCTGGCTTCCGGCGAATCTCGTGCCGTGACCACGAAAGGCTTCGACGTGCTGGCAGCGGTTGATGCTTCCCTGAAAGCTGTTGATACCCAACGTTCAGACCTGGGTGCGATTCAGAACCGTTTCGAATCCACTATCTCTAACCTGAACAACACCGTGACTAACCTGTCCGCAGCGCAGTCCCGTATTCAGGATGCCGATTACGCGACCGAAGTGTCCAACATGAGCCGCGCGCAGATCCTGCAGCAGGCTGGTACTTCCGTTCTGTCCCAGGCAAACCAGGTACCGCAGAGCGTTCTGTCTCTGCTGCGTTAATCCTGACGGCCTTCAAGCTCTGGAACTTATCAAGCCAACCATCCGGTTGGCTTTTTTTATTCTTAAGCTTTGTCGCCGCGTGAAAGCGTGGAATTAACCGAAATATTGCCATTTACTCTCACAATTAGCCCGGCAGGCCGGAAGGTATGATCCCCGTGTCACAGCCGAAGCTTATCTTAAGGAAAATTTGCCGTGCAGTTAACTGGGCTCTCAGCAACCCGTACAGAACACGCTATCGCGCGTGAGATGTCTGTCGTGCATTTGCAGGCCGTTGCACATTTGTATGGTTTGCAAACGGCTGCGCCGGAAAAAGCGCGGATCCTTGAGTTAGGGTGTGAAGGCGGGGCGAACTTATTGCCTCAGGCGCTTCGCTATCCGCAGGCGCAGTTTGTCGGCATTGAGCTGGCCTGCGAAGACTATGCCGTGCCCCAGCAGCACATCCTTAGTAACGGCGCCGATAATTTACAGCTGGCCCTGCTGTCTGTCGATCAGGTTTTGGCCCTCGAATGCGGTGAGTTTGATTATATTTTGTTGCACGGCAGCTTCACGCTGCTGGGTAACGCGACTACCGATGCTCTGCTTGATTACTGTCGCCAGCACCTTAGCCCGCAGGGTGTGATTGTTATTTCCTGGGCGTGTAATCCCGGGGCCAAACTGCGCGAAGCGTTGCGCGATGCGGTACAAATCCACAGTAGCCTTGCCGCCGATGAGCAAACCCAGCTGGCCTGCGCCCGCGCGATGATGACTTTTATGTCCCTTGGCAGCGTGCCCAACCAGGACTGGAGCCAGCGCCTGAGCGAAGCCGCCGGACAGGCAGAACACCTTTCCGATACCTTATTTAGCCACCACTATCTACAAGGGCAGAACGAAGCTGAATATCTGCTTGAGTTTTCCGCACGCGTGGCAAATGCGGGCCTGACCTATGTGGGCGATTGTGCGCCGCAGGTCGAACTCCCGGCGCACTTTGGGGAACAGGTTGCCAAAATGCACGAGGCGATATGCCCCACGGCGCATAAGATCCTCAGCCAACAGTATCTGGACTTTGCCGTGAATCGCGCAGGACGTATGAGCCTGCTTACCCATGCGCAACAGGCTGAACGCATCGCCGTACTGCCCGATATGTCGCGCCTGGCAGACTTTAACTGGGCAGGCAGTTTCCGCCGCATCGAGATAAACGGCCATATTGATAACGCTTTTGCCGGTCATGACGGCGTGCGCATAGCTACCGATGACGGCATCACGCTTTCCCTGTTGGATGCGCTGGGCGAGGCCTGGCCTGCCAGCCTGAGCCTGGATCAGCTGGTTTTCCTGCTCCAGCAGCCGGATGAAGAAGTAGAAGGGTTGCGTGAAAAAGTCCTCGCCTCTCTTCAGGCCCTGTTTGAAAGAGGGCTGGGGCCGCTGCATTACCGGCTAGGGCAATGCGAATATCAAAAAAGTCATGCCCTGCGGGCGGGGCTGGTATGTGAAGTCACGCCGCAAATAATCACTAATGCCTGGCATGAGCCGCTGACAGTAACAGAGCAGGAGCGTGCGGCGCTGCGGGAAGGATTACCGCCCGTAAGCGAAGAGAGTTTTGCGCTGCACGACAGTCTTCGCCACAAAGGGCTGCTGGAAGCCGCACCCTTTGCCTGGCGCTATTATCTCCAGTCGCTGCTGAAAGTCGCGCCAGCGGATAAAGCCTGGCCGCTGGTTCTCTCCATCCTGATTTATGCCAGCGAAGCTAAATCCGGCGGCTTCTCCTGCGCGAAACAGGTCGCGCTGGCCAAAGCCCATCCGCAAAGCGATGCCCCGGATATGACGCCGCTGCGACAAAAAACGATCGATGCGGTGGAAGCGCTGCTGGCGACAGGTGAGAACAGCAAAGCGCGCCAGGACGTGCAGGCGCTGATTGCGGAAAAACCGCTGAAGATGTACGCCTGGTATTTGCTGGCGAACATCAATACCCGCACGGGAAACTACGCCGACGCGCTGGCGGCGATGAACAGCACGCTGGCGCTTCAGGCTTCAAGCTGGCGGCTTTACTACGAGCTGGCGGCGATTTATTTCCGCAACGATATGAGCTGGCATGCCGGGCGAGTCGTCCGCGCTGTCCTGCGCTGTGATAAAACCAACGGTCCGGCTTGGGATTTGCTTGGCTCGCTGCACCGGGATTTTCAGCAGTTTAAACGGGCTGAATTCTGCGCCCGCAGAGCCTACCAGCTGGAGCCGAAAAATGCGGGCATCGTCGGCAATCTGGGCACTATTCTGGGCGATCAGTCAAAGATGGACGAGGCGCTGCCGTATTTGCGCCGCGCCGTGAAATACGCACCGGATAATTTCGGCTATATAACCAATCTGCTGTTTGGGCTGACCCATAATGCGTCCTTAAGCGCGGCTGAGCTCTTTGCCGAGCATTTAGATTACGGCAACCGTGTTCAGCGCTGGGCAGATAAACAGAACTTCACCGGCTGGCTTCCTGAAGACAGAGATCCGCAGCGCAGATTGCGAATTGGTTTTGTCTCGGGTGATTTTGGCGAGCACCCGGTCACCAACTTCCTGGCCCCGGTCTGGTATAGCCTGGATCGCAGCCGCTACGAGCTGTTTGGTTATCACTCCTCGCCGCTAAACGATAACGTCACAAAGCAGCTGGCGAGCCACGCCACGGGCTGGCGCGAGGTGGTGAAATACAGCGAGCTGGAGCTGGCCGAGCAAATTAAGGCCGACAGGATCGATATCCTGATCGATCTTTCCGGCCATACCGCCTACAACCGCCTTCCTGCCTTTGCCCTGCGTCCTTCGCCGGTGCAGATGACATGGATTGGCTATCCGGGAACATCCGGTCTGAGTTCGATTGATTATCGAATTATCAGTCCGGGCATCGCGGCCCCGGGAAAGCTCGACGATCAGTTCACCGAAAAACTGATTTATGTCCCGCTGCCTAAACAATTCGAGCCAGAAAAAAACAGCCCGGCGGTCGAAACGCTGCCCGCTTTGCGCAACGGATTTCTCACCTTTGGCAGTTTTAACCGCCCGAAAAAGCTCAACGATCGTGTGCTGGCCCTGTGGGCGCAGATCCTTTGCCGCCTGCCGACATCCCGCATGATCATCGGCTATATGTCCGGAAGCGAGATGCAGGAGAAGATCCGTGCCGTTCTGCTGCAACATGGCGTGCGTCACGAGCAGCTGATTTTCCGCGAGAAAACCCTGCTGGTGGACTACCTGGCGATGCACAACGAAGTCGATATTCTGCTCGACGCCTTCCCTTATACCGGCGGAACGACAACCAACCACGGTGCCTGGATGGGGGTGCCGACGATCACCCTGGCAGGGGAAACAATGGCTGCGCGCCAGGGCGTCGATATTCTTCACGGCTATGGCCTGCAGGAATTTGTCGCGGAATCGGAAGAAGACTACGTCGGTAAAGCCGTGGGCTGGAATGAGGATTTAGCGCGTCTGAATACGCTGCGCATGGGCCTCAGGGATGTCATGGCTATCGGCGACGGGCAGCAGCAAAGCATCGCTACGCTGTTTGAAAAAACACTCCGTGAAAGCTGGCAGCGCTGGTGCGCAGGCGTTCCGGTCCAGAGCTTTACCCTGAATGATTAATCTCGCTGGTGGGAGCCGCCGATGAAAGAAAATATTTTTGTAACCAGCCCGCTGCTTCCGCCGCTTGAGGAGTTTATTCCCTATCTGGAGCAGATCTGGCAGAACAAATACCTGACCAACGGTGGCGCATTCCATCAGCAGTTAGAAAAGGCGCTGGCGGAATACCTGGGCGTCGAGCATCTTTGCCTGTTCGCTAACGGTACACTGGCGCTGCTGACGGCGCTTCAGGCGCTGCGCATTACCGGGGAAGTGATCACCACGCCTTATTCCTTCGTGGCAACGTCGCACTCCCTGCTGTGGAACGGGCTGACGCCTGTCTTCGCCGATATCGATCCCAAAACCTGCAATATCGACCCGGACAAAATTGAGCAGCTCATCACGCCTGCCACCTCCGCGATCCTGCCCGTGCACTGTTACGGGCTGCCCTGCGATGTGGAGCGCATCCAGACTATCGCCGACGCCTGGGGGCTGAAGGTGATTTACGATGCCGCTCATGCCTTTGGCGTCACCCTGGATAACCGCAGCGTGCTTAACTTCGGCGATCTGTCGATTCTGAGTTTCCACGCCACCAAGGTCTTTAACACCTTTGAGGGCGGGGCAATTATTTGCCCGGATGCCAAAATGAAACAGCGCATCGACTACCTGAAAAACTTTGGCTTTGCCGGAGAAACCACGGTGGTGGCGCCGGGCATTAACGCCAAAATGAATGAAGTGCAGGCCGCGTTTGGCCTGGTGCAGCTGCAGCACATTGATAAAGCCCTGGCGGATCGCGAGAAAATTTATCATCGCTACTGTGAAGCCTTACGGGATGTACCGGGCATCAGCTGCTTTAGTGCGCCGGAGAACGTCGAGTGGAACCACGCCTATTTCCCGGTGGTAGTGGAAGAGGACTTTACGCTTACCCGCGATCAGCTTTATGACGTGCTAAAAGAGCAGAATATTTATTCTCGCCGCTATTTTTATCCGCTGATCAGCTCCTTCTCGATGTATCGCCATTTGCCGTCTGCGCAGCCCGAACGTTTGCCGCAGGCGCAAGCCGTGGCGCAAAAAATTCTTTGCCTGCCTATCTTCCCGGATCTCGGCGAGGAAGATCTTGACCGCGTGGTGAGCATTATTCGCCAGTACAGCGTTGGCCCAGCTAACCAGCTCTTAGCGGCTGATATTACCGGAGCCGTAGCATGAAGCTGGGTATTTACGGCGGCGGGGGCTTAGGGCGTGAAGTGCTGGTGCTGGCTCAGACGATCAACCGGACGCCGCGCTGGTCCGAAATTTTCTTTATTGATGATCTGAGCGCCGAGACGTCGATTAGCGGCGTGCCGGTAAGACGCTTTAACGACGTGGATTTCGACGGGACAGAAGTTGTTATCGCGCTGGGAGAACCGACCTCCCGACAAAAGCTGATGGATAAAGTGCTGGCCAAAATGTCGCTTGCCACGCTTATCCACCCGCACGTTTTTATTCCGCCGCAAACTGAAATTGGTGCGGGCGCCATTATTTGCAGCGGAGCATTTATCTCGTGCGACGTACGGATTGGCGCAAATGTCCTGCTCCAGCCGCAGGCCTGCGTCGGACATGATTCTGCCGTGGGGGCGCACAGTGTGATCTCCAGTAACGTCACCCTGGCCGGGCATTGTGACATCGGCCAGCGCGTCTTTATCGGCATGAACTGCGCGGTGAAAGAACAGACCACGATTGGCCATGACGCCATTATTGGCATGGGTTCTGCGGTGTTCAGCGATATAGCCGAGGCGACCATTGCCTTAGGAAACCCCGCTCGCGTAATGCGCAAAAATGAGCAGGGTAAAGTTTTTAATTAATTGTTTTATTGGAATCTACTCGATGACTAACTTAATCAAATACAACACCGTCTTTGTCGAAACCTTTGAGGTTTCAGAAGACATTCTTCCCGGCTACCGCTACCAGGATACCCCGTCATGGGATTCCGTGGGCCATATGAGCATGATTGCCGCGCTGGAAGAAACCTTCGACATCATGATGGACACCGAAGACATTATTGATTTCTCCTCCTGGGAAAAAGGAAAAGAGATCCTGAAAAAATATGATGTTGAAGTTGCCTGAAACGACTGAGAGGTGAACATGTTACTGGCCGGAAAAACAGCCGTAGTGACAGGATGTCTGCAGGGGATAGGTAAAGCGACGCTGATTGCTTTTGCCCGCCAGGGAGCCAACCTGTTCGCATGCTGTCAGCAAGAAGACGAAGCGTTTAGCGCGTTTATTAACGAACTGGCCGGTGAACATGGTGTTTCCATCACGCCTGTCTACTTCGATTTGTTAGATGACGCATCCATCAAGCAGGCGGCGGTGAGCATTCAGAAAACAAAGCAGCCGATAGATATTCTGGTCAACGTCGCGGGCGTGACCCTTGACGCCCTGTTCCCGATGGTGACGATGGCGCAGCTGCAGAAGACGTTTGCCATTAACTTCTTCTCGCAGATGGTCTTTACCCAGTATATGACGCGCTTAATGCTGCGCAATAAGCGCGGCAGCATCATTAATATTGCCAGCATCTCTGGCCTGGACGGCAATGCGGGCCAGCTTGCCTACTCTGCCTCCAAGGCGGCGATGGTGGCCGCAACCAAAACGCTGTCGGCCGAGCTGGCTCCGCAGGGTATTCGCGTAAATGCGGTTGCACCCGGCGTCATTCAGACGGCGATGACGGAAAATCTCCCGCAAGAGGTGGTGGCGGAAAAACTGGCGGCGGCGGCATTGCCACGTCTGGGGCTTGCCGAAGAGGTGGCTAACACGTTGTGCTGGCTGGCTTCGGACGCGGCTGCCTATGTTACCGGGCAGGTGATTCGCGTTGACGGCGGCATCGGTCATTAAGGAGCGCTTTATGCTGTTAAAAGAGAAAAACGTCATTATTACCGGCTGCGCCCGCGGCATTGGTCGCGCAATGGTGGAAACTTTTGCGGCTAACGGCGCAAATATTTACGCCCACGCCCGCCGCGCCGACGATGACTTCCTGACCGATATGGCCGTCACGGCCGAGCGCCATGGCGTCCAAATCTGGCCGCTGTGTTTTGACCTCACCGACACGGCAGCCATGAAGCTCGCCGTAAAACAGCTGATGAGCGATAAGCGCCCGCTGCACGGTCTGGTGAACAATGCGGGTATCACGCTTAACGCGCTGTTCCAGATGACGACCGAACAGGCGTTGCGCCAGCAGTTTGAAGTGAACTTCTTTGCGCTGTTTAACTTTACCCAGTCCGTCTCCAAACTAATGTCGCGTCAGAAGCAGGGCAGCATTGTGAATATTGCCTCGAGCGCGGCTCAGGATGGTAACGCGGGCAAGGGGGCCTATGGGGCCGCAAAGGCTGCGGTTATTGCGCTAACGCAATCCATTGCAACCGAGCTGGGCGAACAGGGAATCAGGGCGAACTGTATTGCGCCGGGTATCACCGATACCGACATGCTCGAAACCCTGCCTGCCGCCGTTATTGAAGCTACGCGCAACCAGACCGATTTACGTCGCCTGGGCCAGCCTGCGGATATTGCGGATGCGGCGGTGTTCCTCGTGTCCGATTTGGCGAGCTACATTACCGGCCAGACAATTCGCGTCGACGGTGGTTTACGATGAACGATACGCATGCCGCCCTGCAAACGGCGGCCCGACAGATTCGCCGTTCGATTATTGATGTCGCCTTTCGTGCGCCGGTAGACGGCGTACATCTGGGATCGGCGCTTTCCATGGTGGAGATTGCCACCGTGCTGTACGGCAGCAAAATGCGTTATCAGCCTGACAACATGGCCGACGGTCAGCGGGATCGCTTTCTGCTCAGCAAAGGCCATGCCGCGCTGGCCCTTTATACCACGCTCCACCATTACGGCGTGCTCAGCGCCGGGCAGCTTGCCACCTTCGACCACAACGGTTCCTTTTTCCCGGCTCTGACCCCTATGCATCCATCGCTGGGCATTGATTTCGCCGGCGGGTCGCTTGGACACGGCGTGGGTTACGCCAGCGGCATAGCCTGGAGCCAGCGACTGCAAAATCAGCCGTGGCACAGCTATGTCGTGCTCGGCGATGGAGAATGCAACGAAGGCTCCATCTGGGAAAGCGCGCTTTTCGCGGCTCATCATCAGCTCGATAACCTGACCGTGATTGTCGACATCAACGGTTTCCAGTCTGATATTTCCTGCCAGAAAACGCTGACGATGAATTTCCCTGCGCTGTGGCAGGCCTGCGGCTGGCAGGTGCAAGAGTGTGATGGGCATGATATATCGGCGCTTTCAACGGCGCTTGATGCTCCCCATGCGGGCAGACCAAAAGCCATTCTCGCTCACACGGTGAAAGGGAAAGGCGTTTCGTTTATGGAACACAATAACGCGTTCCACCGCAATAAGCTTTCCGCCGCCCAACATCAGGCCGCGCTGGCAGAGTTGGAAGGATAATCGTGAAACTCACTCTCACCCCCGCAGACGTTCGCGCCTGGTCGATGATGGGCACGCGTGGCACCTTTGGTGTGACCCTGCTCAATCTGGCTCAGCAAAATCCCCGCATCGTGGGCTTAACCGCCGATCTTGGCATCACCTCTGGGATGGAACGCTTCAGCACCGCCTTTCCGGAACGCTATCTCAACGTCGGCATTGCCGAGCAAAATCTGGTGGGCGTGGCGGCCGGGATTGCCTCTCAGGGGCAGATCCCTTTTGCGACGACCTTTGCCAACTTTGCCGCGCTTCGTGCCTGCGAGCAGATGCGTCATTACCTGGGATATATGCAGGAAAATGTGAAGGTGGTCGGGCTGGCGTCCGGCTTCGCGATGGGCATGTTTGGCACCACGCACTACGGTATCGAAGACATCGCCACTGTGCGTTCAATCGCAAATCTGACGATCCTTTCTCCTGCGGATGCCACAGCAACGGCTCAGCTGACGCTTGCTGCCGCAGAGCATGATGGCCCGGTCTATCTGCGCCTGACCGGGGGAATGCGCACGCCGGTGGTGTACCGCGAAGCGGCTGAATTTATCCTCGGCAAAGCTAATCTCCTGCGCGAAGGGCATGACATTGCGCTGGTGGCAACGGGCAGTATGGTTGCACCTTCGCTGAAAGTCGCACAGATGCTGGCCGAACGCGGGTTACAGTGTAGCGTGCTGGATATGCACACGATAAAACCGCTGGATAGCGCAGCGCTTGCAGGATTGTTAAACCATAAGCTTATTGTCAGCGTGGAAGAGCACAGCACGACAGGTGGACTGGGCAGCGCGGTAGCGGAGTATCTCGCCGGTGAGCAAAATTCGCCGCGCCTGTTGACCATTGGTATTCCGCAGGGCTATGGCAATGCGGGCGAATACTCGTGGATGCTGGAGCAAACGGGGCTGACCGCGCCGCAAATCGCTGGCACGATTCTGGAACACCTTTCATGATGGACACTCCTTTTTGGCAGCTGGCGCGCTACGCTGATGCAACGGCGGCAATAGATGAGCAGGGGAATGCCCTCTCTTACCGGCAGTTGAGTGATGAGGTGAAGGCTCTACAGGCCCATCTTCCACCGCGTTCGCTGGCCTTCTGCCTTAGTGACAACAGCTTTGGCGCGCTGACGGGCTATCTAGCCTGTCTGAATGCGGGGGCTGTTCCTCTGATGCTGGACAGCGGCATTGCGCCCGAATTACTCGGCGGATTGCTTGAGACGTACCGCCCCGGGTTCCTCTGGCGGCCCGCAGCAGCGCAAGCCGCACCTGATGCCGCTGTTGTCTATTCCGCGTTGGGCTACGAACTGATTGCCACCGGCAAGCCTGGCGCGCAGCTGCATAGCGATCTGGCCCTGCTGATGGCGACCTCCGGTTCTACCGGCAGCCCGAAGCTGGTGCGTCAGAGCTACCAAAACCTGCTCAGCAATACCGCAAGCATTGTGGAATACCTCGGCATTGACGCCGGGGAGCGCCCGCTGGCCTGGCTGCCGATGAACTACGTCTATGGGCTGTCGGTGATTAACACCCATCTTGCCCGGGGGGCGACTTTACTGCTGACCAACAGCGGACCCGTGCAGCCCGCCTTCTGGCGTTTTATGAAAGCGCAGAGAGCAACTTCGCTGTCAGGCGTGCCGTACAGCTGGGAAATGTTAAAAAAACTGCGTTTCACGCGCATGGATCTTCCTTCGCTGCGCACCATCACTCAGGCGGGGGGCAAGCTGCGTCCCGAGCTGCAAAGCGAACTGGGCGCCTGGGCGCAGGAAAAGCAGGTGCGCTTTTTTGTGATGTACGGTGCCTGCGAGGCCACTTCACGCATGGGCTATCTGCCTCCCGACAGAGTGCTGGATAAGCCCGGTTCGCTGGGAAAAGCCATTCCCGGAGGCCGCTTTGCGCTGGTGGACGAAGAAGGTCAGAGCATTGTGGAACCCGGCGTGACAGGGGAACTGATTTATTACGGCCCGAATGTTACCCCCGGCTATGCACAAAGCCGCGAAGATTTGGCCAGGGGAGACGAGCGGGAAGGGCGGCTTGCGACCGGAGATCTCGCCTGGGTTGATGAAGAAGGCTTTTACACGATTGTCGGTCGCAAAAAGCGCTTTCTGAAAGTCTTTGGCAATCGCGTTGGCCTGGACGAAATCGAACACCTGGTTGTGCGTGCGTTTCCGCAGCTCGAGTGCGTGGCCGCAGGCTACGATGACAATATTCGCGTGTTTGTGACGGACGGCTCCGCGACAGAGATGGTGAAAAGCTATCTGGCCCAGACCTGTAAACTGCACCATTCCGCCTTTAAAGTAGCGGAAATTACAGCAATCCCTAAAAATCGCGCGGGAAAAACGCTTTACGCGCAGCTGGAGCCACTTTATGACTGAGTATGAAGCCTGGCTTGAGCTGGCACCTTATGCGCTGGGACGCGAAGAAAAGCGGCGCAATATGCTGGCCCGTTTGCAGGCCCTGACGCTACATCATCAGGAACATTGCACGGCATATCGCCATATTCTCGCCGGACTGGGGATTACGCCCGGCGAGCTAAAACAGCTCGAAGATCTCCCCTATCTTCCCGTTTCGCTATTTAAAACTTTGCGCCTGTCCAGCACGCCGGAGAGCGAGGTGGTGAAAACCATGACCTCCTCAGGGACCACCGGGCAGGCCGTATCGAAGATCTATCTGGATAAAGCGACCGCCGCCAGACAGCAAAAGACGCTGGTGAAAATCGTTAAGGATTTTACCGGTGCGGCCCGTCTGCCGATGCTCATTCTGGATACGCCTTCAGTGATGAAAGATCGCAATATGTTCTCGGCTCGCGGAGCGGGGATATTGGGGTTCTCGCTGTTCGGCAGCGAACGTTGCTGGGCGCTGGACGAAGAGATGAATCTCGATCTGGAGGCGGTGAAGGCCTTTACGCAGCGTCATGCCGGTAAGCCCATCCTGCTGTTTGGCTTTACGTTTATGGTCTGGCAGCATTTTTACCAGGCGCTGGCAGAGCGGGGAGAAAAGCTGGATCTGTCGCAGGGCATTTTGATTCACGGCGGCGGATGGAAAAAGCTCGTGTCACAGGCCGTATCCGGCAAAGTGTTTGCGCAGCGGTTGCGCGAGGTCTGCGGGCTGGAAAAAATTTATGATTACTACGGCATGGTGGAACAGACCGGCTGTATCTATATGCAATGCGAACACGGGCATTTACACGCCAGTATCTATTCCGATGTGATCGTTCGCGACCCGGCGGATCTCAGCGTCTGTCCGGTCGGTAAACCCGGCATAGTGCAGGTGCTGTCGCTGATTCCCGAGTCTTATCCCGGGCATTCATTATTAACCGAAGACGAAGGGGTCTTGCTGGGCGAGGACGACTGCGCCTGCAAGCGCAAAGGAAAATACTTCCGAATCACAGGACGGCTGAAGCATGCCGAGATCAGAGGATGTAGCGATACCTATGCCGCAGAACATTGATGAATTAGGTTACCGTATAGGCGATGCTGAAGTACTGGAGGGCATGAATGCGGTAAAACCCAGGGTGCCTTTCGCTACGGAAGTCGTTGATTTTTTGCATTGTTTCTCAAAAATTCTGCTGCGAGATGGGCAGGCCCGCGAGCACAGCGATGTCATCAGCCTGGCATTCTGGTGTCGCAAAGCCGCGCTGGAAAACATGAAGCAGCAGCAGGGCTTAACGAGCTTCCTGCTGGGCCGTGGCGTGGCCTTTCACGTTGCCCCCTCTAACGTTGCGGTAAATTTTGCCTATTCGCTGGTGGCAGGATTGCTGACCGGGAATGCCAATATTGTGCGGCTTCCTTCCCGGCCATTTATACAGGTTGATATTATTTGTCGCGCATTCGCTCAGGCATTGCAGGAACACGAGGCGATGCGTCCGTATATCTGCCTGGTAGAATATGGACATCAGCCGCATATAAATAATGCTTTATCTGCGCTAAGCCACGCCAGATTAATTTGGGGAGGGGATAAGACGATTGCATTACTTCGCCAGTCACCCCTTCGACCGCGCGCTGTAGATATTGCTTTTGCCGATCGTTATTCTATTGCAGTTATTAGTGCGGAGCATTATCTGGCGGCGGAGAATAAAGTCCGCGTGGCGGAAGATTTTTATAACGATACGCTGTTAAGCGATCAGCAGGCTTGTACGGCACCCAAACTCGTGGTCTGGCTTGGAGAAGGTAAAGCGCAGGCGCAGAGGCTATTCTGGCAGCATTTTCAGGACTATCTGGTTGCGAAAAAAACGCCCGAAGCGGTCACCGTTGTCAGGAATCTTGCGCATTTTTGTGAGCAGGTGCTCAGCAAACCAGCTTTAAAATACATCCCGGCCAGCACCAGTCAGTTTTTCCGTGTCAATGCGCCGTCAGTGGATGTTTCCATGCTCGAGTCACATCCGGGCGGCGGATATTTTTATGAATGGCTGGCTGAGGATATTAATGATATTGCTGCCGTCTGCGGTGAAAAATGTCAGACGATGGCCACTTTTGGCCTGTCTGCCCGGCAAGCGCAAGATTTTATTGAGCATAATCGGCCTTGCGGCGTGGACAGAATAGTTCCCCTCGGGCAGACGATGAATTTTTCTTTGCGCTGGGATGGCTACGATCTTCTGCAAACATTAACCCGAACGGTAACTTTGCCTGCGAATGAATAGTTGTTGCGCATTCATTTGAAAGATAACCCGCAAATAACCCCCCCTTTCACCCACTATTCTGGCGATTAAAAGCCCTGCAGAATCGGATAATCATGCCGATAACTCAACTAACGCAGGGCTGTTTATCGTGAATTCACTGTATACCGCTGATGGTGTGATGGATAAGCACTCGCTGTGGCAGCGTTATGTACCGCTGGTGCGTCACGAAGCATTGCGCCTGCAGGTCCGTTTGCCGGCGAGCGTGGAACTTGACGATCTGCTACAGGCGGGTGGCATAGGGTTGTTAAATGCAGTCGATCGCTACGATGCCCTGCAAGGAACGGCATTTACTACCTACGCGGTGCAGCGCATTCGTGGGGCGATGCTTGATGAGTTGCGCAGCCGGGATTGGGTGCCGCGCAGCGTCAGGCGTAACGCCCGCGGCGTTGCGCAAGCGATTGGTCAACTGGAGCAAGAGCTGGGGCGCAACGCGACGGAAACAGAAGTGGCGCAGCGTCTTGATATCCCGCTCGACGAATACCGCCAGATGTTGCTCGACACCAACAATAGTCAACTTTTCTCTTATGACGAGTGGCGTGAAGAGCATGGCGACAGTATCGAACTGGTCACCGAAGAGCACCAGCAGGCGAATCCTTTGCAACACCTGCTGGAGAGTAACCTACGCAGCCGTGTGATGGACGCTATTGAAGCGTTGCCGGAGCGCGAGCAGCTGGTGTTAACGCTTTACTACCAGGAGGAGCTTAATCTCAAAGAGATTGGCGCCGTGCTGGAGGTCGGGGAGTCCCGGGTGAGTCAGTTGCACAGCCAGGCGATAAAACGCTTACGCACCAAGTTGGGTAAGCTGTAGGGAGTGCCGGATGTTAGTCTTATCACCAGGAACTCATCATGATGGTGCAGCAACCAAAAAGACGGCCTCTAAGCCGCTATCTTAAAGATTTCAAACATTCACAGACCCATTGCGCGCATTGCGGCAAGATTTTAGATCGCATAACGCTGACCTGCCGCGGTGAGATCGTCAATAAAACGACTATCGCACAACTGGATACGCTTATTGATGATGCCGCCTGGCAGGTGGAGCAGCAGGCGTGGATGGCGCTGTGTCGCTTTTGCGGCGATCTGCACTGCAAAGAGCAGGGTAACTACTTCGATATCATTGGCTTTAAGCAGTATTTGTTTGAACAGACCGAAATGAGCCACGGAACGATCCGCGAGTACGTAGTGCGTCTTCGCCGTCTGGGGAATCATCTTGCCGAACAGAACATCCCCGCGCCGCCGGCGCTCTCGAGTCTCCTCGACGAGACGCTGGACGTCTGGCTGCCACGGACCAGCACCAACAACTACCGTATTGCGCTGAGAAAATACTGGCAATTTCAGATACAGCTCACAAATACGGCTTCTGCATACCAGGCAACCACGGCCACTTCCGATATATATTAATATGGAATAAGTTGTAGCGGACTGGTTTTGACGGCTGACGCCAACTCGCTACACTACACCAAAATTATTGCTTGCTGGGGTAAAGATGAAATTAGGCATGGTGGGGCGTCAGGCGCTGATGGGCGTGCTGGCTGTGGCATTGGTTGCAGGCGCAAGCGTCAAGACTTTCGCGGCAGAAAATTTACTCAATAAAGTGAAAGAGCGCGGCACGCTGCTGGTAGGGCTGGAAGGGACATACCCACCGTTCAGCTTTCAGGGTGACGACGGGAAGCTTACCGGCTTTGAGGTTGAGTTTGCCGAGCAGCTTGCCCAGCATCTTGGCGTGAAAGCGGCGCTGAAACCAACCAAGTGGGACGGTATGCTGGCCTCGCTGGATTCGAAGCGTATCGACGTGGTGATTAATCAGGTCACGATCTCCGACGAACGCAAGAAGAAATATGACTTCTCCACCCCTTACACCGTGTCCGGTATTCAGGCGCTGGTGAAAAAGGGTAACGAAGGCAGCATTAAATCTGCCGCCGATCTGAAAGGCAAAAAAGTGGGCGTTGGTCTGGGTACCAACTACGAACAGTGGCTGCGTGAAAACGTGCAGGGCGTCGATATCCGTACTTATGATGATGACCCGACAAAATATCAGGATCTGCGCGTAGGTCGTATCGACGCCATTCTGGTTGACCGTCTTGCTGCCCTGGATCTGGTGAAGAAAACCAAAGATACCCTGGCCGTAGCGGGCGAACCGTTCTCCCGTCAGGAAGCTGGCGTGGCGATTCGTAAAGGCAATGAAGACCTGGTCGAGGCCGTCAACAACGCCATCGCTGAAATGCACAAAGATGGTTCGCTGGCTAAACTGTCTGAAAAATGGTTTGGTGCTGACGTGACTAAATAAACGTCAAAGGTGCACAGGGCGGATATGCGCAGGCGTATCCGCCTTTTTTATTTGTATTTGCAGGCCTTTGCCGGTGCTGGTACATAATGAAGGGATGGGGCATTTTCAACCCCGTTTTACTGGAGTAGCTCATGTCATTGCACAACCTGACCCGTTTCCCCCGGCTGGAATTTATCGGTGGCCCGACGCCGCTTGAACACCTGCCGCGTTTTTCCGATTATCTCGGCCGCGAAATTTACATCAAACGCGACGACACCACGCCAATGGCGATGGGCGGCAATAAGCTGCGTAAACTGGAGTTTCTGGCCGCCGATGCGCTGCGTGAAGGCGCAGATACGCTGGTTACCGCAGGCGCTATCCAGTCAAATCATGTTCGCCAGACGGCGGCGGTAGCGGCGAGGCTGGGCCTTAAATGCGTTGCATTGCTCGAAAACCCAATCGCGACGCGTGCCGAAAACTATCTCAGCAACGGTAACCGTCTGCTCCTGGATCTCTTTGATGCCGAAATCGAAATGTGCGACGCGCTAAGCGAGCCGGACCGACAGCTCGAAGAGATCGCGACTCGTCTGGAAGCGCAGGGGTTCCGTCCCTACGTGATCCCCGTCGGCGGCTCCAACGCTCTTGGTGCCCTCGGCTATGTGGAAAGCGCCCTCGAAATGGCCCAGCAATGCCAAAGCATTAGCGTGTCATCCGTGGTTGTGGCTTCGGGTAGCGCCGGTACGCACGCAGGGCTTGCCGTGGGGCTTGAGCAGGTGATGCCTGATGTGGCGCTTATTGGCGTGACGGTTTCCCGTACCGTCGGGCAGCAGCGGCCAAAAGTGGAAGCTCTGCAACAGGCCGTGGCGCACTCTCTTGGCTTAAAAGCCTCGGCGGCGATTGAGCTATGGGATGATTACTTTGCCCCAGGTTACGGCACGCCAAATGAAGAAGGGCTGGAAGCCATTAAACTGCTGGCTCGCCTGGAAGGGATTTTGCTTGACCCCGTGTACACCGGCAAAGCGATGGCGGGGCTGATCGATGGCGTGGCGCAAAAACGCTTTAAAGACGAAGGCCCAATTATCTTCGTCCATACCGGCGGAGCACCGGCACTGTTCGCCTACCATCCGCATGTATAACTGCTTCGTGACAGGTGCGGCTCACCGGCTCGGGTGATTACCGGGTGAAGAAGCGATAGCGCCTTCCACCTGCCACGATCTTAAATAAAAAATAATAAAGTCAGACAGGGTATGAAGTATGCAAGAAAGTCTTCAACTGGTGCTGGATTCAGCACCCTATCTGCTCAAAGGCGCCGTGTTCACGCTCCAGCTCAGTATTGGCGGCATGTTCTTCGGTTTGATACTGGGATTTATGCTGGCGCTGATGCGTCTGTCGCCGTTTCTCCCTTTTTCACTGCTTTCGCGCTTTTACGTGTCAATCTTTCGCGGCACGCCGCTTATTGCCCAGCTGTTTATGATTTACTACGGCCTGCCGCAGTTTGGCATCGAGCTGGATCCCATTCCGGCGGCGATGATCGGTCTGTCGCTTAACACTGCAGCCTATGCTTCTGAAACGCTGCGAGCGGCTATTTCCTCGATTGAAAAAGGGCAGTGGGAGGCGGCGGCCAGTATTGGTATGACGCCGTGGCAGACATTGCGCCGGGCCATATTACCGCAGGCCGCGCGCGTCGCTTTGCCTCCGCTGAGCAACAGCTTTATCAGCCTCGTTAAAGATACCTCTCTTGCGGCGACCATTCAGGTGCCGGAGCTGTTCCGCCAGGCGCAGCTGATCACTTCGCGTACGCTTGAAGTGTTCACCATGTACCTTGCCGCCTCGTTGATTTACTGGGTGATGGCAACCTTGCTCTCCGCCCTGCAAAACTATTTTGAAAATCAGCTTAACCGCCAGGACAGGGATCCAAAATGAGCGCTATCAACGTAAAAGAACTGGTGAAAAAATTCCACGGGCAAACGGTGCTGCACGGTATCGACCTGGAGGTCAAGCCCGGCGAGGTCGTGGCGATTATCGGCCCGAGCGGCTCCGGAAAAACGACGCTGCTGCGCTGCATTAATCTGCTGGAGCAGCCTGAGTCCGGCACCATCCAGGTGGGAGAGATTACGATCGATGCCGCACAGGCGATGAGCAAGCAAAAAAACCGCGTACGCGAACTGCGCCAGCATGTCGGCTTTGTCTTCCAGAGCTTTAATCTGTTCCCCCATCGCACGGTGCTGGAGAACATTATTGAAGGCCCGGTCATCGTAAAAGGCGAACCAAGGGAAGAGGCTACGGCCAGGGCGCGTGAACTGCTGGCTAAGGTAGGACTGAGCGGGAAAGAGACCAGCTATCCGCGTCGGCTTTCCGGCGGGCAGCAGCAGCGCGTGGCCATTGCCCGTGCGCTGGCTATGCGCCCGGAAGTGATTCTGTTTGATGAGCCGACTTCGGCCCTCGACCCGGAGCTGGTCGGGGAAGTGCTGAGCACCATTCGTCAGCTGGCGGAGGAAAAACGCACAATGGTCATTGTGACCCATGAAATGAGCTTTGCGCGCGATGTCGCGGACAGGGCGATCTTTATGGATCAGGGGCGAATCGTGGAGCAGGGACCGGCCCGGGAACTGTTTACAGACCCGCAGCAGCCGCGTACGAAACAGTTTCTCGAGAAGTTTCTGACGCAGTAGCTTTGCCGGAGCGAAACGCCAGGATGCAGCAGCGGCAGCGTTGGCCAACTTTAGCGCTGTCGCCGCGTGCAAGTCGAACCACACAATGCTGAATCCATCGGTCTCTCCACGGGGGCGGGGCTGTTAAATAGCCTAAAGAAACCGATCGGCTGGCCGATAAACTTTATCTTTATGTTTGTTAAATGTGTTAGCGTTAAATATTCATATAATGAATGATAATAGTTTCAGGAGAAACGCCAGATACAATGCCGGAACGCGACTTTTTTAGCTGGAGACGGAAAACGCTGGCTGCTTTCCAGTCGATAACCCAGGCCTGCGAAATAACCACCACGCTCCATCATCAAACCCAGGCGTTAGAATTTGATTATTTTGCGTTCTGCGTTCGTCACCCTGTGCCTTTTACCCGCCCAAAAACGTCTGTGATATCAACTTATCCGCAGGCCTGGCTCGATCGTTATCATGCTGAGAATTATTTCGCGGTCGATCCGGTGTTACGCCCGGAGAATTTTATGCGTGGATTTTTGCCATGGAATGACGATCTGTTCGCCGACACGCCGGCGTTCTGGGATGCCGCGCGGGATCATGGCCTGCGTCGGGGCATGACACAGTGCGTAATGTCACCTACCAGAGCGGCAGGTTTGCTGTCGGTGGCGCGTTCATCGCTGCAAGGGAAGTTATTACCCGAAGATGAGCTTAGTGCCCGCCTGCACTATCTCGCGGAGCTGAGTTTGATGACGCTCGCACGCCTGCAAGACCCTTGCGTTGGGGCAATGACGATGAAGCTGAGTAAACGAGAACGGGAAATTTTGCAGTGGACCGGGGAGGGGAAAACGTCGGCGGAAATTGCGATAATTTTATCTATTTCCGAAAATACCGTGAATTTTCATCAGAAAAATATGCAGAAAAAATGCAACGCGCCGAATAAAACGCAAATCGCCTGCTATGCGGCAGCCGTGGGGATTATCTGAAAGCCTTCCCGTTCTGCGTGCCAGACGACACAACGGCGGATGAAGTTAACTTCATGCCGCCGCAACCCACCGACTATTGACGGTAAGCTTGTTTAATTTGCTTAACGGTATTGCCAAAGACTTCAGCGTGCGCCGTATCTTCCATCTGAGCGATTTGCTTTTCCATTTTGATAATCACTTTGCCCGCGTCTGCCTGGCCCATCGCTTTCAGCATCTGGGTCAGCAAGGCTTTCAGGCAGGTGACTTCCATAGCCAGTTCGCTATTGTTGTCAGCGGTGGAAAATTCAGGAGTGCTCATTTACTTTCCTCAAGTCTCGGTTAGTACACCGTCAGTCGGCGCAACGGTTTTGATAAGGCGGCGGAGTATAGCACACTGCCTGACCTTTTTATTAGTGGTTACGATCTGCTTCATGTTTTACGGCGCTGTTGCTTGCTTTTATGTTATCGGAACGGAATGAAGGTGGAAAAAGACTTAAAGGGTAACGGGAATTGTTTATTATTGGTTTACTAAATGTTAATCATTAGTGTTCTTTTTTGCCGCGTACATTTTTTGCACTGCCGGATATATCCGGCTTCCCCCTTGTTATTACTTATTATTACGGGTTTTCGTGCTGGCGTTTCTGCGCTTAAGCGACTATGAATGAATATCCTAAAATGGCGGGTAATCCCGCTTAGGGCATTTTTAAATTTTAAAGTTACCGGGAAAACCGTTAATATAGCCTCTGGCTTTTAAGCGTTATCCCTTTTGGAGAGTTACCCTTTGATCAACGTTCTTCTTGTTGATGACCACGAACTTGTGCGCGCAGGGATACGACGCATTCTTGAAGATATCAAAGGGATCAAGATATCAGGTGAAGCAAACTGCGGTGAAGACGCCGTGAAGTGGTGTCGCTCGCATCCGGTCGATGTGGTGCTGATGGACATGAATATGCCCGGCATTGGTGGTCTGGAAGCGACGCGCAAAATTGCGCGCTATTCGGCAGACATAAAAGTTATCATGTTGACCATTCATACTGAAAATCCGCTGCCGGCAAAAGTGATGCAGGCGGGGGCTTCCGGCTACCTGAGCAAAGGCGCAGCGCCGCAGGATGTTGTGGCCGCTATCCGTTCGGTAAACGCAGGCCAGCGTTATATTGCGTCTGATATCGCTCAGCAGATGGCCCTCAGCCAGATTGAACCGGAGAAAACGGAGACGCCGTTTGCCAGTTTGTCTGAGCGCGAATTACAGATTATGCTGATGATCACCAAAGGCCAGAAGGTCAATGAGATCTCAGAGCAGCTTAACCTCAGCCCGAAAACGGTAAACAGCTACCGTTACCGTATGTTCAGCAAACTGAATATCAGTGGCGATGTTGAGCTGACGCATCTGGCCATTCGACATGGGTTATTCAGCGCGGAGCCGTTAATCAGTAGTGAGTGATATTTTCGATCCCCAGGCCTTCCTCAAGACCGTAACCAGTCAGCCTGGCGTCTATCGTATGTACGACGCCAGCAGCACGGTGATTTACGTCGGTAAAGCCAAAGATCTAAAAAAGCGTCTGGCGAGCTATTTCCGCAGCAATCTTGCGAGCCGGAAAACCGAGGCGCTGGTCGCGCTTATTCATCATATTGATGTCACCGTGACCCATACGGAAACGGAAGCGCTGCTGCTTGAGCACAACTACATCAAGCTCTATCAGCCGCGCTATAACGTGCTGCTGCGCGACGATAAATCTTATCCCTTTATCTTTCTTAGCGGTGACGCTCATCCGCGCCTTGCCATGCATCGTGGGGCAAAACATGCCCGTGGTGAATACTTCGGCCCCTTTCCCAACGGTTACGCGGTAAAAGAAACCCTGGCGCTGCTGCAAAAAGTTTTTCCGATCCGTCAGTGCGAGAACAATGTTTATCGCAATCGCTCCCGTCCTTGCCTGCAATATCAGATTGGCCGCTGCCTTGGGCCTTGCGTAGCCGGTCTGGTGAGCGAGGACGACTATGCCCGCCAGGTGGAGTATGTCCGTCTGTTCCTGTCAGGTAAGGACGATCAGGTTCTGACCCAGCTCATTGAACGCATGGAGCAGGCGAGCAAAAATCTGGAATTTGAAGCCGCCGCGCGTATCCGCGATCAGATTCAGGCCGTTCGCCGCATCACGGAAAAACAGTTTGTGTCTAATACGGGCGATGACCTGGACGTGATTGGCGTAGCCTTTGAAAGCGGTATGGCCTGTGTTCACGTCTTGTTTATCCGGCAGGGCAAAGTGCTTGGTAGCCGTAGCTACTTCCCGAAGGTGCCGGGCGGCACCGAACTGGCGGAAGTTGTGGAAACCTTTGTCGGCCAGTTCTATTTACAGGGCAGCCAGATGCGCACGCTGCCCGGCGAGATCCTGCTTGATTTCAACCTACCGGATAAAACGCTGCTGGAAGAGTCTCTTTCTGAGATGGCCGGGCGGCGTATTAACGTGCAAACCAGGCCACGCGGCGATCGCGCTCGCTATCTGAAGCTTGCGCGCACAAACGCCGCCACGGCGCTGGTCACTCGACTCTCCCAGCAGTCAACCATCCATCAGCGTCTTACCGCGCTGGCTCAGGTGCTGGAGCTGGCTGAGATAAAACGGATGGAGTGTTTCGATATCAGTCACACGATGGGGGAGCAGACAGTGGCTTCCTGCGTTGTTTTTGATGCCAACGGCCCGCTGCGGGCGGAATACCGTCGCTACAATATCTCCGGCATTACGCCGGGAGATGACTATGCGGCGATGAATCAGGTGCTGCGCCGTCGCTACGGCAAGGCGATTGAAGAGAGTAAGATCCCTGATGTGATTCTGATCGATGGCGGTAAGGGGCAACTGGGGCAGGCTAAAACGGTGTTCGCCGAGCTGGACGTACCCTGGGATAAGCATCATCCGTTACTGCTGGGCGTTGCCAAAGGCACAGACCGTAAAGCAGGTCTGGAAACGCTGTTCTTTGAGCCGGAAGGGGAAGGCTTCTCTCTGCCGCCTGATTCCCCGGCGCTGCATGTTATCCAGCATATTCGCGATGAATCGCACGATCACGCCATCAGCGGGCACCGGAAAAAACGGGCTAAGGTTAAAAATACCAGCTCGCTGGAAACCATCGAAGGCATCGGGCCAAAACGTCGTCAGATGCTGCTGAAGTATATGGGCGGATTGCAACCGTTAATGAATGCATCCGTTGAAGAAATCGCAAAAGTGCCGGGTATCTCGCAGCAGCTGGCAGAAAAGATCTACTACTCGTTGAAACATTGAGGTCTCTGTAGCAACATAGAGACAATTCCCACTTACGACAGACAGTTATCCGGCACTATGCAATTTAATATCCCAACGTTGCTTACTCTGTTCCGTGTCTTCCTTATCCCATTCTTTGTGCTGGCTTTTTATCTGCCGTTCAACTGGGCGCCGTTCCTGTGTGCGTTCATCTTCTGGCTGGCAGCCATTACAGACTGGTTTGATGGTTTTCTTGCGCGCCGCTGGAATCAAAGCACCCGATTCGGGGCATTCCTCGATCCTGTTGCCGATAAGGTCATGGTCGTCGTGGCGCTTGTGCTGGTGGCGGAACACTACCATGCCTGGTGGGTGACGCTGCCTGCTGCAACCATGATTGCCCGTGAAATTATCATTTCTGCCCTGCGCGAGTGGATGGCTGAAATCGGTAAGCGCAGCCATGTAGCGGTCTCCTGGATCGGTAAAACCAAGACCATGGCGCAAATGCTGGCGCTGATCGGTATGCTGTGGCGTCCTAATATGTGGATTGAGTACACCGGCATCGGTCTGTTCTTTATCGCAGCGGTGCTGACTTTCTGGTCAATGTTCCAATATCTGGCCGCCGCGCGTGGTGATTTGCTCGAACCGTGATCTAAGCGGCGCAAATTTCAGCAAACGAAACGCAGTGCAGGAAAATTTCATTGACTCACTGCGCCATCTAAGTAGAATGCAACGCATCGAACGGCAGCACAGCTTGCTGGAAGATAATAAAATCAAGTGATTAACCAACCTCACTTGTACAGATTTGCGGGAATAGCTCAGTTGGTAGAGCACGACCTTGCCAAGGTCGGGGTCGCGAGTTCGAGTCTCGTTTCCCGCTCCAGATTCAAGTAACAGCGTTTCTCTGTTACGGCCTGAAAAGGCACAAAAGTTTTGGCGCGTTAGCAAAGCGGTTATGTAGCGGATTGCAAATCCGTCTAGTCCGGTTCGACTCCGGAACGCGCCTCCACTTTCTTCCCAAGCCCGGGTGGTGAAATCGGTAGACACAAGGGATTTAAAATCCCTCGGCTTATGGCTGTGCGGGTTCAAGTCCCGCCCCGGGCACC
>CAMLJN010000024.1 GCA_946480445.1 uncultured Buttiauxella sp.
CAACCTGGATTTAGTTTTGCAGGCTCACGTTATCTCGTTGCTGCAACGGCTGCGTGAAAAGCTCAACATAGCCTTTCTGTTTATCACTCACGACCTGCGTCTGGTTAACCGGTTTTGTCAGCGGGTGGTCGTTATGGATGAAGGGAAACTGGTTGAAACTCTTACCCTGGGTGACAACGTCACATTTTCCTCTGCCGCAGGGCTTGCTTTGCAACGCGCCGTTCTGCCCGCTTACCCTGCCGCTCGGCGCCGTAACGCGGCTTAATTTGAGAGACTGACATGCAACGTATCACTATCACGATAGATGACGACTTACTGGACACGCTAGACCAGATGAGCGAAAGGCGTGGATATCAAAGCCGCTCTGAAGCACTGAGGGATATTGTCCGACGCACGCTTGCTGAGGAAGCCACGGGCATGGCTGAACAACGGGGTTATGGCGTGCTGAGCTACGTCTACGAGCACAATACCCGTGAACTTGCCGGGCGCCTGACAACGTCCCAGCACCACCATCACGAGCTAATGGTTTCAACGCTGCACGTACATCTTAATCACGACGAGTGTCTGGAAGTGGCGATCCTGAAAGGCGATATGGCTGAGATACAGCATTTTTCATCGGCAATGACCGCCCAGCGGGGCGTCAGACACGGTCATCTCCAGTGCATTCCCGACGTTATGCCGGAGATATAAACAGAAAAAATTTGCCCCAGCGCGGTTAATACCGGCTGGGGCGAGGGTTGTTAGCTAAGCATCAGCTCAAGCGCATCCAGATTGCCTGAGCTGAGCAGCGCAATGGCCTCAGCAAGGTTTTTTTCCGGGCGATTGTAGATATTCAGCTTCAGAATGCGTTTAATCCACTCTTCGGAAAAACGGTATTTGATTAGCCTCGCAGGATTGCCGCCCACCACGGCATATGGCGGGACATCTTTCGTCACTATGCTGCCCGCCGCTATCACCGCGCCCTCTCCCACAGTCACGCCTGGCATAATCATACAGCGCATACCCAGCCAGCACCCATCATGCAGCACGGTATCACCCCGCGGCTGATAACTCTCTTTCAGCGTCTGCTCAAACGGATAAAGGCTGATGAAATCAATACAGTGATTATGGTTGCCTCCCATCAGGATCACCGCCTCGGCGCCAATACAAACATAGTCGCCGATGATCAACTTATCGAGATGGCCAAGCGGCTCCCAGGCCTGACTTATCTCATCACCTAACAGGTAGCGCACCACGGACTTTTCAAATCCTTTATCCCAGCAGTCGCTGTAGTAGCTGTGCGTACCTTTGAGGACAATGTTAGGGTTGCTCACCGTGAGGTGCAGGTACTCAACTTTTGACCAGTGTTTCTCTTGCATGACTTTTCCTTTCCTGAAAAACAAAGCCACGGAACGATTTCTGTCGTGGCAGTAATTACTCGCTCAGATAATTACTGTCATTGGTGATACGGGGATGCAAAAGTTCTGGAATAGGTTTCATATGGCTTAGGCCTGATCCTTCTTACTCTGCCAGCCAGCCCAGGGGCTGTCGGCCGGAATATCTACCTGACCGCGTGGTTCACGCAGAGAATCAATATACAGCGCTTCCACTTCCTTACGCGCCCAGGGCGTGCGACGCAGGAACTTCAGGCTCGATTTTATACTCGGATCGCTCTTAAAGCAGTTGATATTGATACGCTTCGCCAGCTCCGCCCAGCCGTATCTCTCCACCAGCACATTCAGTAACGCTTCCAGAGTCACGCCGTGTAAGGGATCTTTTGAGGGCTGGGCTGTCATAATTTATCCTGCGATGCTTAAGAAATTGCGCACACCATACTGACTCCAAAAGCCATGTGCAATAAGCGGTTTATCCTGTCACGTTTTGGGACTCGTGTTAACCGGCCACTGCATCAGCTGGATACCGCGTCGATCGGCGTTTTCACTGAAATTATCCAGCACGGCGCGGATGTCCTGATCGATAAAGCGTGCGCTATCGCTGTCGATGATGACGACGCTATTTTCAGGTATGCCCTGCAACAGCTTCTTCAGGGCCGGGGCGTGGAGAAAACTCAGGCTCTGCTGAAATCTTAATACGTAATGATCGTCATAATGCGTCAGCATTAGCGCATTGCGATGACTTTGATAAAGGCTAAAGATCAGCTGGGTCGCTATTCCCAGCCCGATACCGCTAAGCATACCCAGGCTAACGATCCCGATAACGGTAATGATAAAGGGGGCGAACTGAAACATGCCGCTTCTGATCTGGCTGATGAATAATCTCGGCGTTGCCAGCTTGTATCCGGTATGCAACAGAATTGCCGCAAGGCTTGCCAACGGAATTACGTTAAGCAGCTTGCTAAACCATAGCGCGGAGAAAAGCAGTAACAGGCCGTGAAACAGTACGGAGGCTTTACTTCGCGCTCCAGCGCTGACATTAACAGAGCCGCGAACAATAACGGAGGTAATCGGCAGGCCACCCATCAATCCCGACAGCATATTCCCTACCCCCTGCGCCCGTAACTCTTTATCCGCTGCTGGTAGGGGGAACTGTGGTCGTAGCTTATTGAGCGCTTCCTGACTGAGCAGGGTCTCCATACTGGCCACCAGCGCCAGGGTCAGAGCTACGGCGTAAACGGCGGGATTTCGCCATGCCTGCCAGTCCGGGTGTGTCAGTTCGCCTAAGAGCGAAGTTAAACTGGTTAACGCGGGCAGCGTCACACGCGCAATGTTGCCGGACTTATCACCGATCAGCAGCGAGAGCAGTATTCCTGCCAGCACCACAACCAGCGGCCCCGGCACCCAGCTTAACCACTGACGCTGTCTGACAAACCGACTATTCCACAGGTATAAAATAACTAATCCACTTGCCGTTACACCCAGCGTGGGGAGAGATATCGCCCCCCAACGATGGCCATCAGCCATCCCCAGTGCCAAAGGTATTTGCTGAAAAATAAGCAACAGACCAATAGCCGCCAGCATCCCCTTGATGACGCTGCCAGGCACCAGTGCGATAAAGCGGCCAAGACGCGCCAGGCCAAAAAGCAGCTGTAGTACGCCTGACAAAGTGACGGCAAACAAAAAGGCAGAGAAAGATCCCAGATCCTCAATGGCCAGCACCACAATCGTGACCAGCCCGGCAGCAGGCCCGCTAACAGCGAAACGCGAAGGACTCAGTGAGGTCACGATAATCCCGCCAATCGCACCGGTAAGAAGACCAATAAAGGGAGAGACGCCGCAGGCCTGGGCAATACCCAGGCACAGGGGCAGCGCAACCAGGGCTACGACCAGCCCGGCAGGAATATCCCGTCGTAAATCGTTGAGTGAAATCATGCCTCTTCCCCTGCGTTCTTTTGCAAAAGAATTTTAAGATGCCCGGTGCGCAGATCGTAGACACAGCCAAAGGCAGCCAGCTCTGCACCGGCTTTCCAGGCTTTCTGCAACAAGGACGTATTAATTAAAGATGAGAATTGCGCCCGGACGTTTGCTTCAACCAGCTGGTTCAGGGCGTCACGATTATCGCCGCTCAGGGTACCAAACGCGTCAAGCTCGTTTTTCAGAGAATGGCGCAGGTGTTCAATACGGCGGCAAAGCGGCGAATCATAGAATTCCTCAGGATATTCTGATAACCGAACGGCGGCCTGCACACCGCCGCAATCATAATGGCCACAGAGAACAATTTGCCTGACCTTTAACTTCTCCACGGCATATTGAAGCACGCTCATAAAGTTGTCATCTTGCTCAACAACCATATTGGCAATATTACGGTGGACAAATAATTCCCCCGGCTGAGAACCCGTCAGGACTTCTGACGGCACCCGGCTGTCTGAACAACCAATCCATAGCGTATGCGGTGTCTGGGGCTGACGATACTTATCAAAATAGGCCGGATCGTTTTGCGTTCGCTGCAAAGCCCAGCTCCGGTTTCTTACCATCAATGTTTTAAATGATGTGATAACCATTAGGTTCTCCATAACATGGCGGCATGTAATTTCCCTATTAAACTATTAACCAAAACTTAACATAAATGTCTGCACACTTAAACTTACGAAATATCCTGGTAAAGGTCTTCCAGACCGGTAATTACGCTGTAACCGCAAATCAATCTCTTCGTTATTGTTAGTCTGACCGAAATCAAACTATCCATAACTTCTTCACAGCGTCATTGCATCACTGATGAAACAAGCCTAGGGTACAGACAATTAAAAACCAATCGGTCTAAAACCTGATGACAGACGCTCAGCTAATAAAACCGCGCCGTGGACGTCCTCCCCAAAGTGACAGAGCTTTCGTTGATACGCGGGAAGCGCTTATTCGTGCAGGCGTGGTGACCATCACGGAAAACGGTTTTCTTTCCGCTGGCATAGACAGCATTGTGAAAACCATCGGCGTACCCAAAGGGTCGTTTTACCACTACTTTAAAAATAAAGAGATTTTTGGCCTTGCGGTGCTCGAGGCTTACAAACATTACTTTGCCCAAAGACTCGACAGGCACCTGTTGAATACCGGTCTTTCCCCTCTTGCGCGGCTTGATGACTTTGTACGGGCGGCAGGCCTGGGCATGGCGCGTTTTCAATTCAAACGCGGCTGCCTGGTCGGCAATTTACTTCAGGAATCCCCTCTGTTGCCCGACACTTTTGACAAGGTGCTGAAAACGATTCTATTCGACTGGCAAATGCGGGTTGCGCGCTGCCTGCAGGAAGCCATCGATCGGGGTGAGATCGCAGACAGCCACTGCGCCGACCGCCTGGCCATGACGTTCTGGACAGGTTGGGAAGGGGCCGTTATGCGCGCGAAACTCTTCCGCAGTACCGAGCCGCTGGATAATTTCTGGGCCTTTTTCAGACTGGCTCTGCACACCACGACTCACCAGAATAATTAATGATTACCGAGGATATAAAATGAAAGCGATCGTTCTTGAACAAGTCGAAGGCAAGACTCACGCAAGTGTGAAACAAATCGAGCTCCCTGGAGGTGAATCTGGCGACGTACTGGTTGATGTCGACTGGTCAAGCCTGAACTATAAAGACGCGCTGGCGATTACCGGCAAGGGTAAAATTATCCGTAGCTTCCCGATGGTGCCGGGTATTGATTTTGCGGGGACGGTTAACCGCAGCGATGATGCGCGCTTCAGCGTAGGCCAGCAGGTCGTGCTGACCGGTTGGGGCGTGGGTGAAAACCACTGGGGCGGCCTTGCAGAACAGGCGCAGGTGAAAGCAGGCTGGCTGGTTCCACTGCCTGAAGGCTTAACGGCGCGCAAAGCGATGATCCTCGGGACGGCTGGCCTGACGGAGATGTTGTGCGTAATGGCGCTGGAAGAGGCAGGCGTGACACCTGAAAGTGGCGAAGTGGTCGTTACCGGCGCAAGCGGCGGCGTCGGCAGCACAGCCGTTGCGCTGCTGCATGCGCTGGGTTACGAGGTGGCTGCCGTAACAGGTCGGGAAAGCACGCATGACTATTTGCTGCAACTGGGTGCCAGCCGCATCGTGCCCCGCAGTGACTTTGCCGAAACGCGTCCGCTGGAAAAACAAATCTGGGCCGGTGCCGTAGATACGGTTGGCGGTCCCGTGCTGGCAAAACTGCTGGCGCAAACCAACTATTCCGGCTGTGTGGCCGCCTGTGGCCTGGCGGGCAGCTTCGAGCTGCCAACCACCGTAATGCCATTCATCCTGCGTAATGTACGTTTACAGGGCGTGGACTCCGTCAGCGCCCCACTTGCTCGCCGTACCCTGGCATGGCAACGACTGGCGAAAATCCTGCCGGAAAGTTTCTATGCCAGCGCCTGCACTGAAATCCCGCTTGAGGATGCTCCGCAGGTGGCTGAAGCCTTCCTGAGGAATGAGATCCAGGGCCGCACGTTGGTGAAAGTCCGCTAATCCTGCAAAATCTCTGATCCCGGCCGCGACAAAAGTCGCGGTTTTTTCACTTTTTTGCGTCAATATCAGCTGTTATGACACCAACAGCAGAAACCCTGTCATGTCAATAAGAAAAATGGCCTAATAATCAACGAAAACTCACATTACGCTATATTTTCGCACCGTTGAGCATCAGACCAATAATATTTTTATGTATATTAACGCCCCCCTTGTATATGATTTACACTTCTGATATTAATTTCTTTTTTGTAGTACCCCAATGGTCTGGATCTGAAGTCATGTCATTATCCACCTGGAATTTCCAACCAGCAAAATGATAGTCCACATCAATGTGTCCAAATATTTCACAATTATCCATGCTAACTTCTGAAGCTTTGAATCCAAAATGCCTGTATGTTTCACTTAGCATGCCTGGGCCTGTCACCGATACGGTGAGTTCTTTTTTTTCATCAGCAGTGTTTCTCTTAAGTTTCCATGTTACGCTTTCATTTTCCATTTTTCGCTGAATAGACTCAGAGAGTTTTTTTGTAAATTCCTCGCTCGATGGCTTGTCATTATAAGCTGATTTTATATTGTCAATCATATAATTAATTAATTTCGATTCGGGTGGTGCAGCCATAACGGTATTTGTACAGAACCTTTTAATTTTTAGCTGATTGCCACAGGTCTGGAAATCATATGCTGTTAACCATAGACAATCCACGTTGTTATTAATTTTCAGAGGGGATATTGGGAATATTTTTTCTTTAGTTGCAACATCTACATCCATATAAACACCTCCATATTTCTTCAAGATTGCCAGCCTCACAACATCTGATGCGGCAGCTTTATTACCAAAGCCGTTTTCGGTACACTCTCTGGCAACGATGCCCGCTAAAGATGGTTCGAGCTCAAGGGCACGGACCTTTAATTTGTCAAAAGTATCATTCGAGTAGCCAGATGATAATAGCTGATTTATTAATCCATCGCGATTATCTGTCCATAAATAACATCTGCAGTCAGGGTTCAGCTTCAGTGTATTGATGATATTACTTATCCCACCTTTATGGGGTGTATTTTTCCCAAGCCATATGTAATGTATATTATGAGGTACGTTCTTTTCCCATACTTCAGAATTACAGCAAAGAGGGAGCTTTTTTAAAGAATCGCGTTTTAGTAGACCTGACTCACACATGCAAATAAGGATATCTTGTGGATTTACAGCATTTGATTTTATTTTAATGATGCCATCATCTTTATTGGAATGCAGTGTTAAATCCCCTACACCTTCAACACTAAATGTATAATACTGACCACCTCTATTATATTTCAATACTACGCCATCATAGGGTAGAGTAACATCTTGAAACTTTGATGCTTTAGTTTGCACAATGCTATTTGTTATATCCTCTTTTAATAACTCATTTAAAGGCATAACATTTACTACTCTATATTCTTTTTCAATATTATGTCCATGAGTAAGAGAGGTGGAGGAATTTAAATCAGCAAGAGTAGTTGCAGAGGACCCATTACGTACAGAAATCAAGTGCTTTTCTAACGGCTGTGATTGAGCGCTGGAGGTTATGACTTCCTCAGTGGATTTTTTTTTGAACAGGCAATTAATAGAATTGACTATTTTGTTAACCTTATTGACAACGCGCCTGCCAGCTTTATTTTTAGACAGTGCATTAGAATTGCTATCGCTACCTTTTGTTCGGTCTGTGGAAGTTCGGTCTGTGGAAGTTCGATGAATACCTAGCATTACATTATCTACTTTAGTTATTTTTTTTATGGTCGCATATCATCCTGCCCATATACTTTCAAAAAACGATAATCCAGTGCATTCGTTACTTGTATTGATGCTCGAATGGTTAAATGTCTGACGCCGTCGGAACGTAAGTCAGAAGTTGGGTTAGATAATAAGCAGATTTTTATCTAATCCAGGTATTTTCAGGCTAAAAAGCAGTTTAACTTACAGTAAATTTCTTGGCTAACACGGTTCTTCACCTTGTGGGGAAGATCGCCTACCCTGTGCAGGCATTCACCAAAAGACTGATTTAAGGAAAGAGTAATGAAGACTGCTTCAATCCGGGCGTTGTCCTTAACCCTGTTCGTCAGTGCCTCCGTCAGCGCGGCTGAAACGGCACTCCCTGCCCCAGTCACGGCGTTGCAAAAGCAAGGTTTTGAGTTAAAGGGGGAATTTAAGGCTCCAGGCAACCTGCCAGGGTATGTCATGCAGTACCAGGGCCAGGGTACTACGGTCTTTCTCACTCCGGATAAACAGCATGCCATCATGGGCAATTTAGTCGACGCTACGGGTAAAAATCTCAGCGATGAACTGGTTGAAAAGTGGGTCTATGCGCCAATGGCCAAAGAGATGTGGCAGAAGCTTGAAAAGAGTCACTGGATTGCCGCAGGCCGCGCAGGCGCGCCAAATGTTGTTTATGCCTTTGCCGATCCCTACTGTCCATACTGCACGCAGTTCTGGCAAAAAGCCCAGCCGTGGCTGAAATCCGGCAAAGTAGAATTACGCGTGCTGATGGTCGGCATGCTCCGCCCGGACAGCGCCCAGAAAGCCGCTGCGATTATGATGGCCAAAGATCCGGCAAAAATGCTGGCCGACTACGAAAACAGTTCTGGTAAAAAAGAACTCAAAGCCCCCGCGTCAATCACACCGGCCATTACCGATGCCCTGAAAAATAACCTTGCGCTAATGGATGAACTTGGCGGTAGCGCGACACCCTCTATTTACTACCTGAATAATGATGGGCGCTTGCAGCAACACCAGGGACTGCCGGACGATAAAACGATGCCGGTTATTATGGGCGGTAATCCCTGATTACCGGATGGGCGGAAAACGTTCCGCCCTGTATCAGCAAGGGCGACAAATCAGCAGTAACGGGCGACGGCAGCTCGCATTCCCAGGCTTCGAATCTGCTTAAGATCCTCAGTCACCTGCGTCACTAAACCCGGTATCCGCGTTAAGTCTTGTTCCCAATGGTCCCCGTCGCTTAATACCCCCTGAACCAGCTGCCGCTCATCAATTTGCTGGTCATGCAGCTGGCTCCAGAGCTGCTGGTAGCGTTCCAGCCAGCGCTCATCATCCTGCAATGGATAGCTTTCACCGTTACGCTCTCCCTCATAAAACGCGATCAGCGCCGCAAGGGCAAAGGTCAGTCGTGGCGGCAGTTTACCCGTAGCTTCAAGGCCCGCCAGCAGCTGCGGCAGAATGCGCGTACGGTATTTTGTCATGCCGTTAAGTGCGATGGATAAGAGCTGGTGCTGAATGTAGGGGTTCCGGAACCTGCTGATAACGGCCTGTGCGAACGACAGCAGCTCCTCGCGCGGAAGATCCAGCGCGGGAATAATCTCTTCGGCAATGGTTTTCTCCACAAAGCGACAGACTTGTTCATCGTTCATAGCGTCACCCACGGTGTTCAGCCCCGCAAGCCAGGCCACGGGGACCAGCGCCGTGTGGGCACCGTTGAGAATCGCTACTTTGCGGGCTTTATAAGGTTTAATGTCCTTGACGATCTGCACATTGAGGGGATAGCGATCCAGACGCAGCTCTTGTGCCAGCCAGGCGGGGCCCTGGATAACAAACAGATAAAAATGCTCTGCGGTATCCAGAAACGCATCTTTGTAACCGAGACCGGCTTCAATATCTGCTGCCTCATCGCGCGGATAGCCGGTTACAATGCGATCAACCAGCGTTGAACAAAAGGTGTTTGCTTCACGCAGCCATTTGCTGAACGTTGTCGGCAGCACCCACTCCTGCGCATAACGCAGAACCAGCTCCTGTAAAGCTTCGCCGTTATAGTCAATCAGTTCACAGGGGATTATCACCCAGCCTTTGTCCATCGCGCTGTCGAAATGGCAGAAACGCTCAAATAGCAGACGGGTAAGTTTAGCCGGGTAACTTGCCGCAGGCGTAGCTTCATATTTATCCCCGGCGTGGTAGCTGATACCCGCTTCAGTGGTATTGGAAAAAACGAAACGCATATCCGGGTTATGCGCAAGCTTCAGAAAAGCATCGTAATCCTGATAGACGTTAATTTCACGGTTCACGGAGCGGATAAGGCGCGCATCGCTGACGGCTTCACCCTGCTCGTTCAGACCACGAATAACCGTGGTGTACAGCCCATCCTGAGTTGAAAGCGAGGCAGGGAAAGCACTGTCGATAGGACGGACTATGACGATGCCCGCGTTCAGGTCCGTATGTTCATTGAGTAAATCTATCTGCCAGTCGATAAAGGCACGCAGGAAGTTGCCTTCACCAAACTGGATAATACGCTCAGGGTATTGCGCGCCCGGGAAATCATGACGATTCAGCGTTTTCACTATAGGGTTCCTTCGTTAGCAGCGGAGATAACGACCAGCGGTCACATTCCCCCAGGCTATCAGAATCCGCCAAACTGAAACCCCGTTTTGATCAACTAAAAGTTATTATACCAATTTATTCAGAGATGTTTGTAATAGAAGGTCGTGGAGCAGAATGTACCCTCTGGCATCAGGGCATAATCTGGTAGATCGCCTACCCTCTGCCAGCCGAGATTTTGGTATAACATCTCGGCGCTACTGCCGGTAGCCGTATCGAGAACCAGAACGCTTTTCCCCTGCACCTTAGCGACGCTCTCCAGCTGCTGCATTAACCGCTGGGCAACGCCTTGCCGCCGAGCCTGCGGATGAACAAGCAGCTTAGCGACATCTGCACGATGAGGCTGGTTCTCGGGCTGATCGGTAATCAGCTGCACGGTGCCGATATTTCGCCGAAGCCGATCTTCGGCGACCAGCACCACACGCTGCTGATGCCCGACGCTGCGACCGACGCTTTGCCAAAAATCTGTCGCTTTCTCCGCGGATAAAGGATGCATGAAACTGACGGATGCGCCGCCCGCAACGCAGCTGATTAACACGTCGTTAAGTTCAGGGAGGCGTGCTGCGAATTCACAGGCAGGTAGCGCGCGAATAACTGTATCGGTCATTTTCAGAGTCCTGAGCACAAAAGCGTCTCGTCAATCTGGATGAACGGCCGGTTATCGTCAATATCGCGCGCCAGAGGAAATGCTTATGGCCCCACCACGCTCATTAGCGCAGGGCAGTAAACTGCTCTTTAATGTTATCAAGCAGCGCATAGCGTTTGCGGTATTCCGAGCGCTTTTTGCTGGCAATTTCACTGATGTCTTTCTGCGGCAAGGATGCCGGTAAGCTAAACAGATGGCGGTTGTATGCTTCGCCGTTTACCGACGCCCAGAATTCATCGTAGCTGGCATGGAAGTGTTTCCCTTTGCTCAGGCGATAGCGCAAGCCGCGGAAGACATGCCCATTGTTACTCACGCCGTAAAGGGTGGTGATATTTTGCTGAGCGGCCAGCAGCCAAAGTGCTTCCATCAGGATGCGCTTGGGAAATAAGCCATAGCAGGCTTTGGTGGCCTCTTTAATGACTTCATGCGATACGCTGCGATGGGCGCCCTGCAAACCGCCAATCACAATCTGCCGGGCGTTTGGTGTCCCCGTGACACAGAATGTCAGGGCGGCAAGCTGGGTGTCCGCCAGATGTAGCCAGAGCGTACATTCCCCTTCTCTTTCTGCCCCCAGAGCCGTACTGGCGCTGAGCGTAAAGGTTTCACCGCTCTTACCGGTAAACTGCATCAACGCCATGTGAACTGGTGATGTCAGCGCCTGCATCAGCTTGCGGCTGTGCAGGCCCTCGATAAAATCATAGTGGTTAAGGATGGCATCCACGCGCGCGCCAGCGTTCATGCCAAGGTGTAGATAATGCCGATGTATTTTACTCGGCAACGTTTTCTGTGCTGAAAGCAACGTCGGGAAATAATCGGTGTTCGCCATAGCGTTAAAAAAGCGCAGAGTTTGCCGGGGAGCAATCAGACTACGCAGGCAAAATTTTGCGCGATAAGACTTTTCTCGCCAGATATCACCGGGCGTAAGCTCACCGCTTATCAATGCCATAATCGTTGCCAGACCCGCATTAGTTCTCTGGCGCGTCTGAGATTGTTCCAGAATAGTCATTTGTCCCCTCGGCTTTTCCGTTTAAATCCACCAGCAGTGGATTAATAAGCAGAGAGTGTATGCGGGGAAACTTATACAAAATTGCAACGATATGCCGAAACATGCCGTTTACGGGCTTTGGTGGATAAATTTAGCCGCCCGGAAAGCTAGTTACGGGGCGTATTCTTTTGCGCCTGCTTCATTTTATACATCTGTGAATCCGCATGCCGGATCAGATCTTCCGCTGTTATCTGTTGCTGTCCATCATATTCGGCGATCCCTACCGAATAGGCAAGATGCCACGGCTGGTCGGACGTTTGGTTGAAGTTCTCCACCTGCTCGCGGAGATAGTCAAGGGCGATAAAGGCACCTTGTTCAGACGTATCCGGGAATATCACCACAAATTCGTCCCCACCGTGGCGAGAGATGAGATCGGTGTCGCGGAAAGAAGCACGCAATAATCCGGCGAGGGCTTCCAGCGCCCGATCGCCCTGCTCATGCCCCCACGTATCGTTAATATGCTTGAAGCGATCCAGATCGATAAATGCCACGCTCAGAGGTTCGGCCCGACGCTGTGTGGCCACCAGGGCGTATTGGGCAAGTGCGTTTAGCCCGCGGCGATTAAAAAGCCCGGTCAGATGGTCGACGGTTGCCGCGTCAAGCACGGCAAACTCATCTTCAACGATGGCGGCCAGGTCTTTCAGAAGGTGTATTTCGCGACCGGAAAACTCACGGGCACGATGATCGAACAGGCAAAAGGAACCGGCGATGGCCCCGTCAGGGAGTTTCACCGGGCAGCCCGCGTAAAAGCGAATATTGGGGTAATCCACAACGTTCGGGTTATCGACAAATCGCTCGTCCTTCAGCGCGTCATTTACCACCAAAGGTTCCGGCTCCAGCAGCGCATGGGCGCAAAATGAGGCGCTGCGCGGAGGATGCTCCTCGAGGCTCACGCCATCACAGGATTTGAGCCACAGGCTCTCCTGTCCTACCAGGCTAATCATCGCTACCGGCACGTCGAAAATCCGCTTCGCCAGACGTGTCAGCCGGTCAAAACGTTCATCCCGCCCCGATCCCAAAAGACCGGAGGCCTTAAGCGACCGCAAGCGTTGTTCTTCATCAGGGGGAAATCCGGGTATTTTCATCTGTCAGCCTGTATTCATTGGGTTATTTTCATACCCCCTTCAAGGGCTAAGGTAAATCCTGAATCCAGTAACGAATACCAGCGTATGAGCAAAAAACGATAAATTTATCATAGCACGTTTCCCTTCTGGCGCCTGGACAAGGCCGATAAAACGGTAAACCCCAACCGGCCGCCCTGGTGGTTGACGAGATGTTTAGACTAACTGTTCTAAAGTTAACGTCTTAGCCCCTAATCTGGAGACGAAATGAGGAAAACAGCTTTGGCAGAAGGTGTCATGATTGTCATGATCATGGGATCGGTGCTTCTCACGGTAAGCTGCGTGGGACTGTTACTCCTGACACACCCCGGCACTATGGTTATCTGGTAAACCTCTGTACGCCTGCTTCCCGTTTAGCTAACTAGCCTGGGCCGCAGGCGGGGTGCCATACTCATTCGAGTACGTTATTCGATAAAGCCCAGCTTAAACTGCACCTTCCCTGCCAGCGAAGCCAGTTCAGGGTTTTCAGGGTATAATGCGAGTATCGGGAAAAAGACAGCGCCGCCAATAATACTCCTGCTGTTCGAGTATCCAGGGCGCAACCCCCAAATATTCTGGTAGGTCATAGGCACTTGCTGCCCGTAAATCTCAGCGTTACCGATATACAGCATAATATGCCCCTGAATGTAGACCAGCGTGGTGAACGGTTTGCCGTGCTCTTTCAGGTAGCTTATTCGTGCGCTGACGTTTTCTTTGCTGAGGTCAACGACCCTCGTTGCGGCCTGTATCTGCGCGGCTGAGTTTCTGGGCAGAAACAGACCGAAAGGCATGAGCAGACTGCGTATTTCAGCAGAACAATCATTATAAAAGTTATAATTTCCCCATCCATAAGGCCTGCCACTCATGGATTTCATGAGTATCGCCACATTGGCGGGCGTCATCTTCCAGGGCATGGCTGCAAACTCATCCGTTGACAGTTTGATCCAACGGATTTCCGCCCTGCCGTCACGTCCGGCTGCAGGTGCCGCGACCTGGAAAAAGCCGGCCTGAAGATTTCTGAAAGGAAGAAGGGTTCCTGGACGTGCCGTAAAATAAAACAGGCCATTTTCCTGGACAGTGACCGGGTTTTTAATAATGGCCCCCAGCTGTTTTCCGGCAAGGGACATCCACCGACTGACAAACGCTTGATCGACGCGAGCCACATCTTCACTGTGAACCCATCCCGTTACCGTAGGAGAAAGAACGTACCTCCAGGTTTTGTCTCTGCTGGCCGTGAGTACATAGACCGGCGTGCCGGGTCGGATAGAGGATATTTGTAAATTATCAAAAGGATACCCCTGTCCTGCCAGCCGCGGATCGTCATAAGCCGGATCCTGCGTCGGCAGAGCCCTTACCAGCGTCTCCCTGATGACAATCCCCCGACCTGAAGGCTGATAAATGTCGCTTATTCGGGTATCCGCATTATTCCATAGCTCTTGCTTCCAGCGAGCTGAATGTGTCCTGAAGTTTTCTCCCCAATAGGTGCTCCCGTCGTTGAGATAATGCATCATTCTCGCATCGCGGATACGTGTTGCTTTGTCATTAAGAAGAGAGGCGACATAGTGAGGATTCCAGGGCGATCGATCCTGCTTGTTCATACCAAAATAGCGGGATTTCAGGGCAGTAAAATATCGCTGCTGTGTGGCAGTATCGAGGACAGGAACGTTTATATTTTCAGCGCCGGGGGAGATCCATTTATCAACGGACTGCGAATAGTTGGCGATTGGAAAAACCGTTTTTGTCCGGTCAATGTAGCCAGAAGCGGCATTCGCACTCACTTTTCCGTTCGCGCCAGGAGGGGACAGGCTGCTCTGACATCCTGTTAACAACAGTGAAAAAATCAAGCCCAGTAAAATTGCGTGTGAAGCGTTATTTATCCGCACGACCGATCCCTTACGATAAAATCACATTATTTACCGGGCCTGGCGAGATAAAAATCGGGTATTACGCTGACCTGAGCAACGAACACCGTTGTCTGGAGTTGCCTGCTAAGAAAAGGAGTGATACTTTACTTTCATGAAATATATCCCTCAGTCCTGCCTCTGCGTTATTTCCTGGTGGCGCGTTAACTAACGCGGCGTCAGCTTCCTTTGTTTTAAAAAGCTCGAACTGGCCGCTGGAGCGTGGCGAGTTTCATAGCTTAGCGATCGTGCGTCACCTCCAGCAAAACATTTTTTTGCAGGAGACATTATGAAAACCCAAACGTCCGTTTTACCCACTATTCTCACCGGCGATCGTCCTACCGGGGCATTGCATCTGGGCCACTATGTTGGCTCGTTACGCCAGCGGGTTTCGCTCCAGGCGACACACCAGCAGTATATTCTGGTGGCCGACCTCCAGGGGTTGACCGACAACGGCAGCAATCCTAAGAAAGTTGCCGACAACATTGTTGAGGTGCTGGCGGATTATCTGAGCGTCGGCATCGACCCGCTTAACTCCACCCTCTGCCTGCAATCTGCGCTACCCGCGCTGGCAGAATTAACGATGCTGTATATGAATATAGTGACACTGTCACGAGTGCAGCGAAATCCAACGGTTAAACATGAGATAGCGCAGAAAGGCTTTGCGGGCAGTATTCCCACGGGATTTATGGTGTATCCGATAAGTCAGGCTGCCGATATCACCGCATTCAGGGCCAGCGTCGTGCCCGTTGGCGACGACCAGCTGCCGATGATTGAACAAACCAATGAAATCGTCCATAAGATGAATAGCCTGCTCGCAGAACCCGCACTTGTCCCCTGCAAAGCGTTGCTCAGCAATGTTGGCCGCCTGCCCGGCGTGGATGGCAACGCGAAGATGTCCAAGTCGCTGGGTAATGCCGTCTCCCTCTCAGCCTCTCCGGATACCATTTCACAGGCGGTGGCCGCGATGTATACCGACCCGGGACATATTCGCATCAGCGATCCGGGAAAAGTTGAAGGCAACGTGGTGTTTACCTATCTGGATGCGTTTCATCCCGATACGGCTTACGTTCAGGCGCTGAAAACCCACTATGAGCAAGGTGGTCTGGGCGACAGGCAGTGCAAGAATATACTCAATGACTGTCTGCAAGCGCTGCTTGCGCCCATCAGAGAGCGCCGTGCTGAGCTGATCGCTGACAAGGGCCAACTGCTGGGGATCCTGCAAGCTGGCACTGAAAAAGCCCGTGAGGTGACGCAGCAAACCTTGCTGGAAGTAAAACGCGGTCTGGGACTGCCGGTGATGTACTGAAAGCCTGAGGAGGATGCCGGCAGCCTCTCAGAAAATTGAGCGACCTAAACGACGGGCCAGTATTTCGAGCGCCGCAGTTCCTGCCAGCGAGTTACCGGAAGCGTCGAGTTCAGGGCACCAGACGGCGATTGACATCTCGTGAGGCACAACGGCGATGATCCCGCCCCCTACGCCCGATTTCCCCGGCATCCCTACGCGATAGGCAAATTCGCCAGCGCCGTCGTACATTCCGCTGGTCACCATTAGCGCGTTTATCTGGCGAGTCTGCTGGGCGCTTATGACGGGCTCGGGCATCTGGGGCGAAACACCCTGGTTTGCCAGAAACAGGAAGGTCCGGGCCAGCTCCAGGCAGCTCATTTTTAGCGCGCAGTAATGGAAATAGTTCTGCAGAACGGTGATCACATCGTTATCAAAATTGCCAAACGATTTCATCAACCACGCAATTGCCGCGTTGCGGGCGGAGTGCTCAAACTCGGATTTTGCGACACGAGCATCATAGGCCAGGTCGGGCTGGTCGGCGAGCAGGCGCACCACTTCAAGCATTCTCTGTTTAGGCGCGCTAAGACGGGTTTGCAGCATATCGCATACCACCAGGGCACCAGCATTAATAAAGGGGTTACGGGGTTTACCCTGCTCAAGCTCCAGCTGAACCAGAGAATTAAACGGCTGGCCGGATGGCTCCTTCCCTACGCGGTGCCAGATTTCAGCCTCTTCGTAGCGGCTCATGGCGAGCGCCAGGCTCAGGACCTTTGAGATAGACTGAATGGAGAAGCGTTCCCGGGCATCGCCCGCGCTGAACACTTCACCTTGCACGGTACAAACCGCAATGCCTAATTTATCGCCGGGGACTTCCGCCAGGGCGGGAATATAATCTGCCACCTTACCCTGGCCGATCAGCGGCCGGACCTGCGCCAGAATTTCTTCCAGCAACGCATTATCTAACAAACCTGACACCACTTGCTCCTGACCGGCGGGAAATAAACGCCCCGCAGTATATCAGACGGCCAGGCCTGCGGGCAGTTGAAAACGCCCGCGAGGCCGCTTAATAACAGCCGTAGCTCAGGTTAACGGCGATCTTTCCACACTGTCTGTATGTTACAGAACTCATGTAAGCCGAAATGTGAAAGTTCGCGGCCAAACCCGCTTTTCTTCACGCCGCCAAATGCAACACGAGGATCGCTGGCACTGTACCCGTTAATAAATACGCCGCCGCACTCCAGTCGCGCGGCCATTTCAGACGCCAGGTTATCATCCGCAGTGAAAATCGTGGCCGAAAGGCCGAATTCGCTGTCGTTAGCCAGTTCCAGGGCGTGCTTCGCATCGCGGGCAACGGTGATGGCAGCAACCGGGCCAAATAGCTCCTGACGAAACGCCGTCATTTCAGGTGTTACGTTAGCCAATACGGTCGGAGGATAAAAATTCCCGTCTCCCGCCAGTTTTTCACCGCCAAGCAGTAACGTCGCACCTTGCTCAAGTGACGTTGTCACTTGCTCATGTAATTCATCCCGCAGATCGTAGCGGGCCATCGGGCCGATCTGCGTCATTTCATTCTCAGGTTCGCCCATCTTCAGACGTTGCGTTTGCGCCACAAATTTCTCGGTGAACGCCTGCGCGATACCTTCTTCGACGATAAAACGCTTGGCCGCAGCACAAACCTGGCCGGTATTCTGGAAACGCCCCGCTACCGCGGCCTTAACGGCTTCCTCGAGATCCGCATCATTGAGCACGATAAACGGATCGGAGCCGCCAAGTTCGAGTACGCATTTTTTTAACGCGGCTCCAGCCTGGGCGCCAATAACTGCACCGGCCCGCCCGCTTCCCGTCACGGTTATGGCCGCAATGTGCGGATCGTTAATTGCGCGGCTGACGCCGTCGGGCGTCACGTTGATCACCGCAAAAACATCTGCCGGGAAGTTCGCCAGTGCAAACAGTTTTCTGATAAGAAAGGCCGAACCCATCACGTTGGGCGCATGTTTCAGCACATAGCTGTTACCCGCCAGCAACAGGGGAACCGCACCGCGCAGAACCTGCCAGAGCGGGAAATTCCACGGCATAATAGCCAGAATAGCCCCCAGCGGGCGGTATTCAATTACCGCCTTGCTGTCTGGCACCTGCGTAGCTTCACCGGACAGCATTGCCGGGCCATGGTCGGCATACCAGTCGCACAAACTTGCTGACTTGGCGACTTCCGCTCGTGCCTGGACAATCGGCTTGCCCATTTCAGCGCACATCATCTGCGCCATTTCCTCAGCGTTGTCTCGCAGGGTTTCGGCCAGGTCCCGCAGCTTTTGCGCCCGCTGAGCAACGGTCGTCTTCCGCCAGCTTATAAAGGCCTGATAGTTGCGTTCCAGCGTGGCATCCAGCTGCTCGTCCGTTTCAAATGCGTAAGCCGCAAGCCGCTGGCGGTTCGCCGGATTCTGAGATATGGCATGAGATTGCGCAGTAATTGATTGCATGATGTCGCCTCAAAGTCGATGTGAGCTGCTACCCTAACCTTGCCGACGACTAATTAAAAATGAATAATGATAAGCATACTATTCACAATTTGAGAGTGGATTATGGATCTCATCCAGCTTGAAATGTTTAACGCCGTGGTCGAAACCGGCAGTATTAACGCGGCGGCGCAAAAAGTGCATCGCGTTCCCTCCAACCTCACTACCAGGATCAAACAGCTGGAGGCCGACCTGGGCGTGGAACTGTTTATACGCGAAAACCAGCGCCTCAAGCTGGCGCCGGCCGGGCACAGTTTTTTGCAATACAGTAAGCAGATCCTGGCCCTGGTTGAGGAGGCCCGTATGGTTGTCTCAGGGGATGAACCCCAGGGCATACTGGCCCTGGGATCTCTGGAAAGCACCGCCGCAGTCCGCATCCCGGAATTGCTTGCCCTGTTTAATCAGCGCTACCCGAAAATCCAGCTTTCCCTTTCTACCGGCCCCTCTGGCGACCAGATTGACGGCGTACTGGAAGGCCGGCTCTCGGCCGCTTTTGTGGATGGCCCGGTTTTACATCCGGCGCTGGATGGTATCGCCGTCTATGAAGAAGAAATGGTGATTGTTGCGCCCGCCGACCATGCGCCCATAAAAAACGCAGGTGAGGTTAACGGGGCAAGCATCTATGCTTTTCGGGCGAACTGCTCATACCGACGCCACTTTGAAAGCTGGTTCCATCATGAACAGGCGATGCCGGGGAAAATTCATGAAATGGAGTCTTATCACGGCATGCTCGCCTGCGTGGTCGCCGGAGCAGGCCTGGCACTGATGCAACGCAGCATGCTGGAAAGTATGCCAGCCAGCCACCAGGCCAGCGCATGGCCGCTGCCACCGGATTGGCGCTATCTGAAAACCTGGCTTATCTGGCGTCGCGGCGCCAAAACTCGTCAGCTTGAGGCTTTTATGGGGCTGCTTGAACCCACACAGTCACCGTCGGGAGCTACGACGCCTGTGGAGTGCATAACAACGCCTGTTAGCGCAGCAAAACTTTACCCATCAGGTAGGTGACCGCTTTCCCGCCCATTAACACGCGATCGCCTGAAAGCTGACAGCGTATATCACCGCCGCGCTCAGACACCTGGCGTGCAAGCATTTGCGTTTTACCCAGCCTTTTGGCCCAGTAAGGAATGAGCATAGTATGTGCCGATCCCGTGACCGGATCTTCCCACACAGCTTCACCGGGGGAGAAGAAGCGGCTGACGAAATCATAAGGGCCGTCGCCCGGTGCGGTGACCGTGACCTTATGTTCGCCCGGAATCATCGCGCTAATGGTCGGCGCAAGCGCTTCAACCTGTTGACGATTTTCCAGCACAATCACCCAGGCTCGCCCTTTTCGGGCCTCGACATAATCGCTGATGCCCAGTGCGGCCATCATCTGTGCAGGAGGGATTTCAGGCGCAGTGCTGGTTGCCGGAAAATCCAGCGTCAGCCATTCCCCGTTGCGGGTGACTGTTAAAGGCCCGGCAAAACGCGTATCGAACCGGATACTGGCATCCGGGTAATCAAGGTGCTCAAAGATAACATGCGCGGCGGCAAGCGTCGCATGGCCACAAAGGTTGATCTCTGCGCGCGTGGTAAACCAGCGCAGCTCAAAGCCTGCGTCGGTTATCACGAAAAAAGCCGTTTCGGACTGGTTATGCTGTTTTGCCATTTTCAGCAACGTGTCATCCGGCAGCCATTCCGTGAGCGGGCATACCGCCGCCGCATTACCGCCAAAAGTGGTATCCGCAAAGGCATCCACCATATAAAAGTCAATTGCCTGCATAACATAAGCCTCTGATTGTGAGTGCGCAGGATTACCCTCTCATAACTGCCCGTTTTTTTGCATCCCTTTTTTTATGCACGCCCGGAGGGGGCCCTGAATGAGAGGTAAGTCACAACATGGGTTGTATGCTCCGGTTGATGGTTTTATGATCGCCTCCTCATCCTGTCTTCTCATCTACAGCGCGAAATTACTTATGACACTAAGCTCAGTCCCACGCTCAACCGCGTGGCTGCGAGTCGTTACTCTTGCTGTCGCGGCGTTTATCTTTAATACCACTGAGTTTGTGCCTGTCGGGCTGCTGTCGGATATTGCCCGCAGTTTCGGCATGGAAACGGCTCAGGTTGGCATTATGCTGACCATCTACGCCTGGATTGTGGCGTTGATGTCGCTGCCATTTATGCTGCTCACAAGCCAGGTGGAACGCCGTCGGCTGTTGATCGGTATCTTTACTTTGTTTATTGCAAGCCATGTGCTCTCTTTTCTGGCCTGGAACTTTACCGTGCTGGTCATTAGCCGCACCGGCATCGCCTTTGCCCACGCTATATTCTGGTCAATCACCGCTTCGCTGGCGATCCGTATGGCGCCTGCCGGTAAAAAAGCACAGGCCCTTAGCCTGATAGCCACGGGAACAGCGCTCGCGATGGTGCTGGGATTACCATTAGGCCGCATTGTTGGCCAGTACTTTGGCTGGCGAACCACCTTCCTGGCCATCGGCGTGGTGGCAGCCATCACGCTTGTCTGCCTCATGAGACTGCTGCCTCAATTGCCAAGTGAGCATTCCGGTTCGCTGTCCAGCGTACCAAAGCTATTCCGTCGACCGGCGCTCGTAAGCATTTATCTGTTAACGGCCGTCGTTGTCACAGCACACTATACTGCGTACAGCTATATCGAACCGTTTGTGCAAAATGTGGCAGGCCTCAGCGCGAACTTCGCCACTGTGCTGCTGTTAGTGCTGGGCGGAACAGGGATTCTGGGCAGTATTCTGTTTGGCCGGCTGGGCAACAAATATGCTTCTACGCTAATAAGCGGCGCCATAGCGCTGCTGGTACTTTGCCTTGCCCTGCTGCTGCCCGCGTCCACCAGCACCGTTAATCTGCTGGTTCTGGGCATGTTCTGGGGCGTGGCGATGATGGTGATTGGTCTGGGGATGCAGGTGAAAGTCCTGGCTCTGGCCCCGGATGCCACGGACGTGGCGATGTCGCTTTTCTCGGGGATCTTTAATATCGGCATCGGTGCGGGCGCGCTGCTGGGCAACCAGATCAGTCTTCACTTTTCCATGTCCAGTATCGGGCTGGTGGGCGCGATACCCGCCCTCGCCGCGCTAATCTGGTCTGTATTGATATTCCGTCGCTGGCCAGTAGCGCTTGAGGAGCAGTCACATCACGGTTAAAAAAAGCGCCTGCTTGCGCTTTTTTTTCAGGCGAAGCCAGAGATGGTAGCGAATGTCCGGCCCAACGGCCTCACTTGCCTTCGCCAATCTCTTTTTCCAGATCCAGCAGCTCTTCAAGGGTCAGCACATTACTGTGGATCACCTCCATCGCCCGATTAAGCCCCAGGTTGAAGAACTGCGGCGCAATTTTTTTGACCAGCTCATCGAGAAAAAACTCTGCTTCAAACTGCCCGAGCTGTAAATCGTGTTTGTCATCCATATAGTCGACGATCTGCGCGACAACCTCGTTATAGTCGTCCGGAGATAATTTCAGGTTCTTCATCGTCGTTGTCCTTATCAGTGCGTAGGCCAGGTAGTAATAATTTCCAGCACGCCATTAATGATAAACTGAACGCCCATGCACACCAGCAGAAATCCCATCAGCCGCGAGATAGCCTCGATGCCGCTTTGGCCCACCAGGCGCATAATAGCGCCGGAACTGCGCAGGCTGCCCCACAGGATCAGACTTACCAGGGCAAAAATCAGCGGCGGTGCAACCAGAATCACCCACGGCGCAAAATCCGCGCCGTGCTTAATGGTGGATGCAGAGCTGATGATCATGGCTATAGTGCCCGGCCCCGCAGTGCTCGGCATGGCCAGGGGGACAAAGGCGATATTGGCGTCCGGCTCCTCGCTCAGCTCTTCCGATTTCGTTTTTGACTCAGGCGACTCATGCGCTTTTTGCTGCGGGAACAGCATACGAAAGCCAATAAGTCCCACAATCAGCCCGCCTGCAATGCGCAGACCGGGGATAGAAATGCCGAACGTATTCATCACAATTTGCCCGGCGTAATAGGCCACCATCATAATGACGAAGACGTTTAATGAGGCCATCATCGCTGTGCGGTTGCGGGCTTTGGCATTCATATTTCCCGCAAGGCCCAGGAACAGCGCAACCGTAGTCAGCGGGTTGGCCAGCGGCAGCAATACCACCAGCCCAAGCCCAATAGCTTTCATTAACTCCATCATTTTGATTCCTTTAGCAGTAAAACGAACAATTCAGCCAAGTATACTCATCAAAAACCATTCCTTCCCTCATCCCTGTGCCGTCATACCGTTTTTTGCCTGGTCACTGAACCGTTTTAGCTTTTAGTGTCATCCGGCCTCCGCCTGGTAAGCATCACGTTGACTTATACTTGCCCGGGCAATAATATCTCGCGTGACTAATCTACTTGCCTGGGCAACCATAGTGAAAAGCACAAGCGATCTGTTTAACGAAATGATCCCGCTGGGGCGACTGATCCACATGGTTAACCAGCATAAAGATCGTCTGCTCAATGATTATCTCTCGCCGCTTGATATCACCGCGACACAGTTTAAGGTGCTTTGCTCCATCCACTGCGCCGTGTGTATTACGCCGGTAGAGTTAAAAAAAGTGCTGTCGGTAGACCTCGGCGCGTTAACCCGCATGCTCGATCGCCTGCTGTGCAAGGGCTGGATTGAGCGACTGCCGAACCCGAACGATAAACGCGGCGTTCTGGTCAGGCTCACGCCTGAAGGGATAACGCTGTGTGAGAAATGCCGTAGCCTCGTGGGGCAAGACCTGCACCAGGAACTAACAAAAAACCTGACGGCAGATGAAGTGGATACCCTTCATCAGCTGCTAACAAAAGTATTGCCGTAAAGCTGAAAAGAGGTGAGACGATGTCCAGACGGAACAACGATGCGATAACAGTACACAGCATTTTGGACTGGATAGAAGAGAACCTGGAAGCCCCGCTCTCACTGGAGAAGGTTTCTCAGCGTTCTGGCTACTCTAAGTGGCACCTGCAAAGGATGTTTAAAAAAGAGACCGGGCACTCATTAGGTCAGTACATCCGTAATCGCAAATTAACCGAGATCGCGCAGAAACTGAAAGAAAGCGACGAGCCCATTCTGTATCTGGCCGAGCGCTACGGGTTTGAGTCACAGCAAACGCTCACCCGCACGTTTAAGAACTATTTTTCCGTGCCACCGCACAAGTATCGCGTTACGTGTCTTGCCGGGGACGGGAAGTATCTTCACCCGCTTAATCATTAAGCCATTAGTTGTAGAACCGTCTGTATTTTTAGACGTAAACGAGGAAATCATGAAACGCTTTGTCTCCGCTGTTGCCCTGCTTATGGTACTGGCTTCAGGTAACGTACTGGCGGAACAACCGGGCAACTTTAGCGCAACCCAGGCCAATCAAGGCGGGTTGCTTTTGCCTCAGGGCGATAGCCGCTGTAACGTCACTCAGACAATGGGTGACAAGTCAGAACAGCTGGGCACGCCTTATTACCATGAGGCCAGCTACTGAACCGCCCCGACCTGCAAATGGCGCTCCGCTTCAGCCCTACACAATACAAACTGTGCAGGAAAGTCAGCGAAGCGCCATTTTGCTGATCATTACACCACGCCTTTCGCCGTCCGCCGCACTTTCAAACCAAAGACGTTGATATACAACCCTGCCATGATCAGGACGGCACCCACCATTTGCCTGCCGGAAAGTGTTTCATCCAGCAGCACCGCCGCGCTTGCCATCCCCACCACAGGTACCAACAGTGAGAGCGGCGCTACGCGCCAGGTTTCATATCGGCCGAGCAGGCTGCCCCAGATACCGTAGCCGATAATGGTGGCGACAAATGCCAGGTAAATAAGCGACAAAATGGTCGTCAGGTCAATTGCCGCCAGGCTTTGCAACATCGTTGCCGGACCATCCATCAGCAGGCTTGCAACAAAGAACGGCAGCACGGGGATCGTTGCGCTCCACACCACCAACGACAAAATCGGCGGGCGCGACTCAAGCTGCATAATTTTTTTATTAAAGATATTCCCGCACGCCCAGCTAAAGGCTGCGGCAAGCGTTAGCATAAATCCTAATAATGCAACATGCTGGCCGCCAAGGCTCCCCTCAATCAAAATCAACACGCCAATCACGGCAAGGGCGATCCCGACGATCTGCTTTGTCTGTAGCCGTTCGCGAAAAACAACTACGCCGAGAATAATGGTGAAAAAGGCCTGAGCCTGTAAGACCAGTGAGGCAAGTCCGGCAGGCATGCCAAATTTAATCGCGCAGAATAAAAAGGCGAACTGGCCAAAGCTGATTGTCAGCCCGTAAGCCACTAATAAACGAAACGGGATCTTCGGCCGTGCCACAAATAACATCGCCGGGAACGCCACCAATAAAAAACGCAGCCCAGCCAGCATCATGGGAGGCATATTGTGCAGCCCCATCTTTATCACCACAAAATTCAGGCCCCACACTACGACAACCAGCATTGCCAGCAGCCCATCTTTACGAGTCATACACGCCTCAGCCTTTGTTTATCAATTTCTTAAAACTTAAGCCTAAAGCACCTGAGTGAACAGATACAGATCGCCTCTTCGCTCAGCCATACAGATGTGTTATCTCGTGCACTCGCCTGGCTGCGGGCTATACTTCGCTATTTCGGCATGATAAATCTGACGTCGGTCTTTCTCGCCTCACGCAGATACGGATAAAAATGATGCTCTTCATGAAGTGGTTTTCCGGCAGGCAATTATCGACCGGCGTGCTTCTTATCGCCTCCCTGCTGTTGACCGTTGGCCGCGGCCTGACGCTGCCGTTTATGACCATCTATCTGTCCCGACAGTACTCTATGTCGCTTAAAGAGATCGGCTTTGCGCTGACTTTTGCTTTGACGGCAGGCGTTTTTTTCAGCCTGTGGTTTGGTATCCTGGCGGATAAATTTGATAAAAAAAGATACATGTTGCTGGCCATTGCTATTTTCCTCGGCGGCTTTATTGCTATTCCGCTGGTAAATAATGCCGTACTGGTCGTCATTTTTTACTCGGTGATAAACTGCGCTTACTCCGTATTTGCGACCGTGCTGAAAGGCTACTTCTCCGACACGCTGGAACTGCACCAGAAACCGAAAGTATTCTCTCTTAACTACACCTTTGCGAACATTGGCTGGACCGTTGGGCCGCCGATTGGCACGCTCGCCGTACTTTACAGTACGAATTTACCGTTCTGGTTATCAGGCTTAACAGCGGTGATCCCTTTTATTCTTATCGGTCGTTTTGTCCAACGTGCACCGGTAAACGCGCCCGCAGAAACGCCCGACCAGGTGCTATCTCCTCGTATGATGCTTAAAGACAGGGCGTTATTCTACTTCACCCTTTCGTCTTTTCTTGGCTCTTTGGTTTATGGCTCTTTTGCCGCCTGCCTGTCTCAGTATGCTATTGCCATTGCTGATTCCGGGCTGGCTGAAAAAGTCGTCGGCGTGGTGCTGCCGGTCAATGCCTTTGTTGTGGTGGTCTTCCAGTATCTGGTTGGTAAGCGTATCCGCCCAGATAACATCAAAAAACTGATGTGCTGCGGCACGCTGTTTTTTGTCGCGGGCCTGGCGGGATTTATGCTTTCAGGCAGCAATCTGCTGTGCTGGGGAATTTCTGCGGCGGTGTTTACCGTGGGTGAGCTGATCTATGCACCGGGAGAATATATGCTGGTGGACAATATTGCTCCGGCGGGACTTAAGGCCAGCTATTTTTCTGCACAACAGCTTGGCTGGCTTGGCGGCGCATGTAATCCACTGGTGACCGGATTGCTCCTCACCTGGCTTGCGCCGCCGATGCTGTTTTTCGTACTGATGGCAGCCATTGCTCTGGCTTATCTGATGGTGGTCAAGGGTATCTCAGTGAAACCCGCCCATCCGTCGGATCAAACCTTGCCAGGCTGAGCCGCTGCCCCTTATCCGAGATCTTTTCGATACTGGATAAAACCGGGCTTTGTCGCAAGCTTATCGTAAAGCGTTTGTGCTGTAGCGTTTGTCTCATGGGTATGCCAGTAAACCCGTTCGCTCCCCTTCTCCTGTGCATGCTGGCACACGGCCTCAATTAAAGCCCGGCCAACCCCTTTGCCTCGGCAAGACGGGTGGGTATACAGATCTTCCAGATAGCAATGGTCGCGGGACGACCAGGTGCCGCGGTGATACACCATATGGACAATACCGAGCAAATTATGCCGGGCATCAAACGCCCCCAGCGCAAATACTGGCTCGCTCTGCGAGAGTATACGCTGCCAGGTGACAAGGCTGGTTTCATCGCTTAACGTGGTATCGTAAAACGTCAGATACTCCTGCCAGAGCACGCGCCATGTGGTGTAATCATCTTCCGTCAGGGGACGAACCGTCAGCCACGCACGTCGGTTGTCCGGTTGACTGGCCAGCATGTCAGCACGCACCGTGGACAGGCTGCGGATCTGTTTTCCCTGCGGCATATTATCTTGCGCAAGCCAGGCTCTAAAAGCCGCTTTTATCTGCGGCCACTCGCCGTCAATAATGGAAAACCATGCGCTATCACGCGTGCGGCCTTTGTAAACTATTGCCTGACGGAAAAGCCCTTCAAAGCGGAAACCCAGACGCAGAGCAGCCCGGCGCGAAGCCGCGTTAAGGCTGTCGCATTTCCACTCATAACGGCGGTAACCCAGCGTATCAAAGGCGTATTTCATCAGCAGATAATGCGCTTCGGTGGCCTGCACGGTTCTTTTTAGCTGCGGCGAAAACTCCACAAAACCCACTTCAATCACGCCATTAACCGGGTCAATTCGCATCAGCGAAATTGTGCCCACAGCCTTCCCGTTCTGCAAATCCACGATGGCGTAATGCAATGGATCCTCACTTGCGGCACTCACCATAATATGTTCGGCAAACAGCTGCTCGTCGGGGAAGGGGCCAACGTTCAGCCAGGTCCAGTCGCGTCCATCTGCTGCTTCGCTCCAGGCATGCCACAAGGGCTGAGTGTGGGAGACGCTTAGCGGTTCCAGGCGGCAATAATGCCCTTCTAAAACGCGGCGTTCGGGGCGGGGACGAGGCTGCCAGTCTGCTACGGGCAAGCCTACAGGTTGCTGATATTCATTTAATGTATAAGTCATACTGCCTCCGGATTGAGTAAGAGCGTCAGATGACTATAAGCAAGAAGTGGCACAGCAAGAAGGGCCAGAATAGGCCTGTTTTCGGGAGCCACTATTTCAGAGGCGCTGACCTAACTTCTTGATAAACCTTACCTGCCTGTCTGGCTGCAAATGACTTTCGATCCAGCCGGTCGTGCGTTAAAAACCGTTGGCCCGTACCTGTCAATTACTGTTGAATCTCCAGTAGCGGGTGACTAAGCCACTGCCCGCCACCCGAAAATTGATGAGATATTATGCTTTCCCGCTGCGGCGCGCCGAGACGGTGGCTAATGCCGCCCAGTCGAGATTTTCATCGCCGTGGGCGAGAGCATCCAGGTAATTGTCACGCAGCACGCCAGCAATGCGCATTGGGACATGTTTACTTTCCGCCGCCTGCTGGGCAAGGCGCACATCTTTCAGGCCAAGCTTCATCGTAAAACCAGCCGGGGTGTAGCGGTTTTCCGCGATCATAGCGCCGTAATTTTTATACGCCGGGGCGGAAAACAGCGTGCTGGTCAGCATGCCGAGGAAATCCGCCGGAGCCACATCGTAGGCACCAACCAGCGCCGCAGACTCGCCCATCGCTTCTATGGCGCTTGCCAGCATAAAGTTGGCGGCAAGTTTCACCGCCGCCGCCTGCTCCGGCCGGTCACCAAAGCGCCAGGTTTTGCAGCCGAGCACGTCGAAAAGCGGCTGCACTTTATCCAGCAGTTCGCCTTCGCCCGCGGTAAGAATATTGAGGTTGCCTGCGGCGGCCACGTCTACGCGCCCAAGCACGGGAGCGGCAATATAAAAGCAGCCCCGAGCGTGGGTTTTGCTCGCCATCTCTTCAGTGAAGGCCACCGAAACCGTCGCCATATTGATCCAGATGGCCCCCGGCGGTAAAGCGGCAAGTCCTCCCTGTTCTATCAGCACAGCACGGCTGATATCGTCATCGGCCAGCATGGAGATCAGCACTTCGCTGTCGGTAAAGTCGGCCGGGGAGGCATATACGCGTGCACCCTGCGCTTTCAGCGCTTCGGCGGGTGCCACCGAGCGGTTCCAAACGGCAACCTCATGTCCGGCCTTAAGCAGGTTCTCCGCCATCGGCTGGCCCATGCCACCCAGCCCGATAAATCCAATACGCATAACAACTCCTGAGAAACTTAAAGAATGGTGCCGCTTTTGGTTAACGCTTCGCGGCGATGTTCGGCCTCTTCTTTTTGATGATGACCTTTGTGTGCGATAGCAGTGCGCAGGGGCTGCTGCTGGGTATAACGGTCTTCGCGCGCAAGTTCTGCGTCGTCGCTCAGCGCAATTAACAGCTCGTTCATCTGCTCTATAACGTTCTCGCTGATGCAGGCGTCAACGCGCGCGGTGACTTCGTCAAGATGAGCCATTCATTTCTCCTTTTTATAGGGTTGCCCTCACACCGGCTCTCTCCCAAAAGCGAAAGAAAGCCGGGAAAAGTACTTAATTCAGCTTAGCCTTTGAAAAATCACTGCCGCTGAGGCTGACACTATACCCTGTGACGTTACTGCGTGTGGCATAGAAGGTCTTGCCGTTGGCCAGAGGGATCCAGGGGGCCTGCTGATAGAAAATTTCCTGCGCCTGTTCGTAGAGCTTAGCGCGGGCAGCAGGATCGCTGGTCAATTTCGCCTTTTGGGTGAGTGCGTCATAGGACTTATCGCACCAGCGCGCCGCGTTTGAGCCGCTATCAATGCTGCCGCAGCCTAACAACGTATCAGCAAAGTTATCCGGGTCGCCGTTGTCCGACATCCAGCCGAACAGCGCGGAAGAATGTTCGCCTTTACGCATCCCGGAAAGATATTCGCCCCACTCAAAGGTGACAATTTTGGCGTGTACGCCCACTTTCTCCCAGTCCGCCTGAATCATCTCCGCCACGCGGCGGGAGTTAGGATTATAGGGACGCTGCACGGGCATTGACCACAGGTCGGTCGTAAAGCCCTTTTCCAGCCCCGCCTGTTTAAGCAGCGCTTTAGCTTTTTCAGGATCGTACGAGTAATCCTTCAGGTTTTTGTCATAGCCGAGCATCGCCGGTGGGATCGGTGATTTGGCTACGGTGCCGGAGCCCATAAAGACCGCGTTGATTATAGATTTTTTGTCCACCGCGTAGTTCAGCGCCTGACGTACCAGGACATTATCAAAGGGTTTTTTACTGGTATTAAATGCCAGATAGCCAACGTTAAGGCCATCAACGGTGTGCAGCGCAAGGTCTTTATTGGCTTTGATGGCGTCAAACTGCACAGGAGATGGCGCCGGGATAATCTGACACTCGTTTTTTTGCAGCCTGGCCAGACGCGTTTGCACATTGGGGGTGATCGAGAAGATCAGATGTTTAGTCGGCACCTCCCCGTTCCAGTAGTTCGGGTTGGCGATATAGCGGATAAGCGAATCGACTTTATATTCCTGCAAAGCGTAGGGGCCGGTGCCAATAGGCTGCGTATCCACCAGCTCTGGCGTGCCTTTTTTCAGCATTGCATCCGCATACTCTGCGGAAAGAATAGACGCAAAATCCATGCCCCAGTCGGCAAGAAACGCCGCGTTTGGTTCGCTTAACCTAAACTGGACGTGGTAATCGTCAATCTTCTTCACGTCGGTTATCAGCTTATCGAGGCCAAGATCGTTGAAGTATTCGTAGCTGGCCAGCGAAACCTTGTGATAGGGATGGTTGACGTCTTTTTGCCGCATGACAGAGAAAATGACATCGTCGGCATTAAAATCACGCGTTGGCCTGAAGTATTTATTGCTGTTGAACTTCACGCCCTGGCGCAGGGTAAACGTATAGGTTTTCCCGTCCGGGCTAATTTTCCACTCGGTGGCCAGCGAAGGCACCGGCAGATTATCGCTGGCACGGAAATCCACCAGGCGGTTATACAGCGTCTGCGAGCTGGCGACAAAAGTCGGCCCGGAGCTGGCAATCTGTGGGTTGAAGGATTCTGGTGAGGCTTCGGAGCAGTAAACGAGGGTGCTGTTGTTTGTCGCGGCCAAAGCCGTACCGGTGGGTAACAGAGCGCTAAGCAGCAGCCCGAGGAGCGTTTTCCCTGTGGACATATTTTTGCCTTTAATTTGTTTGCCAAATGGTTTGTGCACTTATTATTTTCAGCATCAATAACAGCACGGCTATCCGCCAGCGGCAAATAACAAACGGCTATCATGATATTCATTTTTAACTGAATTTGCTCATTAAGACAGCATCCGCAATATAAAAGCTTGCGGCAGAACGATGCCCTGTCCTGCCCCCAGGTGCCCCAGAGAAGACCAACCCTGCTCGTCTCTTCTGTGACTTAACCGCAATCAGCCAATAATTGGAAAAATTTGCCGTCTCTTCCGCCGTTTGCTTAACGGGGGAATCAGTAAAATGTAATGCGTGAAGATGGCTCGAAAGGAGTCGTTAACAGCAGGATAAAAGACGTGGCAAAAACATTACTGCGCAGCGGATGCCTGGATGACTTCCTGGCGCTGGGCGAAAACGGGCAGACGGTATTTGATTCGGCGTTACAGATACGTGAGACCTTACGCCTGCGGAAACAACATGCGGTGGCTGACAGTCTGGCGATACCCCAGCCAAACGATGAAGGCGATCGCGTGGACTGGTACGCGCCGTTCGAAGGCAGCGTGCTTAGCTGGAACGCTGCCAGCGACGAGCAGCGTAAAAAGGCACTGCGTTATCTGGACAACTGTCAGGCCAACGTGACCACGCTGATCCAGCGCTGCAAGCAGGCGGAGAAAACCGCCATCCAGCTGTTTGGTTCACTGCTGGCCAGTGCCCTTCAATTCCCCGGCAGCCAGCACGTTTACCTGGTAGACGGTAAACCCGTTATTACTTTCTGGGGGTTTGTGAACCTTAACCAGGGAGCGCGCGAAGACGTGCTGGATTGTCTGCGCGCAGTCGATGTGCCTGAGCCAGTCATCGCGTTTATTCCCGAACCCGAACCAGAACCAGAACAGCCAAAGGACGTGCCGGATGCTGTTAACGAGCCGGTTGCTGCAAAAGAGATCGTCCTGAGCGAACCGGATGAGCCGCTGGTTTATACTGCCGCCCCGCGCATCGTCGTCCCTGAACCAGAAATCCCGCAGCCAGTTATTGCTCCTGCACAACCTCCGGCGGCGAAACCAAAATCACGTCTCTGGCTGTTGCCCGTAGCCGCAGCCGTGCTCGCATTTATCGCCGTACCTGTCGCTTATAAATTTCTTTCACCGGCCGAAGCACCGCCGGTCAGCGTGGCAAAAGCGCAGCCTGTCCCGCAGCCTATTGAACCTGCGGCGATTCAGAGTGTGGATAGCGTCCCGACTCCCGTTGTATTCCAGTCAACGCTGCCCCTGATGCAAGCTGTTGTGGTTGCGCCGCCGCAACCAGAACCCGCAGCTCAGATACCTGCGGTACCGGCAAGCGTCGCGAAAAACGCGCTGGTTTTACCTGCTGATGCACTGAAAGCCGGTTCCACGAAGTTCCTCAACGGTACCTGGCGAGTGTTGATTGACGTCAAAGATCCTATTACCGGCAAGCCCCCTTCTCTGCGCTATCAGATTGCCAGTAACAAAGGCACGGCGCGCCTGGTTCATGGCGATAATATCGTTTGTAAGGTCGAGGTATTCTCCGGTCTGCAACAGTCTGGCACATTGATGATCAAAACCCGCGGCAGCGCGCGGTGCAGCGACGGGTCACGCTATCCGATGCCGGAGATCTCCTGTAAGCCTGGCGATAACGGCGTGGCCGTATGCAGCGGGCGCTACGAAGGCGATACCGTGGTGCCGATGACGTTTAAAAAAGTGAGTGATTAACCCTATGCTTGCCAATCTGTTCCCCTACAAGCCGAGCGTTACGCTCATCAAAGACAGCGGCATCCAGTTCCTGGACTTTGGCCTTGCTCCGCAGCCTAACGCCCCGCACACCGGACGTTTCGTACGTAAAACGGCGAACGGCCCGCTGCTGCGCCTGGATTATGATGTGGTGCCCGGTAAATTTACCCTCCCGGATACGGAAGGCGGTGCGCCAGAAGTGGTGAAGCCTGAAAGCACAATCACCCTGGGCCAGTCGCTCAGAATGATGGATAAAACCTGGCTTCCGCTGCCGTTTCTGCGGTTTAACCCGCCACGTACTTTTGTTGGCGGGCCGGATAACTGGGCGCGCGTGCAAATCCGCTGCCTGGAAACGCCTGATTCCGCAGGTAATACGGTGCGCATCAGTATCGCTCTGGACACCAAAATTTATGCTGACGACGCCACGGAGTTGCCTCTTGCCCCTACGCAAAGCGATGTCCGCAACGGCGCCCGGTTTACCCTCGCCTGGCAGAACCAGGAAATTCATGATTTCCTCGATCAGACCTGGGTGGACGGCTGGTTACGCGAAGTGTTTACCCAGTACGTAACGCGCCATGAAACGCGTACGGAACGGGAAATCGCCAGCGCGATGAAAATGTTCGAATACCAGGCGCATTATCTTAATATTCTGGAGATGCTGGGCGCACAAATTGCCGTGCCCGAAGTGAAAATTGTCACGGCGACCCTGCAGGCTCCGGCGATCCCCGTGGATCTGGTGCTGGATGTGGGTAACACCCACACCTGCGGCGTGTTGATCGAAGATCACGGTGAAGCAAACGACGGGCTGCGCCAGACGGCAGAATTACAAATCCGCTCCCTGAGCGAGCCGCAGCTAATCAATGAAGCCATGTTCACCAGCCGCCTGGAGTTTTCCGAAGCAAAGTTTGGCAAACAACATTTTTCCGTAGAAAGCGGCCGCGACGATGCCTTTGTCTGGCCGTCGATCGCTCGTGTAGGCAGTGAAGCCCGTCGTATGGCCAGCACACGTCTGGGCACCGAGGGGGCCAGCGGCATCTCCAGCCCGCGCCGCTATCTGTGGGATGAAACCCCGGCCAGCCAGGACTGGCGCTTTAGCCAGATGGGGCTGAAAACCCAGCGCGAACCCCTGGCGACCGCCTTCCCGCTGATGAATCTGATGAACGACGACGGCCAGCCGCTCTATAGTCTGCCGATGGACGAGCGTCTGCCGGTCTTCTCGCCGCAGTACAGCCGTAGCTCGCTGATGACGCTGATGCTTTGCGAGCTGCTTTCCCAGGCGCTGATGCAAATTAACAGCGTCGGCTCACGGCAGAGCATGGGCCACCTCAATGCGCCCCGCCAGCTGCGGAACCTGATCCTCACCCTGCCTTCGGCCATGCCGAAACAGGAGCGGGAGCTTTTCCGCCAGCGTATGCGTGAAGCCGTAGGCCTGGTTTGGAAAGCGATGGAATGGCATCCGGCGGATGAAGGCTTTGAGCTGGAGCGTGACAAGGAGAAAAGCGTGGTGCCCGTGCCAAACGTGCACATGGAATGGGACGAAGCTACCTGCGGCCAGCTCGTCTGGCTCTATAACGAGGCCATTGTCAATTACGCCGGGCAAAGCGGTACTTTCTTTAAAAGCCTTGCCCGCCCCGATCGTCTGCTAAGCGATGATGAGCCGCCGGGTAAAACCCTGCGCGTGGCCTCCATCGACATTGGCGGTGGCACCACCGATATGGCGATCACCCAGTATCAGCTTGATGACGGCGTGGGCAGCAACGTGAAGATTGCTCCGCGCCTGCTGTTCCGCGAAGGGTTTAAGGTTGCGGGCGACGATATTCTGCTGGATGTCATCCAGCGCTGCGTCCTGCCAGCCCTTGAGGCAAAAATCCACCAGGCGGGCGTCGCGGATACCCCGGGCTTAATGACCACACTATTTGGTGAATCCGGCCGCATGGACACACGCGGTACGCTGCGCCAGCAGACTGCGCTGCAACTGTTTATTCCGCTGGGTCATGCGGTGCTTAATTACTGGGAAAGCAGCGATCCTGACGATCGACAAGCCACCCTTGAAGCCACGTTCGGCGAGCTGCTAACCCGCCGTCCGACGGACAACGTGATCAATTACGTGCAGCAGGCGGTCCAGCACGCTCTGCCAGCCGACGCGCCTGCCTTCGACCTGTTTAGCGTGCCGATGCAGGTCGAGCTTGCCAGCCTGCAGGATGCACTGATGGCCGGCCAGTTCACCCTCACCGCGCCGTTGCAGGCCCTGTGCGAAGCGATCGGCCATTACTGCTGCGACGTTTTACTGATCACCGGTCGTCCTGCCTGTCTGCCCGGCGTACAGGCCTTGCTGCGGCATCTTCAGCCGGTGCCGGTTAACCGTATTGTCTGGCTGGATGATTACCAGACCCATGAGTGGTATCCGTTCAGCCAGCAGGGCCGCATTGGTAACCCGAAATCAACCGCCGCCGTAGGTGCCATGCTGTGCAACCTGGCGATGGATTTACGTCTGCCGGGCTTTAACTTCAAGGCCGCAGATATTCAGGCCTACTCCACGGTCCGTTATCTTGGCATGCTCGATGGCAATAATGTACTCAGCGAAGAGAACGTCTGGTATCGCGATATCGACCTTGATAATCCTAAGGCGACGCTGGATACCCGGCTGCACTTCCCGCTGCGCGGTAATGCCTGCCTCGGTTTCCGTCAGCTTGATAATGCCCGCTGGCCGGCCACGCCGCTTTATACCCTGGCGATCAATTCAGCCTCCCTGGCAAAAGCCATCGCGGGCGATGGCGTCCTTAACGTCCGATTGCAGCAAACTCGGGAGGCCAATGCTTTTGTGCTGGCTGAGGCCTGGCTGCAGGACGGCAGCAAAGTCCCGCTCAGCCAGCTGAGTTTTAAACTGAATACGCTTGCCGGCAGCTACAGCGGTGCAAGTCACTACTGGATCGACAGCGGGAGCGTCTACCAAAAATGAATCAAACCGTGAATCATCAACATGCGCGGCTCGAAAGCCTGGTCGACTGGATTGAGGAAACCCGCGTTCATGCACCGCTGTTAGAGAACGAAGCCGATAGCCTGCTGGCCCGCATGTTGCCCCTGCAACGTCGCCAGCAGCAGCTTACCGCACTTACCGACCAGCCGCTGACGCTTGGATTATACGGCCATTCCAGCGCTGGTAAGCGCCACTTGCTCAGCGCTCTGCTGGCAAATCACGCCGGACGTATTGACATTACCCTGGGCGAGAAAACGCTGGATTATTTTACCCATATTAATCCGAGCCACGCGGCCTCAGGCCTTGCCGTACGTTTTACCCATCGCGCAGCGCCCGCCGCTGATAACTTCCCTTTGCTGCTGACTCTATTCAGTGAAAGCGAGCTTACCCAGCGGACTATTCGTCACTACCACACCCGGCCGGAACCGCGGGTTGCCCAGTCCAGCGTAATTGCCGCACGGCTTGACGAACTGCAGACTCGACGCCAGGCCCAGCTTATCCCCGGTATCACCCGTCAGCAGACGGCCGATATTGCAGACTGCTACCAGGCGCAGCTGCGCCGCAGGCACCATCTGGACGATGCTCTGTGGCAGCAAATGGCCGACCTGCTTCCGTGGCTGATCCCAGCTGACCGTGTGTCGCTGCTGGCGATGCTGTGGGGCGACGACGCGCAGCTTACCGCGCAGTGGCTGCATCTGAGCGAAACCCTGCAACATATCGGTGCCACGACAAACTGCCTTGCTCCGGCAAGTTTGTTGGTGGATAGCTTCCTGCTACCTGCCGAAGGTTTCCTGATCGCCGCTACGCCGGATGAGCCTGAACTTCAGGCTGACGTGATGATTTGCCCGCTTTTCAATTATGAAGTGGCATCGCCGGTAAGCCTCGCACAGCAGGATTTGCTGGCGCTTTGCGCAGAAGTTTGCCTGACCCTAAGCCAGGCCCCGACGCTGAAGGATGTGGAGATTATCGACATCCCGTTAACGCAAATTGATTATTACACCCGCCGTCTGCAACCCGACACCCTGCTGGTTTGCAATGCTGCACTGGAGCGCGCGGAAGTGAAAGATGCGGGCAAAGTGCTCGCCCGCTGGGTGGATGCAACGCAAGGCGCGCAGGCTACCCTGCCAGGCTTAATCTGGACGATCACCCCCCACGATGCCCGCTTTACCCATAGTGCAAGCGTCGACGACGGAGTCCAGCGCCTGATTGGTCACGCGGGAAAACGCTGGGGAACCTTGCAGGCTCTCGACAGCCGCAATATGCACCGTCTTGTGGAATGGCTGACCGATGCCATGAACGATGAACGTCGCACCCGACGCATAGCTACGCTGCAAAAATCGCTGGATGAGCAAACCGTCGAACTTTTCCACCGTTTCAGCGTTGAGCACAATGCCACACCGGAAAACGCGCGGCTTCAGGCAGAAAGCCTGGTTCGCGCCCTACAGGCTAACGCTGCGCTGCACGGCGAGCTGCTGGCAAGTCTGGTACCTGAACGTCACGCTTTGCAGCAATGCTGGCAGCGGCACCATCATCAGCGCAAGAGCAAACCGACCGGCTTCCAGCTAGATATTGACCTGTTTGCCGACGAGGATCCCGCAGACCTGCATGAAGTCACCCCGGTAAGCTACGCGCTGGAAGTCCATCAGCTGTGGGTCGCGCATTTGCGTCGGCTGGGACAACGAAGCGAAGTGGCCCGGCAATTTGGCCTGGATAACGCCCAGCTTCAGGCGCTGTGCGACCTGCTGATTATCGCCAGCTACCGCCTGAACTTACCCGACCAGCTTGAAGAGATGCTGCAGGCCGGGGATGGCAGCCAGGCCCAGGAGATCACAGCAGCCTGCAATGTGCTGGGCGATTTCGTTAACTGGCTGGGTTACGCCAGCGTTCCCCAGACCAGCCGCCCAGCAAGCCGCGTAAATAAAGGGGCCACAGTGTTTGCTCCCGCCGCGCAGGCGCAGGCTTCACGCCGTCTGACAAAGCTGGGTGAAGTGCCCGCGCGCGGCAATGCCAGCTACGTTTACGACTGGCTAGTGGCGCTCTACACTCGCGCACTGGAGAACAGCGGCTACCGTCATCCGCAGGATATTAGCGACCTGCATCGTCAGAAGCTCACCGCGCTGCTCCATAAACGCTAAACCAACGCGCAGTGCACGGCTTAACACCTGCCAGGATCTGGCAGGTGGCTATTTCTGCCATTTGAGATTACAATTTGCGCATCTATCAACTCACTGAATATAAGGAGGATCCCATGCTGTATCGTAAAACATTAATCGTTTTACATACTTTTGGCGATCGTCACTGCTCAAGCGTTATCGGTTTCGTACTGCGATAACTTCGGCTTGAGCGAAGACACTCCCCTCTTTCCCTTCCCTCAGGCTTACTGAGTTATCGTCAGTTTTATTGACGGCGGCATTGCTATGCCCGTAACTCTTGAGTAAGTACTATGAGCACTTTATTAACCGCACAATCTCTTAGCCTCGATACCCCTTTTGGCCCTTTGCTGGCTGACATCACGCTGACGCTTAAAAAAGGCGACCGCCTCGGTTTGATCGGTCATAACGGCTGCGGCAAAAGCACCCTGCTGAAACTACTTGATGGCACTATCACGCCTAAAAGCGGCAGCGTCGCCCTCGCCAGTCAGTGTCTGATGGCCCGCGTTGAGCAACATCTGCCTGAACGCCTCCATCCGTTGACCATGCTTGAGGCCGTGCTGGCCCGGCTGGACGAGTCGCAGCGGCACGCCGAATGCTGGCGGGCTGAGGCGCTGCTCGCCAGCATGGGCTTTAGCAAGTACGACTGGCATCTTCACGCCGGTACGCTAAGCGGCGGGCAGCACACTCGCCTGTTGCTGGCCCGCGCGCTGATAACCGAACCGGACCTGTTGCTGCTTGATGAGCCGAGTAACCACCTGGATCTCCCTACGTTACTGTGGCTGGAGCGGTTCCTGCGCGGCTGGAAGGGCAGTTTTGTGCTGGTTTCTCACGATGCCCACCTGCTGGACAACGTAACAAACGGCACCTGGATCCTGCGCGATCGGTCCCTGAGCTTCTTCCAGCTCCCCTGCACCCAGGCGCGTGCTGCGCTGGAAGAAAGGGATCGCACGGATGCGCAACGCCATAAGGCAGAGCAAAAGGAGATTGACCGTATTGCGGCCAGCGCCAAACGGCTGGCGATATGGGGGCGCGTGTATGACAACGAAGATCTGGCCCGCAAAGCTAAGCAGATGGAAAAGCACATTGACAGGCTTAAGGATGAACAAACTGAGCTGAGCCAGGGCCATCAGTGGCAGCTCATCCTGCGGGGTGAAAAGCTGCAGGCCGACCGCCTGCTGGAAATGGAAAACCTGTACGTCAGCCCCGCTCCCGGCGCCGCCCCCCTCTTCCATCTGCCGGTACAACGCCTGAAAAGTGGTGACCGCGTGGCGATAATAGGCCGTAACGGCTGCGGAAAATCCTCTCTGCTACGCCTGCTCTGGCAACAGTATCAGCAGCCGGAACGTGAAGAGGCTATCCGTCTTCATCCCCGAGCGCAGATGGGCTATTACGACCAGACGTTGCATCAGCTGCGCGATAACGACACTTTGCTGCAGGCTCTTGAACCTTTCGCGCCGCTGAGCGAACAGGATCGGAAAATGGCGTTAATTAGCGCTGGCTTCCCCTGGCTTCGTCACCAGCAGGCCGTCAGTACATTAAGCGGCGGCGAGCGTTCACGCCTGCTGTTCGTCGGCCTGACGCTTGCGCGTTATTCACTGCTGATGCTCGATGAGCCAACCAACCACCTGGATATGGAGGGCAAAGAGGCGCTGGCTGAAACCCTGCAAACCTTTGAGGGCGGCGTGCTGCTGGTGACCCACGACCGGACGCTCATCGCCAAAAGTTGCAACCGTTTCTGGCTGGTTGATAACGGCGAGCTGAGCGAATGGCACGATCCGCAAGCGCTCTATGCGCTGCTGACCGCCGAGGAGAATGGTGAACCGGTCATACAAACCAGTGAAGCTGCTGCGCAAATGTCAGCGGACAAGCATGATGCGGATGCGCTGCTGGAACGTCTGGTGGCGCTGGAGAACCGGCTGGCCGGGGATCTGGCACGCAAAGAGAAGCATCAAAAACCAGCCTTGCAGCACGAGTGGCGCAAGGAAATTGCTGAACTTAACCGGCTGTTAAAACTGCATTAATTTCTTTTTAAGCAGATGAAAACAGCTCTCAGGGCGGGTGCGCGTCAGCGCTACCCGCCTTATCACTCACTCTTTACCAGACTTTATCCGCGATCTCTGCCACCAGGCGCACCTTGTCCCATTGCTGGGCCGGAGTCAGGCTGTTGCCCTCCTCTGTGGAAGCAAAGCCGCACTGCGGGCTAAGGCAGATCTGGTTAATAGCGACAAACTTCGCCGCTTCGTTAATTCGCGCCTGGATTTGCTGCGGATTTTCCAGCTCGCCATTTTTGGTGGTGATAAGACCCAGAACAACCTGCTGTTTGCCGGGGCGCACAAAACGCAAGGGGGCAAAATCGCCGGAGCGATCGTTATCATATTCCAGGAAGAACGCATCGACGTTGACGGAGCCAAACAGCACTTCCGCTACCGGCTCGTAGCCGCCTTCTGAAATCCAGGTCGAGCGGAAGTTACCGCGACAGACGTGCAGGCCGACGGTCAAATCGTCCGGCTTACCTTCCAGCGCTTTGTTCAGCACGCGGGCGTAAATTTTTGCCAGCTCGTCAGGATCGTCACCGCGCTCGCGGATTTCTTTGCGCTGTGCATCGGAGCATAAATACGCCCAGACGGTATCATCGAGCTGCAAATACCGGCATCCCGCCGCATAAAAAGCCGCGATCGCATCCCGCCAGGTGGTGGCCAGATCGTCAAAATACTCGTTGAGATCCGGGTAAACGGTAGTGTCAATGGCGTTACGCCCGCCACGGAAATGCAGCACGCTCGGGCTTGGAATGGTCATTTTCGGCACCGCGTTACCGCTAATGCTCTTCAGGAAGCGGAAATCCTCCAGCATCGAATGTTCGCCAAAAGCAACCTTTCCTACAACGCGCACGCTGTGGGTTTTGGTTTGTACACCGTTAAACTGAATGCCCTGCTCTGATTCGTAGCGCTCCACGCCCTCTAAACCGTCGAAGAAGTCAAAATGCCACCACGCACGGCGGAACTCACCGTCGGTCACAACATGCAGCCCGCATGCGCACTGTTGCAAAACGGCAGAACGAATCGCTTCATCTTCAACGCAACGCAGCCGATCGGCGGTAATTTCCCCGGCGGCGAATTGCAGGCGAGCTTTTTTTACGGTATCCGGACGAAGAAAACTCCCGACGATATCGGCACGGAAAGGAGCCTGGTGATGAGGTTGCGTGTTATGCGGCATGAAGCTTCTCCTGCTGACCCGGCAAAGTAATTCCGGCGGGTGATAGTTGGTTATTTGAATTTTAGCCATCTGGATGGCTATTTGTAAAAGTGAGAATCGCATGTTGCCGCGGGGCGGGCAAACGAGAAAAATTCACCGGTCATGAAAAACATTCACGTTGTTAATGCCATGTAAAACTAATTATTGATCTGCGTCACACTCTGCCGTTAAATACGGTGTCCCTGTTTTGAGTTCCTCATCATGATTGTACGTCCGCACAAACACTGGTTTACGCGTCTGTTCGTCTGGCATGGCTCTGTCCTTGAAAAAATCTATTCCCGCCTGCTGCTGAACCTTATCCTGTCTATCTGCGTGATTTTTTTCCTGCCGTGGTACGAAGCGCTGGGCATCAAGCTGACCATCGCCCCCTTCAGTATTCTGGGCGTTGCCATCGCCATTTTTCTCGGCTTTCGCAACAGCGCCTGCTACGCACGTTTTAATGAAGCGCGCCTGCTCTGGGGGCAGCTTGCCATCACCTCACGTTCGCTGCTGCGTGAAGTCAAAAGCCTGCCCGCCGCCAGAAGCGAAGAGATTAACTATTTTGTCAATTTGCAGGTCGCCTTCTGCAATTGCCTGCGTCTGACGCTGCGTAAACAACCGGTGGAGGATGCCCTGCGTCCCTGGCTACGTGAGGATGAACTGAAATGGGTGGCGGCAAGCCATGCCCCCTGTAATCGCATTTTATTGCTGATGGGCAACTGGCTCTCGGTGCAGCGGACGAAGGGGACAATTTCGGATGTGTTGTGGCGCAGCCTGGATAATCATCTCAATGAACATTCCGCCGTCGCCGGAGGGTGCGAGCGTATCACCAGCACGCCGCTGCCTTTCGCCTATACGCTAATACTGCATCGGACGGTGTATCTCTTCTGCACTATGCTCCCCTTCGCGCTGGTGCAGGATCTGCATTATATGACGCCTTTTCTGTCGGTCTTTATCTCCTACACCTTTATCTCCCTGGACTGCCTTGCCGAAGAGCTGGAAGATCCGTTTGGTACAGAAGATAACGACCTGGCGCTGAATGCTATCTGCAATACTATCGAACGCGACCTGCGGGACATGAACGGCGAGGCGAACCTGCCCGAGAAGCTGCTGCCGAACAGGCATTACCAGCTGAGCTAGCGTCAACATCAGGAGGGAGAAGCGGGTCTGAAAGCCAATATTAGCGCTGACGGATGGCGATCCTTCCTCTGAGCTTTACTTTTCATATACACTTAGCTGACGCCTCGCAGGCGAGCTGGAATGGTTAACTGATTAATTAAGCACTTTTGGGAAATTTATGCGCCAGCCAAAACACGATCCCTACCGCCCAAGGGAGTGGCAGCCGCATGAGAAACCCGCGCTGCTCGGCTCCCCCTCCACACCGCTTCACCCAACGCCAAAACGTATAGCCTACGGCTTGGTTGGGCTACTGGTCTGTCTGACCGGCGCGCTGGGTAATGCCCTGGTAACGGCCAACCTCAACAATTTGCAGGGCACCTTTGCCGCCTGGTCGAATGAAATCGCCTGGCTGCCCGCCGTCTATGTTATGACCAACGCCTCCATTAACCTTCTGCTGGTGAAGTTCCGCCAGCAGTATGGACTGCGTGCCTTTACCGAGGGGTTCCTCGTCCTCTATGTGCTGGTGACTTTCTTCCATCTGTTCGTAAACGATCTTAACTCCGCAATTATGGTACGAGCCGCGCACGGCATGGTAAGCGCGGCGCTGAGTTCGCTGGGCATTTACTATCAGATTCAGGCCTGGCCTGCTAAACACCGGCTAAAAGCCTTAACTATCGGCATTACAGGCTCAACGCTTGCGATCCCGATGGCGCGATTGTTCTCATCGGAGCTGCTACAGCTCAACGAATGGCGCGGCCTGTATTACTTTGAGCTTGGCCTTGCCCTTGTCTCACTGGCCTGCGTGATGGCCCTGAAGCTCCCGCCAGGCGACCGCAAAAAAGTCTTTGAGAAGAAGGATTTTTTGACCTTTATTTTGCTGGCGCCGGGTATTGCTCTGCTGTGCGCCGTGCTCTCACTGGGCCGCATCGACTGGTGGTTTGAAGCGCCGTGGATTGGCTGGTCGCTTGCCGCCTCGCTGGTGCTGATTGTCGCCGCTATTACCTTTGAGCATAACCGCAGCAATCCGCTGCTAAATACGCGCTGGCTTTCAAGCGGCAGTATCGTGCGCCTTGGGCTTATTATGGTGCTGATCCGTATTGTGCTGGCAGAGCAGAATACCGGGGTGATCGGCTACTTGCAGCTTATCGGGCTGCAAAATGAGCAGATGACCAACCTCGCGTGGTCGATCCTGGCGGGTATCACCTGCGGCATCATCGCCAGCTGTCTGAGTATTGATATTAAAAAGCTGGCGCGACCGATTATTATTTCGCTGGTGCTGATGGTTATTGCCTCGCTGATGGACAGTCAGTCAAATAACCTCACCCGCCCGGCGCAGCTGCTGGTCAGCCAGTTCCTGCTTGGCTTCAGCAGCGCGTTTTTCCTTGCGCCCGCTATGTTTGCGGCCATCGGCGGTGTGATTGCCGAGCCGCGAAATCTGGTCAGTTTTTCCGTGCTGTTCGGCATGAGTCAGAATCTCGGCGGCCTGCTCGGCTCCGCCATACTTGGCACCTTCCAGACCTGGCGGGAAAAATACCACTCCAGCATCCTTGCCGACCAGCTTACGCTGCTTAACCCCATGGTTAGCGAAAGGGTTAACCAATATGCGCAGCTCTACAGCAGCCAGATTAACGACGGCACGCAGTTAACTACCCAGGCGCTGCTACAGTTGCAAACGCTCGCCACTAACGAAGCCAATGTGCTGGCCTACAACGACACCTATTTACTGACCGCCGTCATTGCGTCCGTCACCCTGCTGTGGATCTTCTGGCGTTTGATCCGCGTGAAGCTTGCGGCCAGAAAACAACAAAAGCTGGCGGCCTGAAATGCGGGCAATCACCTTCTATTTTAATATGAATAAAGCTGTCACCACGGAGCTGCAATGAGTGAACAAGGAACGACTCCGGCCCAGAGCCCGGAGCAAAAAAACCTGCGTATCGTGTCGATTTTTAGCGCCGCTGCCATAGGTATCGTCGGGGTGCTGGTTATTCTGTACGCCTGGCAGCTACCTCCTTTTACGCGGCACGTTGAATCGACTGAAAATGCTTACGTTCGAGGCATGACCACCTTTATCAGCCCGCAGGTCAACGGCTATATTACGGCGGTCAACGTGCAGGATTTTCAGTTTGTGAAAGCCGGTGATGTGCTGATGACCATTGACGACCGTATCTACCGGCAGCGGGTTCATCAGGCGCAGGCGCAAATTGCCATGAAGCAGGCGGCGCTGGCTAATAACCAACAGCAACGTCGCAGCGCCGAAGCGGTCATCAAAAAGAACCAGGCGGCGCTGAAAAATGCCCAGGCCCAGGGAAAAAAGTCTCAGCTTGATCTCAAGCGCGTGGAAGATTTAACCGCTGACGGGTCGCTTTCCGTACGTGAACGTGATGCCGCCCGCGCAGGCGCGGCGCAGGGCACAGCGGATATAGAACAGGCCGCAGCACAGCTCGACATGTCCCGCCAGGATCTGCAAACCGTTATCGTTAATCGCGACTCGCTTATGGCCGATGTCGACAACGCTAAAGCAGCGCTCGAACTGGCGGAAATCGACCTGCAAAACACTAAAATTACCGCGCCACGCGACGGACAGCTCGGACAAATCGCCGTGCGCCTGGGCGCCTATGTCGCCGCCGGCACTCGCCTGACGACCCTGGTCCCGGAGGATACCTGGATCATCGCTAACGTAAAAGAGACGCAGCTGGCTGATATGAAGGTAGGCCAGGCCGTCAGCTTCACCGTCGACGCGCTTGCCAATGAGAAATTTAACGGCCGGGTCGAGAATATTTCCCCGGCGACCGGCGTCGAGTTCAGCGCAATCTCCCCGGACAATGCCAGCGGCAACTTTGTAAAAATTGCCCAACGTATTCCGGTGCGTATTGAAGTGCTTGGCGATGCCGATAAGCGCAAACGCCTGCGTCCCGGCATGTCTGTTCAGGTACATATCGACACGCGGGAGAAAGAGTGATGAAGCGGCGTAATCTGTCCTGCATTGTGGCCGCTTTGCTGCTGGCCGGCTGCCATTCGCCACAGGTCGAGCAGGTCCAATCCTCGCTTAAGATCCCCCAGGAGTGGCGTCAACAGATAGGCCCGGCATCAGCTGCCGAGGGCTTCTGGTGGCGTAATTTTCATGATTCGCAGCTTAATGGCTACGTGGATGAGGCGCTGCGTTACAACAGCGACGTGTTGACCGCACGCGAGCGGGTTAATGAATATCAGGCCCGCGTGCAGGCCGCGACGGGCGCGCAGTTACCCACCCTTGATGCAGGATTTAACGCCAGCCGCAGCCGTTCACAATCTGCGGCTACGGGGCTGCCAGTGCATAGCGAGTTGTATAAAGGCAGTCTGAGCGCTAACTACAACGTCGATTTGTGGGGAGAATACAGTAGCGCAACGGATGCCGCGCAGGCCAGTCTGGCGGCGCAGAAAGCGGCCGCCGCCGCGGCAAATCTGACGGTGGCCTCCTCCGTTGCCGCAGGGTATATCACACTTCTGGCGTTGGATGAGCAGCTGAAAGTCACTCAGGACACGCTTACCGCGCGGGAAAATGCGTACCGGCTCGCAAAGCGTCAGTTTGAAACCGGCTACAGCTCGCGCCTGGAGCTGATGCAGGCCGACTCCGAATATCGCTCAACCCGCGCGCAAATCCCACAGCTGAAACACCAGATCGCTCAACAGGAAAACGCGCTCAGCGTACTGATCGGCGCAAATCCTGGTTCGGTAAAACGTGGCGGTGAGTTTGTGCAGCTCACTCCGCTAAAGCTCCCTTCTCAGCTGCCGTCAACGTTGCTCAATCGCCGCCCGGATATCGTGCAGGCCGAAAGGCAACTGCTGGCGGCAGACAATTCTCTGGACTCATCTCGCGCCCGGCTGCTGCCCTCCCTTAACCTTGTCGCATCGGGCAGCCTACAGGACAGCACGCTTTCGCAGCTTGTCGATAATCCGCTGCGGCTCTGGAGCATCGGCGGCAGCATACTTGCCCCTCTGCTTAACCGTGAAGCGCTCAACGCGCAGGTTGATATTGCCATGTCCCAGCGCAACCAGGCGCTTTACGCTTACGAAAGCACGGTGCGCAACGCCTTTAAAGAAGTAAACGACAGCATTGATGCAATCGCACGCCTGGAAGAGCAGCTTGTCGAGCTACAGGCGCGTGAAGAGGTGGCAAAGGAAACGCTACGTATCGCGCAGAACCGCTATCGCAACGGCTACTCATCCTATCTCGATGAGCTGGATGCCCAACGCACATTATTCTCGACGCAGCTGAGCGTAGTGCAGGTAAAAAACAATGTATTACTTGCGCAGGTCGATCTTTATCGTGCGCTGGGCGGAGGCTGGCCGGGTCTTTAGCTTTCGGTTAGCTGATTAACTTAACGGACAAATCATCGGAGTAACGCTATGCAACAGCAATGGTCGGATGTAGATGAATATCTGGTTAACTCACTGATCCCGGACGATCCCATATTCCAGCGGATCCTCGCGAATAATCATGCAGCGGGTCTTCCTGCTCATGACGTGGCGCCTAATCAGGGGCGGTTTCTCCAGTTGCTGGTACAGATTACAGGCGCGAAAAACATTCTTGAAATTGGCACGCTTGGCGCGTACAGCTCGGTGTGGATGGCCCGGGCATTACCGGAAGGTGGCAGGCTAATTACTCTGGAAGCCGATCCTCATCATGCGGCAACCGCGAAGAAGAACATTCAAATCGCCGGATTAGAAGCCGTTATTGATCTGCACGTTGGCCCGGCGACTGATACGTTACCGCATCTGGAAAGTTACGCTCCGTTCGATCTGATTTTTATTGACGCCGATAAACCCAGCAATCCTGTTTATCTTGATTGGGCACTCAACTATTCCCGGTCTGGCACACTCATTATCGGGGATAACGTGGTGCGCGATGGCGCGGTGACAAACCCGCATAGCGACGATCCCAGAGTTCAGGGCGTGAGAAAATTTATCGAGCTGATTGGGGACAACCCTCGCCTTACCGCCACCGCTCTGCAAACGGTGGGCAGCAAAGGCTGGGATGGCTTTACACTCGCCAGGGTAAACGGCTAAACCTCGTATTAGGTTGGCGAAAACTTACCCCGGCCCATTTCCTCAGGCGACTATCTGCTCCATCGCCTGTAAAATGCGCTTGTCGGATATCGGGTATGGCGTACCCAGCTGCTGCGCAAAGAAGCTGACGCGCAGCTCTTCAATCATCCAGCGTATCTCCTGCACGTCATCATCCTCACGGCGTTTTGGCGGAAGTTTATTCAGCCACTGCTGCCAGACCTGCTGGACATGCTCTACCTTGAGCATCTGAACGCGATCGCGGTGCGGGTCGACGGCCATTTTCTCCAGGCGCTTTTCAATCGCCTGCAAATAACGCAGGGTGTCACCCAGACGTCGGTAGCCGTTACCCGTGACAAACCCGCGGTATACCAGGCCGTTCATCTGCGCTTTAACATCCGACAGGCCCAGAGCCATCGTCATATCCACCCGCCCTTTAAGGCGTTTGTTGATATTAAATACAGCGGTGAGGATTTGTTCGACCTGCTTAGCAATATCCACCACGGCGTCGTTGAGTTCCGCGCGCACTTTTTCATGCAGCGCAGCAAAGCCTTCTTCCGTCCATACCGGCCCGCCAGCCTGAGCTATCAGCTTGTCCACGCCGCAGGAGATACAGTCGTCGATCAAATCCAGCACCTTGCCGTACGGATTAAAATACAGGCCTAGCTTGGCTTTGTTTGGCAGCTTTTCATGCAGATACTTAATCGGCGACGGGATGTTTAACAGCAGTAAACGCCGCAGGCCGCGCCACATTGCCTGCTGTTGTTCCAGCGGGTTATCAAAGAGTTTGATGCCCACGCTCTCTTTTTCATCCACCAGCGCCGGGAAGGCCTTCATGCGGTAATTGCCGCGCTTTTGCTCATAGCTTTCAGGCAGCGAGCCAAAGCTCCAGATGTGCAGGCCGCTCTGTTCGATACCGTCATCCGCCACGGCAGACAGCGTCTGCTGCACTTTGTCTTTCAGGCCACCTTTCAGTGCGGTGAGATCCTTGCCCTCTTTGAGCTTTTTATTGTGCTCATCCACCACGCGGAAGGTCATTTTCAGGTGATCGGGCACCTGATCCCACTGCCAGTCTTCCCGGTCAATGGTGACACCCGACATGCGACGAAATTCGCGCTCAAGACTCTCCAGCAGCGGGAGTTCAAACGCCGTTGCCCGACCTAAGAATGCTTCGGCATAGTTTGGCGCAGGCACAAAGTTGCGGCGCACAGGCTTGGGTAGCGATTTAATCAGCGCAATGACCAGTTCGCGGCGTACGCCTGGGATCTGCCATTCAAATCCGGCATCTTCCACCTGATTGAGCAGCGGCAACGGAATATGCACCGTTACGCCGTCTGCATCCGCCCCCGGTTCAAACTGGTAGGTTAAACGCAGTTTGAGATTGCCCTGATGCCAGAAGTTCGGATAGTCCAGCTTGCTGACCTGTTCCGCCCCCTCTTTTATCAGCATGCTCTTTTCAAAATTGAGCAGATCCGGCGTCTCTTTGCTGGTCTTTTTCCACCAGTTATCAAAGTGGCGAGCCGAAATTACATCGTGGGCAATACGCTGATCGTAAAACTCGAAGAGGGTTTCGTCGTCCACCAGAATGTCACGGCGGCGTGACTTATGCTCAAGCTCTTCCACTTCATTGCGCAGCTTGAGGTTCTCGCGGAAGAAGGCGTGACGCGTCTGCCAGTCCCCTTCTACCAACGCGTGGCGAATAAACAGCTCCCGGCATAGCACAGGATCTATCTGGCTGTAGTTCACGCTGCGGGCCGCAACTATCGGCAGGCCGTATAACGTGACCTTTTCCGTCGCCATTACCGCGCCCTGTGATTTCTCCCAGTGCGGCTCACTGTAGGATTTCTTGATCAGATGCAGGGCCTGCGGCTCAACCCATTCAGGGTCGATACGTGCGGCGATGCGCCCCCACAGGCGGCTGGTTTCAACCAGCTCGGCAACCATGGTCCATTTTGGCGGCTTCCTGAATAATCCCGAGCCTGGGAAGATGGAAAAGCGCGCGTTACGGGCGCCGGTATATTCCTGTTTGTCAGCATCTTTCTGGCCGATATGGGAGAGCAAGCCGGTCAGCAGCGCGCAGTGAACGGAGCGAAAATCCGACGGCTCGCTGTTAATTGGCAGGCCAAGCTCTTTTACCACCTGACGCAGCTGGGTATAAATATCCTGCCACTCGCGCACGCGAAGATAGTTGAGGTAATCGGTTTTACACTGACGGCGGAACTGGTTAGACGACAGCTCTTTTTGCTGTTCACCCAGATAGTTCCACAGGTTCACATAGGCCAGGAAGTCTGACTCTTTATCGTGGAAGCGGCGATGCTTTTCATCCGAAGCCTGCTGTTTGTCCATCGGACGTTCACGCGGATCCTGGATAGAAAGTGCGGAGGTAATGATCATGACTTCACGCACGCAGCCAAACTTCTGCGCTTCCAGCACCATACGAGCCAGACGAGGGTCGACGGGGAGCTGAGACAGCTGGCGGCCCAATGGCGTCAGCTTATAGACACTGTGATCTTCATCGCTGGTAATGGCACCAAGTTCTTCAAGCAGGCGCACACCGTCCTGGATATTCCGTTTATCCGGCGCTTCCACAAACGGGAAGGCAGCAATATCACCCAGGCCAAGCGCGGTCATTTGCAGAATAACGGAGGCCAGATTCGTTCGCAGGATTTCAGGATCGGTAAATTCCGGACGCGACAGGAAATCGTCTTCCGAATAAAGACGGATGCAGATCCCTTCAGATACGCGCCCGCAGCGACCTTTACGCTGGTTTGCAGAAGCCTGCGAAACCGGCTCAATGGGCAGACGCTGCACTTTGGTGCGGTAGCTGTAACGGCTAATGCGTGCGGTGCCGGGGTCAATCACGTATTTGATGCCGGGCACGGTAAGCGAGGTTTCCGCGACGTTGGTCGCCAGTACGATACGACGCCCTGCGTGGGACTGGAATACCCGGTTCTGTTCGCTGTTAGATAGCCGCGCATACAGTGGAAGCACTTCGGTATGCGGCAGATTTAGTTTGTTAAGCGCATCGGCAGTATCGCGAATTTCGCGCTCGCCGCTCATAAAGATCAGAATATCACCCGCGCTCTCACGTCCCAGCTCGTCCACCGCATCAAAAATGGCCTGAAGCTGATCGCGATCGGTATCGTCGGCCTCTTCCACAATCGGGCGATAGCGCACCTCAACAGGATAGGTGCGGCCGGAGACTTCAATAATAGGCGCATTGTTGAAATGCCGTGAGAAACGTTCCGGGTCAATGGTCGCGGAGGTGATGATGATTTTCAGATCCGGGCGACGCGGCAGCAGCTCGCGGAGATAGCCGAGCAGGAAGTCGATATTCAGGCTGCGCTCGTGCGCTTCATCAATGATGATGGTGTCGTACTGCATCAGCAGCCGGTCCTGCTGGATTTCCGCCAACAAAATACCGTCGGTCATTAGCTTGACCATCGTATTCTCACCGACATGGTCGGTGAAGCGCACCTTATAGCCTACGCAGCCGCCCGGCTCCGTTTGCAGTTCTTCAGCGATACGATTCGCCACGGTGCGTGCTGCCAGGCGACGGGGCTGCGTATGGCCGATAAGCCCTTTCACACCGCGCCCAAGCTCCATACAGATCTTTGGCAGCTGCGTAGTTTTCCCCGACCCGGTTTCACCGGCCACGATGACGACCTGGTTTTCGCGAATGGCGTCCAGAATGTCCTGCTTCTTCTGGCTAACGGGCAAGTTTTCCGGGTAGGTAATCGCCGGGCGTGCCGCTTCGCGCAGCAGAACCTTACCGGCTGCGGCAGCTATTTCAGCGGCCAGCGCATCGAACACCGCCTGCTGAGATTCAGGATTTTTCACCTTCTTCGCCCCGTGGATACGGCGAGAAAAACGTTGTCTGTCGCGGAGCATCAGGCCATTAAGGCTGCTCAGAAGCGAGGTTACGGAGGATTTTGTATTTTCCATGGCGTCATCGTTACGGCAGAGCACTGCACTGCACTGCCTGCTAAATATTTTTCGTTAATTACCCGTAGATTACCACATCACTGCCGCAGGCGCCTTGTTCAATAAAATCGAACATAGAGTTCGATATATTGCGCTATCACTGTCGTCAGATTGTGAATACATTAACCTTCAGCGACCGGGCAATCTGTCCGAATGACCAAAAACAAAGGAAACACCCATGAGCAAAGTATTAGTCCTTAAGTCCAGCATCCTGGCAGGTTACTCCCAGTATAATCAGCTGTCCGACTATTTTGTTGAACAATGGCGTGAACAGCATTCCGCAGATCAGGTAACCGTGCGCGATCTGGCTGCTAATCCAGTCCCTGTGCTGGACGGTGAACTGGTTGGGGCACTGCGCCCAAGCGATGCCGCTCTGACCCCACGTCAGCAGGCAGCACTGGCGCTGTCCGACGAACTGATTGCCGAGCTGAAAGAACACGACATCGTGGTGATCGCCGCGCCGATGTATAACTTCAACATTCCGACCCAGCTGAAGAACTACTTCGACCTGGTCGCCCGCGCAGGCGTAACCTTCCGCTACACGGAAAAAGGCCCGGAAGGCCTGATCACCGGCAAGCGTGCCGTGATCCTGACCAGCCGCGGCGGTATCCATAAAGATACCCCGACCGACCTGCTGGTGCCTTACCTGAATCTTTTCCTGGGCTTCATCGGGATCACCGATGTGAACTATGTGTTTGCTGAAGGTATCGCTTACGGACCGGAAGTGGCGACCAAAGCTCAGTCCGATGCCAAAGCAGCTATCGACAGCATCGTTGCGGCGTAATTGCTATCAGTTTGACGAGAGCGGCAAAGCAATTTGCCGCTTTTTTTTTAATTAATACCACGACCTATGGACGTGGTTAGCGACTTTTTGGCTCTGCCAGCAATGCTATTCACGGTTAAATCTCAACCTGTTATCCCCATATGTGATAAGGGCTTAACCATGAGTAGGTTCGAATAAACACCGCATGTGCTCCCCCCGATAGTCTGGATGCCCTGTTCATATCAAGAGCGGTGCTCGCTGGAATGTTGCGCTACAGCTGTTGACCAGGGTTAAAGGCCGATAGCAATCATTGATATTGTAAATATTATGAGAAGGTAGATGTTTTCTTAGCGAGGTTTATCATGCTTATTCCACCAACAGCAGGTATGTCAGCCTTTGATAGTTTTACGGAGGTCTGTAGTAGCGAAACAGCCCCTCTCCTGCAACATGATCATGAGCGGTTTGCTAACGTCGTTAACGCCCCGGACAGCGTGGGTTTTTGCTCATGGCTTCACTCATTCATCAACAGACTCTTGGGTATTTTTGGTGAAAAGCTATCTCCAGGTCAATTAAATCAGTGCCTGGATAGTATTTTCTCAGAAGATAAGGGGTGGAGGAAAAACGGAAGCTTCAATCTGGGGGGAGTCGATCAGACTATCTTCAGAGTAAAAGAATTGGCTGGGATTAACTATATAATTTGCGCCACTACACATGACTTACCAGAATCTGATTCTATCGCCGCACATATGGCGGGTGGTCGGTCTCTTCTCCAGACATTTACAGCGTTAGCTGAGGAATATCCACAAGATACGACAAAGGCGCTAATTCCTGTAGCTCAGAGCAATGCTTATGGCCCCTTTGGTCCGCGTGGGCATTTTACCTTATTAGAAGTAGACGTTGATAACGGCATTATAAAAAACGCAGTTCTTCATGATTCTAAAGGTGGCCTTGTTGATCTGTTTTATGAAGGTGCAGGACGTTTAACAGAGCTCCTTCGGAAGGCAAGTTTAGTTGGAGATGATTTTTCTGTGACTGTCGAGCATCGAGGGGAACAATCCCTGTTAAATGGGAATGATTGTGGCCGTTTTGCCGCTTACTACGCTGCTCAAATTACCGCTGAAGGCGATCTGGATTGTGCTAACAAAAAAGGGGCGGCTGCTTTTTTTGCACAGCATTTTTGAAGATACCTTTGAGGACTCTGTAACATTAACGCAGTTGAGATCGGCTTCGGTTTTAAGGCCTTTAGCCCATTCCGCCGCAAGGGCTTTATGTTTCTTTTCGTCCCTAAATTGCCTGTCTGCGCCGCTGGAGTGAACATAACAAAAACAGGCAATTACAGTCTCGAGTTACTCGTGATTTGTATAAGGATGCGACAGCCATATCAAAACCGGTAACTCTCAACCTTTCAAGTCATGTTTCAGATCAAGTCGCGACTAATTCAGCTCATCGTTAAAGACGAACCTCTGGCGATTCTCTTCCACCTCACGCAGAGGTTCAACCTGGTGCAGCGTTTGCTGGCAGCGGATAACTAAGTCCTGATACTCCCGCGTGCCTTTTTTCTTCCACTCGATCTCTTCCGGCCTGAGCGCCCGCACGGTTTTTGCCGGGCTACCCAGAATCATTTGATTCGCGCCAAATTCCGCTTTGCCTTTGATAAACGCCGAAGCGCCAACGATGCTGTTCTCACCAATCTGCGCGCCATCGAGAATCACCGCATTCATGCCAACCAGGGCATTTTTTCCAATCCGACAACCATGCAGGATGGCACCGTGTCCGATATGCCCATCCTCTTCCACCACCGTATCCTGTGACTGAAAACCATGCATTACGCAGTTGTCCTGCACGTTAGCGCCATCCTTCACGATGATGCGGCCAAAATCACCGCGCAGACAGGCACCGGGACCGATATAAACGCGATGGCCAAGAATCACATCACCAATCAGAACGGCGGTCGGATGCACATAGCTGTCTTCTGGCACCACTGGGGTAATTCCATCAATTTGATATACAGGCATATTTGCTCCTTATCAGGAGGGAGTCAGCCCCCCAAAGCGCTGGAAATAGCCGCTTCCCGGCTGAGGCAGTTCACCGACTGATGTTTCGCCGTGATGGCTGACGAAAGCCAGCGCGCCGGGAGCAACGCGTTGATAAATATTAATACAAAGCTGACGGGCGCTCAGCCCCTGCCAGTGGGGGGGCAACAGCTCGTCCGGTAGCAGGGGATCTTTAAGCGTAGGAAAGTTTAATTTTTTTTTCTAAAAATATTTTATCCACTCGCTCATCATCAA
>CAMLJN010000025.1 GCA_946480445.1 uncultured Buttiauxella sp.
ATCGGTTTCATGATTATGCCAGTGCGTCATTTACGGGCTTGAGCACGTTGCTTTCAAACCACGTCAGTTTTCCTTCATCCTCTCCAGCGGCCTGGCCACCGTTCTGGCCTCCGCCACTTCCCGCCGTTTGCTTCACGGCTTTGGTTTTGCCGCTTGCCCTGGCTTCGCGTTTTTCCTGCACGCTGATATGTTCGGTCAGGGTGAACGTAACCAGCCAGGACATGCGCCCGTCCTGCGGCGGCGCGTCCAGTGTTCCGGTAAAAATCGCCTCGCGGAAATTCACCGCCCGCGCTGCCTCATGTGCAACGCGGTATTTCTGGCGCTGGCCGCTGGCATCCGTCGCGCTGGCCAGCTCAAAGATACGGCGCAGGATCTCCGGATTTTTATACGGAATTTCGCCGGAAACGCGCAGCTCCTTGCCTTTGATGCCCTGCTCGGATTTCGTGGTTGCACTCGTCTGGCCGGACTGGTCTTTGTCCTGGAATTGCTGCGATACGGTCACGCGCATGTTCTTCAGCAGAATGGCTTCACCGTTAAGCGCCAGTGTCGGGTTCGAGGTCATGTATCATTCCTTTTATGCCGTCGAGATTGTCGCCAACCAGCATCATGGCGGCGGTGTACACAGAGGACTGAAGCGGAATCCCTTTTACCAGCTCCAGAAGCGTGGACGGCAGATCGCCGCTGGCAGTAAACACCCATGCCCTGGCGCTTTTTCCCTGCAAATCCGCTAATCCGCTGGCAATGCCAGAAATCAGGCTTTCGCGCTGCTGTTTAAAATCCCCCATCAGCTTTTTTACGCCCGTCAAATCCGCGACGGCTGCGGCCTCCTGCTGGGCTTTCTTCACCGCTGCGGCCGCCAGAGCGGTGCGGCTTGTAGGCACAGAAAGCGGGATCGCCGCGGGCAAAGTCTGACTGTATTTCGCCGGAATTTGCATTTTCTCCGCAGCCAGCTGCGCGGCGGACTGCGCCAGCCTCCGCACCTGGGTGAATGCCGGGCTGGGGAATACATCCACAAGCTTGTTCAGGCTGGCCATAAAGCTATCATGCGTCTGGCCAGAAACCATCATGATCACGATATCCGCCGCCCCGCCCGTTCCGGCCAGCTTGTCAGCCAGGTAGTTGATCGCGTTTACCGGGCTGAGATACGCGCCGTTTTCTGTCTGTTGCCCTACCCCGTACACCCAGGGATGTACCGGGATAACGGAACAATTCAGCGCGGCCACGGAATCACTGAATGCAATTCGTGCTTCACGCCACATTGCCAGGCACCTCTGGCCACTCAATATCAGGTGCCTTACTGGTATCAACACGGTTAAGTAATACCCGGTATTTTTTCCATGCCGACAGACTTGCTGTTTCCGCCTCAGAAGCCATAGACAAATCAACAGCATCCTGAAGCGGGGAAATAGCTTCTGCCGCGCCAGCCAACAGCTGCGCCTTTAATAACTCTGCGCTTTCAATTTTCTCTTCCCGCGTAGGTGGCGCAATATCAACCCACACCATACATTTTGATTTGAGGCTGTAATATGGCGCTTTCCTGTCAGGTGAAACCATAAAAGTTTCATATTCTTCGTCAGTAATTTTTTTCAGGTCAGAGGGAACAGGAATACCCTGCTCCTCATAAGAATTGACGGTTTCCTCAAGATAAAAACTATTTTCTGAATTGCTAAAAAACTTGTCCATTTCAGTAGCCCGTAACGTTTAAGAAGAATGTACCACTACAGTTATGAGTCTGGATTTTCACCTGGTTTTTACCCACAGGCGTACAGAACCAGTATGACGCGGAGTTATTCCCGCCCGTTCCGTAATAGCTTGAACCTATACCCAGAATCCCGTTAGGGAATGACGTGGGCAGTGTTACAGTCACGGTGGCATTATTGCCGACAGAGATATTCCTCATAGACTGCATAAATACAGCACCATTGCCGTGTGTATAGTACGCACTGTTATTTCCCGTAGTCGTTTTACCTACCCCATAACGCGCGTCAGATTCGGCTTTGGTGTACGCCTGACCTGCCGGGGTATAGTTGCCTTTTGCCTGATAACGACCGTCACTCTCGGCTTTCGTGTACGCCTGTCCAGCCGGGGTATAGCTCCCTTTTGGCTGGAAACGTCCGTCACTCTCCGCTTTGGTGTACGCGCCCGTTTTCGGCATGTACCCGGCATCAGTCTGGGTTTTGGTGTAGTAGCGTCCGTCAAAATTGGCATAGCTTCCCGGAATAATTTGCCTCGGTGCGGAGAAGTTGCCGTCAGTATCCCATTTGAAATTAATATCCTGTGATCCGCTTCCTTTCAGATGCAGATGCCACGAAAGCACATCACCGCTTACCAGAGACCCCATTGAAAAAGCCCAGGAGTTTTTCCCCGCAATGGTTGCCTGCTGTTTAATTACCGGATGGTATTCACTCGCTCCGGTTGTGGAGTATGAATTAAAAAATGGTGCTTTCGTTTTATATTGCTCCACCCATACGAATGCACCATCATAACCAGCCGTAATTTCCTTTGAGGCATAAATAGTGTTTCCTACTGTCAGCGGAGTTTCTGATTGCAGCGCCCCAGTTGCCAGGCTCACACGTAAAGGGCGTAAATTGTTATAAGCTCCGTAGGAATCCCCTTTATTGGTCAGCATCAGATAAAGATTATTGCCATCATTACGCCAGAATGTACCGTAATCACCGTACGCAATACGGAAACTGTTTGCACTGGCGCTCTGGACTTCACCATTAACCTTTAACGGTCCGGTCATGGTGTCGCCGCCTTTATTCACTGCACCAATATCGCCCGGAGAGGGTTTATTTGCCGCATCATATTGTTTTACCCAGGCTGACCACACACCGCTGTAAAGGGTACGGATGTAGGTACGGGAACCATTGTAAATCCGGTAAATCTGCGTAATACCCGCATGCTTATAGACTTCCAGCGAACCGGCGTTTGCCTCCGGATAGTTTTTCCCGGTTTGTGCCTGGGCGTTCGCTGGCTGGTAATACAATCCCGGATCGGTGAAGTTGTTTAAATCAGCGCTGCCACCAATCCCCGTAGAAAGTTTAAAAATATCGCCAGGGGTGATATTAAAATCAGATTTAAGCTCATGCCCGTTCACTTTTCGCGTTTGTGGCACGCGTCCGTTCGCATTGTCATCTGCGGCCTTGCCTTTGTCGTATGCCGCTTTAACCGCTTTAGGTGTCGCAGCCATTGCCTCAGACGTGCTATCCGTCGCGCTACTTAACTTTGTGAATCCCTTCTCGGTAGTGGTGGCATCAGGATGGTTACGCGATTTTTCATGTGCCTTTAACGCCTGGTCAGCAAGATCACCTTTCGGGCGCAGATCGGTGATATTGCCATTCGCATCAATACTGGCCACGGCAAAAACATAGTGCTGCACACCGTTTTGCACATAATCAGCCAGGTCAGCCGCCACTGTGATTTTGCTGGCCACACCCCAGGCGCTGGTCAGGGTTCCTGTCCATGCCACATCCAGCCAGACTTTTGCTGGTTTAGCCGGAACAGAAATATTCTGGTTAGCCGCCAGCTGCGCGCGCAACCCGCGCACATATCCCACCCCGGCCGTCACGAGATATTGCGAGCCGTTCTTTGCGACAAGCCAGCCATTCCCCATGAAAGCCGCCGCGCCGTACAGGTCAATATTTTCCAGGCGCTGACGTTCATCCATTGCGGCCATACGTGCGGTAAAGTCAATCTGCCAGGTTTCCGCTGGCGTGTTGATTCCGGTCTCAGCCTGTGCGCCGTTGTACTCCATCAAAAACGAACGGGTGAGCACATTACCCTGCTGGCCATCTTTCGTTTTCAGCTTCTGCTGTAACGGCGCATGAACAATCATGGCCAGTGTGTTGCTCGCCTTGTTAATCAGGCCAATCCAGTTAAACGAAAAATCACCCACTTCCGCGCCCAGTACAACGGAGTGAACCACGGCATTTTCATTAACCACACCTTTACGGCTGACGGCCTGGCGGTGAACGATTTGCGCGGCAGGTGGCAGTGTTTCCTTGCGGTCAACAGGCTTAGTGGCATCCAGCCCCGGCACGTTGGCAAAAACAAATTCATCCAGCAGAACGGCTTCACCCGTTACCGCCTGGCTTGCTTTCCACTGCTCAAAGGCCAGTGTGATCGCTGTCTGTGACATAAATTCTCCCTATAAACTCGCGCTAAACGTTGCGCCGCTGGCTTCCGTGCTGTTCAGACGTGCCGGATAAACCACGTATTCCCCCTGATCCCATCCCGCCCGGATAGCCAGGCTTTCAGACGTGATCACTTCAAACTGATAACGGCGGCAGGTTCGCCCGTACTGCCGGATTATCTGAATCATCAGCTGCGTGTTGTCTGCAATCTGGCTGTCCGTGACGCGTACCATGATCACGTCCCAGTCAATGTCCGGCTGGCGCTCTACCAGCTCCACGTAACCAATCCCCAGCCGTGAAAAGATATTGACGAACCCCTCAACGGAACCCGCATCACGCGCGTTGATGAAGGCATAGGCCACGCGCTTGCGGTACAGGCTCAGCGGTTCGCCACTGAAACGGCTTATGTCACGGTCATATGCGATTAAATTGAGTACCGGCTCTGTGCAGGTCAGCGGATCAAACTGACGTAATGGCCATGTGATCCAGCTGTACACCTCAGCCCAGTACGTCCGCGCCGTGCGCAATAAAGCCAGTGGCTCGCCTTTATTCATCCAGGACGGCAGGGACATGCTGGCCAGTTTTTTCAGAAAATCAGTCATCTTTCAGGCTCACCGTTAAGGAGTTAAGGCGCGGTACGCTCAGATCGCTGGTGATATCCTTCAGCGAAAATTCGATGGAATCCGAATCCGGGAAGGTTTTGTGCACCTCGCGCCCCAGCTGCGAAAACGAAAAGCGGGAATATGGCCATGTTTTTTTCACGTCATAATCCGTGTTTTCCCTGAAGGCGCAGCGGATCAGGTTTTCAATCCCTTTCTTCAGCGTGTCCTGCTGCTCAGCTTCAAGATTGCTCAGGTTTCTGACATACACCGTCACACTCAGATCGTGGCGGGTTTCCGGCATGGCAAAACACTGCATATCGTCCCCGTGCCCGTGGTGGCCTTGCGTGTTGATGTAGTCATTAACCGCTTCAATAAACGGCTCAGACGTGACCCCGCTATCCAGCAACAGATACGCGTTCGCTGTACCCGGACCACGTGGCGCGTCATGCAGAAAGAAAATCCGGTCAATACTCAGTCCGGCCACGCTCGCAATCATCGAACGGTAAACCGCGTCCGTGTGGTAGTTCCCCACCAGGTTGAACTGGTTCCGGCAGCGCTCGCGCAGCTCGTCATCACTTTCTTCATCCGCGCCCGGCACGGTCAGCCAGTCCTCTTCACTGGCCACATGGCTGATACCGTCCACGGCCACGGGCAAAATGCGGTAATAGCCCGGCGCAAGGTTGTACGCCCCGCCCGTTCCGGTGGCTTTGACGGCCAGTAAAGCACTTGCCGTGCCGGACGGGATCACCACGTCAGCGACCGTGGCCATGGCGTAAACCTTGCCGTTAATCCTTTCGGTCTGGACTACCGTTCCCGCCGCCACGGTGACGGCCTGTTTTGAATCTTCCTTGTAAAAGCGGATCACACCTTCCGCAGCGCTGGCAGGTTTAGCCGTGACATTCACCGCCCAGGCCAGCAGACGCAGCATCTGCCCGCCCGCTGTGGCCACAAACATATTGGTCATGACCACCGAAACCAGCGCATCCTTCAGCCACATCACTGGCGCGGTCACAATGGCGGTAATGAGCCGCCAGAACGGAGACATGCGCGACGTGTTGGTAATCAGCCCTTCCTGCGCGGCGATGGCGTTGAAGCGGGTGCGCACCGCCTCTTCCGTAACGGGCATCCCACTGGACTTCACCACCTCTTCAAAATCAACCTGCGGCTTTTCCGTCATAGCTCCACCTGTGCTGATATTCCGCCAAAGTCATACGTGCTCGCCGTCACCCATAACCGCTTCTGGCTTTCCTCACTCACATCCACCGTACCCGGCACAATGCGTTCATCCTCTTCAATCAGCAGTTCCAGCTGCGTGAAGATATCCGCGCGTAAAGTCGGGCTGCGTTCGCCAACCAGCTGCGTGGCCAGACCGCTTTCCAGAATGCTGTGAATAATGTCCTGCCCGATACTTTTGCGGTTATTACACAGCTCAGGCTCTTTCCCGGTATTCAGAACAAAATTACCGTTTTCAATCAGCAGATCGATGTAAAGCAAATCACTCATGGGTTTAGCTCCTGCCACTCCTGCAATTGTCCCGGTGAAAGCGTTTCTTTCGGGTAGATATTCACCGTGTCAATTTTGCGGCTGTTGTCCGTAACAGATTTAGAATTGCTGTTTATGGTTTTACTGATCCCGCCGCGCTCAACGCCTTTAAGCTCCCCACCAGTTAAAAGCACACTGGGGGCAATTGCTGGCGGTGGCTCAGGTAATAACGTGTTTTGCGTTAACTGCTGCGTAATATTTCCGCCATACTCAACCTGTTTTATTTCAGGTGAAATAATCGCAGACTGTTCAACCTGTTTAGGGTTGAAAGGGATTCCCTTATTTGCTCCCGAACCTGAATCAGCAGCCAGGGCAATATCCACGCCCGGAATTTTATTCAGCTTTTCAATAATCCAGTTGTACGTTCCGGTAAATGAACCTTTCAGGGTGTCCCACAATTTCCCGAAAACGCCACCGATCACGCTGGCCATTTTTTCAAAGGAGGCAACAGGGGAATTAATATCAAAGGCGTTAACCACATCACCCCAGCCCTCAATAACGATCCCGAACATCTCAATGACCGTCTGGATGGAACGATAAACCAGCTCAAACGGAGTCAGAACCATGCCAACCGCCCCCGCCACCACACGGCCAAAGGTTTCCCCCGCGCTGGTCACGCCAGCCAGTTTTTCCCCGGTCATTTGTACCGGGGAAAGCAGGTTGCCAAACCAGCCAAACAGCGTTTTAACGCCATTCCAGACCCAGCCCACCGCCGTGGCGATGCCGCTGAATAGCCCTTTAAACGGAGTCAGTGCGCCACTGGCCTGGCTGAAACCACTGATAAAGCCGCTGACGAAAGCCTTGATCGGTTGCCAGAACTTAATTACCGCCAGCACCACGCCAGCAATGGCCAGGGCAACAGCCGCAATCGGGGCAATCATCAGTAAAAACGAGGCAGACCCCATACGGGCGGCAATACTGGCGGCGAGCAGTGCGGCACGCAAACCCCGCAATCCGGCAGTAAACAGCTGCGTCACGGCGTTACTGGCGAGCATTGCCAGGCGATTGAGTCCCAGCAGTCTGGCCATGGGCGCCAGCACCTTCGTCATGCCCATCATCACAAACGAACTGACGCCCATCACGATATTGGCAACAGCACCCACGGCGGCAAAACTCAGCAGCGCTAACGCGGCATACCCCACCACCCGCGCGATGTTGGGAAACAGCTGCATCCACCGGGCAAAGGTCTGCCCCATATCTGCCAGGCGATTCAGCAGCGGATACAGTACCGGGATCAGCGTCAGGCCAATGACGGTTTTAATGGCCGTCAGAATGGCAATAAAGCGATCCCACGGTTTCACCATTCTGGCCGCCATTTCCTGGGTACGCTTCAGCCCGTCAGCGCCCCCCAGCTCGGTAATATTCCGCTGAAGCAGCGCCACGTTGCCATACAGCTGCTTAACCACCGCCGAACTGTCCCCAAAGGCTTCATCCAGCTCCGCCTGTGCCTTCAGGTTCCCTTCCAGGCTCTTGCCATATTTGCCCTGTAGCTTCGCCAGCATTTCAGGCATGGACAGCATTTTTCCGGTAGCGTCAGTGAAGGACAGCCCCAGCTTTTTAGCGCCATCTATCGCGCCCGTCATAAAGCCTTCATAGGCGCTGCTCGCTTCCGTTCCCAGCGTACGGCTCAGCTGCCCCAGCACGGCCAGCTGTTCATCCAGCCCGACACCGTAGTTTGTCCCCACGCCGCGCGCGCCTTCCATCAGGTCTTTGATCGTGGCCATTTCCGCGCCGAACGTCTTGCGCATATAAACCATCTTTCCGGCCAGCTGTTCAGCGAACTGCACTTTGCCCAGGCGTGCGGCATCAGACGCAAAGTTACCGAACATCTGCCCCATAAACTCTGACGTATCAGCGGCGGTGGATTTCAGGGCAAACGCCAGGACATTGGCGACTTTGGTCACTTTCGGCAGTTCATTCCCGGTCAGTCCGGCGATGGCCGCATTGATTGATTCAGTGGACTGAACAAACTCCACCGCGCTGGCGCCGTATGTGGTGCTGAACGTCAGCGCATCCCGCTGAACGGTTTTCAGCGCTGAATCGTCGATACCTTTTGCAGCCGCCTCATTCAGCGCGTCATACATTTCAATGGCCGGAGACAATGCGCCTTTGATGGCCATCCCCGTTCCGGCCAGCGCCAGTGCGCCGCCGCCAATCTGCATAAACGCTGCTTTTGATTTATCCGCAAAGCCGGTCACATTGTTCTGCACCTGTTTTAACGGGCGCGACAATTTATCGATCAGGCTTAATGTAAAATCTAACTGTTTCATTCAGCGCCTTTAAAAGCAGTGCTTATTCCGTTTGCAACAGCAATACGCATATTTTCCCACTGACGATTATCCAGCCAGACAGCGGCGGCGATATCGTCAATGGAATCTTCCCCGTGGGGTAAATAGTGGCGGCGTAAAATTAAATACTGATCGAGTCCGTTTCTTTCAATAGCCCGGACTCGTTTTGTCAGTTTTTTACTTCAATTTCCAGCTCAGGCGCGTAAATTTCATTTACCTTGCCAGCCAGCTGCAACGCTGCCCCCGGACGTTTTAAAAGCTCGGCCAGTGCGTCTTTACTCTCCGGCTCCACGATGCGGGTCAGGTAGTTATGCGCCGGGGCAACCTTGTTATCCATCGCCATTTCATTAATGAATTTGTTATAGGCGGTCTGGTTAGGCGCGAAAACAATTTCTTTACCACATACAACCAGATTAATTTTCTGTTCCATTTAATACGCTCTCTCGTTTATTTATTTCGTCAATCAGCGCGTTATGACGCGCCGCACACACAGAATATAAATCCTGATATTCAATAGCAGGGGCAGCAATATCCGCCCCGGTATTACCTTTAATGCGCGGAAGATTTTCCGTTGGGCATTTTCGCTTCAGGTTTTCCTGATAAGGTACGCTCGGTATTGTCGACGGTTGCGTTGTACATCCGGATAAAATCATCAGACACGCAAACGTTAGTGAAAGCCGGCTTAAGAATTTCCGTCCTGATTTCCTTCGGTCTGCCACTCTCCAGCGCCTCCAGCTTATCTTCCAGCCCCCTGGCGGATTCGCTGGCAATTTCCAGCATCACCTTTTGGGACTTGTTACCCGCAACCTGCGCGGCGGAGTTGATCGTCAGCTCCAGGCTGTCACGCCGCCAGTCAGCGGTCAGCCAGCCCCAGACAAACGCCAGCGCAACCACTACCAGCCACTGGCCGTTTGTCATCACCGCACCCCGTTATGTTCCAGACTGAAGTGATTGCCGTCCGGACGGGATTTAAAGCGGCCGCCCCATGTACCGCCCAGCGATTCCCAGAACTCACCCAGCGGGAGATAATCGGCGGTGTCTGTTTTGTACTGGCCATTCACGAACAGATTAAAGTCCACGGCCAGGCGCTGGGTATGCAGACTGTTTGTGATACCGCTGCCTTTTTTAGCGTTCAGCGCGGCCTGTTCCGGCGTGCGGTACGCCTCGCCAAACGTCAGACGATAGCCGTGCTCTTCCGCCCAGTGGATCAGATTGGCCACCATCACGGTAAACAGCTGCTGCTTTTCACTTAACGTCATAATTTACCCGCCCCTGCGTTAATCCCTTTACGTTTGAGCCAAAGCTCAACCCCCTGAAGCCCGGCCAGCCCCAGCGCTGAACCAATCCCCAGAAGCGCCAGCGGGTGAAGCTCCGGAACCAGATACAGCGCCGAACCCGCCGCCACAGAAAGCGCACTCCCGACAATTACACGCCCGATGGCCAACCGTGCTGTAACAGGCTCATTGCTGGACAGTAGCTTACCCAGCGCGATTAGCGCCCCCATAACCGCCAGCGTCAGAGCGCCTTTTTCGTACTCCTGCATCCCTGCCCCTTAACCGATCAGGTTTTCCGTGGCTTCCGCTTCCAGATACGGAACGCCGTTGATGTTTACGAACTTTGGACTGGTCACAAAGTATTTGATTTTATGCGTGGCCACGCTGCCACCCTTCGGATCGATATCCAGCAGGTTACTCAGCTGAAGTTTGCAGCCGAACGTCTCCACCTTGACTTCCTCATTACCGGCTTTGGCATAGAAGAGGAAATCCACGGGTTCAATACCGCGCCAGGAACCCGCTGATCGTGCTTTGGCCGTCAGCACGCTCAGCACTTTGGAACTGACTTCAATTTCACCCTCAGCGGCCACATCACCATCTACGTGTCCATCCGGCACGCCACGGGTCTGCGCGGCGGCGCTGTTGTCCGTGATATCGAGAGAAATTTTTTCAATGTGGATCAGATCGCCGTCAACGTAAGAATCAAACGACATTCCCGAAATACGCTTACTCATGCGGCGGCCTCCAGGCTGGCATCCAGTAACAGACTAATGGTGAGTTGCAGCGGCACTTCCCAGGTGCGCACCACAATGTAAATCTCCACTGCCTTTTTGTTCTTCCAGACAATGGTTACATCACCATCCTGTGGCGGCTTCACTTCGCCGGGGAATGAAACCCCGTTGATGTTTGCTGCCGTGGACATTTCGCGCAGTGGCTTCGCAAACAGCGTCTGGTGTGCGGCGATGCTGCCCGGCGTGCTGTTAAGCGAACGGTCTGCAATTTTGCCGATGGCCAGCAGACGCACCCGGCGTGCGGCTTTATCGGCCACGCGCAGCGTTTCGATGGACTGATAATCACCCCCTTCCACGTCCAGCGTGCGGCCGTCTGACCAGTAGAACCCGTCATAATCCGGATACCACATCGGCACGCTGAAGCGCTGCGCCTCCAGCGCCTGAAGCGTGGCCAGCTCCAGCACCGCCCCTGTGCCATCCAGCGGCAGTTCATCGCTGCCCAGGCTGACCAGTGCCCCCGTTTTTACTCGCGCCGGGCTGTCCGCCACGGTGACGGCACGGCTGCACAGACGGCCAGCCAGCACGCCCGGTTCGTTCCCCCAGAGGCGGGGAACCAGCTGCACCGCTTTTTCCGCAATGCCAGCCTGAAGGGTGGACATACGCACAAGGTAATCCGCCTGCCCCTCTTCATCCTGCATTCCCTGCGTGGCCAGAATGAACCATACCCAGCGGCCATACTTCGCGATCAGATCCGCACGTAACGTAATAGCCTGGTTAATTTCCGCCTTTGTGGAAATGTCATTGCTCAGCACCACGCCTTCAACCGAGCATGACACCTGCGCAGCCAGCACCGCTTTAACCCATGCCTCCGGCTCGCTGTCAGCAGCCAGCACATGGACGAACCCCCACCAGTTCTGGCCAGCATTCGACACCGCAGCCAGCACGTCACTTTTTAACTGGCTGTCAGCCTCACCCAGAAGCGCGTCAAAATCGCTCTGTGTGTTCACAGCCAGGGTCTTGCCTGTATTTTTGGTTCCCGTACCGATAAACAGCACCGCGCGTTCCACCTCATTGGTTTCGCCCAGTAGCTGGTTTACCTGGTTAACGGTCACATTTGGCCAGGTCATGTTCTCCCCCTGATATCCTGCGCATTCACATCCCAGCCAAAGCCGATGGCCTGAAGCTGGCGTGCCAGCGCCTTGTTAAAGTCCTCATCACCCATTCCCAGAAATACGCGGGAAGGAAGATCGATAGTCCAGCTTGTTTTAACGGCCTTGCCGCTTAACTTCCGGATAAGCAACCCCGCCTGTGCGTATGGCATTTCGCTGGTTATTTCCCGGATAGTGGGCTTTTTCCAGCGCTTCCCCCGGCGCACCCGGTAGCCCAGCGCACGCAGTTTTTTTCCCTGCGCAGCGGTGGCCATCTTGCCTGGCTGTGCCTTCCCTGGCTGGCTGGCGCGACTCACCCGGACGCGCATGCCGTTTTGCTGCGAATAGCCCACCGTGCCAGCGGGTACAGGCGTTTCCCCGTTCCGGTAGCCGCCACCCTGCAAGTAAATCCGCACGGCCTGAATCTCAGGCATTTCCCGGATATGCAGCAGTTTCGGCATGTTGCGCAGCATCTTCCCTTTGCGCTTTGTTTTGCGACCTTCCCAGCCTTCCCCGTCCGGCGTTTCCTGATTCCGCACGTTGCGTTTGGCGGCGGCAATAACGCCATATTTCGCCATTCGCCACAGCAGCCGCTGCCGTTTTTTGGGCGGCAGCTCCATGCTGGCCAGCGCCTTTTTCAGCTCCGCCAGCTGGCGCTTGTTAAGTTCCCCTCCGGCAATCACGACGCATCGCCCACAGGCGCACCGGATTCATCCACGCCGTAAATCGTTGCGGTCAGCGCCGTCCAGATTTCCGGCTCAACCAGTGACCAGCGCTTGCCCTGCCAGGGGATTAATCCCTTTTCGTTCTCCCGGATCACCAGCTCTTCCGCCATGGGAACCGTCAGGACAATATCGGCGGTTTCTTCATCGGCCACCGATACATCCCACAGCGGATCTGCCTCAGTTACCCCGATTTCGTCCAGTAACTCCCGGTCTGCCTCATCGAGCCAGGCAGCCATCAGCGACATAAGCAGCTGCGGCGGACACAGGCGATACGGGAATCGCTCCCAGCTCAGTACCGCGTCATAGCGGATCACAGCCTGGCGGTACTGCCCCAGCCCCATATCCTTTGCAGCCGGTACGAACTCCATTTCATCCACTACGCTGTCAAACGACTGCATCGCACGGGCTGGCACGTTGCTGGTAAAGAACGCCGTAAGGTTTTCAAGCTGTGTCTGGCTCATACTTTCTTCACCGTTGCCCTTTTCAGCCCCTTCATGCGGCGGATCACAACTGACGCCTCTGCCAGCAATCCGGCGCGGGTTTCCGTGCTTTCCTGGCCTGGGTGAGAGTCACGCCGCCCAACGGTGGCAAACTCCCCCAACAGGTCCGCTTTTGCCCTTGCAAAAACCGCCTTCATGTACTGCGCACAGAGGGCGTTTAACTCCCCCATCCGTGCCCCCGGCGCGTCCCCTGCGCTAATAACCCCTTTTGCCTTCCAGCTGGCTTCCACTTTTTCCAGCTCCGCATTCACCTCCGCCACAGCCGCCAGCAGCGCCTGGGCAACGGTGTCCGCGTCAACATCAGCCGGGATCGCTCGCTGTGCCTGAAAGTCCTTCAGGTTCAGGTCTGGCCAGAATCCTTCGTTTTTTAGCGGCTCATCCTGATAATCAAGCGGCTTTCCACTAAACATGGCTCCCCCGAAAAAATAGGCGGGCTGTCCGGTTTCCACGGCGCAGCTTCACATCGTGTTTCTGCCCTCCACCGCGCCCGCCTGGCTTGCGGTAGTCTTTAACCCTGCGTCAGTTTTCGGATACGTGCGGCGATGGTCTGCCGCTGCGTTTTAACGCCGATTTTCAGGTAATACTGTTCTGCGGTGGCCAGCAGCTGATCGGCTTTCTGAAGTGTTTCCACATCGTCCACACCCGCAGCTGTTTTCTGGCCATCCTCACCGCGCAGCAGCTGCAACCCGGCGAACTTGTACCATTTCGCTGTCACCTGCTCATGCAGCCGCCACCTGGTGGCCACGTTCTCAAACGTGCGTGAAAAATATGGCTCAATACTTTCCCCGCGCCCCGCAGACTCCTCCGCCCAGGCCAGCATCGTATCGGCCACAAACGTTGGGAAATTGCTGCGCAGCCGTTCCGGCGTGGCCTGTTGCTGGGCAATAGCGATATCTGCCCATTCCAGCGCCTGATCCAGATCGCCCACGTCAAACAGCCAGATCACGCACCACGCCAGAACCGGATTGGCATACACCTGGCCGCTGGCCAGATACGCTTCCACAGTCGGAACCCATTTCGGCAGCAGCACGTTGCGCTTATGCTCAACGCGATCTGCAATCAGGGGCAGGCTTCGCAGCTGTTCCACATCTGTTTCCAGCGCCTTAATCAGCAGGTGCATGCTTTCCGTGGTGCCAACGGCCAGGCTTTGCTTCAGCTTTTGTTCCATCGCAATGCGCTGGCTATGGCGCTGCGCGGGTGAAAGAGACATTGATTAACCCTCCACTGGCTCTGACGGCTTACCGATGGTCACGGCATTTTCATCAATCGCCGCGTACAGCTCGGGCACTTCAACCGCATAGCCTTCGTTGCGCAGATATTTGTTTTCGAACTGTTTGCGATCCTCCACAAACTCAGCCTTACGCATACGGGTGTTGCGCTGGGTGTAGATGTGCAGGTTCTTCAGCGGAGTAACCACCATGCGTTTACCCGGCATAAACGGCGGAATGATTGCCGGACGGCCAGCAATAGTGCTTCCCAGCATCTGCGCCGCGATTTTCTCCGTTGGGCGATCAGCGGCCTGATACAGTCGGTACTGTTCTGCGGCCACCAGGTCAGCACCTACCAGCACCACCAGGCGCGGGTCATTACGGAACTGTGCCGGGATTTTGGCGTTAATCAGATCCGAGGCCATCGCATCCAGCGACTTGTAATCCCCCGCTTCATCCAGAACGACCGGATCGGTCATAATCTGATTACCACCCAACAGTGTTTTCATGCGCTCATGCCAGCCGATATTGACATCTTCACCGTTCGGGTTAGCGGTAGGATCAGTGGTTTTTGCGCGGCTCTTCCCGTTGAAACCAATGCGCAGCATATCCAGTGCAAAAGCCTGGGTAGTGAAAGCCTGAACCAGGTTGTAAAACTCGTTTTCGTCTTTGCCAGCATTAGCCCAGACGGAAAGCAGATCCCAACGCAGCGCCGCGCAGCTGTCCGTTTCAACCAGCGAATAATCATTACCGTCAACGCCTACCTGACGGACAAAACGGCCGTTCTCACTGCGCCCGGTGTGTAGAACAGATGAACCAACAGAGATCACCTGGCCACTCAGCTGGTCAACGTCCAGGCATGTGAGCATGTCCAGGAACTCGACCGACTCCAGCAGCGCCAGACGCAGCGCATTTTCCTGCGGGTCATTCAGGGAAAAATAGCGACTGGTATCACGTGCGCCGAACTGCTGCGCCATTCCAGCCGTATATTTATCCAGTAAATCCCGCCCACGGTTATTAAGGTGCATAAAACTCCCTCGCATTTACGCGATTATTTAACTTGTTTTTACTTTTTTGCTTTTATGCCAATTACAGGAAATTAAATTTCCCGGATTTGGACGGCACCTGACGCTGTTTGCGTTGACCGCCTTTATTACCCAGATCGTTAAAGCGGTTAACGATTTCTTTTGCGTTGGAACGCAATTCGGCAAACTCTTCCGTGTCTACAACTTCTGCAATGGTATCAACATCACCCTGCATTTCCTGTAGCGTATTTTCAATCGTGGCCAGACGACCCTCGATTTCATTCACCGCATTTGCAAGAGCCTGTAATTTATCGTCTCCCTGCGGCGCTTCTTCTGACGGGGACTCTTCTTCAAACTTCGGCTTAATACCAAAATACGATTGCCATTTTTTCTTTGACATTTTTTCTCCCTGCTTAATTTTGCCTTCTGAGGTCAATACACAACGGTAATAACCTTGTTTAGATAATCTGCGTTCACTGAAACGCATTCGTGTAGTGCCAACACTGGCCGGACGGTTCGTTACTGCCAGGCCTTTAAGGTAAAAACGACCAGTCCCCCGCCAGTCCTCTTCTGGCTCAATAGAGAAGAACAATAACTGCCCCTCTTCATTTGCATACAGCAGACGTATGTTCGGGCAGAGGCTGACATATAAACGGGCAAGACCATCATCACCATCGCGCCAGGTAGCTTCAAGCACCTCCCCGAAACTGGCTCCAGAATGATCATGTTCAGGCCAGAGCAATGCTACGTAATGATTAAAGTCATAGGTTTCCCCCATATCTATAATCCATTGCCGTTCAATGACTCTTCCGTCTACCGTATCTCCTTCGGTGGCAACACACAGCCAGTCAGTTTTTAAATGCGACACATAATTCCCCCTCTATCGATTTACTGTTTACCGTGCTGTGGATTTGATTATTGCTAATTAAACGCATTCCCGCATCACGCTTTATTCTGAACAGTTCGGTTATAAGCCATTACCGAACAACCCAGAATTAACCCCGCCGTTTTTTCATAATTACCACGGCATAATTAAATCTATGGCTAAATACTCAGACGAATTAAAAGGCGTTGTCCGCGCTCTTTACCTGCGCCGCTACACGCCAAAAGAAATTGCATCAGAATTAAACCTGCCGAATGCGCGGATCGTTTACTACTGGGCAGAAAAATATAAATGGGCTGACCTGCTCAGTTTCGAAAGCACTGAGGAGGCAATTGAACGCCGTTACCAGCTGTTAGCGGGACGCGACAATAAAACGGATCTGGATTTAAAGGAGATGGATTTGCTTATTGCTCACGCCACAAAGCTGCGTGCCCAGAGCAATAAACATAAAGAAAAGCTGGCCTTCAGCCAGGTGGAACGGCAAGCAGCTGCGCGAGGCGATAGCGAGGACGAACCACGCAGCAAACGCAAGTACAAGAAAAACGATATTTCGTCTCTTACCCAGGAGGATTTTGACACCTGGGCAGAGGAGCATCTTTTCGAATATCAGAAACACCTGCGCCGCAACATTGGCCAGCTGGTCAGGAACATCCTGAAAAGTCGCCAGATCGGTGCAACCTGGTACTTTGCGTTTGAAGCGTTCGAAAATGCGGTAATAACGGGCGATCCGCAAATCTTCCTGTCCGCGTCCAAAGCACAGGCTGAAGTGTTCCGGTCTTACATCGTCAACATTGCAGAACAGTATTTTGGCATCACGCTGACGGGGAACCCGATCCGCTTAAGCAACGGCGCAGAGCTGCGCTTCCTGTCTACCAACAAAAACACCGCCCAGTCATACAGTGGCCATCTTTACTGTGATGAATATTTTTGGGTGCCCAACTTTGCAAAACTCAATGAAGTGGCCAGCGCGATGGCCACACATGACAAATGGCGTACCACCTACTTTTCCACGCCATCGGCCAAAACGCACCAAGCGTATCCATTCTGGACGGGTGAAGAGTGGAAACAGGGCAGCAAGAAACGTGCGGCCATTACGTTTCCGCTGTTCGATGAAATGCGGGACGGTGGGCGGCTCTGCCCGGATGGCCAGTGGCGCTATGTCATCACCATGGAAGATGCCATTGCGGGTGGCTTCAATCTGGCCAACATCGAGAAGCTGCGCAACCGCTACAACACCGCCACGTTCGACATGCTTTATATGTGCGTGTTCGTGGACAGCAAGGATTCCGTTTTCAGCTTTTCCGACCTGGAAGCGTGCGGCGTGGAGGTGGACACCTGGCAGGATCACGACCCGGACGCAAAACGGCCGTTTGGGGACAGGCCAGTATGGGGAGGATTTGACCCGGCACGCAGCGGCGATTTGTCGTGTTTTGTGATTGTCGCCCCGCCGATGTTTGCCGTGGAAAAATTCCGCGTGCTGAAGGTGATTTATTGGAAGGGTATGAACTTCCGTCACCAGGCAAAGCAGATCGAAAAGCTGTTTGACCAGTACAACTTCACTTATCTGGGCGTGGACGTAACCGGGATCGGCCAGGGGGTGTTTGACAATATCCAGCACTTTGCCATGAAGGTTGTTGTTCCGATTCGCTACGACATGAACACCAAAAACCAGCTGGTACTGAAGGCCGCCGACGTGGTGGAAAGCCAGCGTATCGAGTGGGACAAAAACCTGAAGGAAATCCCCGCCAGCTTTATGTCAGTACGGCGCACTACCACGCAGAGCGGTAACGCAATGACCTTTGTTGCAGACCGCAGCCAGGACACTGGCCACGCAGAGGCATTCTGGGCAATCACCCACGCCCTGCATAACGAACCACTCAACTATGAAAACAAACCAAAATCCCGCTGGGGTGTAAGGAAACAGGCAGCATGAGCAAAAAGAAACGTTTTGTGAAGCGCGAACAGCGCGGCGATAAGTCCAAAAAAATGAGCATTATCAGCTTTGGCAAACCAGAACCGGTACTGACTACCGGAACCGATTACCGGGAAATCTGGTACGACAACGCCGCCGACCACTACACCCAGCCGATTGACCGTCTGGCGCTGGCGCAGCTTATCAACCTGAACGGCCAGCACGGCGGGATTATCCACGCCCGTAAAAACATGGTGACGGCGGACTATCAGGGCGGCGGCCTGACTTTCGACGAGCTGGAGGCCGCTGTTTTTGACTACCTGACGTTTGGTGATATCGCCGTGGCCAAAGTCCGTAACGGCTGGGGAGACGTGATCGGGCTTCAGCCGCTGCCGGGACTTTATCTCCGCCGACGAAAGGAGAGAGAAAACGCGGAGACTGTGCCAGGGGATTACGTGGTTTTACAGGAAGGAGAGCCGCTGGCGTTCCCGCCTGAAGATATCATTTTCATCAAGATGTACGACCCGCAGCAGCACATTTATGGTCTGCCGGATTACATCGGCGGCGTTCACTCTGCCCTGCTGAACAGTGAGGCGGTTATTTTTCGCCGTCGCTACTACCACAACGGCGCACACACGGGCGGCATACTGTATACCCGTGACCCCAGCATGACGGACGAAATGGAGGAGGAGATTGAACAGCAGCTGCGGGACAGCAAGGGGATCGGCAACTTCTCCACCATCCTGGTGAACATCCCTGGCGGCGACGGCGACGCGATCAAGTTTATTGAGATGGGGGATATTTCGGCCAAAGATGAATTTGCGAGCGTGAAGAACATCAGCGCCCAGGACATACTGAACGCGCACCGCTTCCCGGCCGGGCTTGCGGGTATCGTTCCGCAGAATACTGCCGGACTGGGCGACCCGGAGAAGGTGGAACGCACTTACAAAAAGAATGAAGTGTTACCCATCCAGCGCCGCCTGGCGATGGCCATCAACAGCGATCCAGAAATTCCGCGCCACCTGCATTTGAATTTTGCTGAAGAAACAACGGTGAAGGGTGCAGCATGAGTCAAAAAAGGCTAAAATCCAGGCATTATTTGACAGCCGGAGAATGGAATATGAGAGTCCTGAAAATTGAATGTCCGGAGTGCGGCTCTAAGGCTGTGATTCGCAAAACTAACCGGAAGCACCGCCAGATTGCAGATATTTACTGCGCCTGTGCTGACGTGGAGTGTGGGCACACCTTTGTTATGAATTTGACGTTTTCCCACACCCTCAGCCCCAGCGCTAAAACAGGTGACGCTCTGGTGCAAACCTTGCTCAAAAGCCTGTCACCAGACCAAAAGCAAATGGCTCTGGATTTATTGAAGGCTGCGCCCGCTGCCTGAAATGCCCCCGTTCTGGGGGTTTTTTATTTCCCCCCTGACCACGTTTCGCATCTCTTCAGCAATTTCACCAATCCAGGTTAAGGCAATAGACTTTTCCTTCGCGCTTATCTCACTTACATGGGCAATTTTTGCCAGTAATTCGATGCGCTCCAGCTTTGCTGATGCCTCTAAGATATCCATGCAGCCCTCCCATAAAACAAAATACTGTATAACCATACAGTATACCCAAACGCACAATATGTGAAATGATAATTAGCGCAAATGAAAATTTACGCATTACTTATCACGCACTTACACACCATTACTGCCAGCCTGGCCACTGTTCATCTTCCGGATTGTTCCGTTTCTCCTGCAACCTTCCGCCCCTGTAAATCAGTGCTGAACGCCCAAATTTGAGACCTCCGCCCCGCTTCAGAATGTCGATTTCTTCATCCGTTCCGGCAAACCCTCTCTGGTTCAGTTCCAGTTTTAACCGTCTCCGGGTTCCCCCCTCCGTACAGTTATTGACAGAACTCCAAGGGGCGGCGCTGCCGCCAGAAAAACCCGCCTCCGCTGGCGCTTCGGCCAACTTCGCAACCTTCTGCCACTTAACCAGACGGGTGCAAACTTCGGAATCAGGGATCAAAGGCGAATAGATACCCTGCACACGCTGAACATCTTCTGCGTACTCGTTACCCTGTTCAGTAATTTCATATGCCAGACGTACAACCAGATCGCGACGTGCAACCAGTGCGCCACCCTGCAACTGGGTATAGGCCGCCCAGTCCCCGACATCAGCCGCCGCCAGCACCGCATCCATACGGCTGTCAGTCAGACGCTGATCGCCCAGGCGGCGCAACTCACGCCATACAGTCACAGGCGCACCACCAATTTGCTGAAACTGACGAATACGCCAGCGGGATGCCCAGGCCGATACGGATTTGGCCATATCGCGCAGGTTTTCCCCGGTTTCTTCATCCTGCTCGCCATCGAGCGCAAAGCCGTCGATATTTTTTGAGATGTATTTAGCGATATAGCCTGTTGCCGACCCTTTAGCGGGATCGATAGGCTCAACGTGAAAACGCGCTTTAAGCGCGTTAGGTGTCTGAAGCTCTTCTGAATCGGCAATCCTGGCGTGATAGCAAAGGATATCGCGTACCGCCTCAACGTCATGCGGTTGCATAAACAGCAACATATGCCAGTGCGGTGTCCCGTCGTGGTGTGGTTCCACCACACGAAATCCAAAAACATGAATACCGGCACGGGAGATCGCCGCGCGTGCTTTTGCCCAGACGTTGCATAAATAACGCTGCGTGTCCCGTGGGCTTAATCCGTTCCACTGAGACACAAAGCCGCCCTTACTGTGTACAGCGTGATAACGTGAAGGTGCAGTGATTGTGTAAAACTCGCCAGCCAGCCCCTGTTCATTGGCGATATCTTCAAACCCACGCATACGCACCATCAGTTCACAGCGACGTATTGCCGGGTTAGCAACGCTGCGGTGTACCATGCTGTCCAGCGCAATGCGGTTGCCCTCTTCGTCTATCAGATCAAACTTTTTGAAGAACTCCAGATTACGTTTCTTCTGTTCAATCCATTCGCCCAAGGTTTTACGTGATACGTAGGCGCTGGCAGATTTCTGCACCTGGCCAACGGCGATGGCCAGATGTTCACGTTGCAGATCACGGGCACGCTTCAGGCGCTGATACCACCATTCCGGTGCCATGAGACGCAAAATACCGGACTCCGCTTTTCGGTTTTCCAGATGGCCATCATTGGCTTCATGTACTGCCCAGTAAGGCGGTTGATTGTTCAGCATGAGGGAAAGCGAAGAAAGGTTGCGGTAAGCCTCCAGCGTGCGCTGGCGCATTTCACGTTCGTCTTTTGGTTTGCCCTTCAGCGTGTCGGTGAAGTCATAAAACATCTGAGCCATCCAGCCAGAGACCTGGCCAGACAGCTTTTTGAGATCGGTACGGTCAAGCGACGGCAACCGCTGCAATGACTTTCCAAATGGGAGATCGATTACATCAGCGGCCAGCTGGTAACGCGCAGCCACTTTCCGCAGACGTGGCAATACATTCTCACCGATTGTTTTGCGCAGGAATGTATTGGCACGGCGGCGGCCGTCACGGCCAGCAAACAGCTTTTCGTAACGGTTGCCAAAATACCCGGCTAACCAGTCGGGTATCTCATGAAGGAACTGTGAACGCCATTCGTAGTCCTGTGGGTTTACCGCCCACAAACGGCGCTCTGTGATCGTCGCATTCGCTGGCGTTCCGGGCGCAAAAGTATCACGCCGCCAGGCATCGACGGCGTGATGTTGGCCAGCAAGAGACAGATCAGCCACGATTAACCCACTTCTTCCAGGCATTAATCATGTAAGCAGCGGCACAAACCGCCACCAGTACAGGCCAGACGAGGGAAGAGATAGCGACCAAAATAAAGTCTGCATCATCTGAAGTCTCCGCGTCCCGGCGCTCTTCCCAGGAAAAGAAGATAAAAGCCGCAAATACCGTCAGCGCATACAGCCCGGTCATGGGTTCAGTCATCATTTCGCCACCACCCCAGCGCTGGAGGCTGTGGAAAGTGGTGATTTCAGAATCAGCTCTGCGGCAGATTTCTGGCTCGCAGCTGCGGCACCAACACTGCGGGGCGCTTTGACCTTCATCGCCTCAAACCCGGCGTAAAGGTAATGCACCATTTCCAGATCGCTGTTTGACGCAACAACACTCACGCCCTTTTCAGCAAGACGGCGCAGCTTTCTGGCCAGCCGCCCCTGATCAAGATGTGAAAAGCCGCTTTCAGTGTATGAGGTGAAATTTCCTGATTCCGTCAGGTATGGCGGATCGCAATAGACCACATCCCCGGCACGAACCAGCGCAAGCGTTTCGGAGTAATGCGCGGTGATGAACGTTGCACGCTTCGCCTTTTCAGCAAATGCGCGGACTTCTTTTAGTGGGAAATAGTTTTTTTTGTACTTACCGAATGGGACATTGAACTGGCCACGGCGGTTGTAACGGCAAAGCCCGTTAAAGCCGTGACGGTTCAGGTACATGAAACGGGCAGCGGCTTCAACGCTTTCAGCCCCAAGTGCCTTGCCCGACAAATTGAACGCATCCCGGACGGCATAATAAAAAATAGCGCGGCTCTCCTGTTCACCTAACGCCCCGGCAGAAAACAGGGTTTCAAGCTCCACAAGAAACGCGTCGGTATGGTAGGCCATCGCCTTATACAGATTGACTAAATCCGGGTTCAGATCAGCGATCAGGTATTCGTCATAGTCCGTATTCATCATGACGGCGCAGGAACCCGCGAACGGCTCAACCAGACGCTTACCTTCCGGCAAGTGGCGACGCAGTTGCGGCATAAGGCGGACTTTACTGCCCACCCATTTAAGAGGAGTTTTGATAGTCATTTACCAGCCCCTTTCCACAGAATCGGTAGACGGTAAAGCTCCACTACGCAATTAGGATCAGGTAGCCCCATTGCTCGGCGAGACTTGAAAATGTATGCACGTCCTTCCTCTTGCATTTCCTCCAGATCAACTTCATCTGCCCAGGCAGTGGGTTTAGAAGTCAGAACAGCCAGTGCAATTTCTAGCGCTTTCTTATTCAATTGCGCTTGCTGCGCGAGACAATCGGGCAGCGTTGGCGCTATGTGAATACGTTCAAGCTTCTCCGCAACGTAATTAATCAACTGCTGTTTGGTGAATTGTTCACGATTACTCAGTTCCATGCCGCACCGCCTTTGCTGCAAATGGCCGCAGCTTCTTCACGAATCAGCTCTACGATTTCGGCAGCGCTTAAACCTTCGTTCGCAGCATACGCGGCCAGCTTATCCAGACGGGCAGAACACAGATCGGCGGAGGCCGCTTTACCTTCCTCGGTAGCTTTTGCCAGCATTGCCAGCAGGTCAGTACCGGATTGGTTGACGGGTAAAAACATGCGTGTTGTTTGCATTTTGGTTTCCTCAGGGCAAAAGAATCCCCGGCCACCGCAGGGATGGCCAAAAATTCAGGCAGTTAATTAGTGGAAAGAGACGGTAACGGGCGCGGCTGAGTAGCTCGGCGCGGGTATCTGGTGCAGCTCGTAGGTATTGCGCCACCACTCCTGGATCAGCGCCTTAACTTCCCCAGCACCCAATGACCCGGCGATGTAATACATGGAACGAATGCTGGCCAGCGCTTCAACCTGTTGGTACTGGCTTTCCGGTTCGCGGTAAACACAGCACCAGTACGCAACATTCACGGCCAGCCAGTGGCGTTTGTTTGTCATGTGCTCAGTGTCGTTAAAGAAAAACGGATGTAAGGCCACACGGCCATTTTTAACGGTGCTTTTCTCCAGAAAGAGGATGGCGTAATTGTGTGGAACTCCCCACGCAGCCAGCTCCTGTCCCAGTTCTTTGGCGTTTACAGAGATAATGGACATTAATGATTCTCCTGCTGTTGCATCTTATGAACGATATGAGGCGCGATAATCATCTGCACGCCATTACTGCTGTGGATCGGATGTGCCTTTTTTACCTGGCGGTTAGCGCTGCGCTTTGAAAAATCGCTGTCGCTCAGACTCCCGAACCCTTCAAACGTCAGGCGCGCCCTGGATATGCCCTGGCGCAGCTGAATCATTGCCCGGTAGTCCAGGCGTTCGAATAACTCTGACCAGTAGCATTTGCTCAGATGGGCTTTGAAAACGTCCATTCCGGAAGCAACTGCGGCCGCATGTAAAACAACCCCGCGCCATTCTGGTGTTAGTTTGTCCCACCATTCGGCGGCTTCGCTTTTCTCACTCCAGTATTTACGGCGGATATTTCCCAGCCACTTCAGGCCAATTTCCTGCTGCTTTTCGCTAATGGCCATAACGCCCCCTGATAATCCCGAACAAACGAAACCACCATGGACGACGAGACGAACGGGCATTGAATTTGTACTGGTGGCCAGGGTTCCAGCGTTGGCCGTTTGGCAGTTCAAGCCAACCAGTTGACCCGCTTGCCAGTTGCATGGCCGGAGATTCTTTTTTCAGATAGGTAACGAACGCTTTCATGGTTATCCCTCACATCATGCTGCTGGCGCTGGTAGTCACAATATCGACGGCAGCAGCAAGAACCGGCGCAGACTGGAGGCGGCTTTCAACGGTGTAAGCCAGAACGGAAAGGGAACGGATGGCATCACGGGCACGATCAAGAATTTGTGTGCGGCGTGCGGCGGTCATGTGCTCAGTTGAAACGGCTTCCCCAGCGATCGCACCCACGTTTGCGGTGGCGCTTAATGCGCAAAATTGCATGTTCGCTTCAGTGGCGTTATTGACCGGAACGGACGGGAGGCAGTTAATCTGCCCCAGCATCCCATCCAGTAAACGCGCATCTTCGGTGTAATCGGTAATAGCCAGTAGCTCGTCACAAGTCAGGCGATGCGGTTGAATCGGGTTCAACTTATTGCGCAGGATCTGCGGACGCATACCAACGGCAGCGGCCACATCTTCCAGGTTGTGCGACAGCGCAAACGCTCGGCAAGCTGCATCAAAGTGAGCATGTTTAGAAGTCTGATAATCAAACATTGTTAGCTCTTCCCCAATCCGTAGGATGAATTACGCGTTAAGCGAAACATCGCATTCGCTTAATGCCATCACGGTTAAGGCGGCCATGTTCACTTCAACCAGCCCTTTTTTCTGTGCTCCTTTAGGCTTGATAGGGAGTTTTCCGTATGAAATCAGATTATTAGCGGTACTTTTTGACATGCCAGTTCGGCGGCAATACTCATCAAGTGGGAGATATGGCTCTGGGATCACGATTGTAATGTTAGGTCGCATAAGGCAAACTCCTGTTTTCACCGATACGCCAATATCGGTCGTTATAAGGCAATATTCAAACAACGGAGCTAGATTAATTCGCATTTTGCAAAGTGTCAATTATGGCATTAGAAAATTGCGCATTTTCTTGTGATAAACATGGCAACTTTCAAACTTGATTTTGATGTCGATAGCGCACCAGTCCTGGATCGCGTGATAGAAGCCTATGGGTTCACATCCAAGCTAATGCTTGCGCAACATCTTGATATCGCAGCAAGTAGCCTCTCCTCTCGTTATAAACGCGGCGGGTTTCCTTCAGATATCGCTGTAAGGTGTGTCGCAGAAACGGGGGTCAATCTTGAATGGTTAGCAACTGGTGAGGGCAGAAAGTTTGATGATGAAAAACTCGACATTCTGAAGTTGCCGCGCAAAAAAATCGTCGATGGTCATCTTTATGAAGCTGGCATTCTCATGCTGGACAAAGTTACTTTTTTGCAAGGTAGTCCATTACCTACATCTCCGATATGCGTTTTAGAAGGTAGCACTCAGTTTATCGTTGATACTTCATTCACAGAGGTATACGACAATCAGTGGTTAGTGGAAATTGAAGGCAAAACCAGTATTAGAACCCTTACTCGAATCCCAATTAAAAAGATAAGAGTTAGCGGTGTAGGTATGGCATTTGATTGCGCAATTGATGATATAAAAATTATTGGACGAGTAGTTTTAACTATTATTAATGGATGATTTAAATATGGAACAAATTTTAATATTCGTTTATGCCAATAGTAAGAATATTGTAAACATTCAAATCATTACAAACATCTCGCAAAATGAAGAATATTTGCAAGGGGAGAGTCTTAAGACCGGAGAGGAAGGAAAACTTAAAACATTCCTAAAATCACGCATACTTTCTGAATGTGGTTCGCTAGAAGAAGCAGAAGATTTTGTTTCTAGAGGGATTGATACAGGTTTACTTGAAATTCATGCACCGAAACCAGAAACATTCGATGTTCATTTCACCGGTTTTAAGAAAGACGAAAAAACAAACCTTGAAGAATTAGCCATCAAAGCGGGAATGGTAGTAAGAAAATCGGTAACGAAAGGACTGAAACTGCTTTGCTACGGCTATAACGCCAGCTCAAAAAAAAATGGCAGCCGCACGCGATATGGGCATTATCATTCTCAACTCTGAGCAATTCTCTCAATTCCTTGATACTGGTGATTTCACTGAAAGCCAATGACAGCCAAAAAACTAGCCAATGGCCAATGGATTGCTGATTTTTACACGGTTAACCGCAGCGATGGCAAACAAGGTAAGCGTGTACGCAAAAAGTTCGCGACTAAAGGCGAAGCGTTAGCATTCGAAAACTACACCCTTCAAAAAGTTGAGGACACGCCCTGGCTTGGACAAGGAAAGGATAAACGCCGCCTTTCAGATCTAATACATCTCTGGTTCGAGCGCCACGGGATAACCCTGCGCGATGGTGAAAAGCGTAAAAGCTCCATGCTATGGGCAGATGAGTGCATGGGTTCTCCTATGGCTACTGAGTTCACTGCGCAGTTGTTCACCGCTTATAGGGCTAAAAGGTTGGATGGCCATTATGCCCGGACAAAGCGCGTCACTCAGGTTTCACCGCGCACCATGAACCTTGAGCATGCCTATTTCCTCGCTGTATTCAATGAATTAAAACGACTCGGAGAATGGGATGCACCTAACCCGTTAGAGAACGTTCGCCAGTTCAGAACAGAAGAAAGTGAGATGGCCTATCTTACTGGAAATCAGATTGACAGGCTCTTAGAGGAAAGCCGCAATAGTTCTGCTAAAGATTTGGAGATGATTGTCAGAATTTGCCTGTCTACTGGCGCGCGTTGGGGAGAGGCTGAGAAATTGAAGCGCAGCCAAATCTCCGCTGGGAAGGTTACATTTATAAAAACTAAGGGTAAGCGCAACCGCACAATCCCATTAGACCCCGCAATCATAGCCGAACTGCCAAAAAAGAATGGCGCGCTTTTTAGTCCGTGTTATTACGCTTTTAGATCTGCTCTGGAAAGAGCTGAAATTGAATTACCGGCCGGGCAACTGACGCACGTTCTCAGACATACCTTTGCATCCCATTTTATGATGAACGGCGGCAACATATTAGTCCTTCAAAAAATCCTCGGACACACCGATATCAAAATGACAATGCGTTACGCTCATTTCGCGCCAAACCACTTAGAAGAGGCGCTGAAGCTCAACCCTCTAAAGTGTCGCAAAAGTGTCGCAACAACTTAAGAATATAGGCTCTCACTAATGGTTATTGGTTTTTTAAGTTACTGATTTTACGCTAAGTTATTGTTTTTACTTTGTCACTTATGGTTCTCATAATCTTCTCCCCGTAAAGTGTCCGACTTTTGTTGTTTTTCTATATGTTGTGTAAGTTTGCCCAGCCAGTGATAAACCATTCTCACATTGGCCAGACGATAGTTTGCGAGGGTGTCCCCCGTGCCCACTTTAATGGTCACGCCTCCCAGAGCGTTGACCTGTCTGAAACCTGCCTCATCGGTCAGGTCGTCGCCGATAAAGACAGGCGTACGTCCCGCAAAAGGGGCCTCCTGCATAAAAGCACGAATGGCCGCCCCTTTATTAATGCCCAGCGGTTTAAGCTCCACCACGCATTTCCCCGGCTGCAAAGCCAGCTCCGGATAACGCTCGGTGAGCGTTTTTGCCAGCTGGAAGATGGCCTCCTCCGCTTCCGGCGCCTGCCGGTAGTGCAGCGCAAAGGCCATGCCTTTCGCCTCAAGCTCGCTGCCAGGCAACTGGGCCAGCGCCGCAGAGAGTTCCTGATGCAGCGTTTTGACCAGCGGAGCGGGAAGCGTGACGACGTGGGTTTTATCATTGATATCACGGCGCTCCGCTCCATGAACCCCCGCCAGAGGGAAATGGAAAGGCGTGGCGAGCTTATCCAGCTCGGCCATGGAACGCCCTGAGATCAACGCCAGCGCCCCGTCGCTCATGGCCGACATTTTCTGTAACAGCGTGCGCACTGCCGCCGGGATATAGACTTCATCCGGGTGCGGTTTGATTTCTGCCAGAGTGCCATCGAGGTCAAAGAAAAAGGCAAGATTGCCGGAAAGTAAAGGCGGTACAGCTACGACTTCAGCCACCTGTGGCTCCTCCTTACATAAGTCAAATGGTCACCGTTTCGGTAACCTGGAATGATCATTAGCCATGTAAGTATAGACAGGGTGACGCGTGTCGCAATTTTATAAGATAAATCGCCAGCCCTTGTGGGGACTGGCGTTGCGCTTAGGAATCGTCTTAATCGGCGGGGGAGAAAAAACGTTAAACGGCGCGTTTTGCCTTCTGTTTATAGCGGTCAAAAATAACGGCTGCCAGCAGAATCAAACCGCGTACGACGTATTGCGAGAAAGGTGAAATATTAAGCAGATTCATGGCATTTTCCACCGTGCCCAGGATCAATATCCCCGCCACCACATAGGATATTTTACCGATGCCCCCTTTAAGCGAGACGCCACCCAGCACACAGGCGGAGATAACGATAAGCTCATAGCCAATCGAGGTCATCGGCTGTCCGCTGGTCATGCGAGAGGCGAGGATTATCCCCGCCGCCGCCGACACCAGCCCCGACAGCACAAAGATGATGATTTTGGTACGCACCACAGGTACGCCCGCAAGCCTCGCCGCCTCTTCGTTGCCGCCAATCGCCAGCGTATTGCGGCCAAAGGTGGTCTTATTGAGCAGGAAACCAAAGATAATAAGGCAGCCCACCGTCAGCCAGATAGGCGCCGGTAGTCCAAGCCAGTTAGCGTAGCCCAGGGTAAAGAAGCGCTCATCCTCGATACCGACGGCTTTACCATCGGAAATGATATACGCCAGCCCGCGCACAATTTGCATTGTGGCAAGCGTTGTGATCAGCGCGTTAATTTTCAGCCGTGCAATAACAAAGCCGTTCACCAGGCCGCTTAATACACCCAGCAGCAAGCCTGCCGCCACGCCAATCCACAGGCTCTCGGTCATATTTATGACCACAGCGGCGGTGACTCCTGCACAGGCGATGACCGAAGCGACGGACAGGTCAAAATCACCGGAGGCGAGGCAGAAGAGCATACCGCACGCCACCATGCCTGACATGGAAATCGCCAGCCCCAGCCCCTTCATATTGACGAAGGAGGAGAAGTTCGGCACAAAGATTGCGCAGCCGATAAACAGCACGGCAAACACCACCAGCATGCCGTAGTTATCCCAGATACGCCCCAGGCTAAAGGATGACTTACCCGCACCGTTGGCGGTCGTTAATAAAGACATTTTGTTCCCCTTACTCATGCTGCACTCACGCTGGTTTTAGGCATCGCCAGGCTCAGCGCCTGCTGCTCGCTGGCTTCACCGTGTAATAATTCGCCGGCAATCTCCCCTTCGCGCATCACAATGACGCGATCCGCAAGGCCCAGGACTTCAGGTAAATCGCTCGAGGCAAAAAGCACCGCCACACCCTGCGCTGCCAGGGCATAAATGACGTTGTAGATTTCATGCTTCGCGCCGACGTCTATGCCACGGGTCGGTTCATCAAGCAGGATCACCTTCATCTCTTCGGACAGCCAGCGGCCAAGAATCGCCTTCTGCTGGTTGCCCCCGGACAGGTTCATAATGAGCTGCTCCGCCGATGGCGTTTTAATATTCAGGGAGCGGATATGCGAAGCGGCATTTTCGCTTTCCCACCGGTTATTAATAAGGCAGCCCACGCTGATATGTTTTCGCCGCGCGCTGATATTGATGTTGTCGCGTACTGAATGTACCGGAATGATGCCGTCTGCTTTGCGGTCCTCAGGGCAGAGCATCATCCCCGCACGAATGGCATCGGCGGGTTTATGAATGTTGATAGCCTGCCCGTCGATCCATACCTGTCCACCGGTAATGCGCGTCCCGCCAAATAACCCTTTCATTAATTCGCTGCGCCCGGCTCCCACCAGGCCAAACAGTCCGACGATTTCGCCACTCTTCACGTGCAGCGATACCGGCGTCCTGACGCCAGGCGCTTTCACCTGCTCCAGCCGCAACCTTTCCGGGCCATGCTCGCGCGGCTGCCAGCCATAAATATCGCCAAGGTTTCGCCCCACCATCGCCTGTACCAGCGAGTCGTGGTTAACCTGCGCCATATCATCAAAGGTACATACGTAGCGCCCGTCTTTAAACACGGTTATGGCGTCGCTCAGGGCGAAAATCTCTTCCATTCGGTGAGAAACATAGATAATGACGCGCCCTTCGGCGCGCAGCTCGCGGATAACGCGGAACAGATTGTCAATTTCACGCCGCGATAGGGAGCTGGTCGGCTCATCAAAAGCGATAACCTTGGCATTACGCGCCAGCGCCTTGGCGATCTCCACCATCTGCCACTGCCCGATAGAGAGATACTTGAGGGGCGTTTGCGGATCGATATCCAGCCCCAGGTGTTCCAGCTGTAAACGCGCTTCGTAATGGAGCAAAGAGCGGTTCACAAAGCCTGCTTTATGCGGGATCTGCCCCAGATAGATGTTCTCCGCAACCGACATTTCGGGTACCAGATGTAGCTCCTGGTAGATGATCGCCACGCCCGCGTTAAGTGCCGCCTGGGTGTCGTTAAACGAGACGTCTTCCCCACGCAGGGCGATGCTGCCCTGGGTGGGGGTATAGTTTCCGCTAAGAATTTTCAGCAGCGTGGATTTACCGGCGCCATTTTCCCCCATCAACGCGTGCACCTGTCCGGCATAGCAGTCAAAGCTGATGTCCTGAAGGGCTTTCACGCCGGGGAAGGTTTTGCCGATGCCGCGAAACGAAAGATAGGGTGTGTGCTGTTGCATGGTTTTTCCCTTATATCGCAGGGCCATCATGAGTACGTCGGATGATGCAATAGCTTATCCGACGGGACCCGGAAACGGGCGCCTCGCGCGCCCGCTATCCGTTACTTGCCGCCAAGACCTTTCTTCGCCAGCTCTTCTTTAAAGTTGTCGCGGGTGATCAGCACCACATCGGTGACTTCGGTGAATTTTGGCGGTTCAACGCCTTTGGTTACCCAGTTGTAGAGCATTTCGCTGCTCTTGTAGCCGTGAACATCCGGGCTTGGTAGCAGAGAGCCGTAGAACCCGGTCGCCTGCGCTTTGGAAAGCTCGCTGACCGCATCCACGCCGTTAATGCCCACGCCAATCACGTCCGGCGCCTTAAAGCCCTGCCCTTCTGTCGCCCGCACGCCACCCAGTACGGTGTTGTCGTTCATGCCGACGATAAGCCAGTGTTTAACTTCAGGATGCTGAACCAGCATTGAGTTGGCGGCGTCAAACGCGCCGGGAATATCGTTAGATTTGGTCGGGACCTTATAGATTTGCTTTTCCGGGAAACCGGCGGCTTGCAGAGCAGCCATCGAGCCGCTTGTGCGGCGGCGGGCGGTGTCCAGCTCGTCGGCGGTGATCGCCATAACCGCCGAGTCTTTCACGTCCCAGCCACGTTTTTGCATCTCTTTGTAGAGTTCCTGCCCCTGACGTTCACCGATTTTGGTCGCCGCCATCATCACCAGCGGCACGGTTTCCATCGGCTTGCCTTTGGCGGTGACAAACTGGTCGTCAACGGCGATAACCTTCATATCATAGCTTTTCGCTTTGGCGGCAATGGCCGAGCCCAGCTTCGGGTCCGGGGTACAGATAACAAACCCTTTTGCCCCGCTCGCCGCCAGACTATCAATGGCGTTCAACGTTTTTTCGCCGTCCGGCACGGCAATTTTTATCACCTCAAAGCCCAGATCTTTGCCTGCTTTATCGGCAAATTTCCATTCAGTCTGGAACCAGGGTTCCTCCGGCTGTTTAACCAGAAAACCCAGCTTCATGGCCTCAGCGTAAGCTGATTGTGACATAACCGCAGCGAGGCCGATGGCCGCCAGCGTTTTAGTGAATATGTGCATGTGTACTCCAGCTAAATTTTATTATCCGTAGGGTAAGGTCGATTTAAAACAATGTTTTAGCGACACAGCCTTGCGCATTCTGTGCTGGAAGTAGTTGTAGCGGGAAATTAATCATCCATAAGAGAGCGAAATCACACGGCAGAATTACAGTTACCCCGTGCATATATTCAGCAAATTAAGCCATAAAGAATAACGGATATGTCTGACAAATAACACAACGCATAGCTAAATTGTCCATAAGCTCAGCCAGCCCGTCCTTAGCCACCCAACCCGTTGACACCAGCGGTGAAACTGCGCGGCTTTCACCATATTTCCGTCACTGAAAAAGCGACTGATGATGCAGCAAATGCCCCTGCACTATCACCACGCCCACGCTGAAGCACTTATTCTTGATTTAAAACAAATTGTCTCTGCGACATTAGCAACAAGGATCCCAGAATGAAAAAGCCATGCTAACTATGGTTAGGGTATTGCGAAAACAACTGTTCATTAGCCTACCGAAAAAAGGATATTGTTATGACATCATCCGGAATGATTCAGAAACTTAATGAGCCAATGAATCACGAGTTTTATTCCTCTAATCTCTATCTTCATCTCAGCAGCTGGTGTTCAGAGCGCAGCCTGACCGGCACCGCCGCTTTTCTTCGCAACCTGGCGCAAAGCAATATCACGCAAATGATGCGCGTGTTTAATTTTATGAAACAGGCGGGCGGTAATCCTATCGTAGGGGCGATAGATTCCCCGCAGGACGGCTGCGACTCCCTTGAAACCCTATTCCAGAAGACCCTTGTCGATCATCAGCTGCGCTGTCAGATGCTGTCCCGGTTAAGCGAAGAGGCCAAAGCTCTGGACGATGAAGCCACCCTTTCGCTGCTCAATAGCGTGATATTTGAACATCACCAGGACGTACTGCTGCTGAATACCATTCTCGATGAAGTTCGCAACGCGCACAGCGCAGGTCTGGGGATGGAGCAAACCGACGAGCATCTCAGGATTCTGGTCAACCATCAGCTGCATTAAGGCAGGCCGCTCACCGTCTACACCCGACGCAGGCCGGGTGTAGACGTTCTCGCGTAGTTAAACCCTGGTGGTTTCACGCGAGGCTCTGCCCGAAAGGGCCTGAGAAATTGTAATTAATGCGCGTCTTTTTGCGGCGTGAATTTCAGCTCAATCAGGGCGATGGCTTTTTGAATTGCGCGACGGGTCACCGGGTCGGCCGCCGCAGGGTGAGTGGCAAAATCAATTGTCTTTAACTGGGAGGCCATTTTGTCGCGCACTTCAACCGGGGCAATCACGTCGATCACGTCAAGAATTTGCTTGATGACCAGCTGACAGGCCACCACGTCGGACACCAGCTCCTGATCGGCAGATAATTGTTCAGTCATTTTTTTCTCCTGTAATTTGTGGGCGACATACTACCCGCGCAGCCAATCCGCAGGCAACAACCCATTCAGGAAACCATGCTGAAAAAGCGATGACGTGAGGAGCCTATATTTTCATCAAGCCGCTGACAGCATTGTGAGACTGCCGCTGATTTAGCGGAAAGCACCCCGACGCCGGGATCGCATATTGCGATTTAATCTGCTACGAAATTTGTGTCATTGGAAATGATAATCATAATGAGTCCAGTCAGGGCACTGACAAGCATCCAGCCCTATTCATTAATCATTCACATTCCCACAGAGAAAGAAGCGATGAGATGACTCAGATGGGTTATTGAGGAATTCAATCCTTGTAGCTTATGTTTTACCTCTCCCTGCGAGCACTTATTAAAAACACAAAGGTGCCACGGTCTTGCCGACTCATTACGCAGAAAACCCCGGCTGAACCTCAGGCGAATTAGCACAGCAATTTACGTTAAGAGTACGTTTTCGCGTGATTTTAAAACAAATTTTTTGGCTTTGTGCTACGGGTAAAATTCATCATTTCAGACGTGCTAACATGCAAAAAAATGCCGGATGAGGCTTTCTGCTATGTATCGCTATTCCTTTATTCTTGCCGCTATGCTGTTAGCTGGCTGCACCGCCAGTAAAACGCCCGTCCCCGTCAAGGGCAGTGAAGTTGCAGGCGTGGTGCGCCTGGGATTCGATCTGGCGCCGCTGCAAACGGCAAAGGTCGACACTTACCTCGCACAATCTGCTGCCAGCCATCAGTGCCAGCAGTGGGGCTATATCGCCGCTTCGCCGTATGGGGAACCGATAAAAACATGTAGTCTGAGCAGCGGTGCTCTGTGTCTGAATCAAAAAGTGACCCTTGAGTACCAGTGCCGCGGTATCGGCATGGAGAAATACGTGCGGGATCGGATCATTGTGCAGTAATTTCTTAATTATAAAGACAGGTGAATAATGACATTTCATAAGGTCACAATGGCAGGCCTGCTTGCCTTAACCCTCGCGGGCTGTGTTCAGCCAGTTCCGCAGGCTCAGGCGCCTGCCGCGCTGTGCCAGGCAGATAATGCGATGACGCAAACCACGCTCTATTTTGGGCTGAGTCGTCCAGCCGGCGCCGATATTACCGCTACGGAGTGGCAACACTTTATCGACAGCGACGTCACGCCGCGCTTTCGCGATGGGCTGACGGTGTTTGATGCCAAAGGGCAATGGCTCGGTAATGACGGGAAACTGGCGCGGGAGCAAAGCAAGGCGTTAATGCTGATTCATGGCAAAGATAAAGAAAGCGAGTCGAAGATTGAAACGCTGCGCGGTATTTATAAATCGCGATTTAAGCAGGATTCAGTAATGCGGGTCGATCTGCCCGTTTGCGTCCAGTTCTGACAAAACGGCGGGAAGCACTCCCGCCGTTTTCTCTCTTCAGAGCACCAGCCCTGCAAACGCAGCGGAGAGCAAACTCACAAGCGTTGCGCCATAAACCAGCCGTAAACCATAGCGGGACACGACATTCCCCTGGCGTTCGTTCAGGCCCTTTATTGCCCCGGCCACAATGCCAATGGAGGCAAAGTTAGCAAAGGACACCAGGAAGATGGACAGGATGCCCAGCCCGCGTGGCGTCAGCTCCGACATCACCTTTTGCAGCTCAATCATTGCAACGAACTCGTTGGCAACCAACTTGGTAGCCATAATACCCGCCGCCCGCAAAGCATCCTGCTGCGGGATCCCTACCAGCCAGGCAAAGGGATAGAAGACATAGCCGAGCATTTGCTGGAAGCTTAGCCCAAAGATCACCGAAAACAGCGCGTTCAGGGCGCTGATCAGGGCGATAAAGCCAATCAGCATCGCCAGAATAATCATCGCCACCTTAAAGCCCGCAAGAATATACTCGCCCAGCATTTCAAAGAAGCTTTGCGCCTCATGCAGCTTTTCGAGCTTCACTTCCGGCTCCTCTTCCGGCCCGCGAGGATTAATCACCGACAGGATGATAAAGGTGCTGAAAACGTTAAGGACCAGTGCCGCCACAACATACTTTGGCTCCAGCATTATCATATACGCGCCGACAATAGAAAGGGAGACGGTGGACATAGCGGTAGCCGCCATGGTGAACATCCGCCGCGAACTTAAATCGCCCAGAATTTGTTTGTAGGCGATAAAGTTTTCCGACTGTCCGAGGATAAGCGAGCTGATGGCGTTAAAAGATTCCAGCTTGCCCATGCCGTTGACCTTCGACAGCAGCGTGCCGACAAGGCGAATGATCCACGGCAGGATGCGAAAATGCTGCAAAATCCCGATCAGCGCCGAGATAAAGATTATCGGACACAGCACGCCAAGGAAGATAAAGGCCAGGCCCTGCTTGCTCATACCGCCGAAGACGAAGTCGCTCCCCTGCGCGGCGAAGGTCAACAGATGGCCGAAGAAACCTGAGACCCCGTTAATGATAAACAGGCCGCTGTCGGAGTGTAAAAAGAAGAAGGCCAGCGCCGCTTCAATCACGATCAGCTGAATCAGGTAGCGCAGGCGAAGCGCTTTACGATCGAAGCTCACCAGCCAGGCGAGGGCAAGGATAACCACAAGGGCGAGAAGAAAATGAAGAATATTCATGGGTCTCAGACATCTGAAAAAAAACGTATTTAGCCACAGCCCTGTCGGCAGGTAAATGGCGGAGCTAAGATTATTTCTGCATATGATTTACTTATACCTTCATAGGCTTAGTCAAACCTGCGGCTGGATCATCGACGCTTTTATATTCAAAAATCGCCTTTAGCCTATTCAGGTGAAGCCACAGCGAAAAGAGAATGAATATTAATAACGTTATTTAAACTTATTTCAGAAAGGAAGGAGAATAATATTAGCAACCATTCTCATTACGAGAAATTAATTAACATTTCATTTGCAATACTGACATTAAAAAAATAAAGTAGCGTCACTATTAAATTGCAAAGATATGGAGAGCACGATGCTGAAAACAGAAATGGTCGAAAAACTTAACGAACAAATGAACCTGGAACTGTATTCCTCCCTGCTGTATCAGCAGATGAGCGCATGGTGCAGCTACCATAGCTTTGAAGGCGCATCAGCCTTTCTACGCCGCCACGCGCAGGAAGAAATGGAGCATATGCAGCGCCTGTTCGCCTATTTGACTGATACCGGGAATATGCCACGCATTAATGCCGTGCCAACCCCTTTTAGCGAATATTCTTCTCTGGATGCGTTATTTAATGCAACCTATGAACACGAACAGCTCATTACCAGCAAGATTAATGAGCTGGCGCACGCGGCTATGACCTCGCAGGACTATCCAACCTTTAATTTCCTGCAGTGGTACGTGGCTGAACAGCATGAAGAAGAAAAACTCTTTAAATCCGTGCTGGATAAATTGAGTCTGGTGGGCAAAAGCGGCGAAGGTCTGTATTTTGTGGATAAAGAACTTGCCACGCTGGATACCCAGGCCTGAGCTTACGCAAATTGAGTTAAGAGTCGGGCCGAGGCACCGGGTGCTCCGGCCCGACTCTTTTTTAGTGCACTGCGGCAGGCTGCCTGTTTTGCCAGTAGGCAAGAATGTTCAGCGCGGCAGGCTTGATCTTCTCGATACTCTCGACGAAAGCTTCATGGGACAGGCTTTCCAGATCGGTAAATTTCTCCTCAAGCCCGTGCAGGGCAATCGGCTCCAGCTCGGCCACCAGTTCCTCCGGCAGCGGCGTGACTTCCCACAGCATCACACCGCGCATATACCCGAAGCACCACTCTTCCACGATGGTAAACTCCTGCTCTTCCACCACGCTTACGCCAAACAGCGGCTCGTACTGTTCCGGGTAGCTGCTAAGACGCTCCGCGATATCGTGGATATGTCGGAAGGTCAGCGCCACAAATGTCTTCAGCTCCTCTTCCGAGTCCCAGAGCGGCTGGTCACCCTCGCCCCCCCAGAAGGCCGCAAAGGTGGCTTCCGGTCCCACCTCTTTTGGCCCGGATAGAATAGCGGTCAGCAGGCCGTCCATTTCGGCGACATCCATAATCGAACGCTCCGTGGCGTGTTTGAGCAGCACGTCATCAAGCCATTCAATCTCTTCTTCTGTTAAAGGTCCCTGGTTCATGTTTCTGCTCCTGTAGCGAAAGCGTGGTCATCCGGCGATGGCCGGTCAAGTAAGAGAAATAATCAGGCAAGATAGCGGGAAGGGATATCGCAGGCAATAAAAAACCACCCGAAGGTGGTTTACACGACACTGCTTATCATTGATTTTATTCTTGTATTTCCCATGGTGCCCGGGGCGGGACTTGAACCCGCACAGCCATAAGCCGAGGGATTTTAAATCGTGCGCTAACCGTATATTTATCATTCAGTTAGCGCACATTTTCATAACTAACACCTAATGTTTCACCTTTATTAATCAGATAGTTATGTGAGTCATGCATTGCTTATTACGACAAAATTGACCTTATTATAAAACGCCGGTACTGTATGCATACACAGTAAAGTGGAGGTCATGTTATGTTCGTTGAACTCGTTTATGACAAACGTAATGTTGAAGGGTTGCCAGACGCTAAAGATCTCATCCTGGCCGAGCTGAAAAAGCGAGTGCATGGGGTATTCCCTTCAGCTGAGGTTCGCGTTAAACCAATGCAGGCCAATGCCGTTAACAGCGATTGCACGAAGACAGAGAAGGAAAAGATCAACCGTCTAATCGAGGAAATGTTTGAAGAGGCCGATATGTGGCTTATCTCTGAGTTTCCATCTGTTCGACAGGTTGGGCGATAGTGCAATTTGTAAGGATCACCCGGCCATCGAGCCGGGTTATGCATTAGGTCGCAGAGATGCGGCCTTTATGACACAATAAAATTCATACTTCTCTTGACAATTGCGTAACCAATTAATTGGAAAGGTTTTTTAGTTGTATACTAAACTCACATACATGTTATAATTACCTTACAGTTAAACACTGGCCATAAATACAGTATTTCCGGAAGTGCTATACTTTTGGAGATGTATCCTATGGCTTAAATTCAAACTAAAAAGGAGGTGAACATGCCTGTTAAAGCCGCTCAAAGCCTTCTTAGTAAATATCGCGAAGGTAAAAGTTCTCTCAGGCTCCCCATAGACCCGAGAGATCTAGCAAAGATCGAGGGTGTTAAGGTTATCGCTGACTCTTCACTAGATGCTGAGAACATTTCCGGCGAGTTCAACTATGAAGGTTGGATTCCGGTCATAAAATATAACCCCAACGATTCCATCAAAAGGCAGCGATTTACAATTGCACACGAATTGGGCCACCACATGCTTAAGCATGGGCATTCGTTCCGTGACAACAAAAAGAACTTTACTCTCCATGACTTTGATGCAAAGGAAGTGGCTGCGAATAAATTTGCAGCAGAGCTTCTAATGCCTTCTGACGCTATCAGTGTCATGATTAAACAGAGAAATATCAGCAGCGTGGCAGAATTAGCAAAGATATTTGACGTGTCAGTAGCTGCAATGAAATACCGTCTAGAAAATTTAGGGTACTTATAATTGGCGGATTTATCAGATGATGAGTTAGCAGAGACTACTACAGAAGTAACCTCCGCTGAACTCGATGAACAACTAGAAGATACCAGACTAGCGCGAAGCTTTCGTAAGTGTTCATTCTGGGGAGCATGCGGTTTTACAGCTGTCTATCTTTTAGCCTTTTTGGTGTGGGCATGCGTTTTACTTCGCGGATTTATGCGGCATCCAAATTTTATGGATAACGGAAATCATCTGTGGACGATATGCCTGATTACACTAGCAATCATCCCTACAACCATGGCTCTAGCCCTGCTCAGATTCGCATTCAAAGAACAAAATGAGGGCAAGAGTGAAAAAGATTTACCGAGCGTATGGCTTCAACTAGCCAAAGAGTTAGCTGACGTTATCAAACAATATATTTCGAAAAAAGTGTAACCCGGCCACCGAGCCGGGTTTTGCTGACTATCAATTATGACGACTGCATAACTTGCTGATTTTCATGCTCAGCAGCTTCATCAGGGCCGTAAAAATCAAGAGCCGATACCTTTATCTCATCTTCTGATTTTATGACATACAGTAACGGACAGATGGGGAGGTGTGTATCAAACTCAGTAGTACAGCCATCCGGGAGCTTAGAGAAATCAAACGTATCGGTCTGCTCTCCTATTCTCACTGTAAGCACGTCGCCGGCCGTGTTGTACTGAACTGTATAATCAGAGCGCTGTGGACTTAAAATTAGTTTCATAGATACCTCAATAATTAGAACCAGCGGCCAATGGCCGTTATATAGATCATGTCTGCGCCAGCGTAAGTGCCGGAATTGACGGCGTGGAAAGCGAACTGGCACGAACCCTGATTGCCGCACCAACTCTATTCTGACGTTGTGCCCGTTGTTATTGATATGCCCGGAACAAAATGCAGGTGCGTAAAAACTTGCGGGGAATGGCACTGGATTCTGAGATGACCGGTAACCGCCCAGTGTACCTGCGGCCGTCAGATTTTTATTTGTGGCATCTGCCGCCGCATATACCATCCGGCAAATTTGTGTACCGTCCGCAAAGCGAACGTATTCACCGTTTGAATTTGCCCCCTTCTCAATTATTGCCCCCGTCGGTACGCCAGCCGATTGTGAAACGCGCCCTAGGATGTCGGAAACTGCAGAACTTCCCAAACCGAGGTTTGAGCGGGCGCTGGCCGCCGTTGTTGCACCGGTTCCCCCCTGGGCTACAGGGACTGCACCGCCAACCTTATCTGCTTTATTCGCCATATCATCAGTGAGCTTTTTAAAGCTGCTGATTGTCACCTGCGTGCCATCCGGCGCTGTAATGCTGATGCTGCCAGTCCCGGTCATTATCTGCTGCCATCCGTCCATTTGAGACTGGTAGTAACTGAGCTGTGCACTAAGTCGGCGGGAAAAGTCAGGCACGCTGTCTACGTAAAATGACATGATTGCGTACACCTGCCCTGCGGGCACAGTTCCCGCATCGCTCGTTAGCGTGATCTTCGTGCTGCTGTCCACGCTCGCAATCTCGTACATTTTTACAGTTCCGGCGGCAGGGATAAGCAAAGCCTGCCCTGCGCCTACACCCTGCTTATTATCGGACCAGTTCGTGCCGGTGCCGGTGACTGTCTTGCCGCTGACGGCTATCGTGCCGGTTTTGTACCAGGCCATAGGTGACTCCTGAACTCAGATGTAAAAAAACTCGCCTGAGCGAGTGAATGAAGTGGTTTATTAAAAATAATCTGTAGCATAAAGCACAGGGAATCGGGTGCCTGCACCGCCGATTTCGTCATAGTCAGAAAATCCGGCGTTTGACTGCTCTATCCTGGCCCCGGTTCCCATATAAAGTGCGCTATTATTCATTGCGGTGTTGGATACGTAGTAGACGTCATTGCGAAGAATGGCGCCCCAGGAGCCAACCTGGATCATTGGCTTATTAGCTGGAGAGGCAAACCCGGCAGCGGATCCTGTTCTGTTCGGGATTGTTACGTATTCCCGCACAATCATGGGCACTTCCTCAGAAGTGAAGCACACTGCCTTATCTGCTCCGTATATCGCAAACCCCCATGCAGGCATTGTTGGAGATTTCATCTCAAATGCGACAATGCGCAGCGTGATACTGAACCCGCCGGGCTGATTATTCCCTCTGTATCCTCTTAATGTTCTGCTGCTCTTGTCGTACGTGATACTGATCCCCGAATTATCCCAGTTGCAAAATACCATTGCAGTATCGTTTACGGGCAATGTCAGCTGACCGGTAAACGTGACTGTAGCGATATACGTCGCAAAAAGCCCCTGAGAGGAATTAACAATTATTGGGAAAGCTCCACCGTCTGCCACATCAATTCCAAACCCTGACGACTGTCTTTTATTCGGATAAACAGCAAATACTCTGGCGTATGTCGGACCATTGATATAATACGTTCCCGGGCCAAATGTTCTGTCTCCTGTCTTTAGTGTAACCACCCTGTCAGTCACTGAAACGCTTATTCTGTTTACTGCCATGGACATGACAACGTTTGAATACGTTTCCCAGTAGTACCTGTCCATTATGACAACCAGGGCGCACCCTGGCGGGCAGTAACTGGAATAATCATACGTTTTTGTCTCTTTGGGTCCGCCAGGGATTTGCAGGGCAGGAATGTCTGCTATCCATGTAAGAGGTGAAGCGTTTCCCACGTCGTAAGCTTTACCATTTTTATAAACAGCCAGACCAAAACTCATCCCAGATACCCCAACTTAACTTTGATATTTCCCGCGCCGTCGTAGATGGAAATAGTATTATTTTTGATTGTCATCCTGCCCTGCCCTGAAACAGCACCGTTAACCTCAAAATTACCGTCTTTATCCATATACGTGCCTGATTTCCCCGCGACATAGTTCGCGGAATACCAGCTACCGATTTTTGCCAGCGTGATCGAGGCGTAATCAATCAGCGCTTCGTTAAGAAAGACCTGGCCGTTTTTGATCGCCATCGCAAGTTTCATAGTGCCGTTGCCCGGGTTATAGAAACCCATGGTGTCAGCACTGACGAGGAAATAGCTCTGTACCGCACCGCCGCTCCCCTCTACACCAAGCTGCATGCCCGCCACATATTTCTGGCCGTTGCTGTCCACCTGCACTTTGGCACCCCACTGAGCCGACAACTTGCCGTTGAGGTCTGCATAAGCGCTGGAAACCTGCTGTACCGCAGCGCTGTTCTGGTCTGCCTTTGCTGTCAGCTGTTCAAATTTCTCAGCATAGGCGGAGTCGTTCGTGACAATCAGCGTATCAATACGCAGGATTTCCGCTGATACCAGGCCATCCTGTTTCCGGCGACGCTGCACATCGGCATCGTTTGCAATCGCATTTTCGATAATTGCATCCGTGTTGGTTTCAATGGCCTTATTGAGATTCTGAAACGCTTCCGATCCCTCTATTTCCTTTCCGATCTGGTCGATTATTGATGAGGTGTCAGTGGTGCACGGAGCGGCCACTTCAATAAATGCCGAGGAACCAAAGGCGTTAATAGTGCGAACATACCAGTAGTAGGTGTGGTCAACCTGTAGTTCGTTGCTCGTCCATGTGGTACCCATTCCGGCATGGGTGGCGTTAGCCTCCACGGTTGCCGTATTGGTATTGGGGAGCTTCGTTTCTCCGGAGGTCCAGAAATCAAACTGCGTGGAGACATTTGTCAACTCGGCAAGGCGGGGGATCAGCGTCACAGCAAAATATCCCTGCGTCACATCAACCTTGCCCGGCGGCGGGGGTGCCTGAATACTGAACTGGAGATATGACTCCGGCGACTCAGCGCCCATCTGATTGACAGCGATAACGTGCGCTGTGTAGGTGTCACGCAGCAGCCCTGTCAGGCGGGTGAATGTTCCTGGCACCTGTACAGACAGCACCACCTCATTGCCTTTTCGGATAATGACTTTGTTATAAGCGTATTGCCCGACGTTCTGCCATGACAGCACACCCTGAACCACCTGCCCGATCTCCTCGACCGTATAACGAAGGTTCTGCGGCTGCGCAACACCACCGGGGGGGAGCTGGGTGAACGGTGGACGATCGACAGGCTTACCGATGGCATCACCCCACACGTCTGCGGTTTCCTGCTTCAAAGTGAGCTGAACGCCGTTCTGCATGCCAAATTTCCAGTCCGTCACGCGCATCTCAACGTCAACGATACCCAGAGACGGGAAGTTAACTTTCACATACATGCCCGGGCGGTAGCGATAGCCACTCAGATTCAGGGTGACGTTCATTGTGCGGGCAATACGTGTGCGCTTCAGCTTAACGTCGGCCAGCCGCTGGGCCTGAAACTCTGATGTGACAAAGCGCTGCTTCATGTCCTGCGAGATTTCCACGCCATCCTCGGCAACCCATTCGCTAACCGTCACTGCCGGAAAATCGGTTTCTGTGTAGTTTTGAAGCGGATCGACAAACGTCCCTTTGATTGTGTTCACGCGCTCGGACTGGGAAACTTCCGGCATAATTTCAATGTCACCGGCAAGCTGGCTTTCGGTGATCACCTCGCTGGCCGGGCCATAGTACGCACCAACCATAATCCCATGCTTACCTGCGATAAACGTCGGATCGCCTGAGCAGGCGCCCAGCATGGCTTCCAGAATGCTGGCCTTGTTCTCGCTCATATCGAATTCGCCGTTGATGGTATAGCGGCGCTCCGTGGCACCGTCTCCACGGGTGACAACCTCGTCTGAGATGTTGGCGGCCTCCTGGAACTGGTCCCAGTTAATGTCTGCGTCAGGCACTTTGAGATAGGTCCGGTAATAGTCAAGAATGCACAACGCGGCATTGTTTGAATAAACGGTCTGTCCGGTGCGCGGGTCATAAACCTTACGGCCAAACTTCTCGACGCGGATGTTTGGAATACCGGCCGGAAACTTTTCTGCATTGAATTTCAGCGTTGTTCGCATCCAGGTAATGCCTTTGCCGATCATGTCCTCTTTCCACGATGGCGCATTAGCAAGAAGATAGGGATCGGCAGTCTGGCGGTCTGTGTGCACTTCGTACTGCGCGTAATCGCCATATGTCCCGATCTCATCATCACCAAGCCAGACTCGCCCCACGCTTGAAAGGGAATGTCCTGCCAGCACTATTGCCAGATGCAGCATTTCACCGTCTGTCTGTGAGCCGGGCTGCTCTTCAGAGAAAAACAGGGTACCGGATGAAACCGTCTGCCCGTAGACGACAGTTTTTGCGCTGGCCGCCGCGCGCAGAACCTGTTTGCGCTCGGAGTTATCACGATACGCGTCAAGTGACGGTTTTTTGGTCATCATCTGCGTGGCGACCTGGGCGGCAATGGTAATTGCCATCGCGACCGTGTAGGCCTCGTACGACGCAGCCGCGCCTGCGGCCACTGTGGCGATAATTGGAATAGCGGCAGGCATTAGCGAACCCTCCACGCGCTCTGTGGTTTTATATTTACCCTGACCAGGCCAGCGTCACCCGGCACCAGCACTGCGCCGCCGAACACAACTCCCGCGCACCGGTTCCCGCCGCTCATTACTATCGCGATGTCCCCGCGCTGGGCCAGCTTCACAGGTACCTCGTCGAGATGACGGGCAAGCACTTTCTCAAGCGATCCGCCATTAGTCAGTATCACGCGTTTCGCTCCTGTTGCGCTGTCGTATGTACCGCGCAGGCCAGCCGCAAAATCCTCACCACACATAGCCCGGGCACAGTCGGCGGCAAACAGGCAGCAGTCGTGCTCACCCCATAAAAAAGGCCGCTTTTCAGCGGCCCTAATCACGTTTATCAGTCTTATCTGCCAGTCAGGATGCTTCATAAAATCCCTACGAGTAAGTAAATGGTGGCGCGTCTTTTTTGCTGCCCCAGAAAATAGATCGTTCGGCCATCTGGGCCACGTAACGGAAAATGCGGTCGCCGGGCTGCGCGGCCTGATGTGACTCATCAGTGTTACGGTCAGGGAACGGACGCTGCCAGTCCTCGAAAACGTTACTGACGGTGTACTGCAGTGCGTTAGTTTCACCCGCCGTTGCCCCAGTGCTGGATACCTTGCCCTTAAACATCAGGTCTGCAACCTGCGCAACACCGGAATCATCAAGCGCAACCAGATATAGCTCAGCAGGCTTTCCAACGCAGCGCTCATTCAGCGTTTTCGAAAACAACGACAGATCCAGCCCGGAAAGCGTCATTTTTAGCTGCGTCGGGCTTGTTGTGTTGCTTTCGCTTACATCATCAACAGAACCCAGCGTGCCCAGACCAAGATAAACATAACCGCCGATTACCAGCGGCCCGGTGCCCGAGTGCACATACACCGTGCCGGACTCAAACGCTATTTTAGCCGCCAGTACAGCTGTAACCCGGTCACGCTGGAGCCAGTCGATCATAGAATCAGAAAACGGGGAGTACAGCATCAGAATGCCTCCTCAAATTCAATTGTATAATTGGTGAATCCGCCCGGTATTCTGTTTCCTTCGCCCTGGCTGTTATCCTTCAGTTTAAAAATACCGTACGGTGCCGCGACCTCGATCGGCGCGTTTGCAGCAGGGGAACTGCGCAACATCGGCGCTACAGGAATTATCGCCTCACCACTGGCGTTGCTCGATACATCAGCCCTGACCATTTTCAGCTCATTATTCACAGTGATGTAATCTCCCGTTTGCAGTACCAGCGTCCCGGGTGTCCAGCCTTTGGAAAAAAGCTGCACGCCTGTCTGATCCGGGTCTGACACTACAGGCGTCCCCGCTGGCGTTCTCCCTGGCCTACCCCAGTCACGAATTTTCACCCGTCCATATTCACCATCCAGCTCCGCTATTAGCGCGTCGAGACGCCTTGACTTCTCATCTGTTAGGTTGGTAAAGGTGAGTGAACATAACCAGCGGGTGCCAGGGAAACGGACTGTCTGTGATGCGCCATTGAACGGGGACCGGAAGGTTTTAGTATTACTTTCTACCCGCCATGTCAGCGATGCGGGGCAAACATTCTGCGGCCATTCAAGCACAGCCATAATTTTCTCCTGGTTAAACGTTCAGTAATCGCCTGGCCTGTCCACGGTTAGCGAAATCATTGAGCATATCCTGGCGCGCCTGCTTTGCACCGTCCTGGGCACCTTGCCGGGCCGCCTGTTGCATCGCCTGCTTCAGCGCGGCATCGCCGTTACCTGAGATAGAAAAGTGCTGAGTGATACTTTGCTGCAATCCTGAACCTGCGCCGGCCTTTCCTCCGGTCACTCTGACACCAAGTGATCCATCACCTGTACGAGTCAACGGCATAATAGCTTCTGGCCCAGCCTCTCCCATCAGGCCAGCACCTTTAGCAAACGCAAACATTGTAGGGCTGCTAACAATGCTGTTGCTGTAAGCGCTAAGCGAAGGTGACTCGTAAGCGCCTCCTTTTGCATTTAAATCTACCTTAGAGGCAGCAGAATCCCATACACCGGCACCAAACGTACCACCGTCGCTGGCTCCCCCGCCAAAGAGGGAGCCAAACATTCCGCTGCCCCCCATCGACTGAATGCTGTTAACCAGCATGGCGTTCAGAATGACTTTCTGCATGGATTGCAGGACTGATTTTGACCAGTCCTCCCAGCTTGATTTGTTACCGCTCAGCGCGCCGGACAGCTGATCGACAAAACCACTCATCGTGTTGCTTACCAGGCTGGCAGTTTGATCGGCATAATTTGAGGCGGTATCCATCCAGTTCGCCAGCCCCTTTTGCGCGCCAGCAGACCAGTCAGCTTCTGCTGCTGCCGATTCTTTATACTTCCGGTTGAGCGCATCAAGTGCAGCCTGCCGTGCCGCGATTGCTTCTGCGCCTTTGTCGGTTTTATCGAATACCCGCTCGATCTGCTGTCGTTCGTTGTACTGCTCACGACCGTGATCTCCCATCCCCCTTGTTCCTGCAATCTGCGCCGCATCATCCTGATATTTTCTGGTGGCATCACGCAAGTCTTTGAGGGCGTCTGCCATTTCGTGCTGCTTCCTCACAGCTTCATCGGCCTTCTGCGTCCAGCGAGCAAGTTCGGTAGAAGATGCCTCAAGGGATTTGCGCTGCTCATCTGTCCATTTGGCGCCGTTCTCATGCGAGGCGGCAAACAGGTCTGCAGCTTTTTCGCCCTGGGTGGCACGGATCCGCTGAACTTCAGTAGCAATGCTAAGATCGGCAAGTTTTCTACTGTATTGCTCTGCTGCTCTGGATGCTTCGGTGACTGCCTTGCTCTGAGCATTTGCAGTAATGGTGTTATTTTTCCTAGACGCGGATACTCGTTGCGAGTTCTTATATTCGTCTTCTAAAGCTTGAGTGTATTGCTTGGCATACGTTGCGTTTTCAGCCCCGACCCGCCCCATTCTCTGAAGGTCAATTTGAGCCTGCTTACGAACACGCTCAAGCCCAGTTAGCCCGGCAAGCTCTGCTTGCTGCTGTTTCTGGGTGAGGATCGCCTGGTCTTTATCAGAGATTTCGTCTTGCTGTGGTAAAAGTGGTGATTGAGTGAGAGAGGCATTTAATTGTAACGACTGATTTATACCATCAAGTGTTTTTTTGAATAAAGCACCCTGCCCAGTCATATTCACAAAGCTATTATAATAAGCTGTTCTTGCTGCCTCGCTTTGCCGTAAAAGGTTGGTGTGATGTTCCGTAGTAATATTTAGCTGTTCTGAAATAGACTGTCTGGATTGCTCAGCCTCAGTTAGCTGCCTATTAATATCAACCAAAGATTCTTGAGCATTATTGTATGACCACGACCCCTCCGTGCTGTTTTTCATGGCCTGATATGCGTTATATTGCTGCTGATTTAATTCAGCGATCTGATTATTTAAGCGTGCTATTTCCTCTGCTTGGTATCGCATGGATACGGCTGTTTTATTAATCTCATTAGAGTTATCAACCTGAGCTAGGGATACCCCGGAAGATGGTCTGGATTTAGCTAGCTCTTCACCGTAAGCTAGTGCAGATTCCCTTGCTTGCTCGCTTTTCTCATAAGCGTATAACCACGCAGCTCCTACAGCCATTACAGCTCCAGGCCACCCTCCAACCAGAGAAAGCAATCCACTCAGCCCATTTTTTGCCAGACCAATTGTCGATGCGGCCTTGTTCAATGATTCCTGGGATGCAAGTACGGCCCTATTGGATAAAACTAAATTTGCATTTGCTGCGATCATTTCGCTGCGCTTCTTCGCTAAATTTGCAGTAGCAAGTGTTGAAGCATTGGTGTTTTTCGCGACATTAGCCTCTGCTAAAGCAAGAGCATAATCAGATCGAGAGGCTTCAGCCGTAGCTATCGCTTTTCGTTGTGCTTGAGTTGCAGCGTGAACCTGGGCGTCAGCCAAGGCGATAGTGCTTTTTCGTGTTGCAATAAGCTGCCCTGTAGCTGTCGTTGCACTTGTAACAACTCCGCCTAGATATTTAGCGACGCCAACACCAACCAGCACTCCTGCAGCATCAGCTACCGTACCGATGTTCTGTGACAAGCCGTCAAGAGCACCTGCTAGCGCTGATGAGGCTCCTACTGCATCGTTTTCCGCTCCTACCCAAGCCATGAAGGCATTTTTTACCTTCTGCCCTGAGCCGCTGATAGAAGCAGGTAGAGTTTCAAATTCTTTACGTAATTGCTCAACATTAGTAAGCAGCGGTACGATTTTATTTGTAGTAAGCTCACCATTCTGTGCCATATTACGTAGGCCACCGACGGTAGTACCAAGCCCATCAGCCAGCAATTTAGCTAAGCGCCCACCATTTTCCATAATGGCATTGAACTCCTCACCTCGCAGGACGCCAGAACCGAGCGCCTGGCTAAGCTGCGTAATAACAGAACTGGCTTCTTCTGTACTAGCCCCGGAGAGCTTAAGCGATGTTGCAACCGTCTCAGTCACGGCGGCCACATCTTTCGATGCATAGCCTGCATCACGTAATGATGAAGCGATGCGGCTGTAGAGGTTTGAGTTTGCTTCCAGGGAAGTCCCCGTGCGTTGACTAATGTCCATCAGCGTACGCTGCGCAGTAGAGAAATCTTCTGTAGAGATAGAGGCTAACCGGAGGCGCCCGTTTAACTGATTCCAAGTGTCCGCATAGTTAATCAGCTGCCCGGAAGCAAAAGCACCAGCAAAAGCGCCAGCCATACCGGATGCAGTTGCTTTAACTGAAATAAGTTGTGCGTTTAATTCTCGTAATGCTAGTTGAGATTGCCTTGTTGCGGCAGCGGAACGTTTTCCACCCTGCTCCATTGTTTTATAATAATCAGCACCCATGCGGGATGCGCGAGCAATCTCAGTTTGAAAGGAACTGGAATTTGCAGAAACCTTTATAATAAGTTCTCGTAACGTTGCCATATAGCCCCCCGGGCAATAAAAAACCTCGCCGAGGCGAGGCTTGCTAAGTATCAACAAACAAAATCAACTATCACCATCAGGTTTAGAATGCGCAAGTGATATTAAGAGATCAATTTGAGCGTTCTGCTTCTCATTTATAGACTTAAGGATTTCAATTTGCTCATTAGCCCTTACTGCACCTCTGATTATATAAAAAGTAATAATTAGACTAATTGCCCATCCAAAAACTATAAAAAACAATATGACTGCATCCAAACCTGAACCGTACATTTTGACACCTTTAAAATGTGTAAAGGAGCATACTATCAGATTTCCATCTCAATTTTTTATTTCTGTTTGGGTGTTAGCGTTAGTCCGCCAATTTAGCCAGGAAATCTTCAAGCCCGGCCCCGCCATCATCCTCTTCCTCCTGCGCCCCCCAGCGAAGCAGTAAATCGTCCAGGGTGGCCTTTCCACCCTGTGAGCGATAAACAGAAGAGGCCACAAGTGCCGCCTGTATGTCACCGCGCCTGTCACCGATTGGGCTAAGCCTGTCGTACTCGATCCACATTTTCAACTCGCTGGCCGTCATTGTCTGCGTCAGCTCATGAACCGTTTTACCGAGACGAAGCGCAAGAGACATCAGGAAGAATGTGCCGGGGTCTTTTACTTTTTTTCGGCGTCAACCGATGACGTACCAAGGTCTAGCGCCTGCTTTAACAATCGGGAATGCACTGGACCATAAATGGCTTCAATCTGCGGTTTGTCTTCAGAGGTAAATACTGGCATGTCGTCTTCATCAAGCAGGACATCAATAAACAGCACCACATCAGCCTGCATATTTCTATGCGCAGTTTGTGCAGCAGTGAGTTTCTGCTGCTCCTCCGCATCACCCAGATCCGGGTTAACAATCTGGCGCCATTCAACCCAGGCTGCGCCAGATGGCTCCCGCAGCTTAACCCTGGCACCTTCCCATTCCGGAACTTTGATAACTGTGGTTCTGAATCCAGACATGGGCGCAAGCGCCAGTGATCGAATGGAGTTTTTAAGCTGTTCTTTCGGCATTTTCTAATCCTGAGTAGTTGAGAGAAATAATCGAGTTCTGTCGATTAGCTTGTTGGGCTGATCCGTTGAGGCTTGCCCTTAAGCCGTAGGGTGTAGGATGCGCTTACGACACCTGCGGTCGCTACTGACCAGGAGTTTTGCCGAACTTCAGCAAGGAAAGCGTAGCCGTTTCCCGATGGGAACACGACCTTGAAGGCACGTAGTTCGTCGTTGTGGTATGCTGTTTCCAGTTCATCCAGCACCGGGTCATCAGCCGCCCAGTTACGGGTCAGGCTCAACTCACCAGGCGCGGCCAGCCCGTTTGTCATTTCCTGCTCGGTTGAACATAGGGTTGTGACGTCAATATCCGACTTTTGCCCGCCGGTATAGCTGATTTCTCGGGTTGCACACTGCCCCTCCAGCCAGGTTGCTCCGGTGGGATTAACCTCAGTGGCCGGACCATCGGTGATGGAGAGTTTCGTACCCTGCGTTTTTTCGTATTTACTGCTCATTAGCGATCTCCTGACATAAAAAAGCCACCAGAAGGTGGCGATGTTTGAGGGGTATATTCATTCCCAGATTTGAACTTCTATCGTTGCGCGGTATAGGCTCGTATCTGACTCATAACTGCTTGTTCTGTTAATGCTGACGGGGTTAAGAGGTTTTATGGCTTCCTGCGCCCGCGCCCTTATTTCCCTGGCCTTATCAATAGTTTTAGCGTACACATCAATCTGAAGAGAGGTTGCTGTTTCGGCCTGACCGCACAGGACATCGCCTTCCGTTTCTGATATAAGCGAGAAAACGATCCATGGCGGCGATACGGCTGGTTCACCCTGGGCGTTAAGTTTCACTACGTACGGGTAAGCATTCCCCCCTACCAGCGGTTTCAGATACGGTTTTATGTCGGCTTCTGTCATTTGATAAGCGCCCTGTCTATGGCCCTGTTGGCCTCGTCAAACGCAGCCTTTGCTGCTTCTTCCTGTCGTGAGTCATAGGCGGGGCGAAGGAAAGGAATGGGTGCCATGTTCGACGTCCCCATTTCGACAAAACGCCAGTAAAACGCATTGTTCCTGTTACTGGCTTTCATCTTTCCGTCGCTGGCACCTGTGCGAGGGTTGGCTCCACGGACATGGACGCCGGAAATAATGCCACCGCCACGATCGCGCATCGTCACTACAACGATGTTTCTCCTGAGCTTCCCGGTTCGCTTTGGCGCGCGTTTCTTCGCTTCGTCTCTGAAAATAGTCGCAGCCGCCCTGGTTGCATTACGCATAACCCCGCGATTTTCAGCTTTGCTGAGCGCTTCGAGGTCTTTGGATAAATCCAGCAGGCCGGAGAAATCGAGTCTGGTATCAATCATCCCTTTACCCCGCTTTTGCACAGGATTTCCAACCGCGTAAATTTATCATTCGGGATCGGCGGTGCGGCTAGTTCATATATCAAAGGAGGTAACCCCCGCGGCGC
>CAMLJN010000026.1 GCA_946480445.1 uncultured Buttiauxella sp.
CTTTAACAGACAGTATTGATACCAGCACTGCCATGGGGCGTTTCTTTTTCCATGTGATGTCGGCACTGGCGGAGATGGAACGTGAGCTGATCGTCGAACGCACACTTGCCGGATTGGCAGCCGCCAGAGCACAGGGACGCATAGGTGGAAGGCCCAACGCATTAAAGCCGCATGAGCGAGAACAGATTGCACGGCTATTGGTTAAGGGGCATACCCGCCAGCAGTTGGCCATTATCTACGGAGTGGGGTTATCGACGTTGTACCGGTATTTTCCGGTAGATGGTCAGAGAAAGGATGACGCGGTAGGATTGTAATTCTTTTGCAAATATTGAAACGCCGCAGCGATGCCATTTATCTCACGGAAATGGGCGCATTTATCGCGCGGCGCATCAGACACGGATGCGGTTATCAAAACGGGTAATGGCGATTTTGTAGGTTTCATCGAGAACCGTGGAAACCGGCGCGCCCTGCTCATCGGCGATGGGAATGGTCAGGGAGTAGCCTTTTAACGGATAGACGGGGATATCGACGATATTTTTCAGCAGCCCGGTGGAGTATGAGCCAAAGGCCACCACGTAGGCATCCCCTTTCACCACTTCTTTGCCGCACTGCACACCGTAAATATTCTGCCCTTCATAAAGCAGGCGATCGACCGGCGTGTTGAAACGAAACTCAACGCCCGCCTCCGCAGCCATACGCGCCAGGTTTTGAGTAAAAAGCTGGCAGTCGCCGGTTTCATCGTTGGGTAAGCGCAAACCACCGGTCAGCTTATGGGCTACGGCTGCCAGTGCAGGTTCAACCTGACCCAGTTGGCTGGCCTCAAGGAGCTGATACGGGACACCCGCCTCTTCCAGCACAGCGATATCTTTCGCCGCATTCTCAAACTGCTGGGCCGTGCGGAACAGCTGTAGCGTACCGCCCTGGCGGCCTTCATACTCAATGCCCGTGCTGTGGCGTAACTCTTTCAGACAGTCACGGCTGTATTCGGCCAGGCGCACCATGCGGCCTTTATTGCTCTGGTAGTGCCGCATATCGCAGTTGCGCAGCATTTGCAGCATCCATTTTAGCTGAAAGCGCGTGCCGTCGAGGCTGATGGCCAGCGGGGCGTGGCGCTGAAACATCCATTTAATGGCTTTAAGCGGCACGCCGGGTGCCGCCCAGGGCGCCGCGTAGCCCGGAGATATTTGCCCCGCATTGGCGGCGCTGGTTTCCAGCGCAGGCCCTGCCTCTCTGTCGATGACCGTCACCTCATGACCCGCCTGGCGTAAATACCACGCACTGGCAACACCGACAACGCCACTTCCGAGCACCACAACACGCATAGCTGTCCCACCGTTTTGCTAAAAGAATAATCTTCTGATTACAAATTGATAACCCAGATGAAAATGTTATTCAACATATGGCTTTATTATGGTGAGCATCCTCACACCTTCGCCCTTCATAGCGGCAGGCGTAGAATTAGTATCTCCTGCGACGGATAATATTTACTACAGAATAAAAATCTGTTCATCTCGTGAAAAGCGGCGGATCAGAATAAATAAATCGCGCAGAAAATATTTTGCTGGCGGGCGCTAAGTTTGCGGAGTGTTCTATCCTTTGAAGTGAGGCTTTCCATTCAGAGAAAGCCGACAACAATGAGGGCGCGCTGATGGCTACTGTTACTGATTCCGCCACAAAGGATTCCCCACGGCTGAGTGATGGACCGGACTGGACGTTCGAGCTGCTTGATGTTTATCTTGCCGAGATAGACCGGGTCGCCAAACTCTATCGCCTGGACACCTATCCGCATCAAATCGAAGTGATCACCTCCGAGCAGATGATGGACGCCTACTCCAGCGTCGGTATGCCGATAAACTATCCGCACTGGTCGTTTGGCAAAAAATTTATTGAAACCGAGCGGCTCTATAAACACGGTCAGCAGGGGCTGGCCTATGAGATTGTAATTAACTCCAATCCCTGTATCGCCTATCTGATGGAGGAGAACACCATCACCATGCAGGCGCTGGTTATCGCCCATGCCTGCTACGGCCATAATTCATTTTTTAAAAACAACTATCTGTTCCGCAGCTGGACGGATGCCAGTTCGATAATCGACTACCTGATCTTCGCCCGTAAATACATCAGCGAGTGCGAAGAGCGCTATGGCGTGGACGAAGTTGAACGCCTGCTCGACTCCTGCCATGCCCTCATGAATTATGGCGTCGACCGCTATAAGCGCCCGCAAAAGATTTCGCTACAGGAAGAGAAGGCTCGACAGAAAAGCCGCGAAGAGTATCTGCAAAGCCAGGTGAATACGCTATGGCGTACCCTGCCTCGCCGCGAAGAAGAAAAGACGATTGCCGAGGCGCGTCGCTACCCTTCCGAGCCGCAGGAGAACCTGCTCTATTTTATGGAGAAGAATGCGCCGCTGCTGGAGCCGTGGCAGCGAGAGATCCTGCGTATCGTGCGTAAGGTAAGCCAGTATTTTTATCCGCAAAAACAAACTCAGGTAATGAATGAAGGCTGGGCGACATTCTGGCACTACACCATCCTCAACCACCTTTACGATGAGGGCAAAGTCACCGACCGTTTTATGCTGGAGTTTTTGCACAGCCACACCAACGTGGTGTTCCAGCCGCCTTATAACAGCCCGTGGTACAACGGGATCAACCCGTATGCCCTGGGCTTTGCCATGTTCCAGGATATTAAACGTATCTGTCAGAACCCCACTGAGGAAGACAAATACTGGTTCCCGGATATTGCCGGTAAAGACTGGCTGGAAACGCTGCATTTCGCCATGCGCGACTTTAAGGATGAAAGCTTTATCAGCCAGTTTCTGTCGCCAAAACTGATGCGTGATTTCCGCTTGTTTACCGTGCTTGATGACGATCATAACAACTACCTGGAAATCTCAGCGATTCACAACGAGGAAGGCTACCGGGAGATACGCGCGCAGCTTTCCGCGCAGTATAATCTGAGCAATCTGGAGCCAAATATTCAGGTGTGGAATGTTGATCTACGCGGTGACCGCTCGTTGACGCTGCGCTATATCCCGCACAACCGTACGCCGCTGGATAAGGGCCGTCGGGAAGTGCTTAAGCATGTCCATCGTCTGTGGGGCTTTGACGTTATGCTCGAGCAGCAAAATGAGGACGGCAGCGTTGAGCTGTTAGATAAATGCCCGCCCAGAATAAATGGCCTTTAGAAACCAAAGAGGCTTCCCCTGGGAAGCCTCTTTTTTTAGCGCTATTAGCGACTGTGCATCGCTAAATCACCGGGCAAATTCTTCTGCATACGGTGCCAGATTTCCCCGCTCTCACGACCATAGGTACGTATAGTGTCAAAGATCTGATCGTGCAGCCCCTCTTTGCAGAGGGTCCCCAGGCGATGGTAGAAGCCCAGGGCCAGACTGCGTGCTTCCGGGTTGGAGAAGTAGTGACGCCCGATACGGGTGTACAGCCCTTTCATGCCGTTGAGGATCAGACCATAGATCGGGTTGCCGGAGGCAAAAGCCAGGCCACGGAAAATGTTGTAATCCAGATCGGCAAACGCATCCGCGTGGTCTTCGACGCAATCCGCCGTGGCCAGTACTTCCTGCGCTTTATCCGGATGCTGGCGAATGGCCGTGCGGATAAAAATAGTGGCAATATTGGTGCGCACGGAGAGCAAATTATCAATCAGCTGCGGCACGCTGTCGTGATCCAGTCGCGCCAGGGTTTCAAGGATATTAAGCCCTGACGTCTCCCAGAAGTTATTCACTCTGGTAGGTTTACCGTGCTGGATCGTCAACCAGCCATCCCTCGCCAGACGCTGAAGCACCTCGCGCAGCGTGGTACGGGTGACGCCAATCAGTTCAGACAACTCGCGCTCAGCAGGCAAGATGGAACCCGGTGGAAAGCGGCTATTCCAGATGCTTTCAATAATATACTCTTCCGCGAAACCCGCCGGGCTCTGCGCCTTAATGACCATAGTATGAATTTCCATTACACAGGTTTAGCTAGTTGGACTCATCATACCAGATGCGCCGCGCGCCAGATAGCTGACCAGCCCAGCATTTAGCGGATCGGTATTGAAATTTCGTGAAAAAGCGATGCAGGTAATATTTCCTGCGCCTTGATCGTCAGGCAGGGCGCGAGTAACCTGAAAGCCGCTCACTGAACCCTGCGCGAAACGTAACAATACACTTACTGAGGACGAAGAATTCACCATGGAAATGTCTACCGGCCGTGCGCTCTATCGCAATTTTTTGGGCCCGTCTCCTGACTGGTACAAACTCGCCATCCTTTGTTTTTTGGTCATCAACCCGCTTGTGTTCTGGTTTATCAGCCCCTTTATTGCCGGCTGGATACTGGTGGCCGAATTCATTTTTACGCTCGCGATGGCTTTAAAATGCTACCCGCTGCTGCCAGGCGGCCTGCTCGCCATCGAAGCCGTGATGATCGGCATGACCAGTGCGCAGCACGTTCGCGACGAGGTCTCGGGTAACCTGGAAGTACTGCTGCTGCTGATCTTTATGGTCGCAGGCATCTACTTTATGAAGCAGCTTCTGCTGCTGGTCTTTACCAAACTGCTGCTGGGTATCCGCTCAAAAATCCTGCTGTCGCTGGCGTTTTGCTCTGCGGCGGCGTTCCTGTCAGCCTTCCTTGACGCGCTTACCGTGGTGGCGGTCGTGATAAGCGTCGCCGTAGGCTTCTATTCTATCTATCACCGCGTCGCTTCGGAAGGCGGCGACGGCAACGATATGCTGGACGACAGCCTGCTTGGCAGCGACAGCCGCACCACCCTTGAGCAGTTTCGAGCCTTCCTGCGCAGCCTGATGATGCACGCGGGCGTGGGGACAGCGCTGGGTGGCGTAATGACGATGGTGGGCGAACCGCAAAACCTGATTATCGCCAGAAACGCCGGCTGGCACTTCGGTGATTTTTTCCTGAGGATGGCCCCCGTTTCTGTCCCGGTTCTCTTCTGCGGCCTGCTGACCTGCGCGCTGCTTGAGTACGCTAAAGTCCTCGGTTACGGCGCGCCTTTACCGGAAAAAGTCCGCGGTATCCTGCAAGACTTCGACACCCGGAGTGCGGAAAAGCGCAGTAAGCAGGACAGCGTAAAGCTCGTTGTGCAGGCGATTATCGGCGTCTGGTTAGTCGTGGCCCTTGCCCTGCACCTGGCGGAAGTGGGTCTGATTGGTCTGTCGGTGATTATCTTCGCCACCTCGTTATGCGGCGTAACGGATGAACATGCTATCGGCAAAGCCTTTACCGAAGCGCTACCGTTTACGGCTCTGCTGACCGTTTTCTTCGCCATCGTGGCCGTGATTATCGATCAGCATCTCTTTGCACCCGTTATTCATTTTGTCTTGCAGGCGGAGCCGCACGCGCAGCTTTCGCTGTTCTATCTCTTCAACGGCGTTTTGTCTTCCATTTCTGATAACGTGTTCGTCGGCACCGTGTACATCAACGAAGCCAGAACCGCATTAACCAACGGCATTATCGACATTAAACAGTTTGAACTGCTGGCGGTCGCTATCAATACCGGTACGAATCTGCCTTCCGTTGCCACGCCAAACGGGCAGGCCGCCTTCCTGTTCCTGCTCACCTCGGCGCTGGCACCTTTGATTCGCCTTTCCTACGGCCGCATGGTGCTGATGGCGCTTCCCTACACGCTGGTGTTAACTCTGGTGGGGCTGCTTTGCGTGGAGTTTACGCTGATGCCGGCAACGGACTGGATGATGGCACACGGCTGGATTGCCGCACCGACGGCTGCGGATCTGCTGCACTAACCTAATTTAACGGGCAGCTCGCTGCCCTCAGGCCTTATTCCGGAGTCGTTTATCTGAATAAGCAGATATTTTTCACCGTGCCACTGGCACAAAAAGCGAATTCGTTTACACTGCCGAATCACCGCAAATTGCAGGGAAATAGAGTATGTTGCGATATTTAAACCAATGCTCCCGTGGGCGTGGTGCCTGGCTGCTGTTAGCCTTCACCGCTTTTGCTCTGGAAATGGTAGCGTTGTGGTTCCAGCACGTGATGCTGCTGAAGCCGTGTGTTATGTGTATTTACGAGCGTTGCGCTCTGTTCGGGGTCATGGGAGCCGGGCTGGTTGGTGCGATAGCGCCCAAATCACCGCTGCGTTATGGCGCGCTGGCCATCTGGCTGTACAGCGCAGGCAAAGGCCTTCAGCTGGCGTGGGATCATACAATGATGCAGCTGCACCCTTCCCCTTTTGTGACCTGTGATTTTGCCGCGCGCTTTCCGACGTGGCTGCCGCTGAACCAATGGCTGCCGTCGGTATTTGTCGCATCAGGTGACTGCGCCGTGCGCCAGTGGGTATTCCTGACCCTTGATATGGTGCAGTGGCTGGTCGGTATTTTCGCCATTTTCCTCGTGATTGCCGTGCTGGTTCTGATTGCTCAGCCTTTCAAACCAAAACGCCGTGACCTGTTTGGTCGCTAAGTTTCACGACAGCAGAAAGCAAAAACCCGCCGATGGCGGGTTTTTTTATAATGCGTGGTCGCGACGATAAAGCTTCCACTGGTCAATTCGTTCTCCGCCCGGCAAGATGCAGTCGCCACGCTCGCCCGGTTCGGTTTTCACCGTTCTCGGCTCACCGCCTTTCTCCAGGCAGTAAACCGATGCCGGGTTCGGCATGCCGATAACCTGGGGCGATTTTGGCGCCGTAGGTTCGGGTGATGAACAGCCGCTGAGTATTAGCGCACCCATCAGTAATGTTATTTTCTTCATGATTCCTCCCGTCAGGAGGCAGAATGTTAACAGTGCAGGCGTGGGGAAAGCAAAATCAGCGGAACAGGCTCTTAGCGAGCAGCTACGTTATAGTGATGAATCGCACTCATCGGACGGTGTAGAGCATGCATCCCGGATTTACAGAAGATACAAACAGCGCCGTGGGGATTTGTTTCTCGGACATCGTAGGGGGAGGTGCGATACTGTGAACCGCCACATGACGGACACTTAAATGTTAAGTACTGGATAAAAACCTTCTTTTACTTGTTATAGAAAGTACAACGTATCACAAAGATGCCGCCGTGTACGATTTATTTTTGTGTCACCTTCAGTTTTAGCGGCTGAGAGGTCAACCGGCAGGAAGGGACGCCTGTGCAGAAAGGAGAAAGGAGCGGATTGTTTTCCGGCTTAGGGAAAATAAATGAGAGAGTAACAATGGCTCTGGGATGGGCATACTGAACGCTGAGGGTAAGCAACATGTCCCACCGCTGGGCGTGGCAATAGAGCAGCAGGACAAAATCTCAATTCAATCAACGCCTCAATCCGCCCATTCGGGTTTGTTGAGGATATGATCCTGCCAGTCGCGTACTTCTGTTTCTTTCACCGCAATATGGCGGACAGAAATGCGTTCGCCATGCATAGCCGCTTTTGAGCCGGTAAGAAGAGGATGCCACTCCGGCAGCCCTTTCCCCTCCGCCAGCAGGCGGTAGGCGCAGCTGTGCGGCAGCCACTCGAACGTCGGCAGATTGTCGCGGGTAAGCTTGATGCAGTCCGGCTCGTATTCAAAGCGGCGGGCGTAGTTTCTGCACTGGCAGGTTTTGATATTCAGCTGTTTACAGGCGACGTTGGTGAAATAGATCTCATCCGTGTCCTCGTCCATCAGCTTATGCAGGCAGCACTGTCCACAGCCGTCGCAAAGTGATTCCCACTCCGCATCGCTCATTTCGTCGAGTGTTTTACTCTGCCAAAAAGGTGCCTGTGTCATTGAGTGTGCCCGCATTTGAAAAATTAAGCTGCACCTTATAAACGCTAGGGGATAAAGATGCAAGTTTTGCCGCCAGCCGACGGCAAACAATTTCAGTATAGCGGGTAGCGCTTACAATACGCGAGTCGTCAGGCTACGTCCGTCCAGGCTCACCTCCAGCGAATCGCCGCTGTTGAGCGGGCCGACGCCTTCCGGTGTACCAGTCAGAATGACATCACCTGCGCGTAGGGTGAAGAAGCGGCTCATATAGGCGATCAGCGGCAGAATTTTATGCAACATGTCAGCGGTAGTGCCATGCTGGCGCGTCTCACCGTTCACTTTCAGGGCAATCAGGGTATTTTGCGGATCGCCGGCAAATTCAGCGGTCGGTATAAAGCCGGAAATGGGGCAGGCATTATCAAAGCCTTTTGCTTTCTCCCACGGCTGCCCGGCTTTCTTCAGCTTGCCCTGAAGATCGCGCAGCGTCAGATCCAACGCCACACCATAGCCTGCAATGGCTTTTGCGACATGCTCTTCCGTTGCCTGCCTGAGAGTTGAACCGATAAGCACGGCCAGTTCCACTTCGTGATGAACGCAGCCAAGCCCCTGCGGCAGTGCAAGCGGCTGGCGAATATCGCACAGCGCGCTTTCTGGTTTAATAAACAGCACCGGCTCTTGCGGGGTCGCGCTGCCCATTTCCTTGATATGTTTTGCGTAGTTGCTGCCTACGCACACTACTTTGCTGACCGGAAAATCCAGCAGCGCACCCTGCCAGTTATGATGTTGGTACATGCCTTTCCTCTGCGTCGTTGTGTTCTTCTGTCTCTGATACTAGAGAAAAAAATCCCCGGTGAATACCGGGGTGGAGAGCTTATTGCAGGATAGTTGAGCAGGTAGCGGGTTAACGCGCTATCGCATCCGCCATCGTGCCGATGCTGATGGCAAAGTAGTAAGAACGATTCCAGTGCATAATCGTTCTGAAGTTGTTATAGACCAGGAAAGAACGCCCCTGATTATCATCCGGCGTAACAATCCAGGCTTTTTCGCCGGATGCCGGAAGCGGTAAGCCATCCGGCAATGTGACGCCCAGCTTTTGCCATTGTGACACTGTTTTGCCCTGGGCTGCTTTCGTACCCGCCAGTCCGGTATCAAACCCCGCTGGCAGTTTCACCTCGCTCCCCCAGGAGCCGCCAGCCTGCCAGCCTTCTGTCGCCAGATAGTTGGCCGTGGAGGCAAAGACATCGCGGGTGTTGTTCCAGATGTCGATTTTTCCGTCGCCATCACCATCTGCGCCATAGCGCAGGTAAGAGCCTGGCATAAACTGGTTCTGCCCCATCGCCCCCGCCCAGGAGCCTTTCAGCTCTTCAACCGTGATATGCCCCTGGTCGAGTATCCGCAGCGAGGCCATCAGCTCTTTAGTAAAGAAGGCCTGGCGGCGTCCTTCAAAAGCGAGGGTGGACAGCGCAGAGACAATATCTTCTTTACCCTGAATCTTACCGAAGCGACTCTCCATCGCCCACAGCGCGACAATATAGTTACTCTGTACGCCGCTGCGCTCGCTTATCGGGGCAAGCTGCGCCTGGTACTGCTGATAGAGCGTGCGTGCTTCTGCCACTTTTGCCGGCGTTATCACGCGGGCAAGGTAATCATCCAGGGTGATTTTTTTCTCCAGCTGGTTGCGATCGGATTTGATGACCCGGTCAACAAAATGGACGTTGGCGAATGCCGAATTCAGGGTGCTTTCGCCGATCCCCTGGCTGCGGGCCTGTTTCTTCAGACCTTCCACAAAGGCAGGGAACTCAGCCGGATTGCGCCCCTGCTCTGCCAGGGTGGTGGCTCCGCTGGCAGGCGCGGGCGCCGCTGTTTGTGCGGCAACGGCGGCTGCGGCAGGCGTGACGGCCCCCGCGCTGGGGGATTTTGCGGCACAGCTGGCCAGGAGCAAGGTGCTGACAGTCAAACAGAGTATTGAAGTTTTCATCTACCCTCTCGCGGTTAAGTTGCAGCTGCTATCTTCCACCATAATGTAGCCGGAAAGATTTACCGCTAGTCCGAAACTTATTTTTTTGGGCTTTTTTCCAGGTGCATTTTTAACAAACTTTCTGGCGGCGGAGGCAGCTGTAAATAATAGCCTTCCTCTTTCAGTGCACTTTTCACTTTTTCAATCTCCGCATTCGCCAGTTTTTTACTGCCGTCGAGGGGTAATATCATCGCAAGCTTAGGCTCACCAAAACCTTTCAACAATTCTTCAGGGACACGAGAGAAATCGTCTTTTTTTTCGACATAAAGATAAGTCTGGTCACGTTTGCTACTTCTGTAGATCACACAAAACATTTTTTTTACTCTATTTTCACCGGATGGTGGCTTGCCTGAATATAACTGTGACTATACCATGCTTAATGTACTTCGGAATATCGTCCCACAGCCGTGGGGATTGAAACTGAATTGAGTAAGGCCAGGATGTCAAACACGCCAATCGAGTTAAAGGGCAGCAGTTTCACCTTATCAGTGGTTCATTTGCATGATGCTCAACCCGAGGTCATTCGCCAGGCGCTTGAGGACAAAATTGCCCAGGCTCCTGCGTTTCTGAAGAATGCCCCGGTGGTTATCAACATTGCCAGCCTCGATGGTTCCGTAAACTGGAAAAAAGTCCAGCAAGCGGTAGCCGTAACCGGTCTGCGCGTGGTGGGAATCAGCGGCTGTAAAGATGAAGCGTTAAAAATTGAAATTGAACGTGCAGGGCTACCGTTATTGTCCGAAGGCAAAGAGAAAGCCCCACGACCCGCCAGGGTTAGTCCTGTAGAACCGGTGGCCGTCGTTGAGCCAATTGTTAATCCGGTCACAAAAACGCGTTTGATTGACACCCCGGTTCGATCCGGGCAGCGCATTTATGCGCCACACTGTGATTTGATTGTCACTAATCACGTCAGCGCCGGAGCGGAGCTGATTGCAGATGGTAACATTCATATTTACGGCATGATGCGCGGCCGAGCCCTGGCGGGTGCAGATGGCTCTCGTGATGCGCAAATATTTTGTACCAACCTGGTAGCTGAGCTGGTCTCAATAGCGGGTGAATACTGGCTGAGCGATCAAATCCCGGCCGATTATTATGGGAAAGCGGCGCGCCTGAGTCTCGCGGGCGGCGCGCTTTCCATTCAACCATTAAATTAAGCCCTTTTAACAAGGAATTCCTTTATGGCACGCATTATTGTTGTTACATCGGGTAAAGGGGGCGTCGGTAAGACCACGTCCAGCGCGGCCATCGCTACGGGGTTGGCCCAGAAGGGAAGAAAAACCGTCGTCATTGATTTCGATATTGGTTTGCGCAACCTGGATTTAATCATGGGCTGTGAACGCCGCGTGGTCTACGACTTTGTCAACGTAATCCAGGGAGATGCGACGCTCAATCAGGCGCTGATCCGCGACAAACGCACGGAACAACTTTACATTCTGCCGGCCTCGCAAACCCGTGATAAAGACGCTCTGACGCGCGAAGGCGTGGCCAAAGTGCTCGACGATCTGAAAAAAATGGATTTCGAGTTTATCGTTTGTGACTCGCCAGCGGGTATCGAGACCGGTGCGCTGATGGCGCTGTACTTCGCAGATGAAGCCATTATCACCACTAACCCGGAAGTCTCTTCCGTACGCGACTCAGACCGTATCCTGGGTATTCTGTCTTCTAAATCCCGTCGCGCTGAAAACGGCGAAGACCCGATTAAAGAACACCTGCTACTCACCCGCTACAACCCCGGTCGTGTTAACCGCGGCGATATGTTGAGCATGGAAGACGTACTGGAAATTTTGCGCATTCCTCTTGTGGGGGTTATCCCGGAAGATCAGTCCGTGCTGCGCGCTTCCAACCAGGGCGAACCTGTTATCCTGGATGCAGAAGCAGACGCGGGCCAGGCCTACGCAGATACCGTTGAACGCCTTCTCGGAGAAGAACGTCCTTTCCGCTTCATTGAAGAAGAGAAGAAAGGTTTCCTCAAACGCCTGTTCGGAGGATAAGGAATGGCATTACTAGACTTTTTTCTCTCACGGAAAAAGAACACCGCGAATATCGCTAAAGAGCGCCTGCAGATTATCGTTGCCGAACGCCGTCGTGGCGACCGCGAGCCGCACTATTTGCCGCAGCTAAAACGCGACATTCTGGAAGTGATTTGCAAATATGTGCAAATCGATCCTGATATGTTGACCGTTGTGCTCGATCAGAAAGGCGATGATATTTCTGTTCTGGAACTTAACGTTACGTTACCAGAGACCCAGGAAGCACCGAAGTCCGCCTGATAAAAATAATAAACCCCCTGCTTTATGCAGGGGGTTTATTTTTATCTGGCTTCACCAGGGGTATATAACTTAAACAAAGACAGGAATAATCCTAATATTACCACCGCGCCTCACTGTATTTATTTACAGTACCCCAGACTACTTATTAATACTCCGCCAACAGCGTTTTCAACCTTTCGCCTAATAATTCCCCACGCCAGCCGCTGATTAATTCCGGGGGCGTCGTCAGGGTTTTTAATTGCCAGTGCGCATTTAGCAGCTGGTTAATCTGACGGCGTGATGCCAGCAGTTCCGCACTTAACCCACTGGTTTCACTGACTTCCTGAACTAAAGCTTTAATGGCTTTAAACACCTTACGGTAGCCCGGCATATCGACCAGGTTACTTAGCGCAGCCGGCCACTGCTCTTCCGGCAGGGCCTGAGCTTCTGCCACCAGCGCAATCAGTGTCTTGCCATGAAAGCGAATTTCGCTGCCGCTCAGGCCCAGCTTATCCAGCTCGCCCAAAGATCCTGGCATATAGCGGGCAACCTGCCAGAGATTCTCCTCACGCACCACAAAGTTAACCGCCATGTCGCGCTCCCGGGCCTTACGTAAGCGCCAGGAAGCCAGCTTCTTCAGGCAGGCCAGTTGACGAGTGCGCAGCTGCCAGGCGTTGCTGATTTCGCGCCAGGCCTCTTCCGGGTCGAGGACCTCCTGACGGCGATGCGCCATCAGATTGCATTCGTCGAGCGCGGCCTTCATCCAGCCCGCGGCTTCCGTTTCCGCCATCAGTTTATGAGCGATAGGCAGCAGGTAAAGCACATCCGCCGCCGCGTATTCGCACTGACGTTCGGTCAGCGGGCGCGCAAGCCAGTCGGTACGGGATTCACTTTTGTCGAGCGCGATACCGGTATAAGCCTCAACGATTGTGGCGAAGCCGCAGGAAAGCGCCCGCCCGCTGAACGCCGCGAGGATCTGAGTATCTATAAAGGGATCCGGCAACGCACCGAAAGTATTCAGGAACACTTCGAGATCTTCGCTGCCAGCGTGCAGGAATTTAATGACGTTGCGATCGGCAAGCAGCGCCTTAAAAGGTGTCCAGTCGCTGATAGTCAGGGGGTCGATAAGGGAAACCTGGTTTGCATCATACAGCTGGATCAGCCCCAGCTGCGGATAATAGGTGCGGGTGCGGACAAATTCAGTATCCAGCGCGATGGCTGAAACCTGACGGGCGGCCTGGCAAACCTCGGCCAGCGCCTCATCGGTAGTAATCATATGGTAGGTCAAATTCATTTCTCTTGGTTTGCGCCAAAAAAACGCCGGTGAAACCGGCGTCAGACTGATGACAAACCTCATCCATTTGCAAGACGAGCCTCTATCACCAAATAAAAATATGGAAAATCAATACGTTGATTTCCGGCTATCGCCATCCAGAAGGCAAGACCACGCTTTTTTCCTTCTTCCTTCGTCGGCACTCTCACTGCGGTGAAACCGACGCGAGAGCCACCATCAGGCTCAGGCTTTATTGTTGCCTGTCCGGGTCTCTTCGTCACGTAATTCTCGTCTTAAAATTTTGCCCACGTTAGATTTTGGCAGCTCTTCGCGGAACTCCACCAGCTTCGGCACTTTATAACCGGTAAGATGGCGGCGACAGAAGGTCACCAGAGATTCTTCATTTAACGCCGGATCTTTCTTAACCACGAAAATTTTTACCGTTTCGCCGCTCGCCCCGCCCGGCACGCCGACGGCGGCAACTTCCAGCACGCCCGGATGTTGCATAACCACATCTTCAATTTCGTTCGGATAGACGTTAAAGCCGGACACCAGGATCATGTCTTTTTTACGATCGACGATGCGCATAAAGCCCTCTTCATCCATCGTCGCTATATCCCCGGTGTGCAGCCAGCCATCCTGGAGTATTTCATCGGTGGCATCCGGTCGCTGCCAGTAACCCAGCATGACCTGCGGGCCTTTGACACAGAGTTCACCGGGTTCTCCCGCCGGCACTTCATTGCCTTCCTCATCCACCATTTTGACTTCGGTGGAAGGCACAGGAAGCACGATGCTGCCGCTGTGGTAATCCATATCGTGCGGATTGGCACTCACCAGCGGCGCACACTCCGTCAGGCCATAGCCTTCCAGCAGGAAACGCCCCGTCAGCTTCTCCCAGCGTTCAGCCACGGCATGCTGCACCGGCATACCGCCACCGGCAGAGAGGTGCAGGCTTGAGAAATCGAGCTGCTGGAATTCTTTATTGTTCAGCAAGGCGTTGAACAAGGTGTTAACACCCGTCATCGCAGTGAAGGGATATTTCGCCAGTTCTTTTACCAGCCCCGGAATATCACGCGGGTTAGTGATCAGCAGGTTTTGCCCGCCCAGCTCGATAAACAGCAGGCAGTTCATGGTCAGGGCGAAGATGTGATAGAGCGGCAGCGCGGTAACAACCAGCTCTTTGCGTTCGTAGAGCAGCGGGCTATAGGCCGCTCTTACCTGTTCAAGGTTGGCCAGCATATTACGGTGGGTCAGCATGGCACCTTTCGCCACGCCCGTCGTGCCACCAGTATATTGCAGGAAGGCGAGATCGGTACTAATGACTTCCGGTTTGATGTACTGCATCCGATAGCCGTTTTGCAATGCCCGGCGAAAAGAGATGGCGTCCGGCAGATGGTATTTGGGCACCAGGCGCTTGACGTATTTCACCACAAAGTTAACCAGCGTCCCTTTGGCAGCGGAAAGCTGATCGCCCATACGCGTCAGGATAACGTGTTTAACCTGGGTTTTATCGACCACTTTTTCCAGCGTATGAGCAAAGTTCGACACGATCACAATCGCGCTGGCACCACTGTCATTGAGCTGATGCTCCAGCTCGCGCGGGGTATAAAGCGGGTTAACATTCACCACGACCATACCGGCCCGCAGAATGCCAAACAGCGCGACAGGATATTGCAACAGGTTCGGCATCATCAGGGCGACGCGATCGCCTTTTTGCAGCCCCAACCCTTGTTGCAGATAAGCGGCAAAAGCACGGCTGCGCTCTTCGAGCTTGCGGAAGGTCATGACCTCCCCCATATTCATGAACGCGGGCTGGTCGGCATAACGCGCCGTGGCCTGTTCAAACATATCAACCAGGGATTGATAACGATCGGGATTTATCTCAGCCGCAACGTCGGCCGGGTAGCGGTTAAGCCAAACCTTCTTCAAGGATTCACCTCTGAATTTATTATTAGTCGTCATCACAACCCCAATAAAAATACATGTCGTTAACATAATATTAACTCAGCGTACCAGTTTAAGAGTTAAGCTGATTTAAGGTTGCGAAGCACATCACTCTTTTTTTTCATCCGTCCTGGATAAAAGCAAACAGCGGCAAAGCCGCTGTTAAAAATATTATTTAAAACAAAACGTTACTCAGTTACGATGCTTTGTACCTGTGCGGGCCCCGGTGCGTACCAGCCGCCCCATGCGCCGTATCCACCGTAGGGATAGTGCCCGTGACGCGCGTAAGGCCCGCCCCAGAACCACGGATCCATCGGCTGCGGCGGCATCACCACCTGCTGCACCACGTTCCAGCGTTTATAACCGTTGGCCTGCATCAGCATAAATTTATAGGGCGTTTCACCCACTTTTCCGGCAATCGCGCCTTTAATTGGCCCCACGACCGTCACCAGTTGCCCACGGAAATCGACCGGGTCGAGAAACCCGTTTACATCCGCATAAATGCGCCCTTTGGAAGGTTCACCCAGCGCAGGACGTGCTCCTTCATCCAGGCTTACCGTGGCAATTTCAAGGCGCGTTTTACCGTCCCGGTTGTCGATATTGACCACCCGGCCACCGAAGCGAGCCTCCTGCCCCACATACAGCTCAGGGGCACTCATGACCTGACGGAGATTCTGCTGAGGCGTAGCACTGGTGCCTTTAATTGGGTCCGGCACCGTCACACAGCCGCTGAGCAACAGCGCGGCGACGACGGTGAGTAAACAGCCTGACTTCCTGACATGACCACTTGCCATACCCTATCTCCTTATACCGCGCTACGCACCCTGGTAACGCTGAGTATCACTCTTTGCCGGGAAGTTTCTTCCATGTCACTTCATTACGCAGGTAGACCGGCTCCGCCTGTTCAACAGCCACAGTGCGGTTTGCATTCAATGCCTGAATGGCGATCGGCAGCATGTCTTGCGCCGCGGGCAGCGTCACTGCGCCGTCGCAAACAGTCAGGCCGCTTTCGCAAGCCATGTCAGGCCACGCCTGCCAGCCGGTACCTACGGTCGCCCAGTCTCCCTCAAGCTGCTGCAACCGTAAGGCAACAGCCTCAGGTTTCAGGACGGCTTCTGTTTCTTCGCCGTGCCATACCCCCTGCTCATCGCGCTGGTATTCAGCCCAGTAGACCTCACCCATTCGCGCGTCGATAGCGGCCAGCACGCGCGTGGCACCGGTTAAGCGCCACGCCCCCTGCGCCATCGTTGCAAGCGTTGACACGCCGATCATCGGCAGTTCAGCGCCCAGCGCCAGCCCCTGCGCAATACCAATACCAATACGCACGCCGGTAAAACTCCCCGGTCCTCGCCCGAAGGCGAGTGCATCTAACTCAGACAAGGAAAGATTGCCCTGGTTCAGGATATCCCTTACCAGAGGCAAAATACGTTGCGTGTGCTCGCGCGGGCAGAGTTCAAAATGGGCGCTGGTGGTGCCGTCATTATACAGGGCCACCGAACAGGCTTCTGTTGCGGTATCTATGGCTAAAATTCGCATGGACTTGCCAACCTCTGGCGGGAGTTTAAGGTCAAAAATCGGCACGCATCATACCATAGCCTGGCACAAATTACTGCCTCGGCAGGCCGTTAAGGAAGTCGACTGCCCGATTTATGTCCCGCGTACGCGGCGTGGGCGGCAGACTATTCAGGAAGACGGAGCCGTAAGGACGCATGACCAGACGATTGTCGCAGATAACCAGTACCCCCCTGTCATCCACGTCGCGGATTAAGCGTCCCACGCCCTGCTTGAGCGCGATCACCGCATCAGGAAGCTGGACGTCGTCGAACGGTTCTCCACCGCGAATGCGGCAGTCTTCCATGCGTGCTTTAAGCAGCGGATCGTCCGGGGAAGTAAACGGCAGCTTGTCGATAATCACCAGTGACAGGGCATCACCACGTACGTCCACCCCTTCCCAGAAGCTGCTGGTTGCCACCAGTAGCGCATTCCCGGCGCTGACAAACTGCTCCAGAAGCTGGCCTTTGCTGGTTTCACCCTGCAATAAAACCGGCAGCGTCATACTGGCCCGGAACTGTTCGGCCAGCTCACGCATCATGGCATGGGAGGTGCACAGCATAAAACAGCGGCCGTTGTTGGCCTCAATCAACGGCTGGAGCATTTTTGCCAGATGGCGAGCGGCGTGGGGCTGGTTAGGCGCAGGTAACCCGCGCGGCACGCAGAGCAGCGCCTGAGTCGCATAGTCAAAGGGGCTGGCCAGCAACAGCGTGCGGGCATCGTCAATGCCGAGCCGATCGGTAAAGTGGCTTAGCTTATCGTTAACCGAAAGCGTGGCCGAGGTGAAAATCCAGGTTCCTGCTTTCTGGGCGATCGCTTCTTTGAATTTGTCCGCCACCGACAGCGGCGTAAGCGCAAGGGTAAAATGCCGGGAATTACATTCGTACCAGTAGCTGTAACCCGGCTGATTGACATCTTTTAATCGTTTGATACGGCCGCGATAAATCACCGCCCTTTCGAAGGCGGCATCGAGCAGCGCCGAACGCCCGAGAGAAAGTTTTGCCACGTCGTAGCAAAGTTCCAGTGCATCGTCCAGCAGCACTAATGCGCGCTGGATAGCCGGCTGAGCAAGCAGCTCGCGCAGGTTCCCGCGATAGCCCGGATCGCCAAGCTGCAGACGGAAATCCTGGGTGCTTTGCGCCAGGCGATCGGCGCTTTTTTGCAGCTGCTGGGCATCGCGCACCTCGGTGCGGTAAGCGATGGAAATATCTTTGGCGAGATCCAGCAGCTGGCGGCTGGAGACGGACTGACCAAAATACTGGCTGGCAATATCCGGGATCTGGTGGGCCTCATCGAAGATCATCACTTCGGCCTCCGGGATAAGCTCCGCAAAACCGCTCTCTTTCACCACCATATCCGCAAGAAACAGGTGATGGTTTACCACCACCACATCCGCGTCCATCGCTTTTTTACGGGCTTTGACCACGAAACAGTCCTTATAGAGCGGGCAATCCTGCCCCAGGCAGTTATCGTTGGTGCTGGTCACCAGCGGCCAGACCGTGGAATCTTCCGCGACGTTGGTGCAGGCGCTGATATCGCCATCCACCGCCTCGATAGCCCAGCTACGCAGCTGGATAACTTCGCTCAGGGTTTGCACCGGCAGATCGCCGCCCGCCAGCGCCTGCTGCTCAAGCCGCTCCAGACAGAGGTAGTTCGAACGCCCTTTCAGCAAAGCGAGACGGCCTTTGAAGCCAAGCGCCTTCGCCACGGTTGGCAGATCGCGGGCATAGAGCTGATCCTGAAGCGCCTTCGAGCCGGTAGAGATAATGACTTTTTTACCCGAACGCAGCGCAGGGGCAAGATAGGCATAGGTTTTCCCGGTCCCGGTACCGGCTTCCACCACCAGCTCTCGCCCGTCGGTAATGGCCTGGGTGACGGCCTGCGCCATTTCTCGCTGCGGTTCACGCGGTTTAAAGCCCGGTATCGCCAGCGCAAGCTGACCGTCTGCTGCAAAATCGTCCGTCACATTACCCCCTGGATATATTGCCAGTGATTATGTCAGCCTCGGGAGTGTTAATCCAGCAAGCAGGTGGAAGCCAAATCGCGATTATGGCAGTCTGTTGGCAAAATTAAGCCCGTTGATAAGGAAAGAGTCATGAGTATTGTGCGTGTAAAACCTGAAGCGCGTTGGTCCGATGCCGTCATTCATAACCAGACAGTTTATTACACCGGCGTACCGGAAAATCTGGATGCGAACGCATACGAACAAACCGCTAATACCCTCGCGCAGATTGATGCCATGCTGAAAGAGCTGGACAGCGATAAGACGCGAATTCTGGATGTCACCATCTTTTTACCCGACGGTGAGGACTTTGCGGCGATGAATAAAGCGTGGGACGAATGGGTTGTAGCGGGCCAGGCCCCTGTTCGCTGCACCGTACAGGCGAAACTGATGAATCCGCGTTATAAGGTTGAAATCAAAATTATCGCCGCCGTGTAAAATGAACGTCGGGAGCACTGCGTTGCCCACCCCGGGGTGATTGTGCCGCAGGGGGGAAACGTAGTGCCTTCCAGCGCAGAGTTTAATCGTCTTCCTGATCGCTGTCCGGGCCGTGGCCGTAGTCCGGCTGCTCTTCCGGCGTCTGTTCTTCTTCGTCCTCGTCTTCAAAACGAGCAACGATCATCTCCCCGGTATGTGAAGCGCGGATCTCTGCCGCCACAACGGTGATGGCTTCTCCGCTACTCATCCCCTGCGCCATAAGCTCCTGAATACGCTCGACGGCCTGCTGTTGCTGCTCGTGGGACAGTGCTGGTAAACCTGAAATCATCGTAGACTCCTGTTACATTGCTTTAAATAAATTATCTTTCACGTCGCCTGACGGGTGCCAGAAAATTCTTTTTATGGCAGGCTGGCGACTTTCGTTTTCAGGTTTGGGTAATGACGTTGCAAACTCCCGCTTTACACCGGCTCCCCTGGCAGCCGGATGCTGTTCAACAAACTTTTTCCACCCTTGCCGACAAGCCCTGGGCCATGCTGCTTCACTCAGGCTTTGCCGATCATCCCCATAACCGTTTTGATATTCTGGTCGCCCAGCCCCGTGGCACGGTGGTGACTCGCGGCCTGCAAACCACCTGCACCCTCGACGGGGTAACTAAGGTACACCACGGCGATCCGTTGGCCGTGCTGCAACAGGCGCTGGACGGCTTTGGCTTTGCGCCGCACACCCGCGAAGACCTGCCGTTTGCTGGCGGTGCGCTGGGGCTGTTTGGCTACGACCTGGGCCGTCATTTTGAAAAAATCCCCCACCTTGCGCAAGCCTCTCTGCACACGCCCGATATGGCGGTAGGGATATATGACTGGGCGTTAATTGCCGATCACCAGCAAAAGCGGCTGACGCTGCTGTGCTGGGGAGATATATCAGCGCGCCTGAGCTGGCTGGAGTCGCAAAGCAGGCCGCCTCGCGAGGCTTTCCGCCTGACCAGCAACTGGCGATCCAACATGACCCGCGAGCAGTATGGACGTAATTTCCGCCAGGTACAGGAATATCTTCTCAGTGGCGACTGCTACCAGGTCAACCTTGCCCAGCGTTTCAGCGCCTCTTATCTCGGCGATGAATGGCTGGCGTTCGAAAAACTGAACGCGGCCAATCGGGCGCCCTTTAGCGCCTTTATCCGCCTTGAAGACAGCGTGATACTGAGTCTCTCGCCGGAACGCTTCATTTTACTGGAAGACAAAAAAATTCAGACGCGGCCAATTAAAGGTACCCTGCCGCGTCTGCAAGATGCCGGTGAGGATGCGAAACAGGCCGCAAAACTCGCAGCCTCCCCGAAAGACCGGGCCGAGAACCTGATGATTGTCGATCTGCTGCGTAATGATATTGGGCGGGTTGCCGTCCCCGGAAGCGTACGCGTCCCGGAGCTGTTCGTGGTTGAGCCTTTCCCGGCGGTGCATCATCTTGTCAGCACCATCACAGCAGATCTCCCTGAAAGGTTACAGGCAACCGATCTTTTGCGCGCCAGCTTCCCCGGCGGCTCTATCACCGGCGCGCCTAAGGTGCGGGCGATGGAAATTATTGAAGAGCTGGAGCCGCAGCGCCGCAATGCCTGGTGCGGCAGCATTGGCTATCTCAGTTTCTGCGGCAATATGGATACCAGTATTACCATCCGAACGCTTATCGCGGAGGGCGGCAGGCTGTACTGCTCTGCCGGGGGCGGTATCGTCGCCGACAGCACGGAAGAGAGCGAATATCAGGAAACATTTGATAAAGTTAACCGTATCCTGCCCACACTGGAGAACTGATGCATGTCCGGCCCCTCCCTGACGCTCAATGATTTTCTGTCGCGCTTCCAGCTGTTGCAGCCGTCGCTTGCAAGCGTAAGCGCCAGCAATAAGCGCCAGGCCGCCGTACTGGTGCCTGTCGTGCGCCGCCCGCAGCCCGGCCTGCTGCTGACCCAGCGTTCCCCGCTGCTGCGCAAACACCCAGGCCAGGTCGCTTTCCCCGGCGGAGCGGTGGACAACACGGATGCATCGCTTATCGCCGCTGCCCTGCGCGAGGCCCACGAAGAAGTCGCCATCCCGCCTGACCGCGTGGAAATCATCGGTACCCTTCCCCCCGTTGACAGCGTGACGGGCTTCCAGGTCACGCCGGTCGTGGGCATCATCCCGCCTGATTTGCCTTATCGTGCCAGCGAAGACGAAGTAGCCGCCGTTTTTGAAATGCCGCTGATCGAGGCCCTGCGCCTCGGGCGTTATCATCCACTCGATATCCATCGCCGCGGTAACGCACACCGCGTCTGGCTTTCCTGGTATCAGCACTATTTTGTCTGGGGCATGACGGCAGGCATTATCCGCGAGCTGGCTTTGCAGATAGGTGTGGAACCTTGATCACCCTTTCATTGTGCCAAAGAGACTATATTACGTAGAGAGTCTTGCTGTGATTGCGCTGATATTAGGTGTTTTATCGTTAACCATTAGTTTAATTCATGTGAATAGTTTACTCAGGTAAGCAATAAATTTTTAAACTAGCGACCAGCCAATTTATAGCATCATATTTTACAAACGCGGTGCCTCAGAGGAGTTTTAGTGTGATTAGCATATTCGACATGTTCAAAGTCGGCATTGGGCCTTCCAGTTCCCATACCGTCGGGCCAATGAAGGCCGGTAAGCAGTTTGTCGATGATCTGGTCGAAAAAGGTCTGCTTGAGAGCATCACGCGCGTGGCGGTGGATGTCTACGGTTCCCTCTCTCTGACGGGGAAAGGCCACCACACCGATATCGCCATTATCATGGGTCTGGCAGGTAACCAGCCGGACAACGTTGATATTGACGCTATTCCCGGTTTTATTCGCGACGTTGAAGCGCGCGGTCGCCTGTGGCTGGCCCAGGGCCGCCATGAGGTCGATTTCCCGAAAGATAACGGCATGCGCTTTAGCAGCGACAACCTGCCGCTGCACGAAAACGGCATGACGATCCACGCTTACAGCGGCGATAAAGAGATCTACTGCAAGACCTACTACTCCATCGGCGGCGGCTTTATCGTTGATGAAGAGCATTTCGGCAAAGAAGCCGTCAATGAAATCGTCGTGCCCTATGCATTTAATTCCGCACACGAAATGCTTCAGCACTGCAAAGATACCGGTATGTCCCTTTCCGGTGTGATCATGCAAAACGAGCTGGCGCTGCACAGCCGCAAAGAGATTGAAGAGTACTTCGCCAACGTCTGGAGCACGATGCGTGCCTGTATCGATCGCGGCGTGAACACCGAAGGCGTGCTGCCAGGCCCGCTGCGCGTCCCGCGTCGTGCTTCTGCGCTGCGTCGTATGCTGGTCTCCAGCGACAAACTTTCCCACGATCCGATGAATGTGGTGGACTGGGTCAATATGTTCGCGCTGGCGGTTAACGAAGAGAACGCTGCCGGTGGACGCGTAGTGACCGCCCCGACTAACGGTGCCTGCGGCATCGTCCCTGCTGTGCTTGCCTACTACGATCATTTTATCGAGCCGGTCAGCCCGGATACCTGGATCCGCTATTTCCTGGCTGCGGGGGCCATCGGTGCGCTCTACAAAATGAACGCTTCTATTTCCGGCGCCGAAGTTGGCTGCCAGGGTGAAGTGGGCGTGGCCTGCTCGATGGCCGCTGCGGGTCTGGCAGAGATTTTAGGTGCCAGTCCGGAGCAGGTTTGCGTGGCGGCGGAAATCGGTATGGAGCATAACCTGGGGCTGACCTGCGATCCGGTAGCCGGTCAGGTACAGGTGCCGTGCATCGAACGTAACGCGATTGCTTCCGTGAAAGCGATTAACGCTACCCGTATGGCTATGCGTCGTACCAGCGAGCCGCGCGTTTCCCTTGATAAAGTTATTGAGACGATGTACGAGACGGGCAAAGATATGAATGCCAAATACCGCGAAACCTCTCGCGGAGGCCTGGCGATAAAAGTGCAGTGTGACTAATTAACCGCCCCGGCAGGGCGCCTTGTCTGGCGCCCTGCACAATCCTTTCTTCTTCCCTCGTCGTTAGCCCATTCCCCCACTACACTTTGAATGTTCTGCGCACAATGGTTGGTCGCAGGCCGAGCAAAGGTGACCAGGGATGCAGACCGCGCAACGTATCATTAAGGGTTATCGTCGCAGGCGCTTTATTGTCTGTGCAGCTATGGCCGTGCTGGTCCTTTTTCTCACCTTAAGCCTGCGCTATGTCGCTGAACGCAATATGAATGAACACCGCATGCTCGCCTTCAACTCCCGGGCCATCACTACGCTTGAGAACGTGCTTGCGCCCCTGCAAGACATCAGCGCGGATGTCCTGCAACTGGTCGGCATGTCCTGCGATACGGCGCAGCTCAGGCTACGCGAGTACGTGGCCAGAATGCAAACCCTGCGAGCCATCGCCCTGGTCAAAGACGGAGTGCTTTACTGCTCGAGTATTTTTGGCCCCCGAAATATCCCGCTTTCGCTGCTCCAGCCGCGCCTGCCTGCCCCCACGCCGCTCCTCCTGCTTTCCATCGACCGGTCTTTGCTTAAAGGCTCGCCGATCCTGATTTCCTGGCATCCGGCGCAAAACGCCAGCCACGATGGCATTATGGAGGTCGTGAATATCGAAATGCTAATCGAATTGATGCTCGAACCGGAGCGGCCCTGGGTGTCGCGCGCCGTGCTGAACGTGGCGGGTACACATCTGGAATATGGTAAGGGCTTGCTGGCACGCGTAAGCGCTGACAGCGGTGAGGTCCTCCATGAAATGGCTTCAGAAAAGTTTCCGTTCTCGATAACCACCGTTGGCCCTTCCGCCAGCGATCTGGCCCTGAAGAATCTCCCGACGCAGCTTCCGCTGGCGCTGATCCTTAGCATGCTGATCGGCTATATCACCTGGCTTGCCACCGCTAACCGCATGAGCTTTTCCTGGGAGATTAACCTCGGGCTTGCCTCGCGAGAGTTCGAGGTTTTCTGCCAGCCGCAGCTGAATTCCCGTAGCTTAGAGTGCGTCGGTGTAGAACTGCTGCTGCGCTGGAATAACCCGCGGCAGGGCTGGATTTCACCCGACGTGTTTATTCCCCTTGCCGAACAGCAAAATCTTATCGCACCGCTCACGCGTTTTGTGCTGGATGAAACCGTCCGTCAGCTGGCAATGTTCCCTGGCTCACCGGATTTTCACATTGGGCTGAACGTGGCCGCCAGCCATTTCCACAATAGCGAGATTATCGACGATCTGCGGCGCTACTGGTTCCCGGCGAATGCCGTTCAGCGCCTTACGCTTGAGCTAACCGAGCGTGACGCGCTGCCGGAAGTCGACCATCGGGTGGTGCGCGATTTACATCGGCTGGGCGTCGAATTAGCCATTGATGATTTCGGCACCGGACAGAGTTCCCTTGCGTACCTTGAAACCTTAAATCCGGACGTGTTGAAAATAGATAAATCATTCACCGCCGCCATAGGCACCGACGCGGTTAACTCCACGGTGACGGACATTATTATCGCGCTGGCGCAAAGGCTGGGGATAGATTTGGTCGCGGAAGGCGTTGAAACACCGCAGCAGGCAGAGTATCTGCGCCGCCACGGTGTTGATGTCTTACAAGGTTATCTGTTCGCGCGGCCGATGCCGCTAAAAGAGTTTCCACGCTGGCTTGAGGGCCGCAGACCGCCGCCCTCTCACCATAATGATCACGTTATTCCCGCGATCCCTTTACGCTGAATTACTCTTCTTCTTCCTCGCGCGGGTCGCGTTCTTTCACGATACGGACCAGGTCAACGCGGTAATCGTTCGCCTCCACTATCTGAATACTCAGCGGCGCAAATTCAATGACCTCGCCCGGTTTAGGGATTTGCCCGTTAACCGAGATAACCAGCCCGGCGATGGAGGCGATATCTTCTTCATCATTGACCAGGGTATTGATGTCCAGATGCTGCTGAATGGCGTGCAGATCGGTTGAGCCTTTCACCAGCCAGCCGTCACCGTCGCGCACGATTTCTGGCGTTTCGTCGGCGTCCGGGAACTCGCCGGCAATAGCTTCCAGCACGTCCAGCGGTGTCACCAGCCCCTGTACCACGCCAAATTCGTTATTCACGATAACGAAGCTGCCGCGAGCGCGACGCAGCACGCCCAGCAGGTTGATAGGGTCCAGCGTTTCCGGCACAACGATAGCAGGCGTCCGGGAGGCGATAGCCGTGACGTCTGCCCCTTTGTCCAGGGCCACCAGCAGCTCTTTAGCCCGTACGATACCGATGATTTCGTCCAGCTCGCCACGGCATACCGGGAACAGGCTATGCGGTGATTCAAGCAGCTGTTCACGTATCTCATCCACGGACTTGTCCGCATCCACCCAGGAGATTTCACCGCGCGGCGTCATAATGCTGCGCAGCGAGCGCGACGCCAGCGTCAGCACGCCGTTGATCATATAGCGTTCTTCAGCCGCAAAGGCTTCCGCCTCAATCGGCGTTATCGTTTTGCTTTCATCGCGCTCAGCGCGTTCCTGACGCTTGCCGTTCATCAGACGCAGGATCGCATCCGCCGTACGGGCGCGCAGCGGAACACTCGACTGATGGCGAAGAAAGTTGCGACGCGCAATCTGGTTAAACAGCTCGATAACAATCGAGAAGCCAATGGCCGCGTAGAGATAGCCTTTCGGAATATGGAAGCCGAAGCCTTCCGCCACCAGGCTCAGACCAATCATCAGCAGGAAGCTCAGGCAGAGCACCACAACCGTTGGATGCTGGTTGACGAAGTTCGTCAGCGGCTTTGACGCCAGCAGCATCACCCCCATCGCAATGACAACCGCAGCCATCATCACCGGCAGGTGGTTGACCATGCCCACGGCGGTAATGACCGCATCGAGGGAGAACACCGCATCAAGTACAACGATTTGCAGCACTACGACCCAGAAGCTGGCGTAGCCTTTTCCGTGTCCGTCATCATGCTGGCGGTTTTCCAGCCGTTCGTGCAATTCCGTCGTGGCTTTGAACAGCAGGAATATCCCCCCGAGCAGCATGATTAAATCACGCCCCGAGAAAGCTTTGTCCATCACGCTGAACAGCGGTTGGGTGAGCGTCACCAGCCATGAGATTAATGACAGCAAACCAAGGCGCATCACCAAAGCAAGAGATAAGCCGATAAGTCGGGCTTTATCACGCTGTTTTGGCGGCAGTTTATCCGCAAGAATGGCGATAAATACCAGGTTGTCGATACCCAGTACGATCTCCAGCACGACAAGTGTCAGCAAGCCCGCCCAGATTTGCGGGTCCATCAGGAATTCCATGACGCCCTCCGCAGACTGACAAAGCCAGACAGCACGCCGCTATTTGCGGGCGCAACACTTTGAATTGGATATGAAAACGGACGGGAAACGTCGCGTTGCTGGACTGAGGCTACAGTCCTGAAAGTGATAAGACGTCGGTGACGGTCCATACGGTGGGCTACTGCCCCATACTCCTTAGAAATTAAACAAGAGCTCAACATTATCAGAGCAAATACGTCTTTTGCAAAGATTTACCTGTCTTTGCAATTTTTATGTCACCTGTTTCGACCCTGGTGTGCGCCACGCTCCGGCCATTAATTAGCGGAATAAGCAACAAAGTTAAATTACGGATCTTCATCACATAAATTATTTTTTCACTGTCTAAAATAATTCCGGTAAATGATTCAGCTTTTTATTATCACTTCTCTGAATCTGTTCTGCTGAACGGCTCAGATCCCTGGCACCATTTGTCAAGATGTTGCCATGACCAACACAGGAGGTAGCAAGTGACTATTGCTATTGTCATAGGCACGCACGGCTGGGCAGCGGAACAGCTGCTGAAAACGGCTGAAATGCTATTAGGCGAGCAAGAAAACGTTGGCTGGATAGATTTCGTTCCCGGCGAAAATGCCGAAACGCTTATCGAAAAGTACAACGCGCAGCTGGCGAAGCTGGACACCAGTAAAGGTGTGCTGTTTCTCGTCGATACCTGGGGCGGCAGCCCTTTCAATGCGGCGAGTCGCATTGTCGTCGATAAAGAGCACTACGAAGTCGTGGCCGGGGTCAATATCCCGATGCTGGTCGAGACGCTGATGGCCCGAGATGATAACCCTGCCTTTGACGAACTGATCTCGCTGGCCGTGGAAACAGGCCGTGAAGGGGTCAAAGCGCTGAAAGCGAAACCTGTAGAAAAAGCCGCGCCGGTGCAGGCAACGCCTAAAGCGGCAGCGCCTGCGAAACCTATGGGTCCAGATGACTATATGAATATCGGTCTGGCCCGTATCGACGACCGTTTAATTCACGGCCAGGTTGCCACCCGCTGGACGAAAGAAACCAACGTGACCCGGATTATTGTCGTCAGCGACGAAGTTGCCGCCGACACCGTACGCAAAACGCTGTTGACGCAGGTTGCCCCTCCAGGCGTCACCGCGCATGTGGTGGACGTGGCTAAAATGATCCGCGTTTACAACAACCCAAAATACGCAGGCGACCGCGTAATGCTTCTCTTTACTAACCCGACAGACGTTGAGCGTGTCGTGGAAGGCGGCGTGAAGATCACATCTGTCAACATCGGTGGCATGGCGTTCCGCCAGGGCAAAACCCAGGTCAACAACGCGATTTCCGTTGATGAAAAAGATATTGCGGCCTTTAAGAAACTGAACGAGCGCGGCATTGAGCTGGAAGCCCGTAAAGTTTCCAGCGATCAAAAACTGAAAATGATGGATCTGATCGCGAAGGTGAAAAGCTAGCGGCAGCTTTGCTTGTTTGCTTCCACGTTTTACTCAGTTTTTACACTTAAGTCTTACGTTTAAGGAGAAGTACAATGGAGATTACCACTCTTCAGATTGTGCTGGTGTTCGTCGTCGCCTGTATTGCCGGTATGGAATCGGTCCTTGATGAATTTCAGTTTCACCGTCCTCTGGTGGCCTGTACGTTAATTGGTCTGGTTCTGGGTGACATGAAAACCGGCATTATTATCGGCGGTACGCTCGAAATGATTGCCCTGGGCTGGATGAACATCGGTGCCGCGGTGGCGCCCGATGCCGCGCTGGCTTCCATTATCTCGACCATCCTGGTTATCGCCGGGCACCAGGGCATCGGCTCCGGTATCGCCCTCGCTATCCCACTGGCCGCAGCCGGTCAGGTTCTGACCATCATCGTGCGTACTATCACCGTCGGTTTCCAGCACGCGGCGGATAAAGCTGCCGAAAATGGCAACCTCTCTGCGCTTTCCTGGATCCACGTTTCTTCTCTGTTCCTGCAGGCGATGCGTATCGCTATCCCGGCGGTCATCGTTGCTATCTCCGTGGGCACCAGCGAAGTTCAGAACATGCTTAACGCCATTCCAGAAGTGGTCACCAGCGGGCTGAATATCGCCGGCGGCATGATCGTCGTGGTGGGTTACGCCATGGTTATTAACATGATGCGCGCAGGCTACCTGATGCCGTTCTTCTACCTGGGCTTCGTTACCGCCGCGTTTACCGAGTTCAACCTGGTTGCCCTGGGTGTGATTGGTGCCGTGATGGCCATCCTGTACATCCAGCTGAGCCCGAAATATAACCGCTCCGCAGGCGCCCCGGCTCCCGCTGCCGGTACAAACGATCTCGATAACGAATTAGATTAATAGGTGAGCGAAATGGTAGATACCACCAAAACAACAACTGGCGAGAAGAAACTCACTCCGGGTGATATTCGTGGCGTGTTCCTGCGTTCTAACCTCTTCCAGGGGTCCTGGAACTTCGAGCGTATGCAGGCGCTGGGCTTCTGCTTCTCCATGATCCCGGCCATTAAACGCCTGTACCCTGAAAATAATGACGCCCGTAAACAGGCCATTAAACGTCACCTCGAGTTCTTTAACACCCATCCGTACGTTGCGGCCCCTGTGCTGGGCGTTACGCTTGCGATGGAAGAACAGCGCGCGAACGGCGCGGAGATCGACGACGGTGCCATAAACGGGATCAAAGTGGGCCTGATGGGACCGCTGGCAGGCGTGGGTGACCCCATATTCTGGGGAACCGTACGTCCGGTCTTTGCCGCTTTAGGGGCCGGGATTGCGATGAGCGGAAGCCTGCTCGGCCCGCTGCTGTTCTTTATCCTGTTTAACGCCGTGCGTTTGCTCACCCGCTACTACGGTGTGGCATACGGATACCGTAAAGGGATCGACATCGTTAAGGACATGGGCGGCGGCTTCCTGCAAAAATTGACCGAGGGGGCGTCTATTCTCGGCCTCTTTGTCATGGGGGCACTGGTGAACAAGTGGACGCACGTTAACATCCCGCTGGTGGTGTCGAAAATCACCGATCAGACGGGTGCCGTTAAAGTCACCACGGTGCAAACCATCCTTGACCAGCTGATGCCGGGCCTGGTGCCGTTGCTGCTGACCTTCGCCTGTATGTGGCTGCTGCGTAAGAAAGTGAACGCGCTGTGGATCATCATGGGCTTCTTCGTGATTGGGATAGTCGGCTATGCTATCGGCCTGCTGGGCCTGTAAGTAGCGAATGCGTACAGCCGGGCCCTGCCCGGCTGTTTTGCTAACAAAGAACGAAAAAACGTCGTTTTTCCTTCTTTGTGGTAAAGCAGCCGAAAATCAATTAATGGATTTTCCTGTTAATTTTTAGATGACCAGTTTTAAATGTTGCACCTGTGAGCCGGGGCCCTGCCCCGGTTTTTTATTGATTTAGGGGATGTTATGACGTTAACAGATGGCGTTCTGCTGGTGTTTATCGTGCTGCTGCTGGGCTGGGCGATCTATGAGGAATTCGTGCTGGTAAAACGCAGGGGTAAAACGAGGCTGACCATTCCCCTGCTACGCCGCAACCGCATCGACGGCACCATTTTTGTCGGCCTGGTGGTTATTCTTATCTATAACAATATCACCACCCATGGCACCGCAATCACCACATGGTTGTTATTTGCTCTGGCGCTGGTGGCTATTTATCTCTTCTGGATCCGGCAGCCAAAACTGCTGTTCAAAAACGAAGGCTTTTTCTTTTCTGGCGTCTGGATCCAGTATTCCAGAATAAAAGAGATGAATTTATCCGAGGACGGCGTGCTGGTAATGCAATTAGAACAAAGACGCCTGCTTATACGAGTAAAGAATATAGACGACCTGGAAAGAATTTATAAACTTCTCGTTGCCAGTCAATAGGTTAAAAAGATAGCAACGACTATGTTTTTTAACTATTTTGTAGCATTTAAAACATAGCAAAAGCTATTTCTGGCGAATGTTCGTACTTATTGGTTAACAATTTTATGACTTATTTACTGAAATGAAAATCGTTATCATTTAGAGGAACTAATAGTCAATATCTATTATTGTTTTACCTTGAAAAAATATGATAAGGTTGCGCCCGTCGTTGGGGAGTAGCCGATTTTCACTACCGTGAAAATGTACATGTCAACATACTCGTTCGCAGAACGTGGCATGTACGACTCAAAATCTTGAGTAGGCGAGACCATAGGCACGTAACCATCGTGCGTTGGGGATGGGTGACGTGTATATGGAGATCCCCAACTGAGGCACGGTAATGAATCTTTCCGCAACACTTCTTCTCGCTTTTGGCATGTCAATGGATGCTTTCGCCGCTTCAATCGGTAAAGGTGCCTCGCTCCACAAACCTAAATTCTCTGAAGCACTGCGTACCGGCCTGATTTTTGGCGCCATTGAAACGCTTACCCCGCTGATCGGCTGGTGTCTTGGCCTGCTGGCAAGCCAGGTTGTGCTGGAATGGAACCACTGGGTCGCCTTCATTCTGCTGGTGTTTCTCGGTAGCCGAATGCTGATCGAAGGTTTTCGCGGCGGGAACAGTGACGAAGAAGCGCCTAAGCTACAGCGTCATGGCTTCTGGCTGCTGGTGACAACGGCTATCGCCACCAGTCTTGACGCGATGGCGGTGGGCGTAGGGCTGGCCTTCCTGCAGGTGGACATCATCCAGACCGCGCTGGCCATCGGCTGCGCCACGCTTATCATGTCCACGCTGGGGATGATGGTTGGTCGTTTCATTGGCCCGCTGCTGGGCAAGCGCGCCGAAATTCTTGGCGGTCTGGTGCTGATTGGGATTGGCTGCCAGATAATGTACAGCCACTTTTATCCTTAATTCGCGCCCTTAGCCTTCGCGCCGCCAGACGCGAACAACAAAATCTGTCTCGCAGGCAAACGCCGTTTCCGCCGCCAGCGCTTCCCACACTTCCGGGCGAGCTCGCCAGGCAAACGGCGTCATTTGCAGCAGCGCCACCGCCTCTTGCCCCCGCAAAGTCATCGGCCAGCCCGTTTTCTTTGTCTCTTCCTCAACAAAGCCCGGCAAAGATTCTGCCGCTTCAGAATGCAACATCACATCCTGATAGATAAGCCCCTTAAGCTGCATCAAATGCCGTGGGCCAGGGGTAGCCGTAATAACAATGCCGCCAGGCTTAACGACTCTCGCCAGCTCTTCGGCCTTACAGGGCGCAAATATTCTCACCACGGCATCCAGACTTTCGCTGTCAAACGGCAGACGGTGGCTTGAAGCCACGCAAAACTGCACCTGAGGATAACGTTTTGCCGCATAGCGTATCGCTACTTTCGCGACATCCAGCCCCCAGATATCCTGTGTCAGCTCAGCCAGCGAGTCGGCAAACCCTGCGGTGTAGTATCCCTCCCCGCAGCCAATATCCAACAAGGATTCTGGCGCAGCCTGCTTCAGGAACTGACAAATCGTATCGCGTAAGGGCTGATAGTGCCCCGCATCCAGAAAAGCGCGACGCGCCTGCATCATTTCACTGCTGTCACCCGGATCCCGGGAACGCTTATGCTGCACCGGCAGCAGGTTAACGTATCCCTCTTTCGCTTTGTCAAACTGGTGCCCCTGCGGACAAACAAAACTCTTCTCATCTAAGCTCAAGGGGGAATGACAAAGGGGGCAGAGATAGGACATGGTGACTCCAGTAAGCGATTGAGGGCGCAAGTGTAACGCTTACGCCCCGCGACGAAAAGTCTCCAGGGGCCAGAGGAAGCCTCAGCGGAGGGGTTTCGCGGACCGCCTCAGCAGTACCAGATTATCCTCTCCCGGAGCCAGACCGTCAGGTTCAATATTTTCCAGCCGCAGAACGTTACCCATAATCTGGCTAAAGACCGGCGCCGACACCGCCCCGCCGTAGTATGAACCATTGGAGGGATTGTTAATGACCACTGCTAACGCAAAACGTGGATCGCTGGCAGGCGCCACACCCGCCGTATAGGCAATGTACTTGTCGACATATTTGCCGTCGTCGCCAATTTTTTTTGCCGTGCCCGTTTTCACCGCCACACGGTAGCCATGAACGGCCGCCTTAATCCCCCCTCCCCCTGGTAACGCTACGCTCTCCATCATGTGCTCAACCTGGCGGGTAATCTCTTCTGGCATCACTCGCAGCCCTTCAACCGGCGGATCAACGCGCGTTATAGAAAGCGGCTTTGCGATGCCAAAGCTGCCGATCGTCGCGTAAACATGCGCCAGCTGAAGCGGCGTCACCATCAGTCCATAGCCAAAGGAAAATGTTGCCCTGTCCAGCTCGCCCCAGCGCTGACGGTGCGCCAGCTTCCCGCTGCTTTCGCCGGTCAGCCCTAAACCGGTCGGCGCCCCAAAGCCAAAGCCTTTATAAGTGTCCAGCAGGGCCTGGATGGGCATGGCTAAGGAAAGGCGTGATACACCGGTGTCGCTCGATTTTTGCAAAATACCGGTCAGCGTCAGCTGCGGGTAGAAACCCACATCCCGAATACGATGCCCGTCGAGGGTGTAAGGGTGAGTATCGACTACGCTGTCCGGCTGAACGATTCCTTTTTGCAGAGCGGTCATGATCACCATCGGCTTAACCGTTGAACCCGGCTCGAAGGTATCGCTGATGGCACGATTGCGAAAATCATCCAGCGTTGCGCCGTCACGGTTGTTGGGATTAAAGGTGGGATAGCTTGCCATCGCCAGCACTTCACCCGTGTTGACATCAATGATAACCGCAGCGCCGGACTCCGCCTTGTTCCAGGTGACGGCGTTGGCGAGCGCGTCTTCCGTCACAGTCTGAAGTCGTTCATCAATGCTTAGCATAATGTTGTGTGCCGGAATGGCGGGCGTTTCCGTAATATTTTCAATCACGTGACCATAGCGATCTTTGCGCACCAGGCGTGCGCCAGCAACGCCCGTGAGCTGGCGATTAAAGCTTTTCTCAATACCCTCGATGCCCCGATCGTCGATATTGGTAAATCCCAATAAATTGGCAGCAACGTGACCTGCCGGATAAAAACGGCGGGACTCTTCGCGCAGAGCGATGCCCGGAATATTAAGTTTATCCACCCACGCCGCCTGCTGGGGATCTAACTGACGAGCAAGATAGAGAAAGCGACTGCGATCGTTGCGATGGATCCGCGCGGCAATTTCGCTGAGGGGAATGTTGAGTGTAGCAGCCAGCGCCTGCCAGCGCCGGTCAAACTGGACGCCGCCTTTTTCCATGATGGTTTTTGGGTCAGCCCAGATAGCCTGCACCGGCACACTTACCGCCAGCGGTCGACCATTCCGGTCCTCTATCATGCCCCGCGGGACGACGATGGTTTTTTCTCGCAGGGAGCGCCTGTCTTCCTGTTTAACAAGATTGTCTGGAGAGATGATTTGCAGCCAGGCCACCCTGCCCAATAAAAAGGCCAGGCTCAGCAGGATAGCCAGGCAAAGCAGCCCAAAACGCCACCGGATAAAATTGCCCACCAACGCGGGGGTCATTTTCCTCACAATCCATCCTCAGTAAACTTAAATGACTGAAAATTTAAACAGATTTGCAGTGTGGAACCTGCGGGAACAGTGCTACTAACGTCGAAGGATTGCAACAAGAGGCAACAAGCGGAGGGTTTTGGTCATACTTTGAAAGAGAGTGATTTTGTTTCGCGCATTAAAAAGCCCCGCGACAAAGGCGAGGCTTTTAACTCGATTAGGCGTGTTGACGCCTGAGTCTAATTCAGTTGAATCAGATGGCAGTCACGTTAACTGCAGCAGGGCCTTTCTGGCCGTCCTGAATTTCGAACTCAACGTTCTGGCCTTCGGCCAGCGTTTTGAAACCATTACCCTGGATTGCAGAGAAGTGTACGAACACGTCTTTGCTGCCGTCAGCAGGAGTAATGAAACCAAAACCTTTAGACTCGTTGAACCACTTAACTTGACCTTTAATCTTTGCCATTTTGCAAATTCCTTAGAGTGTTTTCTTCGCCCGCAGGCATAACTTAGATAAAACTGAGACGTTACTGCTTGAGGCACTAATATAAGGCTCGGCAGAGAAGCGGTATTCAACGACAACGTGTTTACTCAGGACTTCTTTACTGAAAATGCCACACATAAACAGAACTGTACCTCGTTTAACCCAAAGTGTTATCACATACAACGTAAACAATGGCAAGCCATTTTTAAGCACGTATCGATCTGCCGCACAAATTCCATAGCCCCGCATTTGTTGAACCAACAAGACGGGGTAATGAATAAAGCGCTTAGCAAAGCGTCCCTCTTCACAGCGCCTGTGACAGCAGGACGCAGACACCTTTTCTACCTTAGCTTACAGGGGGCATTTCGTCCAGGCGAAGTCTAAAAAAGTCTGCTTCCCGCCCACTTTTCTTAGGATTATTTATGCATATCTATGCAAAAATTGCGCAATACCGCGAAGGTGGTTACCAGCAAAAGTTAAATAGAATAAAGCTTGAGCAATCATCCGCTAATATTGCACCAAAATAATGAAAGTTTAATGACAGCATGCCTCAGAATGAGGCAATAAAAACGTTTCGCTATAATATATTCTGCAGAAGTATTAGACAATTTTTCAGAAAGAATGGAACGAGGAGAACCTCTATTTGTCATTATTCGTTATTTTTATATAAGGGCAAACTTTGACCAATGCCAGTCGGGATAAATCCCTGTCCCTTTTCGCCCGCTGCCGATAACGCTCTCAGCAGCTCTTCAGGAGGCTCATCAAGCGATTCATCGGCAAGTTCAAAAACGCCCCAGTGAATCGGGAGCGTTTTCGGGCGCCCCATCTGCTGCCAGAGCCTGACCGCCTGCTGCGGATCCATATGATGACTCGCCATAAACCAGCGAGGTGCGTAGGCGCCAATAGGGATGGCGGCAGCATCCAGAGAGCCTAACCGCCGCGGAATTTCCAGCAAATCCTCGCTGTAACCGGTGTCGCCGCTAAACCAGAACCGCAGCCTCGGGGATTCAATAACCCAGCCGCACCAGAGGCTGCGATTACGATCCCACGGCGAACGCATGCTCCAGTGCTGTGCCGGTACCGCGGTGACAGCTATGCCTTTCCAGCTAAAACTCTGCCACCAGTCCAGCTCGGTCACGCGTCGGATACCACGTTTTGTAAACCAGGATTTTAAGCCCAGGGGCACAAAATAATGGACATCAGGAAAACGTCTGGAAATTTGACGCACCGTAGCGTTATCCAGATGGTCATAATGATTGTGGGAAATAAGCACGGCATCGAGCTGGGGTAGCTCGCTGAGGTTAAGTGGAACGGGCGTTTTGCGCACGGGCCCGATAAATGGCAGCGGAGAAGCCCGACGAGAAAAAACGGGGTCGGTAAGCAGATAAAGCCCCTGCAACCGCAATAGCAGGCTGGCATGCCCCAGCCACCAGATACGATCGTCGTTACCCGTGATATTGGCTTTTTGCCACCAACGCTCGATAAATGCCGGGTATCCGCCTTCAGGCGGGTGCGGAAGCCCCCGCGCCTTTCTTTCTTCACGCCAGCGTTTCACATCCCCCGGCTGGCGTGGCAAAGAATGTAAATTGCTAAAACCGCCGGGGCGATGGTGCGGCTGCTCGGGGTCGTACCAGGGATTTTTCCACGGCATAAAGGCTCCTGAAGAAAACCGTTGACCACGCCCGGCGCATTACCGCTCGGCGACCAGACGGACGAAATCGTCCTCTTCGTCATCCTCAGCCACGGCCATCGTTTTTTTCTCAACTTCAGGCTCGTTCGCCTCGCACAAACGGCGAAGCAGCGCGTTCTGGCGTTTTTGTTGATCGAGCAACGCCTCAAGCAACGCGACTTGCTCGTTGGCACGGCTGCTGGCGCGATTGACGAAAAACCACAAAACCAGACCAACGATCAGCACAACCAGGGAAACTGCCAGGGACGCAATGTTTAAAATACCTACGTTTAGTTCGTTCATCATACCACCTCAACAAAACGCGTATTCTACACCTGCCCGGTCACAAGGAAATCACCCTCATCGTTAAAAATATCCTACCAGGGAATAAATTTATTGATGGTGCAGATCCCGCTGAAAAACTGAACATCCTGGTCGCACATCACATTCACCATTTGGGTCCATAGCAGGAGGCAGGCTACGATAATCACCGCCAGAATACCCCATCGGTACTTTTTCACTCATTAACTCCACTTCTGCACTTATCTTGCTCAAGCCTAGCACTGATAAAGTAAACCTAAGTTAACCATCATGGCTATCGGGCTGACATTTAAGAATTTTGATATTGTTTGCGCAGCACAATCCACTACGCTTACCCGCAGAATACACAGCAAAAAATGAGGTTTATATGCGTTTGATGATCCGCGCCATTATCGTTATTGCGCTTTTGTGGATCGCGTCACTTTTCTCGGGCTACGGCGTCTTAATTGGCAGTCAGGAAAACGCTGCCGGTCTGGGATTAAAGTGTCAATACCTGACCGCCCGCAATGTCGTTAGCGCTCAGTTCATTCACACCAGCAGCGGCATCATCGGGCTTACAGATTGCCCCGTGCTGCACAAGAGCGCTGCCGTCATCGACAGCAACGAGTAAAAAAACGCCGCTAACGCGGCGTTTGTCTTTTCTCTTTATCAGAACGGGTAATCGTGATAGCCCATTTGCTCAGAAATGGTGCGGGCGGCGTTATGAAGCATCGCAACATATTCGTGCAGGCGCTCTTCAGAGCAGCGTAGCGTCGGTAAGGAAATACTCAGTCCGACAATGACCACACCAAAGCGGTCAAAGACAGGGACGCCAATACAGCGCAGCCCTTCTTCCTGTTCCTCATTGTCTTCTCCATAGCCCTGCTGGCGAACCTGATCCAGCTGCGGCAGCAGCGCTTCGGTGCAGGTGATAGTGCGATCGGTACTGCGCGTATACTCCACGCCAGAGAGGATCTCTTTCACTTCTTCCCGATCACGCCACGCCAACAAAACTTTACCAATTGCGGTGCTGTATAACGGATTACGGCGGCCTACACGGGAATACATGCGCAGGTTATACATCGAGTCGATTTTGTGGATGTAAACAATGCTGTCCTCATCCAGAGCCCCGAGATGAATCGTCTCTTTTGTCAGACGAGACAGCTCGCGCATCTGGATGTCAGCGCTACGAATAAGATCGACGTTTTGCAGCGCGCGGGCGCCAAGTTCAAAGAGCTTGAGCGTCAGAGAATACTTCTCGGACTCCCCTTCCTGAGCAACATAGCCCAGCGACTTCATGGTTTGCAAAAAGCGATAGACGGTGCTTTTGGACATCATGACACGCTGTGAAAGTTCGGTGATACCAATTTCACGTTCTTCGCCAAGGGCCTGTAAGATGCCAAAAACTTTCAGGACAGAAGAGACAGAATCGGGTTGCTTATCCAGATCCGCGAGTGCCATTAATTACCTCGATCGCATGTGTTTTATAAAAATCAGAACAGTTTTTTAGTATAAGTTGACGACCTGTCTACCGCAACGCATGTCTGCAATTTCATTACAAATCTGCGACATATCCCGGCTGGCCTGATGCTAATAGAGAACGACAATAACACCTGCAAAGTCACATTCTGCGCATGGATGATGTGGCTTCACCTTTCTCCGTCATCAGAGCTTCAGCCGGGGCTAACTTCACCGCTGCGGCTACCGTTTCAGCCAGGGGAAGCTGCTTTGTCCGTCATTCGGGCGAAAAAAAAGCGCGCCATCTCTGGCACGCTTTTTACTCTTTTACTCGCTTACTTCAGGTATTCACCGTTACGCAGCGCTTCGATACGTTTGTCCAACGGCGGGTGAGTCATAAACAGTTCGCTCATGGACTTCGCTTTGCCGTTAATACAGAACGCCATCATGCTGCTGGCCTCCTGCGGTTCATAGCTGGTTTTCAGACGCTGGAGCGCGGCGATCATTTTCTCGCGGCCGACCAGTTTCGCCGAACCCGCATCGGCGTGGAATTCGCGATGGCGTGAGAACCACATGGTGATAATGCTGGCAAGAATACCAAACACCAGCTCCAGTACCGTCGCCACGGCAAAGTACACCAGCGGATTGCCGTTACTGCTCTCACCTTCGTCGCGGTTGCCTGACAGGAAACCAGAGGCGACCTGGGCGATGATACGGGAGATAAAGATCACAAAGGTGTTTACCACCCCCTGAATCAGCGTCATGGTGACCATATCACCGTTTGCGATGTGGCTGATTTCGTGAGCGATCACCGCCTCAGCTTCATCGCGACTCATGTTCTGCAGCAGACCGGTGCTGACTGCAACCAGCGAAGCATCGCGGCGAGCGCCGGTAGCAAAGGCGTTAATGTCCGGTGCATGATAGACAGCAACCTGCGGCATAGCGATGCCAGCCTGCTGTGACTGACGCCCGACGGTCTCCATCAGCCAGCGCTCTGTTTCGTTGCGCGGCTGCTCAATCACTTCTCCGCCCACTGAACGCAATGCCATCCATTTTGACATCAGCAGCGAAACAATAGAGCCACCAAAGCCAAACAATACCGCCATGATCATCAGACCAGAAACGCTGCTTGACTGGATCCCTGTCAGACTTAGCACCAGTCCGAAGACGACCATAACCGCAAGGTTGGTCAGCAGGAAAAGTCCGATACGCATCATAATTTTCTTTTTACCTCGGTTAACAATACGCACTGTGCGTTACCCCACATCGTAGGGGCAAGCCTGCTATTTTCAAGCATCATTGCACCACAAGTGGTTAATAATACATATCTTTACATTCTACGGAGGGTGGATTGACACGACGTGATAACGCAATAAAAAAGGGCACAATTTCTTGTGCCCTTTGAGGTTTATTTCGCGGTTGCCGGCTGCTGCGCCGGTTGACCCTGCTGTGCACTGGCAAGGTCCAGAGCAATATGAACCGTTTCATCAAGATACGGATCTGGCTCCTGGTAATCCTTCGGCAGGTCGTCGATTTTTTTCAGCGGCGCTTTGCCTTCGCGCTTAAAGCGATCGTTGATACGCGCCAGACGGGTTGCATCGTCTTCCTGATTTTCTTTCTCGCGTTGGGCAAGATTCAGGGAGACAATACTGCGCTTTTCTTTCAGCGCGTTGAAACGTGCGATGTCTTTGATGATGTACTGGAACTCAGGATCGGCGGCGATGCGGTCCTGATGCAGCTTCAGCAACTGCGGCTCAAACGTCTTCAGATCGCCTGACTTGACGTAGGTTGCCGCGTTGATGCTGTCCCACGGTAAGGCGTTATCTTCAAACTTCTCACCCGTTTCCGTCTCTTCCGTCCCGGTTGGCATCATGATGTCTGGCGTCACACCTTTACGCTGAGTACTGCCGCCGTTGATGCGGTAGAACTTCTGGATGGTGTACTGCACGGAACCCAGTGCAGGCCATTCCGGGCGCAGCATCTGATCGTAAATGCGGTTCAAAGAGCGATACTGCTGAACGGTGCCTTTACCAAAGGTAGGTTCACCGACGATCAGCGCGCGGCCGTAGTCCTGCATTGCTGCAGCAAAGATTTCAGATGCCGACGCGCTGAATCTGTCCACCATCACCACCAGCGGACCTTTGTAATACACCACGCCGTCGGTATCGCTGTCCTCACGGACTTTACCGTTGTTATCGCGAACCTGAACCACAGGGCCGCCTGGAATAAACAGGCCGGACAGCGACACGGCTTCTGTCAGCGCGCCGCCACCATTAGAACGCAGATCGATAATTACGCTCTTCACATTCTGTTTTTCCAGCTTCTGGAGCTGTACCTTGACGTCATCGGTCAGGCCAACGTAGAAACCGGGTATATCCAGTACGCCGACTTTCTCTTTACCCACGGACTTCACGGTGAGTTTCACCGCACGGTCTTCAAGACGGATACGCTCGCGCGTCAGCGTGACCGTTCGGGTTTTGGTGCCCTTCCCGGCAGGCAGCACTTCCAGACGCACTTTGCTGCCCTTCGGCCCTTTGATCAGCGCGACCACGTCATCTAAACGCCAGCCGATCACATCGACCATTGGTTTACCCGTTTGTCCCACGCCAACAATGCGATCGCCCACGGTAATCGCCTTGCTTTTTGCCGCCGGACCGCCTGCTACCATGGAGTTGATCACCGTGTAGTCATCGTCCATTTGCAGTACGGCACCGATACCCTCCAGCGACAGACTCATTTCCGTATTGAACTGTTCGGTATTGCGTGGAGAAAGGTAATTGGTATGCGGATCGATTTCATGCGCGAACGCGGTCATCGCCAGGGAAAAGACATCTTCACTGTTGCTCTGCGCCAGACGACGAATAGCAAACCGATAACGCTTGGTCAGCGTTTCACGAATTTCCTGCTCGGTTTTCCCGGTCAGCTTCAGGCTGAGTTCGTCATACTTAACCTTGCCGTCCCAGAGTTTATTTAGCTCGTCTACGCTGGTCGGCCAGGGCGACTTACTGCGGTCGAGGTTATAGGTATCGTTGCCGGTGAAATCCATCGGCTTTTCGAGCACCTTCAGCGCATATTGATAGCGTTCAAAGCGGCGCTTCTGACCCAGGTTGTACAAATCATAAAACACATCCAGCTTGCCTGAACGAAGCTCATCGCCAACCTGGTTTTTTCTCGCCGCATATTGCTCAACGTCACTGGCCAGCAGAACATTGTGGCTATAGTCGAGCAGATTCAGATAGCGGTCGAAAATTTTGGCGGAGAAGTTTTGATCGAGATCGAACTGGCGGTAATGCGAGCGAGTAAAGCGCGAGGTGACGCGCTCACTCACCGTGGCATGCTGAGCTTCTTCCTTTAACAGCGGAATTTGGTCTGCACGCGTGATGTTCTCAACGGCCATCGCACTGCCCGCCAGAAACAGCAGGCTCGCGGCAGCCGTAAGCTTATAGAGTTTGTTCATGCCCGGGTCTGGCCTCCGTTTCAGAACTGCAAGTGTTCTGCGCGTACAATCATAGCCATACCAGAAGTCAGCTGTACACGGACGCCATCTTTGGTAATTTCCAGTACGGTGGCATCCATCGCGTTGTTACCCGCTTTGACTTTAATTGCCTGCCCTACCTGCAGAGCCGAAATATCCGTGACTGGCGTACGTTTTTCTTCGCGCGGAGCCTGGGCTGCCGGCTTATCAGCACGCGGTTTACGTTCTGCTGATTCTTTACGACGTGGTGCCTGAGCCGGGCGTGGCTTGCGTTCGCGGCGAGGTTTGTCTTCGACAGTCTCTCCGTTTGCGATAGCAGCTTCACGCTTTTTCGCCTGCTGTTCAGCGCGCTGGGCCTGAACGCGTGCTTTTGCTTCTTCAAGCTGTTTGCGAGCGTGTTCAACGTGTTGCTCATCCAGCTCACCGCATGGGTTGCCATCAAGATCGACACGAATCGCACCGACTTTGATACCGTGCAGGTAACGCCAGCTCGAAGTATAAAGGCGTAACGCGGAGCGAAGCTGAGTCTTACTGAGGCTCATTTCACCTTCAACACGCGCGACTAAATCCTGGAAGATGCCAATCTTCAGGGGGCGAGCTTCACCTTCCGCGCTGAAACACTGCGGGAAACGCTCTGCCAAAAAGGCGATAACTTCTTTGCTACTATTCAACTTGGGTTGATTTTCCATGAAATTTCCTGATTACAACGGAGTTGCCAACAAACCGCGGCATGAACAGGCGACATTATAATGACGCTATCAGCAAATGCCACGTTATCCGTTGCTTATCATGCTATCGAGTGAAGAATTTTTTATAATCCGTAGCGGTTAGCAGCGTTGCAAGCTGCGTAACCAGTTGGGATAAGCCCTGTTGGTCATCCGGCGTGAAGCGCCCGTATTCGGTGCTATCAATATCCAGGACGCCGATGATCTCGTCGTTCACCACCAGCGGGAAGACAATTTCGGCATTACTTGAAGCGTCGCAGGCAATATGACCATCGAAGGCATGTACGTCTGCAACCCGCTGAACTTCACCGCTGGAAACGGCGGTTCCGCACACGCCTTTACCTACAGGGATACGCACGCAGGCAATTTTCCCCTGGAAAGGTCCCAGAACCAGCGTTTCGGCTTCCAGCAGATAAAAGCCCGCCCAGTTCACGCCCTCCAGACGCTCAAAGAGCAGCGCGCTGGTGTTCGCCAGCGTGGCCAGAAAACTTGTTTCGCCTGCCATTAATGCACTGAAATCGCGATTTAAATCCGCGTAAAATTGTTCTTTGTTCATTGAGTAACCATTTTGTTATCTGACTCTACTGCAAGCATACTAAAATAAGCACTAAATGCGCCGAGCCACAAGGTGTATCATTTTATGAATTACTATAGGCTTAGCGAATAATTCATTGCAAAGTGAGCTCACCATGCCGCACCGGTTCTCCTGTCCTAAGACGAAAAATGAAAATACACGCCATTAGTCAGGTTCTGCCGCAGGCACGTTATCAGCGTTGTCCTCAATGCGATACACTTTTCTCTTTGCCTGAGGTGAAATCCTCCCAGAGCGCTTACTGCCCACGCTGCGATGCAAAAGTCCATCACGGCCGTGACTGGTCGTTAACGCGTCTGGCGGCGATGGCCATTGCTATGCTGCTCCTGATGCCGGTTGCCTTCTCGGAACCCTTGCTTCGCATCTGGCTGCTGGGAACCCGCATTGATGCCAATGTCTTTCAGGGGATCTGGCAGATGACCCGCCAAGGGGATCCTATTACCGCAGCCATGGTGCTCTTTTGCGCCGTCGGCGCACCGGCAACCCTGGTTGCCGCCATCGCCTATCTCTACTTCGGGAATATACTGGGCATGAATTTACGCCCGGTCCTTTTGCTGCTGGAGAAGCTTAAAGAGTGGGTGATGCTCGATATTTATCTGGTGGGGATTGGCGTTGCCTCAATCAAGGTGAAAGAGTACGCCTTTATGCAGCCGGGCGTCGGCCTGGTTGCCTTTGTGGCGCTGGTTATCCTGAGCCTGATGACCATGATCCACCTGAATATTGAACAGCTCTGGGAGCGCTTTTACCCTCAACGCCCTCCCCGCGCCTTCAACGCTCAGCTCCGCGTTTGCCTTGGCTGCCACTTCACCGGTATACCCGATGCACGCGGCCGTTGCCCGCGCTGTCATGTGCCGCTGCGACATCGCCGTCGGCAAAGCCTGCAAAAATCCTGGGCCGCGCTTATCGCCTCGCTGATGTTTCTGATCCCGGCAAACCTGCTGCCAATATCGGTTATTTACGTGAACGGCTCGCGTCAGGAAGATACCATCATGTCAGGCATTATTTCCCTGGCCAGCAGCAATATTCCGGTCGCGATCGTCGTATTTATCGCGAGTATTCTCGTGCCCTTTACTAAAGTGATTGTACTGATCACTCTTTTGCTCAGCATTCACTTTAAATGTGAGAAAGGGCTGCGCACCCGCATCCTGTTGCTAAGATTTGTGACCTGGATTGGCCGCTGGTCCATGCTCGACCTCTTTGTGATTGCACTCACCATGTCGCTGGTCAACCGCGATCAGCTGCTGGCATTTACTATGGGACCGGCCGCGTTTTACTTTGGCGCGGCGGTTATTTTAACTATTCTTGCTGTCGAATGGCTGGATAGCCGACTACTTTGGGACGCACATGAGTCAGGAAACGCCCGCTTCACCGACTGAGGCGCGAATTAAAACGAAACGCCGGATCTCCCCTTTCTGGTTACTGCCGATTATCGCCCTGCTGATTGCCAGCTGGCTTATCTGGACAACCTACGAAGAGCGAGGCACCACGGCTACGATTGATTTTGTTTCGGCAGACGGCATCGTTGCCGGACGCACGCCCGTGCGTTTTCAGGGGGTAGAAGTGGGCACGGTGCAAAGCATCAGCCTTGGCAAAAACCTTAATAAAATTGAAGTGAAAGTCAGCATCAAAAGCGACATGAAGGATGCGCTGCGCGACGAGACCCAGTTCTGGCTGGTGACGCCAAAAGCGTCCCTGGCGGGTGTCTCCGGGCTGGATGCGCTGGTCGGCGGTAACTACATCGGCATGATGCCAGGCAAAGGTGAACCGAAAGAGCATTTCACCGCGCTGGACACCCAGCCTAAATATCGCCTGAACAACGGCGAACTGATGATTCATCTGCACGCCCCGGACCTGGGATCGCTTAACAGTGGTTCGCTGGTCTACTACCGTAAAATCCCCGTCGGCCGCGTTTACGATTACGCCATTAACGCCAGCAAACAAGGCGTGACCATTGATGTGCTTATCGAGCGTCGTTTCACCAATCTGGTGAAAAAAGGCAGCCGCTTCTGGAATGTCTCCGGGGTGAAGACCGACATCAGCCTGAGCGGCGCGCAGGTCCAGTTAGAGAGCCTTGCGGCCCTGGTCAACGGCGCCATCGCCTTTGATTCACCGGAAGGTTCCGCCCCGGCGAAAGCCGACGATGAGTTTGGGCTGTATGAAGATCTGGCCCACAGCCAGCGCGGTGTGCTGGTCAAGCTGGATCTCCCGGGCGGTGAAGGACTGAAAGCTGGATCCACGCCGCTGATGTATCAGGGGCTGGAGGTTGGCACCCTGACAAAGCTTAATCTTGTGCAAGGCGGCTCGGTCACCGGCGAGATGACCGTCGATCCGGGCGTCGTGAACCTGTTACGCAGCGGCACCCGTATTGAACTGCGCAATCCCAAAATTTCGCTCAATAACCCGAGCGTCAGCAGTTTGCTCACCGGCAGCACATTTGAACTGGTGCCGGGCGAAGGCGATCCACAGGACCACTTTGTGGTTCTGCCAGGCAATAAAACGCCGCTGCAACAGCCTGATGTCCTGACCCTCAACCTCACCGCCCCGGAAAGCTACGGCATTGATGCAGGCCAGCCCGTGATCCTGCACGGCATTCAGATAGGCCAGGTGCTGGAGCGTTCGCTCAGCAAAAAAGGCGTCAGCTTTGCCGTAGCAATCGAGCCGCAGTATCGTCATTTATTGCAGGGTGACAGCAAGTTCGTGGTCAACAGCCGGGTCGACGTTAAACTCGGCATGGACGGCGTTGAGTTCCTCGGCGCCAGCGCAAGCGAATGGCTTAGCGGCGGCATTCGCGTGCTGCCCGGCACTAAAGGCGAGATGAAAGACAGCTATCCGCTGTATGCCAACCTTGAAAAAGCCGTGGAGAACAGCCTTAGCGACCTGCCAACCACCACGCTCACCTTAACGGCGGACAGCCTGCCCGATATTCAGACCGGTTCGGTTGTGCTGTACCGTAAATTCCAGGTCGGTGAGATCATTACGGTTCGTCCGAAGGCCAACAGTTTTGACATTGATGTGCACATTAAACCCGAGTATCGCAATCTGCTGACCTCAAGCAGCGTGTTCTGGGCCGAAGGTGGTGCGCGCGTACAGCTGAACGGCAGCGGGCTAACCGTGCAAGCCTCGCCTCTGTCACGAGCGCTGAAAGGGGCTATCAGCTTTGATAACCTCAGCGGTGCCGGGGCGGGCTATACCAAAGGGGATAAGCGCATCCTCTACGCCTCTGAAACGGCGGCCAAAGCGGTTGGCAGCCAGATCACGCTTCACACCTTTGATGCAGGTAAGCTCTCTGCGGGCATGCCGATTCGTTACCTGGGTATCGACATCGGGCAGCTTGAGTCGCTAAACCTCACGCAGTCGCGCAGCGAGGTCGAGGCTAAAGCCGTCCTCTATCCCGAGTATGTCTCAACCTTTGCCCGCGGCGGTACACGCTTCTCCGTGGTAACACCGCAAATTTCAGCGGCGGGCGTCGATCATCTGGATACCCTTCTCCAGCCGTATATCAACGTTGAACCGGGTCGGGGTTCGCCGCGTCGGGACTTCGAACTCCAGGAAACTTCCATTACCGACTCTCGCTATTCCGACGGCCTGAGCATCGTGCTTGAAGTCCCGGAGGCCGGCGCGTTAAGTATCGGCACGCCGGTACTGTTCCGCGGTGTTGAAGTCGGCACGGTTACAGGGCTGACGCTGGGCAACCTCTCTGACCGTGTGATGGTGGGCCTGCGGATCAGCAAACGCTTCCAGCACCTGGTTCGCGACAGCTCCGTGTTCTGGCTTGCCTCCGGCTACAGCCTCGACTTCGGGCTGACGGGCGGGGTTGTGAAAACCGGCACCTTCAACCAGTTCATCCGCGGCGGCATCGCCTTTGCCACCCCGCCGGGCACTCCGCTCCCGCCGAAGGCTGAGCCGGGTAAACATTTCCTGCTGCTGGAAAGTGAACCTAAAGAATGGCGTCAGTGGGGCACCGCCCTGCCTCGCTAACCTCTTCCGCCCCGGTGTCTCGCCGGGGCGGTTATGCTACACTGCGGCCCTTATTTTTCTGTGGAACTCCCCAGTGGCTCAAACTCACTCCGCTTATCTCCCGCAAGCCTTTCTTGATGTTATGCGTGAAGCCCTGCCCGCCGGGCAAACGTTAGAAAGCTTTATCGACTACTGTCAGCGCCCCCTGCGACGCAGCCTGCGCGTTAACACGCTGAAAATTTCGGTTGCCGATTTCCTGACGCTGGTCGCACCTTACCACTGGCAGCTGACGCCGATCCCCTGGTGTGCAGAAGGTTTCTGGATTGAACGGGAAGACGAAGAGAGCCTGCCGCTGGGCAGCACCGCTGAGCACCTGAGCGGCATGTTTTACATTCAGGAAGCCAGCTCGATGCTGCCTGTGACCGCGCTGTTCGCCGACGGCCGCGAGCCGCAACTGGTTATGGATGTAGCCGCAGCACCAGGTTCCAAAACCACGCAAATCGCTGCCCGCATGGGCAACCGCGGCGCTATTCTTGCCAACGAATACTCCGCCAGCCGGGTAAAAGTTCTTCACGCCAATATCAGCCGCTGCGGCATCAGCAACGTTGCGCTCACCCATTTTGACGGCCGTGTGTTTGGTGCCGCGCTGCCGGAATGCTTCGACGCGATCCTGCTCGACGCTCCCTGCTCCGGCGAAGGCGTAGTGCGTAAAGATCCCGATGCCCTACGCAACTGGACGCCGGAAAGCACCGCCAGCATAGCCACCACCCAGCGCGAGCTGATTGCCAGCGCGTTTCATGCCCTGCGCCCCGGCGGCACGCTGGTTTATTCCACCTGTACGCTGAACCGTGAAGAAAACCAACAGATCTGCCAGTGGCTGCTCGATGAGTGGCCCGACGCGGTGGAAATTGATCCATTGAACGATCTTTTCCCGACAGCAGATAAAGCGATTACCGCGGAAGGTTTCCTGCATGTTTTCCCGCAGCTCTACGATTGCGAAGGCTTTTTCGTGGCACGCCTGCGCAAGACCGCCTCTGTTAAACCGCTTCCCGCGCCAGGCTACAAAGTCGGGAAATTTCCGTTTGCCCCCTTACAGGGTCGCCAGGCGGCGGATGTGGTCTCCTCGGCGTCAAAAGCGGGCATTGCCTGGGGTGAACATCTCAGGCTGTGGCAGCGCGATAAAGAAATCTGGCTGTTCCCAGCCGACATCGTGCCGCTGATTGGCAAAGTTCGTTTTTCTCGCATTGGTCTGCGTCTGGCGGAGCAGTACAACAAGGGTTATCGCTGGCAGCACGAAGCGATTATCGCCTTAGTCGACGGTAAAACGCCGCTGGGCTTTGCGCTGACAGAACATGAAGCGGAAGAGTGGTATCACGGACGGGATATATATCCTGAGGCTACGCCACCCGGTGATGATGCGATCGTCACCTATCAGGGGCAGCCGCTTGGGCTGGCGAGGAAAATTGGCTCACGCCTGAAAAACAGCTACCCGCGAGAGCTGGTTCGTGACGGCAAACTCTTCGCCGGCAGTCGTTAATTCGCCGCAAAAATAATCGTTTTTACTTGACACTTTTTGCGTCATTGACCAGGCTCAAGTTTGGGTGACCTACTGGTCATACCACATCAGGTGAACCAAAGGAGAGCGAGATGACGAAAACTAACGTACGAATAGGCATCTTCGAAATTGACGATGCCGAACTGACCGGCGGGCAACAGGGCGATCGCACGCTGCATATTCCCTGTAAGTCTGATCCTGACCTGTGCATGCAGCTCGATGCCTGGGACGACGAAACAAGTATTCCCGCCGTGCTTAACGGTGAACACTCCGTGCTTTATCGCCAACATTACGATCGACAATCTGATGCCTGGGTCATGCGCCTTGCCTGACCCAAGATGAACCCGTCCGTCAGACGGGTTATTTTCCCTCGCGATTTCCCCTTCCCGTCAAATCCCCACAATTAAGCCAACCGGAGCGGTTCTGAGGCGTTAATGTTTGCGTTGGTTTTATTCATTTGTTACCTGGACGGCGGATGCGACGACATAGTTGTTGAAGTGTTTGATACCGAACAGCAATGCCTGTTTGCCATGGACGAACAGCGGATACGCCGCGGCGGCTGTTATCCGGTGGAAGAATTTATTGATGGCTTCTGGCATCCCGCGCGCGGCTCTCAAGGCGGTCTATTCCACTAGCTCAGGCCTTTGGCCTGTCCCTGC
>CAMLJN010000027.1 GCA_946480445.1 uncultured Buttiauxella sp.
ATCGTTCTTTTTTTTCGGTCAGAAGCCAGCACTCTTCGACCCGTGCTTTAAGCGCGGCCTGCGATGTCTGGAGCGGTGAACTGGCCTCAAAGCAGATGACATTTTCCGCCACGCCCGCTTCATGCAGCAGATTTTGCACGTCGTGAAGATTCTGTGAGGGTGACGCCATCAGGCTTGGCGCCAGCGTCCCGAAACCCTGCCAGATTAACTGCTTTTTTACCTGCGCGAGGGTCGATTTTTCCAGCCCCTCGGAGAGCAGCAGCAGCCATTTGCCGTTCCAGGCGGGCTGCCCCGCGCGGTATATTTTTGCCTCGGCCCGGCGGGTCATGCGCTGGCCCATCTCCGTCAGGCGATAAAAACTACGCCGCCCTACGCGCTCAACGTCCAGCCAACCTTCTTTATTCAGTCGAAACAGCGAAGTACGTACAAACCTTTCGCCAAAACCCAGCGAGTCCAGCATGGCGGTAAGACTGCCTAGCCAGATTTCTCCCCCGCGATGGGCAAGCGCATCGCCATATAAAGAGACAATCAACGATGTACCGCTGATCGGCACGGCACTCGCCGCCTGTTGAATGAAGTGTTCCAGTTTGCTGCTCATGGACCGCCAGGTTTTGTTGTTTTTTACTTTCTTACGTCAAAGAATAGCACAATAAACACTCCTAAAATCAAATCATTACAATTATGATTCATTAAAAAGGCTGATTCCATTCAGCCCGTAACACATGGCTTTTTATAAGGACAGCCCGGCGGCGCTTTGTCCGGCTTATCGCAAGTGAAAACACAGGCAAAACGCCGGATTACGCACAACAGGATGAGCGCCGCCAGGCAATAAATACATGCCAGCAATATAAAATGTCCTATCACGCAGTGCAGACGCTCCGGGCATTGGTGTAAATGTAACGGCAAATTACAGGTTTTCCGCCTGCCGCAGGTCGCAGACCCGAGCGGCTTTACCTTCCGAACGGGGCAAAGAGCCACAGTTTACAATGCTGATATCGGTGCTGATCCCCACCATTGATTTAATGCGGTGACGAAGCTGGTGACATACGGAGCAACGCTGATCATGGTTCAGATACATACTGCTTTCTTTAAGCTCTACTTTGACAGACAGCGTATCCAGATGCCCCTTGCGATGCAGCTCTAGCTGGTAATGTGGCGCCAGATGCTCAAACTTAACGATCTCTTCTTCCAGCTGCGAGGGGAAGACATTCACCCCACGGATGATCAACATATCGTCTGAACGCCCGGTGATCCTGTCCATACGGCGCATGGTTCTTGCTGTCCCCGGCAGCAGACGCGTTAGATCGCGGGTACGATAGCGAATGACCGGCAGCGCCTCCTTGGTGAGCGTGGTGAATAGCAGCTCGCCCTGCTCACCGTCGTTGAGCGCCACCCCGCTTTCGGGATTAACAATCTCCGGATAAAAATGATCTTCCCAGATGGTTGGCCCATCGGTCGTTTCCAGGCATTCCATCGCAACACCTGGCCCCATCACTTCTGAAAGCCCGTAGATATCCAGCGCGGCTATATTCAGTCGGCTCTCTATTTCGCGGCGCATAGCGTGCGTCCACGGCTCCGCGCCAAAAATACCCACGCGCAGGGAGCAATTACGCGCGTCACCGCCCATCTGATGTTCCAGCTCATCTATTAAATTCAGGCACCAGGAAGGGGTGACCATGATCATATCCGGGCGAAAATCACGGATAAGCTGCGCCTGTTTTTCCGTTTGCCCGCCGGACATAGGAATAACCGTTGCCCCGAGCCGTTCCGCCCCGTAATGCGCTCCCAGCCCGCCGGTGAACAAACCGTAGCCGTAGGAAACGTGAATTTTATCCTTCGGCGTACCGCCCGCCGCACGCAGGGAACGGGCAACGATATCGGCCCAGGTATCAATATCTTTTTGCGTGTAGCCGACGACCGTGGGCTTACCAGTAGTTCCGGAGGAAGCGTGAATCCGTACGACCTGCTCCATCGGCACCGCAAAAGTATCGAACGGATAGTTATCTCGCAGATCCTGCTTGGTCGTGCAGGGGAACAGGCGAATATCCTGTAACTCCCGGAAATCGTCAGGGTGCACGCCCACCGCATCGAATTTTCGCTTATACATCGGCACGTTGTGATAGGCATGGTTTAACGTCCATTTCATACGCCGGGTCTGTAAAGCCTGCAGTTCGTCAGTTGATGCGGTTTCTATCGGTTCCAGCTTTGTTGTAGAGGTTATCATTATAGGGTACTCGCAGGTTTGATTAGCACACTCGCTCAAGGATCAGAGCAATGCCCTGGCCCACACCGATACACATCGTGCACAGGGCATAGCGCCCGTTACGCCGTTGCAGTTCGTGGCTGGCCGCAAGCGCCAGTCGGGCGCCACTCATGGCCAGCGGATGGCCTAAGGCGATGGCACCTCCATTGGGGTTAACGTGCGGGGCATCGTCAGGCAGCCCCAGCTGTCGTAAGACGCCCAGCGCCTGGGCGGCAAAAGCTTCATTTAATTCAATCACGTCCATATCGGCGATGGACAGACCGGCCAGCTCCAGCACCTTGCGCGTGGCAGGCACCGGCCCAAGCCCCATATAACGAGGTTCAACGCCCGCCGTAGCCATTGCCACCACTCTCGCTTTCGGCGTCAGGCCGTAGCGGCCTGCGGCCTGCTCGCTGGCCACAATTAGGGCGGCAGCTCCGTCATTGACCCCGGAAGCATTGCCGGCAGTAACGACACCACCTTCACGAAACGGTGTTTTCAGCCCGCTGAGTTGTTGCAACGTTGTTTCACTGCGAGGATGTTCATCCTCGCGTACTTCTGTTCCCGTATTTTTTTTGCCTTTCAGCACCACCGGTACGATTTCCTGTGCCAGCACACCATTTTTTTGTGCCAGTGCGGTTCTCTGCTGGCTACGCAAGGCGAAAGCATCCTGATCTTCCCGGCTGATATTTAACAATTCAGCTACATTCTCTGCCGTTTCCGGCATGCTGTCAGTGCCAAATTGCCCGGCCATGAGCGGGTTTACAAAACGCCAGCCGATCGTGGTATCAAATATCTCAGCCTGACGCTGAAATGGCGCCGTTGCTTTGCCCATAACAAAGGGAGCGCGTGACATAGATTCCACGCCGCCCGCCAGCATCAGCTGTGCATCACCCGCCCTGATGGCCCTTGCAGCCATGCCCAGCGCATCGAGTCCCGAGCCGCAAAGACGGTTAATCGTCGTGCCGGACAGGGTTTGTGGCAGCCCGGCAAGCAGCGTCGCCATACGCGCCACGTTGCGGTTATCTTCACCGGCCTGGTTCGCACAGCCGAGAATCACATCGTCCACGGCATGCCAGTCCAGGCTGGGATAACGTGCCAGCAATGTTCTGAGGGGGATCGCTGCCAAATCGTCTGCGCGTACCGAAGACAACGCGCCGCCATAGCGGCCGATTGGCGTTCGGACGCCATCGCAAATAAACGCGTCATTCATTGTTTTGCTCCTGATACCGTTGTGTCGATGCGGTGTGAACGCCCGCGAAACAGGGCGACGGTTTTCTCGTGCTGGTTAATAATTTCGATGTCATAGACGCCGGTTTGACGCCCCTGGCTACGGACCTGAGCCGTGGCAGTCAGCCTGTCACCCAGATTGCCCGGACGCAGAAAATCAATGCTGCATCCGGATGCTACCGCCGCCCGCCCCTGGCTGTTACAGGCGTAGGCAAAGGCGGTATCGGCCAGGGTAAAGAGCGGCCCCCCGTGGCAATTTTTATGGCCGTTCAGCATTGCGCTGGTAATCAACATCGACAGACGGGCAAAGCCTTCTCCCATTTCAAGGATCTCAATACCCATCTGCTGCGCACAGTTATCGTGCTCATACATTTCGCGCGCATTTTCCCAGGGGTTAATGTTCATGTTGGGTCTCCAGCAAAGCTCGCTCGCGCAACAGTGACGTTGGGCGGTAGCGCTCTTCGCCGTAATGCTGCTGTAGGTTTTCGAGCAGCTGTAGCACGCGTTGCCAGCCAAGCTCAGCACCCCAGGCCAGCGGGCCGTGAGGATAATTCACCCCCAGCCGCATCGCTGTATCAATGTCCTCCTCGCTCGCCACCCCTTTTTGCAGGGCATCGAGGGCTTCATTTGCCAGCATCGCTACGGTGCGCCAGACCAGCATGCCGGGATAGTCCTTAATCAACAGAACCTGCTTGCCCTGACGCTGGAAATAACCCACGGCCTTTGCCGTCTGCTCTGCGGTGTTGGCTGCGGCCGCGGCAAGAATGACCAGTGAACTGCTCCGCCAGTCATTCACCAGATCGATCAGCACAACCGGTCGCTGTAGACGTTTTGCGACTGCCGCAGCCGTTTCCCCCTGCGTTTCCAGCACCAGAACGTCGTCAAGATCGAGAGACATAAAAGTTACACCGTCACTTACCGCCGACGTTTCTCCCCCGCAGGCAGGCTGCTCTGGCTCATACGGCAGAGCTTCATTCAGCGGCCATCGGTAAACACCCTGCCCGGTTTTCTTGCCGAGACGTTTGCCCAGCACCAGCTCCTGCTGGGCAAGCGAAGGCAGAAAACGGCGCTCCTGCCAGAAACCGTTGAACACCGAACAGGTCACGGCGAAGTTCACGTCCTGGCCAATCATATCGGTCAGCGCCAGCGGCCCCATCGGGAAGCCCCCGCTGTCGCGCAGCGCGGCGTCAATCACCGCCGCAGGGGCAACCCGTTCTTCCAGCGCTCGCCAGGCCTCCGCGTAGAACGGACGGGCCACACGATTGACGATAAAGCCCGGCGTGGACTGGCAACACACCGGTTGTTTTCCCCAGCGCAAAGCCAGCCTGCAAAGGCTTTCCAGCACCTCAGGTGAGGTTTCCAGCCCGCTGACCACCTCCACCAGTTTCATTACCGGCGCCGGGTTAAAGAAGTGCAGCCCGGCCACCCGCCCGGGATAAGGAATGCCGCACGCAAGCGCCGTGATGGAGATGGATGAGGTATTGCTGGCAAACAACGTTTCAGACGGGCAGATAGCGGCCAGGTCGCGGAAAATTGCCTGCTTGATGTCGATTTGTTCGGCGGCGGCTTCAATCACCAGGTCAGCATCGATCAGTTCACTTAAGTTGGCCGTGGCGAGCAGTCGTCCCAGGGCAGCGTGCTTATCTGCTTCGCGCATTTTGCCGTTAGCCACGCGGGTGCTGAGCGCATTATCTATGCCGTAGATAGCACGCCTGGCAGCGCCTTCCTGAATATCATACAGCCTGACGGTATGCCCGGCCTGAGCCGCGATCTGCGCAATACCTGCCCCCATAGTACCGCCGCCGATAACCGCTATAACGGAGTGAGGAGTCAGCATCTCATTTCCCCTTAAACACCGGCGGCCGTTTAGCCAGAAATGCGGCAACGCCTTCACGATAATCATCGCTGCGTCCGGCCAGACGCTGAAAATCTCGCTCCCTGTCAAGCTGAGCGTCCAGGGTACTGGTTTCCGAGGCGTACAGCGCTTTTTTGACCAGGCCGAGGCCGAACGTCGGCTGGCTGGCGAAATGGGTGGCGAGCTGTCGGGCGCTGTCGTTTAGCGTCTCATCTTCTATCACCTGCCAGATCATGCCCCACTGGTGAGCCTGTTCCGCGCTATTCCTGTCACCCAACAGCGCAAGCCCCATCGCTCTGGCTCGACCGGCGAGACGCGGCAGGAACCAGGTACCGCCGCAGTCAGGCACCAGGCCCAGTTTGCTAAAAGACATAATGAAACTGGCAGAACGCGCCGCAATCACCATATCGCAACCCAGCGCAAGCGTAGCGCCCGCCCCGGCGGCAACGCCGTTAACCGCAGCGATGACAGGTTTGGGCAGTTTAGCCAGCCGCTTTATCAGCGGGTTGTAGAAGTTCTCTACCGAAGCACCGAGGTCCGGTGGCCCGGCATCGGGATCGACATTACGATCGTTGAGATCCTGACCCGCGCAGAAAGCCCGCCCCACACCGGTAATCAGCAGGCAACGAATTGTTTCGTCGCGCTCCGCCTGGGTAAGGCATTCCGCAAGCTGGCGGTGCATCTCGTCGTTAAAGCTGTTCAGACGGTCCGGGCGGTTTAACATCAACGTCATCACGCCGTTTTGTATATCGCTAAGTATAAAGCTCATGGTTATCGTCCTTTAAACGCAGCGGGTCGCTTTTCCAGGAACGCGGCTATGCCTTCCTGACGATCGTCGGTGGCCGCAAGCAAAGTGAAAAGCTGTCGCTCCTGTTGCAGGCCCTGGGTGAGGGAGACTTCCTGTGCCTGGCGCAAAGCCATTTTGGACGCCTGTAAGGCAAGCGGCGCGTGGCCTGCAATGTTAGCGGCCAGCGTCCGGGCGTATTCCAGAGTTAGCGCCGGGGGATAAACTTCAGCTACCAGCCCTGCCTGCTGCGCCTTTTGCGCGCTGATTGCTTCACCGGTCAACACCATCTGAAAGGCAAGCGCCTTGCCGACGCTGCGAATCAGACGCTGCGTGCCACCCGCCCCCGGCATAATGCCCAGCGTAATTTCCGGCAGCCCAAAGCGCGCGTTATCGCCGGCGAGCGTGATGTCGCAGAGCATTGCCAGCTCGCATCCCGCCCCCAGCGCATAGCCGTTCACTGCGGCAAGAAGAGGTTTAGAAAAACGTTCAAGACGAGCCCACAGCTGTGGACGGGGATCGTTCAGCGTGGCCGGCATGTCGCGGCTGGCCATCTCCTTCAGATCGGCCCCCGCGGCGAAAAATCGCTCATTGCCGGTTATCACCACAGCGCCGATATTCACGTCGCTCTGCGCCTTTTCAAGCTTTGTTGCGAGCAGCTCAAGGAGTGCGTTGTTCAGCGCATTGCGGGCTTCAGGGCGATTGAGTGTAAGCGTCAAAACGCGCCCCGTCTTATCTGCCAGTAATTCGCTCATCACAACCCCTGCGCGTCGAAGTCGAGCACAACATTGTCGCCTTTCGGCAGAGACTGGCAGCTCAGAACGTAGCCCGCCGCCAGCTGGTCCGGCTCAAGGCTGTAGTTGATGCCCATCTCCACCTCACCGCTGGCCACTTTGCAGCGGCAGGTCGCACAGACTCCTCCTTTGCAGGCATAAGGCAGATCCGCCCCCTGCCGCAAGGCGGCATCCAGAATACTTTCGTCGTGGGCATCCAGAGTGATTTTACGATCCCGTCCATCCAGTCGAATCGTGACGACCTTGCCCGCAGCCTGTTCACGATGGCGCTGACTCGGGGCCGTGCCCGGCGTGTTGAAGTGCTCGATATAAATATTCTGCGGCCCGACGCCCATCTCCAGCATAGCGGCCTGAGCCTCCTGCATCATGCTCTGCGGGCCGCAAATAAAGATGCGGTCAAAACCTTTCATATCCAGCAGGCAATCACCCAGCGCTTTCAACTTCGCACCGTCAAGGCGGCCGCTTAACAGTTCGCTCTCCTGGACTTCCTGACTGAACAGATAAACAAGCTGCAAACGCTGAGGATAACGGTCTTTCAGATCGCTCAGCGCCTGGCGAAACATCATGCTGCGGCTGCTGCGGTTACCGTATACCAGCGTGATGCGGCTTTGCTGCTCGGTGGCAAGCGTGGCGCTGACTATCGCCAGCATCGGCGTAATACCGGAGCCAACGGCCAGGGCCAGATAGTTTCCCTGGTTTTCAGGCTGCGGCTGATAGCCAAATGTCCCCTGCGGGATCATCACATCCATCGCCATGCCTGCGACAAGATCCGTCACCGCATAGTGGGAAAAGCGCCCCCCCTCAATGGCCTTTACGGCCACACAAATCTCCCCGGGATGATCGGCGCGGCATATGGAGTAACAGCGGCGCAGTTCTTCACCACCAAGGCGCGTTTTTAGGGTCAGGTGCTGACCTGGCCTGAAGGCGTACTGCGACTGTAACGCCTGCGGTACAGCAAAAGTGATGGCTACCGCTTCCGGGGTTTCCTGTTCAATGCGTGCCACCTTTAGCGAATGAAAAGTCGTCATGGCAACCTCAAATACATTTAAAGTAATCAAAGGGTTCGCGGCAGCTGTCGCAGCGATAAAGCGCCTTGCAGGCCGTAGAACCGAATTCGCTGATAAGCGAGGTATGCGGGCTTCCGCAGCGCGGGCAGGTGACGGAAACGGCCGCGCCAGAATGACAGGCATGCCCCTGTGGCGGGCTGATCCCATAATCACGCAGGCGTTTTTTGGCCGCAGGCGTCATCCAGTCTGTCGTCCACGCGGGAGACAACATTTGCTCGATATGCACCGGCCGCAGGCCTGCTGCCTCCATCGCTTCACGGATCGCGGCCAGCAGAAACTCCGTAGCCGGGCAGCCAGAATAGGTCGGCGTAAAACCGATATGCCAGCCGTCTTCCCTGTAGTGCACGCTGCGCACCATGCCCAGGTCGGTGATGGTCAGTACCGGGATTTCCGGATCGTTAATTCGGCCAAGGAGTCGCCACACATCGCGGACCTGGGACGGTTCAAGCGTATCGAGTGTTTTCATCCCTACCTCGCTACCATTGCTGATTGGGGTAAGCCCGCTGCATGTACTGCATTTCAGCCAGCAGAGGGCCTAAATGCTCGGTATGCAGACCCTGCTTGCCGCCGGTGCGATATTGTGAACACGTCGGTTTATCGAGCGAGGCTTGCAGCAGGCTGTTGAACACTTCCGCTTCCCATTCCTGACGCAGGCTGCGGGGATCGACAGCAATACCCTGTTCCGCCAGATCAATTTCCAGTTCGTCGGCATGAAACAGCTCGCCGGTAAAACGCCAATGCGAATTAAACGAACGCTGCAATTTTTGTTGGGACACAGCGGTGCCGTTGCCCAGACGGATCAACCACCCCCGGCTGAAACGCAGGTGGTAGCGCACCTCTTTGATGGCTTTAGCGGCAATGGCTGCCAGCTGTAAATCGCGGCTATTCGCCAGACGGCTGAACAGTGCGACGTGCCAGGCGTCAAGTAAATACTGACGCACCAGGGTATCGGCAAAATCGCCGTTTGGCTGTTCGGCCAGCAGCAAATTATGGTACTGGCGTTCATCGCGCCCGAAAGCCAGCCTGTCTTCACACAGCTGTTCGACCTGCAGTTCAGCGGCGTAGGTGAGAAAATTACGCGCCTGGCCCAGTAAATCCAGGCCAATATTCGCCAGCGCCAGATCGATTTCCAGCTCAGGAGCGTGGCCGCACCAGCCGGTAAGACGTTGGGCCAGCACCAGGCAGGTGTCGCCAAGACGCAGGCTGTAAGTGGTTAAGGGGGAATAGGTCATCTGGCACCTCACATATGCTCGATGCCATCAGGCAGGATATAAAACGTCGGATGGCGATAGATTTTGCTTTCCGCAGGATCAAAGAATGCCTGACGATCTTCTGGCTGGGATGCCACGATTTCACTGGCCTTCACCACCCAGATTGAGCAGCCTTCGCTGCGGCGCGTGTAAGCATCGCGGGCATTTTCCAGCGCCATTTGGTCGTCCGCGGCGTGCAGGCTACCAACGTGGCGATGCGACAGTCCCTGCTTGCTGCGAATAAAAACTTCGTATAACGGCCAGTAAACATTGCTCATTGTTATTCTCCTCAGGCCACTTCGCGGGCGTGTTGTTTTTCTGCGTAAACAAGTGCGGCCTCGCGGACCCATGCGCCCTCTTCCCAGGCTTTACGTTTGGCAAGCAAACGTTCTTCATTGCACAGGCCGCGTCCGGCGATGACTTCGTTAAATTCTTGCCAGTCGATCTCACCAAATTCGTAATGACCGGTGGCCTCGTTCCAGCGCAGATCTTTATCGGGCAGCGTCATGCCAAGCAGCTCAACCTGCGGGACGGTGTTATCAACAAAACGCTGACGCAGCTCGTCGTTGCCAAAGCGTTTGATTTTCCAGGCAAGGCTTTGGGCGCTGTGGGGAGAATTGTCATCGTTAGGGCCAAACATCATCAGCGCAGGCCACCAGAAACGGTTAATGGCGTCCTGCAACATCTGGCGTTGCTCGTCGCTGCCGTTCGCCAGCGCGGTGCAGGCTTCAAAACCCTGGCGCTGATGGAAGCTCTCTTCTTTGCAGATCTTCACCATCGCCCGGGCGTAGGGGCCGTAAGAGGTGCGGCAAAGCGCGACCTGATTAACAATTGCCGCGCCGTCGACCAGCCAGCCGATAACGCCGATATCCGCCCAGTTCAGCGTCGGGTAGTTAAAAATGGAGGAATACTTCATTTTGCCGTCGAGCATCTTCTGGTAGATGTCCTCCCGAGCGCAGCCCAGCGTTTCCGCCGCGCTATACAGATAAAGACCGTGCCCGGCCTCATCCTGCACCTTCGCCAGCAGAATGGCCTTACGCCGCAGGCTGGGTGCGCGGGTAAGCCAGTTACCTTCCGGCAACATACCGACGACTTCCGAATGGGCATGTTGCCCAATTTGCCGGACCAGCGTTTTACGGTATTCATCCGGCATCCAGTCTTGCGCCTCAATTGCGATTTCTTTCGCAATGCGCTCATCAAAGCGGTGTTGTTCCGTCACATTGTCACCTTATATGATTCAGCTTTCGTTAATTGAATCCAATTTATGAATCACTTGATAGTTGAAAGTTACAGACAAGTTAACCAAAACAGCAAAACAAACACGTATACTTTGTGAGCACTATCACGATAAAAATCAATTATTGCTTATTTTTCAAGCAAATAAAAATATCAACCAACCCAACAAAAAACACAATGTTAAAAAAATATTAAATTTAACCTTGATTTTTATGATTCATAAATCAAACATTGATGTCATTAAATGCGGTGTTTAATGGAGGGTGTGATGCAACAGTTAACAAGCTATCTTGCAGGCGATTGGGTGATGGGAAAGGGAGATGGACGGACGATAAATCATGCAGTTAGCGGCGAGGCGCTTTATCAGGTGAGTAGCGAGGGGTTGGATATGGCACGGGCACGACGCTACGCCATAGATAAAGGTGGCGAAGCTCTGCGCGCCATGACCTTCGTGCAGCGTGCGACCATGCTAAAGGCGGTTGCAAAGCATCTCCAGGCTAACAAAGAGTCTTTTTATGCCCTTTCTTACGAAACCGGTGCGACCAGGGCAGATGGTTGGGTGGATATTGAAGGGGGCATCGGCACCCTTTTCGCCTATGCGGGCATGGGTCTGCGTGAGTTACCGGATGACGTGCTGTGGCCGGAAGATGAGACGATCCCACTCTCCAAACAAGGGGGGTTCGCGGCACGTCATGTGCTGACCTCAAAAGCCGGGGTTGCCGTGCATATCAACGCTTTCAATTTCCCCTGCTGGGGAATGCTGGAGAAACTGGCGCCAACATGGCTTGCGGGAGTCCCTGCGATCGTCAAACCGGGCACCGCGAGCGCGCAGCTGACTCAGGCGATGGTCCGCTCTATTGTCGAATCCGGATTAGTGCCGGACGGTGCTATCAGTCTGATCTGCGGCGAGGCGGGTAACCTGCTTGATTTACTCGATGAACAGGACGTGGTGACTTTCACAGGTTCGGCCAGCACGGGCAAGAAGTTACGTTGTCACCCAAATATTGTCGCTCGCTCCATCCCCTTTACCATGGAAGCCGACTCGCTTAATTGCTGCGTGCTGGGTGAGGACGTGACGCCGGAACAACCAGAATTCACGCTGTTTATTCGTGAGGTGGTGAGAGAAATGACGGCGAAAGCGGGACAGAAATGCACAGCCATACGGCGCATTATTGTTCCACAGGCACAGCTTGAAAATGTCACCCGGGCGCTTACGGCTAAACTTGAAAAAATTATGCCTGGTGATCCAGGGCAGGAAGGCGTCAGAATGGGAGCGCTGGTCAGCCTTGAGCAGCGCAACGACGTGCAGCAAAAAGTTGACCAGCTGATCGCCGCAGGCTGCAAGGTTCTTCTGGGCGGCAAGGCGGATACCTCCCTGCCGGGCGCTTTTTTCCCGCCAACGCTACTGCTTTGCCTACAGCCGGATGAAACGCCTGCCGTGCACGAGCTGGAGGCTTTCGGCCCGGTTGCCACCGTGATGCCCTACGGCGATGCTGAACATGCTCTGTCGCTGGCTCGTGCAGGCCTCGGTAGCCTTGCAGGCACCCTGGTTACCGACGACGAGGACATCGCGCGCCAGTTCGTCCTGGGCGCCGCCCGCGCACACGGACGTCTACAGGTGCTGAACCAGGAGTCAGCGGCCGAATCTACCGGCCATGGTTCGCCGCTTCCGATGCTGGTTCACGGTGGCCCAGGCCGTGCAGGCGGCGGCGAAGAGCTTGGTGGCCTGCGGGGGGTAAAGCATTACATGCAGCGCACCGCCATTCAGGGCAGCCCGTCGATGCTCGCCGCCGTCAGCAAGCAGTGGAGCTATGGCGCAGCGGTTAAACAAAATGCCGTGCATCCCTTCCGCAAGCACTTTGAGGAGCTGCAAATTGGCGAAAGCCTGCTGACGGCCCGGCGCACCATCACCGAAGCCGATATTGTCAATTTTGCCAACCTGAGCGGCGACCATTTCTACGCTCACGTCGATAAAATTGGCGCAGCACAGTCTTTCTTTAGCGAACGAGTGGCACACGGCTATTTTGTCGTTTCTGCCGCGGCGGGCCTGTTTGTTGATCCGGGAGTTGGGCCGGTCATCGCGAATTATGGCATGGATAACCTGCGCTTTATCGAGCCGGTGAAAATCGGCGATACTCTCCAGGTGCGCCTGACCTGCAAGCGAAAAACAGCTAAGCCGCAGAAAAGCCGGGATGACCAACCCGTGGGCGTGGTGGAATGGGCCGTTGAGGTTATGAATCAGGAGCAGCAATCTGTGGCCCTGTATTCCATTCTGACGCTGGTCTCCCGTCAGACAGGGGATTTCGCCGCTTAATAAAACGGGCGGAAGATCCTGCACTCTTCCGCCCTATTCAGCCCGCATTATGACCCGGTATGTTGTTTATCCTTCATCCGCTATCACGTCCGGCTTTCGCACAGAAGCTATCGCCCTTCTCCGGCGTGCCAGATCTTCTCCGCATAGCGTCCAATAAGGGCCAGAGAGATACTCAGTATCAGGAAGAAGATCACTTTGTTGGTGCCGTTCCAGAACAGTTCAAAGTAACGGGTATAAAGGTTGATGCCGAGGAACGTCAGGCCAAAGCCACGCAGCATGGCGTCGTCCGTCTTCAGTCCGATCCAGATACAAACTCCTGCCGCCAGGGCGAACAGCAGGGACCAGTGCAGCAGTTCCATCTGGCGTACGCTCTGCCAGATGTCGAGATCGTAGTTGCCGAAAATCGACAGGATCCACAGCGCGATAAACAGATACAACAACCCCATCGCTTTGCTGACAGGGAAGAGATTACGTGACTCCAGCATTCGCCGCAGGAAATAACAGCCGGCCAGTAACACGCCGCCAAACAGTACAAAGCGGATCGGGTAGCTCATCCCCAGCCAGTATGCGCCCCAGCCTGAGGCATACCCCGTTTCGGTACCAAAATAGTTTCCCAGAGCCAACAGGAAAAAGAGCCAGATGAGACCGGATCGCCCGTAATAACCAATGGTGCCGTAGATCACGCAGCCGATGAGGAACAGCGGTGCCACATGGCCGCTGCCGTTATCCAGCCAGAGGCCAAGCTGCCAGAGGCTCAGGGCGGTAAACATCACGCCGAGGAACAGCATTGCCTCGGTGCTGTAGCGCCAGTGGGCCTGCTGGCGCTGACGACGAAATCCCCACAGGTAAAACCCGGCTGCAATGGCCGCCATCACCAGTGTGCGGGTAAGATAGCCAAAGCTGAAGAGTTGAAGCAGGAGCGTCATCAGGTATTCATCGGCAAACAGGCTGCCAACCGCAATGATGATGCAGGCTATCGCAGTCCAGAAGGCGTAACGGCTCAGGCGCTGCCAGTCAAAATGTTGCAAGGAGAGGTGGCTTTGCAGGCGCTGGCGCTGCTGAGCGTCAAGGGCACCTTCGCGCTGCCAGCCCTCCAGAGCGTTTTGAATCACTCGCGCCTGTTTGCGTGTTACTTTCATAGTGGTTTTCCTTACCGGATGGTTTACATCAAGTTACATTAGTTTGCGCGAAAATGTGATTAACTTAATGTCTGACCGCCCTAACCCACCGAAAGTATTTCTGGCACAGGAGCACCTATGCAGGACTGGAACCCGGCACTTTATTTACAATTTGAGGCCGAACGCACGCGTCCGGCAGCGGAGCTGGCTTCACGTATTCGCCACCCGGCGGCAATGCATGTTTCGGATTTGGGCTGCGGCCCGGGTAACAGTACGGCACTGCTGCATCAAACCTGGCCACGTGCCGCCATCACCGGGCTGGATAATTCCCCGGCAATGCTGGAGAAAGCGCGCCTGGCGCTGCCCGGCTGCAAATTTGAAGAGGCCGATATAGCCCTCTGGCAGCCGCCTGTTAAGCAAGATGTGATTTATGCCAACGCCTCTTTACAGTGGCTTGGCAACCACCGACGGCTGTTCCCTCAACTTGCCGACCGGCTTGCGCCCGAAGGTGTACTGGCGGTACAGATGCCGGATAACTGGCAGGAACTGACGCACAGTTTGATGCGTCAGGTGGCGGATGAGTCAGGTTCTCCTCAGGCAGGAAGAGAAGCGCTGCTGAACGGCGGGGAGTATTACAATTTGCTGGTGCAGGCAGGCTGTCAGGTGGATCTGTGGCGCACCACCTATTTTCATGTCATGCCGTCTCATCAGGCAATTATCGACTGGCTTAGCGCCACGGGATTACGACCTTATCTGGCTTATCTTGATGCGGCTTCGCAAAAGACCTGGCTTAAGCGCTACCTTCAGCTGCTTGAGCAGGCCTATCCCCGGCAACAGGACGGTAACGTGATGATGCCGTTTCCCAGGCTGTTTATTATCGCGCGTAAAATCTAAAATAACGCCCCGCCGCGGGGCGCTGCTTATTACGCTGGTAGCAAAATCACGGGGCGTTTTGCACGCCCGCGGGTCTGTGGCACAGATACCAGATACCCGCAAGCAGGCAGAGAATATAGCCAAACAGCTCCGTCCCTTCTTCAACCATATTTTTTACCAGTCGGTTATAGCCATCCAGCATCAGTTCCTGCCAAAGAATGTGCATACCAAACAGGCGGGAGAAAACCAGCACGCAAAGCAGACCGGCAAGCATCATCCCGTAAGCGGGATGGCGCATAAACGCGGCCAGGCCGAGCAGCGCTTTTTCTTTGTGACGAAAGGCAATCAGCAGGCAAATGGCGGCAGTCAGCAGCGCAAACCAGAACCACGCGCCGTGAAAGATTGCATCAAAGGCAAAATCCAGCTCACGAATAAGCATGCAGGTAAAAAAACCGCCTGTCAGCACGCCGCTGTAACGACTGGCTTTTATTCTGATTGCCTGGATGAAAAATAACGCCGCCAGCGTAAGAAGGATTGCCTCCTGAATAATTTCGGTTAAGGAGTTTTCATGGACAAAATCATGAAACCAGATAACGTCGCTGAACAGCACAAACGTGCCAAGCCCCACGGATACGGCACAAAGAACCGCTAAAAATAAACGCTTTAATATAAATAAAATAGGCATAGGTCTTATAAATTATAAAAAGCCTATTATCCAGTATAAAGCCTCTGAACTATTCGCCATCCGTGCGGCTTATTTTGATCAATCGTGCTGATACCGCTCAAAAATACAGCGATATCAGCAACAATTAACGGCTGGCTAAATATTGCATGCGGCGGCTACGCAGCGCGTCGTAGCACCAGTTGTAGACCACCGTGTACGGCAGGAAGAATAGAAAGAAGCCTATCTCAACCATAAACGCTTTGATCATCGAGATATCCAGCATCCAGGCGGCAAGCGGCAAACCGATAAGAATAAAACCGCCCTCAAAGCCCAGCGCGTGCGCGATGCGCAGCGGCAGGCGTCGCTTCTGACCTGCCGGGAAGAATTTGTCGAAACCGGCGTTGTAAATAATGTTCCATACCATCGCCACGGTTGAAAGCATGATCGCAAGCGCTCCCATCTGAAAGAGCGGCTTATCCATCAGCCAGGCGGCCACCGGGGCGCAAAGACTGATGGCGATAACTTCAAAACCGACGGCGTGCAGGATGCGTTCACCAAACGATCTTTTTTGCGACTGCATAGTTTTTTACTCCATAACCTGTTTCATATCGCCATTATCATCGTAATTACTGCTAGTATAAAGGGAGATACCATCGAAAAAAGCGATAGATAATGCACTACTCCCCGGAATCCCTTGAGGCCTTTCTACAGGCGGTGGAAACAGGTTCTTTTTCTGCCGCCGCCCGCAAGCTGAAAAAAAGCCAGTCCACCGTCAGCGCCGCCATCGCCAATCTGGAGGCCGATCTCGGCGTGACGCTGTTTGACAGACAAAGCCGCCAGCCCGTACTTACCCCACAGGGCCAACGGGTGCTGCCCTACGTGCAATCAATCGTAGCTGCCAGCGAGCGGCTGGATGAAGTTTCGGTACGGCTCGCAGGTAACATTGAACCGCGCCTTAGCTTTGTGCTCTCTGACGTGTGGCAAACCACACACCATGAATCCATTCTTAACCGGTTTGCGGAACGCTTTCCTGATATTGAGTTTGAGTGCCTGATTGCCGAAGATGAAGACGTGATCGATTTAATTCAGAGTGGTCGCGCGCACGTAGGCGTACTGCGCGTGCAGGAGCGCTATCCGATGGATGTCACGGTTGCCCGTCTGCAGGTCGGGGCGCAGATGTCGATATACATTCATAAGCAGCACGAATTTGCCTCCCTGCAATCAGTGGAGCTGGACCAGCTTCACACGGTGCGTCAACTGTGCCTGAAAACCTATAAAGATCCCACGCGCAATACGGGCGGCGGGACAATGTGGTCATCGCCTTCCCTGCTGATGCTGCTTGAAATGGCTGAGCAAGGTTTTGGCTGGGGGATCCTGCCGCGCTGGCTCGTGGAACAGTTTGGCCACGGCCGATTACAGGAGCTCAAGGTGGCGGGCTGGCCGCAGCTTATTGATGTTGATGTAATGTGGTCCAACAAAGTGCCTCCGGGCGCGGCGGGACGCTGGATGATCGATCAGCTCAGGGCGCAGCAAGCCTAGCGGACAATGCAGGCAAATGCTGAGCGGATTAAGTGGGATGCCAACCGCGTATTTCGGAATAACCAGAGATTAACTGGCAGGAGCCGATGGATAGTTGCGGATCGCCTGCCTGCTGCTGCGCTTTCACGCGCGAGGGCGTGGTATGATGGCTCTCGTCTAATGAGAGATTAACGTTATGTCGTTCTTCGCCAGCGCAATGAATCGTTTTAACGATAAAAGCACCAGCACCAGCACCGTCACCTGCCCGCAATGCGGCAGTAAATCAAAGCAGCCTTCCAGCAAAATCAGCCGCGAGCAGGCTATGCTTTGCCCTTCCTGCAAGGCGCTGTTTGTGGTTCATCCCCGCGGCTGAACGCGGGCGCCAAGAGAGTAAACCGCGGCTCCGGTGGCCTGCTAACTTGTGAATTTTTCGGCGCTGCGGGCAAAAAAAAACCACCGCCGCGGCAGTGGTTTTTTTCAGTCAGGCATCAATGAATACCGAGGCAGTAGGCGTGAGAAATTTCTTCGCGCAGCTCAAGGGAAGTCAGCTCCATTAAATCTGCAAATTCCAGTTTCAGCTGGTTAAACCTGATCAGGTACTGAGCGGGCGTCAGGCTTTCTTCTTCCCGGCGAAGATATTCGAACGCAAGCGCGGTGGGAGTGATGTCAGTATTCATTGTGTTCCTCAGTCAATTCGTTGTGAAAGCAGACAGAGTGTACCACAACCAGGGTGATCAAAAAACAACCACCCCGTATTTTCAGACTAAGTATTTAATAAGTTACACATTAGTAAACAGCAGCCTTATCGTTAATGATTTGAAATATTTATTTTTAATTGCAATCTTTAACAGCGGGTTAACTAAAAAATCAGTGCGCTTGCTGACGTAAATAAGTTTGCTCGTAAAATAACTCCCTCGGTTTGATTTTTTTATTTAGCCATAAACGCCTCCCCTATAAGGCATTATCTGATAATGGCTCACATATCCATTAAGAATTCAGGCGACACCGCACTAAAATTAAAATCCCAACAGAAAAATAACACTTTCTGAATGTTTGACTATACTCAAGTACGCATTCGCCTCTAAGGAGTTAAATATGTTCGAGAAAGCCGAAGACAAAGTGAAAGAAGCCGCCGGTAAAGCACAGGAAGTTTATGGCCGCTACAATAACAGCCCGGAAGATGAAGCTTGTGGTGCAGCGCGGAAATATGCATCTCAGGCAAGTTATGCCGTCCGTGATGCTGCTGATACGGTTCGCGATCAGGTTTCATCCAATCCGCTGGGGGGGTTAGCTATCGCCGGTGCCGTTGGCATCGTGGTAGGCTATCTGCTCGGCCGCAAATAAACTTTGCGCTTGACTCATTAACCTAACCGGGCTTTACGCCCGGTTTTGCTTTACCCTTTCGTAAAATTAGCCGGCCAGCCCGCGATTATTCAACATCGGTTCGCTGTAGGGATCGTGCCCGCGCCAGGCACGATAAAGTTCTGCCAGGTCACTGCTGTTGCCACGGGATAAAATTGCCTCGCGGAAACGCTGGCCGTTTTCCTGCGTTAACCCTCCCTGCTCCACAAACCACTGATAGCCATCGTCGGCCAGCATTTGCGTCCAGATATAGGCGTAATAACCCGCCGCATAACCTCCGCCAAAGATATGGGCAAAGTAGCTGCTGCGATAGCGCGGAGGGACTTCGGGTAAACTGATCTTTTCTTTCTGTAGCGCATGAGCCTCGAACTGCGACACATCCGTAATCTGTGCATCCGGTGCCAGACTGTGCCAGTTCATATCCAGCAGCGCGGCGGCGAGCAGCTCGGTCATGTCATAGCCCTTATTAAACTGTGCGGCACGAAAGAGCTTTTCACGCAATGTCTCAGGCATAGGCTCGCCGGTCTGATAATGGCGGGCGTAGTTGGCAAACACCTGCGGCTGACGCGCCCAGTGTTCGTTGATTTGTGAAGGAAATTCAACAAAGTCACGCGGCGTATTTGTCCCGGAAAGTGAGGCATAGCGCTGAGTGGCAAACAAGCCGTGTAGCGTGTGGCCAAACTCATGGAACAGCGTCACTACGTCATCCCATGAGATAAGCGCAGGCTCCCCGGCCGCAGGCTTCACGTAGTTACACACGTTATAGATAACCGGAGCAGTGGCAAACAGCGTCGATTGCTGGACAAAATTCCCCATCCAGGCACCGCCACCTTTGCTGTCTCGCGCAAAATAATCACCGTAGAACAGCGCCATCCCGCGCCCGTCTTTATCGAAGATCTCCCAGACACGTACATCCGGGTGGTAAACAGGAAGATCAAAGCGCTCAACAAAACTCAGCCCGAACAGCTGGCTTGCCGTCCAGAAAACACCGTTCTCCAGCACGCTTTTAAGTTCGAAATAAGGTTTAATCTGCGCTTCATCAAGATCGTATTTTGCCCGGCGAACCTGCTCGGCGTAAAAAGCCCAGTCCCATACTTTAGCCTTAAAACCGCCCTGCTGTTCGTCTATCACCTGCTGAATATCGGCCAGCTCGCGCTGTGCACGCGCCGTGGCTGCGGGCACAATATTGCGCATAAAGGACAGTGCGGCTTCCGGCGTTTTGGCCATCTGATCGGCAACGGCCCAGGCGGCAAAACTCGTAAAGCCCAGCAGCTGCGCCTGCTCCGCACGCAGAGCGGTAAGCCTGATAATAATCGCGCGGGTGTCGTTGCCATCGTTGTGCTGCGTGCGGTCCCAGCCGGCGTTAAAGAGCTTTTCACGCACCTGACGATCGGTGAGCGACTGTAAGGCAGGCTGCTGAGTGAAGTTTAACAGCGGTATCAGCCAACGATCGTGCAGGCCTTTTTCCATCGCGGCCTGCCGAGCGGCTGCCACTTCGGCCTGGCTTAAACCGTCCAGCTGTTCTGCCGAGTCCAGTATCAGACCAGCAGCTTTATCCGCAGCGTGCAGGCGGTTATTAAACTGGCTGCTCAGCTGGGCAACTTCTTTGTTCAGCGTTTTGAGGCGGGCCTTTTGCTTGTCATTTAACGTCGCGCCAGCCAGTTTGAACTGCTGCCAGGTGACCTCCACCAGGCGTAGTGATTCGCCGTCGAGATCCAGCGAGTGCCGCTGCTGATACACCGCATCAATGCGGGCGAACAGCGCTTCACTCAGCAGTATCTCATCCCCCAGTTCGGCCAGCTCGCAGGCAAACTCTTCATCAAGCTGTTGCAGATAATCATTGGTGTGTGCCGAGGTCATGGCAAAGAAAACGCTGGTCACACGGGCCAGCATTTGCCCGGTTTGCTCCAATGCCACAACGGTATTTTCAAAAGTAGGCGCATCCAGATTTTGCGTGATGAGCGCCAGTTCCCCGAGTTTACGACGCTTTGCTTCATCGAATGCCGGACGGTAGTGGCGGTCATCAATCTGGTCAAAATGCGGGGCCTGATACGGCAATAAACTGACGTGGTAAAACGGGTTGTCTGACATCCTTGACTCCGGGAATGAGGTGAACAGAAAGGTGGATGGCACTTCGTTTATCCACTCGAAAAATGGACATCTTTGTCCTGATTGTAGGGCGGAATGCCGCGATCGTCATCCGCCAAAGTCAGCAAGTGAAACGAAACAGATCGCAGGCGATCTTAAGTTTTGAGGTCAAAACCCCCTATGTTTGCCCGCGCGAGCGCAACGTGCATGGCGAAAACTTCAGTTATCGTAAGCCCCCGCTGCCATGCTAAGGTATTGCGACATAAAGCGTTGAGGAACAGTGACATGATTATTATGGTAACCGGCGCCACCGCAGGCTTCGGAGAAAGCATTACCCGTAGTTTCGTCGCCAATGGTCATAAAGTGATCGCCACCGGTCGTCGTCAGGAGCGCCTGCTTGCGCTGAAAGACGAGCTGGGTGACAGCATCCTGACCTTACAGCTGGACGTGCGTAACCGTGCCGCTATTGAGCAGGCGTTGGAACAGCTACCTGCCGAATGGCGCAATATTGACATCCTCGTGAACAATGCCGGGCTTGCGCTCGGTATGGAACCGGCGCATAAAGCCGATCCGGACGACTGGGAAACCATGATCGACATCAACAATAAAGGTCTGGTGTATATGACCCGCGCCGTCCTGCCAGGTATGGTTGAGCGCAATCGCGGGCATATTATTAACATCGGTTCCACGGCGGGCAGCTGGCCTTACGCGGGCGGCAATGTCTATGGTGCGACCAAAGCATTTGTTCGTCAGTTCAGTCTGAACCTGCGAACCGACCTGCACAAAACGGCGATTCGCGTCACCGATATCGAGCCAGGTCTTGTGGGCGGCACCGAGTTCTCTAACGTGCGCTTTAAAGGCGACGATGGCAAAGCGGATAAAACCTACGAAAACGCCAACGCGCTGACTCCGGAAGACGTCACGGAAGCGGTCTGGTGGGTGGCGACGCTGCCAAAACACGTGAATATCAACACGCTTGAGATGATGCCGGTTAGCCAGACGTTCGCCGGGCTTAGCGTACATCGCGAAGGATAAGGTCTGCGCCCATCCCGGAGAGTGCTTCCGGGTATGGGCGATTTAACAAATAAGTGTTAAATTTGCTTAGGACATTTCTAAATAAGAACCACGTCATGCCATTATCTTCGGTTCTTAACCCTACACAGCCGGTTAACCAGCAAATTTATCGTATTCTGCGCAGTGACATTGTTCGTTGTTTGATCCCGCCGGGCACGCCCCTTTCCGAGAAGGAAGTTTCCGTGCGTTTTGACGTGTCCCGCCAGCCTGTACGCGAGGCCTTTATCAAGCTAGCCGAAACAGGGCTGGTCCAGATTCGTCCGCAGCGCGGCACCTACGTTAACAAGATTTCCGTCAACCACGTAAAGAACGGCTGTTTTATTCGCGAAGCCATTGAACGTGCCGTGGTGAAACGTGCGGCGAGCAAGGTGACAGATAGCCATCTTTATCTGCTTGAACAATTATTAAATCAACAACGTGTGGCGATTGAACGTCACCAGCTGGACGATTTTTTTCAGCTCGATGACGAGTTTCACGAGCAGCTGGCGCTGGTGGCCGATTGCCGCCTGGCGTGGGATACCGTTGAAAACATCAAGGCGACCATGGACCGGGTGCGTTATATGAGTCTTGACCATGTTTCGCCCCCTGACATGCTGCTGGCCCAGCACTACGCTATTTTTGAGGCGCTTAAAAAGCACGATGAGGAAGCGGTGGATCTCGCCATGCATCGCCATTTGCACGAAATAAGCCAGTCGATTTTGTTGATCCGTCAGGAAAACAGCGAGTGGTTTAGCGAGGAATAGAATTCAACGGCGAGCAGTGCAAATCTGTTGCCGCGAGTCGCCCTCCCCATCCGGAGAGGGCAATGAATAGCGTTTAGTATCTGGCCACGGTCGCCTTAGCGCCATTTTCACGCAGCGCGATATAGGCTTCGGTTACCTGCTTCACAAACTCTGCGTTATTCGGCAGATCTTCTCCAAAAATGGCTTTCAGCCCCATAAGAGCCTTAACACGAGCTTCGCCTTCCTGGCTTGCCGCCACGGCCTGCTCGATCGCCGACAGGAGCGGATCGCTGATCTCAATTCTCTCGCCCTGGTCGTCCACCCCGCCGACATAACGCATCCATCCCGCCACGCCTAACGCCAGCAGATCGAAGCGGCTGCCGTGCGCAAGGTGCCAGCGAATCGAGTCCAGCCAGCGCTGCGGAAGCTTCTGGCTGCCGTCCATGGCGATTTGCCAGGTACGATGACGCAGCGCCGGATTAGTGTAACGGGCAATCAGCGAATCGGCATATTTCCCCAGGTCCACGCCCTGCACTTTCAAGGTGGGCGCCTGCTCGTGGACCATCAGCGCATGGGCGGTACGGCGATAATTCTCATCCTGCATACAGTCGGAAATGTGCTGATAGCCCGCCAGGTATCCCAGATAGGCCAGGTATGAGTGGCTGCCGTTTAACATGCGCAGCTTCATCTCTTCATAGGGCAATACGTCTTTTACCAGTTCGGCACCGGCTTTTTCCCATGCCGGACGGCCCGCAACAAAGTTATCTTCAATGACCCACTGGCGGAACGGCTCACAGGCAACCGCGGCAGGATCTACCACCCCCGTGGCCTGCGCTACCTGAGACAGAGTTTCCGCTGTGACGGCGGGAACGATGCGGTCCACCATCGTAGACGGAAAAGTCACATGGGCCTTAATCCACGTGCCCAGCTCAGGATCAAGCGCGTCCGCATAAGCCGTAATGACATTGCGGGTAACGTGACCATTCTCCGGCATGTTGTCGCAGGACATCACGCTAAAGGCCGACAAGCCAGCCGCTTTACGTCGCGCAAGGGCTTCAACAATGACACCAGGGGCAGACTTTGGCTGCTGGGGGTTGGCGAGATCGTGCACAATCAAAGGATGGTCCAGCAATATCGTGCCGGTTGCCGGGGTATGGCAGTAGCCTTTTTCCGTCACGGTCAGAGAAACAATGGCCACCTCGGGCTGTACCAGCGCCTTAAAGACAGCTTCCAGACCATCGACCTGGGCATGCAGCGCCTTTTTCACCACGCCCACCACCCGGCACTGCCAGCCATCCGCCGACATTTCCGCCACGCTGTAAAGATGGTCCTGCTGCTTCAGATCGGCAATCTGCTGTTCGCCACCGATCAAGTTCACTTCGCAATATCCCCAGTCACTACCGTATTCCTGAGCAAGAATGTCGGTATATACCGCCTGGTGCGCGCGGTGAAAGGCACCGAACCCCAGGTGAACAATGCGCGGCACCAGCCTGTTACGGTCATAGTTCGGGAGAATGGCATGTGCAGATAAGAGCTTGTTTTCCATTTTAAAACTCGCTGTTTAAAGAAGTCGGGACGGCAACAGACTACCTGCTATGGTAGTCTGCTCTTTGATTTGCATTAATCTTTTGATAGTTGGTATGACATGAAATGAAAAGTTGTATAACAACTCACATTTTATCGCTGATGCAGGACTCAGTGAGAGCGTAATCCTTTTACCGCTGCTGCCCGCTGAGTAAATTCGGCGGCGTCATTCAGCAGGCTCAGGTCGCGATCTTTTACTTCCGGCATAATAATTGCCGAGATCAAACCAACCGCCGAGTAAACAATCAGCATCACCACAATGGGCCACCAGGAACCGGTTATATTGACAAAGATCCCTGCCAGCACCGGCCCTAACCCCACGGCGACCAGCCCGCCTGCCTCTTTGGCTATAGCCATGCGGGTAAAGCGATTACGGGAACCGAAGATTTCCGCCATCGTGATGTTTTCCAGCGCGAACAGGCCCAGCACCGCCACATTATGAATAATGATGATCGAGGCCATAATTACGCTAACGTGATGGCTTTTATCCATAATCAGCGCAAGCATCGGCCAGGCAAGAATAATCGAGGAGATACTGACGATAATATAAGGAATACGGCGGCCAATTTTGTCGGACAACCAGCCCAGCAAGGGAATGGTTATAAAGCCGATGGCGGAGCTGATCATTAACGCATCGGTTGGGATACTTTTCTCAAACAGCAGCGTTTGTACCAGATAACCGGCAAGAAACGTCTGGATCAGGCCCGAGTTGCCCGCCTGACCAAAACGCAGCCCGCTCGCCAGCCAGAACGATTTGCTGGTGAACATTGCTCCCAGGGAATGCGTTTTATCCGCGGCTTGTTGCAGGCCTGGAGCAGCTGAGGCGTTGTCGCTCACCTTCTCGAAAACCGGGCTTTCTTTCAGATTCAAACGCAGCCAGATGGCAAAGATCATCACCACCGCGCTTGCCAGGAAAGGTACGCGCCAGCCCCATGCCAGCAGCTCTTCTTTGCTCAGGAAGAAGAACATTACCGCCCAGATGGCGGTGGCTGAGAGGGTGCCGCAGTTGGTCCCCATCGCCACCAGCGAAGAGATAATGCCGCGTTTCCCCTGCGGGGCATATTCAGCGAGCATGGTTCCGGCACCTGAAATTTCTGCCCCTGCCCCCAGCCCCTGTATCACGCGCAGCGCGACCAGCAATAGCGGCGCAAGAATGCCGACCTGTGCATAGGTGGGTAAAACACCAATTAACGTGGTGCATATTCCCATCATGGTGATGGTGATAAATAATACTTTTTTACGACCAAGCGTATCTCCCTTTCGCCCAAAGACAAAAGCGCCAACAATTCGGGCGATATAACCCGCGCCGTAGGTGCCCATTGCCAGGATCAACGCCATCGCCGCAGACTGTTCAGGGAAAAAAATTTCGTGAAAGACTAAGGCCGCGCCCAGCGAGTAAAGCTGAAAATCCATAAACTCCAGCGCCGTACCCAGCCAGCCGGAGACTGCTGCTTTGATTAAATCAGAAGTGCTTCTTTGCGGTTGGGCCGCGATGTGTGTTGTATTCATAGTTCTGATCTCTGAAATTTGTTGTTGTAGGGACAGCAAATATTCGATGCGGAAGTCGCTTTGCTCAGAATCGCAATAAGACCTTGCAGCACTGCTTTTGGTCTTTCTCGAAAATACTCATCGCCTCAGCCACCTGGGAATAAACAAACTGATGGGTGATAAGCTTCTCCGGCTGTATTTTCCGCTCCGCCATCCAGCCAATAACCAGCGGGAAGCGGTTGCTGTTTAAGCGGGAGCTGTAGAGGGTAAGTTCTTTGCTGGTAATAGCCTGCTGGTTGAGGATGCAAGGTTCGGAGGAGAAGCCCATGATGCCAATACGTGCAGCAGGTGATGCCAGAGCGATCGCTTCCGGGAGGATGGACGGATGACAGGCTGCATCAATAATGAGCGTCGGGCGGATACCCAGCTCTTCAAGTTCTGCTTTCAGGTCAAGATGCGCATTATTTATTGTGCGATGCGCGCCGTTGACTGTCGCCATCGCCAGGCGTTCGTCGATACGATCTACCGCGATAACCTCTTTAACACCGTACACGCCGCGCAGCGCCTGAATTGACGTTAGCCCCATTGGCCCTGCACCATACACCAGCGCCGTATCCAGCGGGCCGGGGTTCATCTGGCTGCACATATTGGCAGCAATAGTGAAAGGCTCCACCATGGTCGCGTCATTATCAGCAATGCTCTCCGGAATCCGATAGGCATTGCTGGCGGGCAGCGTAACGTATTCGCTAAAGCCGCCGTCACGATGTACACCGATCACCTGCAAATGAACGCAGACGTTAGGACGCCCGACGGAACAGGGATAGCAGTGCCCACAGCTGACCACCGGATCGCCAACCACCCTCTCGCCAATGCGTGAAGCCGCGACGCCTTCCCCAACCGCATCTATGTGACCGAAAAATTCGTGGCCGATCACTCGCGGGTATTTTGCAAAGGGATTATGACCGCGATAAATATGCACGTCTGAACCACAAATACCGGCGCTTGCCACCCGAATCCGCACTTCGCCCCGCTGCGGCTCTACCAGCTGGCGCTCTTCAATAACTAATGTTCCCGGCTGCATAATAGTGACGCTTTTCATTTTAATCTTCTCTGTTCACTTTTAGGTTTGGCCGGACTCAGGCCCGACCGCTTGTTCTGACTGACTGGCTCACCAGTTCCAGAGCGTGCCGTCTTCCAGGCGGGCTACCGGCAAATAAGCTGGCTCGTAGGGATATTTCGCGGCCAGCTTTTCATCAAACTCGATGCCCAGCCCTGGCTTTTCACCCGGGTGCATATAGCCGTTGTCAAATGTCCAGCTGTGCGGGAACACTTCTAACATTTGTTCGGAATACCCCATGTATTCCTGCACCCCAAAGTTTGGCACCCACAGGTCAAAGTGCAGTGCCGCCGCCATGCATATCGGGGACAAATCTGACGGACCGTGCGAGCCGGTTCGCACCTGGTAGAGCGAGGCAAAATCTGCGATCCGCCGCATCCCGGTGATGCCACCTGCGTGGGTTATGGTGGTGCGGATATAGTCGATAAGCTGCTCTTCGATAAGCTGCTTGCAGTCCCAGATGCTGTTAAAGACTTCGCCAACGGCGACCGGCGTAACGGTATGCTGACGAATCAAACGGAAGCATTCCTGGTTTTCCGCCGGGGTAGGATCTTCCATCCAGAAGAGACGATGTTCTTCCACGCTTTTACCAAACCGCGCGGCTTCAATAGGCGTCAGGCGATGGTGCATGTCATGCAACAAATGCTCGTTAAAACCAAATTTGTTACGCACCGCCGCAAAGAGCTGTGGGGTGAAATCGAGATACTTTTCGCTCGACCACAGCTGCTCTTCCGGCCAGTGGCCTTTCGTTGCGGGTTCGTAGGCCAGCCCCTTACCCTTAGACATGCCGTAGGTGGTTTTCATGCCCGGCACGCCGCACTGCACGCGAATGGCTTTGAAGCCCATCTCTTTATGACGCGCGTAATCTTCAAGCACATCGTCAATGGAATGCCCTGTGGTATGGCAGTAAACCATCACGCCCTCGCGGGAAGCGCCACCGAGCAGCTGATAAAGCGGCATTCCGGCGGCCTTAGCTTTAATATCCCACAGCGCCGTATCCACCGCAGAGATAGCTGACATCGTAACCGGCCCCCGTCGCCAGTAAGCGCCCCTGTAGAAAAACTGCCAGATATCTTCGATACGGTGTGCATCCCGCCCAATAAGCTGGGGACAAACATGATCCTGCAGATAGGAGGCCACCGGCAATTCACGGCCATTGAGCGTGGCATCGCCCAGACCGGTCAACCCGTCATCGGTGGTAATTTTCAGCGTGACAAAGTTACGCCCGGGACAGGTCACAAACACTTCAGCCTTTACAATCTTCATTCTTCTTCCCTTAACGCGGATGATTTCCAGGAACGACAATGCGATTGAAATTAATACTGACCGAACTACCATACAAGTATGATTATTCAATTTTGGCGGAGTAAGTCACACTTTACAGATGACCGTTGCAAGGTTTTACGAGGGAAACGTGAGGAAGACTGAAGGGTAAAATGGGCGTCAGGCACGCCCCCAGCCAGCAACGATAATCAGCATTCCGCAAAACGCTACGCCTGCACCGACCCAGTCATAAACGCTGAGCCTTTCCCCGTCGACAAACCGCAGCCAGAGCAGCGCGGTGACCACATAAACCCCACCGTAGGCAGCGTAAACTCGCCCACTGGCCGCCGGATGCAGCGTCAACAGCCAGACGAATATCGCCAGAGAACAGGCTGCGGGAAAGAGTAAAAGCGGCGAACCATTTCGCTTGAGCCAAAGCCAGGGCAAAAAACAGCCGATAATTTCGGCAAATGCGGTAGCAAAAAACAGTAAGGTTGTTTTGATCATATTGAACTAAGTCTGAGAAAAGAGTGACTAAAAAGCGCACCCTATGGCGCACACGGTTCACAATGGTATGATTGAATGTGAAGTCGGGCTTCACCCTAAAAGGAAACTGCAATGAACACAATCCTTCGCAAACGTCTTTCGCGGGCTACTTTGCCTCTGGCGTTACTGCTGAGCGCGTTCGCTTTGAGCCAGCCGGCTCAGGCTGGGACCAGCAAGCTTGTCATCGAATCCGGTGATAACGCGCAAACTCGCCAGAATGCCGCGATGGAAAAAGAGCAATGGAATGACACCCGTTCCCTGCGCCACAAAGTTAATAAGCGTGTTGAGAAAGAGTGGGATAAAGATGACGCGGCCTTTGATGCCCGCGATAACTGCCAGAAAAGCGCCAATCTGAACGCCTACTGGGAACCAAACACCCTGCGCTGCCTGGATCGTCGTACCGGCCGTGTAGTGGCACCTTAATCCCCTCGTCATCAAATAGAAAACAGGAAAATCAACTCATTGATTTTCGGCAGTTCCCCGCAAAGAAGGAAAACCACGCTTTTTCCTTCTTTGTCAGCAACCTCAGGCTTCCTTTGGGAAGCCTTCATCCGTTCTAAAGGAACCCCATGAGTAACGAACTCAGTATTAAACTTCGCCCTCTTGAGCGTGAAGACCTGCGTTTCGTCCACCAACTCGATAACAACGCAAGCGTCATGCGCTACTGGTTTGAAGAGCCATATGAGGCATTTGTTGAGCTTTCAGATCTGTATGACAAACACATTCACGATCAGAGCGAACGCCGCTTTGTGGTGCAGTGCGACGGTGAAAAAGCGGGCCTTGTGGAACTGGTTGAAATCAACCACGTTCACCGCCGCGCCGAGTTTCAGATCATCATCTCACCGGATTACCAGGGCAAAGGCCTCGCCACTCGCGCCGCTAAACTCGCGATGGATTACGGGTTTACGGTGCTGAATCTTTACAAGCTGTATTTGATTGTCGATAAAGAAAACGAAAAAGCCATCCACATCTATAAAAAGCTCGGCTTTAAGGTGGAAGGCGAACTGATTCACGAGTTCTTTATTAACGGCGAGTACCGCAACACTATCCGGATGTGCATCTTCCAGCAGCAGTATCTGGATACACATCGGCCCGCGGGCACCATTCTGAAGCCAACCGCGCAGTAAATTCGATATCAGCGGCGGGCAGCGCTCAGGCCTACCCGCCCTGCATTTCATCACTACAGTAGTCTTACCCCATGATTGATCAGTAGTAATCAATGGTATTTTCGATGGCGTAATTTGCGCTCGTCGGCGGCGTCACGCTTTCGTCGATAATCTCCAGCTTGCAGGAGAGAGGGTTAAAATACGAGTCGTAGTCGCAACTTTGTTTCACCTGGGTAATGGCGTTGCCGTTTAACTGACTGGCGGCGGTGTAATCGAGCTTTTTCTTCATGTCGCCCCCAGCTTTCGCCGTGACTTCTAGCGTGGAATCTTTTGCCCTGGTGGTTTTGCCCGTCGGGTAGCCGTCTTTATCGTAGCGGTAGTTCACCGTAATATCCTTACCCCGGGCGGCGACAACAAACCCATTATCGTCGGTGTCATAGGTTATCGCCGCGGCTGGCAGCTCGGCCAGCTGGCATTTTCCTTGCAGTTTAATTCGCTTTTCACGACTGACCGCATCCAGATAATAGTTCGCATCCAGTACCAGGGATGCGCCGGTATTACTTTCCAGATCCTGAAACTCCAGCTTATCAAAACACCCCTGCGCAGAGACTGAACCCGCCACACGTTTGACCACTTCCCCCTTCTCATTCATCAACGTCTGGCTAAAGTCTTTCACCGGCCCGCGTAATGGATCGAAGTCAAACTCGTTGGAGAAACTCGCCATTTCCGGCGTATAGCTGAGCGGCACCTCCTGATTGTCACACCCGGCAAGGCTCGCCGTCAGCGCGCTGAGGATAATGATTTTCTTCACGTTTAGTCTGTTCTCCGTGGGAATGTTCCGACATGATATAAGCAAATACAGAGATTTACACTAGAAGGGCTATTCTTAGTGAACATCCTCAACATAAGGAAGAGACGATGAAACGATCTGTCTGGATAAGCGCCCTGCTGTTGCTGGCCTCCGCTCCGGCGCTGGCCGCGCAAAGCTCCTGCGATAAGATTAAGGCCGATATTGAACAAAAAATTATCAATAACGGCGTACCCGAATCGGGCTTCACCCTGACAATTGTGCCCAACGATCAGGCGGATCGGCCTGATGCACAGGTTGTGGGGCACTGCGGTAACGACACGCAGAAGATCCTCTACAGCCGTACCGGCAGCGGAAACGAAGCGGCCGATAGCGCACCAACTCAGGATGCACCGCAAAACGAACAGCAGTAATTACCCGAGGGGTGTCCTGTACACCCCTTTTCACCTGTCAGATAAATCCCCGCTTTTCGCAGCAATATTGACAAGCGTTAAAGAGTTATCCCACTAATTGAGTAGAATCCTGTTCCGAATGAACGCCGTCGCCTGACGCGGGACTCATGGGCCGCGCCGGAGAACATGGGTTATGCCTGCAGGTTAAGCTATCCTCGTGCGGGAATTAATTATCCGTGTATCTGGTGCTGGAAGATAAAGGAAGAGAAAGATGTCATCTCAAGATTCACAACGGCTGGCGACCATCGCCCTGACAGGGCGAGTGCTGGGCGTGCTGTACCATCAGGGGCCAGCAAGCCAGGATGCCGCACCGCTCTACGCCGCGCTGGCAGATCCTGACTGGGCCGGACAGTGGCCGGTGCAGTCTTCTGAGCTGGCTGAGGTCGCGCAGCGTATGGCAGATGCCCTCAATTCACAGCAGGAGCCGCTGAACGAAGCCTGGCAACGCCTGTTCATTGGGCCATTCGCCCTGCCGGCAGCCCCCTGGGGCTCCGTTTATCTTGATAAAGAAAATGTCCTGTTCGGCGATTCCATGCTGGAACTGCGTCAGTGGATGCGTGACAACGGGATTGCCCACCTGAGCGAACAAAATGAACCCGACGACCATATCGGCATTCTGCTGATGCTCGCCGCCTGGCTTGCGGAGCAGGACAATCAGCGGTGTGTAGACGAACTGCTCGCCTGGCATCTGCTACCGTGGGCCGGGCGTTTTGTTGAGCTGTTCATTCAGCGCGCTGACCATCCTTTCTACGAGGGCCTCGGCGAGCTGACCCGCCTTACGCTGGCAAACTGGCGTGAAGGGTTATTGATTCCTGTTGCCGCTAAAGAGTTGTATTACCCAAACTCCCGTTAACCATGGATGTCAGGCTTAGGGTTCAGGTCAGATAAGCCCTGCGCCACCAGCAACGCTAAGCAGGGATTTAAGCCTGAATCCCTCTTTCATCAAAGACCTGCTGCGCCAGGTGCATAGTGGCGTTAGCTGCGGGTAATCCGCAGTATAGCGCCGAGTGCATAATCAGCTCTTTTATCTGCTCTTTCGTGACGCCGTTATTAAACGCGGCGTGCAGATGCATTTTCAGTTCTGCCTCACAATTAAGCGCGATCAACATGGCGAGCGTGATCATGCTGCGGGTATGGCGATCGAGGCCAGGGCGCAACCAGATATCTCCCCAGGCGTAGCGGGTAATAAATGCCTGAAAGTCTTCGTTGAGCGGGGTAATCTGAGCCTGCGTTTTGTCGACATGCGCGTTACCCAACACGGCCCTGCGCACGGCCATTCCCTGCTGGAATCTCTCATCATCTTTCATAAACAGCCTCATGTTGTTGAGTAAAATTAATCAGTGCGGCCGTAAACTCTGGCGCGGCCTCAATGTTTGCCAGATGCGAGGCATTCACGACGAGGATGTGCGAGCCGGGGATCTGGCTTTGCATAAATTCGCTGTCTGCAACGGGAGTAATCGGATCCAGGCGACCGGCAATAAACAGTACCGGAAGCGTGATAGCGGCGATATCGGCCCGCAAATCCGCGGCCGCCAGGGCTTCACAACAGGCGGCGTAACCCTCGGGGTCGATGGCACAGAGTTTCTCAATTAACGGATCCACAACAGTTTTATTCCTGCGCGCAAAATCTTCCGTAAACCATCGCGATGCCGCTCCGGAGGCCACTCCCGACATGCCCTCGCTTCGCACGCTGCGCGCGCGGCTTAGCCAGCCGGATTGCTCGCCAATTTTTGCCGCGCTGTTTGCAACCGTGACAGTGAGAAAACGCTCTGGCGCAAAACGGGCCAGCCATAAACCGGTCAGTCCTCCCATTGATATTCCGCAAAAATGTGCCTGCCGAACGCCTGCGTCGTCCATTACGCTGATAACATTTTCCGCCAGCTGCGGCAGCGTGACTTTGTCATTCTTAGCCGTTTGGCCATGGCCGTGAGTGTCATAACGCAGCACGCGGTAATGCTTCAGCAAGGTTTCCATTTGCGGCTGCCACATAGCAAGCGTCGTGCCCAAGGAGTTGGAGAGCACAACGACAGGCGCTCCGCTGCGGCCTTCCAGACGGTAATGAATACTCATAAAAGCGTCTCGCTTTGTCGCTCAGCGCGGGAAAGAACCTGGCTGATAAAGCGATCCGCACAGCCGGTAGCCTGCTGCGGATCCAGCAGCCGATCTATCTGCTGCGGGCTCAGGCACGAAGCAATTTTCGGGGGCTGCTTAAGGAGTCTTTCCAGCGGCAGATGTTCATCCCTTGCCCGGTGACAAAGCTGTTCAACCAGATGATGGGCGGGCTGCCTGCCAAGCTGCCTCGCCAGTTCCAGGGTGACGGCTTCGGCCATAATCAGCCCGTGCGTGATGCCCAGATTGGCCTGCATTTTACGCGTGTCGACCTGCATGGTTGTTATCAGCTCCAGGCTGGTTTGCAGCACTCCGCCCGTCAGGGTGATCAGCTCCGGCAGGGTTTCCCATTCCGCCTGCCAGCCGCCGAGCGCTCGCTCGTGCTGCTGGAGTTGGCTGGCATAAAGCGTCGCCATCAGGCCGGGTATTCTGGTCACCGCATTCAGTACGGCGGCACAGGCTACCGGGTTGCGCTTATGCGGCATGGCAGACGAACCGCCTCGCCCCTCGGCAACAGGCTCTGCTACCTCGGCCACTTCGGTTTGCATAAGCAGCGCAAAGTCGCTGGCGAATTTCCCAAGCGTGCTGCTTACGCCAGCAAACCAGGCCGCCGCTTCAAGCAGTCGATCGCGTTGGGTATGCCACGGCGTATCAGCCTCGGCCAGGCTAAGCTCTCTGGCAAGCGCCCGGGACACCTGCTGCCCCTGCTCTTTTAATGACGCAAGGGTGCCGGCCGCGCCACCAAACTGGAGCACCAGAACACGAGGCCTGAGTTCAGACAGGCGACTTTGCCAGCGCAAAAGGGCGTCGAGCGTCCCGGCAAGTTTTAAGCCAAAGGTAATGGGAAGCGCATGCTGCATCCAGGTTCTTCCAGGCATCACGCTGTGTCGATGTTCACGAACTTTTTGCACCAGCCCGGCGATCAGCCGGGAGAGAAGCTGCCCGGCCACGGCCAGCGCTTCGCGCAGTTGCAGAACCATGCCGGTATCAATTGCGTCCTGGCTCGTGGCCCCCCAGTGAACATAGCGCGCCGCCTGCTCGTCCTGGCGCTTCATATTGGCGGTTAACTGCCTGACCAGCGGGATGGCCAGATTGCCTGCGCTGGCCGCTGCCTGTGCCAGGGTTGCCACGTTCAGTTTCGCCACCTGACACTGCGTGACGATAGCGCTGAGCGCAGCTTCAGGGATCACGCCGCATTCTGCCTGCGCCCGTGCCAGCGCGGATTCAAACGTCAACATCCCCTGAATCGTGCCTTCATCGCTGAACACGGGCGTCAACGCGGAGTGACGCAACATAGGGGTAAAGAGTGCCATGCCTGCTCCTTATACGCGTTCAATAATCAGGGCGATCCCCTGTCCCACGCCAATACACATGGTGCAAAGCGCGTAGCGGCCGCCCGTTCGTCTTAGTTGATAAGCCGCGGTCATAGCCAGTCGGCCACCGGATGCGCCGAGAGGATGCCCTGGCGCAATGGCACCGCCGTTTGGGTTAACGTGCCGGGCATCATCCTCCAGGCCCAGATCGCGCATGACCGCCAGCGCCTGGGCGGCAAAAGCCTCATTCAATTCGATCACATCCATCTGTCCAAGCGTTAGCCCGGTTTGGGCCAGAACTTTTCGTACTGCCGGTGCAGGACCAAACCCCATAATTCTCGGCGCTACCCCTGCTGTCGCCATACCGACTATGCGAACCAGGGGGCGCAGGCCGTGAGCGTTCAGCGCCTGTTCGCTGGCCACCAGCAGAGCACAGGCCCCGTCGTTGATCCCGGAAGCGTTACCTGCTGTCACCGTGCCGTTCTGGCAGACCACGCCTTTGAATTTAGCCAACGCCTGCGGTGAAGTTGACCGTGGGTGCTCATCGCAGTCAAACAGCAGCGCCTCACCTGTGCGCTGCGGGATATGCACGGGGATCAGCTCGTCGGCAAACAGATTCATTTCCTGAGCTTGTGCCGCACGAAGCTGGCTGCGCTGCGCAAACGCATCCTGATCTTCACGGCTGATAGCAAAATCTTTCGCTACGTTTTCAGCTGTTTCCGGCATGGAATCCACGCCGTACCGCGCTTTCATCAGCGGATTGATAAAACGCCATCCAAGGGTGGTATCTTCCAGTGTTGTGCTGCGACTGAATGCACTCTGCGCCTTGCCCATAACAAAAGGCGCCCGCGACATGCTTTCCACACCGCCCGCGATCGTCAGATGCGTTTCACCACTTTTGATTGCGCGCGCCGCAACGCCAAGCGCATCAAGGCTTGAACCACACAAACGGTTGATGGTGCTGCCTGAAACACATTCCGGTAAACCAGCCAGCAAAAGCGCCATTCGCGCCACGTTACGATTGTCCTCCCCCGCCTGGTTCGCGCAGCCATAGATGACATCGTCGAGCTGCGACCAGTCCAGACTGGGATGGCGTGCCATGAGCGCTTTGATCGGTAATGCCGCAAGATCGTCGCCTCGAATCGCAGCAAGTGCTCCGCCGTATCGGCCAAAGGGCGTACGCACCGCATCACAGATAAATGCCTGATTCATTATGATTCCTTACGCGCCTTGCGCCCTTTGAGCGAAGCCAAGTCTGACCGGGGTGAGCCTCTGTAACTCAGTAAAGGACAGGCCGTCGATGATTTCGCGCACAACCGGTCCTTCATCAGTAATATCAATCACCGCCAGATCGGTATAAATGCGACTGACGCAGCCCACGCCCGTTAGCGGGTAGGTACAGCTATCGACGAGTTTGCATTTTCCGTCGCGGGTCAGATGGTCCATCATGACGAAAACCTGACGTGCGCCGATGGCAAGGTCCATCGCGCCGCCTACGGCAGGAATGGCATCCGCGGCACCGGTACTCCAGTTAGCAAGATCTCCCCGGGCCGAAACTTGATAAGCACCCAGCACACAAATATCGAGATGGCCGCCGCGCATCATGGCGAACGAGTCGCCATGATGGAAAAAGCAGCCGCCGGTAAGCAACGTGACGTGTTCCTTACCGGCGTTGATCAATTCAGGATCTGCTTTTCCAGGAGCGGGGTTTGGCCCCATGCCCAACAGACCATTTTCACTGTGCAGGAAGATTTCTTTGTCAGCGGGCAAATAGTCTGCGATGCGCGTCGGCAGGCCGATTCCCAAGTTGACGTAGGCCCCTTCGGGAATATCGCGGGCCACACGCTGCGCCATTTCATCGCGGCTGAGCGGGTTCATTTTGCTTTTCCTTATGCGCTTTGGGCGAAGCCCGGCTTGGTTTCCAGCGACACCACGCGCTGCACGAAAATGCCTGGCGTAACAATATTCTCCGGATCCAGCTCGCCAAGAGGCACGAGGCGGATGACTTCCGCAATCGTCATAGCGGCGGCCATTGCCATGATCGGGCCAAAGTTACGCGCCGCTTTGCGATAGACAAGGTTGCCCCATCTGTCTCCTTCATAGGCCTTAATCAGGGCGAAATCAGCCCGCAGCGGATATTCAAGCACGTAGTGGCGACCGTCGATTTCACGGCTTTCTTTCCCTTCCGCCAGCGGTGTTCCGTAGCCCGTAGGCGTAAAAATCGCTCCCAGCCCGGCGCCAGCAGCCTGAATGCGAGCAGCAAGATTGCCCTGCGGTACCAGCTCAAGCGCCACTTCGCCGCGCCGATACAAATCATCAAAAATTTGCGAATCAACCTGACGAGGAAAGGAGCACACCATTTTGCGAACGCGTCCGGCTTTAAGCAGCACGGCAAGCCCGGTTTCGCCGTTACCGGCATTGTTATTGATGATGGTCAGATCCCGGGCACCCTGAGCTATCAGCGCGTCGATAAGCGCCGTCGGCTGCCCCGCCGTACCAAACCCCCCGATCATGATAGTGGCGCCGTCCTGAATACCGGCAACCGCTTCTGCAAGCGTCGCGACGCTTTTGTTAATCATCCTCAGCTCCTTAATATGCCCTGTAGCGCAATGTTCTGGCCTGGTTGGCACAAAATGTGACCCGCTTAACGAACCCGGTCAAGGGCGATAATCGAAATATGGTGCGATTATCGAACACGCTGTATGTTTGTCCGTAGAATGTGATCGACCACGAAAACTGGGGGAAAATGAATGAAACAGCTGCGCGAAGAACTGCCCGCCGGAGACGGCGATCCTTTTAAAGGCGACCCAAACTTTATGGCTTCTCTGGCGCGGGGGCTGGAAGTGATTCAGGCTTTTACCCCCCAGCGTCGGCTGCTGTCTATCTCGCAGATCAGCCAAAAAACCGGTATTCCACGCGCCGCCGTTCGCCGCTGTCTGTACACGCTCGGTAAGCTGGGATTTGTCTATGCTGAAGACGGGAAAAATTTTCAGCTCAGGCCGCGTATTTTATCCCTTGGCCATGCTTATCTGGCTTCAACGCCGCTGGCTAAATCCACTCAACCCGTGCTGAAACAGCTCAGCCAACGGCTCAATGAATCCTGTTCGATTGCCACGCTGGATGGGGATGATATTTTGTACATTGCCCGCGCTTCCAGCTCGCGCATAATGACTATCGATCTGGATATCGGCAGTCGTCTGCCCGCCTGGTCAACGTCAATGGGACGCGTGCTGCTTGGCGCATTGCCCGATGAGCAACTGACGGATTTTCTGGGCCGGATCACGATGATTCGCTATACCCCGCAAACCGTTGATTCGGTGTCAAAACTGCGGGAAGAACTCAAACGTGTACGCCTGCAGGGCTATGCGCTAAACGATCAGGAACTGGAGATGGGATTGCGCTCGATTGCCGTGCCTCTGGCTAATCCGCAAGGGAAAGTCGTGGCGGCACTGAACGTGGGCGTCCATGCTGGACAGGTTTCAGCCGATGAGTTGCGCAGCCGTATTCTGCCCATCTTGCAGGAGGCCGCGCGGGAGATTTCTCTGCTGTTGGTATAATCGTCAGCGGCTGCGTTTGGCGTGACGTTCCCAGTTGTCGAGCTTCGCCTGCGGCGATTTCTTAAGGGCCACATAACAGGCCCCGCTGCCGCCGTGGTGCGGCATGGCACTGCAAAATGCCTGGACCTCTGCAAACTCCACCAGCCAGCGAGCAAGATAGCTGCGCACGACGTTGGCATGGGATCGGTCTTCCCGCCCTTTGCCATGAACGATTAACAGATTTCGCAGCCCGTCCTGCTTCGCCTGCTGGATCCAAGCGAACAGCTGCTGCCGGCACTGTTCGACGGGCTGGCGAAGCAAATTCAGGCTCGCCTGCTGGCTATATTTCCCCAGGCGAAGCTTGTCCAATACGCCGTTTTGCAGGCCTTCGCGTTTAAATTCAAGCGGCGTATCCAGCGGGATAATTTCCAGATAATCCGTGGTCAGAAAATTGTCGAGCTGCACCGCGTCGATTTTTGGCGGTTTTTTATCTTTGACAGGCTTGATCCACTGGCTGCTGGCGCAGTTCTTCAGCGGTTTGACATCCTCCATGGCGTCAAGAAACAGCGATTTGTCGTCAAGGTTCATGAACAATCCTCCAGGCCCGTGTTCGCCTGGTACTATAACCGCCAACGGGCGCTGGCTCAACGACAGTCCGCCTGAACTTAAAGCCCTGCTTACGCCCCAGAAAGCAACGCCGGGCAGGCCGTCCCTTCTACTCTCTTTGGGTGTCTGGCTGCGGCTTCCAATGCCGTGGTATCTTAGCGGACGGCCGATGGCCCGGGAGTGTCCCCGCAAGCGAATTAACATGGAGCGCACGATGCTGATATTACTGGAAGATAAAATTGCCACCCCGCTGGGGCCGCTGTGGATCCTGTGTGATGAGCAATTCAGACTGCGGGCGGTGGAATGGGAAGAGCACAGCGATCGCATGGTCCAGCTGTTAGACATTCACTACCGAAGGGAAGGCTATAAGCGCGTCAGTAGCGCAAATCCCGGCGGATTTAACGACAAGTTCCGCGATTACTTTGCGGGTGATTTAAGCGCTATTGAGAAACTTCCCTCCGCCACGGCCGGAACCTCTTTCCAGCGGCAAGTATGGCAGGCTTTGCGTGAGATCCCCTGTGGTGAGGTGAGGCATTACGGTCAGCTTGCCGAACAGCTTGGTCGTCCTGGCGCCGCACGGGCCGTCGGGGCCGCAAATGGTTCCAATCCTGTCAGTATTGTGGTGCCCTGCCATCGTGTCATTGGTCGCAACGGGACAATGACCGGCTATGCCGGCGGCGTGGGCCGCAAAGAGTGGCTATTGCGACATGAAGGGTATTTATTACTCTGAACTGCCCGGCTCGTTCAAAGTAGTAATTAAGCTATAGATGCGATAGCAATTCCTTTGCTAGAGGCTATAGATTGATGATTATCAATAAGATAGTGTCGAAAATACGCGTAGGCGAAACCATTGGACGCTGATTGGTATTGCACCAGACTTACGTGCTCACCAAAAAGATGTTAAAATTGACCAATATCAATTACGGCCTGAGCATATCTATGATCCCTGAAAAGCGAATTATCCGACGCATTCAGTCTGGCGGTTGTGCTATCCATTGTCAGGATTGCAGCATCAGCCAATTATGTATCCCTTTTACGCTCAACGAGCATGAGCTTGATCAACTCGATAATATTATCGAGCGCAAAAAGCCTATCCAGAAGGGGCAAACCCTGTTTAAAGCGGGTGACGAACTGAAATCGCTGTACGCCATTCGTTCAGGGACCATAAAAAGCTACACCATTACCGAGCAGGGCGACGAGCAAATCACCGGTTTCCACCTCGCGGGCGACCTGGTTGGCTTTGATGCTATCGGCACAGGTCACCACCCGAGCTTTGCTCAGGCGCTGGAAACCTCGATGGTCTGTGAAATTCCGTTCGAAACGCTGGACGATTTATCCGGTAAAATGCACAGCCTGCGTCAACAGATGATGCGTTTAATGAGCGGCGAGATCAAAGGCGATCAGGATATGATCCTGTTGCTTTCGAAAAAGAATGCTGAAGAGCGCCTGGCTGCTTTTATCTACAATCTGTCGCGTCGTTTCGCGCAGCGCGGCTTCTCCCCTCGTGAATTCCGTCTGACCATGACCCGTGGCGACATCGGTAACTATCTTGGCTTAACCGTTGAAACCATCAGCCGTCTGCTTGGACGTTTCCAGAAAAGCGGGATGCTGGCGGTTAAAGGCAAGTATATTACTATCGAGAATATCGACCTGCTTTCGCAGCTCGCCGGGCAGTCACGTAGCGTTGCCTGATAAAGGCTAACTTTTGCCGGATCGCTTTAATTTGTCTGTTTTTGATCCGGTAAGGGTTCCTCACCTGTTTCAATCTCCTCTTATAGGTTAATCTTACTTAACAGACTGTGGTTAAGCAGTTGTAAGGAGACCTGTATGGCAAAGTATCAAAACATGCTAGTCGCGATTGATCCCAACCAGGACGATCAACCTGCCCTGCGGCGTGCTGTTTATTTGCATCAACGGATTGGCGGCAGAATTAAGGCATTCTTGCCGATCTATGATTTTTCCTATGAAATGACCACCCTTCTGTCCCCTGATGAACGTACCGCCATGCGTAAAGGCGTTATCAGCCAGCGCACTGCCTGGATTAAAGAACAGGCACGGCACTACCTTGAAGCCGGGGTACCCATTGAAATTAAAGTGGTCTGGCACAATCGTCCCTTCGAAGCCATCATCCAGGAAGTGATCGGCGGCGGCCACGACCTCTTACTGAAAATGACCCACCAGCACGACAAACTCGAAGCCGTGATTTTCACCCCAACCGACTGGCACCTGCTGCGCAAGTGTCCTTGTCCGGTATGGATGGTTAATGAGAAGCCGTGGCCTGAAGGCGGAAGAGCCCTGGTTGCCGTTAACCTGGCGAGTGAAGAGCAGTATCACAACGCCCTCAATGAAAAGCTGGTGCGTGAAACGCTTCACCTGGCAGAGGACGTTAACCATACGGAAGTGCATCTGGTCGGCGCCTACCCCGTAACGCCGATTAACATTGCCATTGAGCTTCCGGATTTCGACCCGAGCGTCTATAACGATGCTATTCGCGGCCAGCACCTGGTGGCGATGAAGGCTATTCGTCAGCAGTTTGGTATCGACGAAAAAATGACTCACGTCGAAAAAGGCCTGCCTGAAGAAGTCATTCCCGATTTAGCAGAACATTTACAGGCGGGGATTGTGGTGCTGGGTACGGTTGGCCGCACCGGCCTGTCCGCAGCATTCCTGGGCAATACCGCCGAGCAGGTAATCGACCATTTGCGTTGCGATCTGCTGGTGATTAAGCCCGACGCCTACCAGACGCCCGTCGAGTTAGACGACGAAGACGACTAACCCTTTTGATAAGCATTAAAAAAGCCCACCCATGTATGCATCATGGGCGGGCTTTTTGTTTACGCATTCATGTCCGGCTGCAGCCGGACATGAACTGACTTTTACAGCGCTTTCAGAATCGCTTCCACGCTTGCTTTAGCATCGCCAAACAGCATTTGCGTGTTGTCCTTGAAGAACAGAGGGTTCTGTACGCCTGCATAACCCGTATTCATCGAGCGTTTAAACACGATAACGTTCTGTGCTTTCCACACTTCCAGAACAGGCATACCCGCGATTGGGCTACGAGGATCTTCCTGTGCTGCGGGGTTCACCGTATCGTTCGCACCTATCACCAGCACGGTGTCGGTATCGGCGAAATCATCGTTGATTTCATCCATCTCCAGCACCACGTCATAGGGCACGCGAGCTTCCGCCAACAAAACGTTCATGTGGCCGGGCAGACGCCCTGCCACCGGGTGAATCCCGAAGCGCACTTTGATGCCGCGCGCGCGCAATCTTTCGGTGATTTCGGCCACCGGATACTGCGCCTGCGCAACCGCCATGCCGTAGCCTGGGGTGATGATCACCGAGCTTGAGTTCTTCAGCATTTCCGCGGTTTCTTCCGCGGTAATTTCGCGATGTTCGCCTGCTTCTTCTGTTTCACCCGTTGAAGACCCGTCCGTACCGAAGCCACCGGCAATCACGCTGATAAACGAGCGGTTCATCGCTTTACACATGATGTAAGACAGGATCGCACCGGAAGAACCGACCAGCGCGCCGGTGACGATCAGCAGGTCGTTGCTGAGCATAAAGCCCGCCGCCGCCGCCGCCCAACCCGAGTAGGAGTTCAGCATCGAAACCACGACCGGCATATCCGCCCCGCCGATGGAGGCCACCAGATGCCAGCCGATAACCAGGGCAATAATGGTCATCACCAGCAGAGCCAGGACCTGGAGAGCTACGCTTTCGGTGCGCACAAAGACGATCAGCAGCGCAAAAGAAACCACCAGCGCGGCCAGGTTCAGCTTATGACGGTTTGGCAACATCAGCGGTTTAGACGAAATTTTACCGCGCAGTTTGCCAAACGCCACGATGGAACCCGTGAAGGTCACCGCACCGATAAAGATACCGAGGAAGACTTCCGTTAAATGGATGTTTTCCATAACAGGATCAAGGCCCGGACCATGATCCAGATAGCTGTTAAAGCCAACCAGCACGGCAGCCAGACCCACGAAGCTGTGCAGAATCGCGACCAGCTCCGGCATTTCTGTCATTTCAACTTTCTTCGCGAGGTGCATACCAATCGCACCACCGATGACCATCGCCACAATAATCCACACCACATTGCCCGTTTCCGGCCCAAAAATGGTCGCCACCAGCGCGATCGCCATCCCCGCCATACCAAACAGATTCCCCTGTTTCGAGGTTTCATGTTTGGACAGCCCGGCAAGGCTGAAAATAAACAGGATCGCGGCAACAATGTATGCAGCTGTAACTAATCCACCAGACATTTGTTACCCCTTAGTTCTTCCGGAACATTTTCAGCATGCGCTGAGTGACGGTGAAACCACCAAAAATATTGATACTGGCAATCAGTACGGCGATAAAGCTCAGGAAGCTAACCCAGCCGCCGTGACCTATTTGTAAAAGTGCGCCGACCACAATGATCCCTGAGATGGCGTTGGTCACGGACATCAATGGCGTATGCAGCGCGTGCGACACATTCCACACAACGTAGTAGCCCACCACGCAGGCCAGCGCAAAGACGGTAAAATGACCGAGGAATTCTTTCGGCGCCACGTTAGCAAGCCAGCCGAACAGAATGATGGCCAGCGCCATAAAGGCGTATTTACGCCATGGTGAAACTGGTTTCTTCTCCTCCACCGGTGCCGCAGCCTTCGGCTGTGCGGCCTGTGGCTGGGCTGAAACCTGAATTGGCGGAGCAGGCCAGGTCACTTCCCCTTCGCGAATCACGGTGACACCACGGACAACAACGTCTTCAAAATCAACGTTTATATTGCCGTCTTTCTCTTTGCAAAGCAGTTTGAGCAAATTAACCAGGTTTGTGCCGTAGAGCTGCGAAGACTGCGTTGGCAGACGGCCCGGAAGGTCCGTGTAGCCAATCACGCGCACGCCGTTCGGCGTAACAGTGATTTTATCTGCAACGGTATATTCGCAGTTACCGCCGTTCTGCGCGGCCAAATCGACGATCACGCTGCCCGGCTGCATGGTGTCAACCATTTCGCGGGTGATGAGTTTAGGCGCCGGTTTGCCCGGAATCAGCGCGGTGGTGACGATAATATCGACTTCTTTTGCCTGGGCGGCAAACAAGGCCATTTCGGCTTTAATGAAAGCCTCAGACATAACTTTGGCATAGCCATCGCCGCTGCCAGCTTCTTCTTTAAAATCCAGTTCCAGGAACTCGGCGCCCATGCTTTGCACCTGCTCTTTGACTTCTGGACGGGTGTCAAAAGCCCGCACGATAGCACCAAGGCTGTTTGCAGCCCCAATAGCGGCAAGACCCGCCACGCCTGCGCCGATCACCATTACTTTCGCCGGCGGCACTTTGCCTGCGGCGGTAATTTGCCCGGTAAAGAAACGACCAAATTCGTGTGCGGCCTCAACAATGGCGCGATAACCTGCGATA
>CAMLJN010000028.1 GCA_946480445.1 uncultured Buttiauxella sp.
ACCTGCCTGTCACGCAGGGGGTCGCGGGTTCGAGTCCCGTCCGTTCCGCCACTTAATTAAGCCCTGAGTCTTAGACTCAGGGCTTTTTTCTTGCCTGAAATCCAGAGAATGGCGTCGATTATTGCTTTAGTAGCAATTATCTTCTGCTTTTACCCACCTTTTTCTGCAAAGTGATCCTCGCCATACTCCTCGTAGCGCTAATACATATCCCTATTCGAGGTAAATAATGACAATTCCTGCATTTGGTTTAGGCACCTTCCGCTTAAAAGACAACGTGGTCATCGCTTCTGTTAAAACAGCGCTGGAGCTGGGTTATCGCACCCTCGATACCGCGCAAATTTATGATAACGAAGCGGCTGTCGGACAGGCGATTGAAGAGAGCGGCGTCGCGCGCGATGAGCTGTTTATCACCACGAAAATCTGGACCGAAAATCTCAGCAAAGACAAGCTGATCCCAAGCCTGAAAGAAAGCCTTAGCAAACTGCGTACAGATTATGTTGATCTGACTTTGATCCACTGGCCATCGCCGGAAAATGCCGTGCCCGTGGCGGAGTTTATGCAGGCGCTGCTGGCTGCGAAAAAAGAAGGTCTGACGCGTCAGATCGGAATTTCTAATTTCACCATCGACCTGATGCAGCAGGCTATTGATGCCGTTGGGGCAGAAAATATCGCCACCAACCAGATCGAACTTTCTCCTTATCTGCAGAACCGTAAAGTGGTGGCGTGGGCCCGGCAGCATAATATCCATATCACCTCCTATATGACCCTTGCCTATGGTAAAGCGCTAAAGGATGAAGTGATTGGCCGCATCGCAGGTAAACATGGTGCAACGCCTGCTCAGGTGATTCTGGCGTGGGCAATGCAGCTGGGTTATGCGGTCATTCCATCTTCTACAAAGCGCGAGAACCTGCAAAGCAATCTACTGGCACAGGCTTTAAAGCTGGATGAGCAGGATATGGAGGCTATTGCCGCTCTGGATTGTCATGACCGTCTGGTTAGCCCGGACGGCCTTGCACCACAGTGGGATTGATACCGGTTACAGCCTCTGCGGGGGCTGTTTTACATGCTCGCTAAGAAAGTCGATAAACGCCCTAATACGCGTGCTGACCGCCCGGTCACTGTAATAAACCGCGCTGAAGGGCATCTCTACGGGCAGAAGTTTGTCCGTCAGCAGTTCAACAAACTTTCCTTCCGCAATCTCCTGATTAATCATGTAGTCAGACAGACAGGCAATCCCGTTTCCCATCAGACAAAGCTGCTTTAGCGTTTCGCCACTGTTGGACGAAATACCTGCCGTAATATCATAAAGCTGACCGTCGGCCTGCGCGACAGGCCAGCGGTTCAGGCTGGCCGTTTCGGAAAACCCCAGGCAAACGTGGTGCTTTAAGTCTTCCACACTTTGCGGTGTGCCATACTGGGCCAGATAATCCGGTGAGGCGATGAGCTTACGATAGCTGGCAAAGAGCGGCCTGGCCCGCAGGCTGGAGTCGGTCAGCGTTCCGGCGCGTATGGCGACATCCACTTTACGCTCTATCAGGTTGATAAAGGTTTCTGAAGAGACCAGAGAAAGCGTCATTTCAGGATAACGTTCCCGGAAAGGCTTAATCAGGGGCATCAGGAGATGGAGCATCACAGGAGTTGCGGCATCAATTCGCAACAGCCCCCTTGGCGTCTGGCGGCTCTCCATCAGCTCGTTTTCTGCCGCTGCCATTTCCTGAAGAATCTGCTGCACGCGGCGAAAATAGCGCTCTCCTTCTTCGGTGAGACTCAACTGACGGGTTGTGCGGTTGAGCAGGCTGACACCCAGTTTCATCTCAAGTTTCTTCACCGCCCGGCTTACCGCAGAGTTGGCCTGGTTCAGCTGTTCCGCTGCCCGACTAAAACTGCCGCTTTCTACCACGGCGACAAAGATCGCCAGTTCTTCAGAGGTCGCTTTCATTATTGCTCCAGAAGCAAAATTTTATTGAGATTTTGCATATTTTTGTTATTTAACCATCCGGCCATACTGCGTGTCATCAAAAGACATCTGCTATGGAGTAAATTATGCCTCTGGCGTTACTGGCACTGACCATCAGTGCATTTGCAATCGGGACAACCGAGTTTGTGATCGTCGGCCTTGTTCCTACGATTGCTGAACAACTTTCTATTTCGCTGCCCTCGGCCGGACTATTAGTGTCTATCTATGCGCTGGGCGTTGCCGTGGGGGCTCCCGTGCTCACTGCTCTGACGGGGAAACTGCCGCGCAAGCAGCTTTTAATTAGCCTGATGGTGTTATTCACCGCGGGTAACCTGCTGGCCTGGCTGTCGCCAAATTATGAAACGCTGGTTGTTGCACGCCTGCTGACAGGCCTCGCGCACGGCGTCTTTTTCTCAATTGGTTCAACCATCGCAACCAGCCTGGTGCCAAAAGAAAAAGCGGCTTCAGCGATCGCTATTATGTTTGGCGGCCTGACGGTTGCCCTGGTCACCGGCGTTCCTCTGGGGACCTTTATCGGACAGCACTTTGGCTGGCGCGAAACTTTCCTGGCTGTCTCGGCCATTGGGGTTATCGCCTTAATCAGCAGCATGATTCTGGTGCCAAAAGATATTCCGATGCGAGCGGTGGCCAGCCTGAAAGACCAGCTTAACGTACTGACTCACCCTCGTTTGCTGATCATTTACGCGATTACAGCTCTTGGCTATGGCGGCGTATTCACGGCATTTACCTTCCTGGCGCCGATGATGCAGGATCTCGCCGGTTATTCCCCGGCTGCCGTTAGCTGGATCCTGCTGGGCTATGGCGTCTCCGTGGCTATCGGTAATATCTGGGGCGGAAAACTGGCGGACCGTCATGGCGCAGTGCCCGCACTGAAGTTTATTTTTGCCGCACTGGCCGCGTTGTTGTTGCTCTTTCAGTTTACCGCCAGCTCACACATCGCTTCTCTGCTGACGGTTCTGGTGATGGGCGTCTTTGCATTCGGCAACGTCCCGGGCCTGCAGGTCTACGTGGTACAGAAAGCGGAATCGTACACGCCAAATGCCGTCGATGTGGCTTCTGGCCTGAATATCGCCGCTTTTAACGTCGGGATCGCCTTAGGTTCTGTCATCGGCGGCCAAACGGTACAGAGCTTTGGGCTGGCGCAAACACCGTGGATTGGTGCGGCGATAGTCGTAGGCGCTCTGCTCCTGATTGGGGTTAGCGGGCGTCTCGATAAGCAAGCCGCAGTCGCTATTGACTAGATGAATAGGTAAGGGCGTGCGCATTTTGTTACGCTCTTATCTGTCAACGCTGTGTAAGAGTCATTGAAACTCATCCGGAAAGCCCCTATAACTGAAAGACCGCCCTGCGTCAGGGGGCTCTTCGGTTACAGAGGTCGTCAGTAAACGTGCGCAAAAATACCTATGCCATGCGATATGTCGCCGGTCAGCCAGCGGAACGTATTCTGCCGCCCGGATCTTTTGCGACTATAGGTCAGGCATTACCCCCCGGCGAACCGTTGCCCGGCGAGGGGAACTTACGTGTGCTGGTGTGGAATATCTTTAAGCAGCAGCGGGCCGACTGGCTTTCGGTGTTGCAGAATTTTGGCAAAGATGCCCATCTGGTTCTGTTGCAGGAGGCGCAAACCACTCCTGAGCTGGTGAGGTTTGCAACCAGCAACTATCTGGCAGCCGACCAGGTTCCGGCCTTCGTCTTGCCACAGCACCCTTCGGGTGTGATGACCCTCTCCGCTGCACATCCTGTTTATTGCTGTCCACTGCGCGAAAGGGAACCCATTCTTCGCCTGTCCAAATCGGCGCTTGTCACGGTTTATCCTCTGCCTGATGGTCGCCTGTTAATGGTCGTAAATATACACGCCGTGAATTTTAGCCTGGGTGTGGATGTTTACAGCAAGCAGCTTGGCCCGATTGGCGATCAGATAGGCCACCACAGTGGGCCGGTGATTATGGCGGGTGATTTTAACGCCTGGAGCCGCCCCCGCATGAACGCGCTGTATCGCTTCGCCCGCGACATGACTTTACGGGAAGTTCGTTTTACCGACGATCATCGCCGCAAAGCGTTTGGCCGCCCGCTCGATTTTGTCTTCTATCGTGGTTTGAATGTCACTGAAGCCTCAGTGTTGGTGACCCGTGCTTCCGATCACAACCCTCTACTAGTCGAATTCCGTCCCGGCAAACCTGAGCTGAAGTAAGGTAAGTCAGGTCTGCCGTTGGGCAGATCTGTGAGCTGCCCTTTCTTTTTCTCAAACGCAAGGACAATACGATGGCAACACAATCTCACCACGACAATGTTGATCGACAGTTTGGTTCTCAGGCTAGCGCGTACCTGAGCAGCGCCGTACATGCTGCGGGACGCGATCTGGAGCGCCTCAGCGCTCGTCTGACGGCTTTTCCAGGTGCAAGGCTGCTGGATATGGGGTGTGGGGCAGGGCACGCCAGTTTTATTGCGGCGGCGCGGGTGAAGGAAGTGGTGGCCTACGATCTATCGGTGCAAATGCTGGCCGTCGTCAACGACGCGGCGCTTACCCGCGGCATAACAAACTTAACCACTCAGCAGGGGTACGCCGAAGCTTTACCTTTTGATGACGACTCTTTTGATGTGGTTATCAGCCGCTATTCCGCGCATCACTGGCATGACGTAGGGAAAGCTCTGCGTGAAGTTAAGCGCGTGCTCAAGCCTTGCGGAGTCGTTATCTTTATGGATGTCATGTCTCCTGGACATCCCGTGCTGGATATCTGGCTGCAAACGGTTGAGGCCTTGCGTGACACATCACATGTGCGTAATTACGCCAGCGGTGAATGGCTGAGTATGTTTAATGAGGCAGGGCTGACGACGCAAAATCTGCAGTGCGATCGTCTGAATCTGGAGTTTTCAAGCTGGATTGCAAGAATGAGAACGCCTGTCGTACTGGCGGATGCCATTCGCGCCTACCAGCAAAGTGCTTCTGATGAAGTGCAGCGTTATTTTGAATTGCAGCAAGACGGGTCGTTTACCAGCGATATCGTGATGCTGGAGGCTAAAGGCTTAATGAAGCCATAAAAAAGGCACCTGTCAGGTGCCTTTTTCAAATATTAACGCTTATGCATCAGGTGTCGATCTGTTGCTCACAAAGAGCGTCAGCTGGTCGCCAGGCTTCAGGTTGTCGGTATCTTCGTTCCAGCGCAGAACATCCTTGATGTTCACACCGTGACGTTTTGCGATACTCGACAGGGAGTCACCCTTGCGCACCTTATAGGTGATGCTGTCGTTCTTCGCTATGCGCTCGCCGTTGCTTTTCACGCTAAGCGTCTGGCCAACTTTAAGGCGTGCGCCGTGAATGCCGTTCCAGCTTTGCAAATCTTTGGTGCTGACGCCTAAACGTGCTGCAATGCCCGACAGGGTGTCCCCTGAACGAACCCGATAAGATTTGCTGCCTCCTGCGCTGCTGCGGTTATCCGCTACTAACGTAGGCTGAACGGCGGCAATTTCGCCGGAAGCCAGAGAAGCCTTAAGCTTATCTGCATGCTTCTTCGGGACCATCACATAGCGCTGATTTTTACCAACAACGGGCGTTTTGACCCCGGCGTTGAACGTTTTCAGCGTGTTAAGCGAGATACCCGCCATTTCGGCGACCTGCTGCATGGCAACCGGCTCACTGACTTCTACGCGCGCCAGAGCACGGCTTTCGTCAGTGGTTGGCAAACGTATACCGTATTTCTGGTTATGCTTGAGCAATTCACTCAACGCCAGCATTTTCGGCACGTATATTTTGGTTTCCCGCGGTAACGAAAGCGACCAAAAGTCCGTGGGTTTGCCCCGGGCCTTGTTCGCTTTTATAGCGTTCATCACGCGGCCTTCACCGCTGTTGTACGCCGCGACCGTCAGTAACCAATCGCCATCAAACATCTTGTTCAAACGCTGCATCATATCCAGTGCCGCAGTGGTGGAAGCCACAACGTCCCGGCGAGCATCGTAAGATTTGGTCTGCTTCAGACCGTAATTGCGCCCCGTACTTGGAATAATCTGCCAAATGCCTGCGGCATTTGCGCCAGATGTCGCGTGGGGGTCAAAAGCGCTCTCCACTATGGGTAGCAGTACCAGTTCCATCGGCATGTTACGTTTCTTAACTTGCCCGGCAATCCAGTACAGATACGGCTCTGCCCGTAATGTTACATCGTGGAGATAGCTCTTATTACTCAGGTACTTCTGTTTCTGTTCGCGGATCCGGCTATTCTCCGGTATCCCCATCTTTAGCTCGTCGCTGATGAAGTTCCACAGGTTCTGATCTTGCGCGAGGAATGTCCCATCGTCCATCCATCGCGCCGAGGTCGCTCGACCAGTGTACTTTCCTGCTTCACCTTGACCCGCTGCAGACAGACTCTGTGCATGCTGTTGGATGTTAGCGTCATGCTTTGACGCCTGGCACCCCACAAGCAGGACAGTGGCGAATAATATCGCTTTTGCCTTCATGTGTGTGTCAATGGTTGCTTAAAAGACGAGCAAGGATACATTTGCCCGCCGGACAACACAACCAGAAAATTCAGAAGCTGTCTTTCTTTGCCCTTAACCACGCGAATATCTGTTGGGGTTGTTGCAAGTTTGTTTCTTTCTTGATTAATTCTTTTAAAACAACATCTTCCGTTCTTAAAAAAATATTAATTTTCCGTTCGTTTGCTAAGGAACTGGGCAAAGTTGACTGGCCTTTTGCGCGTAACTCCTTCACTTTCCGATAATATCCAAGAAAAGTCTCATCCTCCGCCATGATACTTAAGGAGAATTGCATGTTAGATAATGTGTACTCATGGGCACAACAAATTAACGTTTCCGCAGGTAGGGAGTTAATCTTTTGAAAGGATTCGTACATTTGCTCCGCGGTGCCTTCAAAAAGCCTACCGCAGCCGCCAGAAAACATCGTGTCACCGCAAAAAAGGTAAGGAAAATTAAAATAACAGAGATGTCCTAAAGTGTGACCAGGTGTGGCAATTACACTAAATTCATACTCTAAAATATTGACCTTATCTCCTTCACGCACTACCTGGTTCGTTCCCTTATCCAGGGTTTCTTCCGGCCCGTATACCACAAGACCCGGAAAGTTTTGCACCAGTTCTTTCACGCCGCCAACGTGGTCATGATGATGGTGGGTGAGCAAAATGGCCGCGGGCTGCCAGTGATTTTCAGCTATCGCCTTGAGCACGGGAGCGGCTTCACCAGGATCGACAATGATGCATTTCCCTTGTTCATCATTGAGAACCCAGATGTAGTTATCCTGGAAGGCGGGAATACTGTTAAGATTCATAATTCAACCTCTCGGCATGGCGATAAGAAGGTAGCGATGAAACCGGCAAGGATACCTGATAACTTCATTTCACCGCATCACTGGGGACAATTGCCCTGGGGGGAATACTACCGCGAGGCGCTTGAAGAGCAGTTGCGCCCCTGGCTGGGTAAAATGTTCGGTTTTCACCTGCTAAAAATAGGCAGTCTGAGCGGCGAACTCGATACCCGCGCCTGCGCCATTTCACACCAGGTAAACGTCGGCATGCAAGGTTCGCAGCTGCAGGTAAAGGCCGATCCGCTTCAATTACCTTTTGCATCAAAATCAATTGATGCCTGCCTGCTGGCGCATACGCTGCCCTGGTGCCCGGATCCGCACGGTTTGCTGCGGGAAGCGGATCGCGTGCTGATCGACGATGGCTGGCTGATTATCAGCAGCTTCAACCCGATAAGCCTGCTGGGATTAGGGAAAACCCTGCCGTTCCTGCGCAAGCGTGTCCCTTATAATAGCAGGATGTTTACTCCCGTTCGTCAGTACGACTGGCTGGCGCTGCTTAATTACGAAGTGCTTTATAAGCGCGGGTTTCAGGTTTTACCCTGGCACAAACAAGGCGGGAAAATGCTGAGTACCCACCTTCCTGCCTTAGGATGCATGCACGTGATTGTGGCACGCAAGCGCACTTTGCCGCTGACCTTAAACCCGCTGAAAAATCGCAAAGCGAACTCGCCGATCCGTTCGGCGGTGGGGGCGACGCGTCAGTATCGCGAAGGGGTTAAGCCTTCACATCCGGCAGATAGCCGACATCCTCAAGAGTAGGTCTTGAGGCCGCTTCGCGAGCCAGCTCATCGCAGCGTTCGTTTTCCGGATGGCCTGCATGGCCTTTTACCCATTCCCAGCTGATTTTGTGTTCGCTAAGCGCCGCGTCCAGGCGCTGCCAGAGATCGACATTCTTCACCGGTTTTTTATCAGCCGTTTTCCAGCCGCGCTTTTTCCAGTTATGGATCCACTGCGTGATCCCCTGGCGTACGTACTGGCTGTCGGTGCTGAGCACAATATCGCAAGGCTCAATTAACGCCTCGAGCGCGACAATGGCCGCCATCATTTCCATGCGGTTATTGGTGGTCAGGCGATAACCGACGCTGAAGATTTTTTCATGCTGCTTGTAACGTAAAATGGCACCATAGCCACCGGGACCGGGATTGCCGAGGCAGGAGCCATCGGTGAAAATTTCTACCTGTTTGCGCATCTCTGGTAGACTTCCTGTGATTTAAAAAGCCAAGTCTGACATAAACGAGCGCGATGAGCACAGCTATATGAATTCTACACCGACCAGACAGATAGTCCTCGATACAGAAACCACCGGTATGAACCAGATCGGTGCTCACTACGAAGGGCATCGTATTATTGAAATTGGCGCGGTTGAGGTCATTAACCGACGGCTGACCGGCAATAACTTCCACGTATACCTGAAGCCCGACCGGCTGGTGGACCCGGAAGCCTTTGGTGTGCACGGCATAGCGGACGAATTCCTGGCGGATAAACCCACCTTTGATCAGGTCGCCGATGCGTTTATGGACTATATCCGCGGCGCGGAACTCGTTATCCATAACGCATCGTTTGATATCGGGTTCATGGACTACGAGTTTGCAAAGCTCAGGCGTGATATCCCGAAAACGGATACCTTCTGTAAAGTTACCGATAGCCTGGCGCTGGCGCGTAAAATGTTCCCCGGCAAGCGTAACAGCCTCGATGCGCTCTGCTCCCGCTATGAAATAGACAACAGCAAACGTACGCTGCACGGCGCACTGCTCGATGCCCAGATTCTTGCCGACGTCTATTTGATGATGACGGGCGGGCAAACCTCGCTGAAGTTTTCCATGGAGGGCGACATACAGCAGAAGCAGGGCGACGGCGGTATTCAGCGCGTGGTGCGTGGTGCGTCCGGGTTACGCGTCATCCAGGCAACGGATGACGAAGTGATGGCCCACGAATCCCGTCTGGATTTGGTGCAGAAGAAGGGTGGAAGCTGCCTGTGGCGGGCCTGATTTGCAGAAAAATGATTTAAAAAACAGCATTCAGACGATTTTTACGGCAAACGCTTAACTTTGTGATGAAAATCGTTGACGGCCTGCGGGGCAATCCGTAATATCCGCATCGTTCCCGACGGGGAACAATGCGGAGCGGTAGTTCAGTCGGTTAGAATACCTGCCTGTCACGCAGGGGGTCGCGGGTTCGAGTCCCGTCCGTTCCGCCACTAACATTTCTCAGGGTGTTTTGAAACATCCAGAGAAGAAGAAAGCCGTATCACTATCATGGTGATGCGGCTTTTTTTCGTCTGTATTGTGCCTCGGGGGGTCACAGCCTCCTGCATAAAAGAACCTACAAACGACAAGAGAAATTGTTAGATCGTCATTGAGATAGTCGATTATTCAGAGAGTGCCCTGCCAAAAACGCGTTCAGCGGAAGCGATTTCTTATGTGACGGTGAGAATTAAGGGTGAAATTGCTTATGGCGTCGGGCTGAATATGAATATTGCCCTGGCGCCCGTTGCGGCGCTGATCTCCGCAATCAATGGGTATTTCTGCGCTTCACAATGATATTTTTTCCCTGTTCGTTTTCCGCTGCATCTGTCACTGAAGTCTCGCTGGATGGCCCGTCGACGGAGCCATCCGGGATACGGGTTACAGGCTAAACGGATCTGAATCCTGCCAGGCCGGGAACTTCTCGCGGTATTCCTGTAGAGCAATCAACGACAAATCCGCATCAAGGCGCGTAGCCTGGTGCGGTTCTGCACTTGCCAGAATTTCACCCTGCGGGCTGATGATTTTGCTGTCACCGCGATAGTGATGTCCGTTGACGTCGCTGCCTACCCTGTTGCAGCCTGCCACATAAGCCTGGTTTTCTATCGCGCGCGCAATCAACAAGCTTTGCCAGTGCAGCGAGCGAGGCGCAGGCCAGTTAGCGACATATAACGCCAGATCGTAATCGTTACGGTTGCGTGACCAGACCGGGAAGCGCAGGTCGTAACAGACTAAGGGCAGAATGCGCCAGCCGCGCCACTCCACGATCACGCGCTCCTCGCCGGCCTGATAGTGGTGATGCTCATCGGCCATGCGGAACAGATGGCGTTTATCGTAGAAGTGAACCTTGCCGTCTGGCTGCACCAACAGGAAACGGTTTACCGGCCCGCGCTCGGTTTGCAGTGCCGCGCTGCCAGCGATCATCGCCTGGGTCTGCTGGGCTTTAAACTGCATCCAGTCGATGACTTCCTCTTCCGCCAGCGATTTTGTTGCCGCTTCCATCGCAAAACCCGTGGTGAACATTTCGGGCAGGATAATCAGATCGCGCCCGTGTATGCCGTCGAGCAACACATCAAAATGACGCAGGTTTGCCGGGCCATCCATCCAGACGAGCGGCTGTTGCAGTAGCGAAATTTTCAGACCAGACACAATGAGAAGCCCCATACAGAAAGGTATTTCTTTCACTGTAGCATGTGTGAGCGGGCTTTTGTTGGGCAATAAAAAACCCCGCAGCGCGGGGTTTTTAGCGTTCAGGTCGTTTATGCGGCTTCAATCTTGCGGTGTTTCTCCGGCAGCTTTACCGGCTGAGTTGCCAGCGCCTCCGGGTCAAAATCGTCCACGTTGATGCTGCGCAGACGGCTGGCTTCCGCTTTGGTCAGGATCGCCGCTTCATCCGCATTGATTTTCCCTTCCGCCAGCCACTGTTTAGCCTGCTCATCCAGACGAGTAAACGGCAGGTTGTGACCGGTCTCTTTGCAGACGCGCAGATGGATTGGTTCGGCGGCCATAATATCCAGCAGCGCCTGTTCCAGCAGACCGGCAGGGTTAAACTCGCTTGGCGTCAGGAACTGACCACGGCCAATGCGTGAGCGCGTAGCTGAAGGCACCTGCATGATTTTCGCCAGTTTGTGATCCAGCTTGTCAGACGGCGCGTCATAACGGCGGCCCAGCGGGAAGATGGCCAGGCGCAGCACCCCGGCAACAAAGCCGTTCGGGAAGTTACGCAGCAGGTCATCAATCGCTTGTTCAGCCTGGAAGATCGCATCCTGCACGCCCCAGTGAACCAGCGGCAGGTCCGCCTCGTTTCGCCCTTCATCTTCATAGCGTTTGAGCACGGAAGAGGCGAGGTAAAGCTGGCTCAGCACATCACCCAGGCGGGCGGAGATACGTTCGCGACGTTTAAGGCTGCCGCCCAGTACCGCCATCGACACGTCGGACAGCAGCGCAAGGTTGGCACTCAGGCGGTTCAGGTGCTGATAGTAACGTCTGGTGGCATCACGCGTTGGCGTGGCGCTGGTCAGGCCGTTGGTCAGCCCCAGCCACAGGCTGCGCATTTTATTGCTGCCAACGTGGCCGATATGCTTAAACAGCAGCTTATCGAAGGCGTTGACGTCGTTACTCTGTGCCGCTGCCATTTCTTCGAGCACGTAAGGATGGCAGCGAATGGCACCCTGGCCGAAGATAATCATGCTGCGGGTCAGGATGTTTGCGCCTTCAACCGTGATGGCAATAGGTGCGCCCTGGTAAGCCCTCGCCACAAAGTTGGAATCGCCAAGCATGATGCCTTTCCCGCCGACAATATCCATGGCGTCCAGGATGGCGCGCTGCCCACGGTGCGTACAGTGGTATTTCACAATCGCTGAGAGTACCGCAGGTTTTTCACCGAGCACGATGCCGTAAGTAATCAGTGAAGCAGCGGCGTCCATTACGTAAGCGTTACCGGCAATACGCGCCAGCGGCTCTTCAATCCCTTCCATCTTACCGATAGAGATTCTGAACTGACGGCGAATATGGGCGTAGGCACCGGTTGCCATAGCAATGGTTTTCAGGCTGCCCGTTGAGTTAGACGGCAGGGTGATACCGCGTCCGACGGACAGGCATTCCACCAGCATACGCCAGCCCTGACCGGCCATTTCAGGCCCGCCGATGATGTAATCGATCGGAACGAAAATATCTTTGCCGCGCGTTGGGCCATTCTGGAACGGTACGTTGAGCGGGAAGTGACGCCTGCCGATTTCCACGCCAGGCGTATGGGTTGGGATCAGCGCGCAGGTGATACCCAGGTCTTCTTCATTACCCAGCAGGCGATCGGGGTCAGAGAGTTTGAACGCAAGGCCCAGAACGGTGGCGATAGGCGCCAGCGTAATATAACGTTTGTTCCAGGTCAGGCGCATCCCCAGCACCTGCTGGCCTTGCCACTCACCCATACAGACCACGCCGGTATCGGGAATGGCCCCCGCATCGGAACCTGCCTCAGGGCTGGTCAGCGCGAAGCAAGGGATCTCCTGCCCGCGAGCCAGGCGAGGTAAATAGTGATCTTTTTGCGCTTCGGTGCCGTAGTGCTGGAGCAATTCGCCCGGGCCTAAGGAGTTAGGCACCCCGACGGTGATCGCAAGGATCCCGGAAACACCCGCGAGTTTTTGCAGCACGCGAGCCTGCGCGTAAGCCGAGAACTCCAGCCCGCCGTACTCTTTCTTGATGATCATCGCAAAGAAGCGATGCTCTTTCAGGTAGGCCCACAGCTCCGGCGGCAGATCCGCCAGCTCGTGGGTTATCTGGTAATCATTCGCCATGCGGCAGGCTTCTTCCACCGGGCCGTCGATAAATGCCTGTTCTTCCTCGGTCAGCTTAGGCTGTGGATAGTTATGCAGCTTTTCCCAGTCCGGCTTGCCACGGAACAGATCGCCTTCCCACCAGGTGGTGCCCGCGTCGATCGCCTCTTTTTCGGTACGTGACATCGGCGGCATGACTTTGCGGAAGCCTTTGAACACCGGCGCGGAAATCAGTGATTTACGCAGCGGCGTAAAGACTAACGGCAGCAGGATAATGGCGAGGGGAACCAGCACCCAGTAAGACCAGATACCGGCATAACCTAGTGCGGCCGTCCACGCCAGGAGGATTGCGCTGCTGAGCAGCAAATTGACCTGGTGATAAAACAGCACACCGAGGAGAACAACGGTTGCAACAACACTCAAAATCAACATAAAAATGCTCCCTTGCTTGTAGGAGGTCTGACCACTTGTGATGTATTGGTTTTAGTGTATGCGCAATCTTTTAGCAATGCGTTTACAAAATAATTACAACCTTGCTCACATTGTTGCCGCACGTATTCATAAAAGCATCCGCTTATGGCGCTTCTCGCGCTATCCGGTAAACTGCAGGGGTTTACTCAATCAATAAATATTGAAGGACATCCTCATGTACCAGGATCTTATTCGTAGCGAATTGAATGAAGCAGCCGAGACGCTGACTAACTTTCTGAAAGATGACGCAAATATTCATGCCATTCAGCGTGCCGCGGTGCTGCTGGCCGACAGCTTTAAAGCCGGTGGCAAAGTGCTGTCCTGCGGCAACGGCGGCTCACACTGCGACGCCATGCACTTTGCGGAAGAGCTGACCGGGCGCTACCGCGAAAACCGTCCAGGCTATCCGGCGATTGCCATCTCTGATGTCAGCCACATCTCCTGCGTCGGCAACGATTTTGGCTACGACCACATCTTCTCCCGCTATGTTGAAGCGGTAGGGCGCGAAGGCGACGTGCTGCTGGGGATTTCCACTTCCGGTAATTCTGGTAACGTCATCAAAGCTATCGAAGCTGCGCGTGCGAAAGGCATGAAGGTGATCACCCTGACCGGCAAAGACGGCGGCAAAATGGCGGGAACGGCGGATATTGAAATCCGTGTGCCGCACTTCGGCTACGCTGACCGTGTTCAGGAAATTCATATCAAAGTGATTCATATCCTGATTCAGCTGATCGAAAAAGAGATGGTGAAGGCTTAACCATCCCAGGAAGAGGGGTTACCCCCTCGTTCCGGCCCTCTTCCGCAGGGGAGAGGGCGTAAAAGAAGCCAATACCTTTCCCTCAGAGGAAAGGGGAAAACCGATCCCGCTCACTCTTGCTCTGGGGGTGAGATGGGGTGGATGAGCTGCAGGAGGTTGAAATGTGCGAACTGCTCGGGATGAGCGCCAACGTGCCAACGGATATCTGCTTTAGTTTTACCGGTCTGGTACAGCGTGGCGGCGGGACGGGTCCTCATAAAGATGGCTGGGGCATTACCTTCTATGAAGGTAAAGGCTGTCGCACGTTTAAAGATCCGCAGCCGAGTTTTAATTCGCCTGTGGCGAAGCTGGTGCAGGAGTATCCGATAAAGTCCTGCTCTGTCATCGCGCACATTCGCCAGGCTAACCGTGGCAAAGTCGCGCTGGAAAATACCCATCCCTTTACCCGCGAGCTGTGGGGCCGCAACTGGACTTATGCTCACAATGGTCAGCTCAAAGGCCATCGTCGGCTCGAAACGGGTCCCTTCCGCCCGATAGGCGAAACGGACAGCGAGCAGGCGTTTTGCTGGCTGCTTCACAAGCTGACGCAACGCTACCCGCGCACGCCGGGGAATATGCAGGCGGTTTTCCGCTATATCACCGAGCTTGCGGTTGAGCTGCGCGAAAAGGGTGTGTTCAACATGCTGTTGTCGGATGGGCGCTACGTGCTGGCATTCTGCTCCACGAATCTTTACTGGATCACCCGTCGGGCGCCGTTTGGCGTGGCAAAATTGTTGGATCAGGATGTGGAAATCGACTTTCAGGAAGAGACCACACCGAACGATGTGGTCACCGTTATCGCCACGCAACCGCTGACGACGAACGAAAACTGGGAAAAGATCTCCCCAGGTGAATCGGTCTTATTTTGTCTCGGTGAGCGTATAGTTTGAGGCCAGCTGAGGTTGTGCCGCAGGCGAAACCGGCTTGCTTATCACGTAATTTCCGCCGATCACAGAGACGCCCGGTGGCTGGTGGTTAGCCATAAAGTAGTCATACCCTGGTTTGAGCTGTTTCCAGAAATTAATGTAATAAGAATATTTATGGCGCTGCATATTCGCATCCGTCATGCGGAACGGATAAATGCTCACCTGTACCTTCGGCTGCCCGAACACCAGTGCGCCGGTTACAAACTGGAAGATCTCATCAATACCGCTGTCCGTCATGGCATAGCAGCCTATGGACACGCAGGCGCCGTGAATCATCAGATACTGCCCCTGATAGCCGTGAGAACGATCGAACTCGTTGGGGAAACCAATGTTGATCGCCTTATAGAAACGGCTGTCCGGTTTTAACTGGCTGCGTTCAACGCTGTAGAAGCCTTCAGGACTCTTAAAGTCACCCTGGCGCTGTTTTGGGCCAAGGCCACCGGAATAGTTACAGATGCGGTAGCTGTCCAGCAGCTGGTACTGTTCGCCCATTTTGACGTACAGTTCAAGCGTGCGCTCTTCTTTAAAGATCTGAATATAAACGGGAGAGCCCATTAATTGCTGTTTAAATTCTTTGCTGACCGGCGTCGGCGAAGCGTTGCTGGTCAGCAAGCTGGCAAACGACATAAACGGCATCAGAAGCATCGCAATAACGAGTGCGATCTTAGGCATACTGCATGATTCCTTGATAAACCTGTAACCCAACGCCAGGACGGCAAAAGAGACCTGAATAAGACTAATCTGTATTCGGTGCGCTCACATTATCACCCTCCATAAATTTCGCAAGGGCAGACTGATGAGTTTCCGAAAAAGGCCGCGTATTTAATTTGCCGATAAAGGCAAAGAGTTGTCATTTTTGCGTAATAGCTCGCATTGCGGGTCTCTGCCCGAGGATTTTTAGCCCGCCGGGCGGGCAATAATGCTAGAATCCCCGCGAATGATGACCTGCGGATAAGAAAGGATGCTTTCCCTAAGTCTGTTCCGGATACAGCCTGACGACTGAGCACAGCGCCAGAGCGTGGCTAAGGAATGCTCTACCCCCTCTTTCTTACCTGTCTGGCACGTTGCAGCGGCTGAACGTTGCTCCAGCCCGTCCGTTGTCGGCTAGCGTTTCTGTCGGTTTTAAATAGCCTATTTTATGCGTGATAACCTTATGATAAAAATCAGAAAAGGTCTGGATTTGCCCATTGCCGGCCTGCCCGAGCAGCAAATCCACGATGGCCCAGCCATACCTCAGGTGGCGTTGCTTGGTGAAGAGTACGTGGGCATGCGTCCTTCTATGCTGGTCAAAGAGGGCGACAGCGTACTGAAAGGGCAAGCCCTTTTTGAAGATAAAAAAAATCCCGGGGTGGTGTACACCGCCCCGGCCAGCGGCACTATAGCGGCAATCAACCGCGGCGAGCGCCGCGTGCTGCAATCCGTGGTTATTGAGGTGCAGGGCGACGAAGCGGTCGCTTTTGAACGTTATGCGCCGGATGCTTTAGCCACTCTGCCGCGTGAAGAAGTGCAGGCGCAGTTGCTTTCCTCGGGGCTGTGGACGGCGCTGCGTACCCGTCCGTTTAGCAAGACGCCCCGTCCTGGAACCGTCCCTGCGGCTATCTTTGTCACCGCGATGGACACTAACCCGCTGGCGGCCGATCCCCAGCCGATTATCCGTGCGCATCATCAGGCCTTCGATGCTGGCTTAACGCTGCTTTCGCGCCTTAGAGACGGCAAAGTGCACGTTTGTCAGGCCAGCGGCGGCAAGCTCGGTGGGCATCCTGTCGGGCAAATCACCTTTAATGAGTTCTCCGGGCCGCATCCTGCCGGGTTGGTGGGTACTCACATTCATTTCATTGAGCCGGTCAGCCTGCAAAAACAGGTTTGGCACCTCAACTACCAGGATGTTATCGCCATCGGCAAACTGTTCACCGAAGGTGAGCTGTGGTGCGAACGAGTCATTTCGCTCGCCGGTCCACAGGTTAGCAACCCGCGCCTGATTCGCACGCGGCTGGGCGCCTCTACTGAAGCGCTGACCCAGGGAGAACTGCTGGCGGGTGAAAACCGCGTTATTTCTGGCTCTGTACTGAGCGGCGTGCAGGCCTGCGGCCCGCGCGCCTGGCTTGGGCGTTTCCATTTGCAGATCACCGCATTGAAAGAAGGTCGTGAGAAAGAGCTGTTTGGCTGGGTGATGCCCGGCGCGGATAAATTCTCTATTACCCGTACCACGCTTGGTCACTTCCTGAAACGTAAGCTGTTCAACTTCTCTACCGACACCAACGGTGGCGAACGCGCAATGGTGCCAATTGGCAACTACGAACGCGTGATGCCGCTGGATATCCTGCCGACCATGCTGCTGCGTGATTTGCTGGCGGGGGATACCGACAGCGCGCAGGCGCTGGGCTGTCTGGAACTGGATGAAGAAGATCTGGCGCTTTGTACCTATGTCTGCCCGGGGAAGTACGAATACGGCCCGGTGCTACGCGAGGTGTTAACCCGCATCGAGCAGGAAGGATAACTCATGGGCCTGAAGCACTTATTTGAAAAACTCGAGCCGCACTTTACCAAAGGCGGCAGGTTAGAAAAGTACTACCCGCTGTATGAAGCGACAGCCACGGTGTTTTACACCCCGGGTCTGGTGACGCCGGGCGCGTCTCACGTTCGTGATGCTATCGATCTGAAGCGCATGATGATCCTCGTGTGGTTCGCCGTTTTCCCGGCTATGTTCTGGGGAATGTATAACGTCGGGCTGCAAACCATTCCGGCTTTGCACAAGCTTTACGGCCCGGAACAGCTGCAACAGGTGATTGCCGCTGACTGGCACTATGCTGTGGCCCAGTGGCTGGGCGTAAGCTTTGCGCCGGATGCGGGCTGGCTAAGCATGATGACGTTGGGCGCGGTCTTCTTCCTGCCCATCTATCTCACCGTCTTTGTGGTGGGCGGTTTCTGGGAAGTGCTGTTTGCCATTATCCGCAAGCATGAGATTAACGAAGGCTTCTTTGTTACCTCCATTCTCTTTGCGCTGGTGGTTCCGCCGACGCTGCCGCTCTGGCAGGCGGCGCTGGGCATCAGCTTTGGCGTGGTGATCGCCAAAGAGATTTTTGGGGGAACGGGGCGTAACTTCCTTAACCCTGCGCTGGCGGGCCGTGCCTTCCTGTTCTTTGCTTATCCTGCGCAAATCTCCGGCGATCTGGTGTGGACTGCTGCGGATGGTTTCTCGGGTGCCACGCCCCTCTCCCAGTGGGCACACGGCGGCGGCGAAGCTTTAGTTAACGTGGTCAGCGGCCAGCCTGTAACCTGGATGGACGCTTTCCTGGGCAATATTCCAGGCTCTATCGGGGAAGTCTCCACGCTGATGATTCTGCTTGGCGGCGCCATTATTCTCTTCGGGCGCGTTGCCTCCTGGCGCATCGTTGCAGGCGTAATGCTCGGCATGATGGCTACCGCAAGCCTGTTTAACCTCATCGGCTCCGACACCAATCCGCTGTTTGCTATGCCGTGGTACTGGCACCTGGTGCTGGGCGGCTTTGCCTTCGGCATGATGTTTATGGCGACCGACCCGGTTTCTGCCTCCTTTACCAATAAGGGTAAATGGTGGTATGGCGCGCTAATCGGCGTGATGTGCGTGCTGATTAGAGTGGCCAACCCGGCCTATCCGGAAGGGATGATGCTGGCGATTCTGTTCGCCAACCTCTTTGCCCCGCTGTTCGACTATGTGGTGGTGCAGGCGAATATCAAACGGAGGAAATCACGTGGCTGACGTAAAAAGTAACGATAGCATCGGCAGAACGCTGCTGGTGGTGCTGGTGCTTTGCCTGGTGTGCTCCGTCGTGGTGGCGGGTTCTGCCGTAGGGCTGAAGTCCCGCCAGCAGGAGCAAAAAGCACTCGATAAGCAGCGCAACATTCTGGACGTGGCCGGCCTGGCCACGCCGAAAATGACCGGTGAAGAGGTGAAAGCCACCTTCGCATCGCGCATTACGCCGCGCCTGCTGGATCTGAAAACCGGTGAAATGCTCGACAACGATCCGGCTAAATTCGACCATGCCGCCGCGCTGCGCGACCCGCAACAAAGCATTGAGCTGGCGCCGGATGAAGATCGGGCGGGGATTAAACGTCGGACCAACATCGTCGAAATCTATCTGGTTCGCGACGGGCAAAACAAGGTGCAGGAAGTGGTACTGCCGGTCTATGGAAACGGCCTGTGGTCGATGATGTATGCCTTTGTCTCGTTGCAGACCGATGGCCGCACCGTAAAAGGCATCACCTATTACGATCAGGGTGAAACGCCCGGGCTGGGTGGTGAAATTGAAAACCCGAACTGGCGAGCGAAGTTTATCGGTAAGAAATTGCTCGACGATAACGGGCAGCCCGCGCTGCGCGTCGTGAAAGGCGGTGCCCCTCAGGGCGATCGGTATGCCGTTGACGGCCTGTCGGGTGCGACGCTGACGTCAAATGGTGTGCAACATACTTTCGATTTCTGGATGGGCGAGCTGGGTTTTGGCCCGTTCCTGAAGCAGGTTCGTGAAGGAGCGCTGAATAATGGCTGATATGTCCGGCATGAAAGAAGTGAAGCGGGTGCTGGTCAGCCCGCTGGTGGATAACAACCCGATTGCCCTGCAAATTCTTGGCGTTTGCTCGGCGCTGGCGGTGACCACCAAACTGGAAACGGCCTTCGTGATGACCCTTGCCGTTACGCTGGTCACGGCGTTTTCCAGCATGTTCATCTCGATGATCCGTCACTACATCCCCAACAGCGTGCGCATCATCGTGCAGATGGCGATCATTGCGTCGCTGGTGATCGTGGTCGATCAGATCCTGCGCGCCTATGCGTATGAAATCTCCAAACAGCTTTCCGTGTTTGTCGGGCTTATCATTACCAACTGTATCGTGATGGGGCGGGCCGAAGCCTACGCGATGAAGTCTCCGCCGCTGGCGAGCTTTATGGACGGCATTGGTAACGGCCTGGGCTATGGCGTGATCCTGATCCTGGTCGGCTTTATTCGTGAGCTTATCGGCAGCGGTAAACTGTTTGGCGTCACCGTGCTTGAGACGGTGCAAAACGGCGGCTGGTATCAGCCAAACGGCCTGTTTTTGCTGGCGCCAAGCGCATTCTTTATCATCGGGTTGTTGATTTGGGCGCTGCGCACGTGGAAGCCTGCTCAACAGGAAAAGGATTAACAGACGATGGAACATATGATTAGTCTGTTTGTGCGGGCGGTGTTTGTTGAAAACATGGCGCTCGCCTTCTTCCTCGGCATGTGTACGTTTCTTGCCGTGTCGAAGAAAGTCTCGACGGCGTTTGGCCTGGGCGTAGCGGTGACGGTTGTGCTGGGGATTTCAGTCCCCGCCAACAACCTGGTCTATAACCTGGTACTGCGCGACGGGGCGCTGGTGGAGGGGGTCGATCTCAGCTTCCTGAACTTCATTACCTTTATCGGTGTGATTGCCGCCCTGGTGCAAATCCTGGAAATGATCCTCGATCGTTTCTTCCCGGCGCTGTACAACGCGCTGGGCATCTTCCTGCCGCTGATTACCGTGAACTGCGCCATCTTTGGCGGCGTGTCGTTTATGGTGCAGCGTGACTACGGCTTTGGCGAATCTATTGTTTATGGCTTCGGATCCGGCATCGGCTGGATGCTGGCGATTGTGGCGATGGCCGGGATCCGCGAGAAGATGAAATATGCCAACGTGCCCGCAGGACTGCGCGGCTTAGGGATAACCTTTATCACCACCGGGTTGATGGCGCTGGGCTTTATGTCCTTCTCCGGTGTGCAGCTGTAAGGGCGGAAAGTTATGGAAATTATTCTTGGCGTAGTGATGTTTACGCTGATCGTTCTGGCGCTGGCGCTACTGATCCTCTTTGCGAAATCAAAACTGGTGAATGCCGGTGACGTGCTGATTGAAGTAAATAACGACAAAGACAAGCAGTTCCAGGCGCCTGCGGGCGATAAGCTGCTTAACACCCTGTCAAGCCAGGGGATCTTTATCTCCTCGGCCTGCGGTGGGGGCGGATCGTGCGGCCAGTGTCGCGTTAAAATCACAGAAGGTGGCGGCGACATTCTGCCGACCGAACTTTCGCATATCAGCAAACGCGAAGCGAAAGAGGGCTGTCGTCTTGCCTGCCAGGTGGCGGTGAAGCAGGACATGAAGATCGAGCTACCGGAAGAGATCTTCGGCGTTAAAAAATGGGAATGCGAAGTTATCTCTAACGATAACAAAGCCACCTTTATCAAAGAGCTGAAGCTGCGTATTCCTGATGGCGACGTGGTGCCGTTCCGCGCCGGGGGCTACATTCAGATCGAATCGCCGCCGCACCAGGTCAACTATGCCGACTTCGATGTGCCCGAAGAGTATCGGGGCGACTGGAACAAATTCAATCTGTTCCGCTTCCAGTCCGTGGTGAAAGAACCCTGCGTGCGCGCATACTCAATGGCGAACTACCCGGAAGAAGAGGGCATTATCATGCTCAACGTCCGTATCGCCACGCCGCCGCCAAATGTACCGGATGCCCCACCGGGGATCATGTCCTCCTACATCTGGTCGCTGAAAGCGGGGGATAAAGTGACGATCTCCGGGCCGTTTGGTGAGTTCTTTGCCAAAGATACGGATGCCGAAATGGTGTTTATCGGCGGCGGTGCGGGTATGGCACCGATGCGTTCGCACATCTTCGATCAGCTCAAGCGGCTGCACAGTAAACGCAAAATCAGCTTCTGGTACGGCGCACGCTCGCTGCGTGAGATGTTCTATGAAGATGAGTTTGAAAAGCTGGCTCAGGAAAACCCGAACTTCACCTTTAACGTGGCGCTTTCCGATCCGCAGCCGGAAGATAACTGGACCGGCTACACGGGCTTTATCCATAACGTCCTGCTGGAAAACTATCTGCGTAATCACCCGGCGCCGGAAGACTGTGAGTTCTATATGTGCGGGCCGCCGATGATGAATGCCGCGGTGATCAAAATGCTCAAAGACCTGGGCGTGGAGGATGAAAACATCATGCTCGACGACTTTGGCGGCTGACGGGAGCGCCTATGTTGACCGTGTTTATCGCCACTTTTGCCATCTTCCTGCTGGTGATATTTGGCATGTCGCTGGGCTTTATCGTGAAGCGGAAATCTCTCCAGGGCAGCTGCGGCGGTATCGCCGCGCTGGGGATGGAGAAGGTATGCAACTGCCCTGAACCTTGTGATGCCCGTAAAAAGCGCATGGCACGGGAAGCGAAGCTGCAAAAGTCACGGATTATCTGAGTGAACGAGCAGGGCGGGTAAGCGTAAGCGAACCCGCCGGTTTTATCAGATGGCGCTTCGCTTATCTGGCCTATGTAAAGCAGGGGTAGGACGGTTAAACGCGGGGTCATCCGCCGAATTTCCACATCGTCTGATTTGACTGTATACTTATCCAGTAAAGTAACTGGGTTGAGCGGGTATGCGTAAAATCATTCATGTGGATATGGACTGCTTCTTTGCCGCCGTTGAAATGCGTGATAATCCTGCCCTGCGCGATATTCCTTTGGCTATCGGCGGCAGCGCGCAGCGCCGGGGCGTTATCAGCACCGCTAACTATCCCGCGCGTAAATATGGCGTACACAGCGCCATGTCTACCGCTATGGCACTGAAGCTGTGCCCGCACCTGACGCTACTCCCCGGCCGATTTGATGCCTACAAAGAAGCCTCCAGCCATATCCGCGAAATTTTCTCGCGCTACACCGCTTTAATCGAACCTCTGTCCCTGGATGAGGCCTATCTGGATGTCTCTGACAGTCCGCACTGTTATGGCTCGGCTACGCTAATGGCGCGGGAAATTCGCCAGGCTATTTCAGACGAGCTGAACCTGACGGCATCGGCGGGGATTGCCCCGGTGAAGTTCCTCGCCAAAATTGCCTCTGACCTGAATAAGCCCAACGGGCAGTTTGTTATCACGCCTGATGAGGTGCCTGCTTTTTTGCAAACGCTGCCGCTTGGCAAAATCCCCGGGGTTGGCAAAGTCACGGCCGGGAAGCTCGAAAGCCTGGGCCTGCGTACCTGCGCTGACGTGCAGAAAGCAGATTTGGCCTCGCTTTTAAAACGTTTTGGGAAATTTGGGCGCGTGCTGTGGGAACGTAGCCAGGGCATCGACGAGCGGGAGATAAGCAGCGAAAGGCAGCGAAAATCCGTCGGAGTGGAAAAAACGCTGGCGGAAGATATTCACGACTGGGCGGCATGTGAGGCCATCATCGACCAGCTGTATGAGGAGCTGGAGCGCCGGTTAAAAAAGGTAAAGCCCGATCTTTTGATCGCCCGTCAGGGCGTGAAACTGAAGTTCAGCGACTTCCAGCAAACTACGCAGGAGCATGTCTGGCCCCAGTTGAATAAAGATGATCTGATTGCCACGGCAAAGCAGGCATGGCGCGAGCGCCGGGGAGGGAGAGGCGTAAGGCTTGTGGGCTTGCATGTCACGCTGCTGGATCCGCAGATTGAGCGGCAGCTGGTTCTGGGGCTGTGAAATCCCTCTCCCTGGAAGGGAGAGGGGAAAGCGCTTACTTAGCAGGAATGGCTTTCAGCAGCTCGGTCAGCAGGGTCCAGTACTGGCCCACGCTTTCGATATGCACCTGCTCATCCGGCGAGTGTGGCCCGGTGATGGTTGGTCCGATAGACACCATGTCCATGTCCGGATAAGGCTTTTTGAACAAGCCGCATTCCAGGCCCGCATGGATAACCATAATGTTTGGCGTTTTGTTAAACAGCTTCTGGTAGGTTTCACGAACCAGGTGCATAACCGGTGAGTCAGCGTCTGGCTGCCAGCCCGGATAGCTGCCTTTGGCAACCGTTGCTGCACCGGCCAGCTGGCCCAGCGCTTCCAGCATTCCCACCACATAATCTTTGCCGGTATCAATCAGCGAGCGAATCAGGCAGATGATTTCCGCGCTGTCTTCGGTCGTGGTGACGACGCCCACGTTCAGGGAGGTTTCAACCACGCCTTTCACCGCGTCGGAATTACGGATAACGCCGTTTGGCGTAGCGTTCAGCAGGCTCACGAACGCCTCGCGGCTTTTCGTGGTCAGCGCGGCTTTCTCGTTGTTCACCGGCTCAACCAGCACGGTGGTATTTTTCTCTACCGCGCCCAGCTCGTTTTGCAGGATGGCGAGGAATTTGTTCGCCAGCTCTTTTAGCTGCGCGGCTTTCTGCGCCGGTACGGCCAGTACCGCAGAACCTTCACGCGGAATAGCATTGCGCAACGTACCGCCGTTCAGATCGATCAGACGCGCATCCAGTTCAGCCGCGTGAGCAAACAGGAAGCGGGCCAGCAGTTTATTGGCGTTGCCTAAACCAAGGTGGATTTCTGCCCCGGAGTGGCCGCCCTTCAGACCTTTAATGGTCAGCTTGAAGGTGTCGAACCCGGCTGGAACCGCTTCGCGTTCTAAAGACAGGGTAGTGATAAAATCAATCCCGCCTGCGCAGCCCATGTAAATCTCACCTTCTTCTTCGGAGTCGGTGTTGATCAGAATATCTGCCTGCAGCCAGCCTGGCTGTAGACCGAAAGCGCCGTCCATACCGGCTTCTTCCGTCATGGTCAGCAGCACTTCCAGCGGGCCGTGGGCTACGCTGTCATCCGCCAGCACGGCCAGCGCCGAGGCCATGCCAATCCCGTTATCGGCACCCAGCGTGGTGCCGCGAGCTTTTACCCACTCGCCGTCGATATAAGGCTGGATAGGATCTTTGGTGAAGTCATGCACGGTATCGTTATTTTTCTGCGGCACCATATCGAGGTGCGCCTGCATGACAACCGCTTTGCGGTTTTCCATGCCTGCGGTGGCAGGTTTGCGGATAAGAATGTTGCCGACCTGGTCGCGTTCTACGTACAGGCCTTTTTCTTTTGCCCAGGACAGGATGTGTTCCGCCAGCTGCTCTTCATGATAAGAGGGGTGCGGAATAGAACAGATTTTGGCAAATATATCCCACAGCGGCTGCGGCGATAATTGAGACAATTCAGACACGTTGAGTCTCCCTGGAAATAGAATTTTTTGGCTCACCGGACAGAGTGTGGGCCGGGTTCATTTACACCACAAGCGGGGCTTGCGCGAGGGGTCGAGAATACCACTAACTCTCCGGCCGTGACGACCCAATCCACGTAAAAACCGCCGCTGTCTGGCCGCAACACTGGTTTTTAGTGCGTCAGATCTCTATAATCTCGCGCAACCAAAACCCCTTTGAACATTTTTAAGCCGTTAATAATAGGCCGGGACACTTCACATGAGCGAAAAATACGTCGTCACCTGGGACATGTTGCAGATTCACGCCCGCAAACTGGCAAGCCGTCTGCTGCCTGCCGAACAGTGGAAAGGCATCATTGCCGTTAGCCGTGGTGGTCTGGTACCAGGCGCACTGCTGGCGCGTGAGCTGGGTATTCGTCATGTTGATACCGTTTGTATCTCCAGCTATGACCATGATAACCAGCGCGAGCTGAACGTTATCAAACGTGCTGAAGGCGACGGCGAAGGTTTTATCGTCATCGACGACCTGGTGGATACCGGCGGCACTGCGGTAGCGATTCGTGAAATGTACCCGAAAGCGCATTTCGTGACGATCTTTGCAAAACCGGCTGGCAAGCCGCTGGTTGACGACTATGTTATCGACATCCCGCAGGACACCTGGATTGAACAGCCGTGGGATATGGGCGTGGTATTTGTGCCGCCATTAGCGGGTCGTTAATTTCCCGTTTGAAAGATTTGCATTGATTTACGCCCGGCACCGCCGGGCGTTTGTGTTATTTAACCGCCGACAGAGTACAATACTGCGTTCCTGGCGTTTTCACGGAGGCAGAATAACGATGTCACAGGCCAACCTCAGCGAAGTGCTGTTTAAACCCCGTTTTAAGCACCCCGAAACTTCGACCTTAGTTCGTCACTCTCAGCGTCATGCTGCCCCCGGTATTCAATCGGCGCTGGACGGAAACAACGTTCCCCACTGGTATCGCATGGTCAACCGGCTGATGTGGATCTGGCGCGGCGTCGATCCCCGTGAAATCCTCGACGTGCAGGCGCGCATTGCCTGCTGCAAAGAAGAGCGTACGGACGACGAACTGTACGACACCGTTGTGGGCTACCGCGGCGGAAACTGGATTTACGAATGGTCGAAGCAGGCGATGGCCTGGCAGCAAAAAGCGCAGCAGGAAACCGATGAGACCAGGATTGGTAAATACTGGCTACAGGCGGCTAACCTTTACAGCATTGCAGCCTACCCGCATCTGAAGGGGGACGCGCTGGCCGAGCAGGCACAGGTCCTTGCTAATCGCGCTTTTGAAGAAGCCGCCCCGCGTCTTTCCGGAACCCTGCGCGAGCTTGAATTCACCATTACCGGCGGTGGCTCCATCACCGGTTTCCTGCATATGCCAAAAGGCTCTGAAGGCCCGTTCCCGACGGTGCTGATGTGCGGAGGGCTGGATGCGCTGCAAAGCGACTATTACACCCTGTTTGAAAAGTATCTTGCCCCGCAGGGCATAGCGATGCTTACCATAGATATGCCGTCGGTAGGATATTCCTCAAAATGGAAGCTTACCCAGGACTCCAGCCTGCTCCACCAGCACGTTTTAAAAGCGTTGCCCAATATTCCCTGGGTCGATCATACGCGCGTGGCGGCATTTGGCTTCCGTTTCGGGGCAAACGTGGCGGTTCGCCTGGCCTACCTGGAAGCGTCGCGACTAAAAGCCGTTGCCTGCCTTGGCCCTGTTGTCCATAGTTTGCTTAGCGAGCCGGCCCGTCAGGCGCAGGTACCGGAAATGTATATTGACGTTCTCGCCAGCCGTCTGGGGATGAATGATACGTCAGACAGTGCGCTGAGCGTCGAGCTAAATCGCTACTCGCTTAAAACGCAGGGTTTGCTCGGCCGTCGCTGCCCAACGCCCATGCTGTCGGGCTTCTGGGCCAACGATCCCTTCAGCCCGGAAGAGGAGTCGCGTCTGATCGCTTCCTCATCGGCGGAAGGCAAGCTGTTGGCGATCCCTTTCAAGCCGGTGTATAAGAATTTTGACAAGGCTTTGCAGGATATTACTGCCTGGATAAAACTGAGAATGCGTTAAAAATTTGCTAAATTTTATCGGTTTGGTAAAACAGTTGCTTCATAACAGGAGATCACAATGACGTTACCGAGTGGACACCCGAAAGGTAGACTGATCAAAAAATTTGCTGCTCTCGGCCCTTATATCCGTGAAGAGCAGTGTGAAGATAACCGTTTTTTCTTCGATTGCCTTGCAGTGTGCGTCAACGTGAAACCTGCCCCCGAGAAACGTGAGTTCTGGGGATGGTGGATGGAACTGGAAGCTCAGGAAAAGCAGTTCACCTACACCTATCACTTTGGTCTGTTCGACAAAGAGGGGAAGTGGACGACAACGCCTTCCAAAGACAAAGAAGTTGAAGACAGGCTGGAACTCACCCTGCGCGGGTTCCACGAACGTTTACGCGATCTGTTAAAGACGTTGAATCTGGATCTGGTCCCGGCGAAAGATTTTGCTGACCAGCCCGTTAAGCTTTCCGTATAAATAAAAAAAGCCCTTCTTCGACAGAAGGGCTCAGACTGCCCACAAACCTTATCTTCACGCAGGGCAAGCAGAGATTAGCGAATAAAAAATAAGGAAAATCAAATTTTTGATTTTCGACAGCTCATCACAAAGAAGGAAAAACCACGTTTTTTCCTTCTTTGTCAGCAATTAAAGCCCTTCTTCGACAGAAGGGCTTTTTTCAGCTCCGCGCTTAGAACTGATAAACCATCCCTAAAGCAACGATGTCATCATTGCTAATTCCCAGCGGATTTTTGTCATCCAGCTGGTTAATTTTATAATCCACAAACGCGGACATATTTTTGTTGAAATAGTAGGTGGCACCCACGTCAATATATTTCACCAGATCCGCATCGCCGATACCTTCAATGTCTTTCCCTTTCTGCTGCACGTAGCCAAGAGAAGGGCGCAGGCCGAAATCAAACTGATATTGCACTACGGCTTCAATGCTTTGGGTTTTATTGGCAAAGCCGCCGGAAATAGGTGTCATATTGCGCGTTTCGGAATACATGGTCGCGACATAAAGATTATTCGCATCGTATTTCACGCCGGTTGCCCAGGCATCCGCTTTTTTACCCTGGCCGCGACCCAGCGCCTGTTGGGCGTTGGTTCTGTCGGAGGAGGTGTAGGCGCCGCCCAGCTGGAAATCGCTGCCGCCGAAGTCATAGGTCAGCGCGGTGCCGAAACCGTCGCCGTTCTGCTTGGCTACGTCGCGGTTCTCGTTTTTGCCCTGGTATTGCAGAGTCATGTTCAGGCCGTCTACCGCGCCGAAGAAGTCGGTGCTGCGGAAGGTGGCGAGGCCTGAAGCACGCTTGGTCATAAAGTTATCAGTTCTGGCTGACGAGTCGCCGCCAAACTCCGGGAACATATCCGTCCAGGCTTCCACGTCATAAAGTGCGCCCAGGCTGCGGCCATAGTCGAATGAGCCAAAGTTAGCATATTTGATCCCGGCGAAGGCGTAACGGGTTTTGGTTGTGGAATTGCTTTCGTCTTTGTTGCCCGCGAATTCAGCTTCCCACTGGCCGTAACCGGTCAGCATATCGTTAATCTGCGTTTCGCCTTTAAAACCAAAACGCACATAGGTCTGGTCGCCATCTTTAGAGGCATCGTCGCTGATATAATGCATCGCTTTGACTTTGCCATAAACGTTCAGCTTGTTGCCGTCCTTATTATAAATTTCCGCCGCCTGTGAAGAGGCCGCTGCAACAACACCCATTACCATTAATGCCAGAGTGGTCTTTTTCATTTTTCATCCCAATGTGTGTACGCGCTAAATTTAACCGGGGCGATCCCGTTAAAAAACGCAGAGAGTTTTATCGTCCTGAGATGAAAGATTTATGACAATTTAAGATAAAGTTTAAATAAACGTAATAAAGTTTTGTTGTCACAAATTTGTCAAACTTTACCGCTACGCTTAATGATCTGCTTCGGGAAGTTGTCGCTTTTCCCTCAGAGCCTGTTGGCAAGCCGTGCCAGTCCTGATACAACGTCATCTGGTCTTTAAATTTCCCCTTTTCGTTAAACGGCAGAGAATCATGAGTGAAAGCCAGACGCTGGTCGTCAAACTGGGCACCAGCGTGTTAACCGGCGGCTCCCGCCGCCTGAATCGCGCCCATATTGTTGAGCTTGTGCGCCAGTGCGCGCAGCTGCATGCGAGCGGGCACCGCATTGTTATTGTCACCTCTGGCGCTATTGCCGCCGGACGCGAACATCTGGGTTACCCCGAGCTCCCGGCCACCATCGCCTCTAAGCAGCTGCTGGCCGCGGTCGGGCAGAGCCGGTTGATTCAGCTGTGGGAGCAGCTCTTTTCCATCTATGGCATTCACGTCGGCCAGATGCTGCTGACTCGCGCGGATATGGAAGATCGCGAACGCTTCCTCAACGCCCGCGATACGCTCAGAGCGCTGCTTGATAACAATATTGTGCCGGTGATTAACGAAAACGACGCGGTAGCCACCGCAGAGATTAAAGTTGGCGACAACGATAACCTTTCCGCGCTGGCCGCGATTCTGGCCGGGGCAGATAAACTCCTGCTGCTGACCGACCAGCAGGGCTTGTACACCGCCGACCCGCGTAATAATCCGGCGGCGGAACTGATCAAAGAAGTGCACGGCATCGACGACGCATTGCGCGCCGTGGCTGGCGATAGCGTGTCTGGCCTGGGGACGGGTGGCATGGGTACTAAGCTGCAAGCCGCCGATGTAGCCTGCCGGGCGGGTATCGACGTTATTATTGCTGCGGGCAGCAAGCCGGGCGTCATTGGTGATGTGATGGCGGGTACTTCCGTCGGTACACGCTTCCATGCTCAGCAGTCGCCGCTGGAAAACCGCAAGCGCTGGATCTTTGGCGCACCGCCTGCGGGCGAAATCACCGTGGATGATGGTGCCCTGGCGGCGATTCTGGAGCGCGGCAGCTCGCTGCTGCCAAAAGGCATCAAGAGCGTGACGGGCAACTTCTCCCGCGGGGAAGTGATCCGCATCCGCAGTCTTGAAGGACGTGACGTGGCCCACGGCGTTAGCCGCTATAACAGCGACGCGCTGCGCCGTATTGCGGGTCAGCACTCGCAGCAGATTGACGCCATTCTTGGCTACGAATACGGCCCGGTTGCCGTGCATCGCGACGACATGATCGTTAACTAAGGAGCAGGCAATGCTGGAACAAATGGGTAAAGACGCCAAAGCGGCCTCTTACAAAATGGCGCTGCTCTCAAGCCAGGAAAAAAACCGCGTGCTGGAACGCATTGCGGATTACCTGGAAGCGCAGGCCGAAACGATTCTTATCGCCAACGGGCAGGACGTGGCCGAAGCCCGCACCAGCGGCCTGAGCGAAGCGATGCTCGACCGTCTGCTGCTGACGCCCGCACGCCTGAAGGGCATTGCGGATGACGTGCGCCAGGTCTGCAATCTGGCCGACCCGGTCGGGCAGGTGATTGATGGCGGGCTGCTGGACAGCGGCCTGCGCCTGGAACGTCGTCGCGTGCCGCTGGGCGTAATCGGTGTGATTTATGAAGCGCGTCCGAATGTCACGGTTGACGTTGCCTCTCTGTGCCTGAAGACCGGCAACGCCGCTATTCTGCGCGGCGGCAAAGAGACATGGCGTACTAACGCGGCAACGGTAAAAGTCATTCAGCAGGCGCTGGTGGAATGCGGTCTGCCGGCGGCGGCGGTGCAGGCGATTGAAAGCCCGGATCGCGCGTTGGTCAATGAGCTGCTGAAGATGGATCGCTACGTCGATATGCTGATCCCGCGCGGCGGCGCTGGCCTGCATAAACTTTGCCGCGAGCAGTCTACGATCCCGGTGATCACCGGTGGGATCGGCGTTTGCCATATCCTGGTGGACGACTCGGCGGAAATCGCACCGGCGCTGAACATCATCGTTAATGCCAAAACCCAGCGTCCAAGTACCTGTAACACGGTGGAAACGCTGCTGGTGCATCAGGGCATTGCGAATACGTTCCTGCCTGCGCTGAGCAAGCAAATGGCCGAATCGAGTGTGACGCTGCACGCAGATGAGAAATCCCTGCCGTTGCTGCAAAACTGCCCGGCAGAAGTGGTGGCGGTCAAAGCAGAAGACTACGACGACGAATGGCTGTCGCTGCATCTGAACGTCAAAGTGGTGGCGGATCTGGACGACGCTATCGACCACATTCGTGAGCACGGCACTCAGCATTCGGATGCGATCCTGACGCGCACTCTGCGCAACGCGAACCGCTTTGTGAATGAAGTGGATTCCTCAGCGGTCTATGTGAACGCCTCAACGCGCTTCACCGACGGCGGCCAGTTCGGCCTGGGGGCAGAAGTGGCGGTAAGCACGCAGAAGCTGCACGCCCGCGGTCCGATGGGTCTGGAAGCCTTAACCACCTATAAATGGATTGGTATCGGGGATGATACCGTTCGCGGTTGATTGAATGCTGATAAGGCGCGGGGCTGATCTCAGGGTTAGCACCCGCTTATTTTACCCCGCATACTGCTGCGCCGCCGCACCCAATGCGGTTCTTTGCTCTTTCAGCGCGGCAAGGCTCAGAGGCTTGCAGATCAAATAGCCCTGGGTTTCATCGCATTCCAGCATCTTCAGTTTTTGCAGCTGTCCCTGGGTTTCCACGCCTTCGGCGGTAATGCTCAGCGAGAATGCTTTCCCCAGGCCAATCATGTTTTCGACGATGGTATTGGCGCTTTCGTTTTCCGGCATCCCGGAGATAAACGACTTATCCAGCTTGATGCCGTCGAACGGGAAATTGCGCAGGTAGCTCAGCGACGAATAGCCTGTGCCGAAGTCGTCCATCAGCAAGCGCACGCCGATTTTTTTCAGCGCCTGCATCAGCTCGAGACTGTTTTCGGGGTTCCAGAGGGTGGCGTTTTCCGTCACCTCTATTTCCAGACGGCCAGGCTCCAGGCGGGACTCGCGCAGCGCCTCTTTTACGCGATCGACAATGCCCCAGGACTGAAACTCGACGGCAGAGATATTGACTGATACGGCAAGCCCCTCAAGGGACTGCTTAGCATCCAGACAGGCGGTTTTCAGCACCCACTCGCTCACCGGAGCAATCAGCCCTGTTTCTTCCGCCAGTGAAATAAACTGGTCCGGCATTAACAGGCCAAGCTGAGGATGCTGCCAGCGGATCAGCGCCTCGACCGCCACAATTTGTGAGGTATTCAGGCAGTAGCGCGGCTGATAAACCAGGCGGAACTGCTCATGCTTAATGGCTTCCCGCAGCGCGTCTTCCATCTCGCGGCGCTGGATCATCTGCCGGGCCATCTCCGGCGTGTAAAACAGCCATTTGTTACGCCCGGAGCTTTTTGCCTTATAAAGCGCGATATCGGAAAAGCGCAGCAGTTCCCCCGCCTCTACGGCATCCTGCGGCGCAAGCGCGATGCCCATACTGGCACCAATAAAAATCTCATGGTTATTGAAGATAAACGGGCGTTCCAGCTCGGTGATTATTCGCTCGCACAGGGTTTCAATATCCTGCTGTGTGGCGATCTCGGAGATAATCAGAATAAACTCGTCGCCCCCCTGGCGGGCCACCAGATCGTAATCCCTGATGCAGTGGCGCAGCCTGGCAGAAACTTCATGCAGAACCTTATCTCCGACGCCATGACCGAACAGATCGTTGACCGGCTTAAACTTATCCAGATCGAGGCTTATCATCGCCAGCGGGTGTTCCAGCGTCGGCTGTGCCCGCAGTTTCCCCTCCAGAAACTCGCGCATACGCATGCGGTTTGGTAAACCGGTCAGCTCATCGTGCCGGGAGAGATACTGCACCCGTTGCTGGGCTTCAACCTCCAGAGTGACGTCCGTCGCGGTGCCGCGATAGCCCTCAATATCTGTAGCGTTCATCACCGGTTTGATGGCGATATGGCAGTAACGCTGGTGGCCCATAACCGAACGGTATTTGCAGTGCAGCAGCCGACGGTGGCCGGTCTGGTCCGGCAGGGTTATCCACTCCGCGAGTGAAAGGTTATCTGCCGTCATAAAATCCGTCACGGGCCTGCCCAGCCACAGGGCGATACTGTGCCCGGTAACGCCAGGGAAACGGTCTGAAAGCCAGGTAAAGCGCAGCTTGCTGTCCGTCTCCCAAATCCAGTCCGTTGTGGCCTCCGCAACATCTCTGAACCGACGCTCGCTGGTGGAGAGCGCGTGGCGGCTTTGCTCCAGCAGATAGCTGTTCTCATCGTACATTCTGGCCTTGTTCAGCATTTTGCGCCCCAGCACAAGAGCGAGTGTGCCGCAGCTAACGGCCAGCAGGAGCAGTAGAGGCAGAATATAGTGAAGCAGCTCGCGGCCCGGATCTTCGCTTTTCCATTCAAGAGTGAGCATGTTGCCGTAAAGCGGAATATTGAGTATGCCGCGTCGTCCTTCAGAGCGCGGGGCGTTTACATTCTGCACTCTGGTATCATGGATGCCGTATTCTTCGCCCAACAGGGCCAGCTTTTTATCGTCCAGCACGTCGACAAAAATAAGGGCGGAAGGCGGGCCGGGAATGAGAGGGACATGTTTGTCATCGCCGTTGGTAATCTTCGCTGCGGCAACCACCGCCGGGTGACCGGCAAAATTCACCAGGGTATGAGACAGAGGTAGCGAGTCGGGCCGCTTGATGGCGAGCATTAAAGCCGGCGCGGGATCGCTGCCAAGCCAGGCTGCCATGCTTTGTGGCGAGAGTTGCCCCCGAATAACGCTGTAGCGGGTTTGCCCCTCGCTATCGAGAACAAAGACCCCTTCATAATTAAAATCACGGTACAGCGTGGCGCCAATATTTTGCCGCGTATAGGCCCATTGTGTATCCACCGTGGGATACAAGTGCTGATAGGCCTCGCCCCACCAGGCGTAGTCTTTAATATGGGTGGTAAGCGCATCGACGCGGTTATGCAGCGCTTTTTGCAGCAGCATGCCGCTTTGCCTGTCCGCATTCTCATTAAGATTGCTGGCGACAGAAAGCAGGGTAAAGATGGCAATCACGAACAGCAACGCCAGCAGCGAGACCATCAGCAAAAGGGCGCGCTTGACGAAGGTGGCGGTATTGCGATGCTCAGCGTCCGGGCCTGGCATGTCAGCGTTGACAGCATATTTTTTCATTATTCTTACCCAGAGTTGCCGGCAAGGAATACTTGCCGATCGGGTTTATTATCGGCCCGGTGCGCCGGGGCTTTAAATCCGGGTGGGTAAAATGAAAGATAGCTGATTCCGCAGAGGTAAGACATTTTGCCGGTCGCTAACCGCTTAATACTGCGAAAGCGTGTGACGACTTGCAGATTCACAGGCAGAGGAGGGAAGACGTGCTTTTTGTGCGGTCTTTGGCTGCATTGGTGTAAAAACCAGCAACCGGACAGAGAAGCGGTTGACGCTCTCGCCGCTTTTTCTTACCCTTTTACACCATAGCCACGCCCGTGGCCGTGCCTTAGAAAGCCGATATAGCTCAGTTGGTAGAGCAGCGCATTCGTAATGCGAAGGTCGTAGGTTCGACTCCTATTATCGCACCATTTCAAACTCTTCCCAAGTCTACCGAAGATCATTAAACGTCCTCATCCAGCAGTTTTAGGCCTTTGCTTATTTGGTCAGCAGCCAGTTAACGAAATTAATTCCTGTTTATGCGTCGCAGGGAAAATCGTGGCACGACCGAGAAAGCCGGGAAGGTTCACCAATGCTGGTAGAGAAGTCTTCAAGTCTGTCATCGTTGTTAGCGATCGTGCGGAATACAATCCGGCTGCGGACCTAAGCAGGGCAATGGTTAAGTATTATCCCTACTTAGCGTTGACGAATTATAACACTTCTTTAAAGCCCCCTCCGGCAACACAGTAAGCCCATTAGACGTTCTTGCTGCCCGTTAACTGATTCTTAAGGGGATTGTAAATAGTGCTTGTTCATGCCACGGAGTTGTTAGTTAAGCCCGGCTTTGAGCCAGGAGCTGGAAGGAGCAGCCCTACCATTTTCCCACAAGGGACAATAAGATAAGTGGATAGAGCTGGACCTGATCATAAACGCTCGAAGGTTAGCATATGATCTGACTGTAGGCGCTGAATCATTGCCATTTTAACATAAAAATGATTAGCTTTTATGCCCCAGAATATCTGCAACCCGGCTGAAGTTATTTAGATATTCAGTGTAAAAGAACATATGCCGCTCAAAAATTAAAGGTTCAGGAAAGGGGAATGGTATAAATTCCAGGGTATCTTTATTGTAAGCTCTTTCTTTAAGGCTTTCTAATGAAATCATTGTAATGCCATTTCCGCAGCTAATTGTTTCCATAATATCACTGACGTCAGGAAGTCCAATGACATTATAATCCATTCCGTAACTTATTAGTTTTTGACTAATGTCCTCAATTATCGGGTGGGTGAGTAATTCGCTACGATGTAATACTTTTTCATTCCTCAGTAGTTCATGTGTATTCTTATACTTCTTATGAGCCTTTTTATTAATAAGTAACCCCATGTTTTCCCTTGATAGAAATAAACTGGAAATGTTTTTTGTTACAGGAATATCAACGTTCAAGAATGTGCTTATTGCAATATCACAACGTCCTTGTAGTAACTCTTCAAGAGAAAAGTGATTTATTTGGTAAACAAACACTTCCTTTTTAAGTGCTGTCTGTATCTTATTTAACTCATCAACAATTTTTGGATAATAGAAACCATCCAAAAAAACTTTATATCTCCTGGTTGTACTGTTGTTCTGTAAAAATTCATTATAAACTCTATTAGCTTCATGATAAATTGGGTTTAGCGACTCATAAAGGCCTCTGCCATGATCTGTCAGTACAACACCACCGCCACATCGGTAAAATAGTTTACTGGACACTAATTTTTCTAATTCATAAATTGAATGCCTTAGCGCTGAAGAAGTTAAGTAAAGTGATTCTGAAGCTTTTAAATAACTCCCCATTTCAATAACCTTCATGAAATGAGATATTTTTCTGGAGAAAATCATTCTCTCACCCTCACAAACTATCGTTACAAGGAAACCTAACACATGGGGTTGTTATCTCATTGATATTGATCAAATTTTCACCGAGATTGATTAACGCTGTGATTTGTTTTTGTTAACAAAAAAATGATAATCATTCAATGCTTTTATTCGGGTTAACAAATTTTGTGGTAAATTTCGCACAAAATGAGAGCGGATCACACAAAGTCTAAACGAATAATACACAAGTAGCAAAAAATCACACAGTAAATAATAGTACATAATGCGGGAAAATATTTCACTTTAGATAGTGGGATCCTGGTGTTAATATAATATTCCAATGGTTAAAAAACATGACACATAATTAACCAATACGATATATGGTGTTGTTATGATAATGAAAGGTGTAGTTTTTATAATAGTTGCTATTATAATTAGTGGTAATGGGATGTTGATTTACACACAACAAAAAAACATTAAGAAACTTCGACATGAAAACCAGCAAGCATTAATGCTGGCTACCAATATGAGGAAACAGTTAGAATTGACTCGGGCTAATTCAATAGTTTTATCAGAAATATTGGAGAAACAAAGAAATAGGTTATCTCAATTAGAGGGGAATACACATGTCACACGCGAAGCCTTACGTAAGGCACAAGCAAGCGATTGGTGTGCTGGGCAGCTTGTGCCTGATGATGTTATACGGTTGCAGCATAAAACCCTTAAATCCCATTAACTGTTCCGCTGAAATTATACCACGGCACCTTCTTACACCATGTCCACTACCAACGTTTGATGTCAAAAAATGGGGTGATTATCCGGACTATGTGGCCCGTTTACATCTCACAATAGATCGCTGTAATACTGATAAGGAAGCCGTTATGTCAATACTACATTTTTATAACCGGTCAGTAGATTAACTTTATTCATAAAATAATGAGTAATAAGAGGAATTGATTGTAAGAGTCATCCTTTTTTCAGTAAATATTCAAGGCGGCAGTTTCAATGGATGGCTCTAACTGTATAGTTCCTACGTCATACTGTGACGAAAAAAATTATCTGTGGCATTCAAATTAACGTTTCAGTGATATACACATATCCGATATACGAATTTATTTTCGACCGACTGTATTCTTACCTGCTCTAGCATATTCTTTGTATTTCAGGTTATAACGGTATCATTTCTACCTCGACGATGAAGATCCTGCATAGTACACAAGGATTATTGTGCTTATATGGCAAACGGAAAGTGAAGTGGTCAACAAAAACTGGCCACCACGTTAGAGTTTTTCCAGTATCGATTTTCTGACTCGTTTGGTGGCAACCCACCGTTATATTCGTGCGGCCTGAGTGCGCTGTAATATCCAACGATATAGTCCTTTATGGCGTGAGTCGCATCGCTGAAGCTTACGTAACCTGTCACTGGCACCCATTCGTTTTTCAGACTCCGGAAGAAGCGTTCCATTGGGCTATTATCCCAACAGTTTCCACGCCGGCTCATACTCTGTCTGATCCGGTAGCGCCACAGTAACTGCCGGAACTGCCTGCTCGTATAATGACTGCCCTGATCGCTGTGGAACATCACTCCTGCGGGCTTACCCCGAGTTTCCCATGCCATTTCCAGTGCTTTCATGGTGAGTCTACTGTCCGGCGAGAACGACATTGCCCAGCCCACTGGCTTTCTTGCAAACAGATCGAGAACAAAAGCGAGGTATGCCCAGCGTTTGCCTGTCCAGATATAGGTCACATCACCGCACCACACCAGGTTTGGCTCTGTTACGGCGAACTGTCGCTCAAGGTGATTCGGGATAGCAACGTGTTCATGACCACACGCTTATACCGGTGAGTCGCCTGCTGGCAACTGACCAGCCCCAGTTCTTTCATGAGCCTGCCAGCAAGCTAGCGTATCGCCGCACGCTCACCACCTTCGTCTGACCCTGCGAACAACCAGTTTTTCCGACCCAGAGCCACACCGCGAAGCGCGTTCTCCGCGATATTATTGTCGATTTCCGTCCACCCGCTACTGCAGTACAGGTTCAGTGCATCCCATTGCTTCAGCATGTAGGCAAACGCTTTTGCCGTATCTGAGTGACGCGACAATATCTTTCTCTGCGCCTGTATCCAGTCGTACAGCGACTGCATCAGCGGGACGGTTCTGGTTTTTCTGACCGCCAGCCTTGCATCCGCCGGGCTGCCGCGTATCTCCGCTTCGATGGCGTACAGTTCACCGATGTGCTTCAACTCAATATCATCGAAAGTCTGCCCATCCGTACCCGCCGCACCTTTATTTCGGCGACAGCACTGGTACGCATAAGTCAGCACACTGCGATGGTAACATCGTAAAAAAAAACAGCATGTTTCCTGACGTGTTCTTAATGCGACAGAACCGTTGTATGCAAGCGAGCCGCATTTTAAATCAATGAGATGCTAAACGGAGCGATAACCATGAATTTTACGTCGCGTTCATCCTGGAAGATGTTGCCGTAACCGCCACCCCAGCTCGGGATGTCTGAATGGT
>CAMLJN010000029.1 GCA_946480445.1 uncultured Buttiauxella sp.
ACCATTCAGACATCCCGAGCTGGGGTGGCGGTTACGGCAACATCTTCCAGGATGAGCGCGACGTGAAATTTATCGTCATCGCACCGTTCACCATCTTCTGACGGGATGCCGGGCGCGCAGGCGCCCGGTCTTATTAAGGATACTGACCATGAAAAAAATCATTCTGCTGTCCGTCATTACCCTTGGGCTGGCCGCGTGCGCGCAGCCGAAGGCCGCGCCTGAAGACACAAAGCTCAAACAAGCTTACAGCGCCTGCATTAATACTGCTGAAGGCAATCCGGACAAGATTCAGGCCTGTCAGAGCGTGCTGAACGTACTGGCGCAGGAAAAGCAGCATCAGGAGTTTGCCAGGAAAGAAACGGTTCGTACCCTGGACTATCAGAACTGCATCCAGGCCACCCGCACGGGGAACGATCAGGCCGTGAAGGTGCAATGCGATAAGATCTGGCAGGAGATCCGCGCCAACAATCGCTAAGGTTATGGAGGCAAAAAAAAACCGGTGAGAAAACTCACCGGTTTTTTTATGGGCGGCTGCCGATGGGGCGGCCGGAGTGCGGATTACTTTTCGCTGATCTCGTGGGCTTTTTCGTCTGTACGGCAGTCACCTTCGGCACAGTGGCCGTAGAGGTACAGGCTGTGGTTAGTCAGACGGATGCCGTGGCGGGAAGCGATTTCGCGCTGGCGGGATTCGATGGATTCGTCACTGAATTCAATCACTTTACCGCAGTCCAGGCAAATCAGGTGATCGTGGTGGTGTTGCTGTGTCAGCTCGAAGACCGACTTGCCACCTTCGAAGTTATGACGGGTAACGATACCTGCGTCATCAAACTGGTTCAGCACGCGGTAAACCGTGGCCAGACCAATTTCTTCACCCATATCAATCAGACGTTTGTATAAATCTTCCGCACTGACATGATGATTGAGCGGGCCTTGTAACACTTCGAGGATTTTCAATCGTGGAAGCGTGACTTTCAGGCCGGCCTTCTTTAATGCGGTATTGTTGTCAGTCATGCGGAAATTGTCCTGTTGCTTAACGTTTTGCTCTAACTACCGAGCGTTAAGGGTAATGCGTCTCATTATATACCACTTAACCCGTGGGTATAGTACCAGCCACGTCTAAATAGAAACTGCAAGTATGAAGCATAACACAGCTAAAAAATCGTGGCTGAGCCGCTATTTGCTGACATCATTGCAAATAAGACCCGGGGGATATTGTACAGGGATAGACGGAAAAGTTAAAAAATTGTAGCAATTATTTTCATTGGTAATACCTATCAATGAGGCGCAAACGGTGCGTTTGCGCCTGCAAAGCATCAGGCATTGATAATATCGGCAAGATGCAGCTCTTCAGCGACCTGTTTAGTCCACTTCTGCACGCGTTCTGCGGTCAGTTCAGGCTGGCGATCTTCGTCGATGGCAAGGCCAACAAAATGATCGTCGTCCGCAAGGCCTTTAGAGGCTTCGAAATGGTAGCCCGCCGTTGGCCAGTGGCCGACGATGGTGGCGCCGTTAGGTTCGATAATATCGCGGATTGTGCCCAGCGCGTCGCAGAAATATTCTGCGTAATCTTCCTGATCGCCGCAGCCAAACAGCGCAACGAGTTTGCCGTTAAAGTCGACTTCTTCAAGCGTCGGGAAGAAATCATCCCAGTCGCACTGCGCTTCACCGTAGTACCAGGTTGGAATGCCAAGCAGCAGAATATCGAAGCCTTCCAGATCTTCTTTGCTGCTCTTTGCAATGTCACGCACCTCAGCCACGTCTTTACCGAGCTGTTTTTGGATCATTTTTGCGATATTTTCGGTGTTACCGGTGTCGCTGCCGAAAAAAATGCCTACGATTGCCATGAGTTAAATAACCTCTTGAAACTTAATGGTATGGTGGCGGAGTGTTGCCCACAGATACGGCAATCATAGCAGAACAGGCTACAGGGCGGAAACCGCTATCATTGCGCTGTGCACAGACTGCAACATGATGGCGCATTTAGCGCCGGTTTTACGCAAGTTGCGGGAAGCGGGGCTGCTAACTGAGATGTGCCTTGAGCTGTGCCAGAAGCATCTCTTCGATCAGTTCGCTGCGGCTGATATTTCTTGCGTCAGCCAGCTGATTAAGCGCGTCCACGGCATCGTTGTTAAGTTTTAGCTCTACCCTTTTCAGGCCGCGTACTTTGTCGCGCTTGAGCTGATTGCGCTTATTGATACGCAGTTGCTCATCTCGTGTCAGCGGATTGGTTTTTGGTCGCCCAGGGCGACGCTCGTCCGCGAACAGATCTAAGGTAGTACGGTCCGTTTGTTCTTTTGCCATGATTAGAGTACTGACAGGAAATTCGGGATGCTCAGAGCAGAAGTACCCTGGTCGCATTTAAGCGCGCCATCATACATCAGGGAATCCGGCACGCCAACGCGTTAGCCGCTTCTTGCGGCCAGTCGGTTTGTTTTTAATCAGTTTGCTGAAGATCCATCAATAAAACGATGAATGGCGCGCAAAACTGCCTCGGGTTTTTCGGCGTGCACCCAATGTCCCGCACCGGCAACAACATGGGCTCGTGCCTGAGGGAACTGCGTCAACAGGGCTTCTTTGTGCGTTTCATCGACATAAGGCGAGGCGCCACCACGGATAAACAGGGCGGGATGTTCCCACGCCGGGACGGGCTGCCAGCCAACAATCTCTTCGTACTGCTGCCACAGCACCGGAACGTTGAACCGCCACTGGCCCTCGGCAAAGGACTTAAGCAGAAACTGGATGACGCCTTCTTCCTTTATATGTTCGCGCATTAAGGCGGCGGCCTGCTGACGGGTTTTAACTCCGGCATCGCTTACCGCATGAATGGCAGCAAAAATCTCATCGTGGCGGCGGACCTTGTAGTTGACCGGGGCAATATCAATCAGAACCAGTTTCTCTATGCGATCGGGCGCGAGCGCCGTGAGCGCCATGGCCACTTTGCCGCCCATCGAGTGACCAATAATTATCGCCTTTGCAAATCCGTATTCATCGAGCGTATCCAGCACGTCTTTAGCCATCGCCGGATAGGTCATCTCTTCGCTGCGAGGGGACTGGCCGTGATTGCGCAAATCAATCTGTAGCAAAGTATGCGTTTGCCCGAGGTCGCGGGCGAGAATGCCGAGGTTGTCCAGGCTCCCGAACAGACCGTGAATGAGAACGACAGGAGAATTGCTAGTCAATTGTTGCGCAGTTTGCAGGCGAGCGTTTAATTTCATGGCAAAGTTCTTTTTTTTGATTCGTGGGGTTAGGGTATCATGAAGACATCCTTGCCGCAGTGCCGCAAATATTCAGTTTAATCTGGCTTTAGATGGCGACACCTGTTTGGCGCTACCCGCTGTTGGGATTTGCCCCTATAATCCCAACGACTTGTATTCAGAATAAGATATCGCACTGGATGAAGATGAAAACGATTGAAGTTGATGACGAGCTATATCGCTATATTGCCAGCCACACGCAACACATTGGCGAGAGCGCGTCCGACATTTTACGGCGTATGTTGAAATTTACCGCCGGTCAGACTCCCGCAGCGACAACTCCCCCTATCGTGAATGCCGCCCAGCCGGTAGCAACGCCTGCTCCTGAAGAGAAGCCGGTCAATCGGGCGCGCGATCGCGTGCGCGCCGTTCGCGAATTGCTCCTCTCCGATGAGTACGCGGACCAAAAGAAAGCCGTGAACCGTTTTATGATGGTGCTTTCAACGCTCTATCAGCTGGATGCCAAAACCTTTGGCGAGGCCACAGAGTCTTTGCACGGCCGCACCCGCGTTTACTTTGCCGGGAATGAACAAACGCTACTGGCTAACGGCAATCAGACCAAGCCAAAACACGTTCCGGGCACCCCTTACTGGGTGATCACCAACACCAATACGGGCCGCAAATGCAGCATGATTGAACACATCATGCAATCCATGCAATTCCCCGCGGAATTGATTGAGAAGGTTTGCGGCACTATTTAATCTGCGTCAAAAGGAAGGGCCAATGGCTAACCACAACCGTGCAGGTCAACCTGCGCAACAGAGCGATTTGATTAACGTAGCCCAGCTGACGGCCCAGTACTATGTGCTGAAACCTGAAGTGGGGAATAGCGAGCACGCGGTGAAATTTGGTACGTCCGGCCACCGTGGCAGTGCGGCACGTCATAGTTTTAACGAACCTCACATTCTGGCCATTGCCCAGGCGATCGCTGAGGATCGTGCTAAGAATGGCATTACGGGTCCGTGTTATGTCGGAAAAGACACGCACGCCCTGTCCGAGCCTGCGTTTATCTCCGTGCTGGAAGTGTTGGCCGCAAACGGTGTGGATGTCATTGTGCAGCAGGCGAACGGCTACACGCCAACGCCTGCGGTTTCCAATGCGATTCTGGTGCATAACAAAAAAGGCGGCGCTCAGGCTGACGGCATCGTGATCACGCCTTCACACAACCCACCGGAAGACGGCGGTATTAAATACAATCCGCCTAACGGTGGCCCGGCAGATACCAACGTCACCAGGGTCATTGAGGAGCGTGCGAACGCGCTGCTGGCCGAAGGGCTCAAAGAGGTTAAACGTCTCCCGCTGGCTCAGGCGTGGGCCAGCGGTCACGTTAAGGAACAGGACCTTGTTCAGCCGTTTATCGAAGGGCTGGTGGACATCGTTGATATGGCCGCCATTCAGAAGGCCGGTCTGAAGCTGGGTGTCGATCCGCTTGGCGGCTCCGGCATCGAATACTGGCAGCGTATTGCGAAGCACTACAACCTGGATCTGACTATCGTTAACGATCAGGTCGATCAGACTTTCCGCTTTATGCATCTTGATAAAGACGGCGCTATCCGCATGGACTGCTCGTCTGAGTGTGCAATGGCCGGTCTGCTGGCGCTGCGCGATAAATTCGATCTGGCCTTTGCAAACGATCCGGATTACGACCGCCACGGTATAGTTACCCCTGCGGGGCTGATGAATCCGAACCATTACCTGGCCGTGGCCATCAACTACCTGTTCCAGCATCGTCCGCAGTGGGGCAAAGATGTTGCGGTGGGTAAAACGCTGGTTTCTTCTGCGATGATTGACCGCGTGGTTAAGGATTTAGGCCGTAAGCTGGTGGAAGTGCCGGTTGGCTTCAAATGGTTTGTTGACGGTCTGTTTGACGGCAGCTTTGGTTTTGGTGGCGAAGAAAGCGCCGGGGCTTCTTTCCTGCGCTTTAACGGCACCCCGTGGTCGACCGATAAAGACGGTATTATCATGTGCCTGCTGGCGGCGGAAATCACCGCGGTCACCGGCAAGAATCCACAGCAGCATTACGATGAATTAGCCGCTCGCTTTGGCGCGCCAAGCTACAACCGTTTGCAGGCTCCGGCAACCTCGGCGCAGAAAGCCGCTCTGTCTAAGCTGTCGCCAGAAATGGTCAGCGCGGATACGCTGGCGGGTGACCCGATCACCGCACGTCTGACTGCGGCGCCGGGCAACGGAGCTTCAATTGGCGGGCTGAAAGTGATGACCGAAAACGGCTGGTTTGCCGCTCGTCCTTCCGGTACGGAAGACGCGTATAAAATCTACTGCGAAAGTTTCTTAGGCGCTGAGCATCGTCAGCAGATTGAGAAAGAAGCCGTGGAGATTGTCAGCGAAGTGCTGAAAAACGCGAAGTAAACTGTAAAGCTAAAAAAGGCGCCTTCCGGCGCCTTTTTAATGCCTGCAAACCGGCTAAAGCATAAAGCGGTAACCGATACCGGTTTCGGTAAGCAGATGAGTGGGGCGCGCCGGATCGTTCTCCAGCTTCTGACGCAGGTGGCCCATATAAATCCGCAGATAGTGACTGTGCTCCACGGCGTTCGGCCCCCAGACCTGGTTGAGCAGCTGCCGCTGGGTCAGGACCTTCCCGTGGTTATTAAGCAGGGTGGCAAGCAGGCGAAACTCGATAGGGGTGAGGTGGATTTCTTCGTCTTCGCGCGTGATACGACGCGCGGCTAAATCAACGGTGATGGCTGAAAACTGGTACACAGGATCGGGCTGCGCAAGGCTTGCATGGCGACGCAGCGCAACTCGCAGACGAGCCTGAAGTTCGCCAATTCCAAAGGGTTTACTCAGATAGTCATCGGCACCCGCATCCAGCGCGGCGATTTTCGCCTCTTCGTCGCTGCGTGCAGACAGCACAATGACCGGCGTCTGGCTCCACTGGCGAAAATCCCGGATAAAATCTATTCCGTCGCCGTCCGGTAGACCCAGATCCAGAATCACTAAGTCGGGCTTGCGCGTTGCCGCTTCTATCAGACCGCGTTGCAGGGTATCAGCGTCATAGACGCGCAGCGATTCCCCCTCCAGCGCGGTGCGCAGAAAGCGGCGGATCTCTTTTTCATCTTCAACAATCAGAACCGTTATCACAGCGCCTCGTTCATTTCAGCTAGCTCCGGTGGGGGAGGGAGAGGTAACAGCACATGGAAACTTGCTCCACCCTCCGGGCGATTAAGCGCAAAGATTTCCCCGCCGTGCACTTCGACGATGGCCTGGCAGATGGCCAGGCCTAAACCCACACCCGGGATCGCCGACTCTTTATTACCTCTGGCAAATTTAGCAAAGATATCCTGCTCCTGACCAGCTGGAATGCCAGGCCCATTATCCCAGACTTCAAGATCGAGCCGTTCGGCCTGCGACGTGGCCCTGATACCTATTTCAGCCTGATGTCCGGCGTACTTCACCGCGTTCTCCAGCAGATTGACCAGTACCCGCTCAAACAGCGGGCCATCCACCTGAATCAGCATCAGCGGATCGGGCAGTGAAAGCGCGATATGGCGGCCACCCAGCCCGGGTTCGAGCATTTTTAACGCGCTGCCCACCACTTCTTCCAGCGTCAGCCACTCTTTGCGCAGATTAAAGCCGCCGGACTGGATACGAGCCATATCCAGCAGATTATTCACCAGTCGGGTTGTATTGAGCACATGCTGACGTATTTCGTTCGCCTGCGGGGCATGTTTAGACCCTTCCGAAGCCAGGTCCAGCGTGAGGATTTCTGCCTGGCCGAACAGCACGGTCAACGGTGTGCGCAGGTCGTGTGAAAGCGCGGCCAACAGCGAATTACGCAGCTGCTCGCGTTCGCTGGATAAACGAGCCTGCTCTTCACTGGCGGTAAGCTGCAGGCGTTCGAGCGCCGTGGCAACCAGCAGGGTAAAGGTTTCCAGCAGGCGCTGTTGCTCGGGGATCATCAGCTGACGCAGGTTATTTGGCTCTACAATCAGCAGGCCGAGCGTTTTTTCTGGCGTGCGTAAAGGCAGGATCTGATACGGCACTCCCGGCAGCGTGTCCGTCCCGGCACCGGCAGGCTGGCCTTTATCAAAGCTCCAGCGAGCGATGGCTTCATCCCAGTTTGCCGGTTCGCCTTGTTTATTCAGGCTTTCCAGCACGCCCTGCCTGTCCGGCAGCAGCAGCTGGCTGCGGGCATGAAAACTGTTATTGATAAACTGCTGGCTGGTTAAGGCGATGGCCTGCGGTGTTCTTTCCGCCGCCAGCGCTTTGGACATTTCATAGAGATGCCGGGTTCTTTGCTCCCGGTAGCGCGCAATACGGGCCTGATAACGAACGCCTGCGGTGAGGTTGCCGATGACCAGCCCGACGGTCAGCATCACGGCAAAAGTAAGTACATATTGCACATCGGAGACGGCAAGTGTCCCGCGCGGGGCAATAAAAAAGAGATCGAAGCTGATAACGTTGACCACCGTGGCCAGTACCGACGGCCAGCGGCCATAAAACAGCGCAATCACTACCACGCCCAGTAAATAGAGCATCACCAGGTTTGCCGCATCAAAGGCTATAAGCCACTGGTTAGCGATAAAGGTGATCAGCGCGCACAGTACGACGGCGATGGCGCAGCCGCGAAGCTGCACGCGCCATTTGTCTGTCATGCCGCGTGAGTCAGGCGTGCGTGCCGCAGTGACGGCCGGTTTATCATCCAGAGCGACGATCACCAGATCGAGATCCGGGGCGCGATTGGCCACTTTATCGGCAAAGGATTCTCGCCCCCACCAGCGGCGATTTGCCCGGCGGCCAATGACGATTTTGCCGAGGTTGTGCTCGCGCGCGTAGCGTAAGACGGCTTTATCTTCTGCGGGATCGGCAAGGGTGGCAGTCTCAGCCCCCAGTTCCTGTGCAAGACGCAGTGCGCCGAGAATGGCTCGCCTTTGATGCTCGGGCAAACGGTGAAGCTGCGGGGTTTCGACGTAAATGGCGTGCCAGACGCTGCCCAGCTTTGCCGCGAGGCGAGCGGCCGTGCGCACCAGTTTTTCATTGCCGCTGTTATGGCCGATGCACAGCAAAATAGCGTCCCGCGTATGCCAGACTTTTTCCTGTCCCTGGTTGTCTCGCCAGGCGCGCATCTGATCGTCCACGCGGTCGGCGGTGCGTCTGAGAGCCAGTTCTCGCAGGGCAATCAGATTACCTTTGCGGAAGAAATGTTCGATAGCGCGCTCGGCCTGCCCGGCTATATACACTTTGCCTTCGTGCAGGCGCTGGCGAAGGTCGTCCGGCGGTAAATCCACCAGCACCACTTCATCCGCAGAGTCAAAAATCGGATCGGGAACCGTTTCGCGTACCTGAATGCCGGTCACGCCACCGACCACGTCGTTGAGGCTTTCCAGATGCTGAACGTTGACCGTGGTGAAAACGTCGATGCCCGCGTCCAGCAGCTCTTCCACATCCTGCCAGCGTTTCGGGTGGCGGGAACCCGGCGCGTTACTGTGCGCCAGTTCATCCATCAGAATCAGCGCGGGGCTGCGGGCGAGGGCGGCATCTAAATCGAACTCCTGCACCACGCGCCCGCGGTGGTGAATACGTTTAGCGGGCTGAAGGTTCAGCCCTTTTAGCAACGCAGCGGTTTCTTTCCGCCCGTGGGTTTCCACCACGCCGACCAGAATATCCAGGCCCTGGCCGCGCAGACGCTGAGCCTCCTGAAGCATGGCGTAAGTTTTCCCCACGCCCGCACAGGCTCCGAAAAAGACCTTCAGCTTTCCGCGCGGGTGGCGGCTCGCCTGTTCCAGAAGCTTATCCGGATCAGGGCGCAGTGGCTCCTCAGTCATCACTCTTCCTTTTTAGGGTGCCTGGACTGCGTCCAGCGCCAGATTGAGTTGCAGTACGTTCACGACCGGTTTGCCGATGAAGCCGACCAGCGGTGTCGAGGTATTTTCCGCCACCAGACGGGCAACCTCGGCTACGGGTAAGTGGCGCGCATTGGCCACTCGCGGAATTTGCCAGGCCGCAGCGTCAGGGGAAAGCTGACCGTCCAGACCGCTGGCTGAGGCGGTGACCAGCTCTACCGGCACGGCCCGGGCGGCCTGCGGGTTGGCCGCCCGCAAGGCTGCAACGCGTTCACTTACCTGTTTATCCAGCTCCGGGTTACTGCCCGCAAGGTTGCTGCCACCTGAAGCCATTGGATTATAGGGACTTTCCGCGGTAGCGGAAGGGCGACCCTGGAAATATTTCGCCTGGGTAAAATTCTGGCCAATCAGGCCTGAACCTCGCACTGTGCCGCGCTCAATAATTAACGAGCCGTTGGCCTGGGCCGGAAACCACCACTGGCCCAGCGCGGTGGTTAATAGCGGGTACAGTCCACCGGTAATGACCGTCAGTAAAATCAGTAACAGTATAGCGGGACGAAAGATAGCCATTTTTTTTCCTCTTAAACCAGACCGCAGACGGTTAACAGCACGTCGATAGCTTTGATGCCAACAAAGGGTACGAGCAGGCCACCCAGCCCATAAATCAACAGGTTGCGACGTAGCATGGCCGCAGCGCTCAGGGGTTTATAGCTGATACCTTTTAACGCCAGCGGAATCAGGCAGATAATAATGAGGGCGTTGAAAATAACGGCGCTTAAAATCGCCGACGCCGGGGAGTGCAGATGCATCACATTCAGCGCGTTCAGCTGCGGGTAGGTGGCCGCGAAGGCGGCGGGAATAATGGCAAAATACTTCGCCACATCGTTGGCGATACTAAAAGTGGTGAGCGAGCCTCGCGTCATCAGCATTTGTTTACCGATATGCACCACTTCGATGAGCTTGGTGGGGTTGGAGTCCAGATCCACCATGTTGCCCGCTTCTTTTGCGGCCTGGGTGCCGGAGTTCATGGCGACCGCTACGTCTGCCTGAGCCAGTGCCGGTGCGTCATTAGTGCCGTCGCCGGTCATGGCGACCAGGCGGCCTTCGGACTGATACTGGCGAATCAGGGCCAGCTTGGCTTCCGGGGTCGCCTCCGCCAGGAAATCGTCCACGCCCGCTTCGGCGGCAATGGCGGCGGCGGTCAGTCGGTTGTCGCCGGTGATCATCACCGTTTTAATGCCCATCTGACGCAGCTGCGCAAAGCGTTCTTTGATCCCGCCTTTTACGATGTCTTTCAGGGCAATTACGCCCAGAACATTGGCCCCTTCGGCCACGACAAGCGGTGTCCCGCCCAGGCGTGCAACGCCTTCAACCAGTTTATCTACCTGAGGCGGGAAGTGGCCACCGTTGGCTTCGACATGGCGGCGAATTGCATCCACGGAGCCTTTACGGATCATGCGGTCCTGAATGTTAATCCCGCTCATGCGCGTTTGCGCGGTGAAGGGCACAAAAGTGGCATGCAGATTCTGCACGTCGCGTTCGCGCAGGTTAAAGCGCTGTTTTGCCAGTACGACGATGCTGCGGCCTTCCGGCGTTTCGTCAGCCAGGGAGGAGAGCTGTGCGGCGTCGGCCAGCGCTTTTTCTTCCACGCCCGGAGCGGGCAGAAAATCCGATGCCTGGCGGTTACCCAGCGTGATGGTGCCGGTTTTATCGAGCAGCAGCACATCCACGTCGCCTGCGGCTTCAACGGCGCGCCCGCTGGTGGCAATGACGTTAGCGCCTAACATGCGGCTCATCCCCGCCACGCCGATAGCCGACAGCAGGCCGCCGATTGTGGTCGGGATCAGGCAAACCAGCAGGGCAACCAGCACGGTTACGCTGACGGCGGTACCGCCGTACTGCGAGAAAGGCCAGAGCGTAGCGGTAGCCAGCAGGAAGACAATGGTCAGCGCAACCAGCAGAATAGTCAGCGCGATTTCGTTCGGTGTTTTGCGGCGCTGGGCACCTTCCACCATAGCGATCATGCGATCGAGGAAGGTTTCCCCCGGGTTCACGCTGCACTGGATAACAAGCCAGTCGGACAGAATACGCGTCCCGCCTGTCACGGAGGCGAAATCACCGCCTGATTCACGGATCACCGGCGCAGACTCGCCGGTAATGGCGCTTTCATCCACCGATGCGCCTCCTTCGAGCACTTCACCATCGCAGGGAATAATATCTCCCGCTTCCACCAGCACGATGTCACCCTTACGCAAATCTGCGGCGGGTATCTGGTCCATCTGAGCGTCGTGCTGCGGCGCACGAAGCTTACGTGCCCAGCTGGTTTTTTTCACGCCTTTGAGGCTATTGGCCTGGGCCTTACTGCGGCCTTCCGCCAGCGCCTCGGCAAAGTTTGCGAACAGCACCGTAAACCACAGCCACAGGCTGATGGCGGCGGTGAACGGCGCGTTGCCCGCCAGTGAACCGGTATACATGGCGATAGCAAGACCGCTGGTGATCAAGCTCCCGACCCAGACAATAAACATCACCGGGTTGTGCCACTGCACGCGCGGGCTGAGCTTTTTAAAAGAATCAATCAGCGCCTGACGAAGTAACGCGGGGTCAAAAAGCGCCTGTTGTTTGCGACTCATGGAAGCCTCTTAATCACAAATGCACTAAGGAAAGATGTTCCGCGACCGGGCCTAATGCGAGGGCGGGAATAAAGGTCAGGGCGCCAACCAGCAGCACGGTGCCGATCAGTAAGCCGATAAACAGCGGGCCATGCGTTGGCAGCGTGCCGGTACCGGCGGCCTGCGAGGTCTTGCCGACAAGCGATCCGGCAATAGCCATCACGGGAATAATCACGGCAAAACGCCCCAGCCACATACAGGCGGCAAGTAACAGGTTCCAGAAAGGCGTGTTAGCGCTCAGGCCCGCAAAGGCGCTCCCGTTGTTATTCGAAGCGGAAGAGACGGCATAGAGCACTTCGCTGAAGCCGTGGATGCCCGGATTTAGCATGCCCGCGCGGCCCGCATCGGTCATCATTGCCAGCGCGGTGCCGAGCAGGACCAGGGCAGGCGTCACCAGAATGGCTAATGCGGTCATTTTCATTTCGGCAACGTCGATTTTTTTGCCGAGGTATTCAGGCGTGCGGCCAATCATCAGCCCGGCGATAAAGACCGTCAGCAGAACAAACAGCAGCATGCCGTACAGACCTGAACCCACGCCGCCGAAGACCACTTCACCAATTTGCATCAGCCACATGGGGATCATGCCGCCCAGCGCGGTAAAGGAGTCGTGCATCGCGTTAACCGCGCCGCAGGATGCCGCCGTGGTGACTACCGAGAACAGGCTGCTGGCCAGAATACCGAAGCGGCTCTCTTTACCTTCCATATTGAAGTTGCTGTTGGCGCCCAGCGCTGAGAAATGCGCGTTGCCGCTGGTTTCTGCCCACATCACCACGGCGACGCAGACCACAAAAATCACGCCCATCGCCCACAAAATAGCGCGGCCCTGGCGTCGGTCACCGACCGCTTCACCAAAAGCGAAACAAAGTGCTGCGGGAATAAGGAAGATCGCCAGCATCTGCACGAAGTTCGTTAACGCCGTTGGGTTTTCAAACGGATGCGAGGAGTTAGCGTTAAAGAACCCGCCGCCGTTTGTTCCGAGCATTTTTATCGCTTCCTGGGAGGCCACCGGCCCCATAGGCAGGAGCTGATGTGCCCCTTCAAGGGAGGTGAAAGGCTGGTAGGCGGCGAAATTCTGTAATGTACCCTGGCTGATAAAGAACAGCGCTATCACCAGCGCAATGGGCAGCAGAACGTAAAGGGTGATGCGGGTTAAATCAATCCAGGCATTGCCGAGGGTGGTTGCGGAGCGGCGAGAGAAAGCGCGAATTAACGCAAACACCACCGCGATGCCCGTGGCGGCGGAAAGGAAGTTTTGCACGCTCAGCCCAACCATCTGACTGAAATAGCTCAGCGTGGTTTCGCCGCTGTACGATTGCCAGTTGGTATTGGCCACGAAGCTCACGGCGGTGTTCAGCGCCAGATGCCAGGACAGGCCCGGGAGCTGCTGCGGATTCAGAGGCAAGCGATCCTGCCACATAAGCAGGGCGAACAACACCGCAAGGCCCAGCGTATTAAATGCCAGGATCGCCAGCAAATAGCGTTTCCAGCTCATTTCCTGCGCATCGCAGCCCATTATGCGCCATAACGCTGGCTCTATGCGGCCAACAACAGGCAGGGGGGCTCCCTCGATGAGTCTCGCAAGCAGAGTGCCAAGTGGTTTTGCCAGAATGAAAAGGATCAGTAAAAAACTGCTGATTAATAAAAATGCGGAAGCGGCCATCAGAAAGCCTCCGCATTGATCAGGGCATAAATCAGATACCCCAACAGCGCAAATACCAGCACCACGCCAGCAATCAGTCCTGCACTCACAATCCACCTCCAGAGGTGTTAAGTATGTGAGTAGAGAGTAGAAATTTGCGTGCAAAGATGTCGTAAAAGTCCCCGGGCGGGGTGTAAAAAAAGTATAAAAATCACCAAGACCATTATTTAACTGATGGTTAGTATTTATTTAACTATTTTGTAACTTAATTACGCGATGAAAGGTAAATATCTGCTCAATAAGTGCGATTGAGTGGTCGGAGGAGTAGTAAACTTTCAGGCAATGAGATAGAATTTTAGCCAGATAACAAGTTCTGCATTTCTGGCCTATGCTGCCGGTCACAAAATTAAAGGAGAAGCCTATGACTTTATATAAAGATTACCCTGCGCATCAGGTTTTCCTGCGTCGCACTTTCGCGATTGTTGCTGGCATACTGGCTTTGCCGGTTATGCTGTTCTGGAAAGATCGCGCACGTTTTTACAGCTACCTGCACCGCGTGTGGTCTAAAACCAGCGACAAACCGGTCTGGATGGCGCAGGCAGAAGCCGCTTCCGCTGACTTCTACTAAGTCCTGACGTAATGCCATAGAGGCCACCCAAACGGGTGGCCTTTTTTGTGGCACGAAATTGCTACACTTCATCTTTACTCTCAGGAGTCGCTCACCACTATCGGCAAAGTATGCAGCCGCTGCGGGCTTTGCTTAGCTTGTTAAAATACCCCCAGGCAGCCTATTCTGAATCTTATCTGGCGCAGCGGCGCTAATTTGATCTGCCTTTACGGTTACTTATTCAGGGAGTTGTATGGCCACTCATCTGGTCTGGTTTCGCAGTGATTTACGTATTCATGACAACCTGGCGCTGGCTGCGGCCTGCCGGGACCCGGCGGCAAAAGTTATCGGGCTTTTTATCGCCACGCCGCAACAATGGCGGCAGCACAATATGTCACCTCGTCAGGCAGAGTTCATCTGGCAGCATCTTCAGGCGCTACAGCTCTCTCTTGCTGAACGCGGGATTGCGCTCTTTGTGAAAGAGGCTGATACCTTCGCCGACTCTGTCGACTCCCTGAGGATATTCTGCGAGCGGCAGAACGTGGATGCGCTGTTTTATAACTATCAGTACGAGTTTAACGAACGCCAGCGCGATGCCGAGGTGGAGCGAACGCTTGGCCGCGACGTGATTTGCCAGGGCTTTGATGACAGCGTGTTGCTTGCGCCCGGCAGCGTGACGACCGGTAATAACGAAATGTATAAAGTATTTACACCGTTCAGCCGGGCCTTTATCAGGCGGCTTCAGGAAGGATTGCCCGAATGCGTGGCCGCACCGCATATCCGCGGCGAGGAGATTTCTGTTGCCGGACTCGCCGCTTTTAACTACCCCCGTCAGCCAGTGGATGCTGCTTTGTTTCCGGTAGGGGAGAGTGCGGCGATAGCGAAACTGCGCGGGTTTTGTCTTAGTCCAGCCGCAAGCTACCCCGACCAGCGTGATTTTCCCGCCGTGGAAGGCACCAGCCGACTCTCGCCTTATCTGGCAACCGGTGTGCTTTCGCCCCGCCAGTGTTTACATCGCCTGCTAAAAGAGCATCCTCAGGCGCTTGAAGGCGGGGCGGGCGCAACCTGGCTTAATGAACTGATCTGGCGGGAGTTCTATCGCCACCTGCTGGTGGCCTGGCCCAAACTTTGCCGTTTTCGTCCGTTTATCTCCTGGACAGACAATGTTCGCTGGCAGCACGACGAGCAGAAGCTGGCTGCCTGGCAGCAGGGCATAACGGGCTTTCCCATTGTGGATGCCGCAATGCGTCAGCTCAATAAAACGGGGTGGATGCACAACCGCCTGCGTATGGTCGTAGCCAGCTTCCTGGTGAAAGATCTGCTTATCGACTGGCGGGAAGGCGAACGCTATTTTATGTCGCAGCTGATAGATGGCGATTTGGCGGCAAATAACGGTGGCTGGCAGTGGGCTGCCTCTACCGGCACCGATGCCGCGCCGTATTTCCGTATTTTCAATCCGACAACCCAGGGCGAACGTTTTGACGCCGACGGCGAGTTTATTCGCCTTTGGGTGCCGGAGTTGGGAGCCGTGCCGGGTAAACACATTCATAATCCCTGGGCGTGGGCGGATAAACAGCAGCAGACTCTGGACTATCCACGCCCGATTGTTGACCATAAGCAGGCTCGCCTTGCCACACTTTCCGCTTATGAAGCGGCACGAAAAACACAAGAGAATTAAGATGAAAAACAGCGAACTGGAACGCCTTATCAACGAGAAACTCAACAGCGCGGCGATAAGCGACTATGCGCCCAATGGGCTACAGGTCGAAGGGCGTGAGGACATCCGCAAAATCATCACCGGTGTCACCGCAAGCCAGGCTTTGCTGGATGAAGCCGTGCGCCAGAATGCTGATGCGGTGATTGTTCACCACGGCTACTTCTGGAAAGGTGAATCGCCGGTTATTCGCGGCATGAAGCGTAACCGCCTGAAAACGCTGCTGGCGAACGACATCAATCTTTATGGCTGGCATTTACCGCTGGATGCTCACCCGGAACTGGGCAATAACGCCCAGCTTGGTGCATTGCTGGGCATTGAGACAAAAGGTGAAATAGAACCTCTGGTGCCGTGGGGGGAGTTTTCCACGCCTCTTTCTGGCGTAGAGCTTGCCTCGTGGATTGAGATGCGTCTTGGCCGTACTCCCCTGTGGTGCGGTGATACCGGGCCTGAGGAGATCCGTCGCGTCGCCTGGTGTACCGGCGGCGGGCAAAGCTTTATTGACAGCGCTGCGCGCTTCGGGGTTGATGCTTTTATTACCGGCGAGGTTTCAGAGCAAACTATTCACTCTGCGCGTGAGCAGGGGCTGCATTTTTACGCCGCAGGCCATCATGCAACCGAACGCGGCGGCATCCAGGCGTTAAGCGACTGGCTTAACAGTGAAACGGATCTGGACGTGATCTTTATGGATATACCCAATCCGGCATAACGCGATCTTCAGGAGGAAAAGTGCAGAGAGCACGATGTTATCTATTAGGTGAAAGCGCAGTGGTGCTGGAACTGGAGCCGCCGGTGTCTCTTGAAAGCCAGCAGCGGATCTGGGGGCTGACCCGCAGACTTGAAGAGGCGGATGCCGTTCGGGAGGTGATCCCGGGTATGAATAACATCACCGTGATTCTGCGCGATCCGCAAAATCTCGCCCTCGACGGTATTGAACGCATTCAGCGCTGGTGGGAAGAGAGCGAAGCCATCGTGCCTGAGCCGCGCCGCATCGCGATCCCGGTGATCTATGGCGGCGGCGTCGGCCCGGATCTGGACGTGGTGGCCGGGCATACCGGGCTGACGCCTTCTCAGGTCGTTGAACGGCATGCAAGCGTTGACTACATCGTTTATTTCCTCGGTTTTCAACCCGGCTTTGCCTACCTGGGCGGCCTTATGCCTGCTTTGCAAACGCCGCGTCGCGCGGAACCCCGTCTGTTGGTCCCGGCAGGCTCCGTAGGCATCGGCGGCAGCCAGACAGGCATTTACCCGCTTGCCACCCCGGGCGGCTGGCAGATAATTGGCCAGACATCGCTGACGCTCTTCAACCCCGCCTGTGAACCGCCGACGCTGTTAGCGCCGGGGGATACCGTTCGCTTTGTACCTCAGAAGGAGGGCGTGTGCTGAAGATAATACGTGCCGGAATGCATACGACCGTGCAGGACGGCGGGCGCTATGGCTACCGTCAGCTGGGCGTGAGCCGCTGCGGCGCAATGGATGGTCCAGCGTTACGAATTGCTAACCTGCTGGTGGGCAATGCGCCGGAAAGCGCCGCGCTTGAAATCACCCTTGGGCAGTGCGTCATTGAATTTACCCGCGACAGCTGGTTTGCCTTAACCGGAGCAGGCTGTCAGGCGGAGCTGGACGGCCATGCCGTGTGGACAGGCTGGCGGCTGGCGGCGAAAGCCGGGCAACAATTACGCCTTAAATCTCCGGACCACGGATGTGCAGTTATCTTGCCGTGGCGGGGGGGGTCGATGTTCCTATGCTGATGGGGTCGGCCAGCACAGATATTAAGGCGCAGATCGGCGGGTTTGAAGGTCGCGCCTTACAGGATGGGGACACCTTGCCCCTGCTGCCTTCCACACGCCATTTCCGCGAGGCGCGGGGCGTGAAACAGCTGCTGTCGGGTAACCGTATTCGTGCTTTATCTGGTCCTGAATATCATGAGTTCAGCCCTGCCGCGCAGGATAATTTCTGGCGTATGCCGTGGCAGCTCAGTCCGCAAAGCAACCGCATGGGCTACCGTTTGCAGGGCCAGCGTTTAGAGCGCACCACGGATCGCGAGCTGCTCTCCCACGGATTATTGCCAGGCGTGGTACAGGTGCCGCACAACGGCCAGCCTATTGTGTTGATGAACGATGCGCAAACCACGGGGGGTTATCCCCGCATTGCCTGTGTAATCGAAGCCGATATGTACCATCTGGCGCAGCTGCGGCTGGGCGAGCCGATACACTTTGTGCAATGTACGCTGGAAGAAGCGCTGAAGTCGCGCCGTGAGCAGGCGATCTATCTGGAACAGCTTGCCTGGCGATTAAACGATGGCGACTAAGCGAGCGGGGAGGAAGCTATGCCGGAAGGGCCGGAGATAAGACGCGCGGCGGATAAGCTCGAAGCTGCCGTTTCAGGTAAGACCTTAACCGATGTCTGGTTTGCCTTTCCTGAACTGAAAGTGTTTGAGCAGGAGCTGATTGGCCAGCAGGTTGAGCGCATTGAAACCCGTGGCAAGGCTTTACTGACGCATTTCTCCGGCGGTAAAACCTTGTACAGTCATAACCAGTTATACGGCGTCTGGCGAGTGGTGAAGGCCGGAGAGGTGTCAAAAACCACCCGGGTGCTGCGTGTAAAACTGCAAACGGCGCAGAAAGCTATCTTGCTGTTTAGCGCATCAGACATTCAACTGCTCGACGAAAAGCAGCTGGCGGAACACCCATTTTTGCAGCGCGTGGGGCCGGACGTGTTGGATCTGACCCTGACGGCAGAGGAGGTGAAGGAGCGTTTACTTTCGCCTCGCTTTCGCCGAAGGCAGTTTAGCGGCCTGCTGTTAGATCAGGCTTTTCTGGCGGGGTTAGGCAACTACCTGCGGGTTGAAATCCTCTGGGCGGTGAAGCTAACGGGCACGCATAAAGCCCAGGATTTAACCCCGGAGCAGCTTGATGCGCTGGCCAGAGCTTTGCTGGACATTCCCAGGCTGTCTTATAACACGCGTGGTCAGGCTGATGAAAACAAGCACCACGGAGCAATCTTCCGCTTCCGGGTATTTCATCGTGCGGGTGAACGCTGTGAGCGCTGCGGCGGAGTCATTGAAAAAACGATGCTCTCGTCGCGCCCTTTTTACTGGTGCCCGGGCTGTCAGCGGTAAAGTTGACCGGCGGTTGCTCCGGCACAGGCCATAAAAAAACGCGCCCTTGAGCGCGTTTTTGTTTTTTACGGCGAACTTATTTTTTCAAATCAGATTTGAAATCACGCTGTTCATAACCGGTGTACAGCTGGCGCGGACGGGCAATTTTGATGCCGTCGTCGTGCATTTCGTTCCAGTGTGCAATCCAGCCGACGGTACGCGCCATCGCGAAGATCACGGTAAACATGGAGGACGGAATGCCCATCGCTTTCAGGATGATGCCTGAGTAGAAGTCTACGTTCGGGTAGAGTTTCTTCTCGATAAAGTACGGGTCGTTCAGCGCAATGTGCTCAAGCTCCATCGCCACTTCCAGCAGGCTGTTATCTTTCAGATTCAGCTCTTTAAGGACTTCATGGCAGGTTTCACGCATTACGGTGGCACGTGGATCGTAGTTTTTATACACGCGATGACCGAAGCCCATCAGGCGGAAGGAGTCGTTCTTGTCTTTCGCGCGGCGGATAAATTCAGGAATGTGCTCAACGCAGCTGATCTCTTCGAGCATTTTCAGCGCGGCTTCGTTAGCACCACCGTGCGCAGGCCCCCACAGGGAAGCGATACCGGCAGCGATACAGGCGAACGGGTTGGCCCCACTTGAGCCTGCTGTACGAACGGTGGACGTGGACGCGTTTTGTTCGTGATCTGCGTGCAGGATCAGGATGCGGTCCATTGCGCGTTCCAGAATAGGGTTAACCACGTACTCTTCGCACGGCGTGGAGAACATCATATTCAGGAAGTTACCGGCGTAGGAGAGGTCATTGCGTGGATAAACGAACGGCTGACCGATGGAGTATTTGTAGCACATCGCTGCCATGGTTGGTATTTTGGACAGCAAACGGAAGGCTGCAATTTCGCGGTGGCGAGGATTATTCACATCCATAGAGTCATGATAAAACGCCGCCAGCGCACCGGTTACGCCACACATAACTGCCATTGGGTGGGAGTCACGACGGAAACCGTGGAACAGACGGGTAATCTGCTCGTGGATCATGGTGTGGCGGGTAACGGTGGTTTTAAATTCTTCGTATTGTTCCTGGTTCGGCTTTTCGCCGTTGAGCAGGATATAACACACTTCGAGGTAGCTGGATTCGGTGGCCAGCTGATCGATAGGGAAACCACGGTGCAGCAGGATACCTTCATCACCGTCGATAAAGGTGATTTTTGATTCGCATGATGCGGTAGAGGTGAAACCCGGGTCAAAAGTAAACACACCTTTAGAACCAAGACTACGGATATCAATTACATCCTGACCCAGCGTGCCTTTTAGCACGGCGAGGTCGAGAGCATCATCACCATTGTAGGTGAGAGTTGCTTTTTTATCAGCCATTTACGGTCTCCTTAGCGCCTTATTTCATAAGACTGCCGGGTGCCCGATTTGCATTCAGACCCGTTGGTGTGGTTACCAGTTTTATATTTGGCTCGCTGCTCTGTTTCGAGAGGATTCCAGCAGGGTACAGAGCGATGGGCGCTTGCAGGTAACTCAGCCAAGCAGGCGAAAAAACAGCAAATCAGGGTGTTAGCAGTCCATATCATTCAAACCTGTGTACCACTAATAACTGTCCTGATTACGCGGGTCAATACCGACACACTGTTACATAACTTATTCTCAGGTGAAAGGCTGACCCTATAACTTTTGCGAATTATACGGCTATTCGGGCCTTGTTTGTAACAAGAATGTTTAACTTTTGTCAAATCAGATGATTAAAATTTAAAATAATGTTGTTATCGTGATCCTGCTCACTGTTCCGAGCAAAACCCTTCAAACTATATGTAGGTTAATTGTAATGATTTTGTGAAGAGCCTATACTGCCGCCAGGTCTCCGGAATACCCTGCCACCGGGCGCCACCCAGCGTTGTAGCCAGCTTTTTTGGCATCTGGACGTAGCTGTTTTTGCATGACGCACAGTTATAGAAAGTTCACGCTGTCTGACCCCGCCTGCAGATCCGGAGGAAGGAACAATAAGAACAGCATGTGGGCGCTATTCATGATAAAAAATGCGAAAAAACAAAGACCTGTCAATCTGGATCTCTCAACGATCCGCTTTCCCGTGACTGCCATCGCTTCCATCCTCCATCGTGTATCCGGCGTGATAACGTTTGTGGCTGTCGGCATACTGCTTTGGTTGCTCGGTCTGTCACTCTCCTCCCAGGAGGGGTTCCTCGTTGCCTCATCTGTGATGAGCAGCTTCTTCGTTAAATTCATTCTGTGGGGCATTCTGACCGCGCTGGCCTATCACGTTGTGGTGGGTATTCGCCACGTGCTGATGGATACCGGCGTGCTGGAAGAGACCCTGATAGCGGGCAAACGATCCGCAAATATTTCTTTTGTTATTACTGTCGTGCTTTCAATTCTTGCAGGAGTCCTCGTATGGTAAGCAATGCCTCCGCATTGGGTCGCAATGGCGTGCATGACTTTTTGCTGGTTCGTGCCACCGCTATCGTCCTCACCCTGTACATCCTCTATATGGTCGGTTTTTTCGCCATCACCGGCGAGTTAACCTACGAGGTCTGGAGTGGATTCTTCGCCTCCGCCTTCACCAAAGTGTTCACCCTGCTGGCGCTGTTCTCGATTTTAATCCATGCCTGGATTGGCATGTGGCAGGTGTTGACCGACTACGTTAAACCGGTAGCCCTTCGTCTTGGGCTGCAGCTGATTGTTGTTGTGGCGCTGCTGGTGTACGTCATTTATGGATTTGTTGTGGTGTGGGGTGTGTAATGAATTTACCAGTCAGAGAGTTTGATGCAGTCGTTATTGGTGCCGGCGGTGCAGGTATGCGCGCCGCCCTGCAAATCTCCCAGTCAGGCCAGTCCTGTGCCTTGCTGTCGAAAGTTTTCCCAACCCGTTCCCATACCGTGTCTGCGCAGGGCGGTATTACCGTAGCCCTGGGAAATACCCACGAGGACAACTGGGAATGGCATATGTACGACACGGTAAAAGGTTCCGACTATATCGGCGACCAGGATGCCATCGAATATATGTGTAAAACCGGTCCGGAAGCGATTCTGGAGCTGGAACATATGGGGCTGCCGTTCTCCCGTCTGGATGACGGTAAAATCTATCAGCGTCCTTTTGGCGGCCAGTCGAAGAACTTCGGCGGCGAGCAGGCGGCACGCACGGCGGCGGCAGCGGACCGTACGGGTCATGCCCTGCTGCACACGCTGTATCAGCAGAACCTGAAAAACAAGACCACCATCTTCTCTGAATGGTACGCGCTGGATCTGGTGAAGAACCAGGACGGTGCCGTTGTCGGCTGCACTGCGCTGTGCATCGAAACGGGCGAAGTTGTGTACTTCAAGGCGAAAGCCACCGTGCTGGCCACCGGCGGCGCGGGCCGTATCTATCAGTCCACCACTAACGCCCATATCAACACCGGCGACGGCGTGGGTATGGCCCTGCGCGCAGGCGTGGCGGTGCAGGATATGGAAATGTGGCAGTTCCACCCAACCGGTATCGCCGGTGCCGGGGTGCTGGTCACGGAAGGCTGCCGCGGTGAAGGGGGTTATCTGCTGAACAAACACGGTGAGCGTTTCATGGAGCGCTATGCGCCAAACGCGAAAGATCTTGCAGGTCGCGACGTGGTGGCTCGTTCCATCATGATTGAAATCCGCGAAGGCCGCGGCTGCGACGGTCCGTGGGGCCCACATGCGAAACTGAAACTCGACCACTTAGGGAAAGACGTTCTGGAATCCCGCCTGCCGGGCATCCTCGAGCTGTCCCGTACTTTCGCCCACGTCGACCCGGTGAAAGAACCTATCCCGGTTATCCCAACCTGTCACTACATGATGGGCGGTATTCCGACCAAAGTGACCGGCCAGGCGCTGACGGTGAACGATCAGGGCGAAGACGTGGTGATCCCGGGCCTGTTTGCGGTAGGTGAAATTGCCTGCGTATCGGTACACGGCGCCAACCGTCTGGGCGGCAACTCGCTCCTCGACCTGGTGGTGTTTGGCCGTGCCGCAGGCCTGCACCTGTTGGAATCTATTGCCGAGCAGGGCGAGCTGCGTGACGCGACCGAAGATGAAATTAACGTGGCGCTTGAGCGCCTGAACCGCTGGAACGGTAACCGTGATGGCGAAGATCCTGTGCAAATCCGTAAAGCCTTGCAGGAATGTATGCAGCACAACTTCTCGGTGTTCCGCGAAGGCGACGCAATGGCGAAAGGGCTTGAACAGCTCAAACAAATTCGTGAGCGTCTGAAAAACGCCCGTCTGGACGATACCTCCAGTGAGTTTAACACCCAGCGCGTTGAGTGCCTGGAGCTTGATAACCTGATGGAAACCGCTTATGCCACCGCTGTTTCCGCTAACTTCCGCACGGAAAGCCGTGGCGCACACAGCCGCTTCGATTATCCGGAACGTGACGATGCAAACTGGCTGTGCCACAGCCTGTATCTGCCTGAGTCGGAGAGCATGACTCGCCGTGAGGTGAACATGCAGCCGAAACTGCGTCCGGCATTCCCGCCGAAAGTGCGTTCTTATTAATAGCGGAGCTAAGTGATGAAACTCGAATTTTCTATCTATCGCTACAACCCGGATGTTGACGACGCTCCGCGTATGCAGGAGTACACCCTGGAAGGGGAAGAAGGGCGCGACATGATGCTGCTTGACGCGCTGATTCAGCTGAAAGAAAAAGATCCCACCCTGGCGTTTCGCCGTTCGTGTCGTGAGGGCGTTTGTGGCTCCGACGGCGTCAATATGAACGGTAAAAATGGCCTGGCCTGTATTACCCCTATCTCTGCGCTGGGCAACGGTAAACAGAAGATTGTTATCCGTCCGCTGCCCGGTTTACCGGTTGTGCGGGATCTGGTGGTAGACATGGGACAATTCTACGCCCAATATGAGAAGATTAAGCCTTACCTGTTGAATAATGGGCAAAATCCACCGGCTCGCGAGCATTTACAGATGCCCGAGCAGCGTGAAAAGCTCGATGGTCTGTACGAGTGCATTCTGTGCGCCTGCTGCTCGACCTCCTGCCCGTCGTTCTGGTGGAACCCGGACAAGTTTATCGGCCCGGCAGGCTTACTGGCAGCGTATCGTTTCCTGATCGACAGCCGCGATACGGAAACCGCCAGCCGTCTTGACGGTATGAGCGATGCTTTCAGCGTATTCCGCTGCCATAGCATCATGAACTGCGTCAGTGTATGTCCTAAGGGGCTGAACCCGACGAAAGCTATCGGCCATATCAAGTCGATGCTGTTGCAAAGAAGCGCTTAGCATTTTGGGTTTCCCTCTCCTGCGGGAGAGGGAAACAGACGCAGGAAACCTTCAAAAACTGCCCTACGAAGTATTGTACAGAGACAGTTTTTAAAGGTTCCTTCGCGGGCCGAATTACCACGGCAACAGGCCCGCAGAAAGTGAACCCTGGAATGTGTACCAAAGGTGTACGCTATAGTTATCCACGGCGAAATAAGCATATAAATGCTTAAGGGATCACGATGCAGAACGGCGAAATGAAAGCCTGGCTGGATTCCTCTTACCTGGCCGGTGCGAACCAGACCTGGGTAGAGCAGCTCTATGAAGACTTCTTAACCGATCCTGACTCTGTTGATGCGCACTGGCGCTCAATGTTCCAGCAACTTCCTGGAACCGGAGCCAGACCGGATCAATTCCATTCCAAAACGCGTGATTATTTCCGTCGTCTGGCGAAGGATGCCTCACGTTATTCCACGGCGATTACCGATCCTGACACCGACGTTAAGCAGGTCAAAGTCCTGCAGCTTATTAACGCCTGGCGCTTCCGTGGCCATCAGGCTGCGAATCTGGATCCGCTTGGGCTGTGGAAACAGGACGCGGTACCCGACCTTGACCCGGCTTTCCATAATCTGACCGAAGCCGATCTTCAGGAAACCTTCAACGTCGGTTCTTTCGCCAGCGGCAAAGAAACCATGAAGCTGGCCGATCTGATTGACGCGCTCAAGCAGACCTATGGCGGCTCTATCGGTGCAGAATACATGCACATCACCAACACGGAAGAAAAACGCTGGATTCAGCAGCGTATCGAATCCGTGGTTGGGCACGCCACCTTTACCAGCGAAGAGAAAAAACGCTTCCTGAGCGAGCTGACCGCCGCTGAGGGGCTGGAGCGTTATCTGGGGGCGAAATTCCCGGGCGCGAAACGCTTCTCGCTGGAAGGCGGCGATGCGCTGGTGCCGATGCTCAAAGAGATGATCCGCCATGCGGGTAAGAGCGGCACCCGTGAAGTGGTCCTCGGGATGGCGCACCGTGGCCGTCTGAACGTATTGATCAACGTGCTGGGTAAAAAACCGCAGGATCTGTTCGACGAGTTCGCGGGCAAGCACAAAGAACACCTTGGCACCGGCGATGTGAAGTACCACATGGGCTTCTCTTCTGACGTCGAAACCGAAGGCGGTCTGGTTCACCTGGCGCTGGCGTTTAACCCGTCGCACCTGGAAATCGTTAGTCCGGTGGTCATCGGCTCGGTGCGTGCACGACTGGATCGTCTGGATAAGCCTGGCAGCAACCAGGTACTGCCGATCACTATTCACGGTGACGCTGCCGTTGCCGGACAGGGCGTTGTTCAGGAAACCCTGAACATGTCTAAAGCTCGCGGTTACGAAGTGGGCGGCACCGTTCGTATCGTTATCAACAACCAGATTGGTTTCACCACCTCTAACCCGTTGGATGCGCGCTCTACGCCGTATTGCACCGATATCGGTAAGATGGTGATGGCGCCAATTTTCCACGTGAATGCGGATGACCCGGAAGCGGTGGCCTTTGTGACTCGCCTGGCGCTGGACTTCCGTAACACCTTTAAACGTGACGTGTTTATCGACCTGGTTTGCTACCGTCGCCACGGCCATAACGAAGCCGATGAGCCAAGCGCAACGCAGCCGGTGATGTACCAGAAAATCAAAAAGCACCCGACGCCACGTAAGATCTATGCCGACCGTCTGGAGCAGGAAAAGCTGGCGACGCTGGAAGACGCCACCGAAATGGTGAACCTCTACCGCGATGCGCTGGATGCCGGTGATTGTGTGGTGAAAGAATACCGCCCAATGAACATGCATTCCTTTACCTGGTCGCCATACCTCAATCACGAGTGGGATGAAAGCTATCCGAATAAGGTTGAGATGAAGCGTCTGCAGGAGCTGGCCAAACGCATCAGCACTGCGCCGGAATCCGTTGAAATGCAGTCCCGCGTGGCGAAAATCTACAGCGACCGCCTGGAAATGGCGAGCGGCGCGAAGAAATTCGACTGGGGCGCTGCGGAAAACTTAGCCTATGCCACGCTGGTTGATGAAGGCGTGTCCGTGCGTCTTTCCGGTGAAGATGCGGGCCGCGGCACCTTCTTCCACCGTCATGCCGTCATCCATAACCAGACCAACGGCTCGACCTACACGCCGCTCCAGCATGTGCATAACAGCCAGGGCGAGTTCAAAGTCTGGGATTCCGTGCTGTCTGAAGAAGCCGTACTGGCCTTCGAATACGGCTACGCCACCGCAGAACCACGCACCCTGACCATCTGGGAAGCGCAGTTCGGCGATTTCGCCAACGGAGCTCAGGTTGTTATCGACCAGTTCATCAGCTCCGGCGAGCAGAAATGGGGCCGGATGTGTGGCCTGGTGATGCTGCTGCCGCACGGCTATGAAGGCCAGGGGCCGGAGCACTCCTCTGCTCGTCTGGAACGCTATCTTCAGCTGTGCGCCGAACAGAATATGCAGGTTTGCGTCCCGTCTACCCCGGCACAGGTTTACCACATGCTGCGTCGTCAGGCGCTGCGCGGTATGCGCCGTCCGCTGGTGGTGATGTCACCAAAATCTCTGCTGCGTCATCCGCTGGCGGTCTCCACCCTCGACGAACTGGCAAACGGCACCTTCCTGCCGGCTATCGGTGAAGTTGATGAACTGGATCCGAAGGGCGTGAAACGCGTGGTACTGTGTTCCGGTAAGGTCTATTACGATCTGCTCGAGCAACGTCGTAAGAACGATCAAAAAGATGTGGCCATCGTGCGCATTGAGCAGCTTTATCCGTTCCCGCACCAGGCGGTGCAGGAAGCATTGAAGCCCTTTGCTCACGTGCATGATTTCGTGTGGTGTCAGGAAGAGCCATTGAACCAGGGCGCCTGGTACTGCAGCCAACACCACTTCCGCGAAGTGATTCCATTTGGATCAGCCCTGCGTTATGCAGGTCGTCCGGCCTCCGCCTCACCGGCGGTAGGGTATATGTCCGTTCACCAGAAACAGCAGCAAGATCTGGTTAATGACGCGCTGAACGTCGATTAATTAAAGGATAAAAAATGAGTAGCGTAGATATTCTCGTTCCTGACCTGCCTGAGTCCGTTGCCGATGCGACAGTTGCAACATGGCACAAAAAACCGGGTGATACAGTAACCCGTGACGAAGTGCTGGTGGAAATCGAAACTGACAAAGTGGTACTGGAAGTACCGGCGTCTGCGGATGGCGTTCTGGATGCGGTGCTGGAAGATGAAGGCACAACGGTGACCTCCCGTCAGATTCTGGGTCGCCTGCGTGAGGGCAACAGCAACGGGAAAGAAACCTCTGCGAAAGCAGACGCTAAACAGTCCACTCCGGCGCAGCGCCAGCAGGCCTCTCTGGAAGATCAAAACAACGATGCGTTAAGCCCGGCAATTCGCCGTCTGATCGCTGAACATTCGCTCGATGCCAGCGCCATTAAAGGCAGCGGTGTGGGTGGGCGTATTACCCGCGAAGACGTTGATAAACATCTGACCCAGGCGAAAGCGGCTCAGCCTGCTCAGCCTAAAGCGGCAGAAGAGACAAAAGCACCGGTTGCGCCACTGCCTGGCCGTAGCGAAAAACGCGTGCCGATGACCCGTCTGCGCAAACGCGTTGCCGAACGTCTGCTGGAAGCGAAAAACTCTACCGCCATGCTCACGACGTTCAACGAAGTGAACATGAAGCCAATCATGGAGCTGCGTAAGCAGTACGGTGAAGCCTTCGAAAAACGCCACGGTGTGCGCCTGGGCTTTATGTCCTTCTACATCAAAGCGGTTGTTGAAGCGCTGAAACGTTACCCGGAAGTCAACGCCTCTATCGACGGCGAAGATGTTGTCTACCACAACTACTTTGACGTCAGTATTGCGGTCTCCACGCCACGCGGTCTGGTCACGCCAGTGCTGCGTGATGTCGACACCCTCGGCATGGCCGATATTGAAAAACGCATCAAAGAACTGGCCGTGAAAGGGCGTGATGGCAAGCTGACTGTTGAAGACCTGACCGGCGGTAACTTCACCATCACCAACGGCGGTGTATTTGGTTCCCTGATGTCTACGCCGATTATCAACCCGCCGCAGAGCGCGATCCTCGGTATGCACGCCATCAAAGACAGGCCTATGGCGGTCGACGGTAAAGTTGAGATTCTGCCAATGATGTATCTGGCACTCTCCTACGATCACCGTCTGATCGACGGCCGCGAGTCCGTAGGGTATCTGGTAGCGATTAAAGAGCTGCTCGAAGACCCAACTCGTCTGCTGCTGGACGTGTAGTAATAACGGGGGCTGTCTTCGCGGCTCCCGCTGAACTCTGACCTTACGGTCGCCACCTTTGGTGGCGGCAAATTAAGTACCCCGAGCGGAATGCTCCTTAGTCTTAATGGATAGAACTCATGAACTTACACGAATATCAGGCGAAACAGTTGTTTGCTCGGTATGGCTTACCGGCACCCGTCGGTTACGCCTGCACCACGCCACGTGAAGCGGAAGAAGCAGCCTCTAAAATTGGCGCAGGTCCGTGGGTGGTGAAATGTCAGGTTCATGCCGGTGGCCGCGGTAAAGCGGGCGGCGTGAAGGTGGTTAACAGTAAAGAAGACATTCGTGCCTTTGCTGAACACTGGCTGGGCAAACGCCTGGTAACCTATCAAACAGATGCCAACGGCCAGCCTGTTCACCAGATTCTGGTGGAAGCGGCGACCGACATTGATAAAGAGCTGTATCTGGGCGCGGTAGTAGACCGTAGCTCCCGCCGCGTAGTCTTTATGGCTTCCACCGAAGGTGGCGTGGAAATTGAAAAAGTGGCGGAAGAAACGCCGCACCTGATCCACAAAGTTGCGCTGGATCCGCTGGCAGGGCCAATGCCTTACCAGGGCCGTGAGCTGGCGTTCAAACTGGGTCTGCAAGGCAAGCAGGTTCAGCAGTTCACCAGGATCTTTATGGGGCTGGCGGCGATTTTCCTGGAGCGCGACCTGGCGCTGATCGAAATCAACCCGCTGGTTATCACTAAGCAGGGCGATCTGGTGTGCCTCGACGGCAAACTGGGCGCAGACGGCAATGCGCTGTTCCGCCAGCCGGATCTGCGTGAAATGCGTGACCAGTCTCAGGAAGACCCACGTGAAGCCCAGGCCGCACAGTGGGAGCTGAACTATGTTGCACTGGACGGTAACATCGGCTGCATGGTTAACGGTGCGGGCCTGGCGATGGGCACCATGGACATCGTTAAGCTGCACGGCGGTGAACCGGCGAACTTCCTCGACGTTGGCGGCGGTGCAACCAAAGAGCGCGTGACCGAAGCCTTCAAAATCATTCTGTCTGACGACAAAGTGAAAGCCGTTCTGGTTAACATCTTTGGCGGTATTGTACGTTGCGACCTGATTGCCGACGGCATCATCGGCGCGGTCGAAGAAGTGGGCGTTAACGTACCTGTCGTGGTTCGTCTGGAAGGTAACAACGCCGAACTGGGTGCGAAAAAACTGGCGGATAGCGGCCTGAACATCATTGCAGCGAAAAGTCTGACGGATGCAGCACAGCAGGTTGTTGCTGCCGTGGAGGGGAAATAATGTCCATTTTGATCGATAAAAACACCAAGGTAATTTGCCAGGGTTTCACCGGCAGCCAGGGGACCTTCCACTCCGAGCAGGCGATTGCTTACGGTACGCAAATGGTTGGCGGCGTCACGCCTGGTAAAGGCGGCACCGAGCACCTGGGCCTGCCGGTATTTAATACCGTGCGCGAAGCCGTAGAAGCTACCGGCGCAACGGCATCCGTTATCTATGTCCCTGCGCCGTTCTGCAAAGATTCAATCCTGGAAGCGATTGACGCGGGCATCAAGCTGATTATCACCATCACCGAAGGCATCCCTACGCTGGATATGCTGACCGTGAAGGTTGCGCTGGATGAAGCAGGCGTCCGCATGATCGGGCCAAACTGCCCGGGCGTTATCACCCCAGGCGAATGTAAAATCGGCATCATGCCGGGCCACATTCACCTGCCGGGCAAAGTGGGCATCGTTTCCCGTTCCGGTACGCTGACCTATGAAGCGGTTAAGCAAACTACCGATATCGGTCTGGGCCAGTCTACCTGTGTGGGCATCGGCGGCGACCCGATCCCGGGCTCTAACTTTATCGACATCCTGAAGATGTTCCAGGAAGACCCGAAAACCGAAGCCATCGTGATGATCGGTGAAATCGGTGGCAGCGCAGAAGAAGAAGCCGCAGCCTATATCAAAGAGCACGTCACCAAGCCTGTGGTAGGTTATATCGCGGGCGTAACCGCGCCGAAAGGCAAGCGTATGGGCCACGCAGGCGCCATCATCGCCGGCGGAAAAGGGACGGCGGATGAGAAATTTGCTGCTCTGGAAGCTGCAGGAGTGAAAACTGTTCGCAGTCTGGCAGACATTGGCGATGCGCTGAAAGCCATTTTGCCACAGTAAACTGTGGGGTAGGGTGGGGCATTCCACCCTACAACAGCACGAATAATAAATGTTCGACATGGTTGGCCACGCTTAAGTGGCCTTTTTTTATAGGTAAACTCACTCCTCCCGCCCGCAATCTGCTCTGACAAACGAGCTTTTTCATAGATAACCCCCGTGAGCGCTGAAAAGGTGCGTAACGTGTTGCCTTGTCACTCAGCTACAGGCTTGTCGCCATGCAAGGCACGCACTTTTTGTTTGCAGGAATAATATTTTCAAGGGTAAGCGCATCAAAAATCATGGTTTGTTAATTTAATGCTTATCAAAAGTTGCATGCATGTGGCTTTAACGCCGTTGGCGGCAGGCAGGCCATAAAATAACGTAAGGTGATTAACACCGAAAAGAGAAGTAATGGCGAAAAACCGTTTTCGGGCCAGAATTGAATTGCGAGGCATTTATTCCTGAGCGGTGTGAGAGATTAACTTAAAAGCATGTTTTGGAACACGTTATTAACAATATGTTCACCATTCATTCCTAAAAGATACTTAATTAACAATCGCGAGGAAAATTGCGCCAGATCAATATCTAAGGCTGGCGCGCAGGGGGGCAAAAGGAGTAAATTGTCGCGGATCAATGTAGCGACATGCAGACATTTTCGCTATAAATTGATCGCTGTCGAGAAATGCAAACTTCCCTGAGCAAATACCTATTTATTGTAAGGAAATTGCAGGGTAATATATTTGCGGATTATTTTAGGTTTTTTTATTAACGTATTTGTAACCTTTTCCCTTTTGCTTTCACATTTTTCTGTCATGTGTAGGTAAAAGAGAAATCTGGAAGCGAATGTTTTGTATTAGGGCATGCGTTGTGGGGAGCCAGGCGGCGAACCACGGTCGAAGTCTTCATGCGAAGAGCAAGGAGTCAAGATGTTTGATATTGTCGAACTGTCGCGCTTACAGTTTGCCTTGACCGCGATGTACCACTTCCTGTTTGTGCCACTGACGCTGGGTATGGCGTTTTTACTGGCCATTATGGAAACGGTTTACGTCCTGTCAGGTAAACAAATTTATAAAGATATGACCAAGTTCTGGGGCAAGTTGTTTGGTATCAACTTTGCGCTGGGCGTTGCCACCGGTTTGACCATGGAGTTCCAGTTCGGGACTAACTGGTCTTACTATTCACACTATGTGGGTGACATTTTTGGTGCGCCACTGGCCATTGAAGGCCTGATGGCATTCTTCCTCGAGTCCACCTTCGTTGGTCTGTTCTTCTTCGGTTGGGATCGCCTGGGTAAAGTGCAGCACATGGCGGTAACCTGGCTTGTCGCGCTTGGCTCCAACCTTTCTGCCCTGTGGATTCTGGTCGCCAACGGCTGGATGCAGAACCCTATCGCTTCCGATTTCAACTTCGAAACCATGCGTATGGAGATGGTCAGCTTCTCCGAACTGGTTCTGAACCCGGTTGCGCAGGTTAAATTCGTCCACACTGTCGCCTCCGGCTACGTTTGCGGCGCAATGTTTATCCTGGGTATCAGCTCTTACTACATGCTTAAAGGCCGCGACTTTGCTTTTGCAAAGCGCTCTTTTGCCATTGCAGCAAGTTTTGGTATGGCCGCTATTCTGTCCGTTATCGTGCTGGGTGATGAGTCCGGTTATGAAATGGGCGACGTGCAGAAAACCAAACTGGCCGCAATTGAAGCAGAGTGGGAAACGCAGCCTGCTCCGGCAGCCTTTACCCTGTTTGGGATCCCCGATCAGGACAAGCAAGAGAACAGCTTCGCCATTCAGATTCCTTACGCGCTGGGCATCATTGCGACCCGTTCTGTGGACAAGCAGGTGACCGGCCTTAAAGAACTGATGGTGCAGCACGAAGAGCGTATCCGTAACGGGATGAAAGCCTACAGCCTGCTTGAGCAGCTGCGTGGTGGCTCAACCGACCAAAGCGTGCGTGATAACTTTAACAACGTTAAAAAAGATCTGGGCTATGGTCTGCTGCTTAAGCGCTATACCCCGAACGTCACAGACGCCACCGAAGAGCAGATTCAGAAAGCAACCAAGGATTCTATCCCTCGCGTTGCACCGCTGTACTTCGCCTTCCGTATCATGGTCGGCTGTGGCTTCCTGATGCTGTTTATCATTGCCGTCTCGTTCTGGACCGTGACTCGTAACGCCATCGGTGAGAAAAAATGGCTGCTGCGTGCGGCGCTGTATGGTATTCCGCTGCCGTGGATTGCAATTGAATCTGGCTGGTTTGTTGCCGAATACGGCCGTCAACCTTGGGCGATTGGTGAGGTGCTGCCGACAGCCGTGGCGAACTCCTCGCTGACCGTGGGCGATCTGCTCTTCTCCATGATTCTGATTTGCGGCCTTTATACGCTGTTTATGGTGGCTGAGCTGTTCCTGATGTTCAAATTTGCTCGCCTTGGGCCGAGCAGTCTGAAAACAGGTCGCTATCACTTTGAGCAGTCCACCGTGGCTTCTCAGCCGGCACGCTAAGACAGGAGTCGTCAAATGATCGATTATGAAGTATTGCGTTTTATCTGGTGGCTGCTGATTGGCATTCTGCTGATCGGTTTTGCCGTCACCGATGGCTTCGACATGGGCGTGGGGATGCTGTCCCGCGTAATTGGCCGCAGCGACGTTGAGCGCCGCATTATGGTTAACTCCATTGCGCCGCACTGGGACGGTAACCAGGTCTGGATTATCACCGCGGGTGGTGCTCTGTTTGCCGCATGGCCAATGGTGTACGCCGCCGCGTTCTCCGGCTTCTATGTGGCGATGATCCTCGTGCTGGCCTCTTTGTTCTTCCGTCCGGTCGGTTTTGATTACCGTTCCAAGATTGAAGACATGCGCTGGCGCAACATGTGGGACTGGGGCATCTTCATCGGTAGCTTCGTGCCACCGTTGGTGATTGGTGTTGCCTTCGGCAACCTGTTGCAGGGCGTGCCTTTCCATATGGACGAGTACATGCGTCTGTACTACACCGGCAACTTCTTCCAGCTGCTCAATCCGTTTGGTCTGCTGGCGGGCGTGGTAAGCGTCTCGATGATTCTGGCGCAGGGGGCAACCTATCTGCAGATGCGTACCGTGGGTGAGCTGCACCTGCGTGCCCGTGCTGCGGCGCAGATCGCAGCTCTGGTGATGATGGTTTGCTTTGTGCTGGCAGGCGTCTGGGTGATGTACGGTATTGATGGCTATGTGGTGACCTCAGAAATGAACCATCACGCAGCGTCGAACCCAATGACCAAAGAAGTGGCGCGTCAGGCTGGTGCCTGGATGGTGAACTTCAACAACATGCCGATTCTGTGGGCCATCCCTGCGCTTGGCGTGGTGCTGCCGCTGCTGACCGTGCTGATGTCTCGTCTGGAGAAGGGGGCGATGGCTTTCCTGTTCTCTTCCCTGACGCTGGCCTGTGTGATCCTGACCGCGGGCATCGCGATGTTCCCGTTCGTGATGCCTTCCAGCACGGTGATGAACGTTAGCCTGACTATGTGGGATGCCACCTCCAGCCAGCTGACGCTGAACCTGATGACCTATGTTGCTCTGGTCTTCGTGCCGATTATTCTCCTCTACACCACCTGGTGTTACTGGAAAATGTTCGGGCGTATTACCAAGCAAGACATCGAAAGCAACACCCACTCTCTGTACTAAGTAAGGAGCTGATTATGTGGTACTTTGCATGGATTCTGGGAACGCTTCTTGCCTGTGCATTTGGCATCATTACCGCGCTTGCGCTTGAGCACGTTGAAGCTGCAAAAGCCGGGAAAGAAGAACACTGATGGAAGCAATTATCGCGAAGCTGTACGCGGTAATGGATAAGAGCCCCTTGCGGGCTCTTTCCTTGATCATGGCGTTGGGGTTGGCTGGTTGTATTTTCTGGGACCCAACGCGCTTTGCCGCGAAGACCAGCGAGCTGGAAATCTGGCACGGCTTTCTGCTGATGTGGGCAGTTTGCGCCGGTGTGATCCATGGCGTGGGTTTTAGCCCGAAGAAGGTTCTTTGGCAGGGGGTTTTTTGCCCTTTAATCGCCCAACTTGCCCTGCTGGCGGGGCTGCTGTTTTTCTTCTTCTGAGGTTGCCGTTAAGTCAAACTTCTTCACCTAAATTTTATGGGCTTTAACAAGCCCATAAATATTTACTCAAGGTTTAAAACAACCCATTCCCAACCCCCATCCTCTTGCGTATAGTAGCTACGTTAAATTGCATTCCCGGGATGTAAGTAGTGAGTACAACGCTGTTTCGATGGCCGGTTCGCGTCTATTACGAAGATACCGATGCCGGTGGTGTGGTTTACCACGCCAGTTATGTTGCTTTTTATGAAAGAGCACGCACTGAGATGCTGCGCCAGCACCACTTTAACCAACAGGATTTGTTGGCGGAGCGTATCGCCTTTGTCGTACGCAGGATGACAGTTGATTATCTTGCGCCTGCCCGACTCGACGATTTACTCGAAATCCAAAGTGAAATTACCTCGATGCGCGGCACTTCTATGGTGTTTACGCAGCGAATAGTCAATGCCGACGGGCGGGTTCTCAATGAAGCTGAGGTCCTGATCGTGTGTGTTGATCATCTCTCAATGAAGCCTCGTGCGCTTCCCAAGTCTATTGTCGCGGAGTTCAAGCAGTGACTGACATGAATATCCTTGATTTGTTCCTGAAGGCGAGCCTTCTGGTCAAATTTATCATGTTGATTTTGATTGGTTTTTCCATTGCATCATGGGCAATCATCATTCAGCGTACGCGAATCCTCAATGCGGCCAGCCGTGAAGCTGAAGCCTTTGAAGATAAGTTCTGGTCGGGCATTGAGCTGTCCCGTCTCTATCAGGAAAGTCAGGGTCGCCGCGACAATCTTGCCGGTTCCGAACAGATTTTCTATTCGGGATTCAAAGAGTTTGCCCGCCTGCACCGTGCCAATACCCATGCCCCGGAAGCGGTGGTTGATGGGGCAGCGCGTGCCATGCGTATCTCTATGAGCCGCGAGCTTGAAACGCTGGAAACGCATATACCTTTCCTTGGCACCGTCGGTTCCATCAGCCCGTACATCGGTCTGTTTGGTACGGTGTGGGGGATCATGCATGCCTTTATCGCCCTCGGTGCGGTGAAACAGGCGACGTTGCAGATGGTCGCGCCCGGTATTGCAGAGGCATTGATTGCGACCGCCATTGGTCTGTTTGCGGCCATTCCAGCGGTTATGGCGTACAACCGCCTTAACCAGCGGGTGAACAAACTGGAATTGAATTACGACAACTTTATGGAAGAGTTCACGGCTATCCTGCACCGTCAGGCTTTTACCAGCAGCGATAAGCAGTAAGGGGTAAGTCATGGCCAGACGTACACGTGGTCGTCGTGAACTAAAGTCCGAAATTAACATCGTACCTCTGCTGGACGTGCTGCTGGTGCTGCTGCTGATCTTTATGGCAACGGCGCCGATCATCACCCAGAGCGTTGAGGTAGATCTTCCGGATGCGACAGATTCGCAGACGGTTAGCAGCAACGATGAGCCGCCGGTCATTATTGAAGTGTCCGGAGTAGGGCAGTACAGCGTGGTGGTTGAAAAAGATCGCATGGATCAGTTGCCATCCGAACAGGTGGTTGCGGAAGCGCAGCGCCGTTTGCAGGCCAATCCAAAAACGGTCTTTTTGATCGGTGGGGCGAAGGATGTGCCGTATGAGGAAATCATAAAGGCGCTCAACCTGCTGCATAGCGCAGGCGTGAAATCCGTCGGTCTGATGACGCAGCCAATCTGATCCATCTCGCTATATTTGGGAACTGATAGTGTCAAAGGCAACCACAGAAAACGATAAGCTCAAACGCGCGATAATCG
>CAMLJN010000030.1 GCA_946480445.1 uncultured Buttiauxella sp.
AGAACGTGCTGCAACATCTTGATCGGCTCAGTAATATTGAATCGCTGGCATTACCGGAAGGTATAGATCGCACCATTCACCAGAACCGGCTGCTGAAACTGGCGCGGGAAGGCCGAAAGATGAGCAGTCGGGATTTAACCCGATTTTCAGCAGCCCGGCGTCATGCGATCCTGGTGTGCGTGCTGGAAGAAGCCAGGGCCACACTGACAGACGAAGTTATTGAGCTGCATGAGCGAATGCTGAACAGCCTTTTCAGCAAAGCCAAAAGAACACAGGCTGAGCGCCTTCAGCAGACCGGAAAGCTGATTCAGTCAAAACTGAGGCAGTACATCGATGTAGGCCAGGCACTATCTGATGCCCGCGATTCCGGTGACGATCCATGGCTCGCAATAGAAAACATACTCCCATGGCCTGAATTTGTCGCCAGTCTGGAGGAAACACGTCATCTCGCCAGAAAAAATAATTTTGACCCGCTACATATTATTACCGAGAAATACAGCACATTACGGAAATATGCCCCGCGCATGTTGTCCGCTTTACAGTTAGTCGCCACCCCGGCAGCGCAGCCTCTGGCTGATGCGCTGGCTGTGATCAAGGATATGTACCGAAAGCAGTCGCGTAAAGTTCCGGTGACAGCGCCGCTTGAGTTTGTCCCTGAAAGCTGGCGCAAGGTGGTAATTACACCTGCGGGTATTGACCGCCAGTACTATGAATTTTGTGCGCTCAGCGAGCTTAAGGGAGCGTTGCGCTCCGGGGACATCTGGGTTAAAGGCTCACGCCGCTACAAAAATTTTGATGATTACCTCATTCCCGAAAAGGACTTTGACAAACTCACACCTGCGCTGCCACTGCCCGTATCTGCTGATTATCATGAGTACATTACCAGCCGTATGACCCTGCTTCAGTCCAGACTTGAAGAGGTCAATGCCATGGCTGCCCTTGGTGAACTGCCCGATGTGGAAATTTCCGACAGGGGCGTAAAAGTCTCTCCGCTGGATAACTGCGTTCCGGTGCAAGTTTCACCGCTGGCAGAGCTGGTTTACAGCATGCTACCGCGACCTAAAATCACGGAAATTCTCGATGAGGTAAACAGCTGGACGACGTTTACCCGACATTTTTCGCATATAAAAAATGACATTACCCGTCCCGATACCCGCCTGCTTCTCACCACCATTCTTGCGGATGGCATCAATCTTGGTCTGACCAAAATGGCAGAAGCTTGCCCCGGGAGCACCAAATCATCACTCGAAGATATTCAGGCATGGTACATCCGTGATGAAACCTATTCAGCCGCACTTGCAGAGCTGGTAAATGCGCAGGGGAAAAGACCGCTGGCGGCATTCTGGGGAGACGGGACAACGTCATCATCAGACGGACAAAATTTCAGAACCGGCAGCTCAGGCCGCTATGCAGGGCAGATTAACCCGAAATACGGGCAGGAGCCTGGACGTCAGTTTTATACCCATATTTCGGATCAATACAGCCCGTTTTACACCTGCATAATCAGTCGGGTCAGGGATTCAACCCATGTGCTCGATGGCTTGCTGTACCACGAAAGCGACCTGGAAATCAGGGAGCATTACACCGATACTGCGGGTTTCACCGATCATGTTTTTGCCCTGATGCATCTGCTGGGATTTGCGTTCTGTCCGCGAATCAGGGATCTCCACGACAAGAAGCTGTTTATCAAAGGGAAAGCGGACCAATACCCGGCGCTTCAATCTCTGATATCAACGACCAGCCTGAATCTGAAAGAGATCGAAATTCACTGGCGCGAAGTGCTGCGTCTGGCAACCTCGATAAAGCAGGGAACAGTGACGGCATCCCTGATGCTGAAAAAGCTTGCCAGCTACCCAAAGCAAAACGGACTTGCCAAAGCATTGAGGGAAATTGGCCGTATTGAACGAACGCTGTTTATGCTCGACTGGTTCCGCGATCCGGCACTTCGACGGCGGGTACAGGCGGGACTGAATAAAGGAGAAGCCCGTAACGCGCTGGCGCGTGCGGTATTCCTGCACCGGCTGGGTGAAATCAGGGACAGAAAACCGGAAAATCAGAGCTATCGCGCCAGTGGACTGACGCTGCTGACGGCAGCTATCTCACTGTGGAATACCGTCTATATGGAAAGAGCGATCGATGCCCTGAAGCGTAAAGGGGTGAAGATCAACGAGCAACTGCTGTCGCATTTGTCCCCGCTAGGCTGGGAGCACATCAATCTGACAGGCGATTATATCTGGAAAAGCAACCGGATACCGGCTTCCGGTAAGTTTCGTCGGCTGAGGCCAGCTAAAGTCGAAAGGTCAAAAAATAGCCTTAACGTACAATAATTTTCGATATCCAAACTGACCCCTTCCAGCCCTCACGCTGGCGTATTCTTTGTTACCTTCGCCTCCAGAACACCCAGCCACTGACCAGAATCAAAGCACCGCTCAGCACCGCCAGATTCGGCAAGATGAACAGGCCATTTAACAGCGCGACCAGTATCCAGTATCTCATCTCTAAATTATCCCTTTTATGCACCCTGCCGACCGTATTCTGGCAGGATATGATATCAGACTCAGTGAGGCGACTTTCCCCGAAAATATTCAGGCCGTGCCGTCAGTTCCCGCTCAATCAACTCATCAGCAAACAGGGGCGCGATCCTGTTAACACGACGCGCCAGATTCCGTCGGCGGGTGGCCGCCTTACGCTCGTCGGTCCAGCGCCTGATCTGTCTGTCACACAGAAAATCCACGCAGACGGCATATCCGGCTCCTGCCACCCACAGTGACATCACGGACTCAGGGGCGGGTTTCCCCGCCTCCACCACTTCTGACGCCAGTTCAGGTTCACCGGGACAGTGACCGGGACGCTTCCAGCGCAGCGAGTAACGCCACTTCATACCTGACTCCGCGCTGTCAGCTTGTTGGGTACCATCCAGCGCTCCAGTTGCCTGACAGACTCAGTGCTTTCCCTTGCCAGCGCATCCGTTTCAGCCATCACCGTCCAGAAAGGCTGGCTCTCCATCGTCCAGCGTTCCATTGGTGCCAGTGACGGAAAACGCTCGCTCCAGCGCCAGAACATATCCTCCAGGTCGTACTGGCGCAGTTCAGTCCCCGACCAGCGGGCGCTCCAGCTGCTGACCGTTTCCGGCGTATGGAATGCCAGCTCAATCTCCGCCTGCCCCGCCAGCGCCTGGTACGCCCGCTCTTGCTGGCACCGTTCCTTGTGGCGCTGGCGGGTGTATTTTTCATCCCGCAGCGCGTCCTGACAGCGAACCCGCTCGGTCTGCTGAAAGGCCACCTCCGGAAAGAGGCGCTGACCCGCACTAACGGGAAGCGGCAGCCAGCAACGCGTCCCGCGACTTTCAATCAGCGCATCGATGGCACTGAGCCAGCTGTCCCTGCTTCCCCGCAGCTCCCGCGCCGTCAGCACCGGCGCAAAATGATGGATTTCCCTGAGTGAGATGCGCGTGCTGCCCGTGAGCCGCCGGAAAAAGGCGCTGGCATACGGATAAATCGTGGACACCGCGCCGCGCGACCGCCTGCGTTCAACCTCGGCGATGGCCTCCATCGCGGCGCGTCGCTCAGGACTGAAGGGAACCAGTGACAGGTTTGCAGGTATCATGATGCCCCCTCCGCTGCCAGAATGCTGATGATGCTCGCCTGACTGTATCCGTCTGCATCGAGATGCGCCGTCAGGCTGACGGTGTGGCTGACAAGCTCCGGCTGGTAGCCGCTCAGGGTACGAATGACGGAGAACGGGCGACCGCTGGCGGGCACGAACACCACCATCCACGCCGGACTGATGGCACCCGGACTGCACACGGCAATATGGTAGTTGCCGTGCGGGGGCGTAAAGCGCACCTGCACGGGGAAGAAGCCGCCAAACTCGCTGCGGTACTCGCCGTTCATGTCCCAGTTTTCAGGGCAGGACAGGTCACGCATGACGGCGTGGGTCAGTTCGCGGCGGAAGTCTTCGCCGCTGTCACGCCAGTCCTCAAACTCATCACAGGACATCGTTTTCAGCACATCGGGGGTCAGAACAGTGCGCATGGGTATCTCCTTATCGCCGCCCCGCAGGGCGGCGCTCCGTTATCAGGCGGCGTGTGCCGTGTTGGTGGTGTCGTTGTCAGTGCTGTCGGTATCTGAAACAGCGTCGTCAGCACCGGATTCAGCCGCTGGCTCCGGTCCTTTCAGCCATGCCGGAACCCAGCGGGTGTGCTGCATAAAGTGCTCCGCATGCGCTGCTGCATCGCCCTTCTTCATCTTCTCCGCATCACCCGCCGCGCCCGTCAGCCCCGCCTCTTTCAGGGAGGCCACAATCTGCGGATGTTTCAGGCTGCCGAAGTAGTTGTCCTTCGTCGGCTGCCACCAGTCGCGCAGGTGGAAGCCGATTGCCGCCTCGACCGTATCGAGGGTACTGCGGGAGGTGTGCCCCATATCGCGGGTCTGTACCCCGTCAACGGAACAGGCCGTGCAGAAGGCCATCAGCGACATCAACACCCCGCCGTCAAGTGCAAAGAAGGTGGTGAAGTCCTTCTCCCACCCTTCCGGCAGCAGGGCTTTCAGCCTTGCCCGTTCGGTCATGAGCATCTCAAACGCTGCGCCATCCTTACCGGACGGGGCGTTCTCCGTCAGGCTGCCGTGAGACACGGTGAGGCTGATACGGAACGGGTGCGCCGTGGTCAGACAGCCCGAGAAGACGCAGGTACACATGCGCCAGACCATCAGCGCCACCGCCTTTTCGGGCTGCTGCATCAGCGCCGCCTGGACTGCCAGCGTGCGCTCGGAGGTCATTTTCGTGAGCAGCGGGACGCTGATCCCCTCTGCGGCGTCGGGCTGGCGCGAGGTGAACGGCACCGTTACGCTGCTGGTTTCGGTTTCTTCCGGCATATCCGCTTTCAGGCGCACACCGCGCTGCACGTACACCTGCCCTTCGTACAGGCTGACCACCACCCCCGCGCCTGACTTCATGTCGTCAGTCCACGCGCTGACTTCTGCCGCCGCCTGAATGGCGAGGATGTCCGCTTCGATCGCATCCGACTCGTCGCAAATGCTTTCATATGTATCGTACTGCTCCCGCAGCGCATCAAGACGCTGCTGCTGCTCAGGGGTGTACACCGGATCGGGTTCAACAGGCTGCACGAACTCCTTACCGTCTTCGCCGTGGTACCAGATGCGGGCTGCGCGTCCGCGACTCCATGCCCAGCCCTCACGCTGCTGAATGTCCTGCGCGATACGCTCCAGCTTTTCCTGCACCAGACGCTCAACCAGCACGCTGTCTGCCGTGCCGTCGCCCTCGTCCTGGCTGAACAGATCTTCACGGACGTAACCCCCTGCCGCCTCGTAGGCATCGCGCCCGATAAACCGGAATTTTGCGTTGTCGGTGCGCATCTCGGTGTCGGTAATGGCGCGTTTAATCAGGTGCGCGGGCGCGTTCGACCAGCTGGCTTTAACGCTTTCGAATACCTCAACCTGACGGACAGGATCGTCCTCAAGACAGAGCGCCTGACACTGCTCAAGGTCAGTTCGTCCTGCGCGAGCTTCTCCATCAGGGACGGGGCGAGATTTGCCAGTTTCAGCATCCGCTGGACGTGGCGGGAGCCGAAGCCGAGCGCGTCACCAATCTGCGCGGGGGTTTTGCCCTGTTCCGCTAATGTGCGGAACCCTGAGATTTGCTCGGCGGGATGCATGGCAGCACGCTGCTCGTTCTCGGCAACCGAGGCAAGGGCTGCAATGTCGTCTGAGACACGCTTCACCATGACGGTATGATCGGCCGCAAGACGGTCTTCCTGCGCCAGCAGATTCAGGGCTGTCAGGCGGCGGCCACCTGCGGCCACGCCGGATTGTCCGTCCGCGAGGGTGTGAACAATCAGGTTCTGCAGCAGTCCGAGCGCCTCGATGGAGTCGGCCAGACCGCGAACGCTGTCCACGGAATACGGGATGGTGCGCACGTTAAGCGGGGATTTAACGAGAGCGGACAGCGGAACATACTCGATGACGGCGGCCTCAAGGGCGGCTTTCAGGGCATCTTCCTGCGCCTGAGTGATTTTTTTAGTGCTGGTTTTTCTGGGTGCTTTTGCTTTAACATCGGTTACTGACATCGTTGATACCTCACTTATTGATGAATGTCTGCCGGACGTGTTCCCGTCCGGCACCTCTTTCCCTGCCGTGGCAGGTTTCTGACGCTTTTCTGTTTGCCTTTAAACCCCGTCACCCGTTGAGTTTCGGGAGCCGCGGTGTTGACGTTTTGCGGGAACCTGCTGTGTTGTTCCCCGTGGTATGACCTTCACCCGTTTGAGAACCTTCGCCGCGAGGGCGTAAACCAGCGCGGGCGATGGCGGCTGTCCGGGGCGCGGTTTACCGCGTGCCATTTACCCTGGACAGCTGACAGCGACTGTGCTTGTCTCAGCCCCGGCGACAGGGACTGAAACGGGTGAAACGGCAGCGGAAGTGGAAATGAGCAGGGACCCGCCGCAACGTCGGGGCGCGGCACGCGAAACGGCGTTGCCCCTTACGCCCCGGCGTCAGTTTGCCGGGGGGCATAAAGCGCAGGTCACGGCGCGTAAAAAGGGCGGCGTATCCGCCTGCGGATACTGCAAGCGTGCCGTTGACGTCAGACTTCAGACACTAGCCGGATGGCCCGAAACCGCTCTGCGGGTTCGGCGGAGCTTACCGCATCCTTTCGCGGTTAGCGGAGTGTGGCTCGACGACTGGACGCGCAGCGGCCGGGAGCCGAAGGAGTCACCCGGTTTTGCGGGTTTTCAGGTAGTTTATCCCCTTCGGAGACAGTCACAGCGTCAGGAGGAAAAGAACGGGGCAACCTGGTATTCATCTGCAGATTACCGGCATACATAAGCATACCTGGCGAAGTGGCTCAGGCGGCGCGTCAGCGCAGCCCCGCCACCGCGCCGCAGGCAGGTTTTCAGCGGGCGTTCAGGCAGTGACGGGGGGCATGTCCCCCCGCCAGAGCATCAGACTTTTGGCGGCAGCGCCCCCGGATAGTGCCGGGCGATAATGTCGTTCACCTTTTCCACCAGGTCAGGTCGCGTAAACGTGATATGCGCGGAGCCTTTTTTGTATGCCCGTATCGTGAAGTATTCGCAGGTAAACACTTCACCCACGCTGTTCGCCCCGCCCCGACTGATAAACTCGCTCAGCCCGGCCCCCTCCGACACGCGAAAATCAGGGACATTCTTCCCGTCCAGAATCCAGAACGGGCGGGCAAGATCGTTGATCCGGCTCTGCGCATACGTGCGCACGGAAAAATACAGTCCGCGATGGTTGTCCAGGACGCCATCAATGATGATGCGCTTTCCCAGCAGGCACGGAGTGTTGGTTTTGTAGTCCCATGAAAGATTGCGGAATACGTCGATAACGCCCTGCTCAAACGTCGCCCCTTTACTGGCATTCAGCGCCCGGAACGTGGCGATCACATTGTCGGGGGTGATTTCGGGGCAGTCGTCGCTGTAGAGCTGCGTGTCCCACTGCTTACGCTGCGCCTCGCTCATCAGTGTGAACATGCCCGTTTCATTCATCAGCCGCGTCCAGATATCCCGGTCGGCAATGCGGCAGATACGCCGGCGAATGGCGGCGTTTCGTTGTTCGCTGCGGTCGCTGCACAGGCTGCTTTCGACGATCTGCGATAACCCGGCAAACCAGCTTCGCCCGGAAGCCTCCGCCAGCGTGGTCTGTGCTTCGCGTATCAGGGCAACCCCCTCCAGAAACGCCGTCACGCCGCGGTTACGCTGCGCGACAATGCGCTCGACGGGGACGGACGGGATGATGTCGCCCGCGTTGCCGTGGGTCTGAACGTCTGCGCTGAGTGCCCGTGTGGTGGTCTGTGTCATATCAGTCTCCTTCCGGCTGTTGCCGCCCCTCGCGGAGCGGCTCACCTCATCAGTTAAATGCGCGCGTCAGCTCCAGCGTGCGGAGCACCTGCCCGAAGGCAGCATTTTTCATCGCGGGGATGTGAACGCCGCGCCCCTTGCGCAGGCTGCGGGCGATATGCCGCCCGAATGCCTTTAAGGCCGGATCGATATCCGGCGCAGAAATATCTGCGCGGGGGATGCGCACGTGGCGGCGGGGCTTTACAGCCTCAGCGGAAGGTGAAACAATACTTACCGTCATTAAGTTAACTCCTTGTGGTAGTTAATGGAGCCGTAAAACCGTTACAGCGGCATTTACGGCGTGGAGAAAGCAGGGTTTTCCCTGCTTTTTTCATTTCTGCGACACGCTTTCTGCTTCTTTTGCCTCCTTATTCAGTTTGTCGGTAATGTCTTCTGGGTCGCCCAAAAGCCAGCCGCTGACGGGTCTGTAGCGCTCGATAAACGCCCTGACAGCCCCTTTCCCCGTGGTGGCCCGTACGCGGGTAAACATGGGCAAAACGCCCTTTTCATCCCGTCCGGTAAACGCAATCTGATACGTCCGCATTGCCTGAGCCTGCATCGTCTTTCCTCCTGGTTGTTAAAGAACATCACCCGTTGAGTTTCGGGAGCCGCGGTGTTGACGTTTCGCGGGAACCTGCTGCTGTGTTCCCGGAGGTCATGCCATCACCCGTTTGAGAACCTTCGCCGCAGGGGCGTAAACCAGCGCGGGCGATGGCAGCTGTCCGGGGCGCGGTTTACCGCGTGCCATTTACCCTGGACAGCTGCCAGCGGCTGTGCTTGTCTCAGCCCCGGCGACAGGGACGTAAACGGGTGAACGGCGCCGGGGTGGACATGAGCAGGGTTCCGCCGCAGCGGCGGGGCGCGGCACGCGAAACGGCGGTGCCCCTTACGCCCCGGCGTCAGTGTGCCGGGGTGCATAAAGCGCAGGTCACGGCGCGACAGGGCGGCGCAGCCGGAACGGCTGCTGCAAGCCAGCCTTTGACGTTGCGTCAGGGATGGACACCCGCTGCCCGGAGGTTTACCGGAGGGCCGGGCCATGACGGCGAAGCTGGCATGGTGCGAAGCATGACAGCCCGCCCGGACGCCCGCGGTGCCGGTGAGGGTATCCCCGTTCAACACCACCGCTGGAAGAGCATCGGTCGTACCACGCAGTCCGTCATCTTTACGCCCGGCAGGTCAGTGAAACGGTGCTCCCGTACGCCGGCGGGCGGCGCGTCAGCGCGGCCGCAGGCGGCAGGCCCGTGGCCTGCGGAAGGGGTTTTCGCGCGCGGACAGGCGGCGGCGGAATAACACCGCCCGCACGGGGCGGCGCAGGGGTTACGCAGAGGGGGAGCCGAGCACCAGTTGCAGCGTTTCCACTGCGGCGCAGGCCTCACCCGATATGTCATCAACGTGGCTCATTCCCCTTTCTATCAGCGGCAGCAGTAAGCGAAGTTCGTTTTCAGGAATGGCTATCTGACGCGGCGCGCGCTCTGCGACAATCTGACGCAGTTCTCCCGAAACAAAGTCCTGGCCGATGCCGTAGCGATACATGATGTCGCAGTCAGCCTCCCCGATAGCCTGAAGCACTCGCGCCGTTTCTGCGATGGTGGGGTTGTATTCCGCGCCGGCCTCGCGCACGTCTTCCGCAGTCCAGGTGATAACGGCGATTTTTTCGTTGTTTTCGTGCGTTTTCAGCAGCGCAATGCAGATTTCACTCACGGTTCCGTACATCATTTATGCTCTCCGGTTAATTTGTTGTTGTCGCATGAAGGCGGGGCGCATCGCGCCCCGTCGGGCATCAGTCAAGGGCGCGATAAATGGCGCGGCTTTCGCGGTGGGTGGCCACAATGCTCATGAGCTGCTCATAGCGGCGGATGTAGTGGCGACAGGCGTCCCGCTCGTCGTGGTGGTCGTGCATCCAGCTCCGGTGATTAAGTACCAGCGCGGTGACGACAATCCCCGCCGCGTCGCCCGACATTTCCCCCACAAAACCGTTATCGGGGTTAAATACCGTCACGCGGTCTTCATCGGGGGCAAGATAGCCCGCCCCCTGCGGGAGGGTGTTAAACGTCCACTCGCCGCCGTCATAGTCACGAATGTATTTAGCGGCATAGGCGTAAATACAGGCTTCGGCGGTCAGGTAGTCCGCGCCAAACAGGACGGGCAGGAAGGAAAAGCGCGCCTCGCGGGCTACGGGGGAAACGGTCGGGCAGGTGTGCGTGCGTAACATTGTGAGCCTCCGGTTTTACATGAGATGCGACACCGGGCGGTGCAGGCAGAGGGCGTTTATCACCACAAGGCCCGACGCGGCGGGCCGGGTGACGCGGAGCCGCCCGGCGACATCCTTAGTGGATGTTGTCATCCCGCGCCGGTGAATGCGGGGAAGGTTTTTCCCTCCCCTTCTTTTACGCTTACTGCGCGGGCATCGCCCGGGCCTCGCTCATGACCTCACGCAGGACGCGGCGATCAAGCCAGCGGCGTGCGGGGTCGCCGGGGAAACGCAGCACGTCTGTGATAACGCCTGCGGCCTTAATATCTTCTTCCCGCTCGTTAACCACGGTGAGCAACACCGGGCAGAACCGCGCCCCGCGCACCAGAACCGCTTCAAGGACGGCATCCAGCTGTTCCGCGTCGTCCTCATCGAGCCAGTTTTCGTGGTCGTACTCGTCGGCGAGAATGCGCCAGTCACCGAAGCGCCTGTCCATCAGTCGCGGCGTGGCGGAGGGTTTGAGCGCGGCGGCGAGGCGGCGGGCGTCCTCCCGGACGATGTTGCAAATCGCATCAATGCTGCCTCTGAGGAAGGCCAGCAGGTCGTCACATTCCGCCGCGGTCAGCCATTCCTGCGCAAACGGCAGGTGAATCGTCATGGCATCGGCCAGGCGTTCCGGGTGTGTATCGCGTTTCGCGGGGTACAGATACAGCCGGGCAGGTGTTCCCGTCAGTCGCCGGGCGCTGGCGGTCAGCAGCGCCGCCCGGCCATACGTCAGCGGCTGGCAAAGATGCGTGACCAGCGCCAGAATTTGCGCGGCATCGAGGGAGCCGCAGGCGACAAGCCAGCCGGGCATCTGTTCGGGCGCGACGGGCATCATATCCACGCAGGACGGCCAGCCCGCATCCTGTAGCATCCGGTCGCCGTGGCGCAGTATCAGCGCGTTCAGGGTGTCATTTCTCATTGTTCTGCTCCTTCGGATAGCGCCCCGCCGTTCAGCGGGGCGAACGGGTTAAGCGGCGATTTCGTTTTCCAGCCAGGTAATATCTTTCTGAGCGTCGGCAACGCTCGGGTAGTGCTGTCGCACAAGGGGCCACGCCTGCGCGTCTTCCCCGCTGAGCGCCCGTGCAGCGATATCCACCACCCGCGCCAGCGTATCGACGGGGACGGTCACGCGCGGGGCGTTCGTGCCAATCCCGGCATACACCGCCTGAACGGTGCGGAACGACACGCCGTCTTCGGTATGCTCTCCCGTTCCCGCGCGTCCGATAAGCTCAAGCACGGCTTCGCCTTCGGCCTCCGTCATATTCTCAGCCTGCGCCATCACGTCCTGCTTCGTCCAGACCAGCAGGGCAATGCGCTCCTCGTTGCCAAACATACGTTTCAGCTTTTTGTTCAGCTCTTTACGGGTTCCGTACAGCATGATTTGTTCTCCACTTTGCTGTGGGGCGGCCTCGCCGCCCGGGGTTCAGTCTCTGAATGATTCGTCAAGCAACAGGGCGATATTGAAAGCCTCGTCCATCAGGACGCTGATACGGCGCAGGCTTACGCCAGCCAGACGCTCCGGCAGCCCGTCATGCCGGTAGTGGTATTTCTCTTCCAGCACGTTCAGGGTGGTTTTCAGGTCGCACATGCTGTTCGCCAGCCCGGCGATATCGCGCCGCAGCCCTTCGTGTCCGTCGTAGTTCATCAGGCGGCCTCCGGCAGCCAGTCGTCGTTCGCTGCCGGGGTATTCACGGCGCGGCGCATCGCGGCCAGCCGTTCAGTTCCGGCCCGGTGGTACTGCTCCAGCATTTCGATGCCGATATAGCGCCGTCCGGCGCGGTATGCGGCGACGCAGGTCGAGCCGCTGCCGGCAAAGGGGTCGAGCACAATCGCGCCGGGGGCGCTGAATGACTCAATCAGCGGCTGGAGCGCCTCCACCGGTTTCTGGGTCGGGTGTAGCGGGTTGCCGGTATACGGGAACGGCAGCACGTCCGGCAGCGGTTTTTCAGGCGGCGTCGGTCGCCCCTTGGCGAGCACGTACGCCCCTTCATGGCGGTAATCCACAAATCCGCGACGCCCCTTCGCGCTGCGGCGGTTGGAAGCATAGGTTTTGGTGAACACAATCTGGCCAACGGCATAGAACCCCGCCGCTTTCCACGCGGCCATAAAGCGGTCCACGCGGTTCCAGCCGTAGAAGCTGACCATCAGCGCATCTTTTTTCAGCACGCGGTACATCTCAAGGGTGGCAGGCTCCAGCCATTCATCGGTGACGTCGCCGGCAATCTGGCGGCCTGAACGGTCCTTAAAGCCGACGAGGTACGGCGGATCGGTCACAATAAGGTCAACGGCGCGGTCGGGAAATCCGCGCATCACGTCAGTACAGTCCCCGAGAATGAATCTGGACATGGCAGCACTCCTGTAGTCAGAGGGGGCAGGAGGCATCACCGCGATACCGTTCCCTGCCGCACGCTGCCTGTTCATCGCGTCCGGTCACGGGTCAGGCCGACCGTGGAATACCGCAGCCGCCAGGCTTTTATGGCGGCAAGGATATGCCGCGAAAGCGGCTTGAAGGGCGTTCCTTAAAGGGCGAGGGGCTGGCGCAAAATACCGGCGGCGCCGGGCCTGAGCGGAAAAGCCGCCCGTCCCGTAACAGGCCGGAAGCGAGACACTGGCAGCGGGTGGCAGGCTCATCCTCCCGCGCCGCGCGGCGGTCGCGGAAGAAAAGCGGAGCCGGTGAGGGCGACGGCTGAAACAGGGAGAAAAAACCGGGCTGCACGCCCGGTCAGGAAAGAGTCAGCGGGTGATATCCCGCCAGTCATTACCGTACTCATCGCAGAGGCCGGGCGTATCCGTCACGCCGGTTGCTGCCCACGTATCCATAAACTTCAGTCCGCGCAGGATACGGCTCTCCACGTCATCGAGCAGGATGATGCTGTTAAACCAGACCACGCCATCAGGATACTGCCAGCGGTGACGGTCATCCTCGCGCAGCAGACTGTCCCACCACGTCCGGCCCATCTGTATCGCGCCCGATTCAGCCTGCGCCAGGCTGGTTGCTGATATCATGTGATGCACCATCATTTCCACGCCGCTGATTTCAACGGCAAAGCCGACCAGCCAGGTATTCATACACGTTTTACCTCATCAATCGCCGCCTGCAGGTGGCTCCAGTTAAATCCGTCATTCGCATCATGGCTGTCCTGCGCCCGCTCCATCGCTGCATCGATGTCGCCGTCCGTGAGCGAGCCGTCCAGTGAGAGAAAATCATCGGCCAGCCAGAACGTGCCGCAGCACAGCGCGTCGTCGGGGTAGTGCGACAGCCTGTTTATAAAAGCTTTCACGGTCATGCGTTTTTTCATCTGTTTTTCGGGCAATGGCTCGCCCGCCTCCTCTGTGGTCAGCGTGGGCAGAAGGCATCACCGCGATGACCTTCCCTGCCGCACGCTGCCCGTACGCCGCGAAAGCCGACGGGTCAGGCCGACCGTGGAATACCGTAGCCGTCAGCTTTTATGGCGGCAAGGCTATGCCGCGAAAGCGGCTTGAAGGGCGTTCCTTAGCGGAGCGAGGGCGTGGTGAATAATACCCACGGCACCTGGCCTGAGCGGTAACCGCCCGTCCCGTAAAAGGCAGATGCGGCACGCTGGCAGCGTGTGGATGATCGCATTATCCACAGACAGGGTGGAAAACCAGCCGGCAACCCTGTGGATAACGATGAGGGATCGGCTCAAAGCCGCAAAGGACAGGCGGTGGGGTTCTGCCGGTTCGATACGGTTAAAATCCAGGCAAAGAGACCTCTGTCAGAGATTGACAAAAAGAGCGGTCAGGCATATCTTTACTGTATATCCATACAGTAAAGATATGAGAGAGAATATCATGCTACAGGTTTCAGTACGTTTTTCTCCGGAACAGGTAAAGGCCATGCCCGCCGGGGCATTTGCCGCTCTACAGCAGGAAATTGAGCGACGCCTGACGCCACATTATCCGTCACTGTGGCTCAACGTCAGCAAGGGATCACAGAGCAGCCTGAGCGTTAGCGGCGCCCGAAATGACCGGGAGAAGGCTGACGTCATGGAAGCGCTGGAGGCTATCTGGCTCGACGACAGCTGGCTGCCTCTGTAATGCGTACAGAGCCTCACTTCTCACCGACCGTGCTGCAGGTGCATCCGCAGACACCAGCCCGGCTGGCCATTCCCCTTTTTTCCGAGGCGTGTCCGGCCGGCTTTCCAAGCCCGGCAGGGGATTACGTTGAGCAGGAGCTTGACCTTAACACCCTGTGTATCCGGCACCCTTCCGCCACCTACTTTCTGCGCGCCAGCGGAGAAAGCATGCGCGATATCGGGCTGCACGACGGTGATATCCTGATTGTCGACCGCGCCGAAACCGCACAGGAAGGGGATATCGTTATCGCGGAAATGGACGGGGGGTTTACCGTCAAACGTCTGAGGCTGCGACCCCGCCCGGCGCTTGAGCCAATGAACCCGGATTACCCGACGCTGTACCCGGAAACCCTCACCCTGTTCGGGGTGGTGACGCACTTCATCCACCGGACCCGGGCGCGCCTTTAAAAGGGGGAACGATGTTTGCCCTGGCTGATGTTAACAGTTTCTACGCCTCCTGTGAGAAGGTGTTCCGCCCCGACCTTAAAGACCGCCCGGTCATTGTGCTCAGCAACAATGACGGATGCGTCATCGCGCGCAGCGCCGAGGCAAAAGCCCTCAATATCCCGATGGGGGAGCCCTGGTTTAAGCTGAAGGCCACGGCTGAGAAGTCAGGCGTGGTGGTGTTCTCCAGCAATTATTCCCTGTACCACTCGATGTCGGAGAGGGTTATGCGCTGCCTCGAGGCCCTCTCCCCCCGCGTGGAGCAGTACAGCATCGACGAGATGTTTCTCGACGTCGCCGGCATCGACAGCTGCGTGACGTTTGAGGACTTCGGTCGTCAGCTGCGCGAATATGTTCACCGCCATACGGCCCTGACCATCGGCGTCGGCATGGGGCCGACCAAAACGCTGGCCAAAAGCGCGCAGTGGGCGTCAAAGCAGTGGCGCCAGTTCGGTGGCGTACTGGCCATCACCCCGGATAATCCACGCCGGACAGCAAAACTGCTCGCCTTGCAGCCAGTGGAAGAAGTCTGGGGCGTGGGCAGAAAATTATCAGGTAAGCTGAACATAATGGGGATAAGCACCGCGCTGCAGCTGGCGCAGACAAGCCCGTCATTCATCCGGAAGCATTTCAGCGTGGTGCTGGAGAGGACGGTCAGGGAGCTTCAGGGCGAAAGCTGCATCAGCCTGGAAGAAGCGCCTCCGACGAAACAGCAGATTGTCTGCAGCCGGAGCTTTGGCGAACGTGTTTCGGACTTCTTCGCGCTGCGTGAGGCCGTCTGCAGCTATGCAGAACGGGCGGCTGAGAAGCTGCGCGGCGAGCGGCAGTTCTGTCGGCATATCGGGGTGTTTGTGAAAACCTCACCGTTTGCCGCGAACGAGCCGTATTACAGCAATATGGCGAGCGAAAGCCTGGTGGTACCGACGAAGGATACCCGGGATATCATCGCCGCCGCCGTGCGGGCGCTGAACCGTATCTGGGTTCCGGGTCATCGTTATGCCAAAGCAGGCGTGATGCTGAACGACTTCACGCCAGTGGGCGTTACGCAACTGAGCCTGTTCGATGACGCACGGCCACGGGAAAACAGCGAAGCCCTGATGAAAGTCGTGGACGGTATTAACCATTCAGGGCTGGGGAAAGTGTGGTTTGCGGGACGAGGTATCACGCCTGACTGGCAAATGAAAAGAGAAATGCTTTCCCCAGCATATACTACACGCTGGGGTGACATCCCCGTCGCCAGGATCAGCTGAACAATACTTTCGAGAAAGATCCAGTAGTGGCCTGGTTTAAAGGGCACGGCATAGTGAAAGAATGTGACGATTCCCCGCCGTAAGCGGCGAGGCTTTACCCGGTGTGCCGTAAAGCCCCGTCCTTCAGGGCGGGGATCAGTCAAAGCGCATATGCTAAATACAATGCGACAGTTTAAGAGTCAGAATAGTTTTTTCATTTTTAACCGGGCCTCTTCCATCCTTAGTTGCTCATCATCTTTGACGCTCTCTGGCACAGTTACTGGTGTAAACTGCCCTACTCCGAGTACCTCCAGAACATCCCGGATTCTTGCCTGAGATGGTTTCCATCCTGTTGTCTGGCTGAGTAAACCAACCAAACTTTCCGCAGTGAAATGGCTATCAAGCATCAGTGTAAGCAAACCAGGAAGTCGCGGATCAAGCTTATGAAGGGCTAATCCAGAGATAAGCGCTCTCCGATACAGTTCCCCTCTTTCATTCCGCGGCACAGAGTCGATAATATCCAGGGACGTTTTGTCTGCCACCTGGTCCGGATGAAGATAAACTGTAAACTTCTTCCGTTCCTCGCTCACAATTCTACTCCCCTTTAAATGCCGCAATGGATTCCACAAGGGATGTTTGAGGAGAGTCCATCATTACAACTTTTGAGCCCAGGTGATGCCATGCAGTTTTAACAGCATCCTCTATCAGTGGCGCGCCACCCCCAACAATATATACCCGGTTCACATCCCGGAAGCCTGCCAGGTCATCGACAACCTGTGCGCTCAAAGTAGCGATTGCGCTCTCGATTGTGTCCAGCACTAATGCCGTCTTGTTTTCATCATTTATGACCTGACGGACAAAGTCAGGGTTATTGCGCTGTTTGATGAGTTCATCAGCAACCATTGCACTTGTGTTGCTGGACGCCATTTTTAAAGCCGTGAGTGCAGCATTCGTTACCAGCGATACGCCAATATCAGAGTTACCATGTATTGCGCTGACAGAGTCGAATTGACCAACGATAACACCAACGTCAAGAGTCGTGCCGCCGAGGTCGATCACCAGAGACTTTTCATACTGGCCGACATTGTCTTTTACCAAACGCGCAAATACAGCAGGCAGAGACTCTGGCATAACTTCAACGTGTTCAATAGTAAACACCTCGCCCTTGTTCAACTTTACCTTGCGCATCAAATTGGCAATCTTACGTTGTATGTTCAGCTCGTTCTTCTGACACTCTTTCGTATAGTACTCACTTATAGGGAGAGTTACTGTCAGAGATACCGTCTGCGGCTTCAAACCACTATTAAGGAGAGCATGGTGGACAGCCAGGACGTTTAGGTCGGTATATTGATACTCAATATGAGTAGTACGGATGGATTCATTGCTAACTTCGTCATATGTGTACTTCTTGCCGTCTAACTCATAGTTAAAGGTCTGTCGCATCCCCATCCCCTCAACCTTCCAGCCAGTTCTAAAAGAGTTAGATGACAAAGACATATGCAATTTATCGTTATCATACCAGGCAAGTTTTACGGCTGTTGAACCATCATCACAGAAAATATTCATACCATCTCCATTGACACTCAGACTGAGTAACACACTCAATCGAATTTTTGAATTTTCCCGCCCGAAGGCTCCCAAACAAGAGTTAATACTCAATTGGAGACTTACGGATCTGCTAGTTAATACTCAGTTTGGGCATCATACTACTTTTACCGAAAGTAATCTATCAGATAGATTGCAGTTATCTTGCTGCAATACAGGAAAGTATATAGCAACAAGATACAAGACAGATTGCAGCAAGATTAACAAGAAAAAAGATAGCAGCAATCTTGCCGCTATCAGATTCAGTAACCTTTCATCTGCTTGTAGGCTGCCAGAGCGTTTTCAAGCACTTCAACCAGTTTTATACCTTCATGTTCCGCTATATCGCGAATCTCGTTGTCGAATTCAGGAGTTACCCTGGTCGCAAACGCAATAATCCGGTTAGTCTTTCTTGCTGAACGACCGTCACGGCGTACATACGACATACTTTGCTTTAGAGCAGGCGAACTTTGCTCATCAGCACCTTGAGGCGCAGACATTGAGGGAACGGTTATGTTCCTCGGTATTGACTCGGGGGCAACATCTGCGGTTTCAGCTGCTGGAGCTATTTCCGGCGAATTCAGACTGGTAGCAACTTCGTCCGGCCCTGGAGGAGCCCCCAAACTATTTCGCGATCTCTTTTTGAGTTTTGATGCATCAGCCATTACTCTTCTCCAATTTTATCGATCAGGGCCTGGATAAGCTCGTCGGCTCTTTCGTTCAGTCCCTTGTAGCGTGTTTCAGTCACAGCTAAACCAGAATTCATGGCCTTTCTGTAAGCCGGTTTCTCGAATAAACAACCAGCAAGCGTTTCATAGCCAGCCTCGCTAATATAAGCACGAGCATCAGCTTCTTCAGCCTCAGTTCCGACTCTGCTTAATGAAAAAACCAGCCTGGATCGCGGAATTCCATCTTTTACCAGTGCGTTAAAGACCTTGATTGCAGGGATTAGGTCATCAAGTGAAGCTCCAGTCGGCTGAACTACGAGATCGGCCACCTTAGCGATTTCTAGAGTCCCCTTACTGGCACGTGCAGGTCCGTCTAAGATCAGGAGTTCTGCATCGCCAGTTGAATCTATAGCTTGTTTTGCTGTAGCGAATAACTCGACAGAGGCAGCAGGGGGCAAACCAGCTGCTAAGCGCCGACGATGCCAATCAGAGCTCGTTCCTTGCTCAAGGTCGAGATCTGCGAGTTTTGTTTTGATACCACAGGAAGTAGCTTCTCGAGCCAGTGCCCTTGACTCTGTGCTCTTACCGACGCCACCTTTCTGCGATATAAATCCAACTATCCAGGCCATAAAGCCCCCTTATCTAGCTGCAAGATTGCAGCATATAATATATAAAGTCTGCATTTGAAGACTTGTTTCTGAGCACCAACCTAGCATCTTGCAGCTAGATTGCAATAGAAAAATCATGCTGCAAGATTGCTGATGGCTAATGACTAGATTCTCAGCATCGCCACCGGTGGAAATGATTACGATGGGGCAAAATGATGGGTAGTCTCAGAAGCATAACAGACTGGACAGTCCGGTAATTCTGTCTAGTTCACTCAGTGCCTCGCTCCGCGAGACGTCAACCCTACACCTGGAATGTACAAAAAAATGGTATCGATAGTGGACATTTCGGCACTATCGGAATAAGTGTCCTAAAAATATTTCTGGTGATCGTATTTATTTTATTGACCTGTATCCGAAACCCTTCGTCTGTTCAGAGCTTGCATCTGAGCAGACGAAGGGTTGGACAAGCCTGGTGGGCGCGCCAGTCTGTCACATTTGGGTATGCTTTATGTGTACCACTTCAAAAGATACTGACTAATATTATTGTTACCACATAAGTGATACCATAATAAGCAATACTACTTAAATGTTACCAGAAGGGCAAAAAATGTTCGTTTTTGGTTACCTCCGGGCATCCACTTCAGAGCAGGATGCCACCCGGGCAAAAAATGCACTGAAGACATTTGCAAACCAACATGGCCACCGTATTGCTGGCTGGTATATCGATAATGTCTCCGGTACGACAATGAATCGCCCTGAACTGATCAGACTCCTTGGGGATGCGGAACCTGGTGATGTCATTCTCATTGAACAGGTCGACAGGCTTACCCGCCTGGATGATGCAGGCTGGGAGACACTTAGAAAGCAAATCACCGACAAGCAGCTGGCCATCGTCAGTCTTGATCTACCGACCAGCCATCTGGCGCTATCCAGCACAGTAAGTGATGACTTTACCCGAAGCATGCTGAAGGCCGTAAATGGCATGATGTTGGATATGCTTGCCGCTATTGCCCGAAAAGACTACGAGGACCGGCGACGACGCCAGGCTGAAGGTATTAGCAAGGCAAAAGCGGAGGGCAGATATCGGGGTAGGGTGGCCGATGCGCAGAAGCATGAACTGATTCGCACTCTGCGCCTGGCTCATGGAAAATCGCTTCGGGAAACAGCACGCCTTGCAGGTGTATCCAAAATGACGGTAATTCGCGTCTGCCGCAAAGAAGAAGGGTAAAGAAGGGTACCTGACCACCCCGGGACAGTCCCCTGTAGGAATGGCAATTCCGCTCACCGCAAATACTGGCTTTTTCCGGACTGTGCTAACATATCCGGGTCATTTTTCAGAGCCAGGGCTGATGAAGAAGAAAAGCAGCACACCTACACCTCACGATGCCACATTCCGGCAGTTTCTGACTCAACCGGATATTGCCCGGGATTTTATGGAACTGCATCTGCCGACAGAACTGCGCGCCATCTGCGATCTCAGCACACTGAAGCTGGAATCCGGCTCGTTCGTTGAGGATGATCTCCGCCAGTATTTCAGCGACGTCCTCTACAGCCTGAAAACCACAGCCGGCGACGGATACATTCATGTCCTGGTCGAGCATCAGTCAACGCCGGACAAACATATGGCTTTCCGCCTGATACGCTATGCGGTGGCCGCCATGCAGCGCCACCTGGAGGCAGGGCATAAAAAACTGCCGCTGGTGATACCGGTGCTGTTCTATACCGGTAAGCGCAGCCCGTATCCGTACTCCACACTATGGCTGGATGAGTTTGACGATCCGGTGCTGGCAGGTAAACTCTACAGCAGCGCTTTCCCGCTGGTAGACGTTACGGTCATTCCGGATGATGAAATCGCTGACCATCGCAGTATGGCTGCTCTGACCTTACTGCAAAAGCATATTCATCAGCGGGACCTGGCAGAACTGGTTGACCGGCTGGTGCCCATATTGCTGGCCGGATACCTGTCTTCATCGCAGGTGATATCGCTGGTACACTATATAGTACAGGCAGGCGAAACATCCGACGCCGAAGCCTTTGTACGCGAACTGGCACAGCGTGTGCCGCAACACGGAGACGCACTTATGACCATCGCACAACAACTTGAACAGAAAGGCATCGAGAAGGGCAGGGCTGAAGGCCTGCAGCTCGGTGAACAGCGCGGTATTGAAAAAGGAGAGCGTGAAGCTACCCTCAAAATTGCCCGCACCATGCTGCAGAACGGTATCGACCGCAATACCGTCATGAATATTACCGGCCTGACGGAAGACGACCTGGCGCTGATCCGCCACTAATCACCCTTTACTGACACTCCCTGTCTGGCCATCAGCGTAAACTGGTGGGGCAGGGAGGCATCCCCATCAGGCTCTGTCTGCCAGCCACAGCGATTAAACAGTTTCGTCACCCCTGCCACGTTCCCTGTCAGACGGACCATCAGCGGATTTATCTGTCGGCCATTGTCGTCAAAAGCGACATCGAGGTTTGTCCGTGATAAATAAATGCCGTTCATGCTGGCACTCAAGACCATGGCATACCGGCCAGTCCACTCCCTGTCGCTAAGCAAACGGTAATTCCAGTGCATGTCCTTCGCGGTTTCCAGGGCATAGGTCAGCCGGAACAGATCATTCTGTTCGGACAGCTCGCCGGTGCAGGAACGCCAGAGGTAATTCAGCTTGCTGGCCAGCTTCGCGCTGACACCCAGCTGGCGGCCCTGTTTAAGCAACCACTCGATGTCCTGATTTATATCCCGGGGGAAACGCCGTTGCTTCAGCGCAGTCGCCAGCCAGCGGGTGAGAAAGAGGTTTTCCTGTGTCGGTGACAGCACATCACCGCTCTGTCTGGCCAGCGCGAGCGCCACCAGGGCGCACCATGCCAGATGCCCTGATTTTTCTGTCAGTGTCACTGCCTGTACTTTTCCTTATATTCCGTCCACAAAATTTTGGCGGCTTCCCGCTTACAACCCTATCACCCCGGCAGTTCCGTTTCCTTAAACCCCGCAACGCCATGCCACGCGTTTAACGGCCCGGAGCCGGATTTCCGTCATATTTCCCCGAAATCTGGACTTCTGCATCAATCAGCTGCTCGCGCTCAGGTTCATCCGGATCTAAATATTTGCGGCATTTTGCATGTAGCCAGATGCTCACCCCCCGGAGATTTTCAATTTCCACCTCGTCGAGATCAAACTCAGCGTTGGTATACAGCCAGTCGCGGATGATTTCTTCAACGTCAGCATCATCCAGTTCAATACGCCGCTCGATAAACCCTTCATCGTTGTAGTATTTGACGGGAAATATAGTTCTCATTGCAGTCACTCCTTGATATAGCGGGAATTTTAGGCGGTTTCGGCGTACAACATCTATTTATGCAACAACGTCCAGCTACCGATTGTAGTTTGGTACTGAGTTGAAATAAGGGAAAAAAGTCGATTAATATTTTCATTATTGTTAATATTTATAATGTTGAAATTATTGCTATTTTCCAGAAGGTTAACTTTAGTGAAAGTAAGCAAGGCATCTATGTGTTTAAGCCCATTATATACATGATCCAGGTGTATATCTGACTCTCGACCATCACAGTCTGTTTTAACCAGGAATCCGCGCGACTGAGGTAGTTGATACTTTATCCCGTCACTATCTATGTGTATCTCATACTCATCACTCATCATAAATACCGATGCGTCAAGTAACGTTGCTGTTGGTGAAAAAGGGAAAATGTCACCCAAATCAACTGCTATGATATTTACGTCATTCATATTTATAATGTTTTTTTTGAACCAACGTTCATATTGATTTGTTTTATCCAGTATCTTGGAAGTTAGTTGTGTTTTGGGCTTATCTAAAACTGCATGTTCATTTACATTTATACTTTTACACCGGAATCGTTCATCGGCCTGGGTCATTAATGTCACTTCAAAATTAAAGCGAACCCCATTCATTTTCATTATAACATCGGGATGATTTTCTCCAGTTTGCTCAATCAGCCGGCCTTCTGTACCAATACATTTTTGCAGCGCAGATGCGAAAAAAACCTCGGAAGGAAACGATTTTCGCTTATTAATATCCTTCTCAAGGTTAATTGCTTGAGTAAATGAGTCCTGATGCTTTCCAAGATATTTTTTTACCTGTTGAAATGCCTTTTCATAGTCGAAACTCACATTCATCTCCTAATTCATCGCTTTATTTTATAACCCCTTTAAGATCCTAACTATCAAGCTTAGTCAATGAAGCTAATGAATTGTCAAACCATGCTGGATGCAAAACGGGGGTCAGAGATTCTCTGATTGTAAATTCGTCTAATACATGGAGCTTAGTGGACATTTTAATGACCTTCTTCTTTATATTTGCTCTAATCCAGAGGTGATCGTATGCACGTATTTCGGAAGGAAGAATAAAAAAGAAATCATCCTTTCTGAACACACTATCCTTTTTATTAAATTGCTCGACCAGTGTAACAAGAATATATGGAACGAAAGGTATTGTTAATCCGAGATATCTCCAGATCCTGAGTTCGTCAGCTTTGCTCAGAGCATCCCTGAATTCCTGAATTTTTCCACCCTCAGTCAACGCCTGAAAATTGATAAAAATCTCATAAATATGCTCTGAAACTGCATTTCTTAGGAATTTTGCCTGCTCATCATCATATTGAGAAGCCCCCATATTTTCATAGCGTGTTCGATTGCCCGTCACGGTTGGACAGGAAGAGCCACGTTCATGAGCAAAGTGCGCGCTGGTTCTCACGGTTTTATCTGCTCTGACTCCGATGGCATCTCCACATACGGAACAGATGCCAGCTCTAATATTATGTTCGATAAACCATTGTATGGGCTTCAACAGTCCTGATTGCGGGTCAATTGCGCTGAATGACATATCTATATCCTTATTAAATTTAGGCTTTAGTATTCAATATTTATGCTCAAATTTGAAGCAAAATGGATGCCGCATTGCGGCATGAAAGGCGCCAGCTGAAGGTGAATATAGCTCAGTGAGAGACTGGCGCCGTAGCCCGGCGCAGCCGGTTACTTTGTTGATAGGTTACACCAATCCATCCCTTCCCCCTGCAAGACCAAAACCCGTTGAAAACGACACAGAAGCCCGTGTGCGCTGTCGGAGTGGTCACGACAAGGCAAAGCCGCAGTCGGGGCGTATCTCCGCGTTAGCGGGCCGTAAGGGCCGCTTACGGGCGTGTTACGCAATTCTTTCAGGCAACACCATTTACAGCGACTCGGCACCTAGTTACAACATCCATCATTAAAAGCGATGTTGTTCCGGCCCTCCGGGCCGGGGCGGCCTCGCTTTTCAGTGGTGGGAAGGGCTGTGAGGGCTCAGGCAGGCACTGTTCCTGCTTTTGAGTGAGTATTTTGAATGTTGTAACTATATGTGCTGTGCCGGGGCCCGTCGCGTAGCGATGGGAGCTACTTTAGGTAGTTGCCGAACCGGCGCGGACGTGAGTCCGCTGCAAGGGCGGGCATTTTCAGGAGCCTGTCCACAGGTCAGGCGACGAACAGGTTATATATTTATATGAATGAAATAAAAGATATTTAAAAGAAGTACAGAGCAGGTTTTTAAAGGAAACCACGCACTTTGAAATCAGGTCGGCTGGCGCTCTGTAAGCATAACGGTTGTAACCTTATGGAAAGGTCCCTTGCAGTTATTTGTGGGTAACTGAATTCAGCGACCGGAAATGATGCTGGCGAGGCAATTTCTGGCCATTCTGATGGCGGAATGGGATGAATGGCAGGAAGGATGGGCGTCATTTCGTGCACAAAACCGTCAGTCTGGAGCTGCAGACGTGCGAAACCCTCCGGCGCCAGCCGGATTTTTCACACAGGAAGGGTTATATGGGGACGGTGGCCAGCCGCGTGTAGTTGTTACCACGCGACATCAGCATGCGCTCTTTCACGCGCCGCTCCAGCTCACGCTCGAGAGCATCCCTGTCGCCGACGAAACGCCCTCTGGCGTAGTCACGCGTCAGCTGCTGTTTCACCAGCGTCACAATGTCCTTACGGGCTCTGTCCGCGTCACGTCGGGCGCGGGCGCGCTTCAGGCCATGCTGTTTACGTTCGGACTGGTAGCTGCGGAACCGTTCACGCACAAACCGCCAGGCCTTCGCTATCAGCTCGTCCATCTCCAGCGGCTTCAGGTTCTGCTTCTTACGCTGCTGATTCTCCCATTCCACACGGCTGCGCCTCGCGGCCACAACGGCCACGTCAGAGACGTCGAGCGCGGAGAACAGTGCCGGCGTGAAGGTGATATCGGTCGGGATATTGCAGCCAATCTGCGGGTCATACTCGGTCTGATAGGTAATCAGCCCCAGCTCCGCCATAAACGTCAGCGCCCGCGTGGCGCGGGTGATGGACAGATTGCCGCTTTTCGACTCGGTGGCGAGACCGCACTCGATGGCCAGATTGGTGATGGAGCGCTGAACGCGGTTGGCCAGCGGGTCATAGTGGAAACACAGCCCCTGGAGCAGGGCATCGATGGCCCGGCGGCGCAACAGTGGCGGCATCCGGTGACGTTTACCCAGCGAGCGTAAGAACGCCACATGGATGGAAAAGTCAAAACGGGACGTGAAGCCTTCGGCTTTCGCCATCAGCTTACGACAGAACGGCAGTGTCTTTTTGCCTTCACGCGGCGTGAATGCCGGGTTCGGGTTTTTGACCTGACGGTAATGGGAGAACAGGGTCTGGGCGTCAGTCACACCTTCCCGCACTTATGTTGCACGGAAGGAGTAAATGGCACAGAAACGGGTATTGCAGTTTTCTGAGCATAAAACTATACTCCCTGCATAGAGCAACAGCTTCTATACAGTTTAAGTAGGCCCCGTTAATCTTTCGTTCCCGCCAAGAAATGAGAAGATTATCGGGGTTTTTGCTTTTCTGGTTCCGGGTAGACACCTCATCAGAACCAGTTCCCTGCCACCTTGCGGCGTGGCCAGCCATGAAATACATCAGACGATCAGTAATCTAGCACTGAGGTACTTCTTAAGCAACAAATGTGACTTGTTACTTTTTTAGTTTACGCAGTTCTTCCTGTTCAAGGAGGAACTCAAATAACTCAGCCTGAGTCATACCGTACTCGGAGCAAAGAGTATCAAGCGTGTGCTTATTAGCATTCTGAATGAATACCGTAACAGCTTTATGCGTATCCTTTTTACGGGATACCGAACGCTGTTTGCGTTCACCGGATGACAATGGTTGCCCTTTTCGATAAGGCCTCTTTTCTTTCGATGAGGAAGTTACTGCATTTCCGACCTGCGACATATTTGCCTCCTCAAGGATCAAGCAAGGATCGTTTCGCAGAGGATACTACAGATTCGTGAAATCAGCGACTTAACTTTACGCGAAAGTGTGAGCCATGTTGGCGCATGACTCACCTGAATGGATGTAGATTGCAGATCACATTACGATGCTGATTAGTATGAAGAATGCCACTCCGTTCCCCCGTCCCAGCGCGACTGCCAGTGCTGAAGGTAGGCTTGCGCCACTTCCGGCACGTCCTTAATCACCAGCACATTCTCGCTATTTCTCGAGGCCGCAGAGCGGGTCATATTAAAGCTGCCTGACTCAACCGTATGATTATCAACAATAATGACTTTATCGTGCATGATGGCGTAGCGACCGTTGGTACGCAGCGGAATACCGGCATTCACCACAACATTCATCGCCGACTGGCTGGTTTTGTTCCGGTTCCCTTTCTCATCGAGCACTATCTTCACATCCACACCCCGGTGTTTTGCTCTGACAAGTGCGCTAACCACCTCAGGAGACGTAAATGAGTAGCCCATCAGCCGAATTTCGTGCTGTGATGACTCAATAGTCTTAAGGACCAGCTGCAGTGCCGTTCCTTCCGGAGAAAAACCCGTCTCGATGCTGGCGGCATACGCTGCCGGTGCGGGGGCATAAAGGGCCAGACCGAGCAGCCCTGCTACCAACCATCTGCAGGTATTTGCTTTGCTGCGAACTGCCATAGTTATCCTCATTACATACCGTCCATAAAGTGCGGGGAGAGTATCTGTACGTCATTGATCAGCAGCCAGAGGCTCAGGGTCAGCTCTTCCATCAGAACCACAGCAGCAACCAGTGACGTCCACGCCCGCCGATCGCGTTTCAGGAGCTGACAAAACAGCGCCACGCTGGCCACAAAAATGCCGACAGTTATCCAGGGAACGAGCTGGTTGATAACCATTGCACTGCTGCTGCACTCAAAACATGCCATATAATTTCCTTCACAGAATTGATTAAGAAACGCCGGGAGCGGGGGAAACTCGCTTTGCCCCGCTCCCGGGGTTGAACAACGACGCGGAGCGGAGGCGTCAGGACGTTCTGGTATAACGGAACCAGTAGCAGACAGGCCCGTCGTCGGTATCATGGACTGAGCCCAGAAACCAGCCGTCATCATCCGGCGGTTCGGGTATCCAGCCCCGTGCGTCCGGCGCTTCATCGGTAAATCCGGCAGCAAAAACCTCAGGAGCCTCATCGCGCATGGTCATTACAAAGCACTGCAGCCCGTGGATCCTCAGCCAGTAGCTGAACTCCGCCGCGGTTTCGCAGCCACTGCGGGCATACGCCGGATGCGACCAGTACCCCTGCTCATCACGCTCTGCGGTAACAGGCACAATCATCCTCTGACCTCCCCCGGCACGGACTGACTGACGGGCGTTTCGGTGTGGCATTCACCTGCCGTGTCTTCACCGGGCGCCGGTTCGTTCATCATCTGCATCCATCTCTGGCGCTCACCTTCCGACATCCTCCAGCACAGCCCCGGTGCCAGGACACTCAGCAGGTGCTCAATGTACGCCAGCCGGCTCAGCGTCAGGGATGCGTCTTCGGACTCCGGGTGCCTTATCGCCTGAGCCACCTCACGACACTCAAGAATACCTTTCATGAGCCGCACGCCACCGGCCACGCGCTCCAGCTCTTCGTAATGATGTATCTGCTCCATCATTCTCATGAAAATGACCCCATCGCTTTCATGGGCACGCGCTTTTTCACTCATCGCAGTAATGCGCTGATAAACCATCCAGATAAATAACGGCATTGTTATCAGCGCACATGTTTTCAGGCTGGCCCCCTCCGACTGAACGTTATTTATTGCCAGATAAGCAAACAGATAAATCAGGCAGCAGACAAATGCCAGTCCGGTATATTTATAAACCCGCATAGTTCACCTTTTAAATTTAACCTTTAAGTTCAGACATAAAGCCCACATTGAATCCTCGGAAAAGTCAATAAACAGAAAAACCAGGAATGGCATTATTTCCCGTGAATTAACGTTATTTATCGAAAACTTTAATTAACGCAGTCATCTCTCATTAAGGAGTGAGTTTTATTCTGCGCCGGGTCAGATGGAGAATGAATTAATACTGCATTGCGCCAGGTAGCCTAACCCGCTTTTGGTTGAGTGATGGCATCTGACACCCCGGACCCGGCCTCAAGTGCCGTCAGAAAGTCCCGTATCATCCTCTGCAGCTCCCGGGCATCACGGCTTCGCAGCAGCGGCATGCCCGCCTGGCGCATGACCTCATCCAGCAGGATGTCACGCCGGCAGCGGCTTTTCTTCAGGTGGGACGCATCGTCCAGCTCCACGGCCGCCACAACGCGAAACGTCCTGCGATCAACGATAACCACGTCGCAGTGCCACTGGGCCGCCATATGGAAAAGCTTCCACCACGTCCGGCTCCGGCCTCTGACGCGCGGCGTTATCTGCACAATATCGGCCACCCTGACCTGCGGGCACAGATACCACCGCCTCATGTCCACAGCCCGGAATAACCCCTGCATAAAGTGCACCTCACGGTCGGTCATCAGCTGCGCCTGCCGCTCCCAGAACACTCCGCCCGCCATCAGCTGCTCGGTATCGCCCACCCTGACGCCAGACTCTCTCAGTCGCCTGATAAGCGGTGCCTGCGGCCGTTTCTGCTTCAGCACGCGGGAGAGCAGGAAAATCAGTGCCAGCAACGAAACGATAAATACCACCACACCGGCATTCATGAACCCACGCCCCCTTCGCTTCGCACGCCCTCGGATACCTGCCCGCCATCACCCGAGAGGGGTTTATCCCGGTCCAGCCCGAAACGTTCAGAGAACAGCCAGCCACTCAGGATGAGGGTATTGGCGGGTTCATCAGGTGCGCAAATCGTAATACTCTCTTCCCTCACGTCTGTGATATCAAAGTTCGCACCGCAGAGATGCCGGATAATATCATCCCGCGAATGAATGCGACCGTCCCCAACCAGTTGCTTCACCGTCCCTTTAATTATCTCCCTTGCTTCTTCATTCACACCGGAGCATTTAATTTCAACTGACATACTATTTCCTCATCTGGTTTGAATTCTGTTTATACTAAACGGGTATACCCACCTCGCTGGCGGTAAAGTCATAACGAACAATAAAAAATCAGGCATCACGAACAGGCTTTGTTTTGCGCAGCCGGACATTACCTGCATCATGTCTGATAATATCCACCTCATTTAATACACGGCGTAACTCGTCACGTATGAACTCCATTTCATTCCATGAACCATGATGCCTTATGTATTTAATCATGTGGTAAAAAATTGTTGGCAGGAAAGAGGGTTCATAGTCAATCCTGACTCTACGGTAAAGTTTAATGACGGCAAATATCAATGATATATTTAATATCACTGAAGCAATGACTACGGTATACATATTTGAAGTTCCACTTTATTAAATACAGAAAAGGGCGTTTACCAAACGATAACTGGACATCACCTCGTAAAATACTGTTCGGACGTGTTAACCAGAAACGCCGGAGACGGGGAAAACTTGCTTTTACCCTTCTCCGGGGTTGGACAACTGAGCACGGCGAAGGCGTCAGTCTCTTTTAGCGGTATCAGGTGGCGGACGCCTGATTATTTTTTGGTATCACCGGCAGCATGACTGATGGCCTGCTGCAGGGCCTCCGCGCTGGTGTATCCCGGGATAACCGTCACGTTATCAGCGCTGGCGCCGGCTGACGGGAGAACCACCAGGGCCGGGGTACCGCTGAAGCCCAGCTGCTGCGCAAGTGTGTTTATGCCATCCAGGGTTCCCTGAACATCTGGGGCTGTTTTCGCATCGAACTTCACGGCTTTTGCGGCCGCGCTGATATCAGCATCGGTCAGCTTGCCCTCGTTGTGGCCGGTGGCGTAAATCGCGTTGTGATAGTTGAGGTAAGCATCGGCCCCCTTCTGCTTCCAGACCTGGAGCCCGGTTTTCGCCGCACTGAGCGACGCCGGCCAGCGCTGGCCAAATATCGGGAATTCCTTGAACACAAAGCGCACGTTCGGGTTTGCTTTTATTACCTTCTCCAGCTCCGGCGCCAGGCGGGCACAGTAGATGCACTGGTAATCAAAGAATTCAACGACCGTCACTTTTGCATCGGCGGGACCATATGATGGTGTGCCTTTATCGTTCAGCAGCGCTGCCTGATTCTGAACCACGGCGGCCGTCATCGCCTGCTGCTGCTTCTCCTGCTGTTGGGCCTGCAGCTTCTGGCTGACCTCAACCAGCACTTCCGGATGAGCCAGCAGGTAGTCTTTCGCGATTTCACCAATGCGGGCTTCCTGCTCCGGGGTAAAGGCAACGGCAGGTTTCTCTGCTGCCACCGCCACGCCGGAGACCAGAAGGCCTGCGGCAAGCATGACTGAAAGGGTTTTATTCATGTTCATCCTGTGTTTTTCTCTTCTCGGTTGTTATCAGTTCGTTTCGTACACGGGTGGCGACGCTTCTGACCGCCCTGCGTTGTCGTTTAGCGTGCTCCTGAGCCCTGCGCTCCACGGCATAAGCCGCCTCCTCCGTACTCACCGCTGCGACCGGTTCACCGGCAAGGTTTTTACGCCACGCGCCCACCGTCATGGCGCCCAGATACGCATCCGAGCGGGTGACGGCGGCAAGGCAGCGTTTCAGCGTCTTCACGGAAACCTCCAGCCCGCGCCGGCGAATGTCATTCACCATCGCCTCCCGGATGTTGACCGCCAGGAGCTGCGGCTGGCCGTCCGTCACCAGGGCCGGCCAACATTGCTCCAGGAGCGCGAGCGCGTCCGCAAGCGGCATAACCTTCCGGTATACCGGCTCCGGGGCGGGTCTGCGCTTCGCCGCCCGCATGGCCTCGCGCTCCTGCGCCTGTCGCTCTGCCCACAGCCGGGCTTTCTCTGCTTTTCGGGCGGCCTTCTCGTCCGCCTGCGCCTTTTTCGCGCTCTCATCCACCGCCTGCTTCCTGACCTTCCAGACAGGCGTCGTGTTCACCACCACGGTCTTTTTACGCGTAACCCGGACCGGTCCCGCACTGTCCGGTTCACTGTTGTTTACGGCACGCTGACCTTCTGGCTCCGTCTTACGGCGCAGCGTCAGCGTGGGGCGCCCCTGCTCTTTCATCCTGCCTCCGGATAAATCTGTTAACGTGTATTCCCCTGACTGACCTTATTCTGACACGGCAGATATCACATCACCATCAGTCCGATGACGGCCAGGTGCACCGCGTAGAACAGCGGGAAAAATTCGCGCGGCCAGAACCTCGGCACGCGGCAACAGGACCGACTCAGCACCGTCAGGGTAACGCCGGGTATTACCAGACCCGCGATGGCAAAGGCGGGGCTGTCCGCGGCATTCAGCGCGAGTATCGCCAGTGCCAGACACAGCGCCAGCCCCGTGCGCGTGGTGCGCCGGCCCGTCATACAGACGCCGCAGGCCAGCATCAGCATCACTACCCCCGCCAGCCCGTAGCTTCCCGCCGAAAACGGCAGCCAGGCCAGAACCAGCATCAGGGAGAGCGGCCACGTGCGCGGCCCGTGCCGCTGCATCAGCGCCAGTGCCTGTCCGCTGACCGCAAAGGCAAACAGAATATTGCCCAGGTCCGGGCGCAGCCCGGCCAGTATCCAGCCGCCCTGCGCCACCCCGGCCCATATCCAGAGCCGGTTCAGGGCGCGCTGCTGAATCTGCGGATGGCGGGCGAGGTTCATGGCCCAGACCAGGCCAAAGAGCGGAAACGCTCCCCGACCGGCAAGACGCAGCCAGTCATTATCCAGTCCGCACAGCATGCTGATGTGGTCGGCCACCATCAGGAGGAGCGCCACGGTTTTGATAAGGTCGGTCTGGCCCGGCGTCCACACAAGCAGACGCTGCAGCCAGTAGTCGGCCACCACCACAAGGGGGAAGAGCGGATGGTTTTCAGCGCGCATATCAGTCGCCTCCCAGCGTTTTTTCACGCTCAAGGTCTCGCACCGTTTCGCGCTCCATCTGCTGCAGGCGGTCCCGCTGCACGTTCTCACGCACCACCTGAGACACCGCCTCATCCCGGCGGCGTTCTTCCGGCGCATCCGGCAGCGTGAGGGGAGATGCCGGCGTTTCTTTTATCCGCTCCATATCCCGCACTACATCCCGGACGGCAACGTCAGCCCCACCGGCCGGCCCGTCGCAGCTGCGGGCCATCTCGCGGACCGCCTCTTCAGCACGCTTATCCAGCTCCCGCTGCACCTCAGCCTCCCGGGCCTGCTGTGCCAGCACCTCCGGCGGCACCGTTTCTGCGGGCTGCGTACCGGTGCTGTCGGGCAGGCTGTCGGCCCAGACCCGACCGCCGGTAATGGCGCCGGGGTTCCACGGCCTCGCCTCACCTGCGAGCCGTACCACCACGCCGCTCTGCGGATTCTCCCGCGCGAGCCGCACGCCCTCTTCCAGGGGTCAGTTTGGATATCGAAAATTATTGTACGTTAAGCTCGTTTTTTGAGCACAATAACGTTGCACAGAGGCTTAACTGACACACCGCTATGCAACGTAGGTCACGATCAATCGACTAATGAAACAATGCCTTCAAGAATGTCTATAAGCTCAATTTTGTCATTATTATCATCTCTATAAGTAGAGCATTTTATGATTTTTTCGGCAGTCATTAAGGGCCAGAACCTGTCCAGTACATCGTTAGGTTTCGTGCTGGTTGCCCTTCCTATGATTTTTTTTGCGTCGCATGTATCTGTGAAAACAACCTGAACCCCTGTCTCATCTCTTATTAGATCTGGGCAAAGATAGTTTTCAATTTCACGTTTACGTGTGGCAAAAAACATTTTTCCGGCCTCTTCAACTTCCTTTTTTCGTTTTTCTATCGAAAGAACTTGTGCTGGATCCCCTCCAATATCCGAATCAAGAAAAACGCACCATGGTAGTCCAAGGTCATTTGCCAGATTTAACGTTACCCAATGTTTAACACTCCCACATCCTCCAATCAGTATGGGTACAATATTTACATCTTCTAGGCTTGCAGGAATATCTCCGGATTTTTTTAAACATTTTCCTGCGTGTCTAAGGAATGTTACATCTGATTTTCCCTCAACTAAAACTATACCCTTAGCTCTTTCCATACCAGTCTCTGGCAGAACGCCAAGACTTTCTGTCGCCTCCCTAAGAACTGCATCATCAGGCATTTTTACAACAGGCTGTCCATCAGCATTTTTTGTTACATATCGAATACCCTCGACTGGAATTAATCCTGCCAAAGCTGGTACATGTGTAGTTACAATAATTTGCCTGTTAGGTTGACGTGACAGTGATAATAAAGCTTTCATCAACATAATTTGATAATTAGGGTGCTGTGATGTTTCTGGCTCTTCTATAGCATAAATAACGTTGCGCTGGGTCCCTGATACTGCTTTCTCAGCTTCAGCTCTAAAAAAATTAAGCAAAATAAGTCGCCTTACACCGCTTCCTCTTTTATTTATTGGAATTCCATTCTCACCATCGAGTGTAAAGTTAAATGTCCACTTGGGTTTTTCTTTAAACCGCGGAGTGAGCTCATTCGCAAGTTCTGGTGCCATTTCTCGCAGTTTATCCAGAGTCCTCTCAGCAACATCTAATACACTGTCCTGGATTTCTTGTTCAAGAGCTGAAATTTTCCCTTGCAAAGCCGCTTGAGCATCTTTAACAGCTTGTTGTAATGGGTTTTTTGCTTCAGAGTCACCATCGCTACTCTCTCTGTCGGCCTTGAAGAGTGCAAAGGTTGGTAGTTGTTCAAGAATCCGACCCCATATTGACTTAGTTTCTGTCCCTAATCCCTTATCTACATCAAGTAAAATTTCAGCACATTCATATGGCATAGCAGCATCTCTGATAGCCTGTCGCCATAAAGATGCAATTCGCTTATCCTCCACATTTTTCTCAACGTCTTTTCCTGTGACTTTCAATTCTGATATTTTCATTCCCAGCAAATTGTTCAACGGTTCATTTACAGGGTGCTGGCAACGGATGTATGTTTTATCTGGTTTTCCAGTTGTTGTTGCTTTGAATGTTTTTACAATTTCGAAATGTCCATGACTGTTTAATAGATGTTCAGAAGCCAGAGTTGTGCTCACTCGTTCATCAATAAGTATAACGGGTGGCAAATCATCAAACTCACAAGAAATTTCAAAGTGAGTTTCCCCATTAGCCATGCTAAAGCAGTTCATGTCATTTTTATCTGCTTTAATCCCATCAATTTCAAAAAATATAGCTAATGCTTCAAGGATTGTTGATTTACCAAAATCATTACGGCCTACAATTCCCGTCATGGCTTCATCGACAGGAATTTCTATTGTATTTCTGTAACCCCTGAAATTAGTGAGTTTGATCTTTTTGAGTCGCATGTGTAGTCCTTATTTAGTGCATTAAAGAGTTTATTTATTTTTTATATATATAGCCTGTATTCGACATACTTGCGAACAGCTATATCCTGTAGCATCAGCTGTTTCTCGAATACTCAGTTTCTTAATCTGGCGGTAGTACAGAACTTTCTGATGTCGCTCCTGATCGGCCTGTTTACCCCGGTATTTACCCAGCGAATGTGCCCGCTCAATCCCCTGTTTTTGTCGCTGGCGGCGGCTCAGCCAGTCCTTATGCGACATCGCGGCCATCAAGTCGATAAGCATGTTATTGATGGCGGTTATCACGGCGCGGGTGATTGGGTCAGCCTGCGAAGGGTCTTTATCTGACAGCGCCTGCCATGAGGTGGGCACATCCAGGCTGACAATCCGCAGCTCGTGTTGTTCTATCTGCTTTTTCAGCGTCATCCAGTCGCTGTTACTCAGACGGGTCAGGCGGTCAATTTGTTCGACCAGCAAAATATCATTGTGGTGACTGTCCATCAGCAAACGCCCCAGCTCCGGACGATCAAGTTTTGTACCGCTGATATTTTCCCGGTAGTAGCTGGCTATTTTATGTCCTCGCTCCTGAACGAACTGCTCCAGCATCTCTTTTGCTCGATCGGCGAACTGATCTTCCGTCGATGCCCTCAAATATGCTCTGATGAACATTTTTTCACCACGCTATCGCATTTAGGTTATTGCATTCAATGTATCGCATATAGGTTATGTCATTCATAGTGTGCCGTCACGTTTTGGATATGGCGTCAGGGTGTACCCTTGTGCGATAAGCATTTTTGTTAAAAATACCGCACCGAATAATTTATGAGGGAAACTATATGGCAAGGAGGCAGATTCTTTCTCTGTCGGAAAGAGAATCATTATTGGCATTGCCAGATGATGAGTTAACGCTGACCCGAATGGCCTATTTCAGTGAGCATGATCTGGCACTTATCAGTGCTCACCGTAAACCTGCCAGCCGTTTTGGTTTTGCCGTCCTTCTTTGCTATCTGAAAAATGTCGGCTTTGCCCCGGATAAAAAAATCCCGCCCTCTGATGCGCTGCTGAAGCATATCGCCAGCAGGCTAAAACTTACCGGGGATCTCTGGCCTGCTTACCTTTCCGGCAGGGATACCACCCGGCGCGAGCATTTAACCGAACTGTACCGCTATCTTGGCGTAAAGGCGTTCACCGGCAAAATACAGCAGAACTGTATTACACACCTGCTACCGATGGCGACGCGCACCGATAAAGGTATTCTCCTGGCCGAAGAGTTACTGGTCTGGCTCCGGCAGAACAACGTGATAATCCCCGCGATTGATGTCGTGGAGCGTACCTGTGCTGAGGCCATGGCAGGCGGCGATAAAATCGTATTTCAGACCCTGAATGCCCCGTTAACTCCGGCTCACAGGGATGCTCTGGATCGTTTACTTGAGTCATCAGATAATCAGTCTTCCAGGCTGACATGGCTTCTGCAACCGCCGGGTAAAATCAATGGTAAGAACGTGCTGCAACATCTTGATCGGCTCAGTAATATTGAATCGCTGGCATTACC
>CAMLJN010000031.1 GCA_946480445.1 uncultured Buttiauxella sp.
CTCCGACCCACTGGTCCCAAACCAGTTGCGCTACCAAGCTGCGCTACTCGCCGAAATACTGCTTTGCTGCTTTAATTTAGATGATTGGTGCGAAGAGAGGGACTTGAACCCTCACGTCCGTAAGAACACTAACACCTGAAGCTAGCGCGTCTACCAATTCCGCCACCTTCGCATCATAACCACTAAATTAATGGGGTGGCTAATGGGACTCGAACCCACGACAACTGGAATCACAATCCAGGGCTCTACCAACTGAGCTATAGCCACCACTGTTAAATCTTTCACGCGGTATGTTTATTACCACCGCAGCTCTAGCGCCATTCTTTAAATGGTGCGCCCGACAGGATTCGAACCTGAGACCTCTGCCTCCGGAGGGCAGCGCTCTATCCAGCTGAGCTACGGGCGCGTAGCGCCGTTGCGGGGTCGGATATTACGGGCTTCGTGCTCAGCTGTCTAGTGCTTATTTCAATAAAATTCGCGTTTGGTTACGCTTTGTGCAGTCTGCTGCTTATCCGTTCGGGTTTTGCTCAGTCAGGTATTTATTCAGGCCAAAAACCTTATAAACCAGCGTCACCAGCAGCAAAAAGCCTGCACCCACGGTCAGCGACATACGCGTGTCTTCATTGATCCCCATGCCGACTAACACACACGCCAGGAACGCTATCGTCAGATAGTTTGCCCAGGGGAACATGATCGACTTAAACGGATGGCTGGCGAGCGCTTTACGATGCGCCTTGCGGAAACGAATCTGGCTAACCAGAATCACAAACCACGGCACCATACCCGGCAGCACGCTGGCGCTGTAAACGTAGACAAATACGCGCTGAGGGTTAGGGATAATGTAGTTCAGGCATGAACCGAACAGCAAAATAGCAATGGAGATAGCCACACCCGCTATCGGCACGCCGTTACGAGACACTTTCCCGACCTTCGCCGGAAGCTGGCGATTTTTTGCCAGGGCATACAGCATGCGGCCACAGCTATACATCCCGCTGTTACAGCCAGACAGCGCAGCCGTCAGCACCACAAAGTTAATAATACCTGCGGCAGCCGTAATCCCAATACTGGCGAATGTCAGCACAAACGGGCTGCCGTTGTCACCAATCTGGCTCCACGGGTAAATCGTCACGATGACAAAAATTGCCCCGACATAGAAAATCAGGATGCGCCACAGCACCTTGCCCACCGCGCTACGCAGCGTGACCTGAGGATTTTTGGCTTCCCCGGCGGTGATCCCAATCAGCTCTACGCCCTGGTAGGAAGCGACAACGATACAAAGCGCGGTTAAAAAGCCTTTCCAGCCTCCGGCAAAAAAGCCACCGTGTTCGGTCAGGTTACCAAAACCCATAGCCTGACCATGATTACCGAAACCAAAGAAAATCACCCCAAGGCCAACCACGATCATGACAATAATGGTGGTCACTTTGATCATGGCAAACCAAAACTCTATCTCACCGTACAGACGGACGGCGGCGAGGTTAGCCAGCGCCACCAGGCCTACGGCCAGCAATGCCGGAAGCCACTGGGGTAGGTCCGGGAACCAGTACTGAACGTAAAGCCCTATTGCGGTAATTTCCGAGATCCCGACAGCCATCCACATAAACCAGTAAGACCAGGCCGTGAGATAGCCGAAGAAGGGACTCATATAACGATGGGCATAGACCGCGAATGAACCTGAAACCGGTTCAAGAAACAGCATCTCGCCCATAGAGCGCATGATGATAAAGACGAAAAGACCCGCGACAATATAGGCCAACAGGACAGAAGGACCAGCCCATTTGAGCGTGCTGGCCGCCCCCATAAATAATCCGACACCGATGGTCCCGCCCAGGGCGATAAGTTCGATGTGTCGGGACTCCAGCCCACGCTGAAGCTCTGTTTGTTTTTCTGCCATAAAACCTCTGAGTTGCATTTGCAAAAAATGCCCGGCTTATACCGGTTCTTGTTGTGGTGTTAACCCCATAGAATCTGTGGATACATGGGCGTGTATCCACAGGTTTGGCGCAATGGTTTCGTATTTTTTTCAAAAATACAAATCAACCGTTATCAGTTTTGCGAATTGATGGAGGCTTTTTGTGCGGAACAGAAAAGAGAAACGCGCCTTCGAGGCGCGCCAGGCTGGTTTATAATCGCCCCGTGTAATGCCAGGCAAGGTAGCGCAGCAGCTTAAGCTGCCGTCCAAGACGGCTGGGCTGTGAGAGTAGCCTGTATAGCCATTCCAGACCCAACCTCTGCCAGATCTTAGGGGCGCGCTTAACGTGACCGGTAAAGACATCATAAGTCCCGCCAACCCCCATATACAGCGCATCGGGATAAATCTTCCGACAGTCTCGCATCAGTATTTCCTGACGCGGTGACCCCATCGCCACGGTCACTATCGCCGCGCCGCTGTCGCGAATGCGTTCAAACATGGCCTGTCGTTCCTCAGGCTTAAAGTAGCCATCCTGACACCCAACGATATTAACCTGCCATTGCTGACGCAGTTTCGCTTCCGTCTGGACGAGGATCTCAGGCTTGCCGCCCACCAGAAACACCGGCGTGCCTTCTCGCCCGGCCTTTTCCATCAGCGCTTCCCACAGGTCAGCACCCGGTACTCGCGAAACTTTCGCCGCAGGATATTTTTTACGGATGGAGCGCACCACGCTTATGCCATCGGCATATTTAAACTCCGCCGCTTCAATCAACTGCCGTACTTCAGGATCGCGTTCCGCGGTCAGCACCTTCTCAGCATTGATTGCCACCAGCGTCCCGTGCCGCAAGCGCCCTTCGGCATAAAGGTAGTCCAGCGCGTGCTGCATATCGCGCCAGCCCAGTAATGCCAAACCACGAAGGGTATAGGTGGGAGCCGTAATTGATTCGATCATAGTATTCCAGGACATGAAAATTAAACCCCGCCCGCCACGCGTCGCAGACGCTGATGCACAAGACCCGCGCTATCAAATAACCAGTAAAGAAGCTTAGCCAGCAACAGGCAGATACCGAACACCAAAGTGAAGAAAACCACTCGGGAAACAAAGGCATCCACGCCTTCACGAGCAAGTACGATCATGTTAAAAATCGCCCCGAAACAAAAGCTGTGCAAAATTGCTGCCTTGTAGCGATTATTCTCCTGGTTACCCAGCTCATACAGCCAGTCGAACCATTTGATAATCAGCCCCACGGCAACCGCCCCCAGTGGGATAAACCATGCTCCTCCCATCACCACCAGCGAACCGATAAGCGTAGGAGAAATCGCCAGCCCTGAATGATTGTTGAGGATCTCCCAGGTAAAGTAGTTCGAACTGTTCAGCACGATGCCCGGGCGATCCGGCCATACCCAGGAAGGGATAAAGACATAGAAGTCTCTCACTATTGGGGCGAGGCCCTGGAACTCAATCTTGTCGTAGTTTTGCAGCAGCAGAGCCAGGTTTTCCCACGGCGAAAATGTGTCGCGGGTCAGATACAGGAAGGTATAAAACGCCTCGTCACCGCTGACGTTCAGCCCGTAGCGTTTCAGCGCCAGCCAGAACATACCGACAATGCCGAAGACGCCAGCCGCCGCCAGCATCCACAGGGTTATCCAGCCGCGAATAATGCCGATAAACAGGAAGATTGCGAACGCGATAATGATATTGGCGCGGGTACCGCCGACGATCATATAGGTCAGCAGGCCAAAGGCCACCGTGCTGATCAGGAAGAAGAACCACGCGCGGCTATCCTGCCTGAGAAAGTAAATCACCAGCATCGCAGGAATAAAGAAATAGAAGAAGCGTTTAAGCGCAACGCCTGAGACTTCACTCGAGAAAATCTGACTGTAGGAATGAAGCTTAAACAGCAAAAAACCGTTGTGCATAAAGAAGACAGCTACGCTCACCAGAGCCACCGTAGCCAGCATCACCCAGGTGAGATGCGTCTCAACTCTGTTCATGGTGAACAGCGGCCGGCGCGGGGCAGCCACCGCTGGCCTGGCACGCAGGCGAGTTTTATAGGTGACGTAATAAATGCCGTAAAAACAGGTTGCCGCCAGCTGTGCCTGCAATAAAACGTCTGCCGGAACCACGGCTACGCCGAACCTGAACACTAGCGTGCAGGTAAACGGAAAACCAAAATAGAAAGTCAGCAGATAAAGCAGGGAGAAAAAAACGTTAAAGTTAAAGCGTACCCGGCGGAATTCCTGGTAGGTCAATACGCCGATAAACATTACGGAGACAAACCACACGACAAACAAACCGCCAAATTGCAGCAGACTCATGCGGTTTCTCCTGAAGCGACAGCTAACGCGTGATGCCAACCGTCGAGATAGTTGGGATTGAAAAAGGCAATCTGCTGCTTATCTAACAAGCGTAGCTGACGCTGCGCCTCGCGCACCACGGATTCATCCAGCGGGTCGCCGGTAAACAGCACGGGAACATGCTGCTCAACCATATCCTGCCAGAACGGATTTTTGCGGCTAAGCACACAGGGAATGCCTGCCTGAATTAACAGGCACAGCGTACCGATACCCTGCTGCCTGTCGAAAATGAAATAGCCAAGATCGCACTGGCGCAACAGTGACAGATATTCAGTAAACTCGATGTTATCGGTCAGTACCTGCAAGTTTTCTTCGCTGAACAGCTGGCGACCCGCCTGCATCACCTCACTGATATAGCTTTCATTGTTAGCCGGATAGCCCATAGGGACTATGACACGTACGCTGTCACCAAACTGCGCGTGAATAGCCTTCAGTGCTGCAACGTGCTGATTACTGCGATCGCCGGAATTGCCCACCAGCAGCGTAAGTTTGCCTTCCGGCTTTTCATCATTGCTCATCGCGTTAAGCGCCTGGTCCATACGCGTCGGGAAATACAGCAGCTCGCCCGGCACCTGCGGATGACGTACATGGAAGTAATTAAGGTCGCCCCGGGTGGCAAACACCCGACCAACGCGCCCCTGAGCGAGACGTCGCAGCAGATAGAACAGGCGGAACTTGAGACGGCGGGAAGCTTCATAAAGATCGGCGCCCCAGATATGCCAGCTGACCTGCACGGGCTTCAGCCCGCCGGTCAGTAAAGCAATCCACAGCGAGCTGTTGAACTGGCCATGGAAGAAAAAACGCTGCTGGCGTTCGGCTCGCGCTTTTTCCGTCACGGCCTTTGCTAACGCTTTTTTGGTCGGGAAAAGGGTTATTGCGAGTTGGGAAAAAACACCAGGCAAAGTGTTATCCGTTGAGACCACCATAAACTGGCGAGCGTGCGGATCTGAGGCGGCCAGAGCGTCGTTAAAAAAACGCAAAACCGTCTGATTATGATGCGGGATATCCGATCCCAGTACGTGAATCAGTGTCGTCATGCTCGTCTACGATATAGGAGAAACACGCTACAGCAGAGCGCGAAATAAACAATATACGTCGCCATATACGCCTGCGCGGCACCCTGCGCGCCATGGGCCGGGATCAGCCAGCGAGAAAATCCGGTTAATAAAGCAAACTGACTGATTTCAGTCAAAATATAAAAGCGCAGCGAAGCTTTAGCGATGACTAAATAGCCGAAAACATAGGCTCCCACCTTCAATACATCGCCCACCAGCTGCCAGGCAAACAGATCGCGCATGGCAGTAAACTTATGGGAAAACAGCAGCCAGATGGCAAAATCACGCAGCAGCCATACCGTAAGACTGGCAGCGGCCACGGCGGGCAGAACAAACTTTAGCGCACGCACGATCTCACGAGAAATATCCTGTTTTGCCGTCAGTCTCGACAGCGTAGGCAGCAGATAAACGCTGAACGAGGCAGTGATAAACTGGAGATAGGCATCTGAAATACTGCTGACCCCCTGCCAGATCCCCACCTCATCCCAGCTGTAATGCTCAGCCAGCAGATTACGCATCATCACGTAGGCCACAGGCAGCGTGATCGAGGTCATCACCGCCATGAGAGTAAACTTCCCAAGGCTGCTGGCGTAAAAACTGTCCCACTGCGGTTTCAGGTAGCCCAACGGAATATGCTCACGCCTGACCAGCATAAACCCAGCTGGAATAAGCACCAGCGCCGGTACCAGAGCCAGGCCCAGCAGCGCCCCCTGATAACCGCCCAGGCGATAACAGAGGTAGTAAGCGGCCACGCCGATAAGGCTGCCGCCAATTAGCGCCAGCGCGTTACCGGCCGCGTCCCGGAAACCTTTCATAATGGCAAGCGACAGGTTCGCCCAGGCAATGCCCATTTGAACCAGCGCCACCAGGCGGACTAAGTCCTGATAATGATCGTGGCCGAAAAGCCCCATACTGATGGGCCCGGCAGCGACAACAAAAATGATAGCCAGCAGGGTCGAGAAGCCCAACACCATGGCGGAGGAGGTGCCGATGACCTTTTGCAGCTCCTGAGCATCGTCATGATACTGGGCGACGTATTTGGTCACGCCGTTGAAAATCCCGGCGCCCGCCAGTACGCCCAGCACGGTGACCATCTGGCGAAAGTTGCCGGCAAGCCCTACGCCGCTCGGACCGTAGGCAACGGCCAGCAGTTTTACCACCAGCAGGCCAGCCGCAATTTTTACCAGCGTGGACCCCGCGGTCCACACTGAGGCTTTTGCCAGCGACATATCAGGAAAGGTAGCTTAACAACGTATTGATCACAGTACGTTGATTGGCAGAGGTCAGGTTAAAGAACAGCGGCAGACGTACCAGGCGCTCGCTCTCTTTGGTGGTGAAGCGGTCTTCGCCGTGGAAATAACCAAACTTCTCTCCTGCCGGACAAGTATGCAGGGGAATGTAGTGGAAGACGGCCATGATATCGGCTTCTTTAAGATAAGAAATCAGAGCCGTGCGATCTTCCACGTCGCGCAGCTTGATATAAAACATGTGGGCGTTTTGCACGCAGTCTTTCGGAACCGCTGGCAGCTCAATACGACCCGCGCGGGCCAAAGGAGCCAGTGCATCATGATAAGTCTGCCAGAGCTTCAGGCGCTGTTCGTTAATCTTCTCTGCGGCTTCGAGCTGCCCCCAGAGATAAGCGGCCTGTAAATCAGCCATCAGGTAGCTGGAACCGATGTCGCGCCAGGTATATTTGTCCACCTGTCCACGGAAGAACTGGCTTCGGTTGGTGCCTTTTTCGCGAATGATTTCCGCGCGATCAACGAGGGAAGGATCGTTAATCAGCGTCGCGCCACCTTCCCCCCCTGCGGTGTAGTTTTTAGTTTCGTGGAAGCTGAAACAGCCGATGTGACCGATTGTTCCCAGCGCGCGACCTTTATAGGTCGACATAACGCCCTGAGCGGCATCTTCCACGACAAACAGATTATATTTTTGGGCCAGCGCCATGATGGTGTCCATCTCGCAGGCCACCCCTGCGTAGTGAACCGGCACTATGGCACGAGTCTTCCCGGTAATTGCCGCTTCGATCAGCGTTTCGTCGATGTTCATCGTATCCGGACGAATATCCACAAAGACGACCTTGGCTCCGCGCAGCACAAAAGCATTGGCGGTAGAGACAAAGGTGTAACTCGGCATGATAACTTCATCACCCGCTTTGATATCCAGCAGCAACGCGGCCATTTCCAGCGAGGCGGTGCAGGACGGGGTTAATAACACCTTTTTGCTGCCAAACCGCTGCTCCATCCACTGCTGACAGCGACGCGTAAAGCCACCGTCGCCGCAGAGCTTACCGCTCCCCATTGCAGCCTGCATATATTCGATTTCCGTACCTACTACCGGCGGAGCATTAAATGGGATCATTTTTTCACCTGTATAACCAGAAGGCGGTGCTTTCAACGGTGGCACCGCTTTGAATATAACGTCGCAAAGCGGCGGTATTACTGACCTGCGTAGCAACACGCAGCGTTGTCAGCCCGCGCTGTTGGCACCAGTCTCGTGCGGCATTCATGAGCTGTTCGCCGACGCCGCGGCCCGCAAGAAGACCTATTCTGCCTTCGCATTGGCTGAGCTGGCGCAGGCTAACAAAGCCCTGTATTTCGTCACCCTTTTTCAGCAGCAGACACTGATGGTCAAACGTTCCCAGCACCGCGTTCTCGACCCATTGGGCATAAAAACGGCCGCTGTCTTCGGGCTGATACCACGGGGTGCGAAAACGGCTCTGCGTAAAAGTCTGCGAGGCCAACTTGCGCAGCACGGCGATATCGTCAGGCTGAGCGCTCACGGTGCTGAGAGAAGCATTTTCCGTGCCAATAGACAGCATCAGATCGACTTCGCCTTCTACGAGGCGGAAACCTGCCTGCTGCAAACCATCAAGCCAGTCGGTACGGTGAGCGGGAATCTTTGCCTGCACGCGTTCAAACGCGTCAAGCCGCTCCGGGGTCAGCGCGGGCGCATCCTCCGCAAAGCGAACAATGCCGCTGTTAACACCAAAAAACCGGGTTTCCCACTCGAGGTTTTCAAGGCGGGCGCAAAGCAAACTGTGCATGTTTTGGCCTCAGCCCGACGCGTTAGCGCCAGACGCCTTTAGTATCGACAACCCAGCGCTGCTGGATTCTATCCGCGGAGAGCGCTTTAAATTCTTTGTGATCGACCAGCATCACCAGCACATCAGCCTGCTGTAAAGCGGCATCAAGACTTACCAGCTGGCAGGTCCCTGCAAGCTTCTCAGGTAACTGATGAATATTTGGCTCAACCACCAGCGTTTCGCCGCTGTGCCAGTCTGCAACCCTCTGCGCAATCTCCATCGCCGGGCTCTCACGCAGATCGTCAATGTTGGGTTTGAACGCTAAGCCAAAGCAGGCGATTTTCAGTTCACTGGCCCGACGGCCGGTTTCGGTAAGGCTTTCGGCGACGGCGGCTTTGATCTGATCCATCACCCAGTGCGGCTTCCCGTCGTTGACTTCACGGGCTGTGCGAATCAGGCGCGCCTGCTGCGGGTTCTGCGCAACGATAAACCAGGGATCAACCGCAATACAGTGCCCGCCTACGCCCGGTCCCGGCTGCAAAATATTGACGCGCGGATGGCGATTGGCCAGACGAATAAGCTCCCATACATTGATACCTTGATCGGCACAAATCAGCGAGAGTTCGTTGGCAAAGGCAATGTTGACGTCCCGGAAGCTATTTTCAGTCAGCTTGCACATCTCTGCGGTGCGGGAATTGGTGATAACGCATTCACCCTCAAGGAAAATTTTATAAAGCTCGCTGGCACGCGCGGAGCAAGCAGGTGTCATGCCACCGATGACGCGATCGTTCTTAATCAGTTCAACCATCACCTGGCCTGGCAGCACGCGTTCCGGGCAGTAGGCGACATTGATGTCTGCCGCTTCCCCCGCCTGCTGCGGGAAGGTGAGATCCGGTCGCAGCTCAGCCAGCCATTCCGCCATTTGCTCTGTGGATCCCACCGGAGAAGTGGATTCCAGAATCACCAGCGAGCCCTTTTTCAGGACCGGTGCAACAGAAACCGCGGCGGCTTTTACAAATGCCATATCGGGTTCATGGTCGCCCTGAAAAGGCGTTGGTACAGCGATCAGGAAGGCATCTGCTTCTACAGGCTGCGTGCTGGCACGCAGAAAACCTGCCTCGACCGCGGTCCTGACAACGTTGTCCAGCTCCGGCTCAACAATATGAATGGCCCCACGATTGATCGTGTCCACCGCATGCTGATTAATATCAATGCCTACAACGTTTTTCTGACGCGAGGCAAATGCCGCCGCGGTGGGTAAACCAATGTAGCCAAGACCAATAACGGAGATGGTTGAAAAACTCATAGTTTCACCTGATTTTTCTTCAGCGCAGTCAAAATACGTTCACAAGCCTTGCCCTCACCATAAGGATTATGCGCGCGGCTCATCATTTGATATTCACTTTCATCATGCAGTAAACGAGTAACCTCACGGACGATAGTCTGCGTATCCGTGCCCACCAGACGAACTGTGCCCGCTTTCACCGCTTCAGGACGCTCCGTGGTATCTCGCATAACCAATACGGGTTTCCCCAGCGACGGAGCCTCTTCCTGAATTCCGCCGGAATCGGTGAGAATCAGATAGGACTGATTCATCAGATAAACGAACGGCAGGTATTCCTGCGGCGCGACCAGCACGACATTGTCGACATGGCCAAGAATGCGCTTAACCGGTTCACTAACGTTCGGGTTCAGGTGTACCGGATAAACTATCTGCACATCGCTGTTTTGTTTAGCAATTTCTGCGAGCGCATGACAAATGCGCTCAAAGCCCTCGCCAAAACTTTCGCGACGGTGGCCGGTCACCAGGATCAGTTTTTTAGTGCTGTCTAAATAGGGATGGTGCTGAGCAAGGCTGTTACGCAACTGGTCATCAACCAGTACGCGATCGCGAACGCTTATCAGCGCGTCAATCACCGTATTACCCGTAACGAAGATCTTATTATCATTAATATTTTCGCGTAACAGGTTCTGGCGTGAATTTTCCGTAGGGGCGAAATGGTACATCGCAAGATGGCCGGTCAACGTACGGTTCGCTTCTTCTGGCCACGGAGAATAGAGATCGCCCGTGCGTAACCCCGCCTCAACGTGCCCTACCGGGATACGCTGATAAAATGCCGCGAGGCTCGTCGCAACCGTAGTGGTGGTATCACCATGCACCAATACAACATCAGGCTTAAACGACTCAAGAATAGGCTTAAGCCCTTCAAGGATCCGGCAGGTGATTTCCGTCAGCCCCTGTCCCGGACTCATGATGTTGAGGTCGTAATCAGGCTCAATAGCAAACAGATTCAATACCTGGTCGAGCATCTCACGATGCTGGGCCGTGACACATACTTTCGCGTCAAAAAACGCGTCTTTTGCCAACGCATGAACAAGCGGAGCCATTTTAATGGCCTCAGGTCGCGTGCCAAAAACTGTTAACACTTTCACAGCGATTCTCTTTTATTAAAAAAGGTGAAGGCCTTCCAGCAAGCCTTCACCGGGCAAGGGCGTTATAACGTTTTAGGGCGGCGGGCCAATGCCACGCCTGCGCCTGTCAGTGCCCCAACCGCACCCCACATGATCAGCATGAACGCCCTACGCGGGCTGTCGCGCTTAACGGGTTCTTCCGGGGTACGCAAATAACGGTAGGTCTGAAAACGAGGATCGAGAGTGGGGCCAACGTTCAGCGTCGAAAGCATGGCTCGGTTCTGGTCGTAGTCAATATCAAAGTCCGGGCCGACAGCCTGCAGGCTTTCAAGCCTGGCCTGAAGCATCGGACGACCCAGCATAAACATTTCAGAGTCAGGCAGTTCGTTAGCCGGGACTTCCGTTTCGCTGCGGGCGATATTCTGTTGTTCAGCGATTTTAAGCGCCTGTTCAACACTCTTCACTTTACGATCGTAAATAGATTTAGCCACGGCTTCCTGACGTTTAACCTGAGCTTTCATCTGGCCAGTACGTGCCGCCCATGCTCCGGTTAATTCTTCGTTCAGGTGACTTGCCGCACGCTGGCTGGCGAAAGCGACGTATTGACGCAGCAGGTTATTCGCATCCGCCGCCGTTTCAGCGATCAGCTTGACGCTGTCATTGAGATTGCGGCTCATATCCCCTGCGGTGAACTGAATATTGTCCACCATTTCATCAAGCAGGGCTGCATCGGCTTTACTGTTGCCGACCTGACGCTGCTTGTAGTAGTCGGTTTGCAGCCAGAAATCACGACGCGTGTCGTAAGCCGAGAGCTGCATTATGAACTCTTTGTAAGCTTCATCCATAGCCGAAGGCTGATCGACCGGCGCCATATTGGCTTTGATATCAAGGTTACGGAGGAACTGTTGCTGGGAGTAATATCCGCCCAGCATATTGACCGTCGGACGATCGGTTATGGCATTGGCACTCCATTCCTGCTTAGCAAAGAAGGTGTAAACCAGCGCGATAAGGGCAAAAGCTAACGCCATGCCCACAATCCAGAACTTCCCTTTCCACAGTGTCCGGACCAAACCCCGAATGTCCAACTCGTTGTCCACCATTCCCGGATGACTTCCTGGCACGTTTTGTCTCATCACTTCCCCAATTCAGGATTAAGAAATGCTGCTATTTCTGCGTTGGCGGCGTTTAATACGCCTGATAAAGCGAGCCACTTTCCATGCCCGCTTAATGCAATAATCATAGAGCACAAATGCAAGCAAGAATAATGCCAACATCACCCACTCCGGCACTACAACATAATATTCTGCAACAACACCCACTGTCGCTAACAAAGCTGCAGCAAGCGATATCAAAGCGAATGCCTGTCGCGAAGTAAAGCCTGCACGCATAATAAGATGATGGATGTGCTGGCGATCCGCCGAGAATGGGCTCAATCCTTTACGCAATCGCCGATACATAATAGCAATCATGTCCATCAGGGGAATGGCAATAATCCATAGTGCCGTTACCGCCCTTACGGGATGAGATGGGCCCTGTGTCGTTTGCAGCAGCATCCAGATTAACGTAAAACCAATAAACGTACTCCCCGCATCTCCCATAAAGACTTTGTAACGTCGACCCAGGGCACCGAGATTAAGCAAAATATAAGGAAGAATGGCTGCAATCATTGCGAAACACCACATCGCAAGGCTCGTTTGTCCATCAAAAAAGAGAATTACGCCAAGTGCGGCAAAAGAAACGCTTGAAAGCCCACCAAGCAGTCCGTCTATGCCATCAACCATATTGAAAGCATTGATAGCAGCCCAGACCGCAAAGAGAGTCACGATATAACCGAAGGGACCAAGCAGAAACTCCCAGGAACCCAGAATGTAACCAAGACTGGATAAATAGAGGCCGGCATAAGCCATCATGACAACTGCAACAAAGGCTTGAGCCAGCGCACGGAATTTAACGCTAATATCAAAACGATCGTCCAGTGCGCCGACAAGCACCAGAACACCTGCGCAGAGTAGGTAGAGCCGCGCATGAGGAATGTAATAGCTTGACGTTAACCAGGCAAAGAAAAATGCAAAACATACTCCAGCGTAAACAGAGATCCCCCCGACAAGCGGGATTAATCCCTGGTGCCGCTTACGGTAATTAGGTCTGTCCACCAGCCCAATTTTTTTTGCCACTTTTCTGGCAAAAAATAAAAAGGTGAGGGTGAAAATGAACACAAAAATGAGGTCTGTACTCAGACTGAGTAAGTTCACGATAAACGACTCTCTGCTAAATCATGCAGTAATTAAAGCAAAAAACATGCCACAATCATATTTTACTCTTCTTTCCGTGTTGAACTGTGAACAAATACTAAACACTTTTTTGCCGTTATGTTTTGAATTAAGTTGAGATAGAGCGTATACGTCACCAAAGAAAAACGCCACGACTAAGCGTGGCGTTCCCCGAGTTTTATTGCTTACGAGCGCTTCATCATATCGAAGAATTCGTCGTTGGTTTTGGTCATCGCCAGCTTATTGATGAGGAACTCCATCGCGTCGATTTCGCCCATAGGGTGAATAATCTTACGCAGGATCCACATTTTCTGCAGCTCTTCCTGGGTCGTAAGGAGTTCTTCTTTACGCGTACCCGAACGGTTGTAATCAATAGCAGGGAAGACACGCTTCTCAGCGATTTTACGCGCCAGATGCAGTTCCATGTTGCCGGTACCTTTAAATTCTTCGTAGATAACTTCATCCATTTTAGAACCGGTATCGACCAGAGCGGTTGCGATGATGGTCAGGCTGCCGCCCTCTTCCACGTTACGCGCAGCACCGAAGAAACGCTTTGGACGATGCAGGGCGTTCGCGTCCACACCACCGGTCAGCACTTTACCGGAAGCCGGTACGACGGTGTTATAGGCGCGAGCCAGACGAGTAATGGAATCCAGCAGGATGATGACGTCTTTTTTGTGCTCAACCAGACGCTTCGCCTTCTCGATAACCATTTCGGCTACCTGAACGTGGCGAGAAGCTGGCTCATCAAAGGTAGAGGCCACAACTTCGCCTTTCACCAGACGCTGCATTTCGGTCACTTCTTCCGGACGCTCATCAATGAGCAGAACCATCAGCACGCAGTCCGGGTGGTTATAAGCAATGCTCTGCGCGATGTTCTGCAGCAGCATGGTTTTACCGGCTTTTGGTGGTGCCACGATCAGACCACGCTGGCCACGACCGATTGGCGAGGCCAAATCCAGTACGCGTGCGGTTAAGTCTTCGGTAGAACCGTTACCACGTTCCATGCGCAGACGAGAGTTGGCATGCAGCGGGGTTAAGTTTTCAAACAGGATTTTGCTACGCGCATTTTCCGGTTTGTCGTAGTTAACCTCGTTGACTTTCAGCAGGGCAAAGTAACGCTCGCCTTCTTTCGGCGGACGAATCTTACCGGAGATAGTATCCCCTGTGCGGAGGTTGAAACGGCGGATTTGGCTGGGGGAAACGTAAATGTCATCGGGACCGGCAAGGTAGGAGCTGTCTGCGGAGCGGAGGAAACCAAATCCATCCTGCAGTATCTCCAGCACTCCGTCACCGAAGATATCTTCGCCACTCTTAGCATGCTGCTTCAGGATGGAGAAGATGATGTCCTGCTTGCGCATGCGGGCCTGGTTTTCCAGTCCCATATTTTCGCCGAGAGTAATCAGCTCAGAAACCGGCGTATTCTTTAATTCGGTAAGATTCATAATGGTGGGTTCTTAAACTCGGGGTAAATCTCGAACATGTATCGTGAATGGTATGGCAGGATTTATCCATGCCTGTTTAATGGCCAGCACCACATGTCTTATCGCTGTCTGGTCATAGGAAAAACGCAGAACTGAAACGACACGACGGAATGGGTGATACGCCCGAAATCGCTTATGCAACCCTGTGCTCACTGTGAAATTTTAGCGTCTTAGCGATAGCGAATGGGATGCATTGGGTATTACAAAGGTTCAAACTTTAAGGCAAGTTCAAAGTGCAGTAAAAGTAACTTAGCATGACTGACGCCGGGCGTCCAGCGGCTCACAAAAAATTGCGAGCCGGGCACGCACCGGCTGAGATTCCATTATGCCAGGTTAGCGTCCAGGAACTCTTTTAACTGGCCTTTGGACAGCGCACCCACTTTGGTGGCCGCCACTTCACCGTTCTTAAACAGCAGCAGAGTTGGGATCCCGCGAATGCCGTATTTCGGCGCGGTGCCCGGGTTCTGATCGATGTTCAGCTTGGCAACGGTTAATTTGCCCTGATATTCATCAGCGATTTCATCAAGAATCGGGGCGATCATTTTGCACGGACCACACCACTCTGCCCAGAAATCAACGAGAGTCAACCCGTTAGCTTTAAGTACGTCCGTGTCGAAACTGTCGTCAGTCAGGTGAATAATTTTATCGCTCATGTTCTACTCCACAGGATTATGTCTACCTTGTTGGTGTAGCATTAACCAACTTAAGGTTGACTTTATTTCACCGGATACGCTTTCGTAAAGCAATAGTTAGCTGATATTCTACCACACTATGAGCAAAACACATTTGACCGAACAGAAGTTTTCCGACTTCGCCCTGCACCCTAAGGTGATTGAAGCCCTTGAAAAGAAAGGGTTCCATAACTGCACCCCAATCCAGGCACTCGCACTTCCGCTGACGCTGGCGAATCGTGATGTTGCAGGTCAGGCGCAAACCGGTACTGGCAAAACGATGGCGTTCTTAACGTCAACGTTCCATTATTTACTCTCTCACCCTGTCCCGGAGAACCGTCAGGTGAACCAGCCGCGTGCCTTAATTATGGCACCGACTCGTGAACTGGCCGTGCAAATTCACTCCGATGCAGACCCCCTGGCGCAGGCGACGGGCTTGAAGCTCGGCCTGGCCTACGGTGGCGACGGCTACGACAAACAGCTTAAGGTGCTGGAAAGTGGCGTCGATATTCTGATTGGCACAACCGGTCGCTTAATCGACTACGCCAAGCAAAATCATATCAACTTAGGTGCGATTCAGGTCGTGGTGCTCGATGAAGCCGATCGCATGTACGATTTGGGCTTTATCAAAGATATCCGCTGGCTGTTCCGTCGTATGCCGCCGGTTACCCAGCGCCTGAACATGCTGTTCTCGGCAACGCTTTCTTATCGCGTTCGTGAGCTGGCTTTCGAGCAGATGAACAACGCAGAATATGTTGAAGTGGAACCAGAACAAAAAACTGGCCACCGCATTAAAGAAGAGCTGTTCTATCCGTCAAACGACGAAAAAATGCGTCTGCTGCAAACGCTGATTGAAGAAGAATGGCCGGACCGCGCCATCATTTTCGCCAACACGAAACACCGCTGTGAAGATATCTGGGGCCACCTGGCGGCCGACGGACACCGCGTTGGCCTGTTGACCGGCGATGTTGCGCAGAAAAAACGGCTGCGTATTCTCGATGAGTTTACCCGCGGCGACCTTGATATTCTGGTCGCCACCGACGTTGCCGCCCGTGGCCTGCATATTCCTGCGGTAACCCACGTCTTCAACTACGACCTGCCGGATGACTGTGAAGATTACGTTCACCGTATTGGCCGTACCGGCCGCGCCGGTGCAAGCGGGCACTCCATCAGCCTCGCCTGTGAAGATTACGCGTTAAACCTGTCCGCGATCGAAACCTACATCGGCCATTCGATTCCGGTCAGCAAATATAAAACAGAAGCACTGTTAAGCGAACTTCCACCGCCAAAACGTCTGACCCGCCCTCGTACCGGCAACGGTCCTCGTCGTGGTGGCAGTGCATCCCGTGGTAATCGTCGTCGCACAGGTTAACTCTTTATGCTCAGCTCCACCTCACTGTATGCAGCTATTGATTTAGGTTCTAACAGTTTCCATATGTTAGTGGTACGTGAGGTGGCTGGGACAATTCAGACCCTGGCCCGCATCAAACGTAAAGTCCGCCTTGCCGCCGGGTTAAACAGTGAAAATGCGCTGTCCCCGGAGGCTATGGAACGCGGCTGGCAGTGTCTGCGCTTATTCGCAGAACGCCTGCAGGATATTCCCCAGCAGCAAATTCGTGTTGTCGCCACGGCGACACTGCGTCTTGCAACCAACGCCGATGTCTTCATTCAACAGGCTGAAAAAATCCTGGGCTGCCCGGTGCAGGTCATTCGTGGCGAAGAAGAAGCCCGTCTGATCTATCAGGGGGTCGCGCACACCACCGGCGGTGCCGACCAGCGCCTGGTGGTGGATATTGGCGGGGCCAGCACAGAGCTGGTGACGGGGAGCGGAGCACAAACGACAGCGTTATTTAGCCTGTCGATGGGCTGCGTGACCTGGCTGGAGCGATTTTTCAGCGACCGAAATTTAGCAAAAGAGAACTTTGCCGCGGCGCAAGCGGCAGCAAGCGACGTCCTCAAACCGGTGATCGATGAATTAAAACATCACGGCTGGAAGGTCTGCGTCGGCGCCTCAGGCACCGTCCAGGCTTTACAGGAAATCATGATGGCACAGGGGATGGATGAACGTATTACGCTTGCCAAGCTTCAGCAGCTAAAAGAGCGAGCCATCCAGTGCGGCCGACTTGAAGAGCTTGAAATTGAAGGGTTAACCCTGGAGCGCGCGCTGGTTTTCCCAAGCGGCCTGGCGATTTTAATTGCCATCTTTGAGCAACTTAACATTGATTACATGACCCTGGCCGGCGGCGCACTGCGCGAAGGGCTGGTCTATGGCATGTTACATCTTTCCGTCGATCGGGAAATTCGCAGCCGCACCCTCCGCAATATCCAGCGTCGTTTCATGGTGGATACCGCGCAGGCCGAACGCGTACAGCAGCTGGCCGATGCTTTTGCTAACAGCGTGGCCGAGGAATGGCAGCTCGATACCCTGAGCAAGGAGATGCTGCAAAGTGCCGCCCTCCTGCATGAAATAGGGCTGAGCGTCGATTTTAAACAGGCTCCGCTTCACGCATCCTATCTGGTGCGCAATCTTGATCTTCCCGGCTACACCCCGGCGCAGAAGAAGCTGCTGGCGACCCTGCTGCTCAACCAGACCAATCCCGTCGATCTCTCCTCGCTCCATCAACAGAACGCCGTACCGCCGCGTATTGCCGAGCGGCTTTGTCGCCTGCTGCGCTTAGCGATTATTTTCGCCAGCCGCCGTCGGGATGATATTTTACCGGCCATTGAACTGACCGCCGAGGGTGAAGCGCTGTACCTGACATTGCCCGCAAACTGGCTGGGCTGTCATCCACTGGGTGCAGAACTGATCGGGCAAGAAAGCCTGTGGCAAAGCTACGTCCACTGGCCACTCACCGTTAAATAGTTCAGCCGCCGCGTGCCTTAGCCAGCATTTCACGAATGTTGGCGACGTTTGCCTGCCCTTTATTCATACGCTCTTCGGCCGAGACCACTTTGCGTTCGGTTTCCCACTGCACATCGTCCTGCGGCAGCTCAAGCAGGAAACGGCTTGGCTCCGGACGTATTAGCTCACCGTACTGGCGGCGCTCTTTGCAAAGCGTAAAGGTCAGTTCTTTTTGCGCGCGCGTAATGCCTACGTAGGCCAGACGGCGCTCTTCATCAATATTATCTTCATCAATACTGCTTTGATGCGGCAGCAGCCCTTCTTCCATACCCACCATATAGACGTAAGGGAACTCCAGCCCTTTGGAGGCATGAAGGGTCATCAGCTGAACCTGATCGGCCTCTTCGTCGTTCTCACCCCGCTCCATCATATCGCGCAGGGTAAAGCGGGTGACGACCTGTGTCAGCGTCATCGGCTCGTCAATTTCCGAACCTTCGAGCATTTCCGTCATCCAGCTAAAAAGCTGGTTAACGTTTTTCATCCTCATTTCAGCAGCTTTCGGGCTGGGTGAGGTTTCATACAGCCAGCTTTCGTAGTCCACGCCGTGAATGAGATCGCGAACGGCGGCAACCGGCTCGCGTTCGGCAAGCGTTGCTACGTCACGCAGCCAATGGGTAAAACGCTGCAGCGACTCAAGCCCTCGCCCGCTCAGTGTCTGGCTAAGGCCAAAATCAAAGCTTGCGGTAAACAGACTTTTATTACGCTGCATGGCCCATTCTCCGAGCTTCTGAAGCGTTGCCGGTCCTATTTCTCGCTTGGGTGTATTGACGATGCGCAGGAACGCGCTGTCATCGTCCTGGTTGGTCAGCACGCGCAGATACGCCAGCAGATCTTTAATTTCAGGACGCGAGAAAAACGATGTACCGCCGGAAATACGATACGGAATGCGGTTTTGCATCAGCATCTTTTCAAAAACGCGCGACTGGTGGTTGCCGCGATAGAGAATAGCGTAATCTTTGTAGCTGGTTTTATTAATAAAATGGTGCGCAATAAGCTCGCCGGTGACACGCTCGGCCTCATGATCTTCACTGTTTGCGCTCACCACTTTCAGCTCAGCCCCGTAGCCCAGCTCTGAAAAAAGACGTTTTTCAAAGACGTGAGGGTTGTTGGCGATCAGAATATTGGCCGCTTTCAGAATGCGCCCGGAAGAGCGATAGTTCTGCTCAAGCTTAATGACCTGTAGAGCCGGGAAGTCCTGGCTTAACAGGACGAGATTCTGTGGTCTGGCGCCACGCCAGGAATAGATTGACTGATCGTCGTCGCCTACCACAGTGAAACGCGCACGCGCACCTACCAGCAGCTTCACCAGCTCATACTGGCTGGTGTTGGTATCCTGATACTCATCCACCAGCAGATAGCGGATGCGGTTTTGCCAGCGTTCGCGCACTTCCTCATTGCGCTGCAACAGCAGCGTGGGCAGCAAGATGAGATCGTCAAAATCCAGCACGTTGCAGGATTTAAGATGGGTATCGTACAGGCTGTAACAGTGCGCAAAGATTCGGTCGCGCTCGCCCTTCGCCTGCGCTGCTGCCTGAGTCGGTGTCAGCAGATCGTTTTTCCAGTTTGAGATCGTGGAGATCAGCTGCTGTAGCAGCGTCTTGTCTTCCTCAAGCAGACCTTCCGTCAATTCTTTCAGGAGCGCGAGCTGATCGGTATCGTCAAACAAAGAGAAGTTCGATTTCATGCCCAGCGCCGCATACTCGCGCTTAATGATCTCAAGTCCCAGCGTGTGGAACGTAGAAATCAGTAAACCGCGCGCTTCTTTACGGCCCAGCGTCTGGGCGACACGCTCTTTCATCTCCCGTGCAGCCTTGTTGGTAAAAGTCACTGCGGCAATATGTCGCGCCTGATAGCCGCATTCGCGGATAAGATGCGCCATTTTGTTGGTGATGACACGCGTTTTGCCCGAGCCGGCGCCCGCCAGGACCAGGCAGGGTCCGGTAACAAATTCGACGGCTTGTTGTTGGCCTGGGTTTAAACGCATAAGGTCACTCAATGAAAGTCAGGAGGGGAGAAAAACTGCGTGGTAGTATAGCCAGCGGAATCCATACGACTCAAGGCACTATCATGGCAAAAACAGCGGCAGCACTGCATATCCTTGTAAAGGAAGAAAAACTGGCTCTGGAAATTCTGGAGCAGCTGAAGAACGGCGGCGACTTTGAAAAGCTAGCAAAAAAACACTCTACCTGCCCATCGGGCAAGAAAGGTGGACATTTAGGCGAATTCCGTCAGGGCCAGATGGTCCCGGCTTTCGATAAAGTGGTGTTTTCCTGTCCGCTGCTGGAACCTGTTGGCCCGCTGCACACGCAGTTCGGCTACCACGTGATTAAGGTTCTGTACCGTAACTAAAAAAATGCCCTTCTCATTTGAGAAGGGCATTTTTCTATGTGCCCTCTACGCATTTGAGAGGGCCGGATTAGGGTGACGGGGGACTCGCTTAGCCCGCAACCGCGATACGTTTCATATCGGTCATATAGCCGCGCAGTTTCTGGCCCACTTTTTCGATTTCATGATGACGAATAGCTTCGTTAACATCGCGCAGCTGCGCGTTATCAACGGCGGCGGCCGGGATCTCTTTCCCCAGATCGCCTGGCTGCAGCGTCGTCATAAACTCTTTCAGCAGCGGTACCGCGGCGTAAGAGAACAGGTAGTTACCGTACTCAGCGGTATCGGAAATGACGACGTTCATTTCGTACAGGCGCTTACGGGCGATGGTGTTCGCAATCAGCGGCAGCTCGTGCAGCGATTCGTAGTAAGCGGATTCTTCGATGATGCCTGCATCAACCATGGTTTCGAACGCCAGCTCAACGCCCGCTTTCACCATGGCGATCATCAGTACGCCTTTGTCGAAGTATTCCTGCTCGGAGATTTTGCCTTCAAACTGCGGCGCGGTTTCGAACGCGGTTTTGCCGGTCTCTTCACGCCAGGTCAGCAGTTTCTCATCGTCGTTGGCCCAGTCCGCCATCATGCCGGAGGAGAATTCACCGGAGATGATGTCGTCCATGTGCTTCTGGAACAGCGGTGCCATGATGGTTTTCAGCTGCTCGGACAGCGCATAAGCGCGAATTTTAGCCGGATTGGAGAGGCGATCCATCATTAAAGTGATCCCACCCTGCTTCAGCGCTTCGGTGATGGTTTCCCAGCCGAACTGAATCAGTTTTTCGGCCCAGGCCGGATCAGTCCCTTCCTCCACCAGCTTGTCAAAGCACAGCAAAGAACCAGCCTGCAACATGCCGCACAGGATAGTTTGCTCGCCCATCAGGTCAGATTTAACCTCCGCGACGAAAGAGGATTCCAGTACGCCCGCACGATGGCCGCCGGTTGCAGCAGCCCAGGCTTTAGCGATGGCCATACCTTCGCCTTTCGGATCGTTTTCCGGGTGAACCGCGATGAGCGTTGGCACGCCGAAACCACGCTTATACTCTTCACGCACTTCAGTGCCCGGACATTTTGGTGCCACCATGACCACGGTGATGTCTTTACGGATTTGCTCGCCAACTTCAACAACGTTGAAACCGTGTGAATAGCCCAGCGCTGCGCCATCTTTCATCATCGGCTGAACAGCTTTAACCACCGCGGAGTGCTGCTTATCCGGCGTCAGGTTAACCACCAGGTCCGCCTGCGGGATCAGCTCTTCATAAGTGCCCACTTTGAAGCCATTTTCAGTCGCTTTGCGCCAGGAGGCGCGCTTTTCAGCAATCGCTTCAGCGCGCAGGGCGTAAGCGACATCCAGACCGGAGTCACGCATGTTCAGACCCTGGTTCAGGCCCTGAGCACCACAGCCGACGATGACGACTTTTTTGCCTTTGAGGTAGCCTGCTTCATCGGCGAATTCGCTGCGCGCCATGAAACGACATTTACCCAGTTGCGCCAGCTGCTGACGCAGGTTCAAAGTATTGAAATAATTAGCCATCGTGAGACTCCGTGATTGTCGTGTTGTGTTTTTATAAGGGTCGCCAGCCGTGTCGTGCCTGCGAGAATGAACCCACTATATGACAGGAAATGCGTTGCTGAAATTGATATATTAACAACGTGACGTTGCAATAATTGCAACGCGGAAATAGGGGCCGATGACCATGGATTTACGCGATCTGAAAACGTTTCTCCACCTCGCGGAAAGCCGCCATTTTGGGCGGAGCGCAAGGGCAATGCACGTCAGTCCCTCCACCCTGTCCCGCCAGATACAACGCCTTGAGGACGACCTGGGTCAGCCGCTTTTTCTGCGCGATAATCGTACCGTCACCTTAACCGAAGCCGGTGAGCAGCTGCGCCAGTTTGCCCAACATACGCTGTTGCAGTATCAACAGATGCGCCACACCATCGGCCAGGAAGGCCCGTCGCTCTCAGGAGAGCTGCATCTTTTCTGTTCCGTAACCGCGGCATACAGCCATCTGCCACCTATTCTGGACAGGTTTCGTGCAGAACATCCCAACGTGGAGATAAAACTCACCACCGGCGATGCAGCCGACGCCGTGGAGAAAGTAGATTCCAGTGAGGCCGATCTGGCCATTGCCGGTAAACCTGAGTCATTGCCACCGGGTGTTGCCTTCTCGATGCTGGAGAATTTATCCGTGGTGCTGATCGCCCCTGCTCTTCCCTGCCCGGTGCGATCCATGGTCAGCAACCTTCAGCCCGACTGGAACAAAGTGCCCTTTATCATGGCCGATCAGGGTCCAGTGCGCCGTCGCATTGAGCTGTGGTTCCGCCGACAAAAAATCAGCAATCCTTTTATTTACGCGACGGTTGCCGGGCACGAAGCAATGGTTTCGATGGTTGCTCTGGGCTGCGGCGTGGCGCTCATTCCAGAAATCGTGCTGGAGAACAGTCCGGAACCGGTGCGTAATCGCGTGCAGATTCTTGAGCGCAGCGACGAGAACACGCCGTTCGAACTCGGCGTGTGCGCACAAAAAAAGCGGCTCAATGAGCCGCTCGTGAATGCTTTCTGGAAATTGCTCCCGGGGAGCCACTAACCCGCAAGGAAGAAGCGGAACGCCGGGTTATTTGATTCATCGTGGCAGTCGTAGCCAAGTTCATTGAGCCGGGTTTCAAAATCCGGCTCGTTGTCGCCCAGCTCAAACGCCGCCAGCACGCGGCCGTAATCCGTACCGTGGCTGCGATAGTGAAACAGAGAGATATTCCAGTGCGTGCCCAGGGTTTGCAGGAACTTCAGCAGCGCGCCCGGCGATTCAGGAAACTCAAAGCTGTATAACCGCTCCCGCAGAGGTTTAGACGGACGTCCCCCCACCATATAGCGCACATGCAGCTTCGCCATTTCGTCATCGGAGAGATCGACTACGCCGTAGCCACCTTCATCGAGCTGCGCGAGAATCTCCTGACGTTCTTCCACACCGCGCGTCAGTCGCACGCCGACGAAAATACAGGCATTATCGGAGCTGGCGTAGCGATAGTTAAACTCGGTTACCGCGCGCCCGCCAAGCAGCTGGCAAAATTTCAGGAAGCTGCCTTTTTCTTCCGGAATAGTTACTGCAAGTAGCGCTTCACGCTGCTCCCCCAGCTCACAACGTTCCGAAACGTAGCGCAGACCGTGGAAGTTAACGTTAGCCCCGGAGAGCACATGGGCCAGCCGTTCGCCACGAATATGGTGCTGCTGGATATATTTCTTCATGCCTGCCAGCGCCAGTGCCCCGGAAGGTTCTGCCACAGCCCGCACATCCTCAAACAGATCTTTCATCGCCGCACAGATAGCGTCGCTGTCCACGGTGATGATGTCATCCAGGTACTCCTGGCAAACGCGGAAGGTTTCATCCCCAATGCGTTTAACCGCCACACCCTCGGCAAACAAGCCTACACGGGCCAGATCGACCGGCTTGCCCGCCTCCAGGGCCGCTTTCAGGCAGGCAGAGTCTTCGGCTTCAACGGCAATGACTTTGATTTGCGGCATCAGCTGCTTGATCAGCACCGCCACACCGGCCGCCAGGCCGCCGCCGCCAACAGGAACGAAGACACGGTCGATATGCGCATCCTGCTGCAACAGCTCCAGCGCCAGCGTGCCCTGCCCGGCAATGACTGCCGGATGATCAAACGGTGGCACGTAGGTGAAACCTTGCTGCTGAGAAAGCGCGATCGCGCGCGCCTTCGCTTCATCAAAGTTGGCTCCGTGGAGCAATACCTCACCGCCGAAAGCCCGAACGGCATCGACCTTAATATCCGCAGTGGTCACCGGCATGACGATCAGCGATTTGATCCCCAGCCGCGTAGAAGAAAGAGCCACGCCCTGAGCATGATTGCCCGCAGAAGCGGTGATCACCCCGCTGGCTTTTTGCTCACTACTCAGTCCGGCAATCATGGCGTAAGCCCCGCGCAGCTTAAAGCTGTGCACCGGCTGACGATCTTCACGCTTGACCAGAATGACGTTATCCAGCCTGGAAGAGATCTTTTCCATTTTTTGCAGCGGAGTAACCTGCGCAACCTCATAAACCGGGGAACGCAGCACGGCACGCAAATATTCTGCCCCGCAAGGGGCGTCAGACAGCGGTTGTGACTCAGCCATCATTAGCCTCCAAGCTTACTTTTATCGCGCACCGCACCTTTATCGGCGCTGGTAGCCAGGCTGGCATAGGCACGCAGGGCAAAGGAGACCTGACGTTGACGATCGCGTGGCGTCCAGGCCCGCTCGCCACGAGCTTCCTGAGCCTCGCGACGTGCGGCCAGCTCCTGCTCGCTTAGCTGCAGCTGAATGCTACGATGAGGAATGTCGATGGCAATCATGTCGCCGTCTTCAATCAGTGCGATATTGCCGCCGCTGGCCGCTTCAGGGGAAACATGGCCAATCGACAGGCCGGAAGTGCCCCCGGAGAAACGTCCATCGGTGATCAGCGCGCAGGCTTTGCCCAGCCCCATAGATTTCAGATAGGTTGTCGGATAGAGCATTTCCTGCATACCCGGCCCCCCTTTCGGCCCTTCGTAGCGAATAACCACCACGTCGCCCGCCACCACTTTTCCGCCGAGGATGGCTTCAACCGCATCATCCTGGCTTTCGTAAACTTTCGCCGGACCGCGGAACACAAGGCTGCCTTCATCCACGCCCGCCGTTTTCACAATGCAGCCGTTTTCAGCAAAGTTGCCATACAGAACGGCTAAGCCACCGTCCTGGCTGTAGGCATGTTCTTTAGAACGAATGCAGCCGTTTTCACGATCGACATCCAGGGAATCCCAGCGGCAGGACTGTGAGAACGCCTGAGTTGTACGGATACCGGCAGGCCCCGCAGAGAACATGCTTTTTACGCTCTCGTCCTGGGTCAACATCACGTCGTACCGTTCAAGCGTTTGCGGCAGTGTCAGGCCAAGCACGTTTTTCACGTTACGATTCAGCAGACCAGCGCGATCCAGTTCACCGAGAATACCGAGGACGCCACCTGCGCGGTGTACATCTTCCATGTGGTATTTCTGGGTGCTCGGCGCAACTTTACATAGCTGAGGCACTTTGCGGGACAGTTGATCAATATCCGTCATCGTAAAGTCGATTTCGGCTTCCTGAGCCGCCGCCAGCAGATGAAGGACCGTGTTGGTGGAGCCGCCCATCGCGATATCCAAAGTCATCGCATTTTCAAACGCTTCTTTGCTGGCAATACTACGCGGCAGGGCACTGGCATCATCCTGCTCGTAATAGCGTTTGGTCAGCTCGACAATACGTTTACCGGCATTCAGAAACAGCTCTTTGCGATCGGCGTGGGTGGCCAGCAGCGAACCGTTGCCCGGCTGGGAAAGTCCCAGCGCTTCGGTCAGACAGTTCATGGAGTTAGCCGTAAACATGCCGGAACAGGAGCCACAGGTTGGGCACGCCGAGCGTTCCACCTGCTCGCTTTGCTCATCGCTAACCTTGGGGTCTGCCCCCTGAATCATGGCATCAACCAGATCGAGTTTGATTATCTGGTCGGAGAGTTTGGTTTTTCCGGCCTCCATCGGACCGCCGGAAACAAAAATCACCGGAATGTTCAGGCGCAGCGACGCCATTAACATCCCAGGGGTGATTTTGTCGCAGTTGGAGATACAGACCATGGCGTCTGCACAGTGCGCGTTAACCATATATTCCACGGAGTCTGCGATCAGCTCACGAGACGGCAGGGAATAAAGCATACCGCCGTGGCCCATAGCGATACCGTCATCGACGGCAATGGTATTAAACTCTTTCGCCACGCCGCCGGATGCTTCGATTTGTTCGGCAACCAGTTTGCCCAGGTCGCGCAGGTGAACGTGCCCGGGAACGAATTGGGTAAAGGAATTCACGACCGCAATAATTGGCTTTCCGAAATCGGCATCGGTCATCCCGGTTGCGCGCCAGAGCGCGCGGGCACCCGCCATATTACGGCCGTGGGTGGTGGTAGCTGAACGGTACTTAGGCATGCTTTTTACTCCAGTAGTCAGGTGAGCGAACGGTCATCGCCATCCGCCTGATTATTTTTTACTGCGGGTTCACTGGATCTAACCAGCCCCATTTGTCTTCGGTCGCCCCGCTAAACAAACCAAAGAAGGCCTGCTGGATGCGCTTAGTGACCGGGCCACAGCGGCCTTCGCCAACCTGAATTTTGTCGACGCTGCGCACCGGCGTAATTTCTGCCGCGGTACCTGACATAAAGACTTCGTCGGCAAGATAGAGTGATTCGCGGGAAAGTACCTGCTCGCGAACTTCGATACCCATATCCAGTGCCAGCTTGATAATGGCATCGCGAGTAATCCCCGGCAGCACCGAGGAAGTAAACGGCGGGGTGAACAGCACGCCGTCTTTCACTTCAAACAGGTTTTCACCTGCCCCTTCCGACAGGAAACCATTCACGTCCAGCGCAATGCCTTCCTGATAACCATGGCGGCGAGCCTCGCTGCCAACCAGCAGGGAAGACAGATAGTTACCGCCCGCTTTCGCTGCGGTTGGAATAGTGTTTGGCGCAGCACGATTCCAGGAGGAAACCATTGCGTCGATCCCTTGGTCCAGCGCTTCTGCACCCAGATAAGCACCCCATGGGAAGGCTGCGATGATCACATCGGTGGAGTAACCCTCTGGCGGGTTCACGCCCATACCCACATCGCCAACAAAGACCAGCGGACGAATGTAAGCACTGGTTAAATTATTCTTACGGATAACCGCGCGACAGGCTTCCATCAGCTCATCAACGCTTTGCGAAACAGGGAAACGATAGATTTTTGCTGAATCACGCAGACGCTGCATATGTTCACGATGACGGAACACCACCGGACCGAGGTGAGAGTCGTAGCAACGGATACCTTCAAAAACAGAGGTACCGTAATGCAACGCATGGGACATAACGTGGACTTTTGCCTCAGCCCACGGAGTCATCTCACCGTTGAACCAGATGTAATCAGCTTTCTTCGTTGTCATTGTGTTCTTCCTTCTGCGCTCAGGCGCGGATTTGTTGTGATGTTGGTTGCTGGATTTCGACCCGCCCCACGTCAACCAGTTTGCTTAGCTGACTAAACAGTAAATCGACCGGACGCAGGCTGGCAACGGTCAGTTCAATATTAATATTCTCGCTATTCCCGACCGCGACCATGTTCATCGAGCAAATCTGAAAACCGCGATGGCGGACCACGCGTAAGACACGTTCCAGTGTTTCCGGGCGCAGGCGAGCCTGCACCGCAAGCTGATGTTGCATCATGATAATTTCTCCAGCATTTGCGAATTACTGGCACCGGGCGGTACCAAAGGCCAGACGTTTTCATACTCATCGATCGAGACATGAAGCAGGTACGGGCCATCGCTGTTAAGCAGCGCGTCGATGGCGGCTTCCACCTGGTCTTTACGGGTGATGTGCTGGCCCGGAATACCGAATGCGCTGGCCAGCGTGAGGAAATCGGGGTTATCGGTAAGCGTGGTTTCGCTGTAGCGTTCTGAGAAAAACATTTGCTGCCACTGGCGAACCATCCCTAACCGCTGGTTATCCAGCAAAACGATCTTCAGCGGCAACTGCTTTCGTTTTACGGTGCCCAGCTCCTGAACATTCATCATGAAAGAGCCGTCACCGGAGATACAGATAACCGTATCCTTCGGTCGGGCAACCTGCGCCCCCACGGCGGCAGGTAAACCAAATCCCATCGTGCCCAGGCCGCTTGAAGTGATGAAGTTTTCCGGGCGCGTGAAGGACATGTGCTGTGCGGTCCACATCTGGTGCTGGCCCACGTCAGTCGTTACTACGCAATCCTGCGGCTTACGGTCGGAGAGTTGTTTCAGCAGCAGCGGGGCATAAATGGCCTCGCCGGGGTGATCGTAGCGCCATGCGTTGTCAGTCATAAGCGTTGTGACTTCCTGCTGCCAGCCAGCAATAGCGAGCGGCTGCTGCAACGCAGGCAACAGCTGATTCAGATCGCCCTGTAAGGCAACGTGAGTCTGACGCAGTTTGCCTAGCTCAGCGGGATCAATATCCATATGAATCACTTTCGCATGCGGGGCAAAAGTATTGAGCTTACCGGTGACGCGATCGTCAAAACGTGCGCCTACGGCCACTAACAGATCGCACTCCTGCACGGCAAGATTCGCGGCTTTGGTGCCATGCATGCCCAGCATACCCGTGTAAAAAGGTTGCCCGGCCGGAACCGCACCCAGCCCTTTTAACGTAACCGTAGAAGGCATATTCGTCACCGAAATAAATTCGCGCAGCGCAGGCACCGCCTGAGCCATCCCCACACCTCCCCCAACATACAGCATCGGTTTGCGCGCGTTCGCCAACATTTCTCGCGCCTGGTGGAGTTCGGCATAAGGCAAAGCAAGCTCATCTTCAACGGTGCACAGCCACGGCTCCGCATCGCCTTGTTGCAGCTGGATATCTTTAGGAATATCAACTAATACGGGGCCGGGGCGGCCAGAGTTGGCGATGACAAAGGCTTCAGCGAGGATGCGAGGTAAATCATCTAAAGATTCAACAAGGAAACTGTGCTTGGTGCAGGCCAGGGACAACCCCAAAACATCCACTTCCTGAAAAGCGTCGGTACCGATAAACGGAGCGGCAACCTGACCGGTGATAGCGACCACAGGCACAGAATCCAGCAGCGCATCGGCAAGACCCGTGATCAGATTCGTGGCACCAGGGCCAGAGGTCGCGATGCAAACACCTGTTTTCCCTGTGGAACGTGCGTATCCAATGGCTGCCATTGCCGCACCTTGTTCATGGCGACAAAGCAGATGTTCCACGCCGCCGTCATACAACGCATCGTAAACCGGCATAATTGCACCGCCGGGATAGCCGAAAACGGTCTCGACCCCCTGGGCTCGCAACGCATGTACCACCCACTGTGCACCATTCATAGTTAGTTCCCCGCCTCATTACTTGAGAAACAGAATTTTATTCTGCGACAAAGCATCCGTTTCTCAGTGCTATTTTTTACCCAACAAAAAACCCCCGGACCTTTCGGTGCGGGGGTTCTTTTCGATTCAGGCTTGATTTTTAAGCCTTTCTTTCTCCAAGTGCAGCCCCGCACGGTGGGATAATAATCACCACCACGCTAATCACGACCAGGCTAATCACTCGTAGAAGGGCTGTCATTTTCTGTATGTTCTAACGTCTAGTTCGAAGTAATGCCTACAGAGTTATCACAGAGACTGTGATAAGCACAAGATTTTTTTATGACATCAGTCACAAGTAAAAAAACTGACGCGGGATAACTTATTTATTATCAACAAGTAACGCCGTGATGAATAAAATTCATTACCTACACTTTTTTGACTCGTTTCTGGCCTGTTCAGTAAAAATTTATCATTCTGCGCACATTGTTACAGCCTGAATTGCAAAAATGAAAACGGATGCGAAAGTCTGGAAGGCCTCTCGACCAACCTCTTTTTTCGCCTTCACACCCCCACAGCTGAAGTGACAGTATCGGTCGCACAGGGGGGGAATTATGTCACTTGCCGTTATCCATACGAGAGCAGCTTTAGGTATTGCCGCGCCTCAGGTCACCGTGGAAGTGCATATCAGCCAGGGCCTGCCCGGTTTAACGCTGGTTGGCTTGCCTGAAACCACGGTCAGAGAGGCCAGGGATCGTGTACGCAGCGCTATCATCAATAGCGGCTTTACGTTTCCGGCGAGGAAAATCACCATCAATCTGGCCCCCGCCGATCTCCCGAAAGAAGGTGGCAGATACGATCTGCCTATTGCATTAGCTTTACTCGCCGCCTCTGAGCAGCTCTCAACGAATAAACTGAACCAATATGAGTTCGTGGGTGAACTGGCGCTTACAGGGGCATTACGGGGCGTTCCTGGCGCTATATCATCTGCAATGGAGGCCCTCAAATCCGGCAGAAACTTCATTACATCGGGGGAGAACGCCAGCGAGCTTGGGTTAATTAAGCAACGGGGTTGTCTGGTAGCAAATCATCTGACTGAGATCTGCGCTTTTCTCGAAAACAAAGGTGAACTCACTCAACCTGAAGCCCCACAAGCCAGGCAGCACGAAAACGGTCAGGATCTCAACGAAATCATTGGCCAGCCGCAGGGAAAACGTGCCTTAGAGATTACGGCCGCAGGGGCGCATAACCTCTTACTTATAGGTCCGCCTGGAACAGGCAAAACCATGCTGGCCAGTCGCCTGACCACTCTGCTTCCAGCGTTAAACGATGCAGAAGCCCTTGAAAGTGCGGCGATATTTAGCCTTATTAATCCACACGACCTCCATAAAAAATGGCGTCAGCGCCCATTCAGAACGCCTCATCACAGCGCTTCGCTAGCAGCCCTGGTTGGGGGCGGGGCAATTCCCCGTCCGGGAGAAATATCCCTCGCGCACAACGGCGTCTTATTTTTGGATGAGCTGCCGGAATTTGAACGCCGCGTTCTGGATGCCCTGCGCGAACCGATTGAGTCAGGAGAAATCCATATATCGCGAACCCGTGCCAAGATCACCTATCCGGCACGCTTTCAGCTGCTGGCCGCAATGAATCCCAGTCCCTCCGGGCACTATCAGGGCAAACACAACCGCAGCTCGCCTGAGCATACGTTACGCTATCTCAGCCGACTCTCCGGGCCGTTCCTCGACCGTTTTGATCTTTCTGTTGAAATCCCTCTCCCGCCAGCGGGCATGCTAAGTCATCCTTCTCAGCACAGCGAAAGCAGCGCCGAAGTCAGGGAAAGGGTTTTACAGGCCCAGCTACGCCAGTACAGAAGGCAAAATAAACTTAATGCCCGGCTGGATAATCATGAAATTCGGGAACATTGCGTTATTGCACAGAAGGATTCGCTATGGCTGGAAGAGACGCTGGTGAAACTGGGTTTATCTATCAGGGCGTGGCAGCGATTGCTGAAAGTCGCCCGGACAATTGCCGATCTTCAGCAACACGAGCAAATAGGGCGGGTACATCTGCTGGAGGCGCTGAGCTACCGTGCAATGGATCGTCTGTTGATACATTTGCAGCAGACGGCAGGATAAAAAATGGGGCCGTAGCCCCATCTTTTATTAATCTTCGCTGTCAGTGTAGTCTTCCACCGTATCCATCTGCGGTTTACCACCGGAGAGGGTGTGGAAGCGCTTAGGACGCTTGATGCGCGTCATATACTTGCTCCACACTCGCTCAGCTTCTGTAACGGGCTCACGCTCGCCACGACATACTGCAACGAACAGCACTTCTTCTTCAGTACCAGGTTCACGCTTACCGAGATCCAGTTCATTGAACGCATAACCATGGCGTTCCAGTAGCTGTGCCTCTTTGATGGTGAAATCACCATGGCGAGCGAATCCACGCGGATAATGTTTATTGTCGAAAAACCGATTAGTCGTCGTAAAGCTTTCCGCCATCCTGCACGCTCCTAATTCTTTTGGTCGGGCTATTTATGGCGCGGAGTATTAGTTACGCTTGACAGAGCGTCAAACAAAACATTTAAATCATAACGACAAAAAAATTTTTGGAGTGGGTTGTGGATACCGAATTACTGAAAACCTTTTTAGAAGTAAGCAGAACCCGCCATTTTGGGCGTGCCGCAGAGGCCCTTTATCTGACTCAGTCTGCTGTCAGTTTTCGGATTCGCCAGTTAGAGAACCAGCTGGGCGTCAACCTTTTTACCCGGCATCGCAATAACATACGTCTCACCCCGGCAGGCGAGCGTTTGCTGCCATACGCTGAAAATCTCATGAGCATCTGGCTTGCGGCAAAGAAGGAGGTTTCCCATACTTCCCAACATAATCAACTCACCATCGGCGCCAGCGCCTCACTGTGGGAGTGTATGCTTTCTGCATGGTTAATTACGCTTTATCAGCAGCATAGTGGCCTGCAGTTTGAAGCACGTATAGCCCAGCGTCAGTCCCTGGTGAAACAGCTGCATGAACGTCAGCTGGACCTGCTGATCACCACTGAAGCCCCCAAAATGGACGAATTCTCAAGCCAGCTGTTGGGATATTTCGACCTGGCGCTCTTTGCCTCATCCACGAAGCCAAAAGAAGAGCTGACCTATTTACGATTAGAGTGGGGGCCGGATTTTCAACAGCATGAGGCGGGGTTGATCAATAATGATGAAATTCCCGTGTTAACAACGAGTTCTGCCCAGATTACCCGTAATCTGCTTAAAGAGCTTAATGGCTATGCGTATTTACCCATAGAGTGGGCTAAAAATCAGGAAGGTTTATGCCAGATGGCAGAGAGTAAAATACTCGCGCGCCCTCTGTATGCCATATGGCTACAAAATAGTGATAAGCAAAGCACAATCAAAGAGTTAATAAAGTCGCAGACGATAGCGCAGTAATGCGCTTTTCGGATATATGACGTGAAATGGGGTAAATTTCAGGCAAAAAAAATCCTTTGCCGAAGCAAAGGATCATTATATGGCAGGGGCGGAGAGACTCGAACTCGCGACACCCGGTTTTGGAGACCGGTGCTCTACCAACTGAGCTACGCCCCTAAATAACGCTTATTATTAAGCCCGCTAAGTAAGCAGGCTTAATTTTCTAATAAGTGGCGGAACGGACGGGACTCGAACCCGCGACCCCCTGCGTGACAGGCAGGT
>CAMLJN010000032.1 GCA_946480445.1 uncultured Buttiauxella sp.
GACTTGAGATAAATGACAGGGAATAAGTGAGATAATTATGGGAAGAACTGGGTCAACGTGGGAAGAGACTGGATGGAATATGCAATAACCTTACAGTATGTGAAAATCAGACCGGCCCGAAAAAAAACAGAACTCGCACCAGCCTGATTGCAGATATTACTCCTTTTTCCCTGTATCGGCATCAGGTTCGCCATCAAACAGTTTGCCCTGCATCCGATCCAATTCTTCTTTTCTGACCCGCTTCACCACGCTGTAAACCCACTGTAGTGAAACACCAAATTTGCGGGCCAGTTCGTGATGGTTGCGCCCGTCAAACTCCAGGAAGATTTCCCGGTCGCGCTGGCTGACCTTCCAGACCATGCCCATCGGAAAATAGACGTTTTGCCCACCCCAGACCTGCATCATGCGGTTCGCGACAGCCTGACCAATCTGATCGGCAACAGCGGGTTCGATATCAATAATCTCGCGGACGGTCTCAGAAGTATGCTGTGCCAGTTCCACCAACAGTTCCGGCCCTTTACTACGAAACTGATTCAGGTCGCTCATTGCTTCACCCCCGCAGCTCTGCGCTGCCACTTCTTCAGTTTCTCAATAACGCTACTTGCCTGCTCATTGCTGAGCCAGCGTAACGCGCTGATGCCTGTTTCCCGTTTAACCCACAGCGCCAGCGCCTGCTCTGAACTGTCTCGGACGGTACCCGCCGCTGCCATTTCAAGCCAAAGCGCACGGATTTTCTTTGACTGGGGGTGGTTATCCAACGGTAAGCCGGACCTGGCTTTTCCGGCAGGCTTAACGCGAAAACCTTTCTTTTTCATAGATTCCAGAACACGGTTTAGCTGTGGGGTATCCATCCCTTTGGTTGAGGCTTTGCCGGTCAGCCCCTGTAGCATCTGGCGGTAGGTGTCCTCATCCATCTGGAGGTCATTGCGGGCAATATGGATGAGTTGAATAAGACGCTGCTTAGTCATCATCGTCGCTCCTTTTACCTGCGCCACCGATATAATCGACATATAAAGGAAGCGCTACAGGCCAGCACATGAACATAACGGCCCAACTGATCCAGTGTCCGGCACCGCTGTAACGTGAGTAAAAACCTGAGCGGCGGTGCAGTTCAGCAGTACACCACCCCACGAGACCATACCAGAACAGGGCACATACAATAGATTCAGCCATCATAAACCACTCCCCAGCTTCCGCTGTTCCTGCCCGCTGACAGGCTGATGCAGGCTGACGTTTTCCCCCTCTCTGTAACCGATGTGGCGGGACATGTCTGCGTCACGAGATTTACCGGCTTTGCGGCCAGAGGTTGTTCCTGAATCAGGATATTTTTGTTCGAGCCAGAGGCTTGCCAGCTCACGTTCTTCGCGGGACATAGCAAATAAATGAACCTCGCTGCGCACGGCCAGAACCCAGCCTTCGGCAAATTTGTCACCACGACTGGTCTTGGTCGTGTTTTTGATTCTTTTATTCTGCTGTCGAATATAGTTTTTACGGGCCATGATTAACTGTCTGGCCAGTACCTCCCATGTATATGAGGCCAGTTCAACCCGGTCTTTATTACCGTAAAAGCCAACGCTGGGTTTAAAGCCGGAGTGAATAATAGACTTAACGCCAAATGCCACCTGGATAATATCCAGCAGGCCCAGCATGTAACGCGGCGGATTAACGCTACCTGCAGCCCAGTAGTGACTGACGCTTTCATCAATATCACTGAGTGCGAGTTCAGCCTGGGTGATGTTATAGGCCTGCATCAGTTTCTGGGCGCGTTGCAGGGCCAGTGCCGCTTCATGGGGGTTATCGGATTTAGCCAGCGCCAGCAGCTTTTTTAACTTCTCCAGCAGCTTTTCATTATTCTGCGGCATAAGTCACCCCCAGGCGTTCGGCAAGACGTTCCAGCTTTTTCTGCTTATGAAAGTCAATCATCAGGCCCATCCCGTTGAGGCGGAACTGTTCAATCATAATTTCAACGTCAGCAAGTTCAGCAGCCAGATCAACTTCATTGCCCAGTCCGTTCATGTTGCGGGCGGCAGCAGCGGCCAGTTCGGCGGCTTCTTCCATCAGCTTCAGCGCCTGTGCTTCAGGGCCAAAGGTTTTCAGGGCCAGATTGTAGATCGTCGAACGGTTATATAATTTCATGCCTTTCATTTTGTTGCCTCGCAGGGGATGAACTCCATGGCCGGGACTTCGGTGTAGTAATGCTGGCTGCAGTGAGGGCATACCAGCGTGATGAGGACGGCAGGTACATGGTATTTGCCAGAGGTAATGACGCTGGCGTCGCTGAACTTCAGTGTGGTGATACCTTTCTTACAGTTGGAACATTTGATGGACATGATTTATTCCTCAATGCTGTTTTCGGCGTGCAGAAGCCCACGGCACTGACGCCGAAATAAAAAAGAAATTGAATTAAAATTAAATGGCAGCGATATCTAACGGAATATTAATTAGCTTCCCGTGTTTATCTTTCTCCCGGAAATTAATATAGGTTTTGGACATTGCCACCTGCAGTGATTCGGATATGGCCTCCATTGCCCGGTTCCAGCGCTCGTCCTGTATCTTGACGCGGCGCAGGGAAAGAATACGCCCGGTATTAAGCTGGCCCTCTTTGTCCACCTGAAAAGCATCGCTGATGATGGCCCGCAGGTTGGCGTTTGCGCCTTCTGACCACTCAGTGACGCACTCGTCTATCAGGTCTTTGGCAATCTGCAACTCTGGCCCGAAGGTCAGGGTTTCCTGCACGCGGATGGTGATCTGCTGTGCACCGTCGAAGCTGCTGAAGGTCACGTTGCCTTTGGCACCGCCGCGCGTTCTGCCGTATTTTTCGGCCACAAGGTCAAGCCAGGCATAGCACTCGTCAAAGGCACGACGCTTGAAGTCGCTGAGTTCATCGCGTTTAACCTTCGCGGCGGCAACCTGTTCTTTAACGAAAGAATCCATTGCAAGGTCATAGTCAGACACCTGGTCAACCGGCACCAGACGCCCCTTGCGGTCTTTCATGTAGTCTTCTTTATTTACTTCGCTCATCTCTGTTCACCTTATGGTTAATGTAATGACTCTGACCAGGTAATACGGCAGCCATGCAGTTCAAAAACGCCCTGACGGAAGCGCCCTGAGCCGTCATGACCGACATGGGTATAACTCGCTTTGCCCTGCTCCAGCAGGCGGGCACAGTGACCGTTACGGGCGATACGGATAACCGGCTTACTGCCAGCAATCATGACGCTCTGCACGGTGGTGTTCATGGCGTTGAGCGCCATAATGGCGGACTGCACCTTGCTCATCTGCTGGTTGATATCGGCGATGGATTTCATGATTAAACCCCTTTAACGACGTCGGCGTTGACCTGCGGAACCCCGATTTCAGCAGCCAGATTCATGGCAGCTATCACCAGGTTACTGACGGCCAGCGGATACAGCAGGCTGACCATGCTTTTGCGGTTACTGCCCAGATTGCTCAGACGGGCGCGGATAGCTTCCACTGCGCTGGCATCCATGATGTCGGCCAGCTGCTTACCGGCGCGTTGCAGTTTGAACGTCAGAAACTCTTCCAGGCTGTTGTCCAGCGGCAGCAGTTCAACCACCTCACAGCGCTGGACGACCTCACGGACTTCCATGTTGCGTTCGGACAGTTTGTCCGCCAGTTCAGGCTGGCCAATCAGCACGATGGACAGCAGTTTTTTGAAGCCGGATTCCAGCTCAAAGAAGCGTTTGAGGTGCTTCAGCGTCGGAATGGGCAGGCTGTGGGCTTCCTCAATCACCAGAACGTGGCTGAAACCCGCCTGGCTGCTGTCTTTCAGGACACGGTGCAACTGGCGGAAGCGGGCGTCCTGGCTGCGTTTGATGCTCTCCAGTGGCGCGATGGTGCTGATGATGGCCTCGGCGATAGCTGCCGCCTTCAGGGTTTTGCCCTTCACGTCGTTGTCTTCCATGGCGATGATGTATGGCTCGATAACAATCACCGGCGCGTTCTCGCGGTTGACGCGTTCAATCAGGTCGCGGCGCAGCGTGGATTTACCCGCGCCGGACTCGCCGATAACCGCCAGAAAGCCACCATGGCGGGCGGTCTGGAACAGCGCCTCACGCACGTAGCGGATATCAGGCGTGGTGAACACATCGTCCGCGCCCTGCATGGCTTCATCAGCGAACGGGTCACGGAAAAGGCCAAACGCTTTTTTGGTCGCTGGAAATAACACCTGCTTTTTGAGTAACATGTTCTCTTCCTCACTGAGGTTGGTTTTATCGGTAGTACCCGCTGTACGGGGCGTGGCTGCGCCCTGTGCAGCATCAAAACTCTTCTCTGTATCAATCCCCTGACTTTCCAGCCAGGACGCCAGACGCTGGCGCACTTCTTCCGGGCTGGTGCGGGGCCACTCGTTATGGTTCACAATCTGGGCCAGCGTGGCCTCGGAAACGGCGACGGCTCTTGCCACCACCGCCTGCGGGATGCGGGCCTCTTTCAGTTGTTGCTTCAGTACCAGCATGCCTTCCTCCTCAGTTACCGTTAACGATGCTGATAACGCTGTTGCGGGCCGGAGTGGTCAGGGTGACCATGACCTCATCCAGCACGGCTTCCGGTACGCCGTCCGGGTACTGCGCCGTTAACTGGCGGTAATGTTCCGGCGTCCAGGTATGGCCGTTAGCGCTGAACTTCTCGCGCAGGGCTTTCGCCGCCTCCACATGGGTCATGGGACGCTGCTCAATACGTGGCCCGCGTACGTCTGAAGCCTGACCGCGCCTCGGCATATAGGCCGGAAGCGTGGTGTCGTCGATATGTTTGTACGGGTCAAGTCGCCCGCCGAACGGCAGCGCCTTCGCTTTGCGTGCAGCAGCTGCATCGGCGGCGTTATCGGTGCCGGTGACCAGCTCTTCGATTTCTTTTGCCGCCGTCTGCGCCGGGGTCTCCGGCAGGGCTTTGTAGTTTTCGCCAAATACCGCCGCGCTTTCGGCAAAGCCAAACTCGTTCTTTCTGACCTCTTCAACCAGGAAGAACGTCTCGTGGCCGTCCTCACCGGTCAGTACCACCTGCGCCACATCGCTGCGCCACGGGTTACGGGTAATCATCAGTTTTTCGCCGACCAGTACGCCCGGTACCGTCGAAACGTCAAATTCAGCGCCCCGGAACGAGACGCGCAGTTTTGGCGTGACCTTGCGGAGTTCCGGTGCAGCCACCGCCAGTTCGCGGCAAACCTCAAGGGATGGCGCTTTTTTCAGCTGCTCAGCAGTGATCTTCAGCCAGATATCCGTGCGGGTTTTACCGTGGCGGCTGTGAACAGCCGTGGCGTTAAAGTGGCTGCGCCATTTCACGGCCAGCGCGTTCAGCTCTTCCAGGCTGTGAACCGGCTGGAACTTGAGACCCGGCTCCAGCTTGCGCTCGATAATGTCACGCGCCTTTTCCACCTGCCCGGTGGCGCGGGCGTTATGCGGTTTATGCGCTATCAGATTGATGCCCAGCGAGCGGCACATGTTTTTCGTCATGCCAGCGGTGTTCGCCGAGCCGGGGTCGAGGTAGAGTATTTTCGGCACACCGTGCAGCACGTCAGCGCCGCCGCGCTCCTGCATGGCGTTAATAAGAACAGAACAGAGGTTCTCACCGGACTCCGCGCCCATCACGTATTCAACGTAAATCCAGCCGCTGGTATGGTCGGTAATCTCATAACTCCACACGCGATCACTGGCGATGCGGGCGATGTTGGCAGGCTTGTTCTTGTAGAACTTAGCGCTGTCCATCACCTGCAGCCCTTTATGACCGTTGCTCAGGTAGTAAAGCGTACAAAGTGAGGCATCAATCTCCCAGACGTGATTGGGATGCTGGCTGGCCATCTCGGATGACGGGGCCGGTGCGTCAAGCTGTTCCGGGTGCAGACCATAGTTCCGCAGGGCGCGGCTGATGGTGTCCTCGGACAGCGGGAAAAACTCGCCTGTGGCCTCGTCCGTTCTGCCAGCAGTGATAAAGCCGTTTGACCGCAGAGTCTCCACCGCATCCGCGATGGAATACAGGCGTTTACCGTTCTTACGGGTGGCCTCGCGCAGCGTGGCGGATATCAGCGCGGCCTCGTCGCGGCTCAGGGCGCTGCGCCCGGCATCGGCGCGTTTTTTACGTTTGTCAGTCACTGATACCTCCTTCAGCTTGCGCAGCAGGGTGGCCCGGGACATGCCCAGTTCAGCGCAGGCGGCATCATATATCGCACCGCGCTTACCATGCCCCGCGTCACGTGCCGCGCGGGCAACATAAACCAGTCGTTCAGTCAGGGCGGCACTCATCGGTTATGCCTCCTGCCCGTTAATCTGTGGCGTCGGTTCAGTCAGCCATGAAGGGGCGGCGTTACCTGTCGGCTCATCCGGCAGGTCAAATGTGGAGCGCAGGCTACGCGCGGTGCTTTCCAGCTGGCAGACCAGACCGGCCATAAAGTCTCTGGGGGTATCAATCATGTTTTCAGCACAGTATGCGCACAGGGTCTCAAAGGCGCTGGACAGTCGAACGGCGATGGCAGATTCCGCCTCAACCGCTAATGCCGTCACTTCCGCGCGCAGTTTCTTCACCTCTTCGTCAGGCTTGGGGGGCTGGATAAGGGATTTCTTCTCCAGTTTTGTGGAAAGCGAGTCGATTTTTTCGTTTTTGTCGGCGAGCACGCGCTGTTGTGCTGCGTTGGTTTCGCGGGCTTCGCGTAGGGCAGCCTTTAGTTCGCGGCTTGTCATGCGATCGATATCGTCAAGACTCATACCAGCAATCGTGCCGCCATCGGCTAATTCGACGAGGTCTTCGTCATCTTCCGTCATCAACTCAAACAGCTTTGTTTTCCCCAAAAGCGCAAGCGCTTGCGCTTTTGGTTCAAGCTTGGGAGACAAGTATTTGAGTGATGCCTGCATCATCACCTGTGCTGTACGTCTGGAGAGGGATAACTGAGACTCAACGATGTCGATGAAGTCACCATGAGGCTCATTCTCTTTGAGAATAACCAGTCGTTTACCCGCTTCCAGCATGGCCTCGGCACTCTGTGCCATGTAGAAGCGAGTCTCATGAACGATACGATCTCGCTCATATGGCAGTCCGTCACCAAATTGCTGCATAATTTCGAGACGATGTTCGGTCATGGCATTAAGACTAATGTTGAGGCCATCACTTACCGGCGCATCTTCCATCAGTTCAACTGGTTGTGATTTTGTGCGTCCCATTTCAACTCCTTAGCGACTACCAGCCATAACACGCTGGTTGATTTCATTAATACGATCCTGCGCCCGCGCCATTTCGGTACTGTGCGCCATGGCGATTTGTAAGAGCTGGACTCCAGGGGCAAAACGCCCGTTATCCAGTTTCAGGGCCAGTCCTTCTTCGATAAGGGTATTCAGTGCACGATTGATATTCGCCGGTGACTCACCCAGAGCCGATGCCAATTCACCGTTAGAAACACCGTTCAGGGCGTGGCCACGCAGTGCTTTAAGAACGCGCAGAATGCGGGAGCCAGAACTGGATACATTTGCCTTACTCATGTCACATTCCCCTTTTTGCGATATGTGATAATCTGTTACACAGGCTAAAACGTTATGCCGCATTCGAATCTGGTTTCAGACCCAACTTGACGGCAATTTCGTGCGATTTGCCGTAACGACCTTTGGTGAAGCCATTAAGAACCCGGTAGACCTCATTGCGGCTGTAGCCGTTTTCTTCAGCCCAGCGGGTGAAAGTGACCCCGCGCTGGCGGAAGAGTGATTTGACTTGTTCTGCAGTCATCGTTGTCTCCTTTGTTGATGCAATGATGTTTGCCTTATGTGTGATAGATTATATACACAAACGTGTATAAAGCAACGAAAGAGACGCAAATGTGTATAGCTGAGCGATTAAAAGAAGTGCTAAAACAAAAGAAGATCAGCTCAATCAAAGAGTTCGCCGAAATTTGCGAGCTGCCTTACCGTACCGCTCAAAGCTATTTGAATGGCGACAGGGAACCTAATATTGCAGGCTTAACGAAGTTGTGCACACAGTTGGGTATAAACCTCAATTGGCTTCTCACAGGTGTTGGTGAACAATTTATCTTGGGGGATGGGACTTCATCAGTGCAGGGTATCTCAACGGAGAAACAGGCTCTGATGGATGCGTTTGATGATATGAGTCCTGAGCAGCGGAGGGCTATTCTTGAGGTCGGCAAAGTCCTCACTCAACCAAAACCAAGCAAGTTTGCTGGGTAGGGAGAGGGCTTATAAGAATTTCACGGTAAAGGGAATGTGGTTGAGTTAGCTGCTTATCGGGAAAGGCTTATCAAAAAAAAGTAAGGTGGCAAGACCTAAGCTCTTGCCACGACAAAATGTTAATCTTTGGCCATAAACCAACCTTCAAAGTAAGTGCCTTTAGACCCTGTCTCTTTCTTTTCGCAGGCGAACATTTTCTCGTTAGGCAATCGTCCAGTCACCATGTCTGGCTTATCCTGAATGATTTTGAGTGGTTCGCCACCATTTGCCTTTATAGCTGACAGGCATTCTTGCATTGAATGAAATTCAGCTTTCATGACGCTATCAGCCATAGTATTTCCAGCGACTAAAAAGGTAGAAATCAGAACAGCGATCTTAAATTTCATAGCATAATCCGTTGTAAGTGGGTTCAAATTCGGCGGCCTATTAACGATTCTATTTAATTAAAAATTACAAATCACTAATTCTTTCCGTGGCGTAGCTTTACCTGTGACCTTCAGGTTGTAGCTGATATCAACTGTCTGAATGTTCAGTCCGTTGAACGCCTGCCGCATTTCAGGGATATCGTTCACCGATATAATCATTTTCCCTTTGATGTTCCGCGCCAGTTCCGACATGTGGATGTAGTTCCCTATTGGAAAATCCACGCCATAGCCCTCTGTTCCCCAGTATGGCGGGTCACAGTAGAACAGCGTATGCGGGCGATCATATCGTTCTATGCACTGGTGCCAGTCCAGATGCTCTATCAGCGTTCTCGACAGGCGCAAGTGTGCCATCGACAGTTCTTCCTCAATACGCAGCAAATTGAAGCGCGGCGCACTGGTTGTAGAGGTACCGAATGTGTGATCCGCGACCTTGCCTCCAAATGCTTGTTTCTGCAGGTAGTAGAACCTAGCCGCACGCTGAATGTCGGTGAGCGTTTCTTCCGGCGTATCCTGCAACCATTTGTAAATCTGACGGCTGACCAGCGCCCATTTGAACTGGCGGACAAATTCTTCCAGATGATGCTTGACCACCCGATAGAGGTTCACCAGTTCCCCATTGATATCGTTAATGACTTCTGTCTTGCTGGGAGTCTTGAGAAAATAGAGCGCAGCTGCCCCGCAGAACGGCTCCACATAGCAGGTGTGGAGCGGAAACAACGGTAAAATATGCTTCGCCAGACGACGTTTACCGCCAATCCAGGGAACGATGGGCAAAGATTGTTCTTTCATTATCCGTAAGCCTTTTGCAATCAGTGAAAATATGGCAGGCTAGTCTGGTCTCGCGAGACTGACTGAACCCTGGTCGGCTCACAGTGCATACCTGTGGGTTGATGACCAGCCCGGTGTTCGAGCACCGGGCTGGTCGTTCTTTCACTGTCAGGATGAGGTTTATGGATAACTGTTTTCTATTAACGCGATTTACTGGATGTGTTACCGGCGTGCAGTATTTGTTCGATAAGGATTTTTTTCTGAATGGGAACGTATTACACACTCGACTCCGCTAATCGCCTGCCTTCGCCTTGCCATGTAATTACCGGAAAATACGAACCTGAAGCGCCTGAGTTAGCCGCCTTCCTTCATCAGATGTATCCCGATGGTCTTTCCAAGCACGGTCATAACTATCTCTATAACCCCGGCCCTAAAATGGAAGATGACAGTGGAGTCAGCAGAAGTCTGCTGGTCGGTCTGGTGTTTGAGTTAGTTCGCCGTAGCCATTTTCCTGACAAACCCTCTCGCTATCAGTCACTGTTTGCCTGTCAGCATCTGAGTGAAGTCAGGAAGTTCCGGGAATTACTGGCCGATGAGAGAGGCGAAGACGAAATCAGAACAGCACCGATATATGAAGTCATCACAGAGGAGCCGGTGCATCGCGGAGATATGAGGTTATTGAACAGTGATTGCCCGGTGCTGGAACTGTATCACCGGGCCTGGCTTTACTGGTCGGGAGAAGCGGCCCCGGTTAAGACTGGCGAGGAAGAACCGTTCTGGGAACTGCTGATTCCGCTTCCAGTCTTCGTTGGTCGCCGGATAACTGAGTAGCAGGATTAGGTGCGGCTTTATATCGTGATGTCGCCGCCACATTGCCAATCATCATGACGTTGTTTTCTCCGCTGGCGAAATGACTTCTTCTCTCTTCAAGTGCAACCAGCGCGTTTTTCAGTTCTGCAATCGCCTCGGTTGGGCAACTGGCATCCACGCTTAGCGTGTAAGTTTTATTTTTCTCTCCGGCTCTGATCCCAAAGAGGAACCCTTTTTTAAAACCGGGCTGTTTCGGTTCAGTCATCGTGCTTGCCTCCCCTGTGTTTTGTGTGCCACCATTCTGGCCGCTTCCCTCTGCGAACACTTATAACGCGCTTTAAAATCCGTATCCCGCCACATTTGTGATGCTGTCTCCCACACAACAAGGAGACACTCATGAAAAACCTGAAAAAATTTATTCCCTCTGTTAAAAAGCCACGTCTCAGCGGCTGGCTGCTGACCTCTGCGCTGTTGCTCGGCACCATCGGTTTGGTATCGCCTCAGCAGCTGCCGGTGGTTGTCTACAAGTTGTCACTCATCACGCTGGCGGCTGTGCTGGGCTACTGGCTTGACCGTTCGCTTTTCCCCAAAGCCCGCCCCGGTCAGTATCTGAAGCACGATGACAGGCTGATGGCTGATGGTCGCTTCCCCGTCCAGACTGGCCTTCACCTGGTCTTTTCCGCTGCGCTAATCCGCCGTGCGCTGATTGTTGCCGCAGTCTGTCTTGCCGTAGCGACGGGGCTGTAATCATGAACTGGCCTCAAATCACCCTCATCATCCTGCTTGCCTTTGGTCTGGGCGTAACCGCCATCAAGCATGGCGAACCACGCAACGATAAATACAGCTTCTGGTGGCAGCTCGCTGGCAACCTGGTTATTGCCTGGTTGCTCTGGTGTGGCGGCTTCTTCAGTCAGGCCCGCGCAGCCCAGCCACCGCAGGCCGCGCTGCAGTATCGCGACGATGTGATCCGTAATGCCCGGCTTGAATGGGGAATGGCTGCGCCGGTGGCCGATTTCGCCGCGCAGCTGCATCAGGAGAGCGGCTGGCGACCTGATGCGGTCTCGCCGGTTGGCGCTCAGGGGCTGGCTCAGTTTATGCCCGCCACCGCCGACTGGATAAGCCAGCTGATGCCGGGGCTTAACAGCCGTGAGCCGTTCAATCCGGCGTGGGCCATCCGGGCGCTGGTCAGCTATGACCGCTGGCTGTGGCAGCGCGTCAGCGCCGCCAATGACTGCGAGCGTATGGCCATGACGTTGTCGGGCTATAACGGCGGTCTGGGCTGGGTACAGCGGGACAAGCGGCTGGCCTCGCAGCAGGGGCTGGACAGCACCCGCTGGTTTGGTCATGTCGCCACGGTGAATGCCGGACGCAGCACTGCCAACTGGCGGGAGAACCCTCATTATCCGCAGCGCATCCTGCACGAACTGGCCCCCCGTTATCTGACATGGGGGGGCGGCAGCTGTGTGGACTAACCTGCTAAAAAATCTGCCGTGGCGCAGTCTGCTGCTGGCAGTGTTCATAAATGCTTTTCTGATTGGACTTTATTACCTGGGCTACAAAAGCGGGCATGAAAACGCCACGCTCGACGGCGATAAGGCGGTCAGTGAGTTGCAGTCAGCATTCGACACGTACAAAACGGAGCAGGCAACGCTTGAGAACGCTGCGCTGCGGGCCTGGGCAAAACGGTATCAGGAGCAGGTAGCCGCCGGGCAGCAGGCTGAAGCCAGTTACCTTGAGCAGATTGCTCAACTGGAGAGCCAGAACAAACAACTACAGGGGCAAATTAACGATGTCACACAGCACTGGATTGATGAAAAAGGTAAGAGCCATCCCATTGATTGCGTGTTTACTCGCGGTTTCGTGCGCCAGTACAACGCCGCGCTCGGATATGACAACGCATCCGTCGACACCGGTCATTCAGACACAGCTGCCGCAACTGGCACCGGCACTGGCGCAGCGTCCGGGCAACCTGAAGCCGCTGACGCCTGGCTACGCGACTCAGGCGTCTCCCAGCGTGACGTCCTCGCCAACATCATCGACAACGCGAAGCAGTGCCGCATCTGGCGCAGCCAGATAAACGGGCTGCTGGACGAACGGGAAGGATTACAGAAATGACGTTGCAGGTTGAATTCTGGACGGTGGTGGGTTTCCTCATCACCTTCATGAGCTTTGTCGGTGGTATAGCAAAGTGGCTTTTCAGTAAAGCGGAGGAGCGTCAGGCGGCGCGGTTCGCCTCCCTTGAGCAGTCGCTGCAACAGTCCGCCTCTAACTGGGGTGAGCTGGAAAAAGAATTTATGCGGTTTAAGGCGGATTTACCGCTGAACTACGTCCGCCGCGAGGATTATATCCGGGGCCAGACGGTCATCGAGGCAAAGCTGGACGCGCTCTACAACAAACTGGAACTGGTACAGCAGTACCGCCATACAGGAGGTCGTAATGGTTGATATCGCCCGCGTGCGCCGGGAGTCCCTGCGCTGGAGTCTGCTGGTTGCTCTGAACAAAACCCGCCCGTACACCGCCAGCGAGACGCTGCTGCTGGACGTGTCCCGTGCCATCTACCCGGACACCACACCGCTGGAACTGCGCCGTGAGCTGGATTATCTGGCTGATCGCAAGATGGTTGATCTGGAGAAAAAACCCTCCGGCGACTGGTTTGCCGACCTGACCCGCCTCGGTGTCGATCTGGTTGAGTACACCGTGGAATGCGGCCCCGGCATCGCCCGCCCGGAAAAGTACTGGAGTGAATGATGGCCAGACGCAGCACGATAGAAAAGCTGCCGGAAGACGTGCGTCGCTGGCTTGAGCGGGCGCTGACTGAATCCGGCTTCAGCGGGTATAACGAACTGGAGTCACTGCTGCGTGAGCAGGGTTACGTCATCAGCAAATCGGCTATCCATCGCTATGGCCAGAAGATTGAGCGCCGCTACGGTGCTATCCGTGCGGCCACCGAAGCGGCCCGGATGCTGACCGAAGGTGCGGCTGACGATCAGGATGCACGTTCGGAGGCGGTGATCGCCCTGATTCAGACCGAGCTGTTCGAGAGCATCGTCCAGCTGCAGGAAGCGGAAGAAGGCGAAGTCGATCCTAAAGAGCGCGTGGCGCTGCTGTCGAAGGTGGCGAAGAACGTGGCCACGCTGTCCCGCGCTTCCGTCAACCTCAAGAAGTTCCAGTCTGAAGTCCGGGCCAGAGCGCAGCAGGCGGCCAGCAACGCCGAGAAAATTGCCCGTAAGGGTGGACTGTCAACCGATGCGGTACAGGCGCTGCGTCGTGAAATTCTGGGGATTGCCTCATGAGCCAGCTTGCTCCCGTTTTGCCTGATACCTCGGCGCTGGATATCCCCGCCGTTCTGATGCCCTACCAGCAGCGCTGGGTGGCTGACACCTCTCCGCTTAAGGTGATTGAGAAGAGCCGCCGTACCGGTATCACCTGGGCTGAAGCGTCCGATGATGTGCTGACCGCAGCCTCTTCAGCCCCTGCGGGTGGGATGAACGTGTATTACATCGCCTATAACCAGGACATGACCGTCGAATATATCCAGGCGTGTGCGATGTGGGCGCGGGCATTCAACTATGCCGCCAGTGAAATCGAAGAGGGTTTCTGGGAAGAGGACGAAGACGACAAGCATATCAAGACCTACACCATCAAATTCCCTGACTCCGGCTTTCGTGTCGTCGCGCTCTCAAGTCGCCCGTCTAACCTGCGTGGCCGTCAGGGCATTATCGTTATCGACGAAGCGGCGTTCCATGAACAACTGGACGAACTGCTGAAGGCGGCGCTGGCGATGCTTATCTGGGGTGGTAAAGTGCGCGTTATCTCCACCCATGACGGTGACGATAACCCGTTCAATACGCTTATCGGCGATATCCGGGCCGGGCGTCAGGGGGGCAGCGTACATCGCATTACTTTTCAGGAGGCCGTGTCGGAGGGACTGTTCCACCGCGTCTGCCTGCGTACCGGGAAAGAATGGTCGCAAGCGTCTGAGCAAGCGTGGATGGCATCGGTATACAAATTCTACGGTGCCGGTGCATCGGAGGAGCTTGACTGTGTTCCGGCCAACGGTGGAGGTGCCTGGCTGTCCCGCGCCCTGATTGAGTCCCGTATGTCGGCTGGCACACCGGTGTTACGCCTGACCTGCCCGGAGGGCTACGAGCTGAAGCCTGACGATGTCCGCTGGAGCGAGACGCAGGACTGGCTTGATACACATCTGAGACCGTTGCTGGAGTCGCTCCCCGCTGACGCACGTTCTTTCCTGGGACGTGACTTTGGCCGCAGCGGTGATCTGTCGGTGGACTATCCCCTGTTGCAGGAGAAGAACCTGGTTCGCCGCGTGCCGTTCGTGCTGGAGCTGCGCAACGTGCCGTTCAAACAGCAGGAGCAAATCGCCTGGTACCTGATGGACGGCCTGCCAAACCTGATGGGTGCGGCGCTTGATGCCCGTGGTAACGGCTCTTACCTTGCCGAATACGCTATGCAGCGCTATGGCTCCAGCCGGGTTAAGCAGGTGATGCCAACTGAAAACTGGTATCGCGAGCATATGCCGCCGGTCAAGGCTGCGCTGGAAGACGGCAACCTGGTGGATTTACCGAAAGATGAAGACACGCTGGACGACCTGCGGGCCGTTCAGGTGGTCAACGGCGTTCCCCGTGTGCCGGAACAGCGCTCAAAAGCGAAGTCTGACAGTGGCAAGCGTCACGGGGATTCAGCCATCGCGCTGGCGCTGGCGTACTTCGCCAGCCGTGAAATTAACAAAGGGCCGGTGAAGGCAAGCTCACGCCGTCGTCGTCAGGCGGCCCGTATGCTGGAGGATTACTGATGGCCCGTGGACTCTGGGTTTCACCCAATGAGTTTGTCTCTTTTGCCGAACCGAATAAAACGCTGACGGAGCAGATCGCCTCGCGCAGCCGCTCCATCGACTTCTTCGGGCTGGGGATGTACCTGCCTAACCCTGACCCTATTCTTAAATCTCAGGGCCGGGATATCCGCATCTATCGCGAGCTGCGTACCGACCCGCTGGTCGGCGGCTGCATCCGCAGGCGTAAGGCGGCGGTCAAGTCGCTGGAGCGTGGTCTTGAGCGCGGTCATGCCCCGGCGCGGGTCTTCAGCTTCATCCGGGATATGCTCGACGATCTGGATTTGTCCCGCATCATCGGCGAGATGACCGACGCCGTTCTCTACGGGTATCAGCCCTGTGAGGTCATGTGGGGACGCTCTGTTAAATCCTGGGGCATCGCAGATATCGTGGGCAAGCCACCGGAGTGGTTCCAGTTCGACAATGACAATCTGCTGCGCTTTCGTGCTAAAGACGCCGGGCTGGAAGGCGAGCCGGTACCGCTGAACAAGTTCGTGGTACCGCGTCAGGACGCGACCTACGATAACCCGTATGGCTTCCCTGACCTGTCGATGTGCTTCTGGCCCGTGACCTTCAAAAAAGGCGGCATGAAGTTCTGGGTGCGCTTTGCCGAGAAATACGGCTCACCGTGGGTTATCGGCAAGCATCCGCGCGGTACCGCTCAGGGTGAGATTGACCTGCTGCTTGATTCCATGGAGGCAATGGTGGAAGACGCGGTGGCCGCTATCCCTGACGATTCCTCTATCGAAATCAAGGAGGCCGCAGGCAAGGCCGACAGCAGCGATATTTATCAGAACCTGATAACGCTTGCCCGCAGTGAAATCTCCATCGCCCTGCTGGGGCAGAACCAGACCACCGAGGCCAACAGTAACCGCGCCTCCGCGCAGGCCGGACTGGAGGTCACCGATGATATCCGTGACGCTGACGCTGATATCGTGGAAAGCGCGGTGAATCAGGCCATCAGGATGGCGGTATCAATGAACTTTGGTGATGTGGCCAGCCCCGTCTGGAAGATGTGGGAACAGGGAACGGTCGACGATACCCAGGCAACCCGCGACGAGAAACTCAGCCGGGCCGGTGTGGTCTTCACCCCGCAATACTTCAAGCGTGAGTACCAGTTGCAGGACGGCGATATTGACGAGACACCACCGTCAGAACGCCAGAAGAACATGCTACCGCTGTCATTTGCCGAGGCTATTGATGCCGATATTCAGGCACAGCAGGCCCTGGACGACGCGCTGGATATTCTGATGAACGGAGGCGCGTTAAATGGCACGCTGGAACCCGTACTGGCCCCTCTGTTTAAGCGGGTTGAAGATGGCGTCAATCCGTCTGAGCTGCTGGGCGAACTGGCCGAGTTGTACCCGCAGATGAACGCTGAAGACCTGCAGGAACGGCTGGCGCGGATTATGTTTGTTGCAACTGTCTGGGGGCGTCTGCATGAGCGTGACAACGGCTGAACTGGCGTACTGCATGACGTTGCCCCCAAAACGGGCTATCAGTTACCTGAAGTCCAAAGGGTATAGCTTCACGTGGGACTGGGAGGAGATGTGGCAGGATGCCCATGCCCGTGCCTTTACCGTCGCCAAAGTGACCCGCCTTGATATCCTGGAAGATATCCGCAGCCGCCTTCAGCAGGCACTGGATGAGGGGAAGACAGACCGCTGGTTCCGTAAGGAGCTGGAGCCAGAACTGCAGCGCAAGGGATGGTGGGGGCCACGTGACACCACCGACCCGGTAACGGGCGAGCCGGTCACCATCCAGCAGGGCAGCCCGTGGCGGCTCGACACCATCTTTCGCACCAATATGTCCGTACTCTACAGCGCCGGTCGCTGGGCCGAGCAGATGGAGAACGTCGACGACAGGCCGTACTGGATGTATACCGGCATTAACGACAGCCATACCCGCAAGAGCCATCTGGCGCTGCATGGTCTGGTGCTGCGCTATGATGACCCGTTCTGGCAGGCGTTCTACCCGCCGAACGGCTGGCGCTGCCGTTGTGGCGTGATTGCCCTGAGCGCAGCGGATGTGCGTGCCCGTGGCCTGAAGGTGTCAGGTTCCGGCGCCGCTCTGGGATGGGAGCTGAAGCTGGTCTCAGAGAAAACAGGCGAGATGCAGAACGTCGCCACCTTCAATACCGGTACCACGAAGGTGGCCACCGACGTCGGCTGGTCTTATGCGCCGGGGGCTGCATACCGTCCCGACCTTGCCCGCTATCAGGGTACGCTTCAACCGCTGGCACAGCAGGAACTGAGAGGATAACGATGGCTTCCGATAACCTGGTCAATGTCACCATTAACGATGAATCCCTGCGCCGGAGCCTCCGTGCGCTGGACCTTGCAGCAACAGACCTGGAACCCGCGATGCGCAAAATCGCCGGAACCCTGCTGGCGGAAACGCAGTTTAACTTTCTCGATGAGGGGCGTCCGGGATGGACTCCCTCGCTGGCAGCGCAGGAGCGCGACGGGCAAACACTGCAGGATACCGGGCGTCTGATGGGGTCGGTATCAACCGACCATGACGACCGGCAGGCAGCGGTTGGCACTAATGTCGTTTATGGGCCGATTCACCAGTTCGGTGGTAAAACGGGGCGTAATGAGTCCGTTGAACTTCCTGCCCGTCCGTTCCTGCCACTGACAGGGGACGGTGAGCTGCAGCCTGAAGTGGTAATCCCCATCCTCGATACGATTGTCCGCCATCTTGAAGCAGCGGCCCGTCGCTGAGTTTTGTCTCTACAGGCGGGTGATTTATCATTGCCAGCCGCTGAGGGGCTGTATTACCTTTATAAAGGCTTTACAGCCCCCGCTTCGCACCACTATTCGCCCCCAGCGTGACATTCCCCGTACTGATGCCCCCGATTTTTTCTAAAGCAGATTAAAAGCGCTGCTGACGCTTTTTCCACAGACTGTCCCCGACAACGTAACGCGGGACAGCAAAATGCCAGCCATTCACATTTTTAAAGCCGGTACTCATACCGATATGCACGGCACGAAACTGCCGTTCACGCAAAGCGATCTTGCCGCCTGCGTGAAAGCCTATGACCCGTCCGTCCATGAAGCACCGCTCGTTATTGGCCACCCCAAAACGGAAGACCCGGCGTGGGGCTGGGTGAAATCCCTGTCGCTTAACGGCGGCGATCTGCTGGCTGAGCCTGACCAGCTCGACCCGCAGTTTGCCGAACTGGTGGGCAACGGGCGCTTCAAGAAGGTCTCCGCCTCGTTCTATCTCCCGGACTCACCGAACAATCCGAAGCCCGGCACGCTTTACCTGCGTCATGTCGGCTTTCTGGGGGCGCAGCCACCTTCCATTAAGGGGCTGAAGCAGGTTTCGTTTGGCGAGAAAGAAGAAGGCGTCGTGGAGTTTGCCGACTGGAGTGATATCACCAACGCCTCTTTATGGGGCCGTCTGCGCGATTTTCTGATCGCCCAGTTCGGGCTGGACGAGACCGACAAGATGCTTCCTTCATGGCAGGTGGACTCCCTGCGCGAAGATGCTTACCGCGATAACGGGAAGTCTGACCCGGACTTCAGTGAACTCAATCCCAACCCTCAACAAGAGAGCAGCACCATGACTGAAGATGAAATCAAAGCGATTCAGGCGGAGAACTCGCGTCTGAAAGCGGAAGCCGCCCAGCGGGCAGAACAGGATGCGAAGACCCGGCAGGCCAACCTGCACGCGGAAAACGTCTCCTTTGCCGAGAAGCTGGTCGGCGCGGGTCGCCTGACCCCGGCAGCAAAACCGGTTGTTGTTGCCATTCTTGATGCAGTAGCCGGTGGCGATAAACCTGTCGAGTTCGCCGAGGGCGATACCCGCACCCCGCTGGCCACGGCGTTTAAGACGCTGCTGGATGGCACTGAGCCGGTACTGAATTTCAGTGAGCACGCAACCAAAGACCGCGTGAACACGGAGATCAAAACGACGTCAGCAGAGTTCGCTGAAGCCGACCCGGAACGTCTGGCGCTGCATCAGAAAGCGCTGGAACTGTCGAAAAAAGAAGGCATCAGCTACGACGCTGCTGTCTCCCGCTGCCTGTAATTAAGGAGAGAACATGTCTGACTATTTAAAGGGTAAGCGCGTTGTTGACCCGGTGCTGACCAGCATCGCTCGCGGTTATAAAAATGCCGCGTTCATCGGCGAGCGCATCTTCCCCATTGTCCAGACCGATAAGGAAGGTGTGACCGTTCCGACTTTCGGTAAATCAGCCTTTGTGGAGTACGACACCGAGCGTGCCGTGGGGGCTGACAGCAACGTTCTGGTACGCGAGAAAACCGGCACGCTGGACCTTGTTCTAAACGAACATGATCTGGCCGCGCCGGTGGACTATCGCGAGCAGGCGGAGTCAATGTTTAACGAAGAGGCCAAAGCCATTCGTCGCGTGACCAGCGGTGTCAACCTGAAGCGCGAACTGTATGCGGCCCGTCTGGCTCAGGACAAAAAAGTCTATCGAGCGGCTAACGTCAAGGCGCTGGCTGCGGCTGAACGCTGGGCCGGTGGTCAGGGTGATCCGATTGGCATCATTGAAGGCGGGATCGAAGCGGTACGTAACGCCACCGGCCTGCGTCCGAACCTGATGACCATGGGGGCAAGCGTCATGTCGCTGCTGAAGTTCCATCCGGCGATTCAGGCCGCGATTGGAGCCAACGAGCGCAAGCGTATCACCATCGAAATTCTGAAAGACCTTTTCCAGCTGGAAGATGTGGCGATCGGCGAGCCGGTCTCCATGGCATCCATGAAAGACGCGCAGAACAAGGACAAAGTCCCGACCGATATCTGGGGCGACAATCTGATGCTGCATTACGTCGGCAAACCCCAGCCGGGCACCGACAGCGCCGACGAAAATGAGCCGTCCTTCGGTTACACCCTGCGCCGTAAAGGAATGCCGGTGGCGGATAAATACGACGGCGTCGGCGGCAAGGTGAAGTACTGCCGTTATACCGATATCTACAAAGTCGCCGTGGTCGGTGGCGATGCCGGGTATCTCGTCACCAACATCGTGAAATAAGGAGACGGTCATGGGTACAACTCAGCAGGTCATTCTGACCACTACCGTGACGGCCAGCGCGGCGCTGACGCAACAGCGCTTTGTCGGTGCCGATAACGCACCTTGTCAGGCCGGAGCCGTCGCGCTCGGCGTGGCGGAGGTGGATGCCGCTGCCGGTGATGTAACGCCGGTCAACGTACTGGGCATTGTTGCAGTCGAGGCCGGTGCCGCGATTGCCAGGGGGGTGAACGTCCAGTCGGATGAGAACGCCTGCGCCGTTCCCCAGGCAGCAGCATCAGGCGACACCCCGGCAGGTATTTCAGCCGGGATTGCGCTGGATGAGGCACTGGCCGAAGGTGACGTTATCCGCATCCTGCGCGGGGTGTGATATGTACTGCACCCTGGCGGATTTACAGGAACAAGTGCCTGAGTCAACGCTGATTCAGCTCACTAACGAGGTCGTGGATTTCGACACCCCTGCTACGGTGAATGTGACGGTTGTGGACAGCTGTATTCGCTACGCCGGGGAGTTGATTGATGCGCACCTTCGTGGCCGCTATACCCTGCCGCTGGCAGAAGTGCCTACCGTTCTGCGGGATATTGCCATCACGCTGGTGCGTTACCGCCTGTATGTCCGTCGTCCTGAAGGTGATCTGCCTGACACCGTCAAAGACGACAACAAAGAGGCCCGGCGTCAGCTTGAGGCTATCCGCGACGGGAAGCTGACGCTGGGGCTGCAGTCCACTCAGAAAGATGTGCCTGAGTCCGGTGAAATCCGGGCGCGGGCACGCCGCCCCACCTTTGGCGGGCGCGACGGCTTACTGGAGAAATACTGATGAACGTTCTGCCCGTCCTCGATGCGGTGCTGGCCCGGTTGCGCGAGAAGCTGCCCCAGTTGCAGGTGGAGTACTTCCCGGAAAAACCGTCCGAATACCGCCTGAATCATCCTGTCGGGGCCTTGCTGCTGAGCTATGCCGGTTCGCGCTTCGACAAACCCGATGATATTGGTGCGGTGATCCAGCCTCAGACTATCCAGCTCTGCGTCTCGGTGGTCTTTCGCCAGCTCAACGGTAAAAGAGGTGCGATTGACGTTCTGGATGCAGTCCGCCGCATCCTCGGTGGTTACACCCCGCCGAACTGCCGCCGTCGTATCTGGCTGACCCGTGAAGTGTTTATCGGTGAGGTCAAGGGGCTGTGGCAGTACGCTCTCGACTTCGCAACCGAAAGCGTCTTTATCGAAGACAGCGATTTACCGTCCGGCCCGCTGTTAACCGAAGTGAACTATGAGGAAAGCGAGTGATGAAAGAATATCGCTATTCCGGCCCGGCCAGCGGCGTCACGCTGTCGGACGGAACCGAAATCCTGCTCTGGCCGGGGAAGAATGTTTCCCTGCCGGAGGAGCATGACTATGTGAAGGTACTGGTGGCGCTGAAGCATCTGACGCCGGTATCTGAAGAGACTAAACCCGCCAGCATACCGGCTGTGCAGTCACCAAAGCGCAGGAACGGCGGCGACAACGATGTGAAACTGGAGGACTCCCATGGCAGCTAACTATCTGCATGGCGTCGAAACCATTGAGGTGGAAAACGGTGCCCGCCCGGTAAAAACGGTGAAGTCTGCCGTCATTGGCCTGATTGGTACCGCCCCGATGGGGGACGTCAATACGCTGGTGCAGTGCCTGTCTGAGAAAGATGCAGCGGCGTTTGGCAGCCAGCTCACCGGCTTTACCATTCCGCAGGCACTGGATGCGATCTACGACCATGGCGCAGGCACCGTTCTGGTCATTAACGTGCTTGATCCTGCTGTGCATAAAACCGCAGTGGCCGATGAGGATGTGACGTTCGACAAGGCGACGGGTAAAGCACAGCTGGCTAATCCGGTGGTCGCGCAGCTGGTACTGAAACCGGACAGCGACGGCCAGCCTTATGTGGAAGGGCAGGACTACTCGCTTGATGCACAGACCGGGGTGATTACCAACCTCGGTAAGAGCATTGCTGCGGATGCAACGGTGAAGGCCAGCTATAACTATGCCGATCCGACCAAAGTCACCCCGGCTGATATCATCGGTGCCGTTAACGCGGCGGGCAACCGTACCGGCATGAAGCTGCTTAACGACAGCTTCAACCTGTTTGGCTACTTCGCCAAAATCCTGATTGCCCCGGTATTCTGCACCCAGAACAGCGTCTCGGTTGAGCTTATCGCCATGGCTGAGAAGCTGGGCGCGGTGACCTACATCGACGCGCCGATTGGTACCACTTTTGCTCAGGCACTGGCGGGGCGTGGCCCGGAAGGCACCATTAACTTCAATACCAGCTCCGACCGCGTCCGTCTGTGCTATCCGCACGTCAAGGTGTACGACGCGGCCACCAACAGCGAACGGCTGGAGCCGCTGAGCCAGCGTGCTGCAGGTCTGCGTGCCAAAGTCGACCTGGACAAGGGCTACTGGTGGTCGTCCTCCAACCAGGAAATTCTGGGTATTACCGGCGTGGAGCGCCAGCTGTCAGCAATGATTGATGACCCGCAGAGCGAGGTGAACCTGCTTAACGAACAGGGCATCACCACGGTCTTCAGCAGCTACGGCAGCGGCCTGCGTCTGTGGGGAAACCGGACGGCAGCATGGCCAACGGTCACCCATATGCGCAACTTTGAGAACGTTCGCCGCACCGGTGATGTGATCAACGAGTCCCTGCGTTACTTCAGCCAGCAGTACATCGATATGCCGATTACCCAGGCGCTGATTGATGCGCTGACGGAGTCGGTCAACGCCTACGGTCGCAAGCTGATTGGCGATGGTGCGCTGCTGGGCTTCAGTTGCTGGTTCGATCCGGCCCGTAATGAAGAGACGGAGCTGGCCGCAGGTCATCTGTTGCTGAGCTACAAATACACGCCTCCACCGCCGCTGGAGCGACTGACGTTTGAGACCGAGATCACCTCGGAATACCTGTTAACCCTGAAGGGGAATAGCTGATGGCAAAGATTGAGATCAACCGCATCACGAATGCCAACATCTACCTGGATGGCGCTAATCTGCTGGGCCGGGCCGAGGAGGTCAAACTGCCTGACGTCTCCATGACCATGCAGGAGCATAAGGCGCTGGGGATGGTGGGCAAGGTGGAACTCCCTGCAGGCTTCGACAAGCTTGAGGGCGAGATCAAGTGGAACAGCTTTTACCGCGACGCGATGCTGTCTGCCGCGAACCCGTATAAGTCGCTGGCGCTGCAGTGCCGTTCCAGCGTTCAGCGCTACAGTTCGCAGGGGCTGATTGACGAAATTCCGCTGGTCACTTTCCTGACGATCATGTTTAAGAAGAACCCGCTGGGGACGTTCAAACAGCATGAGAACGCCGAGTTCTCCAGTAGCTTCACCTGCACGTACATCAAGCAGGTACTGGATGGTGAAGAGCTGCTGGAGCTGGACTATCTGGCCAACATCTTCCGCGTCGGCGGCGTTGACCAGTTGACTGATTACCGCATCAATATCGGAGGGTGATCATGGTGGTACCCAAAGTTGAGCGCAAAACGATAGACGACCTGGTGGCGTCGCTGAGTTATCAGACCCACCACTTTCCGGGCACCACGCTGACAATTGCTGTCGCGCTGATGCCAGATGGTTTTATGGTCAGCAGTGGATTCAGCGCCACGGCGCATCCGGGGCTGTTTGATGAAGAGACCGGCAGGAAAGTGGCCATCGCTAAAGCGCAGCACAATGCGACTGAAGCGCTGTGGCAGTTTGAGGGGTACAGGCTGAAGTCCTGGCTGGCATCGGGGAACCACGATGACCGTTGAGATTGAAGATAAAGGCGGGAACTGTGGTTCGATTGGCATGGGGAATGGCACCTGGTTTACCATCCTCGATATTCCGGGGGTGGAAAACCTTTTTAATACCCGTAAAACCAATGACCCGATTGACTGCACCCGCTCCAAAGCACGGAAGCTCGCTGACCTGATTGAGGCATGGGAGCCTCCTGACCACTGGTTCACCGGCATCGGCAAATCCGAAGGAAAGGCACTTCTTATCGCCTTCCTGCGTAACTGCAAAGGCTTTCGCACTCACTGATATCACAGGGGCTTCGGCCCCTTTCTTCTTAATCCCCTTTAATATCTGCCAGCCCCACCACCGGACATACTGCTCAGAACTTACACAGGAGCACGATCATGTCACAAACCCAATCCGATACTTTTAAGCTGTCTTACCCCTTCACCACAGCCGCTGGTACCAGAGTTGAGCAGGTTGAACTGAAACGCCTGACGGTCAAAGACCTGAAACAGGTGCGCAAAATCAGTAAAGACCCGGCTGACTGGGACGAACCGCTGATTGCCCGTAGCACCGGTATTCTTCCGGAAGACCTCGATAACATGGATCTTGCCGACTACATGGAGCTGCAGAAACGATTTCAGCAAGTCACTGGGCTGGGCAAGAGCGACGAAAACGCTGATGCAGGCACAGGGGCTGCTGGCGAGGTGGTTTAGATTTCAGCCGGGGGAGATTGATGCCCTCGATACTGACGATCTGGAGATGTGGCTGGAGCAGGCTGAAGAGCAAATCAAAAGCGAGTTCGGCGACAATCAGTAACAACTCATCACGTAACAGCCGCCACTCGCGGCTGTTCTGCATGGCTTTCAGACATTTCCCTTCCGTTTTTCCGCTTTCAGAGGATAACCACCGTGGCCAGTGAATTTTCAGTCGGCGTCATTATTGGCGGCATTGTCGGGAGCAGCTTCCGCTCTGCCGTCAGCGGTACCCGACGCGCCCTTGACTCCCTGGGTGATACATCGCGCCGTCTGCAGGAACGCCAGAATGCCTTAACTCGTGCAACTGAACGTTATGGCCAGTTAGGCTCTTCCCGGATGCAGCGACTCAACAGCGACCTGCTGCGGGTAAGTCGCACAATGGAGCAAATTGAGCGCCAGCAGCGCCGTCTGTCAGCATTATCGGCCACCAGTGATGCGTTGAAAGCCAATCGCATGGCGCTCTATGGTCAGGGCGCAGAAACCTATGCCATCGGCAGAACACTTGGGGCACCAGTCATGGCCTCGGTCAAACAATATGCCTCGTTTGAATCGCAGTTGCGGGATATCAGTGTCACTGGTGATCTGGATTCAAGGCAGGAACAGGCCATCGGTACTGCCATTCGTCGGGCATCCCTGCAGGTCAATCAGCTCCAGGAGTCCCTGCTAGGGGGCGTTGGTCAACTGGTTGCCGATGGCATGAATCCGCAGCAGGCAGCGACCTTTGCCGGGATGCTCGGTAAAGCGGCCACGGCCACCAAAGCGGATATGACTGACCTCGCAAAAATGACCTACGCCTTTAGCGATGCGCTGAAAATTACCGATGCCAAAGAGCTGGAGCAGGCGTTTGGGATTGCGGCAACCGGGGCTAAGCTAGGCTCGTTTGAACTGAAGGATATGGCGAAAGCACTACCGGGTATGGCCAAAGCCTTCGCTGCACGTGGTATTTACGGCAAAGACGCCATAACCCAGATCGTCGCCAGTCTGGAAGTGGGTAAAGGCAGCGGCTCAGCGGAAGAGGCCGTCACCAATATGTCAAACTGGCTGGCGGCGATGGGGCGCGGAGATACCATCCAGAAATATGCTAAAGCCGGGGTAGATTACCAAGGGTCAATGCAGAATTACGTCGCTCAGGGCTTCTCACAGTACGAAGCCTCACTGATGATTGCCAACCGTTTTATTGACGGTAAAGGTAAGGCGTTTTTACAGCAATGGAAAGCAGCAGGATCAAGAGGCGATCAGGAAGGCCAGCAAAAGCTAATGGAGTCCTTTGGTCTGGCAGAAGTCTTCACTGATATCCAGACCGTTAACCATTTACTGTCAATGCGTCAGGGCTGGGATAAATACCTTTCCAGTAAGCAGGAAATGAATACCCCGTCAGCAATGTCTACGCTGGATAAGGATGCTGCAAAACAAAATAATACGCTCGAAGGTCGTTGGCGCAGAACTCAGATTGGTTTTAACGAGGCAGCCATCAGCATTGGTGAATCACTACGCCCGGCCTTGATCCAACTGGGTGAGACTTTTATTCCTTTAATGGACAGTGTCGGCAAATGGATAGCGGCAAACCCGCAACTCGTCAGCGGCACCATAAAGGTTGTAGGAGCATTACTTGCTTTCAAGATGGCCACTATCGGTCTCAAGCTGGGGCTGAATCTCCTTATTTCCCCCTTTGTTAACGTCTGGAAAAATGCCGTTTTACTGCGGGCTAACTGGCTTCGGCTGACACTTGCACTCCGTGAAGGCGGTAAGCTCCGCTGGCTGGTGACCGGCTTCAGCGCCGTCGCCAGAGGTGCCAGAACTTTGGGAGGCGTGCTGTCTGGTGGGCTGGTTCGCGGCATTATGATCGCCGGGCGTGCCGTTCTCTGGATTGGCCGGGCACTGCTTATGAATCCCATTGGTCTTGCCATCACCGCCGTCGCGGCAGCAGCTTACCTTATTTACCGCAACTGGGGCGCAGTCAGTAGCTGGTTTAAACAGCGCTGGGCTGAGATTAAAGAGGCGTTTAACGGCGGTATCGTGGGGATTGGTAAGCTGCTGATTAACTGGTCTCCGGTTAGTCTGCTCTATAAAGCCTTTGCGGCTGCGCTGAAATACCTCGGTGTTGACCTGCCAGCGAAGTTCACCGACTTCGGTGGCCACCTTATCGACGGCCTGATTAACGGCATCAAAAATAAATGGGAGTCGCTCAAAACCACCGTCACAGACATGGGCGACAGCGTAGGCGGCTGGTTTAAAGAAAAGCTGGGTATCCATTCACCAAGCCGGGTATTCATGGGCTTTGGTGACAACATCGCGCAGGGAGCGGCTATCGGCCTGCAACGCACGACACCACAGGCTGCGCTGGCCGGGCAGCGAATGGCCAGTGAACTGCTCCCCAAAATGCCCGTTAGCATCCAGGGGCCAAAAATACTGGATAACACTTCAGGTGCACGCTTAAGCATGCCGTCGCTCGACATCAGTGGGTTAATGTTGTCTGCTAAAAATGCGCTCGGAGCCGTGATTAATAGTTTGTCTGCCATGCCAGTTTTCCCACTTTCCACCCGTGCAACACTTTTACCAGGACAACGTCTGGCGAATGAAATGACACCGGATGTTCCCCGTATTCCGTCGCCAGAAATCATGGCTGCGGGATTTTCAGGCCGTGGCGCAGCTGCAACTGGCGGCGGAACGTCTGGCGGTATCCAGGTCAGCTTTAATCCTCAGTTTTTCCTCAATGGCAAAGAAACCGCAGCGCCTGACGGGGTGACCGGCGCACTGAATATGAGCCTGCATGAGCTGGAGAAAATGCTGGAACGTCTGCTGGCTCAGCAACAACGCAGGAGGTACAGCTGATGTTTGCAGTACTGGGTGATATTGAGTTTGAACTGATTACCTACTGGGACGGCTTCGAGGCCACGTTCGGCGTCGATTATGCGGAGCATCCCCGTATCGAGGGTAAGCCCGGCCTGCAATTCGTTGGCGATAAGCTGGACGAAATTCAGATAAGCCTGATCTTCCATCAGCACTATTGTGTGCCCGACGTGGAGCTGGCGAGACTGCGAACGGCCATGAAGGCCCATCAGGCGCTGGCGCTGGTCTTCGGCAACGGTGACTATCGCGGTTGGTTCGTGATTACCGATGTTACTGCAACCAGCGAGCAAACCGACAGCACCGGCAACGTGCTGGCCGTCAACGCCACCGCGTCTCTCCGGGAGTACATCGGCGACCCGAAAAACCCGCTACAGCCTCCTGCGATACGCACAACGGTTCCCGGCGTCGGGGCGGTCTCCGGTGCCGTTCCTTCACCTTCCGGGGTGGCGCAGTACGTCCGCGACGGCGTCAACTATGCCAAACAGGCTCAGTCCGTTCTCCAGACCACCATCAGTGCCGTTCGGGTGGCGCAGAAAATGAAGGATAACCCCGCCGTTGCACTGACCCGTGTACCGGGGCTGATGAGCGGGCTGGGCAATGTATCCGGGGCGTTAGGCCAGAGCGTTCCGGCGTTTAATACACTCTCTGAATCCATGCCTGATGCCATCAGTCTGGCCAGAGCCACCAGTGATGCGGCCACGTATGTACAACAGGCACAGTCTTCGCTGAGCGGAGTGGACGGCAGCAATATCGCAGCGGCGCTGGATGCCGTTTCCGGGCAGCTTAACTCCGCCAGCACCACGTTCACCCGGATGTCGCCGGGGTTAAGCACCATGGCAGCTAAAATTCTGGCGAGGAGTGTGTGATGTTTCTTGAACATGTCACCCGTGACGGAGAGCGCTGGGACTCTCTCGCATGGCAGTACTATGGCGACCCGCTGGGCTATCCCCGGATAATTGCCGCCAATCCGCACGTGGCCATCACGCCGGTGCTGCCCTCCGGGCTGTTGTTACTGATTCCGGTTATCGAGGCTGAAGAAGCCAGTACAGAAGAGGATATTGCCCCATGGCTGAGATAAACAGCACTGCACAAGCCGCATCAGCGTTAACCGGCGTCAGCGATGTTCTGAGTCCGGTGTTCACGCTGTGGTATCTGCAGAAGAACATCACCACCGATATCGCCCCCTATGTCACCCGCGTCACCTACAGCGATAACATCAAAAGCGAGTCCGATACCATTGAGGTGGAACTGGACGACACCGATGGCCGCTGGCTGGATAAGTGGTATCCGGGCAAGGGTGACACGCTGACGCTGAAAATGGGTTATCAGGGCGAGAAGCTGCTGTCCTGCGGTACGTTCTCTATAGACGAGATCGAGGTGAGTTCGCCCGCGTCCGTTGTCGCTATCCGGGGCGTGGCCACGTCAGTCAACAATGCCCTGCGGACTAAATCCAGTCGTGGTTTCGAGAGCACCACGCTGGCGGCCATCGCTGGACGGATTGCCAAAAAGCATCAGCTGAAGCTGGTTGGCAGTATTGAGTCCATCAAAATTGACCGGGTGACCCAGTATGCAGAAACGGACGTGGGCTTCCTACGCCGACTGGCCAGCGAGTATGGTTATGCCGTGAAAGTGGTCAGCGACCAGTTGATTTTCTCCCATCTGGCCACGCTGCGCGGTCAGGAGCCGGTAAAACAGTTGAAGCCGCAGGATGTAGCCAGCTTTTCCCTGCGTGACACCATCAACCGCGTCTACAAATCCGCGAAGGTAAAACACCAGAAAAGCAGCGATAAAAAGCTGATCGTTTATGAAGCTGATGGCGGTACCAGCGAAAGCGACAAACAAACCAAAGGCGGTAAGGTCACCAGTGCCGACTCACTGAAGGTCAACAGCCGCGTCAGTGACCCGGACAGCGCCCGGATTAAAGCAGATTCGGCGCTGGCCAGGCATAACGAATACCAGCAGAACGGCTCGCTGACGCTGATGGGGACGCCTCAGTTGACTGCAGGCAACAAAATTGAACTGGTGGGCTTTGGTCAGTTATCCGGGCAATGGCTGATAACCACTGCCCGCCATGCGTTTGACCGTAACAACGGCTACATCACCGAACTGGAAGTGGCACGAGGGCCGGTTACGCAGGGCAAGGCGAAGAAAGGTAAAAAGACCGGAAAAACCCAGACGCTGACCGTCTATAAACCGGACGGCAGCACGTCCACGGTAATAAAGGAGAAAAAATAATGACAGGCGTCACCCGTCAGGTCGGTACGGTCAGCGCCGTTGATGCCGACAAGGTTCAGGCCCGCGTTCGTCTGCCGGAATGTGATAACCTGCGCACTAACTGGCTTAACGTGCTGCAGCGCAATACCCAGGATAACAAGGATTACTGGCTCCCTGACGTGGGGGAGCAGGTTGAGGTGCTGCTCGATGCCAACGGCGAGGATGGTGTCATTCTGGGCGCGGTGTACTCAGACGTCGATAAACCGCCGTTCAGCGACAAAAACGTCCGGGGCACGAAATACGCGGATGGTGCAGAGTTCAGCTATAACCGCGCGACCCATACGCTGACGGTCAAAGGCGGTATCGAGCGCGTAGTAATCGAGGTTGCGGCAGGTATCAGCCTGAAGGGAAAAACCATTGATTTGACCGCTGACACCACCACGGTGAACGGCAACTTTGAAATCAACGGGAACGCCCATGCGACAGGTAACATTTTTGCTGACGGCCAGAACTCCAATCACCACTCCCACTGACCTTCTTAAACGCCTTTAATATCGGCGTTCCCGCACAGGGGCAATACTGCCCCCATGAAAACAACCTCAGTATTCTGGCAACCGGCCCTGCAGGCTCCCGGCGAAATCGTCCGGGGGCTGGATGATATCTGGCAGGCCATTCAAATCATCCTGCGAACCCCTCGCGGCAGCGACCCGCATCGCCCGGAGTTCGGCAGCAATCTGCATCTTTATATCGACTGGCCCATCGACCGGGCCATTCCGCATGTGGTGCGCGAATCCGTCGATGCCATCCGGCGCTGGGAGCCTCGCTGCCAGCTTATGTCGGTTAAACCCGCCGTCGATGGCGAACATCTTACGCTCCGGGTGAGCTGGAAAGGCTCTGACGGACAGCCCCGGACTCAGGAGTTGCTATGGCGCTGACAGAACCCGATTTTATTGAACGTGATGCTGACAAAATCACGGCTGAAATGATTGCACAGTACGAAGCCGCAACCGGCAAAACGCTGTACCCCGCTCAGGCTGAGCGCCTGTTGATTGACCTGTGGGCCTATCGCGAAATGCTGGTCAGGGTCGCGGCGCAGGAAGCAGCCAAACAGAATCTGGTCGCCTTTGCCCGTGAGCCGATGATTGATTACCTCGGTGAACTGGTCGGTGTATACCGTCTTGCCGCGCAGCCTGCCACCACCACGCTCCAGTTCTCCGTGGATGAGGCGCTGGCCATTGATGTGCTGATTCCGGCAGGCACCCGCGTCAGCGCTTCCGACAGCATTATTTTTGCCACCGATACGGACGTGGTGCTGAAAGCCGGATTGCTGCTGGTCAATGCCACGGCCACCTGTACCGAACCGGGAGCCGCTGGCAATGGCTGGCAACCTGCGCAGGTCAGTCAGTTGCTCGATGAGATTGATAACGTCGACCTGCAGGTGACTAATCTGGCGGCCAGTTCTGGCGGTTCTGAGCAGGAAGACAATGACAGGCTTCGCGAGCGTATCAAACTGGCCCCGGAGTCATTTACCAACGCCGGAAGCCGTATGGCATACCGTTTTCATGCCATGCAGGCCCATCCCAACATCGTCGATGTTGCCGTGCTTTCCCCGGTTCCCGGCACCGTAGAACTGTATCCGCTGCTCAGTACCGGCCTGCCGGACGACAGCATCCTCACGCTGGTAGAGAGTTTCTGTTCGGATGAAAAAGTCAGACCGCTCACTGATACTGTGCAGGTTAAAACGCCTCTGCAGGTGGATTACGCCATTGAAGCCAATATCACGATCTACCGCTACCAGGATGCCAACTCGGTAAAGGACAACGCTAACAGTGCCATTCAGAACTGGGTGGCATCCCGTACCGCCACACTGGGGCGCGATATTGTTCCCAGCCAGATTATCAGCGTGCTGTCTGTCTCCGGGGTATACCAGGTCGAACTGGTGACACCGGCACTGCGGGTGGTGGCAGAAAACGAATGGGCAAACTGCACCGCAATTACTCTCAACATGACCGGAGTATCCGATGGCTGAGCCGCTACAACTTCCGCCGCCGCTTGAGGGTGATATCAGCCTCAGAACGCTGGGAAGACTGGCCGGGCGACTGGATAACATCGACCTGAGCGTACTGATGGTCTGTCTCGTCGATATCGTCGACAGTTCCGCGCTGCCATGGCTGGGCGAGCAGTTCTCACTGTTCGGCGATGGCTGGGAGCTTGCGGAGTCGGACGATGTACGCCGCATGCTTATCAAATCCGCTATCGAGCTGCACCGCTACAAAGGGACGCCGTGGTCAATCCGGGAAATTATCCGCCGTTTCGGCTTCGGCGAAGTGGATCTGATTGAAGGCACTGGCCAGATCGGCTACGACGGCAAACACACTTACAACGGGCTTTTCGTCCATGGCGATGCGGAAGCCTGGGCGGTATATCGCGTCATCCTTCAACAACCCATTACTAACGACCAGGCGGCGCTGTTACGTCAGACGCTCGCTGCCTTTGCTCCGGCCCGCTGCCATCTGGCGAGCCTTGAGTATCAGTCTGTCGCCATTCGCTACAACGACACCGTCAACTATGACGGCAGCTATAACCACGGGAGCAGTTAATTATGGCAAACCTACCCGAAACCCCGCAGTGGGAAGACGGCATCTACCAGATTGAGGTCTCCGACCCCGTTCTGGGCGGGCCTGACGGGATTTCTAACCGTCAGGGTAAACAGCTGGCCAGCCGCACGCTGTACCTGAAACAACAGGTTGAAAAAGGCGGTTCAGACCTTGAAAAACACATCGCGGCAGCAGACCCGCATACCCAGTACGCGCCGAAAGCCAGCCCGACATTCACCGGCACGCCAACAGCGCCGACCCAGACCAAAACGGATAACAGCACCAAACTGGCCACAACGGCACACGTCAAGTCGGTGGTTGCTGATTACTCCCCTTTGTCCAGCCCGGCATTAACCGGAAAGCCGACAGCGCCAACCGCTGCGCAAACGGCCAATGACACACAGCTGGCCAACACAGCATTCGTCAAAGCGGCAATTGCTGCACTGGTTGCTTCTTCTCCTGAGGCGCTAGATACGCTGAACGAACTGGCGGCGGCTTTGGGTAACGATCCTAATTTTGCCACTACCATGACAAACGCCCTGGCTGGTAAGCAGCCACTGGACAACACGCTAACGGCATTATCAGGGAAATCAGT
>CAMLJN010000033.1 GCA_946480445.1 uncultured Buttiauxella sp.
CCCTGATCCACCCAATCGCAATGGACGACGGTCTGCGTTTCGCAATCCGTGAAGGTGGTCGTACCGTTGGTGCTGGCGTTGTTGCTAAAGTTATCGCTTAATCGCTGATAACATTTGACGCAATGCGCAAGAAAAGGGCATCATTTGATGCCCTTTTTGTACGCTCTCGAACCAGAACCTGGCTCATCAGTGATTTTTTACTCATAATCATTGCTGAGACAGGCTCTGAAGATGGCGTTTATACCGAATAGCGCCTGAAAAGAGCAATTCGGTTTGGTTTTGCCTCGCGCTTGCGGGGCAAAAATGTTTGTCTGATTTATTGTGACAGGTTGGTTTATGAGTGCGAATACCGAAGCTCACGGAAGCGGGCGCGGCCTGGAAACGATGAAATGGCTTACCGTTGCCGTTCTGCTGATTCTGGCGATCGTGGGTAACTACCTTTATCGTGATGTCTCCTTGCCTCTGCGTGCCCTGGCGGTGGTTATTATGATTGCTGCAGCGGGTGGTGTCGCGCTGTTGACGACGAAAGGCAAAGCAACCGTTGCTTTCGCTCGCGAAGCGAGAACCGAAGTACGTAAAGTGATTTGGCCGACTCGCCAGGAAACATTACATACCACCTTAATCGTGGCGGCAGTTACTGCTGTAATGTCACTGATTTTGTGGGGACTGGATGGCATTTTAGTCCGTCTGGTTTCTTTTATTACTGGCCTGAGGTTCTGAGATGTCTGAAGCCCCTAAAAAGCGCTGGTACGTCGTTCAGGCGTTTTCCGGTTTTGAAGGCCGCGTAGCCACATCGCTGCGTGAGCACATCAAATTGCACAATATGGAAGAACTGTTTGGCGAAGTTATGGTGCCAACCGAAGAAGTGGTTGAAATCCGTGGCGGCCAGCGTCGTAAAAGCGAACGTAAATTCTTCCCGGGCTACGTGCTGGTCCAGATGGTAATGAACGACGCGAGCTGGCACCTGGTGCGTAGCGTTCCGCGCGTGATGGGGTTCATCGGCGGCACATCTGACCGTCCGGCTCCGATCAGCGATAAAGAAGTTGATGCGATTATGAACCGCCTGCAGCAGGTTGGTGATAAGCCGCGTCCTAAAACGCTGTTTGAACCAGGCGAGATGGTACGCGTCAGCGATGGTCCATTTGCCGACTTTAACGGCGTTGTGGAAGAAGTGGATTACGAAAAGAGCCGCCTGAAGGTTTCTGTATCTATCTTCGGACGTGCAACCCCGGTCGAACTGGATTTTGCCCAGGTCGAAAAGGCTTAACCGCCAGGTTGTAAAAGCAGCGATTAATCGTTGCACAAGGCGCGAGATTGGCATACAATTTCGCGCCTTTTGTTTTTATGTGTCCTGTGCACATAAAACGATTTATTCACGGGGAGCCTCGTTGAGGCGCTATAACCCACTAGAGGAAATTTAGATGGCTAAGAAAGTACAAGCCTACGTTAAGCTGCAGGTTGCAGCTGGTATGGCAAACCCAAGTCCACCGGTTGGTCCAGCTCTGGGTCAGCAGGGTGTTAACATCATGGAATTCTGTAAAGCGTTTAACGCCAAAACTGATTCCGTTGAAAAAGGTCTGCCAATTCCGGTTGTTATCACCGTTTACGCTGACCGTTCTTTCACCTTCGTTACTAAAACCCCACCGGCTGCCGTTCTGCTTAAGAAAGCTGCTGGCATCAAGTCTGGTTCCGGTAAGCCGAACAAAGACAAAGTGGGTAAAGTGACCCGTGCTCAGGTGCGTGAAATCGCAGAAACCAAAGCTGCGGACATGACTGGTTCTGACGTTGAAGCGATGACTCGCTCCATCGAAGGTACTGCTCGTTCCATGGGCCTGGTAGTGGAGGATTAAGAAATGGCTAAACTGACCAAGCGCATGCGCGTGATCCGTGACAAAGTTGATGCGACCAAACAGTACGACATCAACGAAGCCGTTGCACTGCTCAAAGAGCTGGCCACTGCTAAATTCGTAGAAAGCGTTGACGTTGCTGTTAACCTCGGCATCGACGCTCGTAAATCTGACCAGAACGTACGTGGTGCAACTGTACTGCCGCATGGTACTGGCCGTTCCGTTCGCGTAGCCGTATTTGCCCAGGGCCCTAACGCTGAAGCAGCTAAAGCTGCTGGCGCAGAGCTGGTAGGTATGGAAGATCTGGCTGACCAGATCAAGAAAGGCGAAATGAACTTTGACGTTGTTATTGCTTCCCCGGATGCAATGCGCGTTGTTGGCCAACTGGGCCAGGTACTGGGTCCACGTGGCCTGATGCCTAACCCGAAAGTTGGTACTGTAACCCCTAACGTTGCTGAAGCTGTTAAGAACGCTAAAGCTGGTCAGGTTCGTTACCGTAACGACAAAAACGGCATCATTCACACCACCATCGGTAAAGTGGATTTTGACGCTGACAAACTGAAAGAAAACCTGGAAGCCCTGCTGGTTGCGCTGAAAAAAGCAAAACCTTCTCAGGCGAAAGGTGTTTTCATCAAGAAAGTTAGCCTGTCTACCACTATGGGTGCAGGTGTTGCGATCGACCAGTCTGGTCTGAACGCGGTGGCGAACTAATAATCGCCGCTTTACGCGGGCGTGAGATTAGTCTAAAATCTTACGCCCGTTGCCTTGCTTGCAAGGCACACAGAATTTTCGGTTGGAGCCTGGCCTTATCCAGGCCTCCGTCCAAGACCGCAGGTGTCTCGTAAGAGCCTTAATTTCCTGCGTAGACGGTGACAGAACCTGAAGAATATTTTTGATAGTCTTTGGCTTGTTTCTGCTCACCGTATGTCGACGTTCATTATCGTTTTGGTAATGAGTGAAGTGAGTTCCGGGGGTGACCCCGGCTAATATCCAGGAGCAAAGCTAATGGCTTTAAATCTTCAAGACAAACAAGCGATTGTTGCTGAAGTCAGCGAAGTAGCCAAAGGCGCGCTGTCTGCGGTTGTTGCGGATTCCCGTGGCGTGACCGTAGATAAAATGACTGAACTGCGTAAAGCAGGTCGTGAAGCTGGCGTTTACATGCGTGTTGTTCGTAACACCCTGCTGCGCCGCGTCGTTGAAGGTACTCCGTTCGAGTGCCTGAAAGACACGTTTGTTGGTCCAACCTTGATTGCATATTCTATGGAACACCCGGGCGCTGCTGCTCGTCTGTTCAAAGATTTCGCGAAAGCGAATGCAAAATTCGAGGTTAAAGCTGCAGCCTTTGAAGGTGAGCTGATCCCGGCGGCCCAGATCGATCGCCTGGCAACTCTGCCAACTTACGAAGAAGCAATCGCACGCCTGATGGCAACCATGAAAGAAGCCTCTGCAGGCAAACTGGTTCGCACTCTGGCTGCTGTACGCGATCAGAAAGAAGCTGCTTAATAGCGCTTACTTTTCTAACGCATTTGCTTACGTATAAACTTATTCTGATTTTCAGGAACAATTGTTATGTCTATCACTAAAGATCAAATCATTGAAGCAGTATCCGCTATGTCCGTAATGGACGTTGTAGAACTGATTTCTGCAATGGAAGAAAAATTCGGTGTTTCCGCTGCTGCCGCTGTAGCTGTTGCTGCAGGCCCAGCTGAAGCTGCTGAAGAGAAAACTGAGTTCGACGTTATTCTGAAAGCTGCTGGCGCTAACAAAGTTGCCGTTATCAAAGCAGTACGTGGCGCGACTGGCCTGGGTCTGAAAGAAGCGAAAGACCTGGTTGAATCCGCTCCAGCTGCGCTGAAAGAAGGCGTGAGCAAAGATGACGCAGAAGCTCTGAAAAAATCTCTGGAAGAAGCTGGCGCTGAAGTTGAAGTTAAATAAGCCAACCCTTCCGGTTGCAGCCTGAGCAATCAGGCTGAAGGCTGGTGACTTTTTAGTCACCAGCCTTTTTGCGCTGTAGGGTACCAGTAGCGTTTCACACTGTTTGACTGCTGGTTTCCATTCAATGCATGTCTCTATCGACGACTTAATATACTGCGACTTTCTACGCCGGGAGTTCCGGGGTAAAGCGTAGCGAAATGGTTTAAGAGTGATAGAAACAGGTATTGCGGGAAGTGTTCCACTTTCCGGTCCACAAAATAGTGTTGCACAAACTGTCCCTCCGTCGGACAGATGGGTCGACTTGTCAGCGAGCTGAGGAACCCTATGGTTTACTCCTATACCGAGAAAAAACGTATTCGTAAGGATTTTGGAAAACGTCCGCAAGTACTGGACATTCCTTATCTCCTTTCTATCCAGCTTGACTCGTTCCAGAAGTTTATCGAGCAAGATCCTGAAGGGCAGTACGGTCTGGAAGCAGCTTTCCGTTCCGTGTTCCCAATCCAGAGCTACAGCGGCAATTCGGAACTGCAGTACGTCAGCTATCGTCTTGGCGAACCAGTTTTCGATGTGAAAGAGTGTCAGATCCGTGGCGTGACGTATTCTGCTCCGCTGCGCGTAAAACTGCGTCTGGTGATCTACGAACGTGAAGCGCCAGAAGGCACCGTAAAAGACATTAAAGAACAAGAAGTCTACATGGGTGAAATTCCACTCATGACTGACAACGGGACGTTTGTTATCAACGGGACTGAGCGTGTTATCGTTTCTCAGTTGCACCGTAGCCCAGGCGTGTTCTTTGACAGCGACAAGGGTAAAACCCACTCTTCAGGGAAGGTGCTGTATAACGCACGTATCATCCCTTACCGTGGTTCCTGGCTGGACTTCGAATTCGACCCGAAAGACAACCTGTTCGTGCGTATTGACCGTCGCCGCAAACTGCCAGCGACCATTATTCTGCGCGCGTTAAACTACACCACTGAGCAGATCCTCGATCTGTTCTTTGAGAAAGTTAATTTCGAAATCCGTGACAACAAGCTGCAGATGGAACTGGTGCCGGAACGCCTGCGTGGCGAGACCGCATCCTTTGACATCGAAGCTGACGGCAAAGTGTATGTCGAAAAAGGCCGCCGCATCACCGCGCGCCACATTCGCCAGCTGGAAAAAGACGATATCAAGCTTATCGAAGTTCCGGTTGAATACATTGCTGGTAAAGTCGCGGCTAAAGACTATGTTGATGCTTCTACCGGCGAACTGATTTGCCCGGCGAACATGGAACTGTCTTTGGATCTGCTGGCTAAGCTGAGCCAGTCTGGTCACAAGCGTATCGAAACGCTGTTTACCAATGACCTGGATCACGGCCCTTACATCTCCGAAACCGTGCGTGTCGACCCAACCAACGATCGCTTAAGCGCGCTGGTTGAGATCTATCGCATGATGCGTCCTGGTGAGCCACCAACGCGTGAAGCTGCGGAAAGCCTGTTCGAGAATCTGTTCTTCTCCGAAGACCGTTATGACCTGTCAGCGGTTGGTCGTATGAAGTTCAACCGTTCTCTGCTGCGTGATGAAATCGAAGGTTCAGGCATCCTGAGCAAAGACGACATCATCGAAGTGATGCGCAAGCTGATCGGTATTCGTAACGGTCAGGGCGAAGTGGATGATATCGACCACCTCGGCAACCGTCGTATCCGTTCCGTTGGCGAAATGGCTGAAAACCAGTTCCGTGTAGGTCTGGTCCGCGTTGAGCGTGCGGTGAAAGAGCGTCTGTCTTTAGGCGATCTGGATACCCTGATGCCTCAGGACATGATCAACGCTAAGCCAATCTCCGCTGCGGTGAAAGAGTTCTTCGGTTCCAGCCAGCTGTCTCAGTTTATGGATCAGAACAACCCGCTGTCTGAGATCACGCACAAGCGCCGTATCTCTGCACTCGGCCCGGGTGGTTTGACCCGTGAGCGTGCGGGCTTCGAAGTACGTGACGTACACCCAACTCACTACGGTCGTGTTTGCCCAATCGAAACGCCTGAAGGCCCGAACATCGGTCTGATCAACTCCCTGTCTGTTTATGCACAGACTAACGAATACGGCTTCTTAGAAACCCCGTATCGTCGCGTAGTTGATGGTGTGGTAACAGATGAAATTCATTATCTGTCTGCTATCGAAGAAGGTAACTATGTTATCGCTCAGGCGAACACCAACCTGGACGAAGAAGGCCGTTTCGTAGACGACCTGGTTACCTGCCGTAGCAAAGGCGAATCCAGCTTGTTCAGCAACGACCAGGTTGACTACATGGACGTTTCCACCCAGCAGGTGGTTTCCGTCGGTGCGTCCCTGATCCCGTTCCTGGAACACGATGACGCCAACCGTGCATTGATGGGTGCGAACATGCAACGTCAGGCGGTTCCAACTCTGCGTGCTGATAAGCCGCTGGTTGGTACCGGTATGGAACGTGCTGTTGCCGTTGACTCCGGTGTAACTGCCGTAGCCAAACGTGGCGGTACCGTTCAGTACGTGGATGCTTCCCGTATCGTTATCAAAGTGAACGAAGACGAGATGCATGCCGGCGAAGCAGGTATCGACATCTATAACCTGACGAAGTACACCCGTTCGAACCAGAACACCTGTATCAACCAGATGCCGTGTGTTTCCCTGGGCGAGCCTATTGAACGCGGCGATGTGTTGGCAGACGGTCCGTCTACCGACCTCGGTGAACTGGCGCTTGGCCAGAACATGCGCGTAGCGTTCATGCCGTGGAACGGTTACAACTTCGAAGACTCCATCCTCGTTTCCGAGCGTGTTGTCCAGGAAGACCGTTTCACCACTATTCACATCCAGGAACTGGCCTGTGTGTCTCGTGACACCAAGCTGGGGCCGGAAGAGATCACTGCGGATATCCCTAACGTGGGTGAAGCTGCGCTCTCCAAACTGGATGAATCCGGTATCGTTTATATCGGCGCTGAAGTGACCGGTGGCGACATTCTGGTTGGTAAAGTAACGCCGAAAGGCGAAACCCAGCTGACCCCAGAAGAGAAGCTGCTGCGCGCTATCTTCGGTGAGAAAGCGTCTGACGTTAAAGACTCTTCTCTGCGCGTACCAAACGGCGTTTCCGGTACCGTAATCGACGTGCAGGTCTTTACCCGCGATGGCGTGGAAAAAGACAAGCGCGCGCTGGAAATCGAAGAGATGCAGCTGAAGCAGGCTAAGAAAGACCTGACTGAAGAACTGCAGATCTTTGAAGCTGGTCTGTTTGCCCGTATCCATGCGGTGCTGGTTGCCGGTGGCGTTGAAGCTGACAAGCTCGACAAACTGCCACGTGACCGCTGGCTGGAACTGGGTCTGACTGACGAAGAGAAGCAAAACCAGCTGGAACAGCTGGCGGAGCAGTACGACGAGCTGAAGCACGAGTTTGAGAAGAAACTCGAAGCCAAGCGCCGCAAAATCACTCAGGGCGATGACCTGGCACCAGGCGTGCTGAAAATCGTGAAAGTGTATCTGGCCGTTAAACGTCAGATTCAGCCTGGTGACAAGATGGCAGGTCGTCACGGGAACAAAGGTGTTATCTCCAAGATCAACCCGATCGAAGATATGCCATACGATGAAAACGGCACGCCGGTAGACATCGTACTGAACCCGCTGGGCGTACCGTCTCGTATGAACATCGGTCAGATTCTGGAAACCCACCTGGGTATGGCTGCGAAAGGCATCGGTGAGAAAATCAACGCGATGCTTAAACAGCAGCAGGAAGTCGCTAAACTGCGCGAATTCATCCAGAAAGCGTATGACCTGGGCACAGACGTTCGTCAGAAGGTTGATCTGAATACCTTCACCGACGAAGAAGTTCTGCGCCTGGCTGAAAACCTGAAAAAAGGTATGCCGATTGCTACTCCGGTATTCGACGGTGCAAAAGAGTCGGAAATCAAAGAACTGCTGCAGCTGGGTGGCCTGCCGACTTCCGGTCAGATCACGCTGTTTGACGGCCGTACCGGTGAACAGTTTGAGCGTCCTGTAACCGTAGGTTACATGTATATGCTGAAACTGAACCACCTGGTTGATGACAAGATGCACGCGCGTTCTACCGGTTCTTACAGCCTGGTTACTCAGCAGCCGCTGGGTGGTAAGGCTCAGTTCGGTGGTCAGCGCTTCGGTGAGATGGAAGTGTGGGCGCTGGAAGCATACGGCGCTGCCTATACTCTGCAGGAAATGCTGACTGTTAAGTCTGATGACGTGAACGGCCGTACCAAGATGTATAAAAACATCGTGGATGGTAATCATCAGATGGAACCAGGCATGCCGGAATCCTTCAACGTACTGTTGAAAGAGATCCGTTCGCTGGGTATCAACATCGAGCTGGAAGACGAGTAATCGTTGCTCAAAAGGTCCAGGGTGCCCGGCTGATGCCGGGCATCACAGAGTGCTAACTCCGACGGGAGCAAATCCGTGAAAGACTTATTAAAGTTTCTGAAAGCGCAAACTAAAACCGAAGAGTTTGATGCGATCAAAATTGCTCTGGCCTCGCCAGACATGATCCGTTCATGGTCTTTCGGTGAAGTTAAAAAGCCGGAAACCATTAACTACCGTACGTTCAAACCAGAACGTGACGGTCTGTTCTGCGCCCGTATTTTTGGGCCAGTAAAAGACTATGAGTGCCTGTGCGGTAAGTACAAGCGCTTAAAACACCGTGGCGTGATTTGTGAGAAGTGCGGCGTTGAAGTGACCCAGACCAAAGTGCGTCGTGAACGCATGGGCCACATCGAACTGGCTTCCCCAACTGCGCACATTTGGTTCCTGAAGTCTCTGCCATCCCGTATCGGCCTGCTGTTAGACATGCCGCTGCGTGATATCGAGCGCGTCCTGTACTTCGAATCTTATGTTGTTATCGAAGGCGGCATGACCAACCTCGAGCGTCGTCAGATCCTGACTGAAGAGCAGTATCTGGATGCGCTGGAAGAGTTCGGTGACGAATTCGACGCGAAGATGGGTGCGGAAGCTATTCAGGCCCTGCTGAAAAGCATGGATCTGGAGCAAGAGTGTGAAACTCTGCGTGAAGAGCTGAACGAAACCAACTCCGAAACCAAACGTAAGAAGCTGACCAAGCGTATCAAGCTGCTGGAAGCGTTCGTTCAGTCTGGTAACAAACCAGAGTGGATGATCCTGACCGTTCTGCCGGTTCTGCCGCCAGATCTGCGTCCGCTTGTTCCGCTGGACGGTGGCCGTTTTGCGACTTCTGACCTGAACGATCTGTATCGTCGCGTCATTAACCGTAACAACCGTCTGAAACGTCTGCTGGATCTGGCTGCGCCGGACATCATCGTACGTAACGAAAAACGTATGCTGCAGGAAGCGGTTGACGCCCTGCTGGATAACGGTCGTCGTGGTCGTGCGATCACCGGTTCTAACAAGCGTCCTCTGAAATCTTTGGCCGATATGATCAAAGGTAAGCAGGGGCGTTTCCGTCAGAACCTGCTGGGTAAACGTGTTGACTACTCCGGTCGTTCTGTTATCACCGTAGGTCCATACCTGCGTCTGCATCAGTGCGGTCTGCCGAAGAAAATGGCGCTGGAGCTGTTCAAACCGTTCATCTACGGCAAGCTGGAACTGCGTGGTCTTGCTACCACCATTAAAGCTGCGAAGAAAATGGTTGAGCGCGAAGAAGCCGTTGTCTGGGATATCCTGGACGAAGTGATCCGCGAACACCCGGTACTGCTGAACCGTGCACCAACTCTGCACCGTTTGGGTATTCAGGCATTTGAGCCAGTTCTGATCGAAGGTAAAGCTATCCAGCTGCACCCGCTGGTTTGTGCGGCTTATAACGCCGACTTCGATGGTGACCAGATGGCAGTACACGTTCCGCTGACGCTTGAAGCTCAGCTGGAAGCGCGTGCGTTGATGATGTCTACCAACAACATCCTGTCACCTGCGAACGGCGAGCCAATCATCGTTCCTTCTCAGGACGTTGTATTGGGTCTGTACTACATGACCCGCGACTGTGTTAACGCCAAAGGCGAAGGCATGGTGCTGACTGGCCCTAAAGAAGCTGAGCGTATCTATCGCGCAGGTCTGGCCTCTCTGCATGCGCGTGTCAAAGTGCGTATCACCGAATACGAAAAAGATGCAAACGACGAGTTCGTGGCGAAAACCAGCCTGATCGACACTACCGTAGGTCGTGCGATTCTGTGGATGATCGTGCCGAAAGGTCTGCCTTTCTCCATCGTCAACCAGGCGCTGGGTAAGAAAGCTATCTCCAAAATGCTGAACACCTGTTACCGCATTCTGGGCCTGAAGCCGACCGTTATCTTTGCTGACCAGACGATGTACACCGGCTTTGCCTATGCAGCGCGTTCAGGTGCATCTGTTGGTATTGATGACATGGTCATCCCGGCGAAGAAAACTGAAATCATCTCTGAAGCGGAAGCGGAAGTTGCTGAGATTCAGGAACAGTTCCAGTCTGGTCTGGTAACAGCGGGCGAACGTTACAACAAAGTCATTGATATCTGGGCTGCGGCGAACGATCGTGTCTCCAAAGCGATGATGGACAACCTGCAAACCGAAACCGTTATTAACCGTGACGGCGTAGAAGAGCAGCAGGTTTCCTTCAACAGCATTTACATGATGGCCGACTCCGGTGCTCGTGGTTCTGCGGCACAGATTCGTCAGCTGGCGGGTATGCGTGGTCTGATGGCTAAGCCAGATGGCTCCATCATCGAAACGCCAATCACCGCGAACTTCCGTGAAGGTCTGAACGTACTCCAGTACTTCATCTCCACGCACGGTGCTCGTAAAGGTCTGGCGGATACCGCACTGAAGACAGCAAACTCCGGTTATCTGACTCGTCGTCTGGTTGACGTCGCGCAGGACCTGGTTGTGACCGAAGATGACTGTGGTACTCACGAAGGCATCCTGATGACTCCGGTTATCGAAGGTGGCGACGTTAAAGAACCGCTGCGCGATCGCGTACTGGGCCGTGTTACGGCTGAAGACGTGCTTAAGCCTGGCACCGCAGACATTCTGGTAACGCGTAATACCCTGCTCAACGAGCAATGGTGTGACGTGTTAGAAGCTAACTCCGTTGACAGCGTTAAAGTGCGTTCCGTAGTAGGTTGCGAAACTGACTTCGGCGTATGTGCTCACTGCTATGGTCGTGACCTGGCTCGTGGCCACATCATCAACAAAGGTGAAGCTATCGGGGTTATCGCGGCACAGTCCATCGGTGAACCTGGTACACAGCTGACGATGCGTACGTTCCACATCGGTGGTGCGGCATCCCGTTCTGCGGCTGAATCCAGCATTCAGGTTAAGAACAAAGGTAGCATCAAGCTCAGCAACGCGAAGTCTGTTGTTAACTCTACCGGCAAGCTGGTAGTGACTTCCCGTAACACCGAGCTGAAGCTGATCGACGAATTCGGTCGTACCAAAGAAAGCTATAAAGTGCCTTACGGTGCGGTAATGGCTAAAGGTGATGGCGAGCAGGTTGCAGCGGGCGAAACCGTAGCGAACTGGGATCCACACACCATGCCGGTTATCACCGAAGTGAGTGGTTTCATCCGCTTCACCGATATGATCGACGGCCAGACCATTACGCGTCAGACCGACGAACTGACCGGTCTGTCATCTCTGGTGGTTCTGGATTCAGCAGAACGTACCGCGGGTGGTAAAGACCTGCGTCCAGCGCTGAAAATTGTTGATGCACAGGGCAACGATGTGCTGATCCCAGGCTCCGATATGCCTGCTCAGTACTTCCTGCCGGGTAAAGCGATCGTTCAGCTGGAAGACGGTATTCAGATCAGTGCGGGTGATACCCTGGCGCGTATTCCTCAGGAATCCGGCGGTACCAAGGATATTACCGGTGGTCTGCCACGCGTTGCTGACCTGTTCGAAGCGCGTCGTCCGAAAGAGCCTGCGATCCTTGCTGAAATCAGCGGTATCATCTCGTTTGGTAAAGAAACCAAAGGCAAGCGCCGTCTGGTTATTTCCCCAATCGACGGTAGCGATGCTTACGAAGAGATGATTCCGAAATGGCGTCAGCTGAACGTGTTCGAAGGTGAGCGCGTTGAACGTGGTGACGTGGTTTCCGATGGTCCAGAGTCTCCGCACGACATCCTGCGTCTGCGTGGCGTCTATGCTGTGACTCGTTACATCACCAACGAAGTGCAGGACGTTTACCGTCTGCAAGGCGTTAAGATTAACGATAAACACATCGAAGTCATCGTGCGTCAGATGCTGCGTAAAGCAACCATCGTTAACGCTGGCAGCTCCGACTTCCTGGAAGGTGAGCAGGCTGAATACTCTCGCATCAAGATCGCTAACCGCGAGCTGGAAGCGAACGGTAAGATCAACGTGACTTATGCACGCGATCTGCTGGGTATTACCAAAGCTTCTCTGGCAACCGAGTCCTTCATCTCCGCGGCATCGTTCCAGGAGACCACTCGTGTGCTTACCGAAGCAGCCGTTGCGGGCAAACGCGACGAACTGCGCGGCCTGAAAGAGAACGTTATCGTGGGTCGTCTGATCCCGGCCGGTACAGGTTATGCGTACCACCAGGATCGTATGCGCCGTCGTGCAGCGGGTGAAATCCCTGTGGCACCTCAGGTTACCGCTGAAGACGCTTCTGCAAGCCTTGCAGAACTGTTGAACGCAGGCAACCTTGGTGGTAACGACGAGTAATCGTGCGATATGCCTGAAATAAAAAACCCGCTTCGGCGGGTTTTTTTTCGTCTGTAACCAGCAAAACAGGGCCTCGATCGTGTTTCAGGACGATCTGGTCACAGGCGGTGAGCAAAATAAGCCTGTGTTCACCAACCCTGGAATCGGCCATGTTACGACTCACTTCATTCTTTCTCTTCGCTGTCTTCTTTGCTTTCATGGCGCATGCCGAAACGGCTTTTCGCCAGCTGCATATTGACGAGAATACCTCACGCCCGCTCAATGTTGCCGTCTGGTATGCCACACCGGAACGCGGTAAACCGACGACGGTAGGAGACAATATTGTTTTTGAAGGCACGCAAGCCTTGCTGAATGCCAGACCGGCGTCCGGCCCGCATCCCTTATTGCTGCTTTCTCATGGCTACGGTGGCAGCTGGCGAAACCTGAACTGGCTGGCTTCATTGATGGCTGAGCAAGGCTATATTGTGGCAGCCGTGGATCACCCTGGTACGACCACGCGCGATAAAAATGAGCAGGACGCGCGGCAGCTTTGGCGGCGTCCTCAGGACTTATTGCGGGTCACAAACGGGCTAATCGCTTCACCAGAAATTGCTGGCGAGGTCGATACGCAACGTATTGCTGCCGTTGGACATTCTCTTGGCGGGTGGACGGTTATCGAAATGGCCGGAGGACGTTTCGATGTCGGGCGATTTCAGTCAGATTGTCGGCATCACGCCGAGCTGGCTGGTTGTAAGCTGATTCGCCCTCTGGGTATAGACGGTAAGGGGGCGGGTAAAATGCTGGCGGCAGAGGCACGCGATCCGCGTATTAAAGCGGTGGTTTCTCTCGATCTCGGGCTGGCCCGTGGCTTTTCTCCCGCAAGCCTCCAGCACATCACTATTCCAGTCCTGATTATGGCGGCGCAGGCAGACAGTGATGAGCTGCCCGCGAAGCTGGAGTCTGGCTGGCTTGCAGTCTACATACCCGGCGCAAAAAAACGCTATGTCTCTGTGGAGGGCGCAACGCACTTTAGCTTTATGCAGCTGTGTAAGCCTGGGGCGGTGGCGCTGATTGAAGAAGAAAATCCGGGAGAGGGGATAGTTTGTCAGGATGGCCCCTCTGCCAGCAGGGCTGCCATCCATCAGCGTCTTGGCAAAGAAATCAGCGCGTTTGTGAATCAGGCATTAGCTTACCGGCCGCCTCATGGCGGTAATCCGTCGGGCTCATCCCGCTAAGGCGGGCAAACTCTTTGTTAAAGTTGGACTTAGTTGCAAATCCTGAATCCAGCATGATTTGGGTGACAGGTGTGTCTGAGTTAACCAGGCGTTGCTGTGCATAGCTGACGCGAAATCCGTTGACCCACTGAGAAACATTGCAGCCGCGCGTCTGATTAACGGCGCGCGAAATTTGTCGCGCCGGAATACCGGCTTTTCTGGCCAGGGAATTCAGTGTGAGGTCGGGATTCAGGAATAACTGTTGTTCACTGACCAGGGTTTCGACATGCTGACAGAGCGCGCTAAGCACCTCGTTGCTACTGTCTGTCTCCCTGGTCTGAGGAACATCGGCTGTCGACTCCCGGGGTGTTTTTGCGCCGCTGTAGACAATAGCCAGACCGATAAATGGCAGCAGTATTGCCTGGCTCAGAGCGACCAGGAATGGCGCATGGTGGCCCTGATAGAAGCGAAAGTCGATGGCAATGGCCAGATCGGTCAGGCCAGAGAAGCACAGGAAGCCGCCGGCGAAAAAGGCCATTAATGAGATGGAACGGGCATCGCTCAGCCGCGTAAAGATAAAGGCATCGGCCCCGAGGCGTGAGGTGCCGATCAGGGCGCAGCCGTAGCCGACAAAAAGCAGCATCAAAAGCAGGTCGGTTGCGGCGGGAGCGACGAGATTGAGAAGCAGCACGGTAGTGGGAGGCAGCACGAAGGCGGTGAGTTTTTGACGTTTGCTCTGCCCGGTTAAATCAACAAAACAACGCCAGGCCAGCGGAGGGATGGCGATAGCGATGAGCGACTGGAGCTGACGCAGGACTCTGGCGTCAAGTTCCCAGCGCAGAGCGCAGACCAGGAGCAGCACAGCACATCCGCCGATAAAAATGGCTGCGCCGCGGTAGCCCGATGGCCGTGTAAAAACGATCTTCAGCAGCAAAATCAGCACAAGGGAGAAGGTTAAAAAGGGAAACGGGATGGCGGGCATAGTTTACCTGTCCGGGTATGACGAGAGGCTAAGTAGATGTTGTGCCACAAAAAGGCGGAAAAACCTACCGCGGCTTGTGGCCGGGGACAGGTATAAGGAAAGCAAATGCCCGGCAATGCGGGCATGCTGTGCGCTCTTCTTTTTCTTTAGTTGACCGGCGGGAGGCGACGATAGAGTTCAATCATATCCTCTGCCAGATCCTGAATCACCATCGCATTCATCAGATGATCCTGGGAGTGAACGGTGATCAGATTAACGGGCAGCTTGCCCGTACCTTCGTCCAGCCCGATAAGCTGAGTCTGGATTTTATGGGCATGTTTTACAAATTCACGGGATTCTTCCATTGCCTCGCTGGCCGCGGCAAAATCACCTTTGCGCGCCAGCTGTAAGGCGCTCAGCGCCTGGCTACGTGCGCTACCGGCGTTGACCAGCAGCTCCATGATAATCGTCTCTAACTCTTCCACCTTTCAATCACTCCATCATTTTTAGAGCTTTATCGAGCACCACATCGCCTTTCATCATGCCGTAATCCATCATATCAATGACGGCAACGGTTTTGCCCAAGGGGTCAGCGATGGCCTGGAGTTTTGCCTGCTCATATTTGACCTGTGGACCGAGCAGCACAATATCGGCGCTATCAATATTGTCTTTGAATTCTGCAACAGGCACCGCCTTGATAGCCACCTCGATACCTTTCTGCTGCGCCGCGTCCTTCATTCGTTGAACCAGGATGCTGGTAGACATACCCGCAGCACAACACAAAACGATATTTTTCATAATCTGCTCTCAATGTCCGTTGGATAGACAGATAATTATCCGCGAGGCGGCGCGGCAACAACCGCTTTAGCTTGATTGTGTGTGAGGTATCACAAAAGAACAGGCGAAATCATGAAACCGGTTACAGTTATAGTTTCCGCGGGAAAACAATGCGTTTGGTTGAAGCGAGGCGGGGTGGCGAAGGAAGGCACAATTGCCACCCCGGTTGGGGAATAAACCCAACGAGGTGACAGTATTTCACCCGTAGCTTACCGACAAGGCGATGATGCTCGCCCTTCCACATCTCTCTGAAACTTTTCCGTCTTTTGCTCTAAGATGACACCGCTACTGCGAGGCTCTTCCCAGATAACTGTCCCAGTCTTTCCAGACGGGCTGCAGACCAGAACGTGTCAAGGCTGCGGCAACCTCGGAGGGTGTACGGCTGTCATGAGGGGCAAACTGCTCCAGTTCAGGGTGGTTGTCGGCATAGCCTCCCGGCTGCGTTTTCGAGAAGGCACTCACATTGTTAATGGCGATGGGAATCACATGGTCGCGGAACCAGGGTGACTCACGGGTAGAGAGAGAAAGCTCTACGTCGGGCGCCAGGAGGCGGAAGGCACAAATAACCTGGACCAGCTGGCTTTCACTCATTATCGACGCAGGCTCAACGCCCCCGGTACAGGGGCGCAGACGTGGGAACGAGATGGAGTAGCGGCTTTGCCAGTAGCGTTGCTGGAGCCACAGCAGATGCTCCGCCAGCATAAAGCAGTCGGTGCGCCAGCTGTCTGACAGCCCGATGAGCGCCCCGAGGCCAATTTTATCTATGCCTGCCCTTCCCAGCCGCTCAGGAGTGGCCAGACGCCAGAAGAAATCCTGCTTATTGCCGCGCAGATGATGCTGCGCGTAAACGGCCTGATGGTAGGTTTCCTGATAAACCATCACGCCGTCCAGCCCGAGCGTTTTTAACTCCGCATATTCCTGCTCATCCAGCGGTTGCACCTCCATTTGCACAGAGCTGAAGCGGCGGCGGATAGCGGGCAGATGCTGACGAAAATAATCCATGCCCACTTTTGTCTGGTGTTCGCCCGTTACCAGCAGCAGATGCTCAAACCCCAGTTCGCGGATAGCTGCGCATTCTCTTTCTATCTCAGACTCATCCAGCGTTTTGCGCCTGAGCTTATTACTCATGGAAAAGCCGCAGTAGGTACAGTCGTTGGCGCAAAGATTGGACAAATACAGCGGCACATAAAAGCTGACGGTATTGCCAAAGCGCTGACGGGTCAGGCGCTGTGCCCGCTGGGCCAGCGGCTCGAGATACTGGCCTGCGGCCGGAGAAAGCAGGGCCATCAAATCGTCGCGGGTGATCCTGTCTGCCGCCAGCGCCCGCTCAACGTCAGCAGATGTTTTGCTGTGAATACGCAAGGTGAGGTCGTCCCAGTTCAGCTCGCGCCAGCGCGCTGCAAAGCTTGTGGTCATTACGCTTCCTCCTGACTGAATTGCAGAAACGCCGTCAGTGGACTGGACGCCTGAGCCTGCTGATGACGGGCTCCCAGCCCGGCGCCTGACGCGAGAGTCCCGGCTTTAGCAGCCAGGCAGAAAGCGTGAGCCATTTGCACGGGATCCTGGGCCACTGCTATCGCGGTATTAACCAGTACGGCAGAAGCGCCCATTTCCAGCGCCTCGGCGGCGTGGCTCGGGGCACCGATACCGGCATCCACCACCACCGGTACATTCGCCTGCTCGATAATAATTTCCAGCAACGCGCGCGTTTGTAAGCCCTGATTGGAACCGATAGGGGCGCCAAGCGGCATCACGGCAGCGCAGCCCGCTTCTTCAAGTCGTTTGCATAACACCGGATCGGCACCGCAGTAAGGCAGAACCACAAAACCTTGTTGCACCAGATCTTCTGCGGCTTTCAGCGTCTCGATAGGGTCGGGAAGCAGATAACGCGCGTCAGGATGAATTTCGAGTTTTATCCAGTTCGTTCCCAGAGCCTCGCGCGCCAGCCGGGCGGCAAAGATCGCCTCCGCCGCCGTTTTTGCACCGGAGGTATTGGGCAGCAGCTGTATGCCAGCTTCAATAAGCGGAGCGAGGATCCCGTCGTTATGATTGCGCAAATCGACGCGTTTCATGGCCATTGTCACCAGCTGTGAGCCGGAGGCGCGGATAGCGGCAATCATTGTCTGCGGTGAAGAGAATTTTCCCGTACCGGTAAACAGGTGTGAGGAAAACGTTTTATCAGCAATCTGTAGCATGTCAGCCCCCGGCAATCGCCTGGAAGAGGAGAATATGGTCGCCATCGCAAAGCGAATACGTTTCCCATTTTTCCCGCGGAACAATAGTCTGGTTCACCGCCACAGCGGTGCCCGGTTTCAGCAGGCTCAGCTGTGCGAGTAAATTTGTCAGCGTCAGGGTCTCCGCGCACTGCATCGGTTCATCGTTAAAGTAAACGCGCATTTTGTCCTCCACACACCGGGCACTGAGGGGCTTTCTGCATGGCGAGCGTACGCCAGCTATGCTGGCGGGCGTCAAAAAGCCTCAGCGACCCGCTGGAAGGTTGCATACCACTCAGCAGCTTAATGGCTTCCAGCGCCTGCAATGTCCCCATTACGCCGACAACCGGGCCGAGAACCCCCGCAGTGCGGCAGTTACGTTCTGGCTCATGTTCCTCGGGCCATACACAGCGGTAGCAGCCGTTTTCCCAGGGCGGTGTCAGGACCATCAGCTGGCCGCCGAAACCTACCGCGCTTGCCGAGATAAGCGGCTTGCCATGAGCTACACAGGCGGCATTAATCGCCTGTCTTGTCGCCATGTTGTCGCTGCAATCCAGCACCAGATCGATCTCTTTTACCGCCTGATGCAATGTTTCCCCGGACAGACGCTCGCTGATAGCGCAAAGGGCGAGCCCCGGATTAAGCCGCTGTAAATGGCGCAGAGCGAGCAGAGACTTGGGCTGGCCGATATCTTCGGCGGTGAATAAGATCTGGCGTTGCAGATTGCTGATGTGGACGCTGTCATCGTCGGCCAGCACCAGCGTGCCCACACCGGCAGAGGCAAGATAAAGCGCGGCGGGGGAACCTAAACCTCCGAGGCCCACAATCAATACCCGGCTGGCGAGCAACTTTTGCTGCCCCTCCAGGGCTACATCTTCAAGCAAAAGCTGTCGGCTGTAGCGCATAAAATCGGCATCATGCATCGCCCGCTCCTGCCAGCTCAAGAAGCTGCGCCGTTGCCGCTCTCCAGTCCGCTGCCCGGGTAATAGCGCTGACTACCGCCACGCTGCCTACGCCTGTGGCAAGCACGGCGGGAACACGTTCAACGCTGATACCGCCAATGGCTACCGTCGGGTAATCGCCGAGCGTTTTAATATGTGCGGTAAGCTTTGTCAGCCCCTGTGGCGCAGAAGGCATCTGCTTGGTTTGAGTAGGAAAAATGTGCCCCAGGGCTATGTACGAGGGACGCGCCGCGAGGGCGCGCTCCATTTCCCTGTCGTCGTGGGTGGAAAGCCCGAGGCGCAGGCCTGCGTCCCGGATAGCGTCGAGATCGGCAACGTCCAGATCTTCCTGACCCAGATGTACACCGTAAGCGCGGTGCTTTATTGCCAGCCGCCAGTAATCGTTAATAAACACTCGCGCCTTAAAATGTTCACCAAGCCTGATGGCGGCTATCACGTCCGCCTCAACGTCTTCTTCACGTTTGTCCTTGATACGCAGCTGAACAGTACGGACACCCGCCTTAAGCAGGCGTTCGATCCACGCCAGACTATCCACAACCGGGTAAAGCCCCAGCCGCTGTGGAACGGATGGGAAGGCCGGAGTCTTCATACTTCCTCCTGGCGCAGATAAATTTCCCCGCCTTTGGCGCGGAAGGACCGGGACATATCTTCCATACCGGCCTCCATGTTTTGTCTGGCGGCGAAATCACGCACTTCCTGCGAGATTTTCATCGAGCAGAATTTTGGCCCGCACATGGAGCAGAAGTGGGCGACCTTGCCGGATTCCTGCGGCAACGTTTCATCGTGATAAGCGCGGGCGGTGAAAGGATCGAGCGCCAGGTTAAACTGATCTTCCCAGCGAAATTCGAAGCGCGCTTTGGACATGGCGTTGTCGCGGATCTGCGCGCCAGGGTGACCTTTCGCCAGGTCTGCGGCGTGCGCCGCAATTTTGTAAGTAATCAGCCCCTGCTTCACATCTTCTTTATTCGGCAGGCCGAGGTGTTCTTTCGGGGTGACGTAGCACAGCATGGCGCAGCCAAACCAGCCGATCATGGCGGCCCCGATGCCCGAGGTGAAATGGTCGTAGCCGGGAGCAATATCGGTCGTTAAAGGCCCAAGGGTATAGAACGGGGCTTCGTGGCAGTGCTCAAGCTCTTCGGTCATATTTCGGCGGATCATCTGCATCGGCACATGCCCTGGGCCTTCAATCATCACCTGCACATCATATTCCCAGGCAATTTTGGTCAGCTCACCCAGCGTGTGCAGCTCGGCAAACTGTGCTTCGTCATTAGCATCCTGGATAGAGCCAGGACGCAGGCCATCGCCCAGGGAAAGCGACACGTCATAGGCGGCACAGATTTCGCAGATTTCGCGGAAGTGTTCATACAGGAAGTTTTCCTGATGATGTGAAAGGCACCATTTAGCCATAATCGACCCGCCGCGCGAGACAATACCGGTGAGGCGTTTAGCTGTCATCGGCACATAGCGTAGCAGCACGCCCGCGTGTAGGGTGAAGTAGTCCACGCCTTGCTCCGCCTGTTCCAGCAGCGTGTCGCGGAACATCTCCCACGTCAGGTCTTCTGCGATACCGTTCACTTTCTCCAGCGCCTGATAAACGGGCACCGTGCCGATCGGCACCGGGCTGTTACGCAGAATCCACTCGCGGGTTTCGTGGATGTAGCGTCCGGTGGATAAATCCATCACGGTGTCTGCGCCCCAGCGTGTGGACCAGACGAGCTTTTCCACCTCTTCTTCGATGGACGAAGTGACGGCCGAGTTGCCGATATTGGCGTTGACCTTCACAAGGAAATTGCGGCCGATAATCATCGGTTCAGACTCAGGATGGTTGATATTGGCAGGAATAATGGCGCGCCCGGCGGCGACTTCATCGCGTACAAATTCCGGCGTGATGTTATCCGGCAGGCGAGCGCCAAAAGCCTCACCCGGATGCTGGTGGCGCAATACCGCATCGCGAATGCGTTCGCGTCCCATATTTTCGCGCACGGCGATAAATTCCATCTCCGGCGTGACGATTCCTTTTCGGGCGTAGTGAAGCTGCGTTACGCACTTGCCCGGTCGTGCGCGACGTGCTGCCAGCTGTGTCTCAAAGCGCAGTTCGTCGAGACCGTCATCCGCGAGACGCGCTCTGGTATAGGCGGAGCTGCGGTTGTCCAGCGTTTCGCTGTCATTGCGTTCGGCAATCCAGCCGCTGCGCAGGGGAGTCAGACCGCGTAGTACGTCGATGGCGACATCTGGATCGCCGTAGGGGCCAGACGTATCATAAACCGGTACCGCCTCATTAGGTTCGTACTGCGGATTCTCTGTGCCGCCGCCCGTCAGCGTCGGGCTGAGCTGAATTTCACGCACAGGTACACGAATATCTTCCCGCGAGCCGGTCAGGTAAATACGCCTTGAGTTGGGGAAAGCCGTGCCTTCCAGCGTGTTGATGAAGTGTTGTGCTGCTGCGCGTTGTTCGCGGCGGCCAGGTTTTTTTTCAGATGCAGACATAGCTCATTCCAGTATTTTCAGGAGTGGCTTGTCAGAACGACGGAGGGAGTAATGGATGTGGGGCGCCCGGAAAAAGGGTGTACCCAAAAGCAGAATTACTCTTGTTCCCTTCGCAGGTTTTAACCTGATCAGGTTCCGCGGATCCCGAATTAACGGTCTCAGCCGGTGCTTTCGCACTCGGCACTCCGACAAGAAGAAATCCGTATTGCTACGGACCGGTTTGTAAATTACTCGTTAACAGCGCAGAACTCAAGCCGGGCGTGCAAGGTTGCCGGTGTCATTGGCGCTGGTATGCAGATTGTTATCGTAGGCCAGTTCAATCAGCTTATCTTCTAAAGAAAAACGGGCTTCCAGCGCTTCGCCGATGCCTGAGAGCGCCTTTTGAAACTCAATAACGTTATCGTGGTCGATGGCGTTCTCAAGACTGGTATCGTAGAACGTCATGATCTGCTGAGTGTTGGCTTCGAGCTGCGGATAGATCTGGGTGGCGGCTAAAAGCGGGCTCGCGCCTTCCATTTCATTGATAATGCGCTCATAAATATTGAAATGGCCAGCAGAGAGGTAATCAACAAGGTTATGACAAAAATTATCCAGCGCCTTTTCGTTAAGCGCGCAATGAGATTCCTTGTTAGGCTTGATCCCGACCATGTTGTAATACGCCACTAACAAATGTTTGCGGGCATATAGCCATTGGTCGACTAACTCATTACTACCACCAACGCGCTCAGTCAGACTCTCTAACTGGTTAAGCATGATTGACTCCGTGAGTTATAAGATTTAACGCAAACGTACCCAAAAATATAACAACTATTGTTTATACCAGTGTCCAGGGGGATGTGCACCAGGTTATGGAACGAGTCATGCAAAAGTTAGATCGCGGCTGGTTTATCGTCAGCTATGAGCAGAAATTATGGCTGCCAAAAGGCGAGCTGCCTTTTGGCGCGGCAGCTGATTTTCAGCTCGAGGGCGCCGAAGGGATGCCAATCGGTGAATGGGAAGGGGAGACGGTGTGGCTGATTCAGCAGAATCGTCGCCACGAGATGGGATCGGTGCGTCAGCTGATCGATCGGGATACCGGTTTGTTTCAGCTGGCCGGACGCGGCGTTCAGCTTGCTGAATTCTATCGCTCCCACAAGTTTTGCGGCTACTGCGGCCACGAAATGCACCCAAGCAAAACGGAATGGGCGATGTTGTGCAGCCACTGCCGTGAGCGTTATTACCCGCAAATCGCCCCCTGCATAATCGTGGCGATCCGCCGGGACGATCACATTCTGCTTGCCCAGCATACTCGCCATCGTAACGGTGTTTATACCGTGCTGGCTGGTTTTGTTGAAGTGGGCGAAACCCTGGAGCAGACCGTAGCGCGCGAGGTGATGGAAGAGAGCAGTATTCGGGTGAAAAACCTGCGCTATGTGACCTCGCAACCCTGGCCTTTCCCGCAATCGCTGATGACGGCATTTATGGCGGATTATCATAGCGGTGAGATTAAAATTGATCCCAAAGAGCTGATTGACGCGCAATGGTATCGCTATGACCAGCTGCCGCTTATCCCACCGCCGGGTACCGTAGCGCGGCGACTGATTGAAGATACAGTTGCCCTGTGTCGCGCAGAATATGAGTGATAAACTGCCGGGATACAGCCAAAGGAAATGCAAAAAATGACTGAACTGAAGAACGATCGTTACCTCCGCGCTTTGCAGCGTCAGCCAGTGGACATCACACCTGTGTGGATGATGAGGCAGGCGGGGCGCTATCTGCCAGAGTATAAAGCTACCCGTGCTCAGGCCGGGGACTTTGTGTCGCTGTGTAAAAATGCCGAACTGGCGTGCGAGGTCACTCTGCAACCGCTGCGCCGTATGCGGCTTGATGCGGCGATCCTCTTCTCGGACATTCTTACCGTGCCGGATGCGATGGGGCTTGGCCTGTACTTTGAAGCCGGAGAGGGGCCGCGTTTTACCTCGCCTATTGCCAGCCGTGCCGATGTCGAAAAGCTGCCGATTCCTGACCCGGAAGATGAGCTGGGCTATGTCATGAATGCGGTGCGCACCATTCGTAAAAACCTGGCAGGCCAGGTGCCGCTGATCGGTTTTTCCGGTAGCCCGTGGACGCTGGCGACATACATGGTGGAAGGCGGCAGCAGCAAAGCCTTCACCGTTATCAAAAAAATGATGTATGCCGATCCGCAGGCGCTGCATCTGCTGCTCGATAAGCTGGCGCAGAGCGTCACGCTATATCTGAATGCGCAAATCAAAGCGGGCGCGCAGTCGGTGATGATTTTTGACACCTGGGGCGGCGTGCTGACCGGGCGCGACTATCAGCAATTCTCGCTTTACTACATGCATAAAATTGTAGATGGCCTGCAGCGCGAGAATGAAGGTCGCCGTGTGCCGGTTACGCTCTTTACCAAAGGCGGCGGCCAGTGGCTTGAAGCGATGGCGGAAACAGGCTGTGATGCGCTGGGTCTGGACTGGACAACGGATATTGCCGATGCGCGTCGTCGCGTAGGCCATAAAGTTGCCCTCCAGGGCAATATGGACCCGTCCATGCTTTACGCCCAGCCAGCTCGCATCGAAGAAGAAGTGTCGACGATTCTGGCAGGCTTTGGCAAAGGAGAAGGGCACGTCTTTAACCTTGGCCACGGTATTCATCAGGACGTGCCGCCGGAACACGCGGGGGCGTTTGTTGAAGCGGTGCACCGTCTGTCAGCACCTTATCATCAGTAAATCACAGGAGAGGGAATGGATCTTACAGCACTCCGCGCGCAGCAGATCGAACTGGCTTCGCAGGTGATCCGCGAAGATCGCCTGTCGCAGGATCCTCCGGCGCTGATCGCCGGTGCCGATGTGGGTTTTGAGCAGGGCGGTGAAGTGACCCGCGCGGCCATTGTGTTACTTAGCTATCCTTCCCTCGAACTGCTGGAATACCAGGTGGCGCGTATTGCCACCACTATGCCCTATATCCCCGGTTTCCTGTCGTTTCGCGAATACCCGGCGCTGCTCGCGGCCTGGGACAAGCTGACGCAGAAACCCGATTTGCTGTTTGTAGACGGGCACGGTATATCCCATCCGCGCCGTCTCGGCGTGGCCAGCCATTTTGGCATGCTGGTGGACGTGCCGACGATTGGCGTAGCCAAAAAACGTCTGTGTGGGAAATTTGAGCCGTTGGGCGATGAGCCGGGCGAGAAGCAAGCGCTCATGGACAAAGGAGAGCAGCTTGGCTGGGTGCTACGCAGCAAGAAGCGCTGTAATCCGCTATTCGTTGCTACCGGTCATCGCATGAGTACGGACAGCGCGTTAATGTGGGTGCAACGTTGCCTCGCAGGCTATCGTTTACCCGAGCCTACGCGCTGGGCTGATGCCGTGGCATCTGGTCGTCCGGCTTTCGCTCGCTGGCAAGCAATTCAGGGGTGATTAGGGTAAACTGCCGCTAATTTTCCGTCTTTGAGACATCGTTATGTTACAGAACCCGATTCATCTGCGCCTGGAGAAGCTTGAAAGCTGGCCGCACGTCACTTTTATGGCTTCTCTGTGCGAGCGTATGTACCCAAATTACGCCATGTTTTGCAAGCAAACGGGCTTTGGCGATCCCCAGCTTTACCGTCGCATTCTGGATCTCATCTGGGAAACCCTAACGGTGAAAGATGCCAAAGTGAATTTCGACAGCCAGCTTGAGAAACTTGAAGAGGCAATTCCCGCCGCTGACGACTATGATATTTACGGCGTTTATCCGGCCATTGATGCCTGCGTGGCGCTGAGTGAATTACTTCACTCTCGTCTGTCAGGTGAAACGCTGGAGCACGCGATCGAAGTCAGCAAGTCCTCAATCACCACCGTTGCGATGCTCGAAATGACGCAGGCTGGTCGGGAAATGACCGATGAAGAGCTGCGGGCAAACCCGGCAGTGGAAGAAGAATGGGACATTCAGTGGGAGATTTTCCGCCTGCTGGCCGACTGCGAAGAACGTGATATTGAACTGATCAAAGGGCTGCGTGCAGACCTCCGTGAGGCCGGAAGCAGCAATATCGGTATAAATTTGCAGCAGTAAGGCAATAAAACGTGATGTACAGTCCGATTTGTAGGCCCTGAAGGCTTCCAATTAACCCCCCGTCTGGTCTACATTTGTGGGGCGAAAAAAAGTGGCTATCGGTGCGTGTATGCAGGAGAGTGCTTTTCTGGCATTTCCGTCGCACTCGATGCTTAGCAAGCGATAAACACATTGTAAGGATAACTTATGAACAAGACTCAACTGATTGATGTAATTGCTGACAAGGCTGACCTGTCCAAAGTACAGGCTAAAGCTGCTCTGGAATCCACTCTGGCTGCAATTACTGAGTCTCTGAAAGAAGGTGATGCTGTACAACTGGTTGGTTTCGGTACCTTCAAAGTGAACCACCGTGCTGAGCGCACTGGCCGCAACCCACAGACCGGTAAAGAAATCAAAATCGCCGCAGCTAACGTGCCGGCATTTGTTTCTGGTAAAGCACTGAAAGAAGCGGTTAAGTAATTAACGCGTGTCAGTGAACAGTTTTAGCAGAGGGGCGTTTACGCCCCTTTTGTCTGTCTGGCGTCCTCTTATGGTGCTGACGGGGGCGCTGTTCCTTTCTGCGTGCAGTCATAATACCCTCCCACCTTTTACTGCCACCGGCTACGTGGCCGATCAGGGTGTGGTGCGCATCTGGCGTAAAGACGGCGGCGACGGCTCAGTCCATATGCTTACGGCCTTTAGTCCGTATCGAAATGGGGTAACGTCGACAAGCGAGTATCGCTGGCAGGGTGAGGCTCTGACCCTTATCGAGCAGAACATCCAGGGAAAATCTCCCGAACATATCAAAGTGCGTTTTGACGATCGCGGCGAGCTGAGCTTTATGCAGCGCGAAGTGAACGGTCAGAAACAGCAGCTCTCCAACGAACAAATCGCGTTGTACCACTATCAGGCCACCCGCACCAAAGCGACCAGCGAAGCGCTGCGCATAGGGAAAGTGCTGCTGCGCCAGGGGCGCTGGCAGCCTGATGGGACGGTGACAACGTGCGAAGGGGAAACCCTCAAGCCTAATCTGGACCGCGAGGCGTTAAGCCATATAGAGCGCCGCCAGAGCCATTCATCCTTAGCCGTCAGCATCGCCTGGCTTGAAGCCCCGGAAGGCTCGCAGCTGCTGCTGGTGGCTAATGAGAACTTCTGCGCCTGGCAGCCGAAGCCTGACGATTTCTGAGCATAATCTTCTTGGCTGAATGATGAACAGATGAGATCCGTGCAGGAACAATTGAGCATGGGTTCGTTGTTAGCGCTTTAGCCCGTTAGTTCAGCACACCCTGCAAACTCTTCTGAGAATAAAAGTGCCCAGTTTAGAAGGGTAAACAGCCACGGCAGAATACAGCATTTTTGCCCAACTCCGTAGGTGCAGGAATAGGCTGGTGTTGATGGAATACTGCCACTATTTGACCATTCTGTTGTCATGTGGCCGAGATAGAGTGTTAATTTGGGTTAAGGTACGATGGGATAGTTACCCTTCCATCTCAAAAGGGATTTTTTATGATCGAAGACGAAACTGAAGTATCGGGTGATACTGGTTATTACCGATATGAAATTATTGGGGACAACACTCACCGGACCAGCATTCACAACAGCGTAAAAACCGTCCGGTGCCGGCGGGTGCCTGTCAGGGGGCTCACGCTGACCGTAGGGGTGTTCTTTGACGGCACGGGTAACAACCAAGCCAACTCAAACGATCTACGACTGGCGTATGCCCGCTGCTCGGACCTGGTGGGCGAATCGCGTGCAAAGGCCTGCGAAAAGTACGAAAAGCGCGCAAGGTCCGGGCTGGCTAACACTAGCTGGCAGGGTGGCCCCACCAATATTTCCCGGTTGTACGATCTTTACCAGAAGCATAATGAACTTAAAAGCAACGAGATTGAGGCGCAGGTAAAAGCTTATGTGTGCGGCATCGGCACGGCGGACGGGGAAAGTGACTCATTGCTGGGGATGGCGCTGGGCAGCAGCCTGATAAGACAGTTCGAGGGGGTAGTAACGAAGACCGACGAAGCGTTGGATAAAATCAGCATGGCGCTCAAGGATTTCATCGACGTCAACAGCTCAGAGGTAGCGATCGCGAAGGTGCAGTTTGACTTGTTCGGATTCAGCCGCGGGGCGGCGGCGGCGCGTCACTTTGCCAACCGTGTGATGAACCAGGACGCGGCGATAGCTGCGGCGATAGACAAAGGACTGGACATGGTGGGACACCACGGAAAGGCTGCGGGAGAGGTGCGTTTTTTGGGGCTGTTTGATACGGTAGCGGCTATCGGCAGCCTGCTGAACTTCTTTGGTCTCAACGGGCGTAGCAACCCCGGCGTTAACCTCGAACTGCGTCCCGCTGTGGCGCAGAAGGTGTTTCAGATAAGCGCGATGCATGAGTGCCGGTATAACTTCAGTCTGAACAGCATTGCGGGGATGTGGCCGGAGCTGGCACTACCGGGTGCGCACTCTGACATCGGCGGAGGCTATAACGCAGGAGAGGATGAAATATCCCTGCTTACGATGCCGGATTTTGAGGTGACACGCGACAGCGCGGACGAGATGAAGACGGAGGTGTACCATCAAACGGAGAAGATGCGTCAGACGCTGTCTTCGCTTCCGGCGCTGAAATACCTGATGCCGCACGGTGAGGTGGTGACGAAAATGATTTCGTGGTCGCTGGTCAATCAGAACAAGGCGCGGGCATTTGTTTTTGAGAAAAAGGTTGGTGCATCGGTGTTCATGACGCGTAGAGCAGTGCCGAACGACTGGGAAAAGGTGTGCATGCGAGTGATGCTCGATGCGGCGCAGGACGCGGGGGTTATGTTTGCCCCGATACTCAACAGTGACAAAGAGCTGGCGCTGCCGTCAGAACTGCTTCCCCTGTGTGATAAAGCTATAGGGCAGGGTCGCGCAGTCAGGCGCGGCGCGGAGCCGGAGGGCTTCACGGCAGAGGAGATGCAGACCATCGGGCGTTACCTGCATTGCTCGGCGAACTGGAACATTGACTCGGACCTGAGCCTGTGGGTGAGTCCGTCCTCGGGAGAGGTTTTTCTGCGAAACCACTATGCGCCGACGGATGAACGCTCCTTCGTGTGGGCGATGGCTCCCGGCAAGGGATGGATGCGGACGGTATGGCGTATGGACGACCAGCAGCAGTGGGAAGACAGGGCGCGGGTGAATGCAAACGCGCTGGACGGACTTTTCTGAGGAGGCAGGGATGAGACGATTACCGCTGATAGTGGCCGCGCTTGGGGTAATGCTGCTTGCCGGCTGCCATGACCGGCGTGCGGGCGTGAAGACGCTGTTGGGAGACGGCGTGGAGCAGTGGGGTAAAAAGCTGCCTTACGATCACTGGGAATTCAATTTTTTCTATCCCCTGAATCTGCCTGCACTGGTGACACAGGTCTATCTGGAGGACGGGGATATCCGGGAAAGTATCTTCCAGCGGCTTGATCCGACAGAACCCAGCCAAGGCAGCGTGAGAACATGGAGCCAGCGTGTGGGCGGTTTTCCGGCGAACTTTAATATCGGTAAGGCACTGCCGGTCAGGATGACAGTGTGCTGGGACTCGGTTATCGACAAGAAAGCGTATGAGACGGAGATCTGGTTCAGCCGGGAGACATGGCAGCAGATGCTTGCTGTTTATCCTGATACCTATCGCCCAGGAAAAACGTATTACCGAAACAAAATGATTGTTGGTCTGGCCCCTGGAGGGAAAATCAAAGTATGGTTGAAGGACAACCGTAATCCTGTGGTGCTTCAATATCCCGCCAGGCAGTCCACCATGACAGGGGATGATATGCTGATATGCAAAAACATTCCCAACCGGATTGATTTCAGTTACATCGAGGCTAATGGTTACGATCCCTTTATCCGCGATTTTATCAAGGGAAAGCACTATCCGTATGGTAACTGGTAGGGCGTAACGATCAGCAAAAGGATCTTTAAAGATCCTTTTGCTAACTTAATTTTTAATATAGTGTCCTGTTTAAAAATAATCTTAGCGTGGAGTATTTTTCGTTTTCAGGCGGGCACCTATTACTTCGCGTTTTCACGCGCAATGGCGCGGTAGCCGATATCTGAGCGGCTAAAGCTGCCATCCCAGTGAATATCTTTCATCAGCTCATAAGCGCGCGCCTGAGCTTCCGCAACGGTGGTGCCCAGTGCCGTGACGCAAAGCACGCGCCCGCCGTTGGTCACAACCTGATCATCTTCACGTAGCTTTGTGCCCGCGTGGAAGACCTTGCCATCAGCAGCCTCTTCAAGCGGCAGGCCGTGAATCACATCTCCGTTGCGATAATCGGCAGGATAACCGCCAGCGGCCATCACCACCCCCAGAGCAGGGCGCTCGTCCCACTTTGACGTTGTCTCATTTAGCCTGCCGTCGCAGGCTGCCAGACAAAGTTCCACGAGGTCGGACTGCAAGCGCAGCATAATGGGCTGCGTTTCCGGATCGCCAAAGCGGCAGTTAAACTCGATGACCTTTGGATTACCCTGCTTATCTATCATCAGCCCGGCGTAAAGGAAGCCGGTATAGGTGTTACCTTCAGCTGCCATGCCCCGCACGGTTGGCCAGATTACCCGATCCATAGCGCGCTGATGAACCTCATCGGTTACGACCGGAGCGGGAGAATAAGCGCCCATGCCGCCCGTGTTAGGGCCGCTATCGCCGTCACCTACGCGTTTATGATCCTGGCTGGTGGCCATCGGCAGCACGTTTTCGCCGTCGACCATGACGATGAAGCTGGCCTCTTCGCCGTCGAGAAACTCTTCCACCACGATGCGGTGACCCGCATCACCAAACGCGTTGCCCGCCAGCATATCGTTCACGGCGGCTTCGGCATCGGCCAGCGTCATGGCTACGATTACGCCTTTACCTGCGGCCAGGCCATCGGCTTTGATGACGATCGGCGCGCCTTTCTCACGAACGTAGGCCAGCGCAGGTTCCACTTCCGTGAAGTTCTGGTATTCCGCCGTCGGAATGTTATGGCGGGCTAAGAAATCTTTGGTGAAGGCCTTCGAGCCTTCAAGCTGTGCGGCACCCATGGTTGGGCCAAAGATCTTCAGGCCCGCCGCCCGGAAAGCATCCACCACGCCGATAACCAGCGGCGCTTCCGGCCCCACAATGGTCAAATCAATTTTTTCATTTTGCGCAAAGCTTAGCAGCGCTGGAATATCCGTCGGGCTTATCGCCACGTTTTGCAATGCAGGCTCAAGAGCCGTTCCAGCGTTGCCCGGAGCGACAAACACGGTACGAACCAGCGGCGACTGGGATGCCTTCCAGGCCAGCGCGTGTTCGCGCCCGCCGTTACCAATAACTAATACTTTCATTTTTTAACGCTCCGGATTAATGACGGAAGTGGCGCATGTCGGTAAAGATCATAGCGATGCCGTGTTCGTCGGCTGCCGCGATCACTTCGTCGTCGCGAATAGAGCCGCCTGGTTGAATAACACAGCTCACGCCAACGGCGGCAGCGGCATCAATCCCATCGCGGAACGGGAAGAAGGCGTCAGAAGCCATCGCTGAACCTTTTACTTCAAGTCCTTCATCGCCTGCTTTGATACCGGCAATTTTAGCGGAGTAAACGCGGCTCATCTGGCCGGCACCTATACCGATGGTCATGTTTTCGCGGGCGTAAACGATAGCGTTGGATTTAACGAACTTAGCGACCTTCCAGCAGAACAGGGCATCACGCAGCTCCTGCTCCGTCGGCTGGCGCTTGCTGACAACGCGCAGGTCAGCGGCTGTCACCATGCCCAAATCGCGATCCTGAACCAGCAGACCACCGTTTACACGTTTGAAATCCAGACCCGGCACGCGTTGCTGCCATTGGCCGCAAGTCAGGACACGCACGTTCTGTTTGGCAACGGTAATTTTCAAAGCGTCTTCACTTGCGGAAGGGGCAATGATCACTTCGACAAACTGGCGCGCGATAATGGCCTGAGCGGTTTCGGCATCCAGTTCGCGGTTAAAGGCAATAATGCCGCCGAATGCGGAAGTTGGGTCTGTCTTATACGCCCGGTCATAAGCCTCCAGCAGCGAATCACTCACTGCTACGCCACACGGGTTGGCGTGCTTAACAATAACGCAGGCAGGATCGCTAAACTCTTTCACGCACTCCAGCGCGGCATCGGTATCGGCGATATTGTTATAAGAAAGCGCTTTGCCCTGAACCTGAGTTGCGGTGGCGACGGACGCTTCCTTAATTTCTTCTTCTATATAGAAGGCGGCCTGCTGGTGGCTGTTTTCACCGTAGCGCATATCCTGCTTCTTAATAAAGTTCAGGTTAAGCGTGCGAGGGAAGCGTCCGGCTGGCTCTTTGCTTTCGCCATGATAAGCAGGAACCAGGCTACCAAAGTAGTTCGCTATCATGCTGTCGTAAGCTGCGGTGTGTTCGAATGCTTTAATGGCCAGATCGAAACGAGTCTCTAATGTCAGAGAACCTTCGTTGGCATCCAGCTCGGCAATAATAGAAGCGTAGTCGCCGCTCTTTACCACGATCGCCACGTCTTTATGATTCTTTGCCGCTGAGCGAACCATTGTAGGGCCGCCAATATCAATATTTTCCACCGCGTCTTCCAGAGAGCAACCTTCACGGGCAACGGTCTGGGCGAACGGGTAAAGGTTAACGACAACCATATCAATCGGGGCGATGGCGTGTTCAGCCATGATGGCATCATCCTTACCGCGGCGGCCAAGAATGCCGCCGTGTACTTTTGGATGCAGGGTTTTGACGCGTCCGTCCATCATCTCCGGGAAACCGGTGTAGTCAGAGACTTCGGTTACCGGCAGGTTAGCTTGTGCCAGCAGGCTTGCGGTTCCGCCTGTGGAAAGCAGCTCTACACCACGTTGGGAGAGCGCCTGAGCGAATTCGACGATGCCGGCTTTGTCAGAAACACTGAGCAGGGCGCGGCGTACAGGACGACGTTGTTGCATGGTTTGATCCCTTAGCTTTGGTTCGCATATAGAAGAGCGTTAGCTGAATTCACGTTTTTCTAACCTAAAACTCAGCTAACGCCCCAAAACGGGGCGTCCATTTATCGCGGTGCATTGTAGCGAAAACGTTTGCGTCGCGCTCGCAAAATTTCAGGCCAAATCACAATTGTGGATAAGTTTGTGCACAACTGGGTATAAGGCGGGGTTTTGCTGGGGATTACAGCAGTCAGTTAAATTACTGCAAATTTAGGGTTGCGGCGCCGGGAGAACTCCCTATAATGCGCCTCCATCGACACGGAACATGTGAACAACATCACAGAGTAACGGCGGCGATAAGAGTTAAAAAAATCCTGAAATTCAGGGTTGACTCTGAAAGAGGAAAGCGTATTATACGCCACCTCGAGTTAGCAAGCGAAAG
>CAMLJN010000034.1 GCA_946480445.1 uncultured Buttiauxella sp.
TCAGCAGGCTCGGGTCAGATATCAGGAAACTTTGTCGGGGACGCAAAGGTGTCTGGTTCCGGGAGGCCGTCAGCGGCAGAGATGGGATCGCAAAACAAGGCATTGGAAGAGGGATCGGCTCAGGAACCAGCAAGCTTTGTAAGCAAACTGGAAATTAATCCTGGGCGTTCACCTCAACAAAATAACAAGCCGAGTTTCTGGGCACAGAAGAATTCTGCTACACCGGCTTCAAAGTTTACTGAAAATGCACTTTCACCTTCAGACAAACTTAAGAATAGCAGCTTAGGTATGGCGGCTGGCACGTCGGCCGTCAGGGAAACCGTTTCTCCTGAGAAAACGTCTCCAGCTAGCACTGTTACATTAACAAATGGTTCCACTCAGAGAGCAGGGAGTTACCCGGGCACCTACACGAGCTTTAAGAACAAATAATTTTTATGGGGCCAAATGGCCCCATTTAAGAGATATAAAATGACGCATATTGACAAAATTAACCAAATCCTCGCACGTTGTATCGGAGTTGAACTTGATACCATTACGGGTGACCAGCATCTGATTTTTGACCTAATGGCGGACTCTGTAGCATTGATTGATATTTCTATTGAAATTGAACAAGCTTTTGGCTTTGTAGTGACCGAAAAGCATATTCAACAATTTGGCACCGTAGCGAAGTTGTATTCCCTGGTGGAGGAAGAACAGTCCGTATAGTATGACAATAAATTCATCTGAGCTGTTATTGATAAATATCCTGACAGTATCTACTTCTGCAGGCGGCACTTCAGTGAAGTATGGCTGCCGGTTACCAAGAGTTACTGGGGTGGCTAACGTCTGCTTGCGGTGTTTGACTGATCATGCCAATGAACTTGATTATGAAATTGATGATGAACCCACATTAGAGGATGAACGGCGACATTATTTTGCAAGGGTCATTCCTGTAAAAAAGGCAACGGAACCTGCTGAAAATAGGGTGGTATATTTTGATGATACCAACCCATGTTTGTATCAATTACTTTCTTGTCTGATATACTGTTGCGATCTGGATAGCAGAAAACAGCGTGCTTAGTATAATTGTTGAATTCTAATGAGGGATAGAGATGTGCCGTCATGTTCTAATCAGGAATGGCGGTGCGGTTATTGTTAGGATCCTGACAATAAAATGTTTCCATCAGACTCCCTTGTGGTCAGAGTATAGTTATGAGTTCTATGTCAGGATCTGAAACAAATAATAATATCATTATTCGCTTGCTCAACAGTACGCTGCGAGGTTGTGAGTTTAATTTAACTACGGGGGGAACTATCTTTCTGATCACCGATGACACTGAGCTTAAATGTCATCATCAGGGGAATATCCTGCCGGAAAATATGATCTTTATTCCTGCGCCAGGTGAAAACTTTAGCTTCGAGATTCATATTGATGAGGGGCCGGCTCCCGCAATTCAACTCAAGGATTTCTCCAGTGAGAAGCAGGAAGAACGCGCGCGGACCACTAATAAAATTGAAAGCGTTGGTTGCCTTAAGTTTGCGCTTAGATATGCTAACGAATGTTTTAGCGAGGAAATCCGTCATTTCCAGTTAGCAGAACCCGTACGCTCAGAGCCCAGGGTCATTCAATCAAAAAGACCTAAGGTGTTCCGTGGGCTGGCGGTTGCCGCGCTGCTAGGCTGCTTTGCGATGGGCGCATTATTCTATATGACGGCAGAGAAACGACAGATTTCGACTCTGGCGTCGTTATTGAACACCCAAATGGGCCACTACGACATTATTCCAGGTAAGAACGGTGTGATGTATGTCGTAGCCAGTGACGCAAGGGGGATGGTCTGGGCGCAACAGACCCTGGCTAAATCCGCCGTTCAAAGCGAAGTAAAGGTGATTTCCCGGGCTACAGCAAGTGAAGAGTTCTTGCTATGGTTTGCGGCAAAGTATCCCGGGTTGGTCTTGCATAGATTCTCCTTCAGCAGCATTAAACAGCCGTTGTTAGAGTTGAGTAAAGAACGCACTAAGCTGAGCACTAAAGCTCATGAAGAGATTATCAGTGCCAGTAAAAATGCCTTTCCCTGGTTGGACTCGCTACGTATTTCATTTGCGTCAGATGCGTTAGTCAGCAGTGTTGCTGAACAGGGTTTGCGAAAAATTGCAGTGCCTTATACCCGGGTGAATAATAAAAGAAGCATCACTTTTATTGTTCAGGGCAGTCTGGATGACAGTGAATTTGAACGACTCAGACAGTTTGTTGATGGCTACAACACATCATGGAATGGTGAGTATGTTCAGTTCGCGATTGAAGTAAAAGATGATTGGCTGAAAGGTAAATCATTTAAGTATGGTAGCCGTGGTTACGTGAAGTTATCACCAGGGCACTGGTATTTCCCTAAATCTTTATGAGGATTATATATGGCTGAAGTTTATCGTTCTGTTGCCAGAGCTGAAGAACCCGATAGTAACGGTGGCGAAGGAATTCCAAGTGGTTCATGGAATGGTTTTTTAACTGGGCAAACGAATAGATTCGATAAAGGGGTGACTGATCTTAATAAGCTTCTTGACGAAACATTGACGAGTTTGGTTAGCGATCCCTCTAACCCGCAGTTATTGGCTCAGTATCAGTCGCGGCTTTCAGAATACACGTTGTATCGTAACGCGCAATCTAACGTGGTGAAAGTCTATAAAGATGTGGCCTCGGCCATTATTACTAACTTCCGCTAACGCTAACGCTAAATAAGATAAGAGAGACTTTATGAATATGATTGGTGGTGGAGTCAATGTCGCTTCAGGAATGATTGCTGATATTTCGATGGAGGAAAGCAGTGTCCTTAGCCTGGATGAGCTAATGGTCCAGGCCTATTCAACGAAAGCAGCAGGTGCGGCTACGGAGCAACAAGCTGTTTTAAATAAGTTGCAGCAGCCAGAGGTGACCTCGGATCCTGCTGAACTGTTTAAGTTACAGCAGCGTACCGCTGATTATAACCTGCAAGTCTCTCTTATCAGTACGCTTACTCGCAAAGGGGTAGGGGCTGTAGAAACTTTACTTCGCTCCTGATATGAAGAAGTTATACTGGATTATTCCATTATTCTCGCTGCTGTTGGTTGGTTGTAAGCAACAAGAGCTGCTTAAGGGGCTGGAACAGGAACAAGCTAATGAAGTTGTTGCCTTGTTACAGCATAATAATATTTTGGCTACAAAAAGTCTGGTGAACAAAGAGGGTTACAGCATCACTGTCGAGCGCGTTGACTTTGCGGCGGCCGTCGACTTAATGAATACTTATAACTTACCCGGACGTAAGCGTGTCGAAATAGCTGAGATGTTTCCGACGGACTCACTTGTGTCCTCCCCGTCTGCTGAGCGGGCAAGGCTTAATTCAGCGATTGAACAGCGTCTTGAACAGTCATTACTTAACCTACAAGGTGTTGTCAAAACCAGTGTTCATGTTAGCTACGATCTTAATAGTGGGGAAGGGCAACGCAAAACTGCGACAACACATGTTTCCGCTTTGTTAAAATATGACGCTCAGGTCAAAGATGCTACGTTGCTAATTAATGATGTTAAAAGGTTTATTAAAAATAGTTTTTCCAATGTTGAATATGACAACATATCAGTCGTTGTTAACCGGATTTCTGAAATTCAGAGGGTAACGCCCGTGCCGGTGGTGGAAAAATCAATGCCATTACTTGCATGGTTAAGTTTAATTATGGGGGGAGTACTATTATTCTTTGCGATGTTCTTTGTCGTGATAAGTAGATACTATGTCAACCATGTACCCGAGAAACTACGTAAATATATTCCTGATGTAAAAGGGAAAACGATGAACGATAAAAATGTTGTAATGGAGACTAAGGATGTTGCAGGTAAAGAGTAATCGCATACTCTATGATCCTCTTTCCTGGATCCAACCTAATCGACATCAATTAAGTGAAATTCTTGACACCATACGCTGCCGTTCGATAATCAATGATATGTTGATCGAACGGTATGCGTTACCGCTGAGAATGCTGAATAATAAAAGCAGCCTTGAATGTTTATTTATTAATAATTGGCATATTCTCCCGCAAGCGGCATTTCGGCTAGCGTGTCTTCGTCGACGCAGCCAACTGGCTGTGTCTAGTAATATTATTCACCTTGATGAGCGTGTACGACAGTTTGCGATGCTGGATAATCTTCCCAGCATCGCATCGACGGGCAGCATTTTTGATGAAGCATTACTCTGGCGTGGTGCATTTATGGAACTTTGGTGTTATGCCGAGTGCTTATCTGAGCCGCTGGTTAAGCGGTTGCCATTACTTTTTTCAGACACCGACCCCTGTCATGATGATCTTTTGAAATCATATGATCCTGACCCTCTACTTTTACGGTTAGCCATTCAGCATGCAAAGTAAAAATACAGCAGAAAAATTCACTGATAGAATAGAAGACGTACTGCTCAAACGTCGTTATCTTTCTCATGAGCAACAGCGTAATGCTCTCATTATGCAAGCCAGGAAGCATGCGACAAAAATCGTTAGCGAAGCCGAGAATGAAGCGCAGGAAGTCTATTCTCAGGCCTATATTACCGGGTATGAGCGTGGTATGTTGAAAGCGCTGGACTGATTGGTGGTTTTTTTTCAGTCCGCCGACGATAATGATATTGTTCTTTATCGAAAAATTGAACAGGATATTAAGGTTCTGCTGTCAGAAGTATTAGGGTCAGATGAAGTCTTCCTCGCTGCTTTGCAGCAATGGAGTGCTAAATATGAGGAGTATTACCAAAGTAGCGATACGGTATCGTTACTTGTTCCCCAGTTTTGTCGAAGACTAAAACGTCAGGTTATGGACTTGTTACAAAAAGAACGTAGCTGGAAAATTCATATTGAATATCATGATGATAACCGTTTTGTTATTCGCTTTAAAGATCGCGTTGCCGAGTTTTGTCCTGAGGAAGTGAGCGATATTATGACCGCAACCCTGTTAAAAAAGTATCCCGATTACCCTCGTGATAATTTATCTGAGAGTGCGTTGCAGCAACTCCGGGAAATACTTTTCACTGAAGAAAAACAAGGTTTACATAATGATTAAAAATATTACCGCAGATAATCAAAATATTCTAGATCTACAGTCCGTTGCTCGTAAGTCTACCCCACTTGATGAGCTTGGTGCATCTGCTCCGAGGAAAACAGAATTAAATCTGGGCATAATTATAATGATCGATAAATGGAAATCCGAAATTTTGATGTCCGATGGGCTCAGTGATGAGGACAGGCAAGAATGGTAACTATTCGCCCCTTGTATTATAGTATGGTTATTACGGTTGCTTTGTTAAGCAGTGGTTGCCAGTCTATAACGAAACTAAACGGGTATAAGTCACCCCAGGATAATGCCAGTCCTCGATCCTGCACACCTGGAGTCTCTCTTTCTAATAATACCCCTCCACCAGTCTGGTACGATAATCTGGTACAATGTGTACAGCAAAATGATTACAAAAATGCTGCTGTTAGTTATCTCTTTGCGGGCACCTATAGTTGGTATGATGCCGGTGTGGTCAATACACGTTACGCAAGGTCACGACACTCAGTTATGGTCGGAGAAACCCTTTCCCGGCTTAATGAACAGCAAAAGAAAAAACTGTGGGGAACTTTAGAATCGACGATGGACGATAATATAAAAAAAAAGGAGGTTTGCACATTAATAAAAAATACAGGGGTGCCAAAATACAAACAGGATTATATTTTAAAAAACAGTATTGCTTACAATAAGCAGCATATTGAAGCAGGAAATATGTTTGGCAATGCTTTGCAACACTATCTGCATTGTTGACTTCTGCCCGTAAGTAATTGTTACACGTAAAGGGATTTGATTTCTTATGCAAGTAATAAATATAGTTATTAGAACGCCGGATAACTATTTAAAAAAGGGGCTTATTGAGATCATTAAGTTGTTGTATGCTACGTCTGGTAAGTATATTCATTTTATTGAAAACGGAAAACACTTTCGCCGTGGGAAAACCTTAATTCTATCGACCAGACAGGGGCGGTTGTTATGTCCTACGAGGACGTATAATAATAGTAATTGCAAACCTTCATGTTATGGTATTGTCGATCTGGATGCCATAACATGTCCCGTACAGCTTTATCATGATATAAACCGGAAGTTGCTATTTTTTTCAGATAAAAAATGCCCCCACCAATTAAACGAAAAAGAGAGATATATATTAACATCAATTCGCCATGGGGTATCGGTCAGCACTATTGCTGCTGATTTGGGATGTGACAGGAAAACGGTCTACCACTATAAGTATTCGGCAATGGCAAAGTTAAACATTGCCTGTTCATTTGAACTGCTGAAAATTCTTGAAGCCACAACACTCTAATTTGTTGTAAAAATCATCATTATTATCATTATCATCATTATCATCGAACTTCAACGTTTAAAGCAGCCCGCACAACAGAGGATGACCGCTACGCATTTTGTAGGTGTATGCTTGGCTTTCCAGTTTTTTCTGATGGCCTTGCACACAAATTATGGGGGTTTATAGTCAGTAGTTATTTGTATATGATACGGCCTACCGATTTACACCATCAGTCCGGCCACGGTGATATACGCCATGACAATATGCTACTTGATCAACAATAAGGTCTGCTTTTATCCGGAGTTGAATCGTCTGGATTCAATAGAAACCGCACAAACTGTGGAAATTTTTAGTCCTGTTAGCCAGTGTTTGAGAATTCTGATCGAAAACAAGCATCGTATTGTGCCTCAAAATGAGTTATTACAGCGTGTGTGGGGGGATAAAGGGGCCGTTTTATCTACCAGCACACTTTATCAAAATCTTTCACTGCTTAGAAAATCGCTAAAACTCGCAGGTCTCGAAGGGGTAATTGTTAGGACGGTGCCACGGAAGGGACTGATAATTGAACATAATGTAACTATTGAAGTGTCACAGCATAACCTTGAGAAAAAGATCACTAAGGAATATGCTTCAGTGAACTCTGCGTCTGGAAAAAAAATCACGTTAAAAAAAACATTTATGTTATTGTTTACCGTATTATTTTTAATTGCTATCGTATTGTTTTTATTTCAGTTAGGCAATCAATCATATTTAGCCTCAGATGACTTTTTTAGTCAGTATGTGTTGGTAAAAAAAGATGACTCTTGTGAGTACTACGGTTTGCCTGAGGACCGAAACCAACGATCGAAAGACATCAACAGAGCTATTTCAGTCATGAATCTATCATGTCCTATGCCAACAAAAATATATATTACACTCGCTGGCACCGGGAAACGGTGGACCTCTCTTACCTGCTCAGTTGATGAGGTTAGTTGTTATACCAATTTATACAAAGAGGCTGAGTAATGAACAGAATATCAAGAAGCTTAGCTTTTGCCTGCGTATTAATCATCATCCTGATTATATCTTATGCTATAGTTGTTTATCTACAAAATACAAATCGTATAATAAATTGTAGAGGTAAATTAGTCAGTCACTATGGCGATCATACGGCTGCTTTTATTATTGATGTGCGCGACAGTGGGCAATCAGGTCATATTGTTATCAATGGTACCATTGATGGAGATGCGGGGGAAAAATTTAATATATCGAGAACAGTTTCATATAATATATTTTCGCGAGGTGATGAAAAGTTTATTGTTTCAAAAAAAATCACCTTGAATAAAAATGATACTATTAACAGCTCCGCGCAATCTTATCATGATCTGCATGATTTCTTTTACACCAGCAACATAAGCATCCTGGTAAATACAAGACATACCAAAAATAAAGATTTGATATTTTCTCTCGATAATGTACCGTCTTTGTTTTGCGAAGTGAGATAACGCTAACATTCAGACTGAAATTTTCATATGCGTCATTCATGACTTCATGGCGCTGGATAGGTTTTTTACGGATTAATATTTAAGCGATCCAGATAAGATTATTGTGCTATCTATCTGCGCAGATGCGGGGAATGTAATAAACAGAATCCTGCTTATTTTCGGTTAGGATCCTCGTGGTTAAAATAAAAAAATCCACGCCTCTGCGTGGATTTTTTAAGTGCTATCAAACCACATGAGAGGTCAGTAAAACCTCAGGTGGCGATAAAATAATTCAGACGTTGAACAAGAAGTTCATCACATCGCCATCTTTAACGATGTAGTCTTTGCCTTCTGCACGCATTTTGCCCGCTTCTTTGGCACCTTGTTCACCTTTATAGGTGATAAAGTCTTCGTAGGCGATGGTTTGCGCGCGGATAAAGCCTTTCTCGAAGTCGGTATGGATTTTACCTGCCGCCTGCGGCGCGGTTGCGCCAACGGGAATGGTCCAGGCGCGGACTTCTTTCACGCCGGCCGTGAAGTAGGTTTGCAGGTTCAGCAGTTCATATCCGGCGCGGATAACGCGGTTCAGGCCCGGTTCTTCCAGACCCAGCTCAGCCATGAATTCGTCGCGGTCAGCGTCGTCGAGCTCGGCAATGTCGGACTCTACTGCTGCACAGACGGCGACGACAACGGAGCCTTCACCGGCAGCGATTTCGCGCACTTTGTCGAGGTATGGGTTATTTTCAAAGCCGTCTTCGTTAACGTTGGCGATATACATAGTTGGCTTCAGCGTCAGGAAGCTCAGGTATTTGATCGCGGCTTTATCTTCTTCGGTCAGATTTTTCAGCGCGCGCAGCATGCCTGCGTTTTCGAGCTGCGGCAGACATTTTTCCAGCGCGGCCAGCTCAGCTTTAGCGTCTTTATCGCCGCCTTTGGCTTTTTTCTGCACGCGGTGGATCGCGCGCTCACAGGTATCGAGATCGGAGAGGGCAAGCTCAGTGTTGATCACGTCGATATCATCAGCCGGGTCCACTTTGTTGTTCACGTGGATGATATTGTCATTCTCAAAGCAGCGTACGACGTGGCCGATGGCTTCGGTTTCGCGGATGTTGGTCAGGAACTGGTTGCCCAGGCCTTCGCCTTTTGAGGCACCTTTTACCAGACCGGCGATGTCCACGAATTCCATGGTAGTCGGCAGAATGCGCTGCGGTTTTACGATTTCAGCCAGCTTGTCCAGACGTGGGTCCGGCATTGGCACGACGCCGGTGTTCGGCTCAATGGTACAGAACGGGAAGTTAGCTGCTTCGATTCCCGCTTTGGTCAGGGCATTGAACAGAGTGGATTTACCGACGTTCGGCAAGCCGACGATACCGCATTTGAATCCCATGGTTTAAATCACCTTAATTGCTTGGTAATCAATGAGTTGATGTTAACTCAATGAAAAAAAGTAGATAACTTTGCCCATTATACACCTAAACCAGTTATAACGGGCGGAGAAATCGGCGCCTTACGGCGCGTGCAGGGCTACTGCGCTTTAAAAGCGTGCAGACGATTGGTGGCTTTCGTCAGGCCTTCTTTTAGCCAAACTTCTGTGCAGCGCGCCGCTTCGTCTACCGCTTCATCTATCAGCTTCTGTTCGCTGAGCGGCGGCTTGCCGAGAACAAAACCGACAACTTTGTTTTTATCGCCCGGATGGCCAATGCCAACGCGTAAGCGGTGAAAGTTGGGGTTATTGCCCAGCTTATTGATAATATCCTTCAACCCGTTGTGGCCGCCGTGGCCGCCGCCGAGCTTAAATTTAGCGACGCCCGGAGGCAAATCAAGCTCGTCGTGTGCCACCAGAATCTCATCCGGCGCGATACGGAAAAAGGTCGCCATCGCAGATACGGCTTTGCCGCTCAGATTCATAAACGTGGTCGGCACCAGCAGGCGAACATCTTCCCCGGCCAGATTAATGCGGGCGGTATAACCGAAGAATTTTGCCTCTTCTTTTAGCGACTGGTTATGGCGCCCGGCCAGCAGATCCACATACCAGGCTCCGGCGTTGTGGCGAGTTGCTGCATATTCCGCGCCCGGGTTAGCCAGGCCGACAATCAATTTAATACTCACGTTTCATTTCCTGAAAGCAGACTCAAGCCGCGTAGTTTACTGCGCGGCTGCGGCGATGACAAAGCGCAATGCATGGGTAGCCTGATAATTGAATAGTTCAACAGGGAAATCATTGGAATTTCATGCTATTCAGCAGGTTATTTGTAAATTTTTGTCATACTTTCCTTCGTAATTGTGATCGCTGACGCACCTATTTCGACGCGGTGTTGTCTATACTTTACACACAAGGAGAGGGGATATTCCCCGCGGCCCAGGAACACCCGGAGGTGACTCATGAAACGCAAAAACGCTTCGCTACTCGGTAATATTCTTATGGGGTTGGGGTTGATCATCATGGTGGGTGGCGTGGGTTACTCAATTCTAAACCAGCTGCCACAGTTTAATTTACCCCAGTATTTTGCGCATGGCGCGGTGCTGAGCATCTTTGTCGGTGCCATACTTTGGCTGGCTGGTGCGCGAGCAGGTGGACGCGAACGGGTGTGCGATCGCTACTGGTGGGTGCGCCACTATGACAAACGCTGCCGCCGCGATGAACATCATCGCCATAGCTAAAACCTTCAGAAAGATGAACTTTTGTTAAGGCTCCGTCATGTGACGGAGCCTTTTTTATTTCAGCCCGCAAGGGCAGCCTGTACGTCAGGGAAGAAAGCCAGACGGCCAGCTACAGGTTGAACACCTGCCCGCGCCAGGGTGCGAAGCGGCTGGAATTCCAGCCCGGTCACGCGCAGTTCGCAGCCTGCAGGAAGCTTATCAACGAAGCGCTGGAAGGCATCAAGCCCGCCCGCATCCAGTACAGATACGGCGTCCCATTGCAGGATAATGATAGTGTTTTGTGCTATCCGCTGGCTTAACTCGCTAAACAAACCTTCGGCTGCGGCAAAGAACAAAGGGCCTGTTATGCGCAGGATAAGCACGCCTTCGGGGGCGGCAATCTTTACCGGTGCCAGACGAGTCATTCTGGCAATGCGGCGCATAAACAGCAGCGATGCGAGCACGATGCCCACGCTAATGGCAATGACCATGTCGAACAGCACGGTCAGCGACAGGCACATCAGCATGACGATAATGTCGTCTTTCGGCGCCCGGCGCAGCAGGTTCACCACTTTATGCGCTTCACTCATGTTCCACGCCACCATCAACAGCAGCGCGGCCATGGCGGAAAGCGGCAGCCAGGAGAGCAGCGGAGCCAGCACCAGCAGCGCCATAATGACCAGCAGCGAATGGATAATGGCGGCCACAGGTGAGGTTGCACCGGCGCGAACATTAGCGGCAGAGCGGGCGATGGCCGCCGTAGCGGTGATCCCTCCGAAGAAAGGCGCGATGATATTGCCCAGCCCCTGGCCGATTAACTCGCCGTTGGCGTTGTGTTTAGTGCCGGTCATGCCGTCGAGCACCACGGCGCAAAGCAGGGACTCGATGGCGCCGAGCATCGCCATGGAAAAGGCGGCGGGCAGCAGGGCGGAGAGGGTATCCCCGTTCAGGGTAAAGTCTGTAGCGGGGATCTTCCACGGCAGCATAAGCTGCGGCAGGAGCTGCGGAATGCCGTTGCCCTGGGTGCCGTCGGCCAGCAGATAATGGAAACGGGATCCGATGGTGGCGACTTCTCCTCCCGCCAGTTGCACAATGGCCATAACGGCACAGCCTGCGAGCAGCGCGGGTAAGTGCCCAGGTAAACGTATGCCCAGACGAGGCCAGAGCACTAAAACACCCAGCGTGATAACGCCTGTGACGGCATCGCCGAGGTTCAGAGTCGGCATTGCCATCGCCAGCGCGGCAACCTTATTCAGGTAATGTTCCGGGACGTGCTCAAGGCGCAGACCAAAGAAGTCTTTCACCTGCATGGTGGCAATAGTGATACCAATCCCCGAGGTAAAACCGAGCGTGACGGGCAGCGGGATGTATTCGATGAGCCGTCCAAACCGTGCCAGACCAAAGAGAATGAGGAACACTCCGGACATCAGCGTGGCGACAAGCAGGCCTGCCAGCCCAAACTGCTGGGCAACCGGGTAGAGGATCACGACAAAGGCGGCGGTTGGCCCGGAGACGCTATAACGCGAACCGCCGCTGAGTGCAATCACAATGCCTGCAACGGCTGCGGTGTAAAGTCCATACTGCGGCGCAACGCCGCTGCCGATAGCCAGCGCCATCGCCAGAGGAATGGCGATGATTCCCACCGTAATCCCGGCAACGGTATCGCGGGCAAAACGGGACAGCGTGTATTTTTCGCGCCAGCAGGCGTCGATCAGGGCGCGGAAAGGCATAACCGGGGAAGAAGATACGTTTTTCACAATGATTCCATCCGTGAGCGCATCATCTGTCATCAATGGCAGGTGAAGGAGGCCGTGCTAAAAAAGGTCCGTAAACGAAAAAACCCGCCGCAGCGGGTTTTTAAAGCGAGTCTGATCAGTGTTCAAACATCGCAGAGATTGATTCTTCATTACTGATGCGGCGAATGGCTTCGGCCAGCATACCGGACAGGGTCAGGGTGCGGACGTTAGGCAACGCTTTGATTTCATCAGACAGCGGGATGGTATCGCAGACAATCACTTCATCGATCACCGAATTACGCAGGTTATGAACCGCGTTACCGGAGAAGATTGGGTGAGTAGCGTAAGCGAAGACACGTTTAGCGCCGCGTTCTTTCAGCGCTTCCGCCGCTTTACACAGGGTGCCGCCGGTATCGATCATATCATCAACCAGCACGCAGTCACGGCCGCTCACATCACCAATGATGTGCATAACCTGGGAGACGTTAGCGCGTGGGCGACGTTTGTCGATAATGGCCATATCGGTGTCATTCAGCAGTTTAGCGATAGCACGAGCACGCACCACGCCGCCGATGTCCGGAGAAACCACAATAGGGTTTTCCAGGCCGATTTGCAGCATATCTTCCAGCAGGATGGGGCTGCCGAAGACGTTGTCTACTGGCACATCGAAGAAGCCCTGAATCTGTTCTGCGTGCAGATCCACGGTGAGCACGCGGTCAACCCCAACGCTTGAGAGGAAGTCAGCAACCACTTTCGCGGTGATCGGCACACGAGCAGAACGCACACGACGGTCCTGACGGGCATAGCCAAAGTAAGGGATAACGGCGGTAATACGACCTGCAGAAGCGCGGCGCAGGGCGTCGACCATAACAACGAGTTCCATCAGGTTGTCATTGGTGGGGGCACAGGTGGACTGGATGATGAAAATATCACCACCGCGTACATTTTCGTTGATTTGTACGCTTACTTCACCGTCGCTAAAACGACCGACGGCGGCGTCACCAAGAGAGGTGTACAGGCGGTTGGCAATACGTTGTGCTAGTTCCGGGGTGGCGTTACCAGCAAAAAGCTTCATATCAGGCACGAGAAAAACCTCAGGCATGCGTCCAGTGGCGGATGGCTGCTACCGCATCAATGCGGAAGGCGGGTGGGGCAACACCCATCCAGGCGGTGTATAAAGAGCTTGATGCAACGTCTGAAACGAGGTGACGTTGTCACCAATACTCAGCTTGCCCGGATATGGCCTGATGCAGCGGGGAGAGATTAACGCCTCGCGCAACAAACCCGTGCAGCCATTCCGGGGCTTGCTCAAGCACCTGGCGGGCAGCGGTCTCGGTGTTAAATTCAGCAAACACGCAAGCGCCGGTGCCAGTCAGGCGCGACGGCGCGTATTCTAACAGCCAGGAAAGCAGCTCATCAACCTTACGAAAACGTTTTCTTGCGATAACCTCACAATCATTACTAAATTCACCGCTCAGCAGCGTCTGAATTGATCTCACCGGGGTATTTCTCGGCAGGTCAGGATCTTTAAAAATGATCGGGGTCGGGATATTCACACCGGGATGAGCCACCAGATACCATTTTTCTTCGGGGTCAACCGGCGTGAGGAGTTCACCTACGCCCTCGGCAAAGGCCGCGTGTCCACGAACGAACACGGGCACGTCAGCCCCAAGTGAAATGCCCAGCGCGGCAAGACGATCTTCGTTCAACCCCGTTTTCCACAGGTGGTTTAGCGCCACTAACACCGTTGCGGCGTTTGACGAGCCGCCGCCGAGGCCGCCGCCCATAGGTAACCGCTTTTCTACTGCTATATCCGCACCGGCACCTGGCGCAAGCGTGCCAAGACGTGTTGCCTCGGCAATTAGCAGACGAGCGGCACGAACAATCAGATTTTCTTCGTCAGGCACGCCTTCTACCGGCGTTAAAAGCTGGAGTACACCGTCCTGGCGGGGTTCAATCATGATGGTGTCGCCATAATCCAGGAACTGAAACAGCGTCTGGAGATTATGGTAGCCGTCTTCACGACGGCCAGTGATGTACAAAAAAAGATTCAGTTTTGCCGGGGACGGCCAGCGGGTCATCATTATTTAACGGTCCAGTTATCCATTTTCAGCTTGATACGTCGATCGCCTTCGCGCAGCTCCATATTAGAAGGCAGGGCAGGCTGTACTTTATCGCTGTAGTCGCTATAGACCACTTTCCAGGTTTTACCGTCCTGGGTGTAATTCACTTCGCGCAGGTGATAATTGTTATCGAGTTTATAATCGGTCGCTTCCCCCGGCAGGCCGAGCATCCACTGGCGCAGGCTGTTCAACGGAATAGGCATGCCCGTCAGGCGACCCACCATGTCTTCTGCGTCCTGGGCTTCATAGCGTTTGCCGTTGCGGTCGGTCAGCTGGACATTGCCCGGCTGCGCGTTCAGCTCCAGCTCGGTGCTGCCAAGGGGATTGGTCAGCAGCAGGCGGTAGCTGTCCGGGGCGGTTTGCTGCCAGTTAAAGCGCGCGTAGACCTTTTGGCTATCAGAGAGATAAGCAAAAGCGCCGCGTGTCTGGTACTGGGTGATTTTTTGCACTTGTTGCTGGTGTTGTAACCACTGCGGCGAATCGGGACTTTTCCCCGGCCCTTTCGATTGAGGGGTCACGCAGCCGGCCAGAACCAGGCTTGCGAGGGGCAGAAGGCGCATCAGACGGGCTTTGGGCATAAACATAGCGGCAGCGAATCCTTATAAGTCGTTATTGCGATTAACCGTTCATGCTAGCGGCGAGCGGGCGGGGCGTCTACGGGCAAGTTGTCTTAAATCATTAATCTGGCCCGTACCCACCCAGGCGTCGCTCTCTTTTATTGACCGCGCTCATCCTGTATGATGCGCCAAGAAATCCTTATCAACATCGGTATTACTCAGACCGCTCAATGACCCTGTTAGCGCTAGGCATCAACCATAAAACGGCCCCTATTTCGCTGCGAGAACGCGTAACGTTTTCGCCGGACACGCTCGACCAGGCGTTGGGTAGCCTGCTCGCCCAGCCGATGGTGCAGGGCGGCGTGGTGCTTTCTACCTGCAATCGCACCGAGCTGTACCTGAGCGTGGAAGAACAGGAAAATCTGCATGAGCAGCTGGTGCGCTGGCTGTGCGATTACCACAACCTCAACGAAGAGGAAGTGCGTAAGAGCCTCTACTGGCATCATGATAACGATGCGGTCAGCCATTTGATGCGTGTCGCCAGCGGGCTTGACTCTCTGGTGCTCGGTGAGCCGCAGATCCTCGGGCAGGTTAAAAAAGCCTTCTCCGACTCGCAAAAAGGCCACTCGCTTTCCAGCGAGCTGGAGCGTATGTTCCAGAAGTCCTTCTCCGTCGCCAAACGCGTGCGTACGGAAACAGAAATCGGTGCCAGTGCCGTCTCAGTTGCCTTCGCTGCCTGTACGCTTGCCCGTCAGATATTCGAATCGCTTTCGACCGTCACCGTGCTTCTGGTCGGCGCGGGTGAAACCATTGAGCTCGTTGCTCGCCACCTGCGCGAACATAACGTGCAGAAAATGATCATCGCCAACCGTACCCGCGAACGTGCGCAGGTGCTGGCAGATGAAGTCGGCGCCGAAGTGATCGGCCTGAGCGACATTGATACCCGTCTGAAAGACGCCGATATTATTATCAGTTCCACCGCCAGCCCGTTGCCTGTTATCGGGAAAGGGATGATGGAGCGCGCCCTGAAAGCGCGTCGTAACCAGCCAGTGCTGCTGGTGGATATTGCCGTTCCGCGCGACGTGGAGCCGGAAGTGGGCAAACTCGCCAACGCCTATCTGTATAGCGTGGACGATCTGCAGGCCATTATTCAGAGCAACCTCGCGCAGCGTCAAGCCGCCGCTGTGGAAGCTGAAACCATCGTGGCCCAGGAATGCAGCGAATTTATGGCCTGGCTGCGCGCCCAGAGCGCCACCGAAACCATCCGCGAATACCGCAGTCAGGCGGAGCATATCCGCGAAGATCTGACTGGCAAAGCGCTCGCCGCCCTTGCTCAGGGGGCCGATGCCGAAACCGTTCTCCAGGATCTGGCAAGGAAGTTAACCAACCGCCTGATCCATGCACCAACCAAATCGCTCACGCAGGCTGCCCGTGACGGGGATGACGAACGCCTGCAGATTCTGCGCAACAGCCTCGGGCTGGATTAGCACAACAACTCTTATTACAAGGTGATACACCGCCAATGAAGCCTTCTATTGTTGCCAAACTGGAAGCCTTGCAGGAGCGCCATGAAGAAGTTCAGGCCCTGCTAGGTGATGCCGCTACCATCGCCGATCAGGATCGTTTTCGCGCGCTGTCGCGCGAATACGCTCAGCTGAGTGATGTTTCGCGCTGTTTCCTGCAATGGCGTCAGGTTCAGGAAGATATTGAAACCGCTCAGAGTATGCTTGATGACCCGGAAATGCGTGAAATGGCGCAGGAAGAGCTTAACCAGGCGAAAAGCGACAGCGAAGCATTAGAGCAGCAGCTACAGGTGCTGCTGCTGCCGAAAGATCCGGACGACGAACGTAACGCTTTCGTTGAAGTTCGCGCGGGAACCGGCGGTGACGAAGCCGCCCTGTTTGCTGGCGACCTGTTCCGTATGTACAGCCGCTATGCAGAAGCCCGCCGCTGGAAGGTTGAAATCATGAGTGCCAACGAAGGCGAGCATGGCGGCTTTAAAGAAGTGATCGCCAAAATTAGCGGCGAGGGTGTATATGGCCGTCTGAAGTTCGAATCCGGCGGCCACCGCGTACAGCGCGTGCCGGCCACCGAATCCCAGGGGCGTATTCACACTTCCGCGTGTACCGTGGCGGTAATGCCTGAGATCCCGGAAGCTGAAATGCCGGACATCAATCCCGCGGATTTGCGTATCGACACCTTCCGCTCATCCGGTGCCGGTGGCCAGCACGTTAACACCACCGACTCGGCTATCCGTATTACCCACCTGCCAACCGGCATCGTGGTGGAGTGCCAGGACGAGCGTTCCCAGCATAAGAACAAAGCTAAAGCCTTGTCAGTGCTGGGATCCCGTATTCGCGCCGCCGAAATGGCTAAGCGCCAGCAGGAAGAGGCATCCACCCGTCGCAACCTGCTGGGCAGCGGCGATCGTTCTGACCGCAACCGTACCTATAATTTCCCGCAGGGGCGCGTAACGGATCATCGTATCAATATTACGCTTTATCGCCTGGATGAGGTGATGGAAGGGAAGCTTGATGCGCTGATAGAGCCTATCGTGCAGGAATACCAGGCCGACCAGCTGGCGGCGCTGTCCGAGCAGGATTAATGGATTTTCAGCACTGGCTACGGCAGGCTATCGCCCGGCTACAGGAAAGTGACTCTCCGCGCCGGGATGCCGAAATTTTGCTGGGTTATGTGACCGGCAAAGCGCGCACCTTTATTCTCGCCTTCGGTGAGACGGTCCTCACCGCGCCGCAGCGCCAGCAGTTAGATGAACTGTTAGAACGCCGCGTAAACGGTGAGCCGATAGCTCATCTTGTCGGCGAGCGTGAGTTCTGGTCGCTGCCGCTGCGCGTCTCGCCGGTGACGCTGATTCCACGGCCTGATACCGAATGTCTGGTCGAGCAGGCGTTGAGTAAAATGCCCGCCGCACCCTGTTCCGTGCTCGATCTTGGCACGGGCACGGGGGCTATTGCGCTGGCCATCGGCAGCGAGCGCCCCGACTGCGCCATTACCGCGCTGGATGTCATTCCGCAAGCCGTCGAGCTGGCACGGTCAAACGCTGAACGTCTTGGCATCACGAATGTTAAGGTCTTGCAAAGCGACTGGTTTGCTGCGCTCAATAGTCAGCGTTTTTCGGTCATCGTCAGTAATCCGCCCTATATCGACCGCGACGATCCTCACCTGGCTCAGGGGGACGTGCGTTTTGAACCTTTGAGCGCGCTGGTCGCTGAGAACCAGGGGCTGGCGGATTTACATACCCTGATTCAGACGTCACGCCGCTTTCTTGAACCCGGCGGCTGGCTGCTTCTGGAACATGGCTGGCAGCAGGCGCAGCAGGTTCAGCGGCTGTTTACCGATGCAGGCTTTGTGGAAGTACGGACCTGTCAGGATTACGGGGGAAATGACCGCCTGACGCTGGGACGCTATTTCGCATGATAAGGAACTGAATAGTTGGCAACTTACTTTGCATTCAAACATTTGCATATTCTGACGGTTTTTATTTCCGTCAGTCTGTTTATCTTACGTTACTGGTGGCAGTACCGTGATTCCGCGATGTCGCATAAGCGCTGGGTGCGTATCCTGCCCCATGTAAACGACACTCTTCTGTTGGGCAGCGGCATTGCACTGGTTATCGTCACGCATTTCTATCCGTTTACCCCGCAGGGGGCATGGCTGACGGAAAAATTGTTTGGCGTTATTATTTACATCGCTTTGGGTTTTATCGTGCTGGGCCGACGCCCGCGCAGCCAGCAGGTACGGTGGTTTGCCTTTCTGCTGGCGCTGGTGGTGCTTTACATCATCGTTAAACTCGCCACCACAAAAATACCGTTATTGGGGTAAGTCATGAGGTCGTTGGCCGATTTCGAATTCAATCAGGCACCCCTGTGCGAGGGGATGATTTTAGTTTCGCAATTAATACGTGATGATTTTCCGGAAACGGAAGTTCGCGATCAGCTTGAGCGGCTGGTTAGCCAGGCGCGCGAAGATATCTGTGAAGCCGATCATGCTGACCAGCAGCTGGAAAAACTGCTCGAGCTGTTTTACGGCGAATGGGGCTTCAAAGATGCCGGCGGCGTTTACCGTCTGTCAGATGCCCTGTGGCTGGATAACGTGCTTAAAAACAAGCAGGGCAGCGCGGTTTCGCTTGGTGCCATTCTGCTGTGGATTGCCCAGCGTCTGGATATTCCATTGATGCCGGTTATCTTCCCGACGCAGCTTATTTTGCGCGGCGACTGGATGGACGGTGAAATGTGGCTGATCAATCCGTTCAACGGCGACACGCTCGATGAGCACACGCTGGAAGTCTGGCTCAAAGGCAATATCAACCCGGCCGCGGAGCTGTTTGAAGAAGATCTGGATGAGTGTGATAACGCGGAGGTGATTCGTAAACTCCTCGACACGCTGAAATCCGCGCTGATGGAAGAGCGCCAGATGGAGCTGGCCCTGCGCGCCAGTGAAGCTCTGCTCCAGTTCAACCCGGAAGACCCGTATGAAATACGCGACCGCGGGCTGATTTATGCGCAGCTCGACTGCGAACATGTGGCGCTTAACGATCTCAGCTATTTTGTTGAGCAGTGCCCGGAAGACCCGATCAGTGAAATGATCAAAGCGCAGATTAACTCAATTTCGCACAAGCAGATAACTCTGCACTGATACCCGCATTCCGATTTACACCTGATAAGGCGATATAACATGGAACAAAAAGTGGTTAGCATTGGCGATATCAACGTCGCAAACGACCTGCCATTCGTGCTGTTTGGCGGCATGAACGTGCTGGAATCGCGCGATCTCGCGATGCGCATCTGTGAACACTACGTCACCGTGACCCAGAAGCTGGGCATCCCTTACGTGTTCAAAGCCTCCTTTGATAAAGCCAACCGTTCATCCATTCACTCTTATCGTGGCCCGGGCCTGGAAGAGGGGATGAAGATTTTCCAGGAGCTGAAGCAAACCTTCGGCGTGAAAATCATCACCGACGTGCATGAGGCAAGCCAGGCGCAGCCGGTTGCCGACGTGGTGGATGTCATTCAGCTGCCCGCGTTCCTTGCACGCCAGACCGACCTGGTGGAAGCCATGGCCAAAACGGGCGCGGTGATTAACGTAAAAAAACCTCAGTTCGTAAGCCCGGGACAAATGGGGAACATCGTGGATAAATTCCACGAGGGCGGCAACGATCAGATAATCCTCTGTGACCGTGGCGCAAACTTTGGTTACGACAACCTTGTGGTCGACATGCTGGGCTTTAGCGTGATGAAGCAGGTTTCTCATGGCGCGCCGGTTATCTTCGATGTGACCCACGCCCTGCAATGCCGCGATCCGTTTGGTGCAGCTTCTGGCGGCCGCCGTGCGCAGGTTACCGAGCTGGCGCGTGCCGGGATGGCTACGGGCCTGGCCGGTCTGTTTATTGAAGCGCATCCGGACCCGGATAACGCACGCTGCGATGGCCCATCCGCGCTGCCGCTGGCGAAGCTGGAACCTTTCCTGAAACAGATCAAGGCCATTGACGATCTGGTGAAGAACTTCGAGCCGCTGGATACCAGTAACTAATCTCCGGGCGGACAGTCGGGGGCATGACGCCTGCTGACATAACGGACATGGAGTCGCAGTTGAGCCCATGCCATCGGCTTAAAAGGCCCTTATCTTACGATAAGGGCCTTTTTTTCAGGCAAAGATTGTCATCAGATAGGCTGCAAACAGCGCAAGGTGGGCGGTGCCATTGAGCACGTTGGTGCGACCCGTTGAGAACGAGAGCTGACACAGGACCAGCGAGGTGAGCATCACGACCATTTCCGGTTTACCCAGGCCAAAGATCAGTTCGTTTCCGGTCAGCATCGCAATCAGCGTGACCGCAGGCACCGTCAGGGAGATGGTGGCCAGTACCGAACCGAAGAACAGGTTCATGGCCCGCTGTACCTGATTGTTCAGCACGGCCTTCAGCGCACCCAGGCCTTCAGGAGACAGAATCAGCAGGGCAACCAGGAAGCCGGTGAACTGTGGCGGAGCGTTCAGAGTGCTCAGCAAGGATTCGAGCGGATTAGCATTCATTTTAGTGACGGCAATGACCGCCACCAGATGCACGATAAGCCAGATAGCGTGCCAGGTGCTGCTGTGCGCGGAGGGTTTACCGTGATGCGGGTCATCGTCGTCTGCCTCGTCTTCATGCTCATAAACGAACAGGCTCTGATGCGTTTTGGTCTGGATGAGCAGGAACACGCCGTACATCGCCGCGGAAATACCGGCGACCATCAGCGACTGCCCGACGCTAAAGTTACCCTCAGGCAAGGCCATCGGGAACACCAGAACAATCACCGCCAGCGGGACCATGGCTATCAGGTATTGTTTAATGCCGAACAAATTCATGTACTGCGTGGCAAATTTACGGCCGCCCAGCAGCAGAGCAAAACCGACAAGACCGCCGGTGACAATCATAATGATGGAGTAGAGCGTATCGCGCATCAGCGTTGGCGCGGCGTCGCCGGTAGCCATTAACGCGGAAATAAGACTCACTTCAAGAATGACCACGGACAGGCTGAGAATCAGTGACCCGTATGGCTCACCCAGCCTGTGTGCCAGCACATCGGCATGGCGAACTACGCTAAAGGCGCTGCTTAAAATAGCGACTAACGCCAGAATATTAATCCCGACCACCGCCGGCAAAGACTGACTGGACCCCCACACAGCAAGCACGGCCAGCGCCAGTACCGGGAAAATGAGGGAAGTCTCCTTATGGCGGGTTTTCACCGCCTCATGTTGTGTTTTTGGCATTTGATTCTCAATCTGCGCAGGTGTTATGCGATTTCCTGATTATAGTCATAGTTTTTGACCATCATAAAATAGCAAAAAAAAGCGGTGATCCCGGAAATGTTTACTTAATTTTACGGCTTTTGCAGGGAAATTCCTCTTATCCCATAATAAATGGTGTTATTGAAATATAACTCTTTTAAAACATGGTGATAGTTTTCAATAAAAACAATAATAATCAAAAACTGGCGAGGGGGTGTCGCCTGTTCCACACTTACCCTTTACCCCGTTTAAAGGAGAAAGTATGCCCTATAAGAGCCGAAACGAACTGCCGGACAGCGTACAGCATGTTCTGCCCGCTCATGCCCAGGATATTTATAAAGAAGCATTTAACAGCGCCTGGGAAGAATACAAAGACAAAGAAGACCGCCGGGGCGACGCCAGCCGGGAAGAAACCGCTCATAAAGTTGCCTGGTCTGCGGTCAGTCATCAGTACCAAAAGGGGCAGGACAATACATGGCACCGGAAAAAATAACGCCTGCCCGGAGCTATGATTTTGCGTGAGATAGCCTGTTCTCGCCCTTAACCTGACAGACGGGCATGACATTTTTATGATTTTGCGATCTACATCAAACTTGCCAGCGTCACGCTAATTGCTTATCGTCACCAGTATGCTGCTCTATTAGTGAGCAGTTTACAAAAGCCGGGAAGGCGAACCAGACGTAGTCACAGGGAAGTATGCAGTGGCGGAGGTGTAGGGTGTTAACGCGTGATTTCCTAATGAAAGCGGATTGTAAGACGGCTTTTGGTTCCATTGAGGAGTCTTTATTGTGGACCTCTGAGCAAAGGGCTGCCTCTCTGGCGGCGACCCTTGCCTGTCGACCCGATCAAAGCCCGGTATGGATTTTTGGTTATGGTTCGCTGATGTGGAACCCGGCATTTGAATTTGCCGAGTCGGCGCCTGGCACGCTGGTTGGCTGGCACCGTGCGTTCTGTCTGCGTTTGACCGCCGGGCGCGGTACCGCCTGTCAGCCGGGCAGAATGCTGGCGTTAAAAGAGGGCGGACGAACGACAGGGCTGGCTTACCGTGTTCCGGAAGCGATCCTCGAAGACGAGCTGACGCTGGTCTGGAAGCGTGAAATGATCACCGGCTGCTATCTTCCGACCTGGTGTCAGCTGAGCCTCGACGACGGCCGAACGGTAAACGCGCTGGTCTTTATTATGGATCCGCGTCATCCGCTGTATGAAACCGATACCCGGGCACAAACTATTGCGCCCCTTATCGCAACGGCCAGTGGCCCGCTGGGCACGAACGCGCAGTATCTTTTCTGCCTTGAACTGGAGTTGAAAAAGCGCGGGATGCATGACGACTGTCTTGATGAGCTGGTGGGGCAGGTGCGAGCCTGGCTGCAAAAACCGGCAGAGGAAGATGGCACTTTCCAGCCCGGTTTTGCCTGAACACAGAAACCCCGCCGTCAGGCGGGGTTAGTTTTTGCGGCCCTTCTTAAATGCGGAAATGCCCGGCCGTTTCTGCCAGTTCGCTGGCCTGGCTTTGCAACGCGCCCGCAGCCGCGGCGGATTGCACCACCAGTTCGGCATTCTGCTGCACCATATTATCGAGGTGCGTGACCGCGTGGTTTATCTCCTGAATACCCTTCATCTGCTCGCTGGTGGAGAGGGTAATTTCACGCATAATGCCCGACACGCTGCCTACGCTTGTGACGATTTCGTCCATCGCATCTCCTGCCTGACGCACAAACTTTGAGCCGTTCGCCACGCTGTGCGTGGTGGAGTCGATAAGCGTTTTAATCTCTTTTGCCGCCTGAGCGCTGCGCTGCGCCAGGTTTCTGACTTCACCTGCTACCACCGCGAAACCGCGTCCTTGTTCACCCGCCCGGGCTGCCTCCACAGAGGCGTTGAGCGCCAGAATATTGGTCTGGAAAGCGATACCGTCGATAACGCCGGTAATGTCACCAATTTTGCCAGAAGCGGTCTCAATAGCCTGCATGGTGGAGATGACCTGAGACACGACTTTGCCGCCGCGTTCAGCTGCCTCGGTGGCGCTGGTCGCCTGAAGGTTGGCCTGGGCTGCGGCTTGCGTTGAATTTGCTACCGAGGCCGTGATCTGTTCTACGGCACTGGCCGTTTCGCGCAGGCTGGATGCTGCCTGCTCGGTTCGCCCTGAGAGATCCTGGTTGCCTGCGGCAATCTCATTTGCCGCAACTTTCACCGACGCACTTGAATCCCGCAGCTGCGCCATGACGACGGAAAGTTTGTCGCTAAAGGCGTTAAAAGCATGGGCAATCTGCGAGACTTCATCGTTGCCGTTTTCCGGCAGGCGCTGCGAAAGATCGTTGGTGCCGGAGCTAATCGCGAGCATGGCATCCCGTATGGTACTCAGGCGCTTCAGTACGGTGGCGACCAGAAAATGCACCACGCTGCCGGACAGCAGCACCAGCACGATAAGCGCCACGGCCGAGGCTTTAAGCAGCGCTTTCATGCCGGACGTCGCGTCGTCATTATCGAGGGCAACAATCAGAAACCAGTGTGTGCCAGCGATCGGCGTGGCGAGCAGCTGTTTCGTTTTCTGTGCCATAACGCCCGTTGTGCGGTGGTCGCCTGTCGCCAGCTTATCGAAGCTTGTTTGCGCGATAGCGTCGCTGAAAGGCTTGAGCGTCAGGCCCGGGTCAAGGGCGGCAATCACCGAGCCATCGCTGTAGACCAGCATGCCGCTGCTGTTTGGCGTGGGATGAATACTGCGCACGTTGGCAATCACGCTGTCCATGGTGACATCGCCCGCGACAACAGCGCTAAGCTCGCCATTGACGACGACGGGAACGGCAAAGGTGACGACCAGTTTACCTGTACCGGCATCCACGTAAGGCGCCGTAACCACCGGACCCTTGGCTTTCAATACCTGCTGATACCAGGGGCGAATCGTGGGGTCATAGTCCGGCGGTACCCCGTCCGGGTTGGAGAATTTTGCCGTTTTACTGGCATAGCCTGCGTAGACATTGGTAAAGCCACCGGCGGTGGCAAGTTGGCGGAATACGGGAACAGGATCCTCAGACAACGCCACCTTATCGAGCGACTGGATAATAGCCATTTTGCTTTTCACCCAGTCGGTAATGGCTACCGCATGGCTTTCACTGGTGCTTTTTAACGTCTCATCAATGGACTGCTGATTATCCCTGTTGGTGACCTGGTAGTTGATAATGGTGTTAAGAAGGAGGGCGGCAAGCAGACAGCCTGCCGTCACACAAATAATCCGAGCGCGTATCGACCTGAACATGATGTTTTCCTGCTGTGTTATTTGTGAAAACTATCGGCAAAAACAGCAGTAAACTTGATGGCCCGGATGTGGCTATAAGAAAAAAATATTATCTGGACGAAATTATTAGAAAGTTAATACTTTATCCGCCTCTAAGGTCCATTCCGCCAGTTCGACCAGCGTGCCAACCGCGACGCCATCCGCCAGGGGAAGGTCGGTGATACCACGTCCGTCGGTGCAGGTTTTGCACAGTTTTACCGGCACCTCCTGCGCGGTCAGGATCTCCAGCATCTGCTGAATATTGTAGCCCTCAGCGGGTTTTTGCCCGCGCAATCCGGCGGTGACCGCATCCGACATCAGGAAAATTTTCAGCGCGATCTGCTGCGATTTTTCCCGTAAGGCAATCGCCAGGCGCAGGCTATTGAACAGCGATTCGCTGCCGTAGGCAGCCCCATTGGCAATAATCACAATGTTTTGCATAAGCTTTCTCTTGTTAAGCCGCAGCGCGGCCTCGTTTTCAGTGCCGCTATGTTAAATCCTGAGCACAGGAAGGGGAATACGGCTACTGGCCAAAACGGCTGATTAAGCCCGCTGCGGCCAGGTTATGGCCTTTAAGTTTGGCGAACAGCTGCTCGCGGGTTAGTCCTTTTGGCAAGGCATCAACCGGCAAATCGGTGGCAATAAGCGTCCAGGTATAGTGATGCGCGCCGCTGCCCGGCGGTGGACAAGGGCCATAATAAGCAAAGGTCCCCGGGGTGTTCTTCCCGCCGGTAAACCCTTTGCCGTCGCGCAGTTCATTGGTGGCAAAGCCGGTGAGGCTTGCGGCGATGTTATAGGCAACAAGATGCGTTACGCCTAAGCCCTTTGCCCCTTCGGGATCGTGAATCACCAGGGCGTAGCTTTGCGTTGCGGCAGGGGCATTGCTCCAGACTACGGCGGGGGAAATATTTTGCCCGGTGCAATTGGGGTTTTCCCTGGCGTTCCCGGCGTATTTCTTATTCAACAGGGCATTATCAGCGAACTCAGGGGACTGAAGCATAAACAGCCCCTCCGCCTGGGCCGCAAAACAAGTGACCAGCAGGGCGGCGGACAAATAACGTAGCGAGGTTTTCATAGGTGTCAGCTTAAAAGGCAGGTCCGTTAAGCGTAGTGCAGACCGGGACTCTGCGCACAGGCCTGAGTTTAGGAGTGATCTGTAAAGCTATTTTGTTATAATTTCCAGATGTTAAGAAAAGCTGTACCGCTATTGACCCTGTCCTTTTCGTTCCTCTGCGCCGCAGGGGGGGCCAGTTCCCGCCAGACTTTTATCGAACAAGCCGATAAACCCTTTGCCGACGCATCCGCACAGCTGCCGGAAATGGGCCTTGCCCCGGAAACCGACGCGGCGGCTAAACATATTGCCGAAATGGCCAGGCGATTTGGCGAGGCCAGCATGACCGATAACGGGCTGGACACCGGCGAGCAGGCACGCCTCTTTGCTTTTACCCAGCTGCGCGATGTGCTGACCGAGAAAGTCACTGACGAGGCGGAAACCCTGCTATCACCCTGGGGGAAAGCCAACGTTAATCTGCTGGTGGACGATCATGGAAACTGGAACGGCAGCGGCGGCTCACTGTTTACTCCCTGGGTCGATAACACCAAATACTTAACGTGGAGCCAGCTGGGTTTTACCCGTAAGGAAGACGGGATAACGGGCAATATCGGCGTCGGTCAGCGCTGGATCGCAGGAAAATGGCTGCTGGGCTACAACACCTTTTACGACAATCAGCTTGCCAGCCACCTTCAGCGCGCCGGGTTTGGTGCCGAGGCCTGGGGAGAATATTTGCGTCTGTCGGCAAACTACTATCAGCCGCTCAACGCCTGGCAGAGCGAAACGGAGGCGCTGGAGCAGCGGCTGGCGCGGGGCTATGACCTAACCGCCCAGGCCTGGCTGCCGTTCTATCGGCATATTTTTACCAGCCTGAGCCTGGAGCAGTATTTTGGGGAGCGAGTGGACCTGTTTGACAGCGGGACGGGATACCGAAATCCGGTCGCCGTGACCATGGGGCTGAATTATACGCCAGTGCCGCTGGTCACTCTGAGCGCCCAGCATAAGCAGGGCGAAAGCGGCGTAGCCCAGGATAATCTTGGCCTCAAACTCAATTACCGTTTTGGCGTGCCGCTGGCAAAACAGCTGTCGGCCGGGGAGGTGGCGGCAGCCAGCTCTCTGCGGGGCAGCCGCTACGACAGCGTCGATCGCAGCACGCTGCCGGTGATGGAATATCGTCAGCGCAAAACGCTTGCCGTTTTTCTGGCGACGCCCCCCTGGGAACTGCAGCCCGGAGAGACGGTGGAGCTGAAGTTACAGGTGCGCGCAAGGCACGCTATCCGCCAGATTAGCTGGCAGGGTGATACGCAGGTGCTTAGTCTGACACCTCCGGCCAATAATCGTAGTGCGCAAGGATGGAGCGTGATTATGCCCGCCTGGCGTGAAGGGGAAGACAACGCTTACCGCCTGTCGGTGACGGTTGAGGACGATAAAGGGCAGAAAGTGACGTCGAACTGGATTACGTTAAAACAGGCCGCGCCGCTGCGGGTGAATCCGGCAGAAGATCCACGTTACAATCTGCTGCCGGCTCAGGTCGCGCAGCCTTAAAATATACGTTCCTGATGGACCCAGACCGCCGCTTCCACGCGGGATTTGAGCTTCATCTTTTTCAGCAGATGCTTCACATGAACCTTCACCGTGCTTTCCGTGATGTCCAGGCGGCGGGCGATCATTTTATTCGGTAACCCCTGAGCGATTAACTTCAGAATGTCGCGCTCGCGCGGCGTCAGCTGGTTGACATCGCGATCGGATGTTGCCCGGTTGGCGCGCAGGCTGGCTGCCAGCACCGGCGTTAAGGCCTCGCTCAGCACCATCTCGCCTGCCGCAGCCTGCTGTAAGGCTTTAAGCAGCTCTTCCGGCTCCATATCTTTAAGCAGATAGCCGTCCGCGCCACGCTTAAGCGCGGTAACCACGTCTTCTTCATGGTTCGAGACGCTGAAGACCACGATACGCCCGGAAAGCGGCTTTTCGCGCAGGCAATCGAGGGTTTCAAGGCCGTTCATGCCGGGCATATTTAAATCGAGCAGAATGAGGTCGGGATCCAGCTCCTCTGCAAGCTGCACGCCCAGAGCGCCGTTTCCGGCTTCTCCGACAACCGCCAGCTCGGGTGCCATGCTAATTAACTGTTTGACGCCGGTTCTCAGCATCGGGTGATCGTCAATCAGCAGAATGGTTGCTGCTTCCGGGTTACTCATCGTTTACTCCTGTGGCAGAAGACAAATGCGCTTCGGGCATAAAACTGACGACTACTTCGGTGCCGCCGCCTGCACGGGTTCTGATCTGGCAATCGCCTTCAGGCTTTGCGCACGGTCTCGCATAATAATAAGTCCGTAGTGATTTCTGCGT
>CAMLJN010000035.1 GCA_946480445.1 uncultured Buttiauxella sp.
GCCGCCGATATATCCCACATCGACTTTTGAACAGCCAGCACCCGGCCAGCATACCGGCAATGAATACACCCGCTGCGTTACCCCTACTCGCCACGCGCTAGAAACGGCCATCGCAGAGCTTGAAAGCGGCAGCCGCGGCTATGCTTTTGCATCGGGGTTGGCGGCCATATCCACGGTGCTTGAGCTGCTTGACAGCGGGAGCCACATCGTTGCCATCGACGATGTCTACGGCGGCACTTATCGCCTGATCGAAAACGTGCGCCGACGCACCGCCGGGCTGCGGGTCAGCTGGGTGAAACCAGATGACTTGAGCGGGCTGGAAGCCGCCATTCGCCCCGAAACCCGCATGATCTGGGTTGAAACACCCACCAACCCGCTTCTTAAGCTTGCCGATCTTCATGCCATCGCCAGCATCGCCCGGCGGCACAACCTGATTAGCGTGGCGGATAACACCTTTGCCTCCCCCGCCATTCAGCGTCCCCTGGAGCTGGGTTTTGATATTGTGGTGCATTCCGCGACCAAGTACCTTAACGGTCACTCAGATGTCGTCGCAGGCCTTGCCGTTGTGGGAGGTAACCAGGAGCTGGCGGACAAACTGGCCTGGCTGCAAAACGCGGTGGGGGGCGTTCTTGATCCGTTCAGCAGCTTCCTGACCTTGCGTGGTATACGCACGCTTGCCCTGCGCATGGAACGCCACAGTGCCAATGCTTTGCAGCTTGCGCACTGGCTGGCGGAACATCCTGAGATTGAAAATGTTTATTACCCGTGGCTGGAAACGCATCCGCAGTACCGGCTTGCCCGCCAGCAGATGTCCCAGCCAGGCGGCATGATTTCAGTGCGGGTGCGCGGCGATGAACAACGCGCGGCAGAGGTTATCAACAGGCTGAAAATTTTCACCCTCGCAGAAAGCCTGGGCGGCGTGGAAAGCCTGGTTTGCCAGCCGTTTACGATGACGCACGCTTCCATTCCCCTGGAACAACGCCTGGCTAATGGCCTTACCCCACAGCTGATCCGCCTGTCGGTAGGGATAGAAGATGCCGAAGATTTGCGCGAAGATTTACAGCAGGCGCTGCAGTAATACTTAATAATCCGGCGACAGTGTTTAATTTGGCTACAATGTTAAGCGGTGTGATTATCCTTCACGGTATAATTAAAGGCTGAAATATTTCAGCCTTTAATAGCCAGAGATAAAACAGCAAAACCGACCTTTATTCGAAGCATTGAATTCTGCACCCAGAATTAAGGTCGGTTAACATCAGTAGATAATGTGGTTTTATTTGCAGGCGTAAAACTCAACCAAAATACTGCTCTCTTAAAATAGTCGCTCCATCATCAATAGATTTAAGAAGTACTTTGACACAACGCTGGCTGTCCCCAGCGGCAAGTGCTTCCAGTAAATCATCATAGTTATGGTGTCCCTGCGCCACTTCCTGAGACTGTGGATAGAGGTAATTGAAGCACGGGCCAATACGCACCCACAGTTGTTCAATAAGCGCCGTCAACGTCGGCATCTGCGCATAGTCGTAGAGCTGGAAGCGAAACGCCCTGTTTGCCTGCAACGCCTGCTCTACGTTGCCAGCCACCTTCGCCGAGCGGAAAGCATCATAAAGACTGTGCAATCTCGCCAGTGACTCGCTGTCTATCAGGCGCGCGGCCTCGGTGACGGCCATCACTTCCAGGCTTTTACGGATGGCGGTGATTTCATGATAGCGACTAAGGGAGATCTCCGGCACTAAAAAGGCCTGCGCAGGCGTGGCATCAAGCGCGCCCGATGAAACCAACCTTAATAACGCCTCCCGCACCGGCGTAATACTGGTGCCCAGTTGTTCCGCAATATCTTTGGTGACCAGCCGCGCCCCAGGCTTCAGTGCCCCTACAATTAATGCACTTTTAAGTCTGGCTTCGACCTGCAGGGTCAAACTCATTCTTTGCGCTTTTTCCAGATCAAGCATGTTTATTTCCTATTGCAAAAAAACTATTTTATCAGTGTAGTTTCATCGCCAGCTTGTTATAAAAGATAAGGCAATGATATATCATGTATTAATCTTTGCCCATTGCTATAGCCGGTACGAATATTTTTTAACTTTTAAAACGTCTTGTTACGACGATCACGCAGAAGGATTGACTGTAAATGAAACAATCAGGTCGTAAACTTGCAATCCTGGCAGTGCTGGTGGCCCTGGCCTCACCTGTCAGCTACGCCAGCGAACTGGTGATTGCACAACCTGCTTCAGCCACGGCGATGGATCCGGGTTTTCTGAAAGAAGCCGCGACGCTTGTCGATAACCTCTTCGATACGCTGATCCTGCGCGACAGCGCCATGCAACTTCAGCCCGGCCTGGCTACCTCCTGGAAAGCTGTTGACGACACGACCTGGCAATTTGACCTCCGTCCCGGCGTCACATTTACTAACGGTGAACCTGTTAACGCGGCTGCGGTGAAATTCTCCCTGGACCGCATTCTCGATCCGGCTAACCACGCTCCGACCATATCTTACATCAGAACCATTAAATCTGTTGAAGTAACAGGTGACCACCAGGTTCGCATCCATACTAAAGGTCCTGACCCACTGTTGCCCACAAGAATGAGCAGATATCCAACATATATCGTTCCTCCTGCCTATGTAAGTAAAGTCGGTGCTGCGGAATTTGCACGAAAACCTGTCGGAAGTGGCGCATATACATTAAAAGAATTTATACCTGATGAGCGAGTTGTGATGCAGGCCAACCCGAATTACTGGCGTGGTAAACCCGCAATCGACACCGTCACCTGGCGTCCCATTCCCGAGGCAACGGCCCGTATCACCGCCCTGCTGACCGGTGAAGTACAGCTGGTCGACAGCGTACCGGCAGATTTGGTTGGCGCGCTGAAAAACAAACCCGGCGTGCATCTTGAGCAGGTTAAAGGCGGTGGGCTGACGATCTATCTTGGCCTGAAGAACAATGAAAAACCGCTGAGCGACGTGCGGGTACGTCAGGCACTGTCGCTCGCCCTGAATCGTCAGGCTTATACCAGCCAGCTGCTGCACGGCTTTGGCACGCCGACCGGGACAATGGCGGGGGCAAAGGACTTTGGCTATCTGAATGTACCTGCGCAGGCGCAGGATGTGGCAAAAGCGAAAGCGCTGCTTAAAGAAGCGGGCTATCCCGACGGCTTTACGCTGAAGTTCCAGGCACCCCGCCGCTATATCGCCAGTGCAGAGGTCGCGCAGGCGATCGTGCAGGATCTGGCCGCTATCGGCGTTAAAGCGCAGCTTGAAGTGCCGGAATGGTCCGTTTACACCCAACAGGTCGCCTCGGGCAAGCAGGCACAAATGTATATGCTGGCCTGGGGATCGACCCAGACGCTGGATGCCGATGCCGCGCTGTATCCGATCCTCCACTCAGGCGAACCCTATTCCACCGTTAACTCGCCGGTACTGGACAAGCTACTGGACGAAAGCCGCAACACGGTCGACCTTATAAAACGTGAGCAGATCCTCCAGCAAATCCAGCAGGAAGTGGTGAAAGAGCAGCCGCTTATTCCGCTGTACCGTGAAGATTCCCTGTATGCCAACGGTGAGAACGTAACGTTTAAGGGCCGCGCCGACGCGCGTATTCCCCTGTTTGACCTGAGAGTGAAATGATCTTTCCTGGACGTCTGCTGTCACGCCGCCCACGTCAGCGCTTTTCCGGCGATGGCCTGGTCGGCGGCTTTCTGCTGGCGGCGGTGATGGTGGTGGCCATCATCTCGCCCTGGCTGCCTTTACCGGCTCCTCTGATGAATAACCTGGCGGATATTTTCCTCCCACCGGGTTCGGTCAGCGAAACGGGAACCCACTGGCTGGGCACGGATCAGCTGGGTCGCGACCTGCTTTCGCGCATTCTTGCGGGCACACGACTTTCGTTAATGGTCGTGCTGCTGGCCGCGGCGATCGCGGCGGTAACGGGCACCCTGCTGGGAATGATAGCCGGCTATTTTGGCGGCTGGATCGATGCCGTGATTATGCGGCTGATGGACATTCAGCTTGCCGTGCCCTTTATCCTGCTGATTCTGCTGGTGATGGCGCTGTTTGGTACGACGCTTGAGAACATCATTATTATCATGGGTGTTACCAGTTGGGCGATTTATGCCCGCGTGGCGCGCGCTAAGACGCTGGAAATACGCGAGCTGGAGTTTATTGAGGCCGTCCGGGCGATGGGCTTCTCCACGCCGCGTATTTTGCTGCGACATATTCTGCCCAACCTCGCCACTCCACTTATCGTATTGCTGACTTTAGATATTCCTCGGCTGATCGTGCTGGAGGCTTCAATTGGTTTTCTGGGGATGGGCATTCAGCCGCCAACGCCGACGCTTGGCAATCTGATCGGTGAAGGCCGCTCGTATATGCTTCTCGCGCAATGGCTGGTGCTCTATCCGGGGCTGGTGATTGCCGCCCTGGTTATCGGCTGTAATCTGCTGGGCGACAGCCTGCTGCGCAAAAACCATACGAGGCTCAACTGAGATGCTGCGCTATATCCTTTCGCGCCTTGGTCAGTCGGTGCTGGTGATGGCTGGCGTTTCCCTGCTGATCTTCTATAGCCTGCATCTGACGGGCGACCCGGCCGCTATTATGATGCCGCCGGGCTCCACTCAGGCTGAAATTGACCATTTCCGCACGGCGATGGGCTTTGATAAGCCTCTGATCCAGCAGTATGGCCACTATCTGAACAACGTGCTTCACGGTGATTTCGGGCAGTCCCTGCGCTATGACCAGCCCGTGACCGACCTGATTGCCCAGCGTGTCCCGGCAACGGCGCTGCTCGCTCTGACGGCCCTGGCCTGGAGCACCCTTGTGGGGCTGATACTGGGTCTGGCCAGCGCCATCTGGCGCAACAGCGTCTGGGATCTGCTTGCCCGTCTGCTGGCCTTCAGCGGCCAGGCGATACCGGTTTTCTGGCTCGGCCTGCTGATGATACTGCTTTTTAGCCTGCAACTGCGCTGGCTACCTTCCAGCGGCTACGGCACGGCAAGCCATCTCATCATGCCCGCTATCAGCCTCGGCGCCTATTATATGAGCGCAATCGCCCGGCTGGTCCGCGCAAGCCTCATTGATGTGCTACACCTGGATTATATCCGTACCGCGCAGGCAAAAGGCCTGAGCCAGTGGCGCATCGTTATTCGCCATGGTTTACGCAATGCGCTAATCCCGGTGGTGACCGTGCAGGGAATGTATTTTGCCTCGCTATTGGGCGGCGCGCTGGTCACCGAGATCATCTTTGCCTGGCCGGGCATTGGCCGTCTGGCGGTGCAGGCCATACAGAATCGCGATTTCCCGCTGGTCCAGGCGATAGTCCTGCTCGCCGCCCTGGTCTTCGTTATTGTCAATTTGCTGGTTGATTTACTGTATGTCGTACTCAACCCGAGGATCAGGTTATGACACATCCTACGGCTGCCCTGGATCTGCTGCGCCAAATCACCCCTTTTGCGAGCGTAGCGGGTAATCTGCCGCAGCAGCAGGCTCTGGCGCAATGGCTCGAGGACTGGCTGGTGCAGGAGGTCGATGCGCAGGTCTGCTACCCGGTTAAAGAACAGCTTGCCGAAACCGCTCCCCCGTTGGTGCATGTGCGTATTGAGACAGGCGCATCTGATACCCTGGTGCTTTACAACATGTATGACGTCATGCCCGCCAATCATGACGGCTGGCAGGTCGATCCTTTTGTCGGCGGCATCGTTCACTGGCCGGATAAGGGCAACGTGTTTGTGTCCCGGGGGGCGGAAAACAACAAAGGCCCGTTGGCTGGCATGTTACAGGTCGTTAAAGACCTCTACCACGCGGGGCATCTGCATACCAATATTGAGATCCTGCTCGAGGGAGAGGAAGAGACGGGTAGCGGCCATTTGCGTCGCTATCTGGCCCAAAATCCCTGCCCGATTGCTCCCGCCCGAGCCGTGCTGTTCCCCTCTTTATGTGAATACGCGCGCATTTACCTCGGCTTTACCGGTATGAGCTCAGGCCGCCTGTGTGTAAAAGGCGGAAGCTGGGGAGGGCCGACAGCCGCAATCCATGCAAGCAATGCGGCGTGGATCGCTAATCCCGCCTGGCGACTGGTTCAGGCGCTTAACGCGCTGGCCCCCGCTCAGGCCAACGGCGTGCTGCAAACCCAGTCTCTCGATGAAGAAGCCAGCCAGCTGCTGGGTGAGCTGGCGCAGACCTTTAACCTCGGCGAAGAGCTGCGCTTCAGGCGCAGCGAAAAGCTGGCCGTCGAAGGTGACACTTTCGACTGCCTTGCCTGGCTGCTGGGCAGCGCGGTTTTAACGCTCTCGGAGATTAAAAGCAGCCCGCACCAGGGGCGGGGCGTGATCCCTTATCAGGCCAGCGCGGAGCTGGCGCTGCGTACGCCTCCGGGCATTGATTCGCAGGCGCTGCTGGCGCGCCTGCGCTCTGAGCTACAGACTCCGGCTCTTGAGGGCGTTGATCTGGACATTGACGACAGCTATCCCGGCCACCGTTTCAGTCTGGAAGATGCCGGCGTGCTGGAACTGATGACCAGCTACCATCAACAACAGGCCAGGCCACAGATTTGGCCCTGGGCTCCCGGCTGCGCGCCTGCCTACGCTTTTGCTCCCGTCGCCCCTGCATTTTTGATAGGCGGGCTTGGCGAAGGCGGGAACGCCCACGGCGTGAACGAATTTGTCACCTTGCGAGGCCTGGCACGCTACCAGCAGTCTTTGCGCGACTGGCTTTTAGCCTTTTAATGTCCATTATTCAGGAAATTATATGACCCGGCTGCGCTACTTAACGCAAACCGACGTAATCACGCTTGGCGGCAATGACCCGTTGCAGGCTCTGGAAGACGTTACCGACACCGTGAAGCTGATGCGCAACGGCGAGGCGACGATGCCTGCCGAAACCCACGTCGATCTGGGATCGTCGCAGGGGAAAGTCTATTCCCTCCCAGCACGCGTGGCAGGCCGCTTTAACGCGACCGGCGTAAAGTGGGCTGCCCATCGGCCGCAGGCGCAGGACGGTTTCCCGATGGCTATAGCCATGACGCTGCTTAACCGGGCGGATAATGGAATGCCGCTGGCGCTGATGCAAAGCGGCTCCCTTACGGCGACCCGCACCGCTGCCGTCTCGGCGCTGGCAATAAAATACGCGTCGCCCGTCCCTGTTAAGCGAGTGCTGCTGCTTGGTGCAGGCGTGCAGGCAACAGCTCATCTGCTGATGCTACGCAGCCTTTACCCGGACCTGGAGAGGATTTACTGCTGGAACCGAAGGCCTGAAAATCTGGCTAAGATGCTTGAAAATGCAGGAGAATCGGCAATTCCGACGCAACAAATAAACAGCCTGGAAGAAGCCATACGGCAGCCATGGGATGCGCTGCTGACCTGTACGGGGGCACGCCAGCCGTTTCTTGGCCCGGACATCATGGAGCCAGGACGTCTGATCGCGCAAATTGGCTACCACGAGGTGAGTTTTGCCGCGATTGAGCGGGCCAGCAACGTTGTGGTTGACGGCTGGGGCGACTACTGCAACACCAGCGCGAAAAGTCTGTTTCAGATGTACCGTGCCGGGCTTTTTAGCCCCGCGCGGGTGGCGGCAGATTTGGCCGGACTGGTGGTCGACGGCTGGCGGGCAACGTCTACGGACTGCGTCTATTTCTCCTCGTTCGGGCTGAATGTTTTTGACATCGCCCTTGCTGCCCGCGTCGCTCAGGAGGCAGAGCGTCAAGGAGCAGGAACGGCGCTGCCTCTCGACCTGACCTCACTCTCGTAATGCCAGCGCCTGCTGGATATCCGGGGCCGCGGCAATTAACTGACGCGTATAGGCCTGCTGAGGATTGTCCAGCACCTCGCGCGTCACGCCGGTTTCCGTCACTTCCCCACGGTATAGCACCACCACCCGATCGCAGATCTGGCGCACGGCACCCAGATCGTGGCTGATAAACAACACTGTCAGACCAAGCTTATCCCGCAAGTCGGCGAGCAGCGCTAAAATCTGCCCGCGCACCGAGAGATCGAGGGCGGAAACGGCCTCGTCTGCTATCAGCAGGTCGGGTTCTAAAGCCAGCGCGCGGGCGATAGCAATACGCTGACGCTGGCCGCCAGAAAACGCAGCGGGTTTACGCGGGGCAACGCTTGCATCCAGCCCCACCAGCTCAAGCAACTGGGCAACACGCCCGGGAATATGTTCCTTTCCGCACAGCTGATGTACCCGCAGCGGCTCGGCGATCTGCTCACCAACGGACATTTTGGGATCGAGGCTGGCGTAGGGATCCTGGAAAATGATCTGCGCCCGTCTGCGCATCTGCCTGCGTTCGCCCGCCTTCGCTCGCGTTAAATTCATCCCGTCAAACAGAATGGTTCCGCTATCTGCTGGCAGCAGGCCAATTGCCATACGCCCAAGCGTGGTTTTACCCGAACCGGATTCGCCAATTAAACCGACTATCTCGCCCCTTTGTATCTCAAGGGACGTGGGCTGTAACACGGTCTGGCGCTTAGCGCGTAAGAATGGCACGCTCTGAGTGACAGGGTAACTTTTTGTCACCTGTTGAAGCTGGAGTAAGGGTGCCCGGGAAGTATCAGGGCTGCGCGCAGACTGCGCCCCGGCCTGAGAGGCAGCAATCAGCTGTTGGGTGTAGGCCGCCTGCGGGCTGGTCAGCAGCTCAGTCACCTTGCCCTGCTCAACGATATTACCCTGATGCATGACGTATGCGCGGTCGGCATAGCGCGCCACTACGCTCAGATCATGGGTGATAAACAGCACGCCCATAGCCATCTCTCGCTGTAACGTCTGTAAAAGCGCAAGTATTTGCGCCTGGATAGTGACATCCAGTGCGGTGGTCGGCTCATCGGCAATCAGCAAAGCAGGTTTACAGCTAATCGCCGCGGCAATCATCACTCGCTGACGCATACCGCCGGAAAGCTGGTGAATATACTGTTTAGCGCGGGCAGCCGGATTGACTATCCCTACCCGATCCAGCAGGCCTACAGCTTCCAGATGAGCCTGTTTCCAGCTCAGATTACGGTGGCGCACCAGCACTTCCGTAATTTGTTCACCGACCTTGAGCACGGGGTTCATACTGCTCATCGGCTCCTGGAAAATCATCGCCATCTGCTGTCCACGCAGGCCGTACGCAAAGGGTTTGCCCGGGCAGGCGACAATATCACCGTTAAAACGCACCTCCCCCCGGCGATGACAGACGCCTTCGGGCAGCAGCCCCATGACCGCAAGCGAACTTAACGTTTTTCCGGATCCTGACTCCCCGACGAGAGCCACAATCTCACCTCCTGCGACGTTAAAAGAAACGCCGTTGACCAGGGAGCGATCATCGGGGGTGCAAAGCGTGAGTGAATTGACGGCTAACAGCGATTCCTGGCCAGACATAAGCTTCCTGAAACGATAAATACCCGGTAGTGAGACTATAAGATCGCTACCGGCGCGACAAGATGGAATACCGATAACACCCTGATTTTTTCGAAGAATGGCAAACTACCTGCCCGAAGCTGTCCGTAAAAAAGGCCATCTGAGGAAGATGGCCTTGGCGTATTAACTGGCGTTACTGTCTACGAATCCTGTGCAAACTTTTCGTTTCCTCCGTTCCGCCGAACCTGTAATCAACATACCCCACTCGTTCGCGAAGAAACAAAAGCTGTCTCACACTTTTGGCCTGGCTTCATCGCGAGGCTTGTTAAAACAGGGAGAACATCAAAGCAACGGGAAAACTCATCGGCCAGGTCGCACCCACCAGGACGGAACTCAGGAATTTAATACCTTTGGTTTCGTGGCTCAGAAACCAGGTAATCACGGCAGAGATAAGCGACATTACGGCGTAAAAAACCAACATATGTTGATAAAGCGTCATACTAAATTTTTAATAATTGATAACAAAGTTGGCAAAATATGCTCTTTTTTATGACGCGGATCAAGTTTTTGAACGCCCCGTGCGACTTTCACCGATGAGAAACAGATCGGAAAAAATCGTTAAAACGTTGCTTATCTCGTTGATTGCACCATAGTTAATGCAGCCCCGGACATTGTGTCCAGGCGCACGATCGGAGATTTTTTATGGGACACTATGTGTTAAAGAAATCAAGCAAAGCCACCGCGGAGCCCTATTACTTCGTGCTGAAGGCATCAAACGGTCAGGTCATTGCGCAGAGTGAAATGTACTCCAGCAAGGCGGCAGCGCAAAAAGGCATTGAGTCCGTACAGAAAAACGGACCGACGACAGACATCCGCGACGAAACAGAGTAATCCATCGGCGGGTGCTGCTGGCTGCACCCGCCCGACATCAGCGCGCAAGGTTGCCAGGCGCTCCCTCACCTTAAAAAATACCTGTCCGAATTTCGGTTGTTAGCCCTGAAGGAGGGGAGTAAACAGAAGGCCGTGCGTGCCGTTGCCGGTGCAAACGGTGCCAACAGGATTGCTATAGTCATTCCCTGTCACCGGATTATCGGTAAAAACGGTTCTATGACAGGCTATGGCGGCGGAGTGGCGCGTAAACAGTGGTTGCTTGAGCATGAGCGTAAGATGACCGCGGGCTAAGCGCCCGGCCAAAGAACAGCCATCTATGGCTACCCTTTGGCCCCTCTGCCTTTAATGCTTAATCATTACATGCCGAATAACGGTGTAATCTTCCAGGCCAAACAGCGACATATCCTTGCCGTAGCCGGAAAGCTTTTGCCCGCCGTGCGGCATTTCGCTGACCAGCATAAAATGCGTATTTACCCAGGTGCAGCCGTATTGCAGCCTGGCGCTAAGACGGTGCGCGCGCCCGACGTCCTGAGTCCAGACTGAGGAGGCCAGTCCGTAGCGGGAGTCATTTGCCCAACCCAGCACCTGCTCTTCATCCTCAAATGAAGTCACGCTAACCACCGGGCCAAAAACTTCGTTCTGAACAATGTCGTCCTGCTGTTTCGCCCCTGCAAGCAGCGTTGGCTGGAAGTAATAGCCCGGTCCTTCAACCTTTTCACCGCCGGTCACGACTTTCACATGCGGTAGCGCTTTGGCTGCGTTTACGGCTTTAGCAACACGATCCAGATGCGCCTGTGAGCTCAGCGGCCCCAGTTCGGTAGACTCATCATCCGGTGCGCCCAGTCTGAGGCTGGCAACGGCGGCACCGAGTTTGTTAACCAGCCTGTCGTAGATACCCTTCTGGGCATAGATTCGACAGGCAGCGGTACAATCCTGTCCTGCATTGTAGTAGCCAAAGGTACGCACGCCGTCAATCACGGCGTCCAGATCGGCATCATCAAACACAATGACCGGCGCTTTGCCCCCCAGTTCCATATGCGTGCGCTTAATGGACGGCGCGGTATGACTGATGATGTGCTCGCCTGTTGCAATAGATCCGGTGAGCGACACCATACGCACTTTTGCATGACCGGTCAGCCTATCTCCGACCGTCTGACCGCGCCCGAAAAGCACATTCAGCACCCCTGCCGGGAAAATATCTTTGGCAATCTCGGCCAGCTTAAAGGCGGTCAGCGGCGTGATCTCTGAGGGCTTTATCACCACGCAGTTTCCTGCCGCGAGCGCTGGCGCAAGCTTCCAGGCTGCCATCATCAGCGGATAGTTCCAGGGTGCTATCGAAGCCACCACGCCAACGGGATCGCGACGAATCAAAGAGGTATGCCCGCTCAGATACTCTCCGGCCGCAAGGCCGCTCAGACAGCGGCTGGCCCCGGCAAAGAAGCGAAACACATCCACCACTGCCGGGATTTCGTCGTTCAGCACGCAGTGATAAGGTTTGCCGCAGTTTTGCGACTCCAGACGAGCGAAGGTTTCGCTATGCTGTTCGATAAGATCCGCGAGAGTCAGAAGCAGCTCTGCACGTTCTTTCGGGGTTGTTTGTCCCCAGGAGCTGAACGCCGCGTCGGCCGCCAGAACGGCAGCGTTAACCTGCTCTGCGGTGGCCTCTGCAATTTCCAGCAGCACCTCCCCGGTAGCCGGGTTGTAAACCGGCAGCCTATCGCCCAGTCCATCCACTAACTGGCCATCGATCAACAGTTGGCTTTGCATAGCGATCTCCTTTATAAGTTATTCCCGCAAGCCCGCCCCGTTAGCGCCTGTTGCTGGCTTACAGGATGCATGATGCGCTGAAGCTGTGTAACCAGCCTGCTGCAGGTTGAGCTAAGAAATGGCTGGCCGTATCAGAATGAAAGACTTAGCCCCCCCAAAAACAATAGCCTGCAACCCAATGCCAGACATGCCGACTGTGCTAAATTTCATCAGGTTGTGACGAAGCCCGCAGTGAGACAGGCCAGCAGGGACGAGATCAGCACTGCCCACGCGGGGGGCTATTTCAAGTCTAGTCTGCGGGGACAGCGCGCACGCGATGCTTTCACAACTATGCAAATTTAATATGGCTGCTTTACTCCCTGTTTTTCTGGATTCGGTAAAGGATATGTCGTTGCAATGCATGACCATCCGGCACGCCAGGATGATCGAACGCCTCACCGCGCGTCATACCCAACTTTTCCATTACCCGTTGCGACGGCAAATTTTGCAGCGCAGTAAACGCCACGATTTCATTGATGCCGTCCTGCTCAAAACCGACTTCCAGGGCTTTGCGTGCAGCCTCTGGCGCGTAACCTTTTCCCCAGCTTGCCCGGCAGAGGCGCCAGCCAATTTCGATACAGGGTGAAAACGGTAGAACAACGCCTGGGATATTCAGGCCCACGAAACCGATAAACGCGCCCGAGCTTTTCTCCTCCAGCGCCCAGAACCCCCAGCCGTTGGCCGCCATTTTCTGCTCAATAAGATCGGCCATCGCGTCGCTTTCCCCGGCGCTGAGCGGCTTTAGGAAATAGCGCATCACTTCCGGGTCACCGTTTAAGGCCGCAAAGGGTTGGCGATCGTCTGCTTTCCACGGACGTAAAATAAGGCGTTCAGTCTGGTATTCCATCGTTCTTCTCTATTTGCTGTTGAATTAAACGTGACAACGTCACCACAGCCTGTTGTTCTCTTTCACCCCACGCCCATGACGCATTCAGGCGGAAATAGTTATCCCAGGCCCGGCCGGTGGTGAACATTTTGCCCGGCGCGATACTAATTTTATGCGCCAGCGCCTGCTCGCTGAGCTGGCTTGCATCCATATAAGGCGGCAGCTCGATCCACAAAAAGTAGCCGCTTTCGCTGGTGTGAATTTTTACCTCCGCAGGCAGCAATGCGTGCAAAGCCTGCCATGCCTGCTGTTTACGCTCGGCCAGCACACGTCTTAATCGGCGCAGGTGTGTGTCATAGCGCCCGGTGGCCAGATAATCGACCAGCGCGAGCTGCATGGGCGAGCTGGTCGACAGCGTGCTCATCAACTGTAACTGTTGAATGCGCCGGGCGTGCTTTCCAGCCGCCACCCAGCCAATTCTGAAACCGGCAACCAGGCACTTGGAAAACGACGAGCAGTGCAGCGTGCTTCCCTGTTCATCCCAGGCTCGGGCAGGCAGCGGGCGCTCACGGCCAAAGTAGAGCTCGCTGTAGACATCATCTTCTATCAGCGTGACGCCATATTCCTGCAATAGCGCCACAAGCGCCTGTTTTTTCCCGGCGCTGAGAGTGACGCCCAGCGGGTTCTGGCTATTGGTCATCAGCCAGCAGGCTTTTACAGGATAATCATTGAGCGCCTGCCGGAGCGCCGTAAGATCGATGCCTTGCTGCGGATCTGTCGCCACCGAAAGCGCTTTTAAACGCAGGCGCTCCAGCGCCTGGAGTGCCCCATAAAAGCAGGGGTTTTCCACAATCACCCAGTCACCCGGTTCAGTCACAGCTTGCAGACTCAGGTTCAGCGCCTCAAGCGCACCTGCGGTAATAACAATTTCATCAGGGGAAACCTGCATTCCCTGCTGGGCGTAACGGCGGGCGATAGCGTGACGCAAAGCTTCGTTGCCCGGCGGCAGATTCTCTATCACGCTCATCGCGGTGGCCGTTTTGCTGACGGTCGCAAGGGAGCGGTTAAGCTGCTGAAGCGGAAACAGCCGGGGATCGGGAAACGCTGAGCCGAACGGCACCACCGAGGTGTCGCAGCTTGCCTGGAGCACGTCAAAAATGTAGGTGTTGATGTCCACGGCTTCATCGCGCATAACCTTAACCGGCGCGGCTGTAGTACGCGCAACCGGCCTTGGCGCCACGTAGTAGCCGGACTGTGGACGAGCGACAATCACGCCCTGGCTTTCGAGCACCTGATAAGCATGGCCGACGGTCATAAAACTCATCCCGCTGTGCGTAACCTGTTCACGCAGCGAAGGCAGCTTATCGCCGGGTAACCAAACGCCCAAGGCTATCTGGTCTATAATTTGTTGCGCCAGCTGCTGGTATTTTTTCATCTTAATGTCCTGCTCCCTGTGACTATAACAGCCCAATAAAAATACGCTTTTTCCATTAACTGTTATAGATAAATAACACTTTTCTGTTTCTGCCGAAGCTAAGGACAACGGACTACCATAGCCTTGACGTTAATGTACCGTGAGGTTGTGCATGTTTGGTTTAGACGCGTTTCACCTGGCAAGGATACAGTTCGCTTTTACTGTGTCGTTCCATATTATTTTCCCGGCCATCACCATTGGGCTGGCCAGCTACCTGGCCGTGCTGGAAGGTCTGTGGCTGAAATCTAAAAACCCCGTTTACCGTTCGCTCTACCATTTCTGGTCGAAAATATTCGCCGTTAATTTCGGGATGGGCGTGGTATCCGGCCTGGTCATGGCCTATCAATTTGGCACTAACTGGAGCGGCTTTTCGCAGTTTGCCGGAAGTATTACCGGCCCGCTGCTCACTTACGAAGTGCTGACGGCCTTCTTCCTTGAAGCCGGTTTCCTCGGCGTGATGCTTTTTGGCTGGCAGCGCGTGGGCCCTGGCCTGCACTTCTTTGCCACCTGCATGGTCGCCCTCGGCACCATTATTTCCACCTTCTGGATCCTGGCCTCTAACAGCTGGATGCAAACGCCGCAGGGTTACGAAATCGTCGCGGGCCAGGTGGTGCCGGTAGACTGGTTTGCCGTGGTGTTTAATCCCTCGTTCCCCTATCGCCTTCTGCATATGTCCGTTGCCGCGTTTCTGAGCAGCGCCTTTTTTGTTGGCGCCTCCGCGGCCTGGCATTTGCTGCGCGGCAATAAAACGCCCGCGATTAAGACCATGTTCTCCATGGCGCTGTGGATGGCCGTTATCGTCGCCCCTTTGCAGGCTATGATTGGCGATATGCACGGGCTGAACACCCTTAAGCATCAACCTGCTAAAATTGCCGCCATCGAAGGGCACTGGGAAAACGTCCCGGGCGAACCCACGCCGCTTTTGCTGTTTGGCTGGCCGGATATGGAGCAGGAGCGCACGAAATACGGGCTGGAGATCCCTGCCCTGGGCAGTCTGATCCTCACGCACAGCCTGGATAAACAGGTGCCCGCCCTTAAAGAGTTCCCGAAAGAAGATCGCCCCAATTCAGCGATGGTCTTCTGGTCGTTTCGCATTATGGCCGGGCTGGGTATGCTGATGATTCTGCTCGGCGTGATAAGCCTGTGGTTGCGCTATCGCCATCGTCTTTATGAAAGCCGTCCTTTCCTGCACTTTGCCTTATGGATGGGGCCTTCCGGGTTAATTGCCATTCTCGCGGGTTGGGTGACCACGGAAGTTGGCCGCCAACCGTGGGTGGTGTATGGCCTGCTGCGTACCAAAGATGCCGTTTCCGCGCACGGCAATCTTCAGATGAGTATCAGCCTGCTGACGTTCTTCGTGGTCTATATGTCCGTGTTCGGCGTAGGCTACAGCTACATGGTTCGGCTCATCAAAAAAGGCCCGCAGCCCTTCGACGACCATCCAACGGATGGCACCCCTTCGCGCCCGCTTTCCGCGGTGGCTGACCCGCTTGAGGAGAAACGTTAATGGGCATCGATCTTTCCGTTATCTGGTTTGTGATTATCGTCTTTGCCACCCTGATGTATATCGTGATGGATGGCTTTGACTTAGGGATCGGCATCCTGTTTCCGTTTATTGGCGATAACGCTGACAGAGATGTAATGGTTAATAGCGTCGCGCCCGTCTGGGACGGTAATGAGACCTGGCTCGTGCTCGGAGGGGCCGCGCTGTTCGGCGCCTTCCCGCTGGCCTACGCGGTGATCGTGGATGCGCTCACTATTCCACTTTCGCTGATGCTAATTGGGCTTATTTTCCGGGGTGTCGCCTTTGAGTTTCGCTTTAAAGCAACGCCCGCACACCGCCCGTTCTGGGATAAGGCATTTCTCGGCGGATCGATTCTGGCAACCTTTTGCCAGGGGATTGTGGTGGGTGCCGTTATCTCCGGCTTCCCGGTTGCGGGACGTACTTTCGCGGGCACCCAGCTTGACTGGCTTACGCCGTTTAATGTGTTCTGCGGTGTGGGGCTGGTGGTGGCTTACGCCCTGCTGGGCGCGAGCTGGCTGGTGATGAAAAGCGAAGATCCGCTGCAGAAAAAAATGCGCGAGCTGGTCAGGCCGTTGCTGCTGGCGCTGCTGGTGATTATGGCGATTATCAGCGCCTGGACACCGCTGGTTCATGCGTCCATCGCCGCCCGCTGGTTTAGCCTGCCAAACCTGTTCTGGCTGCTGCCGGTTCCTTTGCTGGTGATAATATGCAGCGCCTGGCTGTGGCGCAGTACAGGGCAAGCCAGCAGCCTGCACAGTACGCCATTTGTGCTGACTCTGGCGCTGGTGTTTCTGGGATTCAGCGGGCTGGGTATCAGCATCTGGCCTTATATTATCCCGCCATCCGTAACGCTCTGGCAGGCCGCAGCGCCGCCGCAAAGCCAGGGATTTATGCTGGTTGGCGCGCTGTTTATTATTCCGATTATCCTGGTTTACACCTTCTGGAGTTACTACGTGTTCCGCGGCAAAGTGCAGCACGGTGAGGGGTATCATTGATGAAACAGCTTGCTCAACGCGTAATGTGGATGGTGGTGCTCTGGGGCGGCAGCGTGCTGGCACTCGCCGCGGTCGGTATGCTGTTCCGGCTGCTGATGAACGCCGCTGGCTTTAAATCCTGAAGGAAAAAATCCACGCAAACGCGTGGATTTTTTTTTGCGAAGTGAACCTTAGCGCTGTAGCACGCCTTCCGCTACCGCCATATAGCGAAGCGAGAAGAAGATTCGGTCCTGCCCGGCCGGCACCGGCGTAGCCAGCCACTTCTGCTGCTGTGGGGCTGAGAGCGCCGTTGCGCTAAAGCCTGCTTTTTGCTTATCCTGGCGAAACAGCACGACTATCTGCCCGGATACTGGTGTTTGCAGGTAAAGACGTCTTGCCGCCGGTGGCAACGTCTGTGTTCCCGCCCCGTCCTGCACCCAAATTTTCACGCCGCTCTGCCCGAGATTTGTGACCCATACCGACCATTTTTCAGGCGTCATGTTTCCGGCAAAAAAACTGCTTACAGCCACCGGCTTATCGGCCACTGCCGTCAGCGACTCCCGAGTTTTCTGCAGCCAGTCGCGTGCGGCCTGCTCCATCTGCGGCGTACGCCAGTTGAGATCGTCGAGTTCGCTACTGATGTACCAACCGGAAATTTTTGCCGCGCCCAACACCTTAACCCAGTGCCTTGCGACACTGACATCGTCTGCCCGTAAGCGATTAAGATAGTTCACCCGCGCCGGGAGTGGCTGCTTCTGCCGCTCGAAAAAATGTTCGTCAGCCGCCAGACCCAGCACCAGTTTCATATCGCTATCGGTGGCGAGGCTGACTTTATGTTCGAGCCAGTCGCGGGATTCACCTTCCCGGAACGCCTCTGCGTAACGACTCCATTGCAGCACCAGGGTATCAATACCCAGCATTTTTAACTGGTGCAGCATGGTTTTCCACTGCCCGTCGGTCATAGACATATCGCGCAGCTGTGGCTGATACATGACGGCGTTCATTGCCTGGGCGTACGGCGTCGCAAGCAGCGCCGTCGTGAGAAAGAAAGAGGGGAATATTTTCACTACCAGCGTACTCCCAGCGTCAGGAAAAGGCTATTTTTAGAGTCGGTATCACGGTGATGGCCACCGGAAACATGCTGGTATTCCAGCCCTACGCTCGCTTTATGTGGGAAGGCCTGGTAGTGCGTTTCACCGAACTAGTGATTTAAGCGCACCCCCACGCCTTCGAGCGTAGTGTCCCGGTAAAGGCGAAACTTATCGCCACCTTCGTAGTAAGGCGTGTTGGTTGTCCCGTTGTATTGTACGTGGGCATAAGGTTCCAGCGTCTGATGGTCGTTAAGCTTGTGATGCCAGCTCGCACGATAATCTGCGGTGTAAAGCTGATAATCCTGCTTAACGTAATGGGCCGCATCCAGGTAAAGATTTTGCGCAAACCAGCCGCTGCCGCCCGGATGCCAGTCGTCGCTGAATCTGCCGTCATTAAAGAAAGAGGCGCTGGCGCGAAGCATCACATCAGCATCTGAGGTGTGGCGATCCAGCGGCAGCTGTTGTTCCGCCGCCAGAAAGATGGTCTGTTCTCGCAGCGGCTTCCAGCGTACGCCAAGCCCCAGCGCAGGCTGATAAATTGGGGCAATATTGCTGTGTCCTGCGCTGCCTGCAAATATACGACCATAAACCGAAAGCTGGTCGCCATCCAGCAGCTGGTTTTTTCCCACGCGATATTCCGCTTCCGCCTGGCCGTAGCTGCGGTTGCTTTTCGCCCGCGGTGCGTTTGGATCGGCCCCGAGGCTGTTGCCGGAACTTTTCGTCAGGCCGAGCGAGCTGTCGAAGGAGAACGTCCAGCGGCGGGCGGTATCCTCGTTGACGCGACGGAAGGCAAAACGTTCTTCCTGCTGCTGCTCCGTCAGGTTTTGACCAGGCGTCAGGGTATTGTCGATGTCGTCCACCACGCGTTCGCTATAGCGCCGCGTCTGCGGCTTATCATCCAGACGCTGGTTGGTATAAACCAGCTGGCGCAGAATTTCCGGCGAGTCAGGGCTTGCTGTGAGGGCTTTCTCGAACGCCGTTCGTGCGCCCGCAACGTCATCTTTATTCACTAACGTAAAGCCTTTCTGCGCATCGTCCTGCCAGGGAGCCGAGTCAAAATTGATTTCCGGCATCGCCCGCTGCCAGGCTATCTCCTGCCAGTAGGCTTGCTCTTTGCGGTCATCAGCAAGCCTCGCGCTACGCGCAGCGGCCACGACATCCTCATCGCTCATCTCCTTGAGCGGTATTTTTTTCCAGGCGTCACGGGCAAGAGCGTAGTCTTCTGCCGCAAAGGCCAGCCACGCAATCTGACGTTGGTAATACAGGGCGGGATCGCGTTCTGCCGCACGCTGCGCAGCATAAATTGCCAGCCCCGGCGCGGTCTGCTGATAGCACTCAGCCAGCTGTGACCAGCTCGCTGCATCATACTCCGGCGCCATATCGCCCAGCAGCTTGATTACCGCGTTGCAGTGCGCTTTTCCGTAGAAAAGCCGGGCTTGCTGCATACGCAGTTCCGGGGTTGCTAACGGCCGCTCAAGGCGTGATTTATCCTTTATATTCAGCCATTCAGTATGCGTATAGAGCTGTGAGTAGAGTCTGTCGTTAAGCGTCTTTTGCAGGTTCCCTGCCCGGGAGAACGGCCAGTATCTCAGCAACAGCTCGCTGGCGGCGCGGCCTTCACCGAGGTTAACCAGATGATAGCTGTATTTATCCAGCTCACGTGGGGAAAGCGATCTTCCATAAATAATCCGCTCGATGATCTTCAGACTTTGCTGCCGATCCTGTTGGGCCAGGCTCACGGTGAGGCGCTGGTCTAACACTTCATTTTGCGGAAATTGATTTAACAGCTCGGAGGCGCCCTGCCAGTCGCGCTCATGCATACGCTGAGGCAGCAATATATCCAGCATGTACTTGATGTTTGAGGAATATTTTATCTCCCAGCTGGCTATCGCTTTGCCGGGGGTCGGGCTGTACGTCGCCAGCAGCCGTAACCAGTTGTTTTCTTCGTTTACATCGTCAAAACGTGGCCGATGGCTGGCCAGATAGCGTTGTAAAGGCTTAATTGCCTTGCGCTGCGCCAGCGACTGGGCATAGGCCAGCTGCATACCCGGCGTGTTCATCACGCCCTGGCGCTGTAAATCAAGAATGCGTTCATCGCGTTGCAAATACAGCAAGATGGCGAACCACTGTTGATACTGTGCTTCGTTAAGCGTTTGCTGAGCGTCGAGTATCGAAAAACTCTGATCGGCCAGCTGCCACTGTTGCAGGTAAATCGCTCTTTGCGAAAGCCCATCCACCAGCTCCCGGCCCTTTGCCGAGCGGCTAAATTTCCTGTCTGAGAGCTGCGCTTTAGCCACATTAAGCTCGCCAAGTCTGAGGGCGTGCTGACCGACATTGCTGCGACACTGGCTGGAAGGGGCAACATCGCAGGCTCTCTGTAATGCCTGGAGATCGGCGAGGGTAGTAATCTTCACTTCCGGAACAGGAATGACATCGCGCGCCAGACGAACATCCTGATCCTGCGGCGTTTTAAGCAATTGCTCATCAAGCAGATTGCGGGCCAAATCGTCGTAGCCAAAGTGGCGGTAGGCTTCAGCCAGCCAGAGCGTGAGGCGCACGCTCTGCGGGGCCATTTCATGGGCATGTTTATAGCTTTTAAGCGCCTGTTCCTCATTGTTTTCTTTCATCGCCTTCTGCGCACGTTGAAGGTGAGGATAGACCTTAAAGTAGCTGTAATCGCTCAGGCCAAGTTCCTGTCGGTAGCTGTCCGGCGTAGCTAAGGCCGGCGCTGAAATCAGCAGGCTACAAATTAACGCGGCAAGGGGCGTACGGGAGAATGTCATAGCCCTTCCCCCGCCAGACGCGAAAGTTGCAGGCTGCCGACGCCAGCCCTTTGCAGCAGGTTCTTCAACGAAGGCTGTAATTTTTTCTGCTGCTCCAGCGCACTGTCGACGGCCTCCTGGCTGACGACGCCTTCCTGCACCAGATATTCACCCAACAGCAGATTACTGTGCTCATAGCGCAGCAATACGGCTCTGAGTACGGCGTCATCGAGCTTATGCTCACTAACCAGTACTTCTGCAAACAGAATCTGGCCGGCCACGTACTCTTCCCAGAGTTTGTCTGCCACCGACTGGCTAAGGAAGCCCGCGCGAACGGTCTTTTCCAGTAGCTTTTGCTGTTCCATGATCTGCTGCTGAGCGTACCAGTAACGAAGCCCGACCACGACCTGCCCGCGAGGGACGATGACATAGCTAACTTTTAGGCTCACTTTACGTGACAGCGCGGCCAGCGAAACCGGGTCAATGGCGCTTTCGCTGCCTAAGACTAGCGTGCCGTTATCTTTGCGCAACGGCAGCACTGCGTAGTGCAGCGCAATTTTTGCCGGGACAGATTGCACCAGTTCGGCGTCAAGATCCCTGAAATCAATCGCTTCCATCGGGACATTAACCTGCTCTGCCAGTGCGGCGGCCAGCTGTAAGGGGCTTATCAAATTGCGCTGTACCATACAGCCGCCAAGTTTTAAGCCCGGCGTACGATTGATCAATACCTCCTCCAGCTGGGTCGGCGTAATCACGCCTCGCTCAACCAGTATCTGGCCCAGAGGACGCAGTGCCCGGTTGGCGTTAACCGTTGGGAAATCGTGCGTGGTTTTGTCCCACGCCACCCGACGCGGATCGCCGTGCTGTATAACCTGACGAATGGCGCGCCAGTTGGCCATAAAATTGATCAGGTTGCCCCAGAAAAGACGGGGTATCGCCATCAGCCCCTGTAGCAGCCCGTAGTAGGCCGTTACGAAAATAATGCGCTGCATCATACGGTTCGACATTAGAAAGAAGTTGATCCACAGCAGAGCGCTAAGCCAGGTGCCACCGACAAAAATCGACAGAAACTGCCAGGCATCCTCCACGGTATGCTGATAGGCCATCAGGGCCAGCAATTGCAGCATCACCAGCATGGCGGCGAAGCTCAGGAAGTTGGCAATGGCGCCTTTGCGATCGCGCCAGAGGAAATAGTTGAGGATGGCATTGTTACTCCAGCGGTGCGTTTTAAATCCCTGGAAAACAATCCCTATTATCCAGCGCGATTTCTGGCGCACCGCCGTTGCATATGTGTCGGGGAAGTATTCGCGCACGCAAATCACATTTGCGGTTCTGGCCCGCTGGCCGAAAGGGGCCGATGCAGGCTTATCCTCGTTAATTATCGGGAAGCGGCAAAAGATCTCTTCCATGCCCTTCTGCCGCAGCCGGAAGCCGATGTCGTAATCTTCCGTCAGGCTCTGCTCATCGAAGGCGATGCCGTCCCCGTCAGCCATCAGCGCCAGTACCGCACGACGGCTAAAGCAGGTGCCCACGCCCGCGCTAGGCACCTGACCTGCAAGAGCTTCACGAACCGGGACGTCTTTTCCGTGCAGCTCAGAAAACTCATCCAGATAGCTCAGGCTGGTAAAGTGCGTCCATTTACGCTCAAAGGGATAGACCGGGATTTGAATGAGATCTTTGCGTGCAACCAGATAGTTGAACAGACGCAGCTCCATCGGCGAGATAACATCCTCCGCGTCGTGCAGAATAAAACCAGAGAAGCTGAATTTGGCATGGCGTTCAAACTGCAAAATTGCGTCAAGAATATTATTCAGGCAATCCGCTTTGCTTGTCGGGCCTGGGCGAGCACATACCACTTTATGAACGTTAGGAAACAGCGCACAAACCTCGTCCACGTCACGCTGGGTGTCAGGATCGTTAGGATATGTGCCAACGAAAATATGATAGTTTTCGTAGTCGAGGGTGTTCGCCGCAAGGCTTGCCATATTACCGATGACACCCGTTTCATTCCAGGCGGGCACCATAATAGCCAGCGCCTTTTCTTCTGGCTTATAGAGCTCTTTGTAGCTCAGATGTTCGTTTTTCCGGTAGACGGTACAGGCCCGCCACAGGCGGCGAGTCCAGTAGACAACATCAATAAAAAGATCGTCTATCCCGCTGATAAGCATAAGTATTGCTAACGTGATAGCAATAACCTTCAAACCATACAGATACGTTGAAAAATAATCGACCAGCCAGTCCATGCCCCACCCCAGAAGTAATGTAAATCAAAACCATTCTCCATCAGAGGCGGCATTGTTATTTAGGTTTACTCGCGCTCATAATGTTACCGGTATCATAATTCAAGTAATAATCCCTATAAAGAATACAATTCGGTATTTTATGATATTTACAATATATACATGCCAATTTTTAACAATATAAACAGTGAATCAAACTATGATTAACACAAATGGCGATATTAACTATTTATAAATGAGAATAACTCTTACCTGATTTGTGTTACCTACAATCACCCTTGCAGCGCCATAAAATTTCGCGGTATTATAAACAATCCATCCAGACGGATTGTTTATAATGACACTGGCACACCATCGCCCTAAGGCACCAGAACAATTACGGCAGACGCTGCTAAACTGCGCGGCGCAGATTATTTCCGCCGAGGGATTAGGCGGCCTGACGCTGGATAAAGTCGTGAAAGGAACCGGCATCAGCAAAGGCGGTTTGCAACACCACTTTCCCAGTAAGGATGCCTTGATCAACGCGGTATTTTTTGATTTACAACAGCGGCTGCTTGATGAGGTGAACGAGGGAATTGCCGCAGACCCCAATCCGGGCGGGCGTGCTACGCGAGCCTATCTGATGGCCTGCGGACGCATGATGCCCGATGACGAACAGGCTATTAATCGCGCGCTGATTGCGGCGATGCTGGCCGATCCTGCCCTGCGTGACAGCTGGGCGCTTTTTATTAATAACTCACTCCCCCAGGATGAGGCAGATCCTGAGTTTGCCGAACAGCTTCTGCTGTGCCGCCTCGCCGCAGACGGCCTGTGGTTTGCGACCCTGTGCGGCTACCACAATATTACTGATGGGCAACGCCAGGCGTTGCTGGCCCGGTTACTTATACTGACGGAAAAATAACATGACCTATATCTGGCTGATGACGGCCATTATTGCAGAAGTGATTGCCACCACCTCACTCAAGCTCTCAGAGGGCTTTAGCCGCCTGTGGCCAAGCGTTGCAACCATAGCATTTTATGCCGTGGCATTTTATTGCCTTTCGCTAACCATGCGCACTATTCCAACCGGGGTGATTTACGCCATCTGGTCGGGCGCGGGAATTGTACTGATTGGCGCGGTAGGCTGGCTGTTCCTCGACCAGAAGCTCGACTGGCCCGCAGTGGCCGGTATGGCACTGATTATTCTCGGCGTCCTGGTTATCAACCTGTTCTCAAAATCTGTTGCCCACTAAGCAAAGCTGCCGCACAGTGCGGCAGTCTGCCAGACACCGATCCTGTCTGCTTCCCCTCACCGCTGCCAGGTTTACACGCTGACAATTCTTTTGAAAGCCAAATAGTCGCTATACGAAATCATCTGTACAGTGAGCCACGTCACGTTAATGAGGTTCAGATATATGGGTGCGCAATTGCGTTGCAGACTGGGATCAATTTTGTTGCTGATAGGTGCCGCGCTATTTTCCGGCCAGACCGCAGCCGAATCCCACGGACATTTCTTTTTAGTGGTGAAAAACGCAGATATGCTGTTGCGTCACCAGGCAGACAGCGATGAACTCCGTCAGAACGCAGAAGATGCCGCCGCTGATTTACGCGAACATCACTATCATGTCAAACAGCGCAAAGCGGGTATTTGCCGGGTTTAATTTGTTCACACCCTCTCCTCCGTGAGAGGGTAAATGCAGCGCTTACTTGTCGCCGAAATGAATCACTGTACGAATTGATTTCCCTTCATGCATCAAATCAAACGCCTCGTTAATTTGCGCAAGCGGCAGACGGTGCGTGATAAACGGGTCGAGATTGATTTTGCCAACCATCGCCTCTTCTACCATGCCAGGCAATTGGGTACGCCCTTTTACGCCGCCAAATGCCGAGCCACGCCACACACGTCCTGTTACCAGCTGGAACGGCCGCGTTTTGATTTCCTGGCCCGCACCGGCTACACCAATGATCACGCTCTCACCCCAGCCTTTATGGCAGCATTCCAGCGCTGAGCGCATCACATTAACATTGCCGATACACTCAAAGCTGAAATCGACGCCGCCATCGGTCAGCTCGACGATAACATCCTGAATGGGCTTGTCGTGATCTTTTGGGTTGATACAGTCTGTAGCACCCATTTCGGCAGCAAGTTTAAATTTCTCCGCATTGGTATCCACGGCAATAATTCGACCCGCTTTCGCCTGTACCGCTCCCTGAATTACCGCCAGACCAATGCCGCCTAAGCCAAACACCGCAACGGTATCGCCAGCTTTCACTTTCGCGGTGTTGTGTACGGCGCCAATCCCGGTCGTCACGCCGCAGCCCAGCAGACAGACTTTGTCGAGCGGAGCCTGCGGGTTAACTTTTGCCAGCGAAATTTCCGCCACGACTGTGTATTCACTGAAGGTGCTGGTGCCCATGTAGTGATAAATTGGCTTGCCGTTATAGGAGAAACGCGTGGTGCCATCTGGCATCAGCCCCTTGCCCTGGGTTGCCCGTACGGCCTGACAGAGGTTGGTTTTACCGGATTTGCAGAACTTACATTCCCCGCATTCTGCGGTGTATAAAGGAATAACATGGTCGCCGGGCTTCAGGCTGGTGACGCCCTCACCCACTTCCATCACGATGCCGCCCCCCTCGTGGCCAAGCACCGCAGGGAAAACACCTTCAGGATCGTCACCGGAGAGCGTAAACGCGTCGGTATGGCACACGCCCGTATGGGTAATTTTTACCAGCACTTCACCTTTTTGCGGCGGCGCAACGTCAATTTCAACGATTTCGAGAGGTTTGCCGGGACCGAATGCAACTGCTGCACGTGATTTCATGTTCTTCTTCCGTTATCAGGTGGGAATAATAGTTATTTTAGATAAGAGCGAATTAAATGGCCGACTTCCGCCATACGCACGGCCCGCTGATCTTCAGATGTTTCGCCCGCGACCAGCTCATCTTTCAGATGGATTTCCATCATCTCGCCCATCAGGCCGTTAGCCGCCCCGCGCACGGCGGCAATTTGTTGCAGGATAGCGATACAAGGATCGCCATTTTCCAGCGCGCGCTCCAGCGCCTCCGTCTGGCCGCGAATACGTCTTACCCGGGTGAGGATGCGTTTCTTGTCTTCTGGTGAATGTGGCATAGCGCCCCCTTGATACTATAGGGGGGTATTGTACATGATTTTACAGATGATTGATAAAGTTGAATTTTTATTATTATCAGATGGTTATGACAACAGGCAAAAGACAGATGAGGACATGCTTCCCGCTGATACTTTAACCGAAAGTAAACACCAGCCGTTTGCCGGTTAGTTTCATCGGTCAATTCAGAAAGTCCTTTCCCGGACGCCCTAATTTTGCTCGGCAACCAGAATAGCCAGCGTATTGGCTTCCAGCGCTTTAAAGAGATGCTCTTCATCAGCGGGATAACAGATATAATCCCCGGCGTTCAGCTCGTACGGGTTGTGGGTTGTGCCAACAAGCGCCCTGCCCTGGGTCACAATAATATGCTCTACGGCCCCCGGCGTATGCGGCATGGAGAGACGTTCCTCCCCGGGCTGCGTCATCAGCAGATAAACGTCCCGCCTTGCGCCCGGTGGGCAGGTGGCGAGCAAAATCGCCTGGTAATCCGAACGTTCGGAAACCACTTTTGTCCCCTCGCCCTTACGGATCACCTGTGTGGTGCTGCCCTGAGGCTCTAAAAGTTTGGCAAAAGGGATATTCAGGGCAACACAGAGTGCCCATAGCGTTTCAAGACTTGGATTTCCGTTGCCGGCTTCCAGCTGAGAAAGCGTTGATTTGGCTATTCCAGCCCGCCGGGCAACTTCCGCCAGAGAAAGATTGGCTCGCTCACGTTCTCTGACGAGGCTCTTCGCAATAACACTGATCGGTTGGGTCACTCACTCACCTGTTCGTTATATCGAACATATCGTTCGACTTGTAATCGTATCTCTTGTTGGTCATTATAATGCCCATGGGTTTGTTATGAGAGAATTTATGTCAATGCAACGTTTCTCAAGCCTTTCGAAAGAGACTAAAAAAGCGATCTTGTTGATCTGCCTTGCGGTGGGCGTGGTGGGCGTTTCCTATGGTTCGCTCGCCATCGCCTATGGCTTCCCCGCCTGGGTACCCATCGTCAGCGCAATGGTTGTGCTCGCAGGTGCCTCGGAGTTTATGTTCATCGCGATTATCGCCAGCGGCGGTAATCCCCTTGCGGCCGCCATTGCCGGGCTGCTGGTTAACGCGCGTCATTTCCCGTTCGGCGTTGCCGTGCGTGAACTGGTAGGCACGCGCCTTGCTGGCTATGTCGGCTGCCACATCATGAACGATGAAAGCGTCGTTTTTGGCCTGTCTCAGCCAACGCCCGAACAGCGTAAGGCCGCCTACTGGGTGTGCGGCATGGGCATCGCCGTGTTCTGGCCGCTGGGTGCCTTAATCGGCAGCGCCGTCGGTTCTTTTCTTCCCGCCCCGGAAACTATCGGGCTGGACGCGGTATTCCCGACCATTTTGCTGGCG
>CAMLJN010000036.1 GCA_946480445.1 uncultured Buttiauxella sp.
TCGCCATGGAACTGAGCGCATCAAGCGACTGAGCGCGAGAAATACGTGGCACCGAGTCCATCGCCATCACCGTGACATTGCGCGCGGCCAGTTTTTCGAGCAACTCGGCATTTTGTGCAGGCCAGATAAAGCTGACCAGCGTCGAGCCTTCGCGCATCAGCTCAATTTCGCTATCCTGCGGGGCGTTCACCTTCAGAATAATGTCGGATTGCCAGACATCGGCTGTGTCCGTCACCGTGGCTCCCGCCTGCTGAAATGCTTCGTCATCAAAGCTCGCCAGTTTCCCTGCACCGCTTTCGATGGCCACCGCAAACCCCAGCTTAAGCAGTTGTTCCACGGTTTTCGGTGTGGCAGCCACGCGGGATTCACCTGCCCACCGCTCTTTTGGTACACCAATACGCATAGTATTCCCTTCCATCTGTTTTTAATGATGGTTTGTCAAACGTTGCCGCAGCAAATAACACGCGCGTTGTCTGCCTGACAATCGCCTGCTCCATTACCACTTCAACAAAAAAACTTCTGTCACAACTTTTTATAACCTACTGAAAATAACGCCTGTGATCCACATCATGATCGCAGTATTTCTATCTTTACCGCAAAATATACGTGTACAAGCTCTCTGGCAGCTGTTTTTAACTAAAATTCCTCGCCAGAGCCTGATATTCCGCTTAAGCGAAGCGGCAAAACATGATTCTGCGCCTGTGCAATCGCTGTTTTTAACATTGCATTAACCAAAAAAGTCGTAATCTATATCAATTTTTCTGGTCAACGGGGCAAATTATAAACAATAAGTTTTTATAGCAATGATGATGGGGCTTACAGAAGCCGCTGTAAAAAACGGCACAGAGCACTTTCTCGAAGGATAAACGGCAGGACAACGATTAACGGGTGGTTTTGGATTTCATTCGGCTGAGCACTGAATCTAAGAGGTGGAAAATGACAGGAAACTATCAGTTGCCATTCAATGCTCATGCGAATGCGCTTTTGTTCCCCGGCGATCTCTTCATCACGGGCAGTAAAGCCTGGTTCTGATATGGTCTGCGTAAGCTAAACCCGCCTCATTAGCGCGGATGCATTTACTTGATATTTTTTACTAAATTATCCAGCACTAAAGAGAGAAAAAGAATGATCAATAAAATCATACCGTGCCCAAATGCAAACCAGGCGATGACAGAATAAAACGATTCATTATCCATCTACATGCTCCTTAAAACGCGGTGTCGACTCTACCTGAATCAAATGCGTGACACACTTATGACAAGTGACCCGCTTCCCCCCTGCGCCCAGCTCAGCCGAGCATTGAAAAAAAGCCGTGTTTTACCACGGCATAATCTTGCTACAAATGAAGATAAAGCGCGGCTGTCGCCTGAAGCTGGTTATAACCGTAAAACACTCAAATAATGAAAAAGAATGGGAACAGCATCCAGCTTCATAACTATAAGAGTGTTTTACGCTTATAACTTTAAAAAAACGCTTCCAGGGGCTATCCACCGCAAATTATCTTGATAAGTCACAAAAATCTGCCAGGGGAAAAGAGTAATCTCAATTTCGTAAACCAAACTTAAACGGTCCAGGGGACCTGAAGTTAACGATAATTAGCGGCAAAAAAATCGAATTTTGCGACAATAAATATCGCGCCTGAGTGGGCAAACCGGACAATGCGACCCCTGAAGCCACGGTCCGGCAGAGCTTTACGGCTTTAGTGTTGCGCTGCGCGGGACGCTCGCCACCCGCCAGAAAAAATGCAAATCCATCTTTTATTGCAGGCCAGGAGGGACAGGGGCACGCGCAAATGGTATATACGGTGTACCCGGCGTGCAGCCGGGTCTGGATGCAGGTCGGGTTTATCCGGCAGGTTCAGCGGGAGGAACCGCCCCTTTTGTGCTCTTTTATCAAAAACTTAACAAAATAACGCAAGCTAAATCAGTAAGTTGTAGATTAGGTGTGCTTTCAATGCAATAATCTGCTGCTAATTAGTAATTTCTGAGAATGCGGTATTAGTATTCATTTTGCGCAAGGCGAAGGATTATTTTTATGAAGCTCAAGAACACTCTTCTGGCGTCAGCACTCATCTCCCTGACTACCCTGTCTGCTCAGGCAGCGCAGGAGCTGACGCCAGAGCAAGCGGCCTCTCTTAAACCTTTTGATCGTATCGTCGTAACAGGTCGTTTTAACGCGATCAGCGATGCGGCAAAAGCCGTTTCCCGCCGTGCAGATAATTCAGGCGCCGCTTCTTTCTATATCCAGGATCTGAACGATACCGGCAACAGCGGTAACTGGCGCGTGGTGGCGGATGTATATCATGCCGATGCCCCAAAAGCGGCAGAAAAAGGTAACCGCGTGATTAACGGCGTGATGGAATTACCGAAAGATCAGGCTTATCTGCTCGAACCTTACGATACCGTTACCGTGCAGGGCTTCTATCGCAGCCAGCCTGAAGTCAACGACGCCATCACCAAAGCAGCGAAAGCCAAAGGCGCGGCCTCTTTCTTTATCGTGCGCCAGGTTGACGCAAACCAGGGTGGCAACCAGCGAATCACCGCTTTCATCTATAAAGCCGATGCGCCAAAACGCGTTGTGCAAAGCCCGGATGCGATTCCAGCCAACTCCGAGTCGGGGAAAGCAGCCTTAGCCGCGGGGGGGGAAGCCGCGAAAAAAGTTGAGATTCCAGGCGTAGCATCCTCTTCCTCGCCAAGCTCTGACGTGGGCCGCTTCTTTGAAACTCAGTCATCAAAAGGTGGGCGTTACACCGTAACGTTACCAGATGGCACCAAAGTTGAAGAAGTGAATAAAATCACCGCGGCACAGATGGTGCCTTTTGACAGCATTAAGTTCACCGGGCACTACAGTGGAATGACTGAAGTCTCCTACCAGGTGGCAAAACGCGCGGCGAAGAAAGGCGCTAAGTTCTATCACGTCACCCGCCAGTGGCAGGAGCGCGGTGGCAATATGACCATCAGCGCTGACCTTTACAAATAAACCGTCCGGGCAGCACGTGCTGCCCGTATACCAGCTGACCCACCTCTCAGGGCTGCAACGGCAGCCTTTTTTGTGCCCTCTTTTTGTGCAATTAGTCCAATTTATGCCGCTCATCATTGCAAGCGGAGGTCACACTCCGTAAAATTCCGCGCCTTAGCGTGATCCTCCATTTTTATGCGTCAAAGCATAATAATTATTCTGGGTCCTGGCTCACATTGATTGGACACCCATGGAAAAGAAACTTGGCCTCGCCGCATTAACCGCCCTGGTGCTTAGCTCTATGCTCGGCGCAGGTGTATTCAGCCTGCCGCAGAATATTGCAAGCGTAGCAAGCCCTGCAGCGCTGTTGATCGGCTGGGCGATAACCGGCGCGGGTATTTTGCTGCTGGCGCTCGCTATGCTGGTACTGACCCGTTTACGCCCGGATCTTGATGGCGGCATATTCACTTATGCTCGCGAAGGTTTTGGTGAATTAATCGGTTTTTGCTCCGCCTGGGGTTACTGGCTATGCGCCGTTATCGCTAACGTTTCTTATCTCGTTATCGTTTTTTCCGCACTGAGTTTCTTTACTGACACCCCAGAGCTACGCCTGTTTGGCGACGGGAACACCTGGCAATCCATCGTAGGGGCTTCTGTCTTATTATGGATGGTGCACTGGCTTGTGCTGCGCGGGGTGCAAACGGCGGCAGGTATTAACCTCGCCGCTACGCTTGCTAAGCTTCTCCCGCTGGGGATGTTCATCGTGCTGGCGGCGATGGCCTTCCAGCTGCGGACTTTCAGTCTTGATTTCACCGGCCTGAAGCTCGGCGTGCCGGTGTGGGAGCAGGTTAAGAACACCATGCTGATCACGCTGTGGGTGTTTATCGGGGTAGAAGGTGCCGTGGTAGTATCGGCGCGAGCGCGCAACAAGAAAGATGTTGGGCGCGCAACCCTGCTTGCGGTGATTGCCGCTCTGGGTGTTTATCTGTTAGTTACCCTGCTCTCGCTCGGCGTTGTTGCCCGTCCGGAGCTTGCGACGATGCGTAATCCGTCCATGGCAGGCATCATGGTTGAGATGATGGGGCCGTGGGGCGAAATTATTATCGCCGCAGGCCTAATTGTTTCTGTCTGTGGAGCTTACCTCAGCTGGACTATTATGGCCGCCGAAGTGCCTTTACTCGCCGCGACTCATAAAGCCTTTCCCAGGATTTTCGCCCGCCAGAATAAAAACAATGCGCCTTCCGCTTCACTGTGGCTGACCAATATCAGCGTCCAGCTTTGTCTGGTTTTGATTTGGCTGACGGGGTCTGATTACAACACGCTGCTGACGATCGCCTCTGAAATGATTCTGGTGCCCTATTTCCTCGTTGGCGCCTACCTGTTAAAAATCGCCACTCGCCCGCTGCACCAGGCTATTGGGCTTGGCGCCTGCATTTACGGCCTGTGGTTACTTTATGCCTCCGGCCCGATGCACCTGCTGCTTTCAGTGGTATTGTATGCCCCGGGTTTACTTGTCTTTATGTATGCACGCAGTACGCATACTCATGACATGAGACTGAATACAAAGGAAAAAACCATTATCGCGATGATGCTGTTTGCCGCCCTGCCGGCGACATGGATGCTGGTGAGGTAACCCTTCTGCACCCTGTACGTAACAAGGTAACATCAATGGATAAAGTGTCTTCCCTGAGACCCGTGCTGATTACCGGCGCGGGCCGTCGTATCGGTCTTGCTCTGGCCCTGGATTTTCTGGCGCGTGAGCAGCCGGTTATTATCAGTTACAGGACCCGCTACCCGGCCATTGATGAGCTTGAGCGTGCTGGTGCGCAGTGTCTCTTTGCCGATTTTTCAACAAACGACGGCATTAAAGCTTTTGCTACAGCCCTGTTGCAGCGTTGCAGCAGTCTGCGTGCCATTATTCACAATGCCAGCGCCTGGCAGGCCGAGTCCCCTGGCGTTGCGCACGAAGATACGCTGGCCGCCATGCTACAGATCCACGTCACCGCGCCCTATCTGCTTAATCATCTTCTCGAACCTCTGCTACGCGGCAAGGGGCACGCCAGCGCGGATATCATTCACTTTACCGATTATGTGGTTGAACGCGGCAGCGACAAACACATCGCCTATGCCGCCAGCAAAGCTGCGCTGGATAACCTTACCCGTTCTTTCGCCCGCAAGCTGGCCCCCGAAGTAAAAGTGAACGCCATCGCGCCGGCTATGATTTTGTTTAATGAGCATGATGACGCGCAATACCGCGAAGCGGCGCTGAACAAATCTATTATGAAGATTGCACCCGGTGAGAAAGAAATTGTGTCGCTGGTACATTACCTGCTGGAAAGCAGCTATGTAACCGGGCGCACTCATGCGGTAGACGGCGGGCGCCCTCTGCGATAAATCTGTTTACCCATGATTGATGGTGTAATAGATTCGCACAGTGTATGTTTCCCCTTTTCCCCTGACGCGCCGGGTTATGAACAAAATCGTATACGTGGAAGATGATGCCGAAGTGGGCAGTCTGATTGCCTCCTACCTGGGCAAGCACGACATTGATGTTATCGTCGAAAGCCGCGGCGATCGTGCCGAAGCGGTGATTAAGCACCACCAGCCCGATTTGGTACTGCTGGACGTGATGCTCCCCGGCAAAGATGGCATGACGCTGTGCCGCGACCTGCGACCGCAGTGGGATGGCCCTATCGTTCTGCTGACTTCCCTCGATAGCGACATGAACCATATTCTGTCCCTGGAAATGGGGGCTAACGACTATATCCTGAAAACCACCCCTCCGGCCGTGTTGCTGGCCCGTTTAAGGTTGCACCTTCGCCAGCGTATCTCCGCGCAACACACCGTAGAAACCACGCCGACGACGCTAAAACCGCACAAAGCGATGCGCTTTGGCACGCTCTGTATAGATCCACTTAACCGGCAGGTGACCCTTGGCGAAGAGAATATTGCGCTGTCTACGGCAGACTTCGATTTACTGTGGGAGCTGGCCACGCACGCCGGGCAGATTATGGATCGCGACGCGCTGCTAAAAAATTTACGCGGCGTGAGCTATGACGGAATGGACAGAAGCGTGGATGTCGCTATCTCACGCTTACGCAAGAAATTGTATGACAGCGCAACGGAACCTTTCCGCATAAAAACCGTGCGTAACAAGGGCTATCTTTTTGCTCCGCACGCCTGGGAAAGTGAAGCCTGATAAAAATTTTCCAACGCTGTCCCTCGGACGTGCGGGGCAGCGTTGATAAACGAGAAATACGCTATCTGTAACCCTGTCTCTTATGATTCGCTGCGCGTGCTTGCGGCCCTTTTTTCTTTCACTCTGTCTTCAGCTATTTTCACACACATTGAAAAACTGTCATTAACGTTAGCTACCAACCTATCGAGTTCAATTTTCTGCTCGTCGCTCAGCGTGACAAGTTCTTCCAGTTCCCCGATCCTGTCAACCTGCTGCTGGAAATACGGACTTTTGAACTTGCCCCCCAACGGCTGCATAACTTCGTATGCCTCAAGCGCTGAGAAGCCCTCAAGCTCCATAAGTTCATAAAGCGCGAGACCATATCCCTGAACCTGTAGCTCGCGAATATCTATACTGCCAAACCAGGTGGGCTGCGGGCCTTCTTTTTTGGAGGCAATAAACCCTAACTTCATGAGTTCAAATATCTCGGTTTTCGCAACTATTGCCGGGAAGTCAGAAAGAGTTCCGACATCGGGAAACTCAAATAGTGAGGCGTTACGGAAAACATAGAGGTAACACAAATCATTATAGGACAGCTCACCAGCCGTTTTGATGTGCGAGTTGATATGAATGGGGGCAACAGTTTTGTTAAAACATAAGTTTGCAAATAGCTTACCGATATACTTTGCCTTGCGTTCTTCTGCGTCATTTTTAACAGTCAGAATCATGGATTCAAAAACCTTATCCGCTTTGGTCCTTCCTCTGACAGAATTGATTACCTCCTCATCTCTGGGGGTAAAGAAACCGTCGTCACGCAGTTTATCCCCGTTATTCAGTCTTTCATGAAAGATATCAATTGCCGCAGTGATACCCGATTTTGCCCGTTCCGCTTCAAGGCTTGAGAACTGGCGGTCTGCAATATCACATAATTGACTGCTAATCATACTAATGACCGGCGCGGCTAAGGGCGAAACCAGGGTCTGCCCAAGATACGTCCCCACCCCCTGGGACAGGGCTTTAGACGCACTTACCACACTTTGTTTAGCAGATCTTTTTGGTACCCTGTTTTTTTTCATCTTTCCCCTTCCTGGATAACAACCATTTTGAACATTAACCTACTAGTTATTATGAGTAATTCCACTGTCCATGGTCAAAAACTGGCAGGTAACAGTCAACATCCAGCAGAATGCTTCAGCCTCTGCTGGATGTTGTCAGGCGGCGTAAACCTTGCTTTCATAGCCAGACCGCTAAGGCATGAAAAAACGGAGTGTGTTATACGATGTACTCGGCGTGGGTAACGACTCCGGGCGGCGATCGGACTTCGCTCCAGAGCCAGTAATGTAAAGGGTGCCCCTGGGTCCGTAATGTGCGACTGCATGCGGATAACGGGTAGTTAATTTACTGAAATTGTGGTGGTTTTGATGAAAAAGCTGTTTATACAGTTTTATCTCCTGCTGTTTGTCTGCTTCCTTGTGATGACCATGCTGGTCGGGCTGGTCTATAAATTTACCGCCGAGCGTGCCGGCCGTCAGTCGCTGGATGATTTGATGAAAAGCTCGTTGTATCTGATGCGCAGCGAACTGCGGGAAATCCCGCCCCGCGACTGGAACAAAACCATCAATGACCTTGATCTTAATTTGTCGTTTAAGCTGAATATCGAACCGCTGAGCAAATTTAAGCTCGACGAGATGACAATGAAGCATCTGCGCGAAGGGGAAATTGTCGCGCTCGACGATGAATACACTTTCGTTCAACGTATCCCGCGCAGCCACTATGTGCTGGCCGTCGGCCCTGTTCCTTATCTTTTCTTTTTGCATCAGATGCGGCTGCTTGACGTGGCGTTGATGGCGTTTATCGCCATCTCTCTCGCTTTCCCCGTATTTATCTGGATGCGCCCTCACTGGCAGGACATGCTGAAACTGGAAACGGCAGCGCAGCGCCTCGGACGGGGCCACCTTGATGAGAGAATCCACTTTGATAGCGCCTCAAGCTTTGAGCGCCTGGGGGTCGCGTTTAACCAGATGGCGGATAACATCAATGCGCTTATCGCCAGCAAAAAGTTACTGATTGACGGTATTGCCCATGAGCTGCGTACGCCGTTGGTTCGCCTGCGCTATCGTCTGGAAATGAGTGAAAACCTGACGGAAAGCGAATTGCTCGCCCTTAACCGTGATATAGGCCAGCTTGAAGGGTTGATCGACGAGCTTCTGACCTACGCACGGCTGGACCGTCCACAGACGCAACTGCATCTCTGTGCGGTCAATCTGCCGCACTGGTTGCAAAATCATATTATCGACGTTCGCCTTATTCATCCCCATCGTGATATTGAGCTGAAAAATACGCAGCAGGAGGCCTTTGGTCAGATTGATTTGCGGCTAATGGAGCGCGTCATCGACAATCTTATTAACAACGCCCTGCGCTACAGCCAGCAGAATTTGCGCGTCAGCCTCGATCTGCAGGATGGGACGGCCGTTTTACAGGTGGAAGACGATGGCCCTGGTATTCCGCAAGCCCAACGCGAGCATGTGTTCCAGCCCTTCGTGCGGCTCGACCCAAGCCGGGACCGGGCGACAGGCGGCTGCGGCCTGGGGCTGGCGATCGTTCACTCCGTGGCCGTCGCTATGGGCGGGACTGTCAGCGTGGACAGCAGCGATCTCGGCGGCGCAAGATTCCGTTTTTGCTGGCCGGTTAATCCGCTCGCTTCCCCTCTCTCGCAGATCTGACCATTTATCTCTGCCAGACCGCAGCAGTCTCAGGTGGTGAGGTTTGCAGAGACATGCTATAAACTCTTAAGTATGTTGTAACTAAAGCGGGTGTGATATGGCAGATTACGATCTTGTACAACGGTTGACGGTGACTTTTCGCGAGCTGGAGCAGGCGTTGAGGCTGTTCAGGGCGCAGCTTGACGGCTACCGCCTGCTGGCAGGGCGCGTTTTTCAGTTGCCCGACGTGCGTAAGGGTGAGGAGAACGAACCGCTTGCTCAGATAGAAGTGACGCAGCGCATCGGCAAAGAGGCGCATAAGGCCACGGTGCAGCACTTTACCCGCCTCTTCATTCAGCAGCAGTCGGAAAACATCAGCAGCAAGGCGGCAGTACGGCTGCCCGGTGCCGTTTGTTACGCTGTCACTGAGGGTCAGTATCGGCAGACCCTCGACCTGATCCAGCACATCAATCAGCTCAAGCTCGCCCTTGAAAATATCATTAGCGTCGAGTCAGGGCTTGCGAGCGTGCAACGCTTCGAGTGGGTGCACCGCCATATCCCCGGCCTTATTACCCTTAACGCCTATCGCACGATCGCGCTGGTTGATAAACCCTCAACGCTGCGTTTTGGCTGGGCGAACAAGCAAATTATCAAAAACCTGACGCGCCATGACGTGATGCTGCTGCTGGAAAACAGCCTGAAGGCCAACCGTGCCGTGCCGCCCTTCACGCGGGAGCAGTGGGCGGAGCAAATCGAACGCGAACTGAATGCCGTTGCCCTGCTGCCCCCGGATGTGAAGTTAAAGATTAAGCGCCCGGTGAAGGTGCAGCCTGTGGCACGAGTCTGGTATCAGGAGCAGCAAAAGCAGGTGCAATACGCCTGCCCTTCGCCGCTGGTCGTGTTATGCCAGCAGGATAAAGGTGAAGCGCCGCCTGAAATGGGGGAACTGCTGAATTATGATGCAGAAAAAATACGTCATCGCTATAAGCCGCAGGCTCAGCCGCTGCAACTGCTGATCCCCCGGCTGCATCTTTATTGCCAGCGATGAAATGCGCCTCAGGAGAGGCGCTGTCCCACTAGGTTCTCATACTACCGACCATCTCTTCCGGCCGCACCCAGGCATCAAACTCATCCTCCGTGAGGTAGCCAAGTTTTAACGCGGAAGCTTTAAGCGTGAGGCCCTCTTTATGGGCTTTCTTGGCGATTTCCGCCGCTTTGTCGTAGCCGATATGAGTGTTCAGCGCGGTCACCAGCATCAGCGACTCATTGAGCAGCTGGCTGATGCGATCCCGATTAGGCTCAATGCCCACCGCGCAGTGCTCATTAAAGCTCTCCATACCATCAGCCAGCAGGCGAACAGATTGCAGCACGTTATGGATAACCATCGGGCGATAGACGTTCAGCTCAAAGTTACCGGATGCGCCCCCCATATTCACCGCAACATCATTACCCATGACCTGGCAACACAGCATCGTCATGGCTTCGCACTGCGTCGGATTGACTTTACCCGGCATAATGGAGCTGCCCGGTTCATTTTCCGGTATCGCGATTTCACCGATGCCGCAGCGGGGGCCGGAGGAGAGCCAGCGCACATCGTTGGCTATCTTCATCAGAGACGCCGCGAGGCCTTTTAGCGCCCCATGCGCGTGTACCAGTGCGTCGCACGTCGCCAGGGCTTCAAATTTATTTGGCGCGGTCACAAACGGCTGCCCGGTTATAGACGCTAACTCTTTCGCTACACGCACGGCATATTCAGGGTGAGTATTTAGCCCTGTTCCGACGGCCGTACCGCCCAGCGCCAGCTCAGCGACGTGAGGCAGGCTTTGCTCGATATGTTTAAGATTGTGCTCAAGCATCGCCACCCAGCCGGAAATCTCCTGCCCCAGCGTCAGCGGCGTCGCGTCCTGCAGGTGGGTGCGGCCAATCTTAACGATGTCCCGGAATGCCTCGGCTTTGGCAGCCAGCGTTTCTTTGAGCACCTTGAGCTGCGGGATTAGCTGCTCGCGAACGGCAATAACCGCCGCAACGTGCATAGCGGTAGGAAAAACGTCATTGGAGCTCTGGCTCTTGTTCACGTCATCATTCGGATGAACGACGCGCTCCATACCGCGCACGCCGCCGAGCAGCTCGCTCGCCCGGTTGGCCAGCACTTCGTTCATATTCATATTGCTCTGCGTGCCGGAGCCGGTCTGCCAGATGGCCAGCGGGAACTCATCGGGATGCTGGCCCGCCAGCACCTCATCGGCCGCCGCCAGAATGGCATTGCCCCGCTGCGCAGGAAGCAAACCGAGGTCCATATTAACCTTTGCCGCCGCGCGCTTGGTCAAGGCCAGCGCCCGAATAAGCGCCTCCGGCATCTTTTCGGTTGAGATGCGGAAGTGCTCAAGCGAGCGCTGCGTCTGCGCGCCCCAAAGCCTGTCTGCCGGAACGTCAATGGGTCCCATAGAGTCTTTTTCACTACGACTGGATACCATTTCTCTCTCCTTATGAGCGAACAAAAAGCCGCCCATGCGGGCGGCTTGAGATCTCTATTTCACGCACCTTGCACATTGTGAGGCGTGAATTTTCTGGAAGAAGTCGTTGCCCTTGTCATCCACCAGAATAAAGGCCGGGAAATCCTCAACCTCGATTTTCCAGATGGCTTCCATCCCCAGCTCCGGATACTCCACACAGCTCAGGCTTTTTATGCTTTGCTGAGCCAGCACAGCAGCAGGGCCACCGATGCTGCCGAGATAGAAGCCGCCGTGCTTATGGCAGGCGTCCGTCACCTGCTGGCTGCGGTTGCCTTTCGCCAGCATCACCATACTGCCGCCGTTGGCCTGCAAAAGGTCGACATAAGAATCCATGCGGCCTGCGGTGGTCGGTCCCAGCGAGCCTGAGGCGTAGCCGTCCGGCGTTTTGGCCGGGCCTGCATAGTAGACCGGGTGATCTTTAATGTACTGCGGCAGCCCTTCGCCGTTGTCGATGCGCTCTTTGAGCTTAGCGTGTGCGATGTCGCGTGCCACAATAATCGTTCCGCTCAGCGAAAGGCGGGTGGAGACAGGATATTGCGAAAGCTGTTTGAGGATCTCGTTCATCGGGCGGTTCAGGTCCACTTTAACGGCCTCTCCCTCGCCCGCCTGACGCAACGCCTGCGGAATGTACTTACCTGGATTGTGTTCAAGTTTTTCGAGCCAGATACCGTCGCGATTAATCTTCGCCTTGATATTTCGGTCCGCCGAGCAGGAAACGCCCATACCTACCGGGCAGGATGCGCCGTGGCGAGGAAGACGGATAACGCGAACATCGTGCGCAAAGTACTTGCCGCCAAACTGCGCCCCCAGCCCCAGATTCTGCGCCTCTTTCAGCAGCTCTTCTTCCAGTTGAATATCACGGAAAGCCTGGCCGTGTTCGTTACCTTCGGTCGGCAGGCCGTCGTAGTATTTGGTGGATGCCAGCTTCACCGTTTTGAGCGTGGATTCGGCTGACGTGCCGCCAATCACAAAGGCCACGTGGTACGGCGGGCAGGCCGCGGTACCGAGGCTGCGCATTTTCTCCACCAGATAGTCTTTCAGCTTGCCCGGGCTGAGCAGGGCTTTGGTTTCCTGATAGAGATAGGTTTTATTCGCTGAACCGCCGCCCTTCGAGATGCAGAGAAATTTATATTCGTCGCCGTCCACGCTGTAGAGATCGATTTGTGCGGGAAGGTTGGTGCCGGTGTTCACTTCTTTATACATATCCAGCGCGGCGTTCTGCGAATAGCGCAGGTTGTCTTCAATATAGGTGTTATAGACCCCCTGCGACAGCGCCGCTTCGTCGCCTCCGCCCGTCCAGACTCGCTGCCCCTTTTTGCCGACGATTATCGCTGTACCGGTATCCTGGCAGGTCGGTAAAATGCCCTTCGCGGCTATCTCTGAATTGCGCAGAAATTGCAGCGCAACGTACCTGTCGTTCTCGCTGGCTTCCGGGTCGTGAAGAATGTCCGCAACCTGCTGCTGGTGCGCCTGGCGCAGCATAAAAGAGGCATCGTGGAAGGCGTGTTGAGCAAGGAGGGTCAGGGCTTTGGGGTCAACTTTCAGGACTTCCTGACCCTCGAACTCAGAGACTGAGACATAGTCTTTACTGAGCAGATAATATTCAGTTTCATCTTTTTTTAACGGGAACGGCTCTTGATAATGAAAGGCTTTATTCGACATTGTTCTCTCACTTACGACATCAGCTACGTTAATTAAACGGGCTACGGTACCGGCTCTGCGCGCCGTGTTAAAAAATTAATCACAATATGCTACACAACTTTTTAACAAAAACTGAGACTAATACGACTTTTTGCTCCCCTGGTTACTTCCCCACGGATAATTGGTTTAATAGTCGGAATCTTATCTATATGACATCAGGGTTTGATAATGCAAAAATTAATCAACTCAGTGCAAAACTATGCCTGGGGAAGCAAAAGCGCCTTAACGGATCTCTACGGTATACCAAATCCGGGGGATCTTCCTATGGCAGAGCTGTGGATGGGTGCCCACCCGAAAAGCAGCTCAAAAGTTCTCGACAATGGCCAGCCGCGTTCCCTGCGCGAAGTGATTGATGAGAATCAGGTTGCTGCCCTGGGTCAGGCCGTTGCAGAGCGATTTGGTGAGCTGCCGTTCCTCTTCAAAGTGCTCTGCGCCGATCAACCTCTTTCCATCCAGGTCCATCCGAACAAAAAAGCTTCTGAAATTGGTTTTGCGAAAGAGAACGCGGACGGCATTGCGCTGGATGCCGCCGAACGTAACTACAAAGACCCAAACCACAAGCCTGAACTGGTCTTTGCGCTCACGCCTTTCCTTGCGATGAACGCCTTCCGCGAGTTCTCTGAGATTGTCTCTTTGTTACAACCGGTCTCCGGGGCGCATCCGGCGATTGCGCACTTCCTGTTGAAGCCAGATGCGGAAAGCCTGGCGCTGCTTTTTGCCAGCCTGCTCAACATGCAGGGCGATGAGAAGTCGCGGGCCCTGGGCGTGCTGAAAGCGGCATTGAATAACCAGCAGGGTGAGCCCTGGGAAACCATTCGCGCCATTTCCGAGTTTTACCCGGATGACAGCGGTCTGTTCTCCCCGCTGCTGCTGAACGTGGTGAAGCTTGCCCCCGGCGAAGCTATGTTCCTGTTTGCGGAGACGCCACACGCTTACCTGAAGGGCGTAGCCCTGGAAGTGATGGCCAACTCTGATAACGTTCTGCGTGCGGGGCTGACACCGAAGTACATCGACATTCCTGAACTGGTAGCCAATGTTAAATTTGCCGCTAAACCTGCGGGCGAGCTGCTGACCCAGCCGGTTAAAAACGGCAGCGAGCTGGATTTCCCTATCCCGGTAGACGATTTCGCTTTCTCTCTCCATGACCTCAGCGCAGCGCCAGCGTCGCTGGCCCAGGACAGTGCCGCCATCGTGTTCTGCGTCGGAGGTGAAGCAAGACTCAGCAAGGGCGAAGAGCAGCTCGTGCTGCATCCCGGCGAGTCTGCTTTTATTGCCGCAAAGGAATCGCCGGTTTCCGCCAGCGGCGTGGGCCGTATCGCCCGCGTGTATAACAAGCTGTGATTACAACTCACTGACTCAGCCCGTGGGCCAAAAAGGAAAAAGCCGGGTTGTTAAGGCTTAGTGACAGGCGAGTAATAGTCAACGGATTGATATTGCTCGTTTTTATTTTTAAGCCAGCGTTCCTCCGCCGACAGGATGAGGGTTGGCATCAGTATGTTACTGATCTTTTAGGTGTGGATTGCTAAGCTTAGTAAGCTAGTTTTCTGAAGCGCCAGCAGGCGCTTCTCGTTCGGCGGCCAGGGGATAGCTGGTCGTCTCTTCAAAATGGACAGGACAAGATGAAAAAATCTCTGGTTGCGGTAGGTGTCATCGTAGCGCTGGGCGTGGTCTGGACGGGCTCGGCCTGGTACACCGGTAAACAGCTTGAAGGACGTATGGCTGAGCTTATCGCCAACGCAAACGCAGAATTAAACCGGGCTTCGCCAGAAGCGGGCCTGACGCTAAGCTATCAGGATTATCACCGCGGCCTGTTCCACAGTAAGATGCAGCTGGTCGTGAAACCCACCGCCGGGGCGCAAAGTGCCTTTCTGAAACCCGAGCAAAGCGTCGTCTTTGCGGAAACGATCGATCACGGTCCCTTCCCCTTTGCGCAGCTTAAAAAATTCAATTTACTCCCGAGCATGGCCTCCATTCGCACCGAACTGGTCAATAACCCAACGACTAAACCGCTGTTTGACATGACAAAGGGCAAGTCCTTTATTGATGCGCAGACCCGCGTTGGTTACAACGGTTCCACGTCGTCTGATATCGATCTTCTGCCGTTAAACTACGAAAATGGTGACGACAAACTGGCCTTTAGCGGCGCGCAGTTCTCCGCTGATGTCGATGGCGCTGGCAATGAAATTGCCGTCAGTGGCGAAGCCAAAAGCGGCCTGATCAATACCGTCAACCAGTATGGTCAACACGTGCAGATGACCTTCAACGGCGTGAAAACCGACGGCAGCACGCAGCTTAGCGACTTTGACGAGCGCGTTGGCGCGCAGAAAGCCTCTATTGATAAGCTGGCTATCGCCGTTGAAGGTAAAGAGATGGCCGTGTTTGAAGGCATCAGCCTCAATGCGAAATCCGAAGTGCAGGACGATAAAAAGCACCTGACCGGCCAGGTTGATTACGCCATTGATGCGCTGAAAGTGCAGAACAAAAATATGGGTAGCGGCAAGCTGACGCTGAAAGTCGGCAATATCGACGGCGCAGCGATGCACGAGTTTAGCCAGAAATATAACACCGCCTCCCAGAAGCTGCTGGCCGACCCGGCCGTGGCACAAGATCCGCAAGCCTATCAGCAGAAGCTGATGGAAGTGCTGGCCGAAAACTTCCCGCTGCTGCTTAAAGGCAACCCGGTTATCACCGTCGCGCCGCTAAGCTGGAAGAATGACAAAGGCGAAAGCACCTTTAATCTGTCACTGTTTATGAAAGATCCGGCGGGCGTAAGCGGCCCTGCCAGCTCCCCTGAAGCGCAGCTTGACCGCTATGTGAAATCGCTCGATGGCAAGCTGGTCATTCCTATGGATATGGCGACCGAACTGATGACTCAGATCGCACAGCTTGAAGGTTACAACGCGGAAGACGCAGCCAAACTGGCAGGCCAGCAGATCAAAGGCCTGGCCGCTATGGGGCAGATGTTCCGCGTAACCAAAGTTGAGGACAATAACATTACCACCAGCCTGCAATACGGCAGCGGTAAAGTGTCGCTTAACGGCGAACAAATGTCGCTGGGTGAACTGGTAGGGATGTTTGCCCTGCCGGGGATGGACATTGCGCCTCCGGCGGCAGAGCCAGAATCACCGGCCGAACAGCCAGCGCAGTAAGCTTTCTTCGGGAGGTTTCGATGCTGTCTTAACTCATCCCAGCCAGGACGAGTAGAGCCTCCCAGTAAAAAGCCCGGGAAATCTTCGACGGCTCACCACAGAGAAAGAAAAAACACGCTTTTTCTTTCTCTGTCTGCCATCTCAAACCTCCTCCGGGAGGTTTTCTCATCTTCAGGTCTTAACTCTTACGCACAACCAGGCGCGCAGGCATGATTTGGCTGCGTGCTTCATTATCACCTGTCCGGGCGCGTTCCAGGATACGCTGGCCCGCGCTGCGGCCAACTTCTCTTGCCGGGGTCGACGCCCAGGTGAGCGGCAGGTCATCCAGCTCGTCGTCCATCACCTCTGCAAATGCCGCAAGGGCTACGTGCCTGTCGTAATAGCTGTCGAAGCTCCCTTCCCCGCTTTGTCGCCCCGCGCGCAACAGGCCGAACCAGGCCCCCATCGCTATGGTGTTATTGTGACAGAGGACCGCCGTAATGGTCGGATTATGCTTGAGCAACGTCGTAATGGCATCCGCCGCCTGTTTCTGGCTGGATTCGCACTCGATGATCCATTCGCTGTGAAACGGCAGGCCGAATTTGAGCAATGTTGAGCAAAAGCCTCCCAGCCGCTCCGCACGGGTCAGCGATGAACCACATCCGCCAAGCCAGGCGATTCTCTGATGGCCCCGCTTGATGAGATGTTCCGTCACCAGCTGCGCGGCCTGCATATTGTCCGGACGGATAATATCCGCTTCATCGAGATAACTTGCGCGTGAGGCAAAAACCAGCGGCAGATTTTTCTGCTCCGCCATCTCCCGCAGCTCGGCCCCCTGTCCCGCCGCGCCAGCGATAATAATACCGTCCACGCCCTGCGCCATAAGGGTCTCAAAACAGCGCTGCATATGCTGGCCCTTGCTGCCGCTTTGCGTGAGGAACAGCAGTTTGCCCTGCTTTTCCAGTTCATCGGTCAGCCCGGCGGTCAGCTCGGCATAGAATGGGTTACACAGATCGCGAACAATAAGGCCAATGACTCCGCTCTGACCGCCGCGCAGCGAAGCCGCCTGACGGTTGCGCACAAAGCCCAGTTTTTCGATAGCTTCGTTGACCCGCGTTCCCGTAGCCGCAGAAATTCTTCCTTTACCGCTTAGCACGAGAGAGACGGTCGTTACCGATACGCCTGCCGCATCGGCGACGTCATTTATAGTGATTTTCTTTGCCATCGTGGTCATCGGGGGGGCAGCTTCTCCATCAATCGGTTGCAATACAGGATAAAACGTTTTACCTGGCTTCGTATATGGAGCGCTTCTTTAAGCATATATTCTGTGAACTGGCGCGCAATATAGTTTGGTAAAACGTTTTATCATCCATTTCATTCCTTACAGTTACTATCTTTAACCATTCAGGGTACAGGAGTCGTAATGGCGGCTAATACACCACAAAAAACTACGGTCTGGGAGTTTTTCCAGAACCTCGGCAAAACCTTTATGCTACCGGTTGCGCTGCTCTCTTTCTGCGGCATTATGCTTGGTATTGGCAGTTCATTAAGCAGTCACGACGTTATCACGCTGATTCCTGCGCTGAACCAGCCTTTCCTGCAGGCCATCTTTATCTGGATGAGCAAAATAGGCTCCTTCGCGTTTACCTTCCTGCCCGTCATGTTCTGTATCGCTATCCCTCTGGGTCTGGCCAGCGAAAATAAAGGCGTGGCGGCCTTCGCCGGTTTCGTGGGCTACGTCGTGATGAACCTTGGGGTCAATTTTTGGCTGACGGCCAAAGGTATCCTGCCCACCACCGACGCAGCCGTTCTGAAAGCGAATAATATTCAAAGCATCCTTGGTATCCAGTCCATTGATACCGGGATCCTCGGCGCGGTGATTGCGGGTGTTATTGTCGCGATGCTGCACAAACGTTTTCACAATATTCGTCTGCCGGATGCGTTAGCCTTCTTTGGCGGTACGCGTTTTGTGCCCATCATCACCATGGTGGTCATGGGGATGATAGGCCTGGTGATCCCCCTGATCTGGCCGGTATTTGCCGCAGGGATCGCCAGCATCGGTAAAATTATCAACGGCGCGGGTATCTTTGGACCGATGATTTTCGGCACCGGGGAACGTCTGCTGCTGCCGTTTGGCTTGCAGCATATCCTGGTGGCACTGATTCGCTTTACCGAAGCGGGCGGTACTATGGAGGTTTGTGGCCATAGCGTCAGCGGGGCATTAACCATTTTCCAGGCGCAGCTGGGTTGCCCATCGGTACAGGGCTTCTCTGAAAGTGCGACCCGCTTCCTGTCGCAGGGTAAAATGCCGGCCTTCCTTGGCGGCCTGCCGGGTGCCGCCCTCGCCATGTATCACTGCGCCCGCCCTGAAAACCGTCATAAAATTAAAGGCCTGCTGATTTCTGGGGTGATTGCCTGTGTCGTTGGCGGCACCACCGAACCGCTGGAATTCCTGTTCCTGTTCGTGGCCCCTGTCCTGTACCTTATCCACGCCCTGCTGACCGGTCTTGGCTTCACTATGATGGCCGTGCTGGGCGTGACCATCGGCAACACTGACGGCAACGTTATTGACTTTGTCGTGTTCGGTATCCTGCACGGCCTGTCCACCAAGTGGTATATGGTGCCGGTTGTCGCCGCCGTCTGGTTCGTCGTTTACTACGGGATCTTCCGCTTCGCTATCACCCGCTTTAATATCAAAACGCCGGGTCGCGATATCGACAACACCAGCAGCGCTGAAAAGGCGATCGCCGGTCAGGTGGGCAAATCAGGCTACAACGTGCCAGCAATGCTTGCCGCGCTTGGCGGAGTTGAGAATATCGACTCGCTGGATAACTGCCTTACCCGCCTGCGCATGTCGGTAAAAGATATGTCGCTTGTTGACAGCAACGCCCTGAAAAATCTGCGAGCAATTGGCGTTGTACAGCTTAATCAGCACAGCCTGCAGGTGGTCATCGGCCCTCAGGTACAGTCGGTAAAAGATGAAATGGCGAGCCTGATGAGTACGGCCCAGGCATAAAACTCACGCGGGCGCTCTGGCGCCCGTAAATTTACTGACAAAGAAGGAAAAAGTGTGGTTCCTCCTTCTTAGTGGTCCGATGCCGAAAAACAATCAATCTGCCAGAGCATAAGGTGTGTTAACTCTGGCGACCGTTTTCTGCGAGGTGTTATGTTTGATTTTTCCGTTCCCGTCGACCGCCATGGCACATGGTGTACTCAGTGGGACTACGTTGCAGATCGCTTTGGCGCTGCCGATTTACTGCCCTTCACTATCTCCGATATGGACTTCCCGACCGCGCCGGTTATCCTCAATGCCCTTGCTCTGCGTCTGAGCCATGGTGTGCTGGGCTACAGCCGCTGGAATAACGATGAGTTTATCGGCGCCATCGTCCACTGGTATCAGAAACGTTTTAACGCCGTCGTCGATCCGCAAAGCGTGGTCTACGGCCCTTCCGTTATTTATATGGTTTCACAACTTATTCGCCTGTGGTCTGCGCCGGGGGACGGCGTGCTGATCCATACTCCGGCCTATGACGCCTTCTATAAGGCAATTGAGGGAAATCAGCGGCAGGTGGTTAGCGCGCCGCTACAAAAAACTGACGCAGGTTGGCTGTGCGATATGGCCGCGCTTGAAAAGCAGCTCGCACAACCTAATTGCAAAATCATGCTGCTGTGCAGCCCGCAAAACCCGACGGGCAAAGTCTGGACCCGCGCTGAACTGGAAACGATGGCCGACCTCTGCGAGCGCTATGGCGTGCGCGTTATCAGCGATGAAATCCATATGGATATGGTCTGGGAGGGCCACCAGCACACGCCGTGGTCCGAAGTGGGGAGAAGCGCCTGGGCTTTGCTTAGCTCCGGCTCGAAAAGCTTCAACATTCCGGCCCTTACCGGCGCTTACGGGCTGATAAATCATGCAAGCGACCGCCAGGCCTATCTTGGCATACTCAAAGGCCAGGACGGCTTGTCGTCGCCGGCGGTACTCTCACTGGTTGCACATATTGCGGCTTACGAAGAAGGCGACGCATGGCTTGCGGCGCTGCGCAGCTATTTACAGGATAACCTTCGCTACATTGCCGACACGCTGAACCGGGAGTTTGCGCAACTCAACTGGCAGCCGCCGCAGTCAACCTATCTGGCATGGATTGATCTTCGCCCGCTCGGCCTTGACGATAAAGCTTTGCAAAAAGCGCTTATTGAGCAGCAAAAAGTCGCCATCATGCCGGGATACACCTACGGCGAAGAAGGCAAAGGCTTTATTCGCCTGAATGCAGGCTGCCCGAGAGTGAAGCTGGAAGAAGGCGTGAAACGCCTGGTTGCGGCGATCAAATCTCTGCAATAACGCAACGGGGGGCAACCCCCGCTTCTGGTTGCGCAACTATATTCTCCTCGCCGGATAGCAATTTACCCGGGATTGTTTTTATAATGCTCCGCACTTTAATCAAAAAAGAGTGCGACCATGATTGATACCACCCTGCCGTTAACTGATTTGCACCGCCACCTCGATGGCAATATTCGTGCGCAAACCATCCTCGATCTGGGCCGCCAGTATAATTTGCCGCTTCCGGCTACCTCCATTGAAGCCTTAATTCCTCACGTGCAGGTTGTCGACACGGCACCGGATCTGGTGAGCTTCCTCTCCAAGCTGGACTGGGGCGTGAAAGTGCTGGCGACCCTTGATGCCTGCCGACGCGTAGCCCGTGAAAACATTGAAGACGCCGCGCGCCACGGGCTGCACTACGTTGAGCTGCGTTTCTCGCCGGGCTATATGGCCATGAGCCATAATCTTCCCGTCGCCGGCGTCGTGGAAGCCGTTATCGCAGGCGTGCGTGAAGGCTGTCGTGATTTCGGCGTTGAAGCACGCCTTATCGGGATTATGAGTCGTACCTTTGGCGAAGCGGCCTGTCAGGCGGAGCTGGAAGCCCTGCTCACCCACCGCGACCAAATCACCGCGCTGGATCTGGCAGGCGATGAACTGGGTTTCCCGGGCAGTCTGTTCCTGAATCATTTTAATCGCGCACGCGACGCGGGCTGGCACATCACCGTGCACGCAGGGGAAGCGGCCGGTCCGGAAAGCATCTGGCAGGCGATTCGCGAGCTGGGCGCCGAGCGCATCGGGCACGGTGTGAAAGCGATTGAAGATCCCGCGCTGATGGACTTCCTGGCGGAGCAAGGTATCGGGATTGAATCCTGTCTGACCTCGAATATCCAGACCAGCACCGTCGCCGCGCTGGATAAACACCCGCTGATCCAGTTCCTCGACCACGGCGTGCTAGCCACTATTAATACCGATGATCCGGCCGTACAGGGCATTGACATTGTGCATGAATATACGGTTGCCGCCCCTGCCGCGGGCCTGAGCGCAGCACATATTCGTACGGCACAGGAGAATGGGTTAAAGATTGCCTTCCTGAGCAACGCTGAAAAACAGGCGCTGCTGGCCAAAGTACGGGCGGCTTAATAGATGAAGGCAGCCAGGATCAGATCACTGACTCAGGCTGCCTTTTATTTTGTCGCTTCCTCGCTTGCAGCGGGAACGATGGGCGTTACGGGCTTAACCCAAATTCAGCGTCGCGCGTTTTTTGGCGGACTCCATGCCCAGCTCTATCAGCTCCATAACCTGTATAGCCTGTGCCGCCGGTACCGGATTTTCCCCCTGCCCGTTTAGCGCATCGCGAATCGCTGCATAGTACGCGGGATAATTACCGGGCACGGTCAGCAGCGTGTTTTCCACCATGACTTCGCCCTGTGCCAGAGTCAGAACGCCATCACGCATATCGTAGCCCCAGTCCTCCTGCGGCAGGCGCTCACCTGCTTTCAAACGATCTTCCTGCGGATCCAGCCCATATTTAATGTAGCTGCCCCGCGTGCCGTGAACGATATAGCGCGCAGATTCTGCGGCGGCCAGTAAAGAGCCATGCAGCACAACCCGGCGCTGCGGGTAGGCCAGCACAGCGTGGAAATAGTCCGTTGCCTGCGCGCCCGGACGCAGCTGCGCAAGATCGACGGTTAAACTCACCGGCAGGCCAAAAAGATTCAGCGCCTGATCGATAAGATGCGGCCCCAAATCGTACCAGATGCCGCTGCCAACCCCTGCCTGCTCGCGCCAGCGGTTACGCACCTGCGGACGGAAACGGTCAAAATGTGATTCGAAATAGGCAACTTCCCCCAGCGAGCCTTCAGCCAGCAGGGTCTTCAGGGTCAGGAAGTCGCTGTCCCAGCGCCGGTTGTGGAACACCGACAGCAGCAGGCCGCGGCTTTTTGCCAGCGCGTCAAGTTCCCGGGCCTGGGAAAGCGTGACGGTGAAGGGTTTGTCGACGACCACATGTTTCCCCGCCGCCAGTGCCGCCTTCGCCAGCGGGAAGTGGGTATCGTTAGGTGTGGGAACCACAATGAGATCGATGGTCGGGTCGGTAAAAAGCGCGTGCGGGTCAGAGACTACGCGCATGTTCGGCCAGTCCACATGGACTTTTGCCTCATCGCTGCTCGAGACCGCGGCAAGCTCCATACCGGGGGTGCCAACGATGAGTGGCGCATGGAAAGTCTTACTGGCGTAACCGTAACCGATTAGACCGACACGAATGTTATCACTCATTTGTATTCCTCACGTTTTTGAACGCTTCATTTGACACCATCCCCTTCTGTGTAACAACCGCTAGTTTAGCTGCTTCGTTCCGATCGCACATCCGATGGGCGCTGGCCTGCCGAAAGTCAAAAGCGACCAGTTCTGGAAATATTTAATTAGTTTATAGCGCCGTAAGGAATCATTGATATTAATGATGGCCAGCTTAACCTCTCTGGTTAATAAACGTAAAATCTTTTACAGGCAAATCTTAGCGACAAACGTAATGACAACGATGAATTAGTCTCCAGTGAGGCATTCCATTTTTTAAGCCACCGCCCTGCGATTTAAACCGCCGGAAACGGGGAATTAATCAGGCGGGGAGACATGAAAGTTATTTTGCTTAACAAAAAACCTCTGGGGAATATTCGCCTGCCGACGCCCAAAATGATGCGGCGCTAAAATGCGGGTTATAAAGGAGACATTCCACCGATGTCGCTCGCTGCCTGGCCTGCCCCACCTTCTTACGCGCGGGCCTGAAAAGCGGCTTATGTACTAGCGTAATTTGTTCCCCCATCGTGGTAAAGAAAGATAAAAGAGCAATGTTGTTCTGTAAGCGTTTAATTACCTCATGTTTTATATCGTATTCCAGCCAAGAAAAGTCCTAAATAACTCTGAATAACAGAAATAGAGTAAAACAAATGCGTCATCTGTGCTTATTATTCAGGCAGAGCAAACGACACAGTTTGCACTCTGGATACTTATCAATGTATGGATACCCCACCTTATGACAGCACATGAATATTTACTGAAGTTCAGAAAGATTAGCAGCCTTGAAAATCTGGAAAAGTTATTTGACCATCTCAATTACAATCTTACCGATAACCATGAAGTGATAAATATGTACCGCGCAGCCGACCATCGTCGGGCAGAGCTGGTATCGGGCGGCCGTCTCTTCGACCTGGGATGCGTCCCAAAATCCGTGTGGTATCGGGTTCTGTAGTGGGTTGCGACTGGCATTACGCGTAAAAAGTCTTATAATCCCCCCGCCTTATGTCACACATAAGGCGTGCACTCTATTTTTGGCATCCGGGAGATAACATGACTACCACGCAAGCGCCGCGTATCGCAGGCTGGCTTCTCGTTCCCCTCGCCTGGTTGCTGCTGACGCTGCTTAGCAGCTCCCTCGCGCTGGTTATCTATTTAATGATGCTGCTCTCCCCCGACAGCCATCGTCTGATGAGCGCTCAGGGACACAATATGGTGCTATTCTGGTACTTCTCCGTGGCCTGCGCCCTTGCGATGTGGGGCTACACGGTGTGGCTGACCGTCGCGTTTTTCAAACGCCGTAAAAATGTTGTGCGCCACTATATTCTCTGGCTGCTGCTCTCCGTGCTGCTGGCCATTAAAGCTTTTGCTTTTTCCCCGGTGAACGACAATCTTGCCCTGCGCCAGCTTTTGTTCCCGCTGCTCGCAGCCTCGACGCTGGTGCCTTATCTCAAGCGTTCAAGCCGGGTGAAGCAAACCTTTATTAATCCGTAATACCCTTATAAATACTCCGTTGTCGGCGGTTAACTTTTCGTCGATAATGGACGGCTTTTTTTGTTTCAGGTTAGAAAATGACAGATTACTTGCTGCTCTTTGTTGGTACGGTGCTGGTGAATAACTTCGTCCTGGTTAAGTTTCTGGGACTGTGCCCGTTTATGGGCGTTTCCAAAAAGCTGGAGACGGCCATCGGCATGGGGCTGGCAACCACCTTCGTATTAACGCTGGCCTCCGTCTGTGCCTGGGTGATTAACGACCTGATACTGGTCCCTTTGGATCTCGTCTATTTGCGCACCCTCGCCTTTATTCTGGTGATTGCCGTTGTCGTGCAGTTCACCGAAATGGTGGTCAGAAAAACCAGCCCTGCGCTCTACCGTCTGCTGGGCATTTTCCTGCCGCTGATCACCACTAACTGTGCGGTACTTGGCGTGGCGCTGTTAAACGTCAACCTGGGCCATAACTTTTTGCAATCGGCGCTGTATGGATTTTCCGCGGCGGTAGGTTTCTCGCTGGTCATGGTGCTTTTTGCCGCCATCCGCGAGCGTCTGGCGGTCGCCGATATTCCCGCGCCCTTCAAAGGTAACGCCATCGCGTTGATTACCGCCGGTTTGATGTCCCTGGCCTTTATGGGCTTTAGCGGGCTGGTGAAGTTCTGATGAGTACCGTCTGGATTGCTGTCATCTCTATTACGCTGATGGCCCTGCTGTTCGGCCTGATTCTTGGCTATGCGTCAAGGCGTTTTGCCGTTGAAGAAGATCCGATCGTTGAGAAGATTGAAGAAGTGCTGCCGCAAAGCCAGTGTGGGCAATGCGGCTATCCCGGCTGTCGCCCCTATGCGGAAGCCGTGGGCAAAAACGGCGCGCAAATAAATCTTTGTGCGCCGGGCGGTGAAGCCGTGATGCACAAGATTGCGACTTTACTTAACGTCGATCCGCAGCCCATCGAGGGCGATGCCGCGGCGCAGGCTCCGGTACGTATGCTGGCGATTATTGATGAAGCCAACTGTATCGGCTGCACCAAATGCATTCAGGCCTGCCCTGTTGATGCCATCGTCGGCGCAACCCGTGCTATGCACACGGTGCTAAGCGATCTTTGCACCGGTTGCAATTTGTGTGTCGACCCGTGTCCCACCAGCTGTATAGAGCTGCGCCCGGTCGCCACCACCACTGAGAGCTGGAAATGGGATTTGCAGAGCATCCCGGTGCGTAATATTCCGGTGGAACAAAATGCTTAATTTCTTCAGACGTTTTAAACAAGATCAAATCTGGGATTTCGACGGCGGGATTCATCCTCCGGAGATGAAAAACCAGTCCAACGGCACGCCGTTGCGCCAGGTTCCGTTACCCCAGCAGCTTATCCTGCCGCTCAAGCAGCATATCGGCGCTGAAGGTGAACTCTGCGTTAAAGTCGGCGATAAAGTTCTGCGCGGCCAGCCCCTGACCAAAGGGCGTGGCAGAATGCTGCCCGTCCACGCCCCCACTTCCGGTACCGTGGCCGCTATAGCCCCGCATTCCACGGCGCATCCCTCTGCGCTTGCCGAGCTGAGCGTTATTATTGACGCCGATGGCGAAGACTGCTGGATGGAAAGAGAGGGATGGGCCGACTACCGCGCGCGCAGCCGTGCGGCGTTAATCGAACGCATCCATCAGTTTGGCGTCGCAGGTCTGGGCGGTGCAGGCTTCCCTACCGGCAATAAACTACTGGGCGGCGGGGATAAGATTGATACACTGATTATTAACGCTGCGGAATGCGAGCCTTACATCACCGCCGACGATCGTCTGATGCAGGATTGCGCGGCACAGATTATTGAAGGCGTACGTATTCTGGCCCACATTCTGCAACCGCAGCGCGTCCTTATCGGTATCGAAGATAACAAGCCGCAGGCAATTTCCATGCTGCGGGCGGTGCTGGTCGGTGAGCAAGACATACAGTTGCGCGTGATCCCGACCAAATACCCCTCTGGTGGCGCAAAACAGCTTACCCAAATTCTGACCGGTAAGCAGGTTCCGCACGGCGGCCGCTCTTCTGACATCGGCGTACTGATGCAGAACGTCGGTACCGCATATGCCGTGAAGCGTGCAGTTATCGACGGCGAACCCCTGACCGAACGCGTGGTGACCTTAACCGGTGAAGCGGTAACGCTGCCTGGAAATGTCTGGGCAAGGCTGGGCACCCCCGTGCGTCATCTGCTGGATTTTGCCGGCTTCCGCCCAACCCACGATCAGCAGGTCATCATGGGTGGCCCGCTGATGGGCTTCAGCCTGCCGTGGCTGGATGTGCCGGTGGTAAAAATCACCAACTGCCTGCTGGCGCCGTCGGCGAACGAAATGGGCGAACCACAGGAAGAGCAGAGCTGCATCCGCTGTAGCGCCTGCGCCGACGCCTGCCCCGCCGACCTGCTACCCCAGCAGCTGTACTGGTTCAGCAAAGGCCAGCAGCATGACAAAGCCACCGCGCACAATCTTAAGGATTGTATTGAGTGCGGCGCTTGCGCCTGGGTATGTCCGAGTAATATTCCGCTGGTGCAGTATTTCCGCCAGGAAAAAGCAGAAATCCGCGAGATCGAACAGGAAGCCAGGCGTACTGCGGAGGCTAAGGTTCGTTTTGAAGCCCGCCAGGCAAGGCTTGAGCGTGAAAAGGCCGCTCGTCTTGAACGCCATAAAAAAGCTACGGTACAGCCCAGCGGAAAAGATCAGGATGCCATCCAGGCCGCTATTGCCAGGGTGAAAGATAAAAACCGGGGCGACAAGCCGATTATCGTGCAGACGGGGAGCAAACCGGACAACAGCGAAATAATTGCCGCTCGTGAGGCGCGTAAAGCACAGGCGCGTGCGAAGCAGGCGGAAAAAGCAGCTTCCGTTGCAGTATCAGAAACGGAGCAAGCGGATCCACGCAAGGCGGCCGTTGAAGCAGCCATTGCCCGCGCCAAAGCGCGTAAAGCTGCGGCACAGACCGCGAGCGAGCCAGCCGAGCAGGCCGCGCCTGCCGAAGCAGTCGACCCGCGTAAGGCGGCCGTTGAAGCGGCTATCGCCCGTGCCAAAGCGCGTAAAGCTGCGGCACAGACCGCGAGCGAGCCAGCCGAGCAGGCCG
>CAMLJN010000037.1 GCA_946480445.1 uncultured Buttiauxella sp.
CTTGCTAACTCGAGGTGGCGTATAATACGCTTTCCTCTTTCAGAGTCAACCCTGATTTTCAGGATTTTTTCTCTTTATCGACCCGGCTGTTTGTGTGAAGTGATTCACATCCGCCGTGTCGATGGAGGCGCATTATAGGGATCCCGTTTTTTTGCACAAGCATTTTTTCGATCTTTTTTCTCAAGTGTTTAGTTTTCACCCTTTTCGCTGGGATCCTGTCCGATCAGCCCTCTTTATCACGCTTTTCTGGCTTGCTAATGGTCAAAAATGCAGCCAGAGTTGATCCACAGAATAAATTTCCCGAGGTTGTTATGTCTGCGGTACTGCGATCTTTCCAGAAAATGTTCCCTAAAACAGGCCAGCGAGTCATGTTGGATCCTTCCAGCGTGGTGATCGGCGACGTAAGCCTGGCTGATGATGTGAGTATCTGGCCCCTGGTTGCCATCCGCGGAGATGTTAACTCTGTGGCAATCGGCGCGCGGACGAACATACAGGACGGTAGCGTTCTGCACGTCACGCATAAATCCTCCGCTAAGCCAGAGGGAAATCCACTTATCGTCGGTGAAGATGTCACAGTAGGACACAAGGTGATGCTCCACGGCTGCACGATTGGCAACCGTGTTCTGGTCGGTATGGGTTCTATTGTGCTCGATGGCGTAGTAGTAGAGGATGAGGTAATGATTGGTGCAGGCAGCCTTGTGCCACAGAACAAGCGCCTGGAAAGTGGTTATTTATATCTGGGAAGCCCGGTTAAACAGATTAGGCCATTGAATGAGGCGGAGCTTGAGGGGTTACGTTACTCCGCTAACAACTATGTGCGCTGGAAGGACGAGTATCTGGCTCAGGATACCCAGTACCAGCCCTGATCGTCTTCTTCTTCATCCTGGATCGAAGCCAGCGCTTCTTCTTCAATGTCCCAGCGATGTGCCTGAAATGCACTAAGCCACTCCCGAACGCAGTTGCCGCCATAGCGGCTGGCAACTGTTTCTGCGGAAATCGCGCAGATAACCTGAAAACCATTCACCAGCGCCGGGAAACAAACGGCACGCTGCGCTTCATCCCAATGTTCACGTTCCGGAAAAAGGATCGTTTGATTCACGCAACCCCTTCCTGTTTCAGCGTATCAATGACCTGTGAAATATCTGGTAGTACGCCATGCCAGAGAAGGAAAGCGTGAGCGGCCTGGCCCACCAGCATCCCCAGACCATCGGCATAATGTTGCACGCCATGCTGAACGCTCCAGTTCAGAAACGGCGTTAACTCTTTCTGATAAAACATGTCATAGCAGCAGACGTGACCGCAGAGCAGTGTTGAAGGGATCGCAGGCACCTCTCCTGCCACTCCGCTGGAGGTGGCATTGATAATCAAATCAAATTCCAGGCCATCCAGCCTGTGCTGTTCAACCGCCTGAACGCTTCCCGTGTGACTAAACAGCGTTGCCAGTTCTTCAGCCCGCGAAAAGGTGCGGTTGGTAATCGTGACCGCACAGTCCAGCGAGAGAAGCGGCAACAAAACACCGCGAGCCGCGCCACCAGCCCCCAAAAGCAGAATACGAGCGCCGGGTTTAACCAGCGACAGACGTTCAAGGTCAGTCAGTAAACCAATACCGTCGGTGTTGTCACCCAGCAGGCGACCGTCTGTCAGACGCTTGAGCGTATTGACCGCACCGGCCAACGCAGCTCTTTCGGTTAACTCATCAGCCCGCGCAAACGCCTGCTCTTTAAAGGGCATCGTGATATTTGCCCCTTTCCCACCCGCGTGGAAAAACGCGTCCAGCGTTTCCGCAAACGCATCCGTCGGCGCAAGGATCCGACCATAGGGGTGCTCGATTTGCAGCTGCTCTGCAAACAGCTTGTGGATCTGCGGTGACTTGCTGTGCTGAATCGGGTTACCAAATACGGCAAATGTGTCCATCGTTCCCCCCTGGCGGAATAGCTCACCGGTTAAGGCGTCTCGAATTTCAGAAGGATTCAGGCGACCACCGGTTTCGCCATGCAACACCGGGAAATCATCCCCAAACTGCTGTAGCACTTCTTCGGCGGTGCGGCACGGCGGCAGTCCAGACAGGTTGGCGCTTGTTGACACCAGCGGTTTACCGTATTGCTGGCAAAGCGCTTTTACCAGCGGATGATCCGTCACCCTCACGGCCAGCGAGTCAAAACGCCCCGTCAGCCAGTGCGGCGTGGTGGGCAATGCCGGGAAGACAAAGGTCACCGGCCCCGGCCAGCGGGAAAAGACGGCCTGGCGCTGAGCGACAGATAACGCCTGCTCATCTATATAAGGTTTCAGCTGTTCAAAGCTGTCTGCGATAAGGATCAAACCTTTATCAACCGGGCGCTGTTTGAGCGCAAGCAGCCGATTCACCGCCAGCTCGCTATCAGGATCGCAACCGACGCCAAACACAGCTTCCGTAGGATAGGCGATGACATTATTATTTTTCAGAGCAGCGACGATCTTCGCAAACTGCTCATGTTGCAGGCTATTGTTCACAATCTTATTCCGCCGTGACAGGCTTTCCACATTGTTTACTGGCGCAGAGACACCGGGTTCCCTGAGCCGTTTTCTTTTCTATTAATAAGGGATACTGGCACTCAGGACAGGTTCCGGCGAGGGGTTTGAAGTTAATCACAAACTGGCAATCAGGGTAGCGATCGCACGACCAGAACGTTTTGCCATAACGAGAGCGACGTTGTACCAGCTGCCCCAGCTGACACTGCGGGCAGGTTATCGCGGTTTCATCAGGTTTATCGATCGTTTCCGTATGTTCACATTCCGGATAGTTACTGCACCCGATAAACATCCCGAATCGCCCCTGGCGCAGAACCAGCGTTGCCCGGCACTCAGGACAATGCTGCCCTTCCAGCACTTTCACCACATGCCCGTCAGCCTGGCCTTTAAGAGGACGCACATAATCGCATTCCGGATACTGTGAACAGCCGAGAAACGGGCCGTGTTTACCGGAACGGATAACTAACTCTGCCCCGCATTGGGGGCAGGGTTCATTTTTAGGCACCGTAAACAGTGCTGATTTGCTCATAGCTTCTCATGCCGCACAAAATTTTAATGCAGCATACCTTCATTTACTTCGAAGAGTAATTCTTCCATTTGCTGGTAGGCATTTTCACAGCCCGGAATATTGAACAGGACCATCAGCACCACCCATTTTAAATCTTCCAGCTCAAACTCGGCGTTATCCAACGCCAACACGCGCTCAATGACCATTTCGCGTGTTTCGAGGTTTAGCACCTGAATCTGCTCGAGGAACAGTAAAAATCCCCGGCAGCTTGCATCCAGACGCAGGCTCTCTTCTTCCGTGTAGATGCGCATGGATAGTGGATCGGCGGCTAACTGCATCGGCTCGGTGAGCCCATCCTGGTAGTCAGCCAGCTTTTCAAGCCATACCAACGCGTTATAAATGTCTTCACGATCAAAACCGGCATCGGTGAGATCGCGTGTCAGTTTATCCTGATCGACATGCAATTCCGCTTCGTTATGGATGTAGGTTTCAAATAAGTACATTAGTACGTCGAACATGGCTTGCCCTCCTCAATCGGACATAGCCGCCGGGTACAGCTGCGATCCATCCTGCTAACTCCAGTTCGAGCAGCTGAGCTACCGTCTCTGGCACAGGTTGGCCGGCACGTTCAGCGACGACGTCAACAGGTGTAACCTCATCTCCTACGTTAGCCAACAGCTCAGGAAATGGCAATGTATGTGCCCCCTCATCGCGTGAATATATTAAGGATTTGTGCGGTGGGGGGATCCAGTGTAGCTCGCTTGCCAGATATTCAAGGATGTCGGAGGGGTGACTCACCAACGCCGCCCCCTGTTTGATTAACCAGTGCGGGCCTTCACTGCCGGGATTACCCAGAGGACCGGGGAGAGCAAACACTTCTCGCCCTTGCTCCAGCGCATGTCTTGCCGTTACTAATGAACCGCTTCTTTCAGTGGCTTCAACAACCAATACACCCCGGCTAAGGCCACTGATAATACGGTTACGCCGCGGGAAATTGCCAGGCCAGGGTGCCGTTGCAAGAGGAAATTCGGATATCAGCGCCCCGCCCATCGCAAGGATAGTCCCGGCGAGCTGTCTGTGTCGTTTTGGGTATGTCTCTTCCAGACCATTGCCCAATACAGCCACCGTGTGTCCTTCTACCGCCAGCGCCGCCCGATGGGCGACGGCATCAATGCCCAATGCCATCCCGCTGGTTATCGTTAGCCCTGCGGCTGCAAGCTGTTCGCAAAAGAGACGGCCCCACCTTTCGCCATACAGGGACAGGTTGCGGCTGCCGACGACGGCTAACTGGCTGCTGGCGAGCAGCTCAATATTCCCGGCGACAAATAACGCGACGGGAAAGCCGTCGATTGCCCGAAGCTGTTCCGGGTAGCGGGGGGAGTCCGCCGTGAGAAGATAGTGTTCTGGCCGCTCCAGCCAGGCGAAGGAAGCTGCCAGCGCATCTGCGCTAAAACCTGTAAATTGTGCAATCTGCCGGGTCGTTAAACCCGCCCTGGCGAGCGAAGCTGCTCTGCAATCGGCACCGGACAGCAACATATTTGCAATTTCCAGTAACTTATCTCCGCCCCGGCTGCTCACCGCCATAAGGCGTAACCAAATCTCATTTGGTGACACAATTTCCCCCTGCCACAGGCAACAAAAGCAATCCTTGCGATTGGTCACTGATGCTGTCAATCAGGGGGCATTTTGTCTAGAATAGAAGGCATAATCCTTTCATCAATTGAACTCAGCTCTGGATATTTATGACAGTTTTGCAAGTGTTACATATTCCGGACGAGCGTCTTCGCAAAGTCGCTGCGCCGGTCAAAGAAGTGAATGCGGAAATCCAAAGTATCGTTGATGATATGTTCGACACGATGTATGACGAAGAGGGTATTGGCCTTGCGGCAACCCAGGTCGATATTCATCAGCGTATTATCGTTATTGATGTATCTGAGAACCGCGACGAACGGCTGGTACTGATCAACCCTGAGCTGCTGGAAAAGAGCGGCGAAACAGGCATTGAAGAAGGCTGCCTGTCTATTCCGGAACAGCGAGCTCTGGTGCCCCGCGCCGAGAAAGTAAAAATCCGCGCGCTGGATCGTGAAGGTAAGCCTTATGAGCTGGAAGCAGATGGCCTGCTGGCAATTTGTATTCAGCATGAAATGGATCATCTGGTCGGTAAACTGTTTATTGACTATCTGTCGCCGCTGAAACAAAAACGTATCCGTCAGAAAGTCGAAAAACTCGACCGCCTTAATGCGAAAGACTAAGGATAGCCATCAACGTGCCTGATTCACTACGTATTATCTTCGCTGGCACCCCTGATTTTGCAGCGCGTCACTTAGACGCGCTGTTGTCATCCGGGCATCAGGTCGTCGGCGTATTCACTCAGCCTGACAGACCTGCGGGTCGCGGCAAAAAGCTGATGCCAGGCCCGGTCAAAGTGCTGGCCTGTGAAAAAGAGATCCCCGTCTTTCAACCCGCCTCGTTACGCCCGGCAGAAAATCAGCAGCTCGTTGCCGATCTGAAAGCAGATGTAATGGTGGTTGTGGCCTACGGATTAATTCTGCCGAAAGCCGTGCTTGAGATGCCCCGTCTGGGCTGCATCAACGTACACGGTTCTTTATTGCCCCGCTGGCGTGGCGCAGCGCCGATCCAACGCTCTCTTTGGGCGGGCGATGCTCAAACGGGTGTGACTATCATGCAAATGGATGTCGGCCTCGATACGGGCGATATGCTCTATAAGCTGGCGTGTGATATTAGCCCGGAAGATACCAGCGCAACGCTGTACGACAAGCTGGCCAATTTGGGTCCCCAGGGTTTGGTCGAAACGCTAAGCCAGCTGGCTTCCGGCACGGCAAAACCTGAAGTTCAGGATGAAGCGCTGGTGACCTATGCAGAAAAACTCAGTAAAGAAGAAGCACGTCTTGACTGGTCACTGACGGCAGTTCAGCTTGAACGCTGTATTCGCGCCTTTAACCCCTGGCCGATGAGCTGGCTCGAAATCGAAGAGCAGCCTGTTAAAGTCTGGCGCGCTTCAGCGCTTGATAAGCAGACCAATGCCGCACCGGGGACTATCCTCGAAGTCAGCAAACAGGGTATTCAGGTCGCCACCGCAGCGGGTATTTTAAATCTGGAAGAGCTACAGCCCGCGGGTAAAAAAGCCATGAAAGCGCAGGATCTGCTGAACTCTCGCCGTGAATGGTTTGAGCCGGGCACGCGCCTCGCCTGAGTCATCCCCTATTTTACGCCCAGGTCACTGCCTGGGCATTTTTGTTTTTAAGCGCCGAAAACAGAAGCGTGGCTATGAAAAAATCTTTAAATCTTCGCAGTCTGGCTGCCCAGACTATTGAACAGGTTGTCGAAAAAGGGCAGTCGCTGAGTAATGTGTTGCCGCCCGTGCAGCAAAAAGTATCTGATAAAGATAGAGCGCTACTGCAGGAGCTGTGTTTTGGCGTTTTACGCACGCTGCCGCAGCTGGAGTGGCTGGTAAGCAAGCTGATGTCCCGCCCGATGACGGGCAAACAGCGCACCATTCACTATCTGATCATGGTAGGTTTTTATCAGCTGCTTTATACCCGCATTCCTCCGCACGCCGCGCTGGCAGAAACCGTTGAAGGCGCGGTGGCTATTAAGCGTCAGTCCCTCAAAGGACTGATCAACGGCGTGCTACGTCAGTTCCAGCGCCAGCAGGAAGAGCTGATGGAGCAAGCGGCGCAACACGAAAGCCGTTTTCTGCATCCTGCATGGCTGTTACAGCGCATTAAGAAAGCTTACCCGCAACAATGGCAAAGCATTGTGGAGGCTAACAACCAGCGTCCACCGATGTGGCTGCGTGTGAATCGCCAGCACCATTCGCGTGATGAGTGGTTAAAGCTACTCACTAAAGCCGGTCTGGAAGGACAGGCGCACGAAAAATACCGCGATGCCGTTCGTCTGGACACACCAGCCCCCATTCAGGCTCTACCGGGTTTTGATGAAGGCTGGGTAACAGTACAGGATGCCTCAGCCCAGGGATGTGTGGATCTGCTCGATCCGCAGGATGGTGAGGCGATCCTGGATTTATGCGCAGCACCCGGCGGGAAAACCACGCATATTCTGGAAGCGGCACCTGGCGCTAAGGTGATGGCTGTTGACGTAGATCCGCTGCGCCTTAAGCGCGTGAACGAGAATTTGCAGCGCCTGAATATGAAGGCAGAAGTGAAGCAAGGCGATGGCCGTTTCCCTTCCCAATGGTGCGGCAAGCAGCAGTTTGACCGCATATTGCTGGATGCTCCCTGCTCCGCCACCGGCGTCATCCGCCGTCATCCGGATATAAAATGGCTGCGGCGTGACCGGGACATTGCCGAACTGGCAGCGCTGCAAAAAGAGATCCTGGAAGCTATCTGGCTGCATCTGAAGCCAGGCGGCACGCTGCTTTACGCCACCTGCTCGATCCTTCCGGAAGAAAATAGCCTTCAGGTTGCTGATTTCCTGGCCAGACATCCGGAGGCTAAGCTGGTCGAAACCGGAACGCCTGAACAGCCGGGCACTCAAAACCTGCCTGCCGGGCAGGAAGGTGACGGCTTCTTTTACGCTAAGCTTATTAAAAAGTGACTCATGCTTCGCTGAGTCGTCAGTTTCATCATCAATGAAGCTCTAAACCATGAAAATAATCATTCTGGGTGCCGGCCAGGTAGGCGGGACTCTGGCAGAAAACCTGGTTGGCGAAAACAACGATATTACCGTGGTGGATACGAACCAGGATCGCCTGCGCAGCCTGCAGGATAAATTCGACCTCCGCGTTGTTCAGGGGCATGGTTCTCATCCGCGCGTGCTGCGAGAAGCAGGGGCAGACGATGCCGATATGCTCGTGGCTGTCACCAGCTCAGACGAAACGAATATGATTGCCTGCCAGGTAGCCTATTCGCTGTTTAATACGCCAAATCGTATTGCCCGTATTCGTGCTCCTGACTATGTTCGCGATGCTGAACGTCTGTTCAACGCCGAAGCGGTGCCTATCGATCATCTCATCGCCCCTGAGCAGCTCGTTATCGACAATATTTATCGTCTGATTGAATACCCGGGCGCGCTGCAGGTTGTGAACTTCGCGGAAGGGAAAGTCAGCCTTGCCGTGGTAAAAGCTTATTACGGCGGGCCGTTAGTCGGGAATGCGCTTTCTACCATGCGCGAGCATATGCCGCATATTGAAACCCGTGTTGCGGCAATTTTCCGCCACGATCACCCCATCCGTCCGCAGGGGTCGACCATCGTGGAGGCCGGGGATGAAGTCTTCTTCATTGCTGCTTCACAAAATATCCGTGCAGTGATGAGCGAGCTTCAGCGACTCGAAAAACCCTATAAGCGCATTATGCTGGTCGGCGGCGGTAACATCGGTGCTGGACTCGCTCAGCGGCTGGAAAAAGATTACAGCGTTAAGCTTATCGAACGCGATCCGCAGCGTGCGGCAGAGCTGGCGGAGATGCTGCAAAACACTATCGTGTTTTACGGCGATGCCTCCGATCAGGAGCTGCTGGCCGAAGAGCATATCGAGCAGGTCGATCTGTTTATCGCTGTCACTAACGATGATGAAGCCAACATTATGTCAGCCATGCTGGCAAAACGGATGGGGGCGAAAAAGGTCATGGTGCTGATCCAGCGTCGTGCCTATGTCGACCTGGTGCAGGGGAGCGTTATCGACATCGCCATTTCGCCGCAGCAGGCCACCATCTCGGCCCTTTTGGGCCATGTGCGTAAAGCAGATATCGTGGGGGTGTCTTCTCTTCGTCGGGGCGTTGCGGAAGCTATTGAAGCCGTGGCCCACGGGGATGAAAGCACTTCAAGAGTGGTCGGGCGCGTGATTGATGAGATTAAACTGCCGCCGGGGACCATTATTGGTGCCGTTGTGCGGGGCAATGACGTCATGATCGCCAACGACAATTTACGCATTGAACAAGGGGACCACGTAATTATGTTCCTGACAGATAAGAAATTTGTCAGTGATGTTGAGCGTCTGTTCCAGCCAAGTCCGTTCTTCCTTTAACGACCGTTGGGCAGGCAATCATGCTGCCCTTCTGTACCTCCCTCCTAAAACCCTACATAAATTAATGCATTAGACAAGAATTCTTATTTCGTCGTCTGATGGCAATTGGGGCATCATTTGTTAAACTTATTAACGTCAGCCGGTACAAGGAGAAAAAAATGAGCATGTTAAAAGAATTCCGCGAATTTGCGATGCGCGGAAATGTTGTTGATTTGGCAGTGGGTGTGATTATTGGTGCAGCGTTCGGAAAAATTGTTTCTTCCCTGGTCGCGGATATTATTATGCCGCCTCTTGGCTTACTGATTGGTGGCGTGGATTTTAAACAGTTTGCTCTGACTCTAAGACCTGCGGCTGGAGATATTCCTGCTGTGGTTATGCATTACGGCGTATTTATTCAGAATATCTTTGATTTCCTGATTGTGGCGTTTGCCATCTTTATGGCGATCAAAGTGATTAATAAGCTGAACCGCAAGAAAAAAGAAGAGCCAGCGGCGCCACCGGCCCCGACGAAAGAAGAAGTGTTACTGAGTGAAATTCGCGATCTGCTTAAACAGCAGAACGAACGGATTTAATTCTGCTGGTTAAAAGCAGAAGGCCAGTGGTAAAAAAGCAATTTGCTTGTTTGCCACTGGCCTCCCAGTTACCCCGTTTACCCTGTTTCGCACTGCGTTGATAACTTCCTTTCCCTTTCTTATTCTTCTCTACCCGTTGGCGAAATAGCGGGTCATGCAACAAAGCCTCAATGGCGTTCTCTTTGATGATGCCTTTTTTGTGCTGATACTGACTCATAAAAACTCCAGTCTGGTTAAAATAACGACGAGATTCTATGCCTGCGTCCGGCTAACGACAACAACTATTTTGGGCTGCTGGCGCCCTGCTCTAATGCCTCAAGAATGGAACAATAAACGCTGCTGTGGGCACTGCCGCAACACGCGTCATTGAGGCGCTGCAATGAACGTCGCATATGCTCAAGCTCACTGATTTTTGACTCTACTTCCTGCAGACGGCTTTGCACGATGCCTTTAGATTCCTGGCAGGTATGATGCTCCGGATCGATGCGGATCGATAAAAGCTCGCGAATGGTTTCCAGCGTAAAACCCAGCTGCTTGGCATAGCGAATAAACTTAAGCCGCTGGAGATCGCTTTCGCTATAGAGACGAAATCCCCCTTCGGTTCTGACCTCATGGTCCATCATCTGCTGCTTCTCGTAATAGCGGACGGTATCCGGCGTCACGTCGGCAAGACGGGCTAACTCTCCAATACGGTACATTCTTTATTCCTCAATTCTTTGCAGCAGTTTATCGGCATATTCACCATGCAGAAAATCGGTGCTTAATCCTGCCTGCCGCAGTTTCAGCTCCAGGAGCATGAGTTTTTTGCTGATGGCCTGGTAATCGGGGTGCTGCTGGTCTATCGAGCGAAGCAAATCGCTCAACTCGAGAGCTTCCTTACGCTGCTGGAGCGCCGGGGGTAAATACCCCGCGTTTTTCAACAGCCGAAAAGCCGTCCTGAGTTCTGCAGGCACCATTGCGTCATCATCAAGCTCAAGCGGTGCACCTGCGCCGGACAGATTCTCAAATTCGCCTTTATGCAAAGCATCGAGGATATGCCGTTCAGCCCATTGATCGAGTAACCACATATTTTGTCGACAGGGTAATCAGAAGGTAAAGCAAGAATACGACGGAAGCGGGGAAGAAGGGAAATTGCAGAGATAAAAAAACCGGGCAAGCCCGGTTTTTTTACGTTACTACAGATTACTCTGCAGCAGCTTCTGTTTGAGACTCGGCGCGATCAACCAGCTCGATGTAAGCCATCGGAGCATTATCACCAGCACGGAAGCCACACTTCAGAATGCGAGTGTAACCACCAGTGCGGCTCGCAAAACGCGGGCCCAGTTCATTAAACAGTTTTGCCACGATCTCGTTATCACGAGTGCGGGCGAATGCCAGACGACGATTAGCTACGCTATCAGTCTTGGCAAGAGTAATCAGCGGCTCAACTACGCGACGCAGCTCTTTCGCTTTAGGCAGGGTCGTCTTGATGATTTCATGACGAACCAGTGAACCTGCCATGTTGCGGAACATTGCCTGGCGATGGCTGCTGTTACGGTTCAGTTGACGACCACTCTTACGATGGCGCATGACCTTATCCTTCTCAGTAAAACCTTAACCTGCGATCCGGTTACTCGTCAGCGATGCTTGCCGGTGGCCAGTTTTCCAGGCGCATGCCCAGAGACAGTCCACGGGAAGCCAGCACGTCTTTAATCTCTGTAAGAGATTTTTTACCAAGGTTAGGCGTTTTAAGCAGCTCAACCTCAGTACGCTGTACCAGATCACCGATATAGTGGATAGCTTCTGCCTTAAGGCAGTTAGCAGAGCGGACAGTCAATTCCAGATCGTCAACAGGGCGCAGCAGGATCGGATCGAATTCTGGTTTCTCTTCTTTCACTTCCGGCTGACGTACATCACGTAAGTCAACGAAAGCTTCCAGTTGTTCAGCCAGAATGGTTGCCGCACGACGAATCGCCTCTTCAGGATCGATTGTACCGTTGGTTTCCATTTCGATGACCAGCTTGTCCAAGTCGGTACGCTGTTCTACGCGAGCTGCTTCAACATTGTAGGCAATACGCTCTACAGGGCTGTAGCAAGCATCAACTAACAGACGGCCGATTGGGCGCTCATCTTCTTCCGAATGAATTCGGGCAGAGGCCGGCACATAACCGCGACCGCGCTGAACTTTGATGCGCATACTAATAGATGCGTTCTCATCGGTCAGGTGGCAGATCACGTGCTGCGGCTTGACGATTTCGACATCACCATCATGGGTGATGTCGGCTGCAGTCACAGGGCCAATGCCAGATTTATTCAGGGTAAGAATAACTTCATCTTTACCTTGAACTCTCACCGCCAGCCCTTTCAGGTTGAGCAGGATCTCCAGGATATCTTCCTGAACGCCTTCTTTGGTGCTGTACTCATGTAGTACACCATCAATCTCAACCTCAGTCACCGCGCAACCCGGCATCGATGAGAGCAGAATACGGCGCAGTGCGTTACCAAGAGTATGGCCAAAGCCACGCTCTAAAGGCTCAAGGGTCACCTTGGCGTGCGTCGAACTCACTTGCTCGATATCTACCAGGCGCGGTTTTAGAAACTCTGTCACAGAACCCTGCATTGTGTCCTCTCTTTGGTACTAAGCTTTACTTGGAGTAAAGCTCGACGATCAGGTGTTCGTTAATGTCCGCAGACAGATCGGTACGCTCAGGCTTACGCTTGAACACACCTTCCATCTTGGCAGCATCAACTTCCAGCCAGGTTGGCTTTTCACGCTGCTCAGCCAGCTCCAGAGCGGCCTTCACGCGAGATTGCTTTTTGGCTTTCTCACGGATGCTGACTACGTCATTCGGAGTTACCTGATAAGAAGCGATGTTAACAACGCGACCGTTTACCATTACTGACTTGTGGCTAACCAGCTGACGTGCTTCTGCACGAGTAGCGCCAAAGCCCATACGGTAAACAACGTTGTCCAGACGACCTTCCAGCAGAGCCAACAGGTTTTCACCGGTGTTGCCTTTCAGACGAGCTGCTTCTTTATAGTAGTTACGGAACTGACGCTCCAGCACACCGTAGATACGGCGAACTTTCTGCTTTTCACGCAACTGCACACCATAGTCAGACAGACGCGGTTTACGCGCACCGTGCTGGCCAGGAGCTTGTTCAATTTTACACTTGGTATCGATCGCGCGAACGCCAGACTTAAGGAATAAGTCGGTGCCCTCACGACGGCTCAGCTTGAGCTTAGGACCCAAATATCTTGCCATTTTCTTTCTCCAACAAACCTAAAAAAACGGGCGTTATACGCGGCGTTTTTTCGGCGGACGACAACCGTTGTGAGGGATCGGAGTCACATCAGTAATATTAGTGATGCGGAAACCAGCGGCGTTCAGAGCACGAATAGTAGATTCGCGGCCCGGACCCGGTCCCTTAACCATAACTTCCAGGTTCTTGATACCGTATTCTTTCACGGCTTCTGCGCAACGCTCTGCTGCAACCTGAGCTGCGAACGGAGTTGATTTGCGAGAACCACGGAAACCGGAACCACCGGCAGTTGCCCAACCCAACGCGTTACCTTGACGATCGGTAATGGTAACGATTGTGTTGTTGAAAGAAGCATGGACATGAGCCACGCCGTCAGAGACTTGTTTTCTTACACGCTTACGTGCACGAACTGGTGCCTTTGCCATTATTCAATCACCCCGATTATTTCTTGATCGGTTTGCGCGGACCCTTACGGGTACGGGCGTTGGTCTTGGTACGCTGACCGCGTACTGGAAGACCACGACGATGACGCAAACCGCGATAGCAACCAAGGTCCATCAGACGCTTGATGCTCATGCTCACTTCACGGCGCAGATCACCTTCAACGACAAATTTGGCAACTTCGTCACGCAGCGTGTCGATTTGTTCTTCAGACAGCTCACTGATCTTCACATCTTCAGCGATACCCGCAGAGGCACAAATGGCCTTGGAGCGAGTCTTGCCGACACCGTAAATCGAAGTCAATGCGATTACGGCATGTTTCTGATCAGGAATGTTAATGCCTGCTATACGGGCCACTATGCACTCCTACTATTTAGATTATGCGTTCCATACCGAAAAGCCCGTTTTCAGGATACTCAAATGGAAACGCATAGACATACAAAAGATTGGCTGGCTAATCTAGCCAGCTCAACCCAACTTTGCAAGAAAAATATGCGAGATAATCAGCCTTGACGCTGTTTATGCTTCGGTTCGGCGCTGCAAATCACGCGAATAACACCGTCACGCTTAACGATTTTGCAGTTACGACATAATTTCTTGACGGAAGCACGAACTTTCATTTTTACTCTCCGTAACTTCTCAAGCGACGATTAACGGCCGTAGCCTTTCAGGTTCGCTTTCTTCAATGCAGACTCGTACTGACTTGACATCATCAGAGTTTGCACTTGAGCCATAAAGTCCATGATTACCACGACGACGATAAGCAGTGAGGTCCCACCGAAGTAGAACGGCACTTTCATCGCATCACGCATGAACTCCGGGATTAGGCAGATAAAGGTAATGTAGAGCGCACCAACCAAAGTCAGACGGGTCATTACTTTATCAATATACTTCGCCGTTTGTTCTCCCGGACGAATTCCTGGTACAAATGCACCGGACTTCTTCAGGTTATCTGCTGTTTCACGCGGGTTGAAAACCAACGCCGTATAGAAGAAACAGAAGAAGATGATTGCAGACGCATAGAGTAACACATAAAGCGGTTGCCCAGGCTGCAAATACAGCGAAATTGTTGTCAGCCAGTTCCAACCGGTACCGCCCCCGAACCATGACGCGATGGTCGCCGGGAACAGAATAATACTGGAAGCAAAGATCGCCGGGATAACCCCTGCCATGTTCACTTTCAGCGGCAAATGCGTGCTCTGCGCAGCATAGACACGACGACCCTGTTGACGTTTCGCGTAGTTTACCACAATGCGGCGTTGGCCACGCTCAACAAAAACAACGAAGAAGGTCACTGCGAATACTAATACTGCAACCAACAGCAACAGGAGGAAGTGCAGGTCGCCTTGCCTTGCTTGCTCGATGGTATGGCCAATGGCCGGCGGTAAACCCGCAACAATACCCGCGAAGATTATGATTGAGATACCGTTGCCGATACCACGCTCAGTAATCTGTTCGCCCAGCCACATCAGGAACATTGTCCCGGTGACAAGACTCACAACAGCGGTGAAATAGAATGCAAAGCCTGGATTTAACACCAGGCCCTGCATACCAGGCATATTCGGTAAACCGGTAGCAATACCGATTGACTGGAATATCGCCAACACCAGAGTGCCGTAACGGGTGTACTGGCTGATCTTACGACGACCAGACTCCCCTTCTTTCTTCAACTCTGCTAACGCTGGGTGAACCACCGTCAGCAGCTGGATAATAATGGATGCCGAAATATACGGCATAATACCCAATGCAAAGATAGAAGCACGGCTGAGAGCACCACCAGAGAACATGTTAAACATTTCAATGATAGTGCCTCGCTGTTGTTCAAGCAGTTTGGCAAGTACAGCGGCATCAATACCAGGGATCGGAATAAAAGAGCCAATGCGGAACACAATCAGCGCACCGATAACAAACATCAGTCTGCGTTTCAGCTCGCCAAGCCCACCTTTAGCACTTTGAAAATCTAATCCCGGTTGCTTTGCCATCTGCTACTTATTCCTCGATTTTACCGCCAGCAGCTTCGATAGCAGCACGAGCGCCTTTGGTGACACGCAGGCCGCGAACGGTTACCGGACGAGAAACCTCGCCAGACAGGATCACTTTCGCGAACTCAATCTGAATACCGATAATGTTTGCTGCTTTCAGCGTGTTCAGGTCAACTACGTCGCCTTCAACTTTCGCCAGATCGGACAGACGAATCTCTGCGGTGATCATTGCTTTGCGAGAGGTGAAACCGAATTTCGGCAGACGACGGTACAACGGCATCTGGCCACCTTCGAACCCACGACGTACGCCACCGCCAGAACGAGAGTTCTGACCTTTGTGACCACGACCACCGGTTTTACCGAGACCAGAACCGATACCACGACCCAGACGCTTAGAAGCGTACTTAGACCCTTCGGCCGGAGACAGAGTATTTAAACGCATCTCTTACTCCTCAACTTTAACCATGTAGGAAACCGCGTTGACCATACCACGTACAGCAGGAGTATCCTCGCGCTCTACGGTGTGGCCAATACGACGCAGACCCAGGCCAAGCAGCGTTGCCTTGTGTTTCGGCAGACGACCGATTGCACTGCGGGTTTGTGTAATTTTAATAGTCTTTGCCATGGTCAATTACCCCAGAATTTCTTCAACGGATTTACCACGCTTGGCAGCGACCATTTCCGGAGACTTCATATTCGCCAGGCCATCAATAGTTGCACGAACCACGTTAATCGGGTTGGTGGAACCATATGCTTTAGCCAGAACGTTATGAACTCCAGCGACTTCCAGAACGGCGCGCATTGCACCACCGGCGATGATACCGGTACCTTCGGAAGCCGGCTGCATGAACACACGAGAACCTGTGTGCACACCTTTAACAGGGTGCTGCAGGGTGCCGTGGTTCAGCGCGACGTTAATCATGTTGCGACGGGCTTTTTCCATCGCTTTCTGGATCGCTGCTGGAACTTCACGCGCTTTTCCGTAACCAAAACCAATGCGACCGTTACCGTCACCTACCACAGTCAGTGCTGTGAAGGAGAAAATACGACCACCTTTAACGGTTTTAGATACGCGATTTACCGCGATCAGCTTTTCCTGCAGTTCGCCAGCTTGTTTTTCGATGTGAGCCATCTTACACCTCTACCTTAGAACTGAAGGCCAGCATCACGGGCAGCATCTGCCAGTGCCTGGACACGACCATGATATTGGAAACCAGCACGGTCAAAAGCAACAACGGTGATGCCTTTTTCCAGCGCGCGCTCTGCAACAGCTTTACCCACAGCTGTAGCGGCGTCTTTGTTTCCAGTGTACTTCAGTTGCTCAGCGATAGCTTTTTCTACAGTAGATGCAGCTACCAGGACTTCTGAACCGTTTGGTGCGATAACCTGTGCGTAAATATGGCGTGGGGTACGATGTACCACCAGGCGAGTCGCACCCAGTTCTTTGAGCTTGTGACGTGCGCGGGTCGCACGACGGATACGAGCAGATTTCTTATCCATAGTGTTACCTTACTTCTTCTTAGCCTCTTTGGTACGCACGACTTCGTCGGCGTAACGAACACCCTTGCCTTTATATGGCTCAGGACGACGGTAGGCACGCAGGTCAGCAGCTACTTGGCCGATCATCTGCTTATCAGCGCCTTTCAGCACGATTTCAGTTTGAGTCGGACATTCAGCAGTGATACCCGCTGGCAGCTGATGCTCAACAGGGTGAGAGAAGCCCAGGGCTAAATTCACCACATTGCCTTTAACTGCTGCACGATAACCTACACCAACCAGCTGCAGCTTCTTAGTGAAGCCTTCGGTAACACCGATAACCATTGCATTTAACAGCGCACGAGTGGTACCCGCCTGGGCCCACGCGTTTGCAAAGCCTTCGCGCGGAGCGAAAGTCAGAGCATTATCAGCGTGTTTAATTTCAACAGCATCGTTGATAGTACGAGTCAGCTCGCCGTTCTTACCTTTGATCGAAATAACCTGACCGTTGAGTTTTACCTCTACGCCAGCAGGAATAACGACCGGTGCTTTAGCAACACGAGACATTTTATTCCTCCAATTAGGCTACGTAGCAGATAATTTCGCCACCAAGACCAGCCTGGCGCGCTGCACGATCAGTCATAACACCTTTAGAGGTAGAAACGACAGCAATACCCATACCGGCCATAACTTTTGGCAGCTCATCTTTTTTCTTATAGATGCGCAGACCTGGGCGGCTGACTCGCTGAATGCTCTCTACCACAGCCTTGCCCTGGAAATACTTAAGAGTCAGTTCCAGTTCAGGCTTAGTGTCGCCTTCAATTTTAAAATCTTCGATATAGCCTTCTTCTTTCAGCACGTTGGCAATTGCCAATTTCAGCTTGGAGGAAGGCATGGTGACCGCAACTTTATTCGCGGCTTGACCGTTACGGATACGGGTCAGCATATCCGCGATCGGATCTTGCATGCTCATCTGTCTTTACTCCCGTGATTCAATTGGTGACAATTACCAGCTAGCCTTCTTAAGACCCGGAATTTCACCGCGCATAGCGGCTTCACGGACCTTAATACGGCTCAACCCGAACTTCCGCAGGAAAGCGTGCGGACGACCAGTTTGACGGCAGCGGTTACGCTGACGAGACGGGCTGGAATCACGCGGCAGGGACTGCAGCTTAAGAACTGCATCCCAACGTTCTTCGTCGGATGAGTTCACACCAGAGATAATAGCTTTCAATTCCTCGCGTTTAGCGCGGTACTTGTCAGCCAGTTTTACGCGAACGACTTCGCGTGCTTTCATGGATTGCTTAGCCATTAGTAACCCTACCTTACTTGCGGAATGGGAAGTTAAAGGCAGCCAGCAGAGCACGGCCTTCATCATCAGATTTCGCAGTAGTGGTAATGGTAATATCCAAACCACGAACGCGATCGACTTTGTCATAGTCGATTTCTGGGAAGATGATCTGCTCACGGACACCCATGCTGTAGTTACCACGGCCATCGAATGACTTAGCGGACAAGCCACGGAAGTCACGAATACGTGGTACAGCAATGGTGATCAGGCGCTCAAGGAACTCCCACATGCGTTCGCCACGCAGAGTTACTTTACAGCCGATCGGATAGCCCTGACGGATTTTGAAGCCTGCAACAGATTTGCGTGCTTTGGTGATCAACGGCTTTTGACCGGAGATTGCTGTCAGATCAGCTGCTGCATTATCCAGCAGTTTCTTGTCAGCGATCGCTTCACCAACACCCATATTCAGGGTGATCTTCTCGACCCGAGGGACTTGCATGACAGAATTGTAGCTAAACTCAGTCATGAGTTTTTTAACTACTTCGTCTTTGTAGTAATCATGCAGTTTCGCCATCGTACTACTCCAAATTACTTGATAGTTTCGCTGTTAGACTTGAAGAAACGGACTTTTTTGCCGTCTTCGAATCTAAAGCCTACACGGTCAGCCTTGCCGGTTGCCGCATTGAAGAGCGCAACGTTAGAAACCTGAATTGCAGCTTCTTTTTCAACGATGCCACCTGGTTGGTTCAGGGCCGGAACCGGCTTCTGATGTTTCTTAACCAGGTTGATACCTTCAACGATGAGCTTGCCGGAAGACAAGACATTCTTAACTTTACCGCGTTTACCTTTATCTTTACCGGTTAACACGATAACTTCGTCATCACGACGGATTTTCGCTGCCATGATTCGCTCCTTAGAGTACTTCTGGTGCCAGAGAGATAATTTTCATGAACTTCTCATTACGCAGTTCACGAGTTACCGGCCCAAAAATACGCGTGCCGATTGGCTGCTCGCTGTTATTGTTTAAAATAACGCATGCATTGCCATCGAAGCGAATGACAGAACCGTCCGGGCGACGAACACCCTTCTTGGTGCGCACCACTACCGCTTTCAGCACATCGCCTTTCTTCACCTTACCGCGAGGAATTGCTTCCTTGATGGTAATTTTGATGATGTCGCCGACGCCTGCGTAGCGACGGTGCGAGCCACCCAGAACCTTGATACACATTACGCGACGCGCGCCGGAGTTGTCGGCCACGGTCAGCATAGTCTGTTCTTGGATCATTTCAGTGCTCCGCTAATGTCAACTACTACTTCGGGACCTAAATTTTAGGTCGTAAAAAGCCCCATATAACGAGGGCGCGGCATTATAACACCGGTTCCTGGATATGGGTAGAAAAAATAAACGGCCCAGTGCTGAGCCGTTTATTTGTTTTGAGAAGGCTTACTGTATTACAGAACCGCTTTCTCTACAACGCGAACCAGCGTCCAGGACTTAGTCTTGGACAGTGGACGGCATTCGCGGATTTCAACCACGTCGCCGATACCACATTCGTTGTTCTCGTCATGTACGTGCAGTTTAGTCGTACGCTTGATGAATTTACCGTAAATCGGGTGTTTCACAAAACGTTGGATAGCAACAACAATGGATTTCTCCATTTTATCGCTAACAACACGACCTTGCAGAGTACGGATTTTATCGGTCATTACGCACCCGCCTTCTGAGTCAGTAAAGTCTTAACACGTGCAACATCACGACGCACTTGCTTCAGCAGGTGAGTCTGTTGCAGCTGGCCACTTGCCGCTTGCATACGCAGATTGAACTGCTCACGCAGCAGGTTCAGCAGCTCGGTGTTCAGCTCTTCAACACTCTTTTCACGCAGCTCTTTTGCTTTCATTACATCACCGTCTTAGTTACAAAGGTGGTTTTAATCGGCAGTTTCGCTGCTGCCAGCTTGAATGCTTCACGGGCAAGCTCTTCAGGAACACCGTCCATTTCATACAGGACTTTACCTGGTTGGATCAAGGCAACCCAATACTCTACGTTACCTTTACCTTTACCCATACGCACTTCAAGCGGCTTTTCGGTGATTGGTTTGTCCGGGAATACACGGATCCAGATCTTACCCTGACGCTTAACTGCACGTGTCATGGCACGACGTGCTGCTTCGATCTGACGTGCAGTCAGACGACCACGGCCAACAGCTTTCAGACCGAAAGTGCCGAAGCTAACATCCGTACCGGCAGCCAGACCACGGTTGCGGCCTTTGTGCACTTTACGGAATTTTGTACGCTTTGGTTGTAACATCAGCGACTCTCCTTACTTACGGCCTTTACGCTGCTGCTTTTTAGGTTGAGCAGCCGGTTCCGGTTGTTCAACAGCAGCCATACCACCCAGGATCTCACCTTTGAAGATCCATACCTTAACGCCGATTACACCATAAGTGGTGTGCGCTTCAGAGGTGTTGTAGTCGATGTCAGCACGCAGGGTGTGCAACGGTACGCGACCTTCACGGTACCATTCGGTACGTGCGATCTCGGCGCCGCCCAGACGGCCGCTAACTTCAACTTTAATACCTTTAGCGCCCAGACGCATTGCGTTCTGTACAGCACGCTTCATCGCACGACGGAACATAACACGACGTTCCAGCTGAGAAGTGATGCTGTCAGCAACCAATTTTGCGTCCAGTTCAGGCTTACGAACTTCGGCGATATTGATCTGTGCAGGCACGCCAGCGATATCCGCTACGACCTTGCGCAGTTTTTCTACGTCTTCGCCTTTCTTACCGATTACGATGCCAGGGCGAGCAGTGTGAATAGTCACACGGATGCTCTTAGCTGGACGCTCGATAACGATACGAGATACAGACGCTTTCGCCAGTTCCTTTGTCAGGTACTGACGAACTTTAAAATCGCTGTCCAGGTTGTCAGCGAATTCTTTGGTGTTCGCAAACCAGGTAGAGTTCCATGGTTTTACAATACCCAGGCGAATACCATTAGGATGTACTTTCTGACCCATTGCTAGTCTCCAGAGTCTCAGCGATCGGACACAACCACAGTAATGTGGCTGGTGCGCTTCAGGATGCGATCTGCACGACCTTTTGCACGAGGCATAATGCGCTTCATGCTAGGGCCTTCGTCTACGAAGATTTTCGCGACTTTCAGATCGTCAATGTCAGCGCCATCGTTGTGTTCAGCGTTAGCAATGGCAGATTCCAGTACTTTCTTAACCAATACAGCCGCTTTCTTATTGGTGTAGGTCAGAATATCCAGAGCCTGCGACACTTTCTTACCGCGAATCAGGTCAGCAACAAGGCGAACCTTCTGAGCAGAAGAACGAGCATGGCGATGTTGAGCTAAAGTTTCCATCTCTTCCTCCTACCTTATTTCTTCTTCGCTTTTTTATCAGCAGCGTGGCCGCGATAAGTACGAGTCGGTGCGAATTCACCCAGTTTGTGGCCGACCATTTCGTCGGATACAAAGACTGGAACGTGCTGACGACCATTATGGACAGCGATGGTCAAACCGATCATGTTAGGAAAGATCGTTGAACGACGGGACCAAGTGCGCAGGGGCTTCTTGTCACCGCTTTCCACCGCTTTCTCTACCTTCTTCAGCAAGTGCAGGTCAATAAAAGGACCTTTCTTGAGAGAACGTGGCATGGCTTATCCTCTAAAATTATTTGCTACGGCGACGTACGATAAATTTATCAGTACGCTTGTTGCTGCGGGTCTTCTTACCTTTGGTCTGAACGCCCCACGGAGTTACCGGGTGCTTACCAAAGTTACGACCTTCACCACCACCATGTGGGTGATCGACTGGGTTCATCGCAGTACCGCGAACGGTAGGACGAACACCACGCCAGCGAGCAGCACCCGCTTTACCCAGAACGCGCAGCATATGCTCAGCGTTGCCAACTTCGCCCAGTGTTGCGCGGCAGTCAGCTTCGACTTTACGCATTTCACCAGAACGCAGACGCAGGGTAACGTAAGCACCATCACGTGCAACGATCTGCACATAGGTACCTGCGGAACGTGCCAGCTGACCGCCTTTACCAGGTTTCATTTCTACGTTATGAACAGTAGAACCAACCGGGATATTGCGCATCGGCAGGGTGTTACCAGCTTTGATTGCAGCATCAACGCCAGATTGAATCTGGTCGCCAGCTTTCAGGCCTTTAGGGGCCAGAATGTAACGGCGCTCGCCATCTTTGTACAGAACCAGTGCGATGTTCGCAGAACGGTTCGGATCGTACTCAAGACGCTCAACAACTGCCGGGATACCGTCTTTATTGCGTTTGAAATCAATAATACGGTAAGCCTGCTTGTGACCACCACCGATGTGACGAGTAGTGATACGGCCATTATTGTTGCGGCCACCGGATTTGCTGTTTTTTTCAACCAGCGGAGCAAAAGGTTTGCCCTTATGCAGCTCAGGGTTGACCACTTTAACTACGTGGCGACGACCCGGAGATGTCGGTTTACATTTAACAACTGCCATTGTCTTTCTCCTCCGACTTACTCAGCGCCGCCGACGAAGTCCAGATTCTGGCCTTCCTTCAGGGTGACGTAAGCTTTTTTCCAGTCGCTACGACGACCAACACGCTGTCCGTGACGTTTAGTTTTCCCTTTAACTACCAGGGTGTTCACGTCTTTAACTTCAACTTCGAACAGTTTCTGTACAGCAGCTACGATCTCTGCTTTGGTCGCGTCTTTGGCAACTTTGAGAACGATGGTATTGGTTTTTTCCATCGCCATAGATGCTTTTTCAGATACGTGCGGCGCGCGCAGTACTTTCAGCAGACGTTCTTCACGGATCATGCCAGCATCTCCTCAACTTGCTTAACTGCTTCAGCAGTCATAACGACTTTGTCGAAGGCGATCAGGCTAACTGGGTCGATAGCTGCTACATCGCGCACGTCAACCTTATGCAGGTTACGCGCAGCCAGGAACAGATTCTCATCCAGTTCACCGGTGATGATCAGCACATCTTCCAGAGCCATGTCTTTCAGTTTCTGAGCAAGCAGCTTAGTTTTAGGCGCTTCAACAGAGAACTGTTCGACAACGATCAGACGATCCTGACGTACCAGTTCGGACAGAATGCTTTTCAGCGCGCCGCGGTACATCTTTTTGTTAACTTTTTGACTGTGGTCCTGCGGGCGAGCAGCGAAGGTTACGCCACCGGAACGCCAGATCGGGCTCTTGATAGAACCTGAACGCGCACGGCCGGTACCTTTCTGGCGCCACGGCTTTTTGCCGGAACCAGTAACTTCAGCACGGGTCTTCTGAGCACGAGTACCTTGACGGGCACCTGCTGCATAAGCAACAACAACCTGATGTACCAGCGCTTCGTTGAAATCACGACCGAAGGTAGTTTCGGAAACAGTCAGCGCGCTTTGCGCGTCTTTCAATACTAATTCCATTGCTATCCCCTTACGCCTTCACAGCTGGTTTAACGATCAGGTCGCTACCGGTTGCACCCGGAACTGCACCTTTAACCAGCAGCAGGTTGCGCTCAGCGTCAACACGTACTACGTCCAGGCTCTGAACGGTTACGCGCTCGTTACCCAGTTGGCCTGCCATTTTCTTGCCTTTGAACACTTTGCCCGGAGTCTGGTTCTGACCGATAGAACCCGGAACGCGGTGAGACAAGGAGTTACCGTGAGTAGCGTCCTGGGTACGGAAGTTCCAGCGCTTAACGGTACCTGCGAAACCTTTACCTTTAGAGGTGCCAGTTACGTCAACTTTTTTAACTTCAGCAAACAGCTCAACGCTAATGTCCTGACCTACGGTGAACTCTTCGCCTTCAGCAAGACGGAATTCCCACAGACCACGGCCAGCTTCAACGCCAGCTTTAGCAAAGTGACCAGCTTCCGGCTTGGTTACACGGTTAGCTTTTTTAGCACCAGTGGTCACCTGAACAGCACGGTAGCCGTCGTTAGCCAGGTCTTTAACCTGAGTAACACGGTTTGCTTCTACTTCGATAACGGTTACTGGGATAGAGACGCCATCTTCAGTGAAGATACGGGTCATACCCACTTTTTTACCGACTAAACCAATCATTGTTTCAACCTCTCAATCGTCAATGACCTGATTAACCCAGGCTGATCTGCACGTCTACACCGGCAGCCAGATCCAGACGCATCAGAGCATCAACGGTTTTCTCAGTTGGCTCAACGATGTCAACCAGACGCTTGTGAGTGCGGATCTCGTACTGATCACGCGCGTCTTTGTTGACGTGCGGGGAGATCAGAACGGTAAAGCGCTCTTTGCGGGTCGGCAGCGGGATCGGACCACGGACTTGCGCACCAGTGCGCTTAGCAGTCTCGACGATTTCCGCAGTTGATTGATCGATCAGACGATGATCAAACGCTTTAAGGCGGATACGGATTCTTTGGTTCTGCATGAGACCAGAGCTCCAATTATTTTATAGACGAAAAAAATTACTACTCGAACCCATTACGATTGATGGGAGAGTGTAATCGTTCATACATAGCCCCCCTGTTGGGGACATTGTTGGCAGCAACTGCACCGCCAGGTTCATATCGAACCAGCCGTCAATTAAGACAGGCCCGCGCATTATACGTAAATACGCCCACTAAGCAACCCTTGCTTACGAATTAAACAGTCTTTTCTTCACCATACTCGACATGTCTTCCATTTCGCCTTTGCAAAAAGCAATTCGCGGCGAAATCCTGGACGCTTCCTCGGCAATTGAAAGCTCGCCGTTTTTCCGCCCGCAAGCGTTGCGTTAGTGTTTACGGCACAGACTTTTGGCATGACTCTTGAGTCACCGCGATGTTAACCGCCCTTCCCCAGCCCGCTCTCCTTTTTGTTTTCGCTTATGTCGGGCTACTGACAAGACTCAGCTGGATTGATATCCGTTGTCGGTTGCTGCCCGACAACCTGACCTTTCCACTTTTATGGGCGGGACTTTTATGCCAGGTGTGTGTGTTCCCCGATCGCCTGGCCTCCGCCGTTATTGGCGCGGTCACCGGATACCTGAGCTTGTGGGCTTTATACTGGGGCTACTATCTCTTGCGAAAGCATGAAGGTATCGGCTACGGCGATATGAAGCTGCTCGCCGCGCTGGGCGCCTGGCACGGCTGGCACAATCTGCCCGGAATTCTCCTGATAGCAGCGGGATGTGGGCTTGTTTTTGCCGGTATAAGGAGGATAAAACAGCGTGCGGCCAGGGGGAAATTCACCACGCCGCTACCTTTTGGGCCCTGCCTTGCGATAGCGGGTGGTGTGACAGGATGGTTCGATGGCTTTCCTTCGCCGATTAGCTGGCTTCTTTGATCTGCGACTGGAGATAATTCTGCAAACCAATTTTGGCAATCAGATCCAGCTCCGTTTCCAGCCAGTCAATATGGTGTTCTTCATCCGCCAGAATCTGGATCATCATATCCCGGCTCACATAGTCATGGATGGTATCCGCATAGGCGATGGCTTCGCGCAGGTCCTTTGCCCCTTCCATTTCGAGGTTGAGGTCCGAGCGCAGCATCTCCTCCACATCTTCGCCGATGTGCAGTTTGCCCAAGTCTTGCAGGTTAGGAATGCCTTCAAGAAATAAAATACGCTCGATGTACTTATCGGCATGCTTCATTTCGTCGATGGACTCATGATACTCGACGTCGTTAAGACGCATCAGGCCCCAGTTTTTAAACATTCTCGCATGGAGAAAGTACTGGTTGATCGCGACAAGCTCGTTTCCCAATAATTTATTGAGATAATTTATTATCTTAATATCACCTTTCATTTTTACTCCCTCCGCTTCCACTACATGAAGCGTAGATGCCGCGCGGAGTAAGTCAAAAAAAAGTGACCGGCTTAAGCAATCTCTTTAAATTCCGGGATCTGTAACAGCTCTTCCTGCATGATTTCGCGAGCAGCGCGAATGCATTTCCCGCACTGATTCCCTACCGGGATAAATTTACGCAGTTGCTGGAAGGATTGTGGCTGAAACTGGCGCACAGCCTGGCGAATCTTCTTGTCACTGACACCGTTACACAGACAAACGTACATAGAGACTCCCGTTCAAATTCTGCGCAAAGTGTAAATGAGAATAGTTATGATTACAATAGCACAACGGCGTTTGATACTGCTGTCTGACGGGAAAAAGCAAAAAAAAAAGAGCGCCGAAGCGCTCTTTTTTCATACAAAGGTATCAGCGATTAAGCGATAACTTTAGCAACAACACCAGCGCCTACAGTACGGCCGCCTTCACGGATTGCGAAACGCAGACCGTCGTCCATTGCGATTGGGTGGATCAGGG
>CAMLJN010000038.1 GCA_946480445.1 uncultured Buttiauxella sp.
GCCGCTGGGTGCCTTAATCGGCAGCGCCGTCGGTTCTTTTCTGCCCGCCCCGGAAACTATCGGGCTGGACGCGGTATTCCCGACCATTTTGCTGGCGTTGGTTATCCCCGCCTTTAAAAACCGCACCACATTAATTCGCGCCCTTTCAGGTGCCGGCATTTCGCTTATCGCGACGCCATTCACACCGGTTGGCCTTCCTGTTCTGCTCTCAATGCTGGGCTTACTGGCGAGGAAAAAATAATGGCTGATACCATGAAAATTATTGCCGGTCTTGCACTTTTATCGGCTGGGACCTATCTGATGCGTTTGTGCGGGGCAAAACTGGGCAACCGGCTTGCGCTATCGGAATACTCAAAGCTCATGCTTGCCGATGCGGCGACGATTCTGCTGTTCTCGGTCGCCATCGCGACGACCTTTTATGAAAGCGATCATTTCGCAGGGATCGCCCGCGTGACCGGAGTATGCGCGGGGGTGTTTCTTGCCTGGCGTAAGGTGCCGCTGATTGCCGTCATTTTCGTTTCAGCGTTCGTTACAGCGGCGATGCGCTATTTTGGGGTCGCTTAACCGCGGTTTTTTTTACCGGGCATCATGCGCAGCAGCGTATTATCTTTCCAGACGTAATGGTGGAATAGCGCGGCAAACGCATGAATGCCAATAACGAAATAGCCAATATTGGCGATCGTTTCGTGGATCTCTTTCACCGAAAACTGCCTGTCTTCGTCAAGCTCTGGTGCGTGTGGCATTGGGATGCCCAACACAGTCCACTCATGGCCTTTGAAATAAACAGTAAGAAAGCCAAAAACGGGCAACACGATAAACATGACGTAGATAATCGTATGGATCAGATGGGACAGCCCGGTAATTGCCGGATGGGGTTTGGGGATAATGGCCGGGGCGCGATACTTCATTTTCACCAGCAGTCGCGCAATCATCAGTACGAACACGCTAAGCCCGCAGGTGACATGAATCGCATTAATCAGTGGACGATAGCTTCGCGGTGCTAATCCCCGCAGTTCCATAGCGGCGTACGCGCCTGCCACTAAAAGAAAAACCAGCCAGTGAAGGCTTATCTGTAACGCTGTGTATTTGCTGCGCATTTAACGGTCCCATTGTGTCGTAACAATTTTTCCAGGATAGCCGCAAATGCTTAGGAAATCATTAGGGAGCGATGAATTTTTATCGTCTGCATATCGCCCGGTTTCGACGTAAAAACTGTATCTGGAGGGAATTCTTAGCGGGTTGCAACCCAGAAGTGACGGGTAAACGTCAGGCATTATTTCCCGGTGTGTCACCTGTCTGGCAATACACCGGGAGAGTTCACCGCTTATTTAAAGCTGATACGCACCACGTCATCAGGACTGGTCGGTTCCTTATCACGCGATCCTGGCTGCTTCACGCTAACGAACAGCGTCTGGCCATCGGCTGACAGCGCAAGGCTGTTTGTATGCGTTGGCGTGTCGATAGTCTCCAGCACTTTATACGTTTTGGCATCAATCACGCTTACTTTTCCCGACTCACGATGCGTGACGTACACTTCATTGCGTTGTGGGTTAAACAGCACCGCCAGTGAAACCGGCACGGCGATCTTTTTCAGTACCTTACCGTTGCGCGTATCCACCACCAGCAGCTGAGGTGATTTAGAGTCGGTGATAAACGCACGCTGGTTCGCGGTATCAAGGCTTAGATTCAGATAGAAGTGCTCACCCTCTTCAAGCTTAGTGCGCGAGACGACCTTATTGGCCGTGGTATCTATAACAATCAGCTCATTGTCAGCATTGGTGACATAGAGACGCGAGGCTTTCGGGTCGATAGCAAGCCCGGTTGCAAATTTGCCCAACCCTTCAATGGTGGTGCGCAGCGTCAGGTTATCGCCATCAACCACCCACAGCACGCTCGATTCACCCAGCCCGCCAACGTAAACCGTATTGGTTTTCTCATTCACCACCAGTTCGCGAGGCGCAAACGGGCGAACTTCTTTGCTGCGTTTGCGTTCATCGAGCACCAGTGATTTTTTCACCTCGCCCGTTTTAGCATCAATTGCGGTCACCGCGCTGCTCGTGGTGTTGCCGATAAACAGCGTGCCCGTCGTGTGATTCACCGCCATACCAAAAGGCTTCAGGTTATTGTGGATCGCCTGAGTGATCTCCAGCGTGGCCGGATCCAACCGGTAAACCACCCCGCCCTTGTCCAGCTTGCGGCTCTGTGAGGTTGCAACATACAACGCTGACGGCTCACCGGTTATCGCCATTTCGTAGGCACCTTTCCCAATGGGTTTACGTTCAACATTGAAATTCGTGTCGGCAAACAGTGAGGAAGAAAACAGGAGGCTGGAAAGCGCAAGGATGGACAAAGCGCGACGTTTTGCCAGGGGGGCAAACTCCATTGAAGAAATCATAAAGCTCCTTATTGCTGATGCAGTCATTCCATTCCGTTGCGTTCTACAGCGTGAAACCGCGCACAGGTCAGGATGAGTCAATAAATTGTGGTGGTAATGATTATCATTATCCTCGCTCAAAAGTAAATAATTATCATTAACAAAATGACATTTTACGGAACGCTATGATCGACTTAGAGAAAATTTTTTAAGCGTAAAGATTGTGGTCGAATTATGGGGAATTTATGGAGATTGCCGCCAGCTGTTGTAATGATAACAATTATCATTACTATCCAGCTCCCTGTGCCAATTTGTTTCACAACAGGGAAACTTTACGAATGAGTGTAAAAAAATATTATAGGAAAACACATCTGGCAGTGCTGATGGCAGGACTTTGCAGCGGCGGTGTGGGGGCAACGCAGGATGCAATGCTCGATACAGGTGACACCATGGTGGTTCACGCCACGGCGGAACAGGAGCTCAAACAACAGCCGGGTGTCTCCATTATTACCGCCGAGGATATTAAAAAAGATCCTCCTGTTAACGATCTTTCCGACATCATCCGCAAAATGCCCGGAGTAAACCTTACAGGTAACAGCGCAAGCGGCAGCCGTGGCAATAACCGCCAGATAGATATTCGAGGCATGGGACCCGAAAATACACTGATTCTGGTTGATGGCGTCCCGGTGACTTCACGCAATTCCGTGCGCTACAGCTGGCGCGGCGAAAGGGATTCCCGCGGCGATACTAACTGGGTTCCGCCGGAAATGGTTGAGCGGATTGAGGTCCTGCGCGGCCCGGCGGCAGCCCGTTATGGCTCAGGTGCGGCAGGTGGTGTGGTTAATATCATCACTAAACGCCCGACCCAGGACTGGCACGGTTCCCTGTCCCTGTATACCAACCAGCCAGAAAACGATAAGGAAGGCGCCACCAAACGGGCGAACTTCAACTTAAGCGGCCCGCTGGCGGGTGACGCACTGACCATGCGTCTTTATGGCAACCTCAATAAAACTGACGCCGACGCCTATGATATTAACACCCGGCAAAATGGCTCTTACGCCGCCGGGCGCGAAGGGGTGCGTAATAAAGATATCAACGCCCTCCTCTCCTGGAAACTAACGCCAACACAGATTTTCGATTTTGAGTACGGCTACAGCCGGCAGGGCAATATTTACGCGGGCGACACGCAGTACAGCAATGGCAACATCAGCCCGAACGGCATCGTCGAACAGCTCTACGGCCAGGAAACCAATCGTCTGTACCGCCAGAACTACGGCATTACCCACAACGGCATCTGGGACTGGGGTCAGTCCAAAGTTGGTGTTTACTATGAAAAAACCAACAACACCCGCCTTAACGAAGGCTCCACCGGCCGCGTGGAAGGAATGATTAACAGCAGTACCTTCGACACCAGCCGCCTTGAAGATTACCGTTCCACCGCCGAAGTTAACGTTCCCGTGTTCGGGTTGTTCGACCAGACCCTCACGCTGGGTGCCGAATGGGAGCGTCAGAAGCTCAACGATCCGGCTTCAATGACGGCCACGGCAGCGGCAGATGAAAACATCAACGGTGTTTCAGGCGATCCGTCAAAACGTCGCACCAGCAACAGCGCCAATACCAGCGCGATCTATTTTGAAGATAATATCGAAGCGACCGAAAGCACCTATGTTATCCCCGGCCTGCGCTTTGATTACCACAATCAGTTCGGTGGCAACTGGAGCCCAAGCCTTAACCTATCTCAGGGATTAGGCGATCTCTTCAAGCTAAAAGCCGGCATCGCCCGCGCCTTTAAAGCGCCAAATTTATATCAGTCCAGCGAAGGTTACCTACTGGCTACCCGAGGCAACGGTTGCCCAAAAAACCTTTCAAGCGGCAGCTGTTACCTGCTGGGGAACGAAGACCTGGATCCGGAAATCAGCATCAATAAAGAAATCGGCCTTGAGTTTGCCTGGGAAGGCTATGCCGCGGGCGTCACCTGGTTCAGAAATGATTACCAGAACAAGATCGTTTCCGGTAGCGACGTCATCGGTCAAACGGCCAACAAATACAACATCCTGCGTTGGGAAAACGGCGGTAAGGCCGTGGTGGAAGGTTTGGAGGCAAATCTGACGGTGCCGATTATCCCTGACACTCTGAGCTGGCGCACCAACGGCACTTATATGATCAAATCGGAAAGCAAAAAGACCGGCAATCCGCTGTCGGTAATTCCGGAATATACGGTGAACACCCAGTTCGACTGGCAGGTGACGGATAAACTGTCTGCCAACACGACCTGGACAATGTACGGTCGCCAGAAGCCGCGCCAGTACGCGGAAATCCGTAACGAAGTAAACTCTCTTTCCACAAAAGAAGTCGGCGCTTATTCCATCGTGGGCGTGGGGGTGAACTATCAGCTCACCAAAAACCTGCGCGCCAATACAGGTATCAGCAACCTGTTTGATAAGCAGATTTATCGTGAAAACGAAGGTGCTTCTACTTACAACGAACCGGGCCGTGCATACTATGCGGGCGTAACGATGTCGTTCTGATGATATTGCTCCTTCTCCCTGAGAGGAGCAATAATCCCTTACCCTGTGCAGGGTAAGGGATGAATCAGGGGTTTGCGCAGCTGGTCGCCAGCGCTCGGGCAAGTCCGGCTGGATTTTCCCAGGACATTGAATGCCCGGCATTGGCAATAATTATCGTGTTGATTCCTGCTGCCTGAATGGCTGAAAAGTCCTCGTCCGGTAAGGAGTGCTCACCAAAAAGAAGCGATTTTGGCAGTTGCAGGGCGATAAAAGTATCGAACCAGGCAGAGGCAGGACCGGTGACCAGGCTGCTTGCCCCGCGCCAGACAGCATAAGGCGCATTACTGAGCAAACTTCCGGCCCACGGCGACTGTTCACCGCAGATCAGCGCTTCATAACCCTGATTGATAAAGGCGCGTTCGTCCTGTGCGGCTATGCCGCGGCTGAATGCGCCGCCACCGCAGTGAAAATTAGGCTCCGACACAATCAGCCCGGCTATTTTCGCGGGCATTAAGGCCGCCACTTCAATGGCGATGCTCCCCCCCATACTGTGCCCATAGAGATAAAAACGGTTTAACCCCAGTATCTCCACCAGCTCGGCAATAACTTTTGCCTGATCGGTTGTGCTGTAAGAATACCCCTCGGGTTTGTCACTGTAGCCGCTGCCTGGCAAGTCAATCAGCACGCTGCGGCGATTGCCAAAGGCAGGATCGGCGTACACTCGTGGATACTCAAATGACGCCGCACAGCCCAGACCGTGGATAAACAATAAAGGCACGCCGCCGCCGGGTAAATCGTGGTAGCGAACCCGGCATTGGGCGTGAGGCGAGGTAAAACTCTGCATGGTGATTCCTTTCAAATTTCAGTTACTGTAATTATATACAGTATCCCGTAATTTTGGCTACCCCTTCATCGAAAGCGGGTTTGACCGGCAAGCCGTCAGCCACCGCTGCAGTTTGTCACTACCACCGTCATTCTTTGCGTTGGCGCATCATATAAGTCTCTCGCTAACGCCCTGCTACTCGCTAAACCGGGGAGAACCGGCTGATAGTAGGCCTGGTGGGAGCAAAGCTGTAAAATGCGACATTTTACAAAACAAGCAGTTTCGGAGATTAAAGGCGTAAAAAAGGATCCCCATGAGATCCTTTGAGGTTGTTGACCGTTATGCTCTACCACTCGCCATATGGATAGGTTTTCCCTTTGATAAAGTCCCGGATAAACGGGTCATAACCGTCAGGCACGCTGTAATTAAAATCAATCCGGCTGGGAGCATTCTTGCATATCAGCATTTTATCTCCCGTCAGGGTGAACTGTCTGGCCGGGTGTTGGGGTACAACCTGATTGCCGTTGTCCTCAAGCCAGATCCGCACCGTACCTCCGGGAGCCAGGCCAATAATCATATTATCCCGGTAATAAACCTGTCCCGGTTTGTAATTATCAGGATAAGCCATTGTCATTTGTCGCCACGTTTCCCGATCAAACCAGATCTCCGTCTCATACGATTTTTTATCAATCACCGAGTCCCAGCACACTGACATCCTTACCGGCAGCGCCTTACCGATATTAAAGTGGGTAGAAAAACCGCCAACAACACGACTCCATGTGTCCACGCTGCTCTGGCTGGGTTCTGTCGGGTCAAGCCGCCTGAAGATGCTTTCCCGAATATCCCCGTCCTCGATATACACCTGCGTCACCAAGGCGGGCAGATTTTTAGGGTGAAAAAAATTAAACTGCCAGTGATCGTAAGGCAGCTTCTTGCCCCACTGCTCTACGCCGTCCCCTAGCGGTGTGGTCACCCCAGCCCGCCTATCGTGGCACCCCGTCAGTAACAACATTCCGCCGAGCACCCCCGTAACAATATGTAATTTTCTCATCCGAACACCCCGTCCAGTGCGTCCACGCAGGCTCTTCGCTGCTCTTCCCACTGCCGCTGGTCATCCATCATCCACACCGTCCGAACCCATCCTTCACCCGGCGCGTTCGGCCAGACAAATGACCGCTCATCCGTCGGCGCATAGTTATTCCGCAGGAAAACCTCCCCCGTTGACGGATCCAGCCACAGACTGCGGTCGGAATCAATATTCCAGTTTGACGAGCAGTGCAGGTAACGCCCGATAATGTGCATTTCATCGGCGGTAAAGCTCACTGGCTCACCGCCCCGTCGTACGGCACGGCCCTGCGCTATTGCTTTATCGCACAGAGGAAGCAGTTCCGCAGGCAACGACAGCTCCTTATCATTGCTGAGTATTGGTGAAAAAATAACACCCGCATCCTGCGCCGCATCCATCATCACCCGCATACTCACCTTCTCCCAGTCGTTCGGGATGGCCTGCCTGGTCAGAAACACCGCCGCTCCGGCCTTCTTCTCAAAAATATGCGCCCGCGCCTTGTCCCGGTTCACCAGCGGCCACGAAATCATCCGGGTTTTAACGTCACCGTGCGGCAGCATATATTTCAGCGCCGGCAGGGCGTACAGCTTCTCCCGCATCGCTTCCGTCTTCCGGTAAACCTCTGTACTAAGCTCTTCGGCATCATCGCGCACCACTTCAAAATCAGGCATGGTCAGCAGCGTGTCCTCATTTTCCCCCGCGTTGTACCCACCCCCGATATCCGAGTGCGCACCGGGCAGCGCCAGCTCCGGCCACATCCCTTTGATGCTGTTCAGGCTGAAGTTGTGCCGACACTCGTGCATCGCGCTTATCTGGAATACTTTCTGCGCCACGGACGGCCGCAGCTCAAGGTTAACGCCGGGATTACTGCGCCCGTTGACGTTGTAGAAGTTCAGCAGGCTGCCGATAGCGGCCACCGTGTCAAACAGTCCCAGAAAGCGCACCTCTCCGGCAGCTTTTCCGTGGTGTCCTGCCAGATCCAGTCCTTTGTCTATCGCCGCCGCTACCGCCGTATCCTGCTTCATTACCCGGTTGGCAAAGTGGCGCGCGGCCGCCCCGCCCCGGCTGAACCCGAACACGTCAAACTGTACCTTCGCTATTGCTATCTGGTTGCGGTTTAGTTTGATAAAGCGGGCCAGCTCGGCGCTGATGTTATCCAGCGCCTCATCCGTCTTCGTTACCACCCCTTCAAACTGCTTGATAAGACTACTACCTAGCGCCATCCCGAAAAGGGCATCACTTTTGCCATCGGCCGTACCAATACCGCTAACGTAGGCTTTTACCTGTGCCTCAGTTTCGCTGTTTGTGAGTTCATCACTCTGCTGATAAAGGTCGAACAACCGGGAAATATTGGTCAGCCCGCCCTGCCAGCTCTGATTACCAAGACCCGCTTTTGCGCGGGTCTCGTATTCCGCACAGGCTTTTGCCCGCGCCTCACTCACCAGGTTAGCGCAATGCGCATAGGCCAGCCGCAGGTCATTCGAATTATTTCGGTTATTGCCTGTACCGTCAAAGAACACGCCAACCGTCAGCGTCACTCCCCTGACCGGCACTTTCCGGCACTGGACGGTTTTAACGGTCCCGAGAACATTGGTCCGGTGGGTGCAGTCCCCGACGATCTCATACCGGTAATAGCCGGTATCACTCGGGACATTTTTTTCATCTTCAACCATATAAATCCCTTTAATCTGAAAGGTTAAATCGGGTTAATCATACCTTAACAAAAATCAACGCTCTATCTTCGGCACATAACGCAGGATCAGTGCTAAATGTTATTGCGGGTGAATCGCCTCAATATGGCCTCGGGTTCGGCCGTTCCTGTTTTAAGTGCCGCTGTATATTTGATTATTTCGTCATACTGTTCTGCAATAAGCTCCCAGTCGATCCCCCTGGTTAAAATCGGGGTCAGGTGCGGGTACAACGGCGCATCGTCTTTTTCACACGTATACAGTTTTTGTCGGGCGAGCGCTTTCAGGCGGGGGCAGTAAATCGAACCTCAGCACATCACTGAACGCAAAGGCCACCTCACCGGTGAGTGCGGAAGCGGCCTACTCTACTGCCGTTGATGGTCTGGCTCGTTACGGAAATGCCGAGGATTTTTTTCTTATCTGCGGACGATTTGAGTTTGATGAAGACATGTCGCCAGTTTCTGAATTTCTTCCGCCGTTGCTTGTTATTCGGCGGGAAACAGATCAGGCGGCAGCAGAATGATGGTCTGCCACCTTGGCCACAGGCGCTGAGACTGGGCTTTACAGAGGGAAATGCTCTGGAAGCATGGCTGTGACCGGCGGATGGCATGCGTACTGCGGACCATATATGAAAACCTGTCCCGCCGCTGGACTCTCGCAGATCTAGCTGCCGTCGCCTGCCTGTCCTGTTCATCTCTGGTCCAGCTTTTTCGTGAGAAAACAGGGATCCCCCATAAAGTATGTACTACGCTGGTGAATGCAGCTGGCGGGGCGTGAACTCGCAAATAGCAAAGTGACAGTTTCATCCCTGGCACAGAAATTCGGTTACGATTCTGACAGCGCTTTCAGCCATGCTTTTCGCCGTATTAAGGGATGCTCGCCCGGTGAGTTCAGGAAAAAATATAATACTGCAAATTAATCACCCGGCGTAAATAAATTTACACGCTGCTGCCATTAACAAGAGTTTTTTAAATCTACAGATAGATTTTACAGAAAGCACATTCACAATGCTTTTTAAAATTAACAAATTAATTTTAAGATTCTGCTTATAATGCCAGAACACAATCTTAAGAGTAAAGTATACAGCAACAGACTTAGCCGCTTTCCCTACCCCGCTTTGAGCCAACAGCCCATAGTAATACTTCACGGAGGATGCCCTTTTGAATTATGCCACCAGAAATGGTACAGATATAACCACCAATGCAGTTATATCCCCTGAGATGTTTGCCAAAGACCCATTAAATGTCACTCTTGATGATGTTAAAACCTGTCTTAATTACGCCCGTGATAAAAACACAACCATCATCGCCAGAGGTAATTATGTTCTTACGGGGTCCATTGTCATGCAGTCTGTCCGCTGGATGGGCGGAAGGTTCAGTGGAAACGGCAGGATTTATTTATCAGAAACAACTATTGAAGGCGTCGATATAGATGGGCCCTGCCTGGAGATAAAAGGGGGTACATGCTCGATTACCAATAATAAAATATATAATCAGACTGGCACCGCAGCACTCCTTATCCGGGATCTGCAAAGCAGTACGCGGCTCAGCTGTATTAACAATGAATTTCACAACTGCAATTATGCAATCCTTCAACAAGGCACAGGGAGTTATTATCTGGTATCGGGGGTGATTTCTCTTAACACATTTCACGATCTTGCTGGAGACGCGATTGAGTTAAATGTGGTTAATGGCCATTACGAGCAAGGGCTACTGATTGAAAGTAATATCATTGCCAACCTTGAGGGGAAAGGGAAAAACTGGGGGATTGGCATCGGCATATCCGGCAAAGCGCCCTATGGCATAAATACGCCCGATGAACATTACGCGGCGAATTTCACGGTAAAAGATAATTATATTTCCGGATGCCGACAGTGTATACACACGGAACTGTGTCGTGACTTTAGCATTATCAATAATACGTGTCATCCCGCCGCCAGCAAATCCATTGATTCAGGGATTGTTTCTGGGGCTTACGTGGCATATGGATGTAAACGTTTTGTGATTAATGGAATAACAGGCGAGCCTATCGCCTCTTCTCCTCGCTTTATTGTGGTTGACTGGGGGAATAATGGCGGTACTTATGCTGGCCCGCCAACATTTTTCACCATTAAAAATATTGACACTCTTGCGGGGAATATTGAGATCTCGACTTCAGGCGGTGAAAACTGGGGCAATACCACAATAGTGGAAAGTATCAGGTGCAATACCTTTTACTGGCGAGGATTACCCCCTGTTTCGGTTTTCAGGAACATTTACTGTACCACGCTTGACTGTATAGGAAGACACAGCGACGGAGAAGGATCGGGCGGGGGTGTCTACACGCGACTGTCGTTTACCTGTACTCATTGGGTAAATGTATTATGTCTCAATGAACCCGATACCCATGCATCCGTGACGAAAATGTTTGTCGATAAAGTCATTGAAACGGGTAATAACTTCCCTGTAGCAATGGTTTCTGAGTCGGGGGGGCATCGTGGACCGGTTATGGCCGTCCCCCCTGAAGTTTACCTTCTGCCTGACGATAATTTCCCATCTGGCCGTGAATTCTGTTTAAGAGCTCAACTCTGGAAGCTCAGTGGTGGCTATTTTCGAGTGACGACGGCGGGTGCATTTATTACAGGTAATGAACTGATACAGCCCGTCCAGGCCGGAGCAGATTATATTCAGACAGCTAATTATAACTGGAGTCAGCCTAACCATTTAAAACATGCCGGAACTCGAATAGTTATCCGCGGGGCGGGTAAAAATGGCAGTGACTTAATAACCACCATCACGAAAGGGACCTATGCCCTTAACGGCAAATATACATTGGGTATTTCGCCTGCCATCCAGACAACGTTAACCTCGCCAACCCCTATTCGCGCCGCCTACCCGGTCGAATTCAGTGAAGTAAAGTAACAAAACCAGTACAAGGTTAAATAAATTACCTCTCTATTTTTAGCCGTAGATCATGTTTATGAGGTGGCAGAAATGAACGGTGAAACCTTCAAGCAACGGGTGCTCGACTATCTTAAATCACTAAAGAAAACCGTGTTTAACATTTATAAAAAGTGGCAGTATCGCAATAATTTCAAAGCACAGTTTCTGTGGATTTCACTGGGTGAAAACTGCCTTCCCGATGACATCCTCAGACGGCATAACAGAAAATCATTCAGCTCCGTTTTCTCTTCCTGCCGTTCCAACATCGAATATATTCTCCAGATGGAAAAAGAGGCTTATCAGAATCTACTGAACAAAGAGTATTTACAATACGTTAACAATGGCAAACATTCCGTTGTACGCTCGACTTATTATAAAAACTGCCTTGCACGCTATAGCGAAAGACATATGCTCGGCTTTGAATTTTCTCACCACGACCCCCTTCGAGTGAAAGAGGACTATCGCGCGTTCAGACGTCGCATCGACCGCCAGTTAACCTACAGAGGCAGCAGATGCTTTGTATTTCTTTATCACCATCGTATAACAGATGCCTCAGACATTTCTCTTTTAAGAGCAAACCTGAATGAGTTTTTGACGTTATACCATACTGAAGGCTGCGAAAGTAAAATCGTGCTGTTTTATCAGGTCATTATCAACGAAGATGAGACGAAGCATATTGATTTCACGCTGCACAAAACAGGATTACTTGAGTTTAAATGTTATACCCATGAGATTTGGGGGGGAGATAATCAGGAAATTTTCTGGGCCAAAAAAGATGACGCCCTTTTCGCTGAAATGTTCAACATCGTTGACAGGTACATGCCACGCGAAACCCTTGCGAACACAGAACGGTACTGAGCCTGAATTTCGGAGTAACGGAGTATTTAACCGGGGTTTGAAAGTCTCAAACCCCTGCAAACTCTTAATATCTCAGGTAATCACCTTGCCGACAGACCGTTAGTTAAAAGCCTCGGGGAGTTTAATTACCCAAAGTTCATTCAGCGACTCGGGTTTTTCCAATGGCTTCAGGGCAATTTTACTCGCCACTTCTTTCCCTGCGAGGGTCAGATGGCCTTTGCCATCCACTTCATAATCATCCGCTTTTTTACCGTTGCTCTCGGGGTTTTCAAGCGAGGCCTGGAGGCCAAAGTCGTTATCATTAATCACCGCGAAGGTCTGGTTATCAATAAGCGTTAACCCCTCAGCTTTCTCCTGCTGCCAGCCTAGCTGACGTAAATCCACGAGCTGTGTCTTCGCAGCAAGTTTAATCCCGCGAGCCTGTAGCTGCTGCGTGTCGTCAAATTCAGGTGCTTTTTCTTGATCAAAAGTGGCCAAATCGCTGGCCTGGGAAAGATCAACGACGTACACAAGATTGCGCATTTCTTTATTTTTGTCGGCACCTTGTTCGATAAGCAAGATACGATTAGCGTCGAGCGCCACAATATCGCCGATCTTGGCATCTTTCGCTTTCTTGTAAACGTCGGCATCAATCGGGTAGCCGTACATCGCCGTGTTACCGGTAGCAGGATCAAAACTGACCAGACGGGTAAACAGCGCGCTGTTTTTACTTTTGCCGTCGATATCCAGGGTACTTTGTAAGGCGGCGATAATACGCCCGTCCGGCATACGGGTTATGCCCTCGAAGCCGCGATTAGCCTGCCGCCATTTTATGATGTTAGGTAGCCCTCCGGCCACGCCCTGCTCGCCCTGTTCCGCCTGTGGACCAAACTTTTTCAGGATCTTACCTTTAGCATCCACGTTGACGATAAACGGACCGTATTCGTCACACAGCCAGTAGCCGCCTTTGCCATCCGCCGTGATGCCTTCGGTATCCAGACCGCGTTTATCACCCGGTAGCTGCTGCAAAGTATCGCCGAGCGCAATTTCGTTTGTTGCCCCAATCAGCCCTTCCGGCAGCGGCAAACCGCCGATCGACCCAGTTTCATCATGCAGCGCATGCGCGTCGATGGCCTGCGCTTTACCGCTCCCCACGCGCAGGGTCATCAGCAGCGGCGTAAAGTTTGGCTTAGCGAATATCTTTGAGTCTTTTTTCCCGGCCTTTGGCGAATCGGCATTCGGGCCACGGTCGGTCACGGTTACAAAGAGCAGATCATGACCTTCTTTACGTAAAAACTGCAGGCCCGACCCAACGCCGACAGGCAGGCCATCTGGGAAGCGGCTGGCGTAAGCGCCTTTATAGTCCACACGATCGCCCTGAGGGAACGTGACAATGTAACGATCGACTGTGGGTTCTTCGGCCTGGCATACCAGAGGGAACAGGCAGGTGAAGAGCAGCGCAGATGATTTTAATTTCATTTTTTTTTACACGTCCGTAATAGAGAAGTCACCGTTTTATAAATCAGCCAGATGACACAAATATGACGCGCCCGGCAGCATACAGCCAAGAAAGATAAACCTTCGCTTATTTCTGCCGATAAGGATTAACTCTGCGGTGATACATTTGCATCCCCGATATCAGTTACCGACAGTTTTCTTTTGCGTTAAGGATTCATCATGTCAGTCAGGCGTTTTTCTCTTTTGGTTTTCAGTACGTTACTTATCATTTTCTTAGCCAGTACCGCCTCAAACATCTGGTCTCTCACCCGCAGTAACCACTCTCTGGATAATGTAAACCGCGAGATCCGCGTCGTGTTATCGGTTATCGACCCTATCAACCATAGCCGCACCATGCGCGTGCGGGCGCTCGAGGCGATGGAAGAAATGCAGCGTGGGCGCAACGAGCAGGCTCAGCTTGCGCTCGAGGGAGCAAGAACAGTTTTAGACAAAGCGAATAGCGCCTTCCAGGCTTATCTGGATGCCCCAAAACAGGCGGGAGAACAACCTCTTGCCGATGCATATCAATCCGCCTTCCTTGCTTACCGCGAGCAGGGGTTGCTGCCGTTAATTGATGCCGCAGCGGCCAATGACAAACAGCGTGTGAACGATCTGGTGACGAATACTATTCCCCACCTCGATCGACAGTACGAAATTGCACTCGATAAACTTCTGGCTTTCCGTGAACACTACGCGCAGCAGCTAAACAAAGATGCCCAGGCCAGCTTTAGTTCAGGCCTGTGGGTTATCGCCATGTTTGCCGTGCTGTTTATCGCCATTCTGGCGGGCATTTTCCTGCTGCTGAAAACCCGCCTGCTCAACGAGCTGGATAGCGCCAAAAAGCACTGCAGCGAGATTGCCAGCGGCCTGCTGCACACACCCATTAAGGCAAGATCAAATGACGAAATCGGGGACATGATGCGTACGCTTGAGAAAATGCGTCTGTCGCTGGCGCATATCATCGGCCAGGTACGTGAATCCAGCCACACGGTAGCACACGCATCCGAAGAGATCGCCGCCGGCAACACCGACCTCTCCTCCCGCACCGAAGAGCAGGCGGCGTCGCTTGGCGAAACCGCGGCCAGCATGGAACAGCTGACGGAAACGGTGAAGCAAACGTCAGAAAACTCGCGTCAGGCAAACAGCCTCGCAAACGGCATGCTGATCGCGGCAAATGATGGCAACGCCATTGTGGATGAGGTAATTGGCTCGATGCGCAATATCGAATCCAGCTCAGGGAAAATCGACAACATTATCAGCATCATCGAAGATATCGCCTTCCAGACGAATATCCTGGCGCTGAATGCCGCGGTGGAAGCCGCCCGCGCAGGCGAACAGGGGCGTGGATTCGCGGTTGTTGCCACAGAGGTTCGTAATCTGGCCCAGCGTTCCTCCGTCGCGGCCAAAGAGATCAAAGAGCTGATCGAACTTTCCGGTGAGCAGGTGAACAAAGGCAGCGCGCTGGTGAATAAGGCAGGAGAAAGCATGTTGCGCATTTCAGGTGCGATCAAGCAGGTGACTGATTTGATGGAGCATATTGCAGTTTCAACCAGCGAGCAGAGCCGCGGCATCGAACAGATCAATCTGGCGGTCGTACAGATGGACGCGGTGACCCAGCAAAACGCAGCCCTGGTGGAGGAAGCCTCGGCGGCGGCTATGTCGCTGAAGGAGCAGTCGCAAATGCTGAACGAGACGGTGTCCGTATTTAAACTGGCGTAATGCCTCTCCCTCTCCGCAGGGAGAGGGCGTTTTTACTTAAAGGCCGCGCTCATCCATCAGGCGAGCTTTTAGCGTGAGTACGTTTGCGTACTTATGCGCTCGGATCTTGCTCAGGTTTAGGCGTGTCTTCAGGCGGGACTTCTTTAAACGCAGGTTTGCTGCGGGTCACGGCATATTCGACTGCCTTCGCACTCCCGGCGCTGGTGGTCAGCTTCACCGGCTCGACGCTTACTTTCCCAATAAGTGATTTTGCATAGCCCCCTATCTGATAGGTCCCTTCAGGCAGGCGAAGTGCGACACTTTCCCCAATTTTTAGCGCTGCCGCATCTTTACCATTTACGGTGACAAACACAGTGGCGCCATCGTCGGTGCGGGTCCAGGCGTGCTCTACCGTGACAAGCGTTTCCCCGGTGGTAAAGTCTGCCGCCGGTTCCCCGGTCACGGGTTTAGCACAGCCAAAAAGAGCACAAGCCGCGAGTGCGGTAAGGGTGAAACGGTAACTCATTGATCATGTTCCTGGGGAAGTGGGTTATTTTTCAGTAATCCAGCGCATAAAGCTTTTCGCCCCTTTCGAGCGTGTTAGCTCGGCTTCGGCTGCTTCAAGCCTGCGATTTAATGTTTCACTAAGCGATAAGTGATGCAGAGTTTCACTCTGCGCCTGCGCCAGAGCAGAACGAAGTTGCAACACTTCGGCCTGCGCAATTTCTCTTTCGCGGCGCTGATTCTGCTCGGTTTCGTTCATCTCGTCCAGAGTCCGTTGCAGACTGAGAACATTCTGGTCCAACGTGCGCACGGCTTCGCTGGCGATGCGGGCTTCTTCGCCCTTTTCTGCAAGGCAGGCCGTTAGCTCTTTATGCTTGCCCGTAAGCTCGGCAAGTTCGTTTTTAAGCACGTTGACATAGATTTGGTGCGCCTGAAGTGCCTGCTCGTAGGCCGCCCGCGCCGCATCGCTTTCTGCCCCCGTTTCCTGTAACTGCCGCTTAAGATCGGTTATCTGGAGCTGTAAAGACTGCACGGTTTCTACCAGCGCATTCCCGTTTTTAACCAGCTCACTGCGTAGCTGGCGCTGATTGTCGATATCCTGCTGCATGGTTTCATGGAGCTGTGCCAGTTCAGCGCTGTGCATCTCTTTTTGTGTAGTAAGCGATTTTTGAAGCACGAGGATACGTTCGGCCAGCTCCTGGTTAATCCTGCCGTCCGGCGTCAGGCGAACCTGCTCGTCCATTTTACGTTGCAGGGTTTCACGCAGCAGAGCGAGCTGCTGATAATGGTGTTCCCGCTCGCTTGCAATATTTTTCTGCAGCCCGGCAATGCGGATGTTCAGACGTTGTAGCTCAGCCTGGGGCACGGTGTTTAGCCGGGCGGCGGCCAGTTCACCCTGAACCTCAGCCAGGCGCCTGAGCGTTTCAGGGTTATCCTGATAAACGGTTTTCGTTTTCGTTTTTCCCGCGGCGGCTTTTAGTTCAGCGCGAAGCTGCACCGCTTCGGCTTCGGCAGCTTTGAGACGTGCCAATAAGCCGACATCATGACTGCCGAGGCGATTGAGGTTGACGCCGCAGAGAGCCTGCTCGATTTCAGACTGGATCTCGGCCTTACTGCTGTTTTTCATACGGTTGCATGCGCTGGCTAAAAAGCTGGCTGCCTCATTGGGGTTAACTGTTCCAAAGGCCTTTTTAATCAGATTCTGGATCATGCTCACAGCAGTGTGTTCCTGTGGTTGTATGTCGTTTATCAGCCTCGCCGGGCGGAATTAGCGGATGATCTTGTATCTCATCGGCAAAAGCTACGATTTCTTTATTTAAACAGCCAGTTGAACAGTTTTGCGGCCATTTTGGGCAATCCAGTCGGGCGTTTGCTTTGAGTTTAGCCGAATCTGCGGCACATCTTCCTGAGAGGCTAACCGCTGAGGCTCGTTGCGCAGAAATTTACCGGAGAGGATTTTTCACAGAGGGTATCGCTGTAACCAGGCAGCGAACGCGTTTACATCTACCTGTTTTCGTTCCCCCTTTGTCTGTTTATTATTCACAAATAAATGAGGCTGGGTTGTTACCCAGCCGATGAGAACCATGCAGCAAATGCGTCCACCAGCCGGCACGAATTGCACAAAGCAAGCCAGCGCAAAGGGGTTTACACCTTAGAATGTTGCCCAGTTATCTTTGCTTTCCGTCATTGGCGTGGATTTTTGCTTTATCATTTCAGTCTGCGCTGGTTTTTGCGCTGCCGTCGTATGTGTATTCAGCCTGAAAATGCCCACGGCGGCCGTCAGGCGCGCGGCCTGCTCTTCGAGTGACACCGCCGCAGCCGAGGCTTCTTCAACCAGGGAGGCATTCTGCTGGGTGACGTTATCCATCTCATGGATCGCCTGGCCCACCTGCTCAATGCCACGGCTTTGTTCGTCTGAAGCCGCTGCTATCTCCAGCATAATGTTCGTCACGCGCTTCACCGCATCAACCAGGCCGTTCATAGTTTCCCCTGCATGAACAACTTCCTGCGAACCTGAATGAATAAGTGAGACGGACTCGCTAATGAGCCCTTCAATCTCTTTCGCGGCCTGGGCGCTTCGCTGTGCCAGCGTACGGACTTCACTGGCCACAACGGCAAATCCACGCCCCTGCTCGCCTGCCCGAGCTGCTTCCACCGCCGCGTTCAGCGCCAGAATATTGGTCTGGAAAGCAATACTGTTAATCACCGCGGTGATCTCTGAAATCTTTTTCGAACTGGCGGAGATATTGTTCATGGTTTTCACCACGCCAGAAACAATACGCCCGCCGTCGCTGGCCTTCTGCGAAGCATCTTCGGCAAGCTTACTGGCGTGATGAGCGTTATCGGCATTCTGTTTCACCGTCGCCGTCAGCTGCTCCATGCTGGCAGCAGTTTGCTCAAGCGCGGCCGCCTGCTGCTCAGTACGCGAAGAGAGGTCTGTATTGCCCGCCGTAATTTCACTGGTGCCCTGATAAATTGCTTCGGCTCCTTCACGGACGGAGCCCACCGTGTTGACCAGCGCCAGCTGCATATTCTGTAGATGCTGACTAAGTGTGCCTATTTCACTGCGTCCACACGCCCGATCCGGCTGCGTCAGGTCGCCACCGGCAATATGTTCGATGCGTGCCGCCGCCTGCTGTAAAGGCGCGATCACAACGCGACGCAGCAGCACAAAAGTAATAATCGTCATCAGTAACGCCACGGCAAAAGCCCCGGCCATGACGATCACACTCAGCCGGGTCCGCGCTTTGGCCTCCACGCTGAGCGCGTTTGCCCTCTCGGTGCGCAGGTTAATCGCCTTTAGCAATACGGCGTTATAATCAGCATCCAGTCTGCGGGCCAGATCGTTCTCATGATTAATAATGGCCTCGAACATGCCATTTCTGGCATATTTCATCATCGGCACCATTCCCTTGTTGATATAGGCATCAAAGCGCGCGCGCAATTCGGCATCAAGCGCTTCGTCGGCAGGCGTTTTGACGCGCCTTTCCAGATAAGCATTGAAACCCTCTTTCGCCTGTTTGATACGCGTATCTGCCTGGGCAATATTGCGCTTCATATCGTCCATATCGGCTACGCGTCCCGCCGCACCGGCATGGACGATATTCAGGCGGGCCGTGCGCAGGTGGTTCGAACTGTTCGAAATCCCCATCCGGACCTGAATCTCTTCCGTCACATCCTGGAGCGCTTTATCGCTCTGCACCAGAAAGTAGCCTGCCAGCGCGATGCACAGCGCGAATAACACCAGAATCCCGCCCAGAATCGAGCTGAACAGAGGAACAAGGCGGATGTGATGCCAGAAATTGATCCCACCGCTTTTTGAAGGTGCTGCTGTAGCCATATCCAGGGGTTCTCTTGACTGAGTGTGTTGTAGGACTGACATCGGCTTCCTAAGCCAAGTCCTTTATCAGCAAGCGTCAGAACTGTGGGCTAAGTAGCAAATAAGAGCTGAAAAGTTAAGCGCATCACGCAAGTGAAACAGCAGTCCATTTTTATGGACCACTGTCTGCAAGGCGGGTGGTTTAGCGGTGAATATTTTTGATATCGACAGGCTGGCCGAACAGGAAGCCCTGAATTTCAGTGCAGCCTTCTTCCTCCAGAATGCGCAGCTGCTCGCAGGTTTCCACCCCTTCGGCAATCAACGGGGTATTGATGGAATTCCCCAGAGAAATAATCGCCCGCACGAAGGAGCGTACCTGGAAGTTATTCTCAACGTTATTTAAAAAGCTGCGATCGAGCTTAATGACATCAAACTGAAACTCACGAAGCGTGCTGAGCGAAGAGTAGCCGGTGCCAAAGTCGTCAAGCGCGATGCTGATGCCCATTTTCTGGAACTGGTGCAGAATACTGAACGCCAGCTTTTTGTTAACGATAAACGCCGTTTCCGTCACCTCAAACTCAAGCAGGGTGAGCGGATACGCGGTACGCATCAGGATCTCACGCACTTTATCAATGAAGTTCTGATTGCGTAGCTGTACCGGAGAAATATTAATGGAGATCTTTTTATTGACGTTATTGGCCAGCGACTCCAGGCAGACATTTTCTATGACCCAATAGCCCAGGGGGACAATTGCGCCGCTCTCCTCGGCAATCGGGATAAACTCATCCGGTGGGATCAGGCCGTATTCCGGGTGATTCCAGCGCAGCAGCGCTTCATAACCGGTAATACTTTTATCTTTCATCGAGCGTTTTTCCTGGTAGTAAATGAAAAACTGCCCTTCTTTTATTCCCTTACGGATGTCCGCCGCCATGGTATTACGCTGGCGCGTCTTTTCATCCATCTCTTTTTCGTACCAGCAGACCTTATTGTCCAGATTGACCTTAGCGCGATACATCGCCAGATCGGAATTGCTGATTAGCGTATTGATGTCCGTGGCATCATCCGGGTATACCGCCACGCCAATGCTTGCCGCCACGTTAATTTCAGTGTGGGAGAAGACTTGCCTGCCGCTAAAGCAGCCGTGCAGTTTCTCGGTAAAGGTAATGAGCTCCTGCTCGTCGTTATAAGGTTTGGCGGCAACAAATTCGTCGCCGCCAAAACGTGCGACAATTTCATCTTTAGTCAGGATTTTTTGTACCGCGGAGGACACGCGCTGTAAAAGCTGATCGCCGACCAGATGCCCTTCGGTATCGTTAATATCTTTGAATTTATCGAGATCGATGGTGCAAATGGCAATACGGGTATAGTTACTGTCGGCGAACAACCTTTCGACAAACGCAAAAAACTCTACGCGGTTAGGCAGGCCGGTCAGGGCATCATAGCGCGCAAGCCAGGAGATTTTGTCGATAACCTGCTTCTGTTCGCTGATATCGCGGGTGATCTTGGCAAAACCGAGCAAGGTTTGGTTTTCATCATAGATGGCGTCAATCACCACATGCGCCCAGAAGCGGCTCCCATCTTTGCGATAGCGCCAGCCTTCCCCTTCAAACTGACCATTTTTTAATGCTGCCGCAAGATTCTTTTCCGGAAGTCCCGAGTGCTGGTCAGCTTCGCTGTAGAAAATACCAAAAAAGCGCCCGATGACCTCATCCTGCTCATAACCTTTAGCTTTGCGGGCACCCTTATTCCAGCTCGCAATCGTGCCGTCGATATTGAGCATATAAATGGCATAGTCATTAACACTTTCCACAAAGTGACGATAGGCGATATCGGTCAGGTTTTCGGTACTCATCATGACCCTATGACTGATGTAAATATTAAACTGCAAGAACGGTAATTTACCGTACTTTATCGCTATCGAGAAAGCTTTCTTACTCCCCGGACCGGCAACCGCACAGGGTACGCATTTTGGGAAAAATTTCATCGACATGCTCTTTGAGAATAGCACCGCCGGGAAATATTGAGGGCCAGTCATCGGACGACTTGTTGGCCTCTTTGCGCGTTATACTCGCTTCACAACTCCATAACAGACGTAGATGCTGTGGCAAAACACCGGGTCATAAGACCAGATGAAATCGAGATGAAACGCAGAGCCTGGCGGCAGTCCCGACGCGCCATCTTGTGTGTACGTCCCGCCGTTTGCCCGCTCACTCCGCCAGAATCACTGTATGAAGAACTCGCCATCGGCTATCACATTCGTCAGCTTGGCAAACTTAAAAAGTGGTTTCTTGCGCAGGGGCTAACGCTGCCGGACTGAATGCCTACAAAGCAAGGCGCATTGCGACTCTGGGCTGCACCATCATCCCCGCTTCCCGCTGCTCCTCAAGATGGCGGGCAAGCTCGGTACTGATATGCTGTGGCGCAATACAGGTGAACCCCATGCGGGAATACCAGGGGGCGTTCCAGGCGACATCACGGTATGTTGTCAGGGTGATGTCGTGGTAGCCCAACCTGCCCGCTTCCTCCCGGACATGCCTGAGCAGCTGGCGACCTATCCCCCGGCGCTGAAAAGCCGGATGCGTTGAGATCTCCGCCAGATATAGGCTGCGTTCCTGCGGCTCGCAGTAGCAAAAACCCGCGATCTCACCCCGCTCGCTTTCTATCAGCCAGGATAATTCGCGCGCGATAGCCACCCGGTGTGTGTCGCTCTCTGTGGCAGCCATTTCGGCGATAAAAGCCAGCGCGGGGATCGCCAGAAAGCGTTCAGCGGCAGCCTTCTCCAGTAACTGTAACGGGGTAATATCTGTTAACTGTGTCTTCCGTAAACGCATACCTTCCACAACTCTCTTCTCCGGTCATATTTTTAGGCTTTTAATGCAGACAGATTAGCATTAACGGGCGACGTAATTGACACAGATAACGGGATCAAGTAAACCATTTCCCACTAAAAATGCGCTCGGGGTTTTCGACCCGTTAGCTTACTAAGTGTGTGATTTACCTTAAGGATACGTGGATGAAATGCATCACCTGCGACAATGAAGCTTTAGCCGACGCCGATAATTGCAGCCGTTGTGAAGGCAAAGAATTCAGCAAGATCGGCGGTTTGCTCTGGCTCCCCGCGTTTGGACTGGTAGCGGGCCTGATCATGTACCTGGTCTCTATCACCAATATCATCAATGTACTGGGCCTGCTGCGCCAGAATGCGCCGCAGCTTATGCCGCTGATTATCTTTGAGCTGGTCGGGCAAATTATCCTCGCGGTGCTGGGCGCCTGGACCCTTTATGCCTTTTTCAGGCGTCTTAAGCGCACCATTGCCAGCTATATTGCCCTGCTGCTGCTGATTGCGGTTTACAGAATTGTGGATACCTGGCTTGCTATTGAGCATTTTGGTATTGGCCCACACCTGACCAACTACGGGCAAATCATGCCGGCGATTGTCGGGGCGCTTATTTGGGTGCCCTATTTTATGAAGTCTGTCCGCGTGAAGCGCACATTTGTAAAGTCATCATCATAACCCGCCGTCCGGCGATCCCCACCATTTTTGCCGGACGCACTTGTATCAATTTCGTTAAACAGGCGTAAACTGGAGGGAGTCATTTGCGGTGTGCCGGGGCCCGGTCACCTGAACGGAAAAGAAGCAACCCAATGAAATTCAAACCAGCCATTAAACCCTACCGCGCCGCAGCCGGCGGTTGGGGATCGCTTGAAGCCACCACCCGTTTTGTCCTCGACAGTAAACACACGCTCAAAAACCTGCGCAATCTGATGCGCATGAACAAGGCCAAAGGCTTTGACTGCCCGGGATGCGCATGGGGCGATGACAATAAAAGTACCTTTAGCTTCTGCGAAAACGGCGCTAAAGCCGTGACCTGGGAGGCAACGCGTCGTTTTATAGATGGTCAGTTTTTTGCTCAGCACAGCGTCAGCACGCTGTATAAACAGAGCGACTATTTCCTCGAGTACCAGGGGCGATTAACCGAACCTTTACGGTATAACCCACATACCGATCGCTATGAGCCCGTCAGTTGGGATGACGCCTTCACGCTTATTGCGCAGCATATTCACGCGCTTGAAACACCAAATCAAATGGAGCTGTATACCTCGGGACGTGCCAGCAACGAAGCCTCGTATCTTTATCAACTGTTTGGCCGCATGGCGGGCACCAATAACTTCCCGGACTGTTCCAATATGTGCCATGAAGCCAGCGGCAGCGGGTTAAAACGCAGCATTGGCGTAGGAAAAGGCACAATCCAGCTTAACGACTTTGACAGAGCAAACGCGATTTTTGTGTTCGGGCAAAACCCCGGCACTAATCATCCGCGAATGCTTCATAGCCTGCGCCATGCCGCCGAAAACGGCGCGCAGATCGTGACCTTTAATACGCTGCGCGAGCGCGGTCTGGAAAGATTTGCCGATCCGCAAAAACCGCTGGAAGTCATCACGCCGCTGGCCGGAAATATCAGCACTAACTACTACCAGCCTAATCTGGGCGGCGATATGGCGGCCGTACGCGGCATGGCAAAAGCGCTGCTGGAAAAGCATCGCGAGTGCCTTGCTCGCGGTGAGAAGGGCATTTTTGACGACACCTTTATCGCTGAGCACACCCTGGGGATTGAACAGTGGTTTGCCGAAATCGACCTTACTCCCTGGGAGCACATCACCAGGCAATCCGGCTTAAGCCAACCGCAGCTGCGCGATGCGGCAGCCATCTGGCAGCAGGCGGAACGCGTCATCTGTACCTGGGCGATGGGCATTACCCAGCATAAACATTCCCTTAATACCGTACGCGAGATAGTGAACCTGCAACTGCTGGGGGGCCACCTCGGCAAACCCGGCGCGGGGCTTTGTCCGGTGCGCGGCCACAGTAACGTGCAGGGCAACCGCACGATGGGGATCGATGAGAAACCTCCGACCACCCTTCTCGACAGCCTGGCGGCTCACTTTGAGTTTGAGCCGCCGCGCAGCCCGGGACACAACACGGTAGAGGCTCTGGCGGCAATGCTGCGTGATGAAGTCAAAGTGCTGATTGCGCTGGGGGGTAACCTGGCGGCGGCGGCACCGGACAGCCCACGCACGGAAGAGGCTCTGCGCCGCTGCGGACTGACCGTCCATATCAGCACCAAACTTAACCGCAGCCACCTGGTGCCGGGGCGCGACGCGCTGATCCTGCCGACGCTGGGCCGTACCGAGGCGGATATTCAGACTACGGGCCGCCAGTTTGTGACGGTTGAAGATTCTTTTAGCATGGTGCATGCCTCCGAGGGTATCGGTCACCCTATTGCCGACTCCCAACGTTCAGAAACGGCTATCGTGGCGGGTATTGCCAATGCCGTTCTGGGTCGAGAAAAGCTTGACTGGCTAGCCCTTGCCGGTGATTACAATCTGATTCGCGACCATATCGCCGCCACGATTGCCGGTTTTGATAACTTCAACCAGCAGTGTGAAAAACCGGGAGGATTCTATCTGGGCAACGCGGCGGCACAGCTGCGCTTCAATACCCCGAGTGGAAAAGCGGAGTTCAGCGCAGCCCCGCTTCCGGCCTCATTATTTGGCGAACTGAATGCCCCTTTTACTTTGCAAACGCTGCGTTCACACGATCAGTACAACACCACGATTTATGGCCTTGATGACCGCTACCGCGGGGTTTACGGCCAGCGTGAGGTGCTGTTTATCAACCCGGACGATCTGCTGTCACAGGGTTTAAGGGAAGGTGAACTGGTTGATATTGAAACTCTCTGGCACGACGGCATCGTGCGTAAAGTCTGCGGTTTTAAAATTGTGCCTTATAACATTCCGCGCGGAAATCTTGCGGCCTATTACCCGGAAACGAACCCTTTGGTTCCTCTTTCCAGCACGGGTGACGGCACGGGTACGCCAACCTCCAAGTCCATACCGGTTAAAATCACCCGCACGGCAACTGCCGCCAACACGCGTATCGCCTGAATTTTCCCCTTACCCGCAGAGAAATTAGACACCACAGGGCAGCCATTGGCTGCCCTTTTTATGTTTTGTTCTGCTTTGCAATAAATGCGAGATTTCTCATTAACAACTTTGCAATATCATAACGGCGGATTATGATAGCCGCAGCATTCACCATTTGGTTCGTTATACATTCGTGTTTCACTTGAAAGTAGCCTAAACCACGGACGGATGCATTCATCTTTACCCCAACCGGTTCAACTCAGGCGTCCTCGCGCGGCGTCCTGACATCGTTGTATCTGTCGTTCAGGGGACATTGTGTCAGGAACATGTTCCAACAGGAGAATTTATGGCAAGTCATACTCCCCCACGCGGCCTGAGCCTTGCGCTGCTGTGGTTACTCGCCGGGCTGATGGCAATCATCGGTCTGGCTATTGGCGCGGGCGGGGCTTATTTAGCCACCCTGGGCGGCAGCTGGTACTTCCTGCTGATGGGCATCGTCATGCTCATTTCTGCCGTCTTGATTTTCAGGAAACAGACTTCCGGGCTGGTGCTTTACGCCCTCGCTTTTGTCTGCTCTGTCATTTGGGCAGTCAGCGATGCGGGCATGGATTTCTGGCCGCTGTTTTCTCGTTTGTTTACCTTTGCCGTGCTGGCATTCCTGAGCGCGCTTGCCTGGCCGATTTTGCGGGCGGCGCACGCTAAGACGCCTGCCAGCAAAGCGCCCGCTTATGGCATTGCAGCCGTCCTTGCTGTTTGTATGCTGGTGAGCGTGGGCTGGATGTTTG
>CAMLJN010000039.1 GCA_946480445.1 uncultured Buttiauxella sp.
AAAATCAATGATAAGCAGTGTCGTGTAAACCACCTTCGGGTGGTTTTTTATTGCCCGAAAATCCACTTTTCATAATACCACTTCATAATATTCTATTGCCCGCCAACCACCGGAACGATGGCAATTTTTCTATCATAGCGAGCAGTCTGCTCCACATTTTTGTGGCCGGATATGGCTTGTTTCTCGTAAAGATTGCCTTTCAAATCAGAGATACCCTTAGCCTTGAGATCGTGAAAAGTAAAATCAAAGCTTAGATGGGGGAACATCTGTCTTGCTTCTTCTTTAGCTTTACGCCACCTGCTATTGAAGCCATCCCTGGTGTACTTGTGTCCTGCTGGCTGGTGAATGATATATAGACTGCTCATTCCCGAATTTAAAGGTAACTCCTTTGCCATTGCGATAGCGGAAGATAAACGATCAGACCAGGCTTTAATTTGAGCCACTGATGTTTTGCTCTGCTTAATCAATATGCCTTCGCTCATGAGTTGGCTCTTTTTCATTTCCAGCACATCATTCTGTCGTGCGCAGCACAGGTAAGCTAATTCCATCGCCACTCGAACCACATCCGAGGATACGCTGAACAGCGCGTTATATTCCTCATTAGTGATATAGCGATCTCTCGCTGTCTCTTTGAACTGCTTAACCCCCTTTGTGGGGTTTCCTTTGGCATAGCCGCGTTCGTAGGCCCAACGATAGACGCGGGACATAAAAGCCTTTTCCCTGTTTGCCTGGGTGCGGCTTTTCACCCCACGCTTATCGAGATATTTACGGACATGTTCGGGCTTAATGCTGTCCGGCGGCATCTGACCAAAAACAGCCAATATTTTTTGCGAATATTTCCGATAATCCTTTTGTGTTTCGACGGCTAACTCAAAGAAATCCCCTGACTTGAAGAAGCGTTCGACTAGTCCAGCGAAAAGGGAATCATCAGGCCGATCATTTATCAACGCCTCCCATGCTGTCCAAACCTGCGCCTGTGTACAGGTTTTATCGCAAAGGCGGATATTGCCCCCGCCTTTAGGATGAAACTCATATGCAGAGCGCCCGAGGTAAACCCTCGGTGGCATCCATGCATCCTCTTTACTTTTACGTGCCCTTGCCATTAGTCCAGTGCTCCGAAATCTGGCTGTGGTTCGTTGCCGCCCGTCGCTTTTTGGCGATGTGACAGCGGGTCATTGAAGTGCGCCCACGTTGTTCGAGGACGTCCATCGCGCCTGGTTATAAAAAATATTCCAGCTTCACGCAAGCTTTCACATTGCTTAGAAGGAATTTTATACCCGGTCAGCATTTCAATATCAGACTCAGAAATAATGTCTTTATCGTTGTTCATGGCTTACCTCACACCGTGCCAATCGCTTTTTGTACTACCCGATAACCCCGTTTCCGGGGCTTCTTCTTCGCTTCGATCTTCGCCGCTGCAACCTTCGGAGCTGGGGGCATTGGCCGGCTTACTCCGTTCCGCATATCACGCCTGGCATTCATCTGCCAAACCAGCCGTTTCGTATAGTCGCAACCATCATCAATCTGGACGCTGGCTTTCACCAGCTCGTCGTTCAGGTCTACATATTCACCCATTGGTAGATACCTCACTACCGAGGAGCGGTGAACATTCGGTTTCAAAACCTGCCTCCCTTATTGCCATCGCACATAATGTAACGGCGGCATTGTGCGTGTTGGCGATGATAAGGCTTCGGCCAGTACGCCCATCCAGATCCATAATTGGTGGGAGCGTTATAGAATCCAAACGAATATCGCCAATTGCTGGTGCAGCTGCCAACACTGCTTCCCAAATATCGGAGGCAATACCACCGCAACAACCAGCGATGAAAGCGATTGCTTCTCCCATATCATCTGTAAGTTCGCGTGGAACCAGCCGCACCTGCGCCTTTTCGTTGCTCCTGCAGTTATCCGGTTCTCCAGCAGTGACTTTTGAGTAGCCTTCTGCAATCAGCTCTTTCGCTGCGCTGGCGGCGGTGGCTTCATCCGGTGTAATGGCCTCGACTACAAAATCATTTAGTTCGCCTTTCAGAATATCGGCATAACTTTTAGGCCATACATCCCACGGCAGATCCGCCCCTTCAAACCCACAAATGATGTCCAGTGCAAGGTTCACTGCTTCCTCTGCTTCCCTGGCGGGCTTGCGATATCCGGCAGCCCACACAGCATCAGTAACATCGCTCGGATCGGCACCGGAAGCCTTTATAATCTGTGCCAACTCGAATACGTTAGCTTTCGTCATGAGCGCCCCCCATTTTCTTATCAGCGCGATCTACACATTCACCGAACACAGAAGCCGGAATGACCTCGCGCAGCTCATCAATCAGATAATCGTTGCGCTGCTGGTGGATCTGCATATTGTGTTCCTTCTCTCTCTGACGCAGTACGGCCAGGCGGGCAGTGATTACCCGACGAATGCCCTGCCATTGAGAAAGTGAGTGATTTGCCCTGCTATGCCAGTCTTTATCTGTCTTTCCGAACTTTTGAAGCTGAAGCTTGATACCCGTAGTTACTTCCTCGGCTGTCGCCAGCGCCTCAAGATAATCGGAGACGGTTACAAGGCTGTTGACGTCAATAAGTTCTGCTTTCATCGTGCAACCTCCCTTACTGCCACACGGTAGGCCCGCAGCACATCGCGGGATTTACCGCTGATAATCGTTTTCATAAAGAACATTCCACTACGCTTTACAATTATTCCTGGAGTCGAGATCAGCGCCGCGTCAACCGCCCGATCGTGCTTGCGGAACTCGAATACCGTGCTGGTAATTGTTATCGTTGAGATAACACCCGTATTTTGATATTCGACTTTCATCCCATCACCCTCGTTATCAGTTTGGCTACACCGAGAAAACAGAAGAATCCAGCGGTTAAACCCAGTCCTGCAAGGCCAGAGAAAAACAGCGTGAATAACATCAACTCAGATACTTTTTTCACTGACTACCTCCTCCCAACCACCTTTTTCATTGACCATTTCGCCCAGGCGAGTAAAACAAGCATTCAACCAACGGATGCCGCGCGGAGTGAGTGCTGGCACTGTTCCCCAGTCGATGAAATTCGAATTTTTGCGCCCCATGTACTTAATGAGATCCAGAATATCGATGTAATGCACCAGCCGCCGCTCGATATCCCACCCCTTATCTATGAGATAAGAGTCAATGAAACCCTGTAGTGCTGGCTGATTAAGAGATATATCGCCGTACGCATGCCGATAAATTGGGCGGCGGTGAAGGCTAACCAGATAGAAAAGGTACGCGTCGCATACCCACGTAAGCGCTTGTTGGTGGCGCTCAGCCGTAGTTCTGCCAGGGTGCGTGTAAATGTTCTGCATTACTTAGCCCCCCAGCCAATAGCCTGAAATATTCCCATTTCGGGGTGGTACCAACGCGCACCACGCGGCTCTGCCTCAGACATCATCTGACGAAACGCTGTCATAAACGCAGCATCAAGCACGATAGCCATTGGTCGGGGCTGACCATCCGGTGTCATGATAGTGATGATGTCTGTGGGAATGCCGTAAGCCTTCACTAATGTTTTACATTTGAGCGAGGTCATACCTGCTTTGGTCTTAAGGACGGAGTAGCCAGACCATCCGGCAGGCACAGATCCGCGCTTAATGTTTTCTACGGTCTGCGCAACCTCAACGACTTTATCCTCAACATGGATCAGCCGGCGTTCCTGCTCCACATTCAGTAAAGCCATTTCAGCTATCAGTTCGGCCTGTGATTTGGGGCGCTGGCGCTCTTCTTCAAGTTCACGCCAACGGTCAACCAGGCGGGCGGTAAACTCGGGGCAAAGCTGGGCAACGACGATGATACTGTCGCGTTTTCCCTGCTCACCTGCGAAGCGGAATACCTGCACCGGCCGCGGGCGGCCCATTGCGTCAGTTCCGGGTTCGTCCACCAACGGTGGTTGGACAATCACTCCGGCTTCCGCCAGGCGTTCAATAGTGCGTTTCACGCTGTCATGGCGACTATTAACCAAATCGGCTATCTCAAGACTATCCATTGATGGTTTTTTCGTAATCAGGTTATTCATCGCCTTCTTCTTCCAGTTCCTTCGCTTCGCGTTCGTCAGTCGCATTAAACTCAGCGTTGAGTGAATCAACCTCGCCATAGGTAGCAATGCGTATAGATTTGAATGTTGGGTGAGTAATTCCATCCGGGCGCTGGCAGATACTCACGGCAGCGCTGACAGCTGCGGCAGTTTCGCTGTTACCCTGAGTGAAAATTGAGTACTCGCTGCGGTCGTTGTTCTTTGTCACCATGAAGGTGACGAAGTACCAGACAGAGATTGGTTCGTTTTTCATTGATCCCCTCAGAACGGCTTCGTTTTCATGAATTCGCGGTACTGCTCGGTAAGCGCGTCGTGCTTTTCCTGCCACTGCTGGATCTCCCGTTTGCGCGCCAGCAGGCGGCGGATACGACGAACGCAGCGAGCATGGGCATCCAGATAGCGATCGGTTGGCAGTCCGAGCTGGTAGACCAGCATCCCGTCGCGCAGAACTGGAATATCCGGATTACGAGTACAATTCCCCAGATGATGGAAAACGTAGGTCGTCATGTAGTGCGCCAGGTTGTTCAGCGCTGCGCTACGGCTCAGGCAGCGCTTACGGAAGCCGTGACGCGTCACGATGTACACCGGACGAAGAGGGCGGCTAAATGCTGCGTCGATACCTGTTTTAGTTTTGCTGGTGGTCACTTCTCACTCCTCAACTTTGTATCCGGCCATGCGGGCCAGCTCTAAAAATCCGTCTAGCGTATTGACGTGCTCTTCATCCAGTAGCGGGCGATCGCATATGGCGTGTCCATTTTCGAAATACACCATCACGCGCCCGTTAAAATTTGGTGAAATGTGCAAACCAATATTCAATACAGGCTTTGTGATTCTCATCATCCTTTGTTCGATAGTTAGCTGCTCAGTTACCATTTCCACACCCTTTATGTTCAAATGCCTGCTCAGCTAAATTAGCTATTACTGCGTTCATAAACTCCATGCCCATAGGCGATAGCTTGTTTAACTTATTCCCCATGCATGCGCTGTAGTGGTCTGATATATGGCGTTCGGCTTCCGCTCGCTTATTTGAGTCATACACCATGGCTTCGAATATTTTTATTAGCGCTTTTGTTAATATTTCTTCGGTTAGCTCAATGGTCGTTACTTCATTGTTCGGTAATTTCACTAGGGTAAAATGGCTACCGGTTTTACGTTCCATTGAGTTAAGTTTTGCCATGACGATACGGCGACGGCGAGTTTCAATTAAATTTGTCATTTATTTTCTTCCATTTCTAGCTTATCGAGAAACCCCGAAATTTTTCCGCTGATGTCATAAGCTAGGCCTATTAATTCATCATCCTTTTCACACCCATCAGTCCCCCTTTCAAAGATGTTCTGTAGTAGAGCATTCAATTGACGCCCACGATTAGAGGCAGTTAGAACATCACAAATATCAAGCTTTGCATTTTTCATCGCTATGCCCCGTATGCTTTCCGTAGATAAAGTTGAGCAATCACTTCGTGACCGTTCGTCATGAAAAGAAGCGCCGTTTTATAGGCTGACTTGTCTTTAATAAAACTCATAATTAAAGCTCCAGTGAAATTGGAATGTGGATATCCCCAGCGTTTAAGCTGCATTCTGAATTTGTTTCATTTAATTAGAGGTTGTCTATATCTTCCAGGGCTAGGTAAGCACTGCTTAATGCGCAGCTTACAGCCATACTCTTAGAGATTTCATCAAGTTCTACTTTGTGCGTAATTTCAATAACGGCGATTGCATCACGCAAGTTATTTATATAAATGCTAAGTAATTCGAGATTGGTTTCTTTCGTGAGTTTCATTATTTACCCTCATTGTCAGGGTTCAGCATGGCATTTAATGAATTGATATCACGATTAATCTGATAAATGCATATGCCGACTAGTGACTTAATTTGAAGTTCGGTTTCATTATCGTCCTCTACGTACGCAAGAGTGTTAACGACCTTATCCATATTATCCATCGCTCTGCGGATAATATGTTGCTCTTGTATTGAAATGGATGTCATGCGACACCGCCTTGGACACGAGCTTCTTTTGCATATTCACGGGCAAGTTCAATAAGTTCAAAGGCAATGCTGTTTACTTTTTTGTTTCCAGAGCATAAGCAGATCTCAGAGGCCGCAAGTAGATCGTCGATATTTCCCAGAACGCCTAATGGCGCCATGTCCATACCCTCGAATAAATTTTCTGATTTTGTGCTCATCTCATTAGCTCCGTTGTTTGCCGATGAAGTGAGCATACGATCATCAAAATTGCGTGTCAAACATAAATATGTTTTATAAACATATAACACTCGCATGTATCTGTATTTAATTGATTTTTAATTTGTATTTGAAACAAAAAAAGAGCCTTTCGGCTCTTCTTGGGGGAGGGAGTGTATAGGTGGGGGAGGGCTAGGCATGCCGGCGAAACTGTTGCGATTGGCTCAGTAGAACCTTTCCGCAAACATGGAGCATATCCATTTCATCACTGGCGATTCGCCACTCTCTGTATAACGGGTTGTCCGAGAGTACCACTATGCTGGTTTTTATTTTCTGCAGGCGCTTGATAAAGAGATCACCACTAAAATCAAAGACATAAATCCCATCACCATCAAAAAAGTTAACCGCAACATCGACAAATATGAGGTCACCTGGCTCTATGGTTCCCTGCATGCTATCGCCGCGGACATTGATGAGTTTGACTTGGTCTGCGGGTCGGTGGCCAAAGAGGGTTTTTGCCTCCTCTGTCACATATTCAATGGAGCTTATTACCTCAATGAAATCTCGCGTAGAAACTCCATTGCCTGCACTTGCGGACACATCCATAACGTCAACCCTATAAACATCGCTTCTTCTTTGATGAGAAAGCGAACCTATACTGTATGCATCAACAGTATCATCTTCGTTATGGTTAGAGAATAGATCTGAAACCGGCACCTTGAGAGCCTCGGCTATTTTTTTTAAGCTTTGCTCGCTGTAACCCTGCATTCCTCTCTCTAAACGGGAAATATTACCCACATCCCAGTCGGTGAGCGCCGCTAACTGCGTGATTGTCATTTTTTGAGCTTTACGTAGCTCCCTGATTTTTTCCCCTACCTTCACTTTACCGCCTCCGCATTGCCGCCACACCGAATATGTATTTTATACATAATTTTGTTAATGAAACAAGAATGCTTGATTGATATGTTTATGGCGCATATTATGTCTAAAACACAAATGGAGTTATACGCATGTTCATTACACCGCTACGTAAAGCTCGCCTCAATGCACGAATGACCATTCAAGAGGTTGCCGCAGCTATCAATTGCGATCCTGGCAATCTTAGTCGCATGGAGCGAGGAAAGCAGAGGCCATCAGCTGAGGTTGCAGAAAAACTGGCTCATATTTTCAGTGCTGAATTGACGGAAATCCAGATCCTCTATCCGGAACGATATCAATCCGAAGAAAGCCATGTTTAGTCAGTTCACGCTGATGCCTGAAGCATTCAGCCAGGCAGATGCGGAGTGGATTCAGGGGCAGTTGTTGAGGTTATCGCCGTCAGTTAGGCAAAAAGCAATATCCCGGTATGCAGAAGTTTACCAACTCACGATGGAAGAAGAGCTGGTGAGTTACCGGAAGGAGAACAAGGCAAGACACGAAGCAAACACAAGGCTTCGACTCTTCGCTGATAAGCACGCAAGAGCATTGCAGGGGTATACCGCCGAACCACCCCTGGCAGTAGCGTAAGCACGCTACTGATGGTTTCCGGGTTTAAAGGTACCCGGATAAGTTCGGCAACTTTCACCCTCCACCTTTGTACTCGTTAGCTAGTACATGAATAAAGGATAGAGGGTGGGGGAAAGGGGGCGGGTACGAGGAACGGGAACAGGCTTTTCCAAGAAGACAACTCATTAGGTTAAGTAGATCTCGATCTTAGAGGCCATACCTTAAAAATGGCGGCGTACTAGTAATCTGATACGAATAGGGAAGGGAACAATGAGCACTGAATTGAAAGCAAAATTAATCGTTCTGCTGGAAGAGCAGTTTTTTACTGGAGCCGACAAGGTGACTTTTGACTACGTTTTCGCATCGAAGATCAAAAGCGAAGGTCTGCACCTGCAACGAAATTTCACCATCAAATTAAGCAATGGGCACAAAGGGTTTGTTGACTATCTAGTGACGACCCCAGACGGGCAGCAATGCGCGATCGAGGTTGACAAGCGTTCCCCGCGTAATCGCTCAATGATGAAATTACATGAACTACCTGCCGGGATGTCTGGATTTGTTCTGCTCAAAGACGGAAAGCATCCTTTGCGCTACAGCGAAAATAGCATCGACGTTATCAGAGCGACCAAATTCAAATGATGTACCAGTTGGATAGTACGAGGCGGCTGGTTGCCTTGCGGGAGGTCAACCAGCCATGTGAGGAGGAGTCTTTGAAAACCACGTCACGTATTTATTATCGCATTACCCGGGAGGCTGCTCAATGCTAAGCATCACGCCTAACTTTGCTCAGGAGCGCGCACTGAACATGCTGCGCCGTGACTGGAAAGCCTATAACTCGTTTATGGTCTATGCACCAACGGGCAGCGGCAAAACCGGCCTAGCTGCATTTATCGCTGATGGTTTTGTTAGTCGCGGGATGAGAGTGCTGTTTGTGGCACCGTATACGATCCTGCTAAATCAGACTGCACAGCGCTTCACCGAATACGGCCTACCGAAAGAACAGATCAGCTTTATCTGGCGTGACCATCCGAACCAGGACCCAAAACTTCAGATTCAGATCGCCAGCGCCGACACGCTGATCCGCCGTGACTTTCCGGACAATATCGACCTGTTAATCATTGATGAAGCGCACCTTCGCCGCAAAAGCATTCTTGAATCTATCAGGTACCTTACGACGGAAACGGACGTGAAAGTTATTGGCCTGTCGGGTACGCCGTTCTCTCCGTTCCTGGGTAGTTATTACGAACGCCTAATCAAACCTACGACTATTGCAGAACTGATCCAGCGCGGCGACCTGAGCGGCTATGAGTTTTACGCGCCTACAAAACCAGATCTGACCGGCGTTAAAACAAAAAACTCTGTTGAATTTGGACGCGACTACAACGAAGCCCAGCTGGCCGAAATCATGTGCGGTTCGGATCTGGTGGGTGACATCGTTGGTAACTGGCTTGAGAACGGCAGGGACCTGCCAACAGTCGCATTCTGCGTGAATGTGAACCATGCCAACTTCGTGACCATTCAGTTTAACCAGGCAGGCGTTAATGCTGAGGTGATGACGGCTGATACTCCACACGATGAACGGCAGCTGATTATTCACCGTTTCGAAAGTGGAGCAACAAAAATCATTGTGAGCGTTGGCGTGCTGGTGGCCGGCTTTGACAGTGATGTCCGTTGCGTTATCTATGCCCGCCCGACTAAAAGCGAAATCCGCTGGCTACAGGCATTAGGGCGGGGCTTGCGAAAAGCTCCAGGCAAAGAAACATGCCTCATCTTCGATCATAGCGGAACTGTGCACCGCCTCGGTTTCCCTGATGCGATTGAGTATGACGAGCTACGCAGCACCAGCGACGGCATGAAAGACGCTGCAGCGCGCGATGCAAAAGAGAGAGAGGAGAAGCTTCCTAAAGAGTGCTCTGAGTGCCACTACATGAAACCGGCAGGCGTCTACGTCTGCCCTAAATGTGGTTTCAAGCCGCTTGTTGGCGAGGACGTGGAAACGGACACGCAGCGGAAAATAAAAAAGCTCGGCAATGGTGAGATTTCTTATACCAAAACCCAGAAACAATCCTGGTGGAGCCAGATTAAATTTTATCAAAACATGCGCCAGTTAACGGGCAAACCGGTCAGTGATGGATGGTGTGCAAACACCTTCAAGGAGAAGTTTGGAGCTTGGCCAAACGGCTTAAACCCGTTCCCGATGGAGATCACCCCGGAGGTTAGCAATTTCATAAAGCATAAGCAGATCGCATTTGCCAAAGCTAAGCAGAAGAGCGAACCGGCAGGACCAAAAGGCGTTCATTCAGGCATTACGCCATCCACTACCAGCCAGATTATTAAGACCCAGAAACAACTCAAAGATATGCGAGAAAGCCAGGGGAAAAGAGCATGAAAACCGTAGAAGCAGCGAAGGGGCACTGGCCTGAAATATTCGAGCATTATGGCCTGCCACCAGTAACCGGGAAAAATCATTATAAAGGCGAATGCCCGGTTTGTGGGTCACGCGGTAAATATCGCAGTGACGACCACGAAGGCACCGGAACCTGGATTTGTAAGTGCGGTAACGGTGATGGGATGACGCTACTGGTGAAAACCCAGGGTAAGCCATATGGGACTCTGTGCCGTGAAATAGATCAGCTTCTTGGAAATGACTATAAGCACCGGGTTGTGCCGATGAACACTACCGCGACAAGCCTGCGGCAGCGTGTTATCAGCAAGTTCTCTAAGCTGGTGGGCCTGCGTGGAACATCAGCCGCCCGGTACCTTTTCAGCCGCGGGATAACCAAATTGCCAACTGAAGCCGTGCGCTTCTGTGACAAGGAGCGTTATCAGGGGCATGTGTTCCAGTCGCTGTATTCGCTTGCGACGGACAACAAAGGCGAGCTCTGCTATCTGCACCGCACGCTACTCGATGGCGATAAAAAAGCGTCCCTGGGCAAAATGGAAGGCAACAAGCTCTTACGATCGCTTCAGGAGCAAACCTATCTCGATCATGCACAGTCCGTAGCTGTGCGCATGTTCCCGATCGCCTCCACGATGGGTATTGCTGAAGGTATCGAAACGGCCTTATCTGCCCACCAGATTTACCACGTTAACACCTGGGCTACTTTGAACAGTGGTTTCATGAAGAAATTCCGGGCGCCGGCGGGTGTTAAGCATCTCGTAATTTTTGCGGATATGGATAAACACTCAGCAACAGGGCATGCAGCAGCATTCGAATGCGCGCATGCAAATCTGCTGGCAAAAAACGACATTGAGAAGGTAACGATCCGCTGGCCTGATAATGGGGACTTTAACGACCTCATCATTAACGGTGATCAGGTGCGCGAGATGAATTTCATGAAAAAGGTGGCCGCATGAAACTTGAAGCATCGTTGAAACACTTTAGCCCGCAGGGGCTGGCTATTACCGATTCATCTAAATCTACATCTCCGGACAGGATTACCGGCACTGATGTTATGGCCGCGCTTGGCTCCACAGCTGCGAAAGCGAGGTTTGGTCTTTGTGCATTTCTCGGCAAAAATGGCATCAGCGCTGGTGATGAGCAGAAAGCTGTTCAGCAGCTCGCCAGTATAGCGCTGGAGCGCGCTCCAAAAAATGTGCGAAAAGCGGCTGATGGGCAGCTGAGGCAATGCATGCTTATGCTGGCCCGGTTCGCGTTTAGTGAATATTCTCGCTCGGCAGCCAGCTCATCAGACTGCCCAAACTGCAGAGGTAAAGGGCTGGTGGAAGTACAGGAGCTGGTGGTTTGTTACCCTGGCTACATCGGAGCAGATGGTGAAGAGAAGATCGCTCCGAGAATGGAGCCACAAACTGTTAAAAAGCAATGCCAACACTGCGACGGGAAAGGGACTTTATCGGCCCGCTGCCGGTGCAAAGGGATCGGGCGCGTACTTGACCGCAAGGCCACCAGCGAGCAGGGCGCTCCGGTATTTAAAGTTTGTGAACGTTGTACAGGGAAGGGGTTTGCAAGCATGCCCTCAACAAACGTCTATAAAGCGATCCTAAGCGTTGTGCCGGAGCTGCATATCAGAACATGGACGCGTAACTGGAAGCCTTTCTACGACAGCCTTGTGCAGGAATGCTACTGGGCAGAGGGTAAAGCAGAAATAGCGTTCGAACGGGCTACTAAGTTTTGAAAGATGGCGGCATTATTTTGCATTTTAATACAGAAAAACTTGATTTTGTCCGAAGTTGCCGTGTAAGCTTCTAATCATGGCATACCTCGCCTACAGATGAATTAACTGATTTAACCCGCCACTGAGCGGGTTTTTTTGTATCCGAATTTCACCGCGCACCGCCCGCGCAACAATCCCACCGAACCATACCCTTTGAAATGAACCCTTGCGGAAGTTATGTTTAAAGGTGACATTCTGGCCACCGTTGAAAATAACGGTATAGAGTACGTCGCTTTACGCCCGGTAGTTGAAAATATCGGACTTAGCTGGGCCTCTCAGTCAGTTAAACTCAATAACCAGAAAGGCAAGTTCAACTGTTGCGATATCGAAACGGTTGCTGCTGATGGGAAAATCCGTTCCCAGATGTGCATACCATTAAAGAAACTCAACGGCTGGCTGTTTAGCATCAACCCGAACAAGGTGAAAGAGTCGATACGCGATAAATTAATTGCGTATCAGGAGGAATGCTTTGCAGCACTGCACGACTATTGGACAAAGGGCGTCGCCCTAAACCCTCGTAAAGTAAATATCATGGATGAGATAAACGATGCCTGTTCTGATTTTCATCATGATGAGAAAATAGCGAGTGCTCTCGGTACCGGGCTTAATGAATGGAAAAAGGTTAAGGCTGAGCACATCAGCAAGATCGTCTCACTGGCAAATAAAGCCAACGTTGCTATTGGTTTCGTGTTAGCTGAGGTAGGCAAGGGAAGGTTGACCAGAACATAGTAAAGCTCAAACCCCGTTTCGGCGGGGGTATATCTGCATATTAGAAAGCTGCCTGACGGGTAAGCCGTGCGGCGGGGTATTCGTGTTGTGAAACAGGCGGCTTTTTAATGTGATGAAATCGCTCATCAACATGCCTTGGCACTGCCATAATCTGGCGTTGGCCTGCTTTTCCTATCTGCTCAATTCGATCTTCAGGCTCTGCATTTTTTCCAGCACCTCAGCTGGATTGGTGACAATAAGACTGGCCGGGAAAAATACCGTCCCGTCGGATGGGTGTTCATCATGCCAGTGCTTTGTAACGGCGACAGAGTGTGCTTCCTGGTAACAGGCGTAGGCATCTCTGAGCGCTCTCTTTCTTCGTCCGGGGGCATAAGGCAGCAACTGGTGAAAATCTGTATCGCTAATGAGCCTGTATGGGTAAGAACCTCCCGCGATAGCCTCCATTTCGCTGAGTAGCCTCCCCAGTATCGGCGCTGATTGCTTCCTGAATTCTGCGTTACGCGAAGCGTGGTTGCTGATTAACGACGGGACAAACAGCCCGGCCAGGGTAAGCAGAACACCAATTACGGTGATAATTTCCATGAGGTATTTCCATGCCTGATTATGTTTATTCAGTTTTGCCCGTGGTGGGATTCGGATTTTCTTGTTTTGGTCTGGGTTACATCATCGGCTTCGTGCGCGGACGAGACTGAAGAAGAATAAATCCGCCTGACTGGGTAGTGAATCCTGATATTTTCACAGTGTTATTTTTCTGGCTGCCTCCGGGCGGCCTTTTTTACTCCCCTCATTTGAGAGGATCACAGTAAGAGGGGGCTAAATGTCCGAACCATTATCCACAGCCATAGCTGGTGGAGTCGCTGCCGGATCTGCCGGTGTCACATTTGCTTCGCTATTTCCGGAGGCAACCCCGGCGGTAATGATTTGCGCGCTGGCCGGTGCCGCGCTTTATGTCATTAACTCTGAGGACCATAAAATCTGGAAGCAGGTTGTTTTTGCGCTGATTTCGTTCGTTGGCGGCGTCTACTGCTCAGGCATGGCTTCTGAGATTATCGCAGCAATCATTAATGCGGGATTGAGCCACTTAAGCCCACCAGTGCAGATTAAAGTCACTCCTGCGATTGGTGCCCTAGCGGCCTCAACAATTTCCGTCACTATCCTGTTACGTGTTCTCTCACGTTCGCGCAGCGGCAGTCTACCGGGACTGAAGGAGGAAAAATGACATGGCAAACGCTCCTGATTAACGTAAATGCCATTGCCTGCCTCCTGATTAGTGTTCGTCTGCTTTTCTTCCGTAAACGCGGCGGACGTCACCGGCCCGCTATGGCGTGGCTGGCCTACGGGCTAATCCTGGCCCCGGCCTGGGTTGCTTTCCGAATCTGGCATGGCAGCTACGTCCAGGTCGACTACGGCGAGCTGATAATGAATGTGTTCGTCTGCGTTATTGTGTGGCGGGCACGCGGCAACGTGGCAAGAATCGCTGGCGAATCCCTCCAGTAGAGAATCATATGAACCAACAACAATTTCAGAAGGCGGCTGACATTAGCGCCGGGTTAGCTGCGCGCTGGTTTCAGCACATAGACGCAGCAATGAGAGAATTTGGCATTACTGCACCGGCGGATCAGGCGATGTTCATTGCCCAGGCGGGGCATGAGTCGCGCGGATTTACTGCGGTGGTGGAAAACCTCAATTACACGCCAGCGGCGCTGGTATCTACTTTCGGTAGACGAATCACCCAACAGCAGGCCGATGCACTGGGCAGAACAACGCAGCACGCGGCTCGTCAGGATGCGATCGCTAACCTGGTCTACAGCAACAGGCTCGGAAATAAAGCTGCTGGCGATGGCTGGAAATTCCGAGGACGTGGACTGATTCAGATCACCGGGCTTGAGAACTACCGCACTTGCGGCGCTGCGCTAAAGCTTGACCTGCTTACATCCCCGGAGCTGCTCGAATGTGAGCGGCAGGCGGCGCGCTCGGCTGCGTGGTTTTACACATCGAAAGGCTGCATGGCTTACGGTGCTGACGTACATAGGGTTACGCGAATCATCAATGGCGGGCTAAATGGCATCTCAGATCGAAAGCTTCGTTACAACAAAGCGCGGGCGGCGCTGCTGGTTTGAGGAGTGATAATGGGACTTGAATTTATTCTGGGGGCCATCGGCCTGATTATTGCAGCTATCGCCGGTGCATTCGGTATTGGGCACTCAAAGGGCACCAGCAAAGCCGAAGCAGCAGCCGATAGACAGCGGGCACAAGAGAGCGCCGCGGCGGTTAAAGCCGTTGCCGAGCGAAGGGTTGAAGCAACAAAAGGAGCTGCTGATGTACAGCAAGCCGTTAATGATCTTCATGACGATGATGTTTCTCGCGAGTTGCGTGAATCGTGGCGTAAGCCCACCAGCCGTGACTGATACGGGGTGCGACTGGGACAGGCCCATTTACCTGAGCGACCGCGACATTGACGCTATGGACATGCAGACGAAGCGCGCCGTCCTGGCGCATAACCAGACGTGGCAGGCGAACTGCCAGATAACGAGTGGGAAGAATTAATGGAAATTGAAAATGTTTTCTTCGGTGGTGTTTTTGCATTTGCAATAGCAATTGTTATTGCCGTGAGTGCGTGCAGCTTCAACAACAACGCCACAATTGAGCGAATGGTGAAATCAGGTGCAAATCCTGTAGCGGCATATTGCTCTGTTAATGGCGTGAATCAAACAAACCGCGAGGCTTGTACGGAAGTAGTTAAAACCGCCCATCAGTAGGTATTACAGAGGCTCCTGCATCAGAGGGGCTTCGATAATATCTTCATCGGTTAAAGTCGACCCCAGCGGGCGGTGGGGTAAATAACACCCGCAGCGTATGACCGGAAAGCTCCGAGCTTAAACCTTGCCGGTTGAATACGTGGACAGCCGGAAAGACGGCAATACAAATTTATGCGCATCGCACGCGCACATCATCCGCTTCGCTCAGGTGGGGCAATAGTCCCGTTAATACCGAGGTTTAAATTATGCAGGTCACTATCGACGGTGTCCCGTATGCGCCTGTCCGTGATTCAGTGGCCCGTATCGGAATAGCTATCACAACCCATAATCGCGCTGACGTTCTAAGCCGCGCCATATCTCAACATCAACAATATTTACCGCCTGGCGCGCTGGTGGTTGTTATCGACGACGGCTCAATCCCGGCGGCTATAGTGCCTGAAGGTGTGCAGCTCATCCGGCACGATAAATCGCTGGGCATTGTGGCATCGAAGAATCGGAGCCTCGAGGCGCTGATGGATGCCGGTTGCGAACACCTCTTTCTTTGGGATGATGATGCGTATGCCATCGCCAATAACTGGCATCTGCCTTACATCGAATCACCTGAGCCACACCTGTCCTATCAGTTTCTCGACCTGGCCGGGCCGAAGAAGCTTAACGATATGGCAGTGCTGTATCGAGACGATAAACACGTAGCGTACACCGGCCAGCGTGGCGTGATGCTTTACTACCATCGCAGCGCAATAGAGAAGGTTGGCGGATTCGATCCGGTATACGGCCGTGGTATGTACGAGCACCCGGATTTAGCGCTGCGCATTCATAATGCAGGGCTAACGACCTGGGCGTTTGCTGATGTGGTTGGTTCTGAAAAGCTGATTTACTCGCTTGATGAACATGAGCAAGTTACGCGATCGGTTGCGCGCCCGGATCGCGAGGTGTTAGTGAAACGTAACGTTGGCATTTACAACTCTCGGCGGGATAGCGGCTACACCGGGTTTGCGTCATACGGTAGAAATCCGAATGTTGTGCTTACCACATTGTTGACCAGCCAGCCCGATCCCCAACGTGGCGTAAAAATGAAAGCCGCCCCCGAGCTGCTACAGGCGTGGGCTGATTCTATATCTGGTGCGCTGCCCATCGTGCTTGCGGACGAGCTGAAAGAATCTCCCACCGGCGCTGGGCTGGGTGAGGTGCCACCGTTAGACATGAGCCCTTACTTTGCGCGCTGGCTGCACATCTACCAGTACCTGCGCGATCACCCGGAATACCGGCTTGTCTGGTGTACCGATGGTACCGACGTCGAGATGCTGCGCGAGCCCTGGGTAGAAATGGAACCGGGTAAAATCTACGTTGGCTCTGAGCACAAGACATACGCAGATCAGTGGATGAAAGCCAATCATCACGGCAAAGCATACAGTGAGTTCTTCGAGCAGCACCGCGATGAGCCATTGCTGAATGCTGGCCTGTTGGGTGGCAGCCGGGCAGATGTAATGGAGTTCGCTCACCGCATCATTCGCCTACACTATCGCATCGAAAGCCAGCGCTTCTGGAAGATGGAGACAGCACCCGCCACGCTGGTGGACATGGGCGCTTTCGGAATGGCTGCTAAGTCTTTTGGTGATCGGGTAGTGACCGGGCCAAAGGTGCATACCATTTTTAAAACTGATGGGATAGGAAATGAGCTAGCATGGTGGCGACATAAATAGCGGAGTGACATAATCAGTGAGATGCTAGGGTAAAGGGGGGGTTAATGGGCGGAGCTAAAAGCGAGTGGGTTAGTGTTGATGAAAGACTGCCTGAAAGCAGTGAGGGCGTGTGGTCTAAAGAGGTCATCGCGCTTGGAGATGCTGGAGATATATTCAAACTATCATGCATGGGAGCGTACTGGCAGAGGTCAAAGTCATTCATTGAATCTGATTCAGAAAAGATAACTCACTGGATGCCGCTAATATATCCAGATAATTAGTAAAAAATGGTGATTGATATGCATGAGCTATCTTGGACTAGCGTCGATGTTGAGTTTTTTCGCACCGATGGCGTGGGTGTAAGCGGGCGAAGGGTTGAGCGGTTTGACCGCATACCGTCAGAAGCGTTTAAAAAATACGGTAATGCTGAGCAACTTGGATGGGACTTGCTTGCGGAGCGTTTCATGCTGGGCCAAACAAACGTAAAAGACTCCTTTGTACTAATAAGCGTAAATATCGAAACAGAGTAAATCTTATGAATTTCATGAAAGGTCGCTAAGGCGGCCTTAACACTTGCCGCCATCGTGCGGCTTTTTTATTGGAGCTGCCACTTGGAACAACTCATTAAGTTTGTGGTGCTCGGGCATCACTTACGGCGCGGTATGGCTACCAGCCTGGCTACATCGTTAGGCGCTCATCTGCTGATAGATGAGCGTGACAGTGGAGCCAACTGGAATCATCGCCGCGCGCTTGAATGGGCCGCCGGGCAGGAGAGCAGGGTTGTAGTGCTTGAGGATGATGCTCAGCCTGTTGCTGGCTTTGCTGAGCTGGTGGCTGAATGGCTGGCCCGCTTCCCCGATAGCCTTTGCTCGTTCTACCTCGGCACCGGGCGCCCGCCACAGTATCAAATGCAGATAGCCGAACGGTTGATACTGGCAGACAAGAAACGAGCCGACTACATCACATTGCCCCGCTTGATTCACGGTGTCTGCTACAGCGTACCGCTGCAGCATCTATCCCGCGTGCTTGAGCGATGGGACAGCAGCAAGTCAGCTGATTATGCAGTAGGCGACGCGCACGGCGGCCCGGTGGTGTATCCGTGTTATTCACTCGTTGATCATGCAGACGGCGAACCGGTAGAGAAGCCGCATGACGGCATGCCCAGAACTGAACGACGCAAGGCATGGAGGTTGGCACGATGAGCAAAGAGCCTCGTATCTATGGCAGCCGGTGGGATAAGGCCAGGCTGTCATTCCTGCGCAGCCACCCGCTGTGCCGGATGTGTGAAGAGCAGGGAAGGACAATAGCAGCGACGGTTGTTGACCACATCGAACCGCATAAGCTGAAAGACGCAATCAGGTCTGGAAATCAGGCCGCGATAGCTAAAGCACAGGTCTTGTTCTGGGATAAAAAGAACTGGCAGCCACTGTGCAAGCAGCACCACGATTCAACAAAGCAGAGGATGGAGAAGAGCGGCACGATCATCGGCTGCGATGTCAACGGCTACCCGCTCGATCCCAATTCGCACTGGAAGTAAACGAGAGCAATTCTCAACAATGACGCTCCGGCATGGGTAGGGGGGGGAGGATAAAACTCTACCCCTTTCGCCCTAAATGACCGCCGCTGAAGTTTCAATTTAACGCTAACCCGATTTTTTCCGATTTATCAGGTGCTAAAAATGGCAGACAAACGAACCCGTTCCGACAGTTCGGCGGCGGCGCTTCAGGCCATGAAAAATGCAACAGAGGACACTATTCAACCTCCGGCGCATGCGGGTCTGGAGAAAAAAGCAGAACCTTTCTGGCATGACAATATCAGATCGAAAGCGCTGGACAGCTGGACGCCAGCTGACCTGCTTGCCGCCGCCGAACTGGCAAATAATCAACTCTATATCACCGTTTTACGCAAGGATTTGCGCAAAGAAGAACGCGTGCGCGGTGATGATCGTAACGAACAGCTCATTAAAGATTTGCGTAAGCAAATTGTGGAGTTGCAGCGAACAATACTGGCCCAGCGCCGTGACCTGCAGATCCACTCACACGCCACCAATGGCGAAAGCCGCGACCAGAAGAAGCGCAACGAAAACGACCGGAACGCTCGCGGGACGGTTAACCAGAATTCGGGAGATGATGACAATCTGATCGCTTTCCCAAAACACGGATAGGTGTTCAATGACGCGTGGTGAAAAAGTTATCGCCTTCATAGAGCGCTATTGCATCGTGCCGGAAGGCAAGCTCATCGGACAGCCGATGCGGCTGGATGAGTTCCAGAAAGTGTTTCTCCTGGCGATGTATGACAACCCTGTTGGCACGGATAAGGCATATCTGAGCATTGCCCGTAAGAATGGCAAAACGGGCCTCATAGCTGGAATATTGCTGGCGCACCTGGTAGGGCCGGAGGCGAAGCAGAACACCCAGATAGTCAGCGGTGCGATGAGCCGTGAGCAGGCGGGCATTGTGTTCAGCCTGGCGGTTAAGATGATTAACCTGAATCCTGACCTGCAGGGCATCGTTCACATAATCCCAAGCGGTAAAAAACTGATTGGTCTGCCGATGAACGTAGAGTTTCGCGCGCTGGCCGCCGAGGGGAAAACGACACATGGCCTTTCGCCGGTGCTGGCGATTCTTGATGAGGTAGGGCAGGTTGTCGGGCCACAGAGTGATTTTATCGACGCCATTATCACAGCGCAGGGCGCGCATGAATCGCCGTTGCTCATCGCCATCAGTACCCAGGCGGCAAACGATAATGATTTGCTGAGTATCTGGCTTGACGATGCCGAGCGCTCCGGCGATCCGCATATCGTTTCCCATGTGTATCAGGCGGCCAAAGAGGCAGACGTGAGCGACCGGGATGCCTGGGCAGCCGCTAACCCGGCGCTGGGCAGCTTCCGTTCATTGAAAGACTTAGAGCGTCAGGCAGAAATGGCCGGGCGTATGCCGAGTTTTGAAAACACCTTTCGTAACCTTTGCCTGAACCAGCGCGTTTCTACCGTCTCGCCGTTTATCTCGAAAAGCGTGTGGGAGAGTGGGAAGGCTCCGGCGATTAACTCGTCGCGTAAATGGTTTGCCGGCCTTGACCTTTCTGCACGAAATGACCTTACAGCGCTGGTGATTGCCGGTGAGGACAGCAAGGGGATATGGGACGTTTTCCCGTACTTCTGGACGCCGGAAAAAACGCTGACGGACCGGGCCAAAACCGACCGTGTGCCATATGACGTATGGGTTAAGCAGGGCTTCCTGAGAACGACACCGGGATCGTCTGTTGATTATGAGTTTGTGGTTAAAGATATTGCTGAAATCCTGAGTGACTTTGACTTGCTGGCCTCAATGGCATTCGACCGCTGGCGAATAGACCTTTTCCGGAAGGAGCTGGAAGGCATTGGCCTTGCACTGCCTCTGTCGGAGTTTGGACAGGGCTTTAAAGATATGGGACCAGCGGTTGACACAATTGAATCCCTGCTTCTGAACGGCAGGATCCGGCACGGTATGCACCCCGTCCTGACGATGTGCGCGCAGAACGCAGTGGTAGTCAAAGATGCCGCCGGTAACCGCAAGCTGGATAAGTCGAAAGCCACAGGACGTATTGACGGAATGGTTGCCATGACAATGGCGGCCGGAGCAGCAAATGGGGAGGTCGTTATCGCTGGTGGCGACTTCGAAGATTTCTTATTTAAACCGCTGAGCATGTGATGGATGAACCTAAATACAGCATAGATTTACGCACGAACAACGGTATGTGGGCTCGCCTGCAGTCGTGGTTCGTTGGTGGTCGGCTGGTGACGCCTGATCAGGGCTCACAGACCGGGCCAGTTTCTGCCCACGGCGCGCTGGGTGATTCACTGGTAACCGATGAGCGTATCCTTCAGATTTCGACCGTGTGGCGCTGCGTTTCATTGATCTCCACGCTGACCGCTACGCTTCCGCTTGATGTTTTCGAGACGGACAGCAAGGATAACCGGTTAAAGGTGGGGATGGATAACCCGCTGGCGCGCCTGCTGCGTTACTCGCCTAATCAGTACATGACCGCCCAGGAATTCCGCGAATCAATGACGATGCAGCTTTGCTTCTATGGCAATGCTTACGCACTGATTGAGCGCAACTCCGTAGGAGATGTGATTAACCTTCTACCCCTGATGTCCGCGAATATGGACGTACGGCTGGAAGGTAAGAAAATAGTTTACCGGTACAAGCGCGACAGCGAATACGCCAATTTCAGCCAACGCGAAATATTCCATCTTAAGGGCTTCGGATTTAATGGGCTGGTAGGGTTATCGCCTATTGCTCATGCGTGTAAATCCGCTGGCGTGGCGGTGGCAATGGAGGACCAGCAGCGCGACTTCTACGCTAACGGCGCAAAGTCACCAAAAATTCTTTCCGTTGGCGATCGCGTGATGTCTAAAGAGCAGCGCGATCAGGTGGAAGAGAACTTTAAGGAAATAGCTGGTGGGCCGGTGAAAAAACGACTCTGGATCCTGGAGGCTAACTTTGCCGCTCATGATATAGGCGTCAGTCCGCAGGACGCTGAAACGATGGCATCACGGAAATTTCAGGTCAGCGAGCTGGCGAGATTCTTCGGTGTGCCACCTCATCTGGTTGGCGATGTAGAAAAATCGACGAGCTGGGGAACGGGCATTGAACAGCAGAATCTGGGATTCCTGCAGTACACCTTGCAACCGTACATTTCCCGCTGGGAAAACTGCATTCAGCGCTGGCTGTTGAAGCCTGGCGAGGTTGGTAAATATCATGCCGAGCATAACCTTGATGGCCTGCTGCGTGGTGATTCAGCTTCCCGAGCCGCATTCATGAAAGCGATGGGGGACGCGGGGTTACGCACAATTAATGAAATGCGCCGCCTGGACAATATGCCCCGAATAGACGGGGGAGATGTCGCAATGCGGCAAAAACAATATGTACCCATTACCGCTCTGGGAACTGATAACAAACCTCGCTCTGGCGGGGTTTAGTTTTTTAAGGGGGCAGCATGCCAGAAATCAAAAAAACGCTCTCTTTCGAAGAGACGGAAATCAAATTCACCGGCGACGGTACTCAGGGCATTTTTGAAGGTTACGCCTCGGTATTCGGTAACGTCGATTCAGATGGCGACATTATCCTGCCTGGCGCTTTTAAAAATGCAATCCAGCAACAGAGTCGCAAGGTGGCGATGTTCTTCAATCATCGCGCCTGGGAGTTGCCGGTGGGCAAATGGGATGCGCTGGCTGAGGACAGCAAAGGATTGTTTGTGCGCGGGCAACTGACGCCGGGGCACAGTGGCGCCAGCGATCTGAAAGCCGCCATGCAGCACGGTACCGTAGAGGGGATGTCGGTTGGTTTTTCTGTGACTAAAGACGACTACTCACAGACGGCAACCGGCGGGCGGATCTTCAAAAACATTACCATGCTGCGAGAAATCAGCGTCTGCACCTTCCCGGCGAACGAGCTGGCCGGTGTATCCGCGATGAAGAGTATCGACGGCATCGAAACCATTCGTGATGTTGAGAACTGGCTGAGGGATTCAGTGGGTTTAAGCAAATCACAGGCAGTGGGGCTTATTGCCCGGTTTAAGTCAGCCGTCCGGAGCGAGTCCGAACCTGATGAAACCAAATCAGCAGACATTTCCGCGCTTATCGCGCGTATCAATTCATTCCCTCAATCATTAGGAAAATAACATGTCCGAATTATCACAAATCCAGAAAGCTATCGAAGAGTCTCAGAAAAATATGCAGCAGCTTTTCGAAGCACAGAAAACTGAGATTGAAACAACAGGCCGCGTATCAAAGCAGCTGCAGGATGATCTGGCGAAAGTTCAGGAGGAGCTGAAAACCTCCGGCTCCCGCCTGTTTGACATCGAGCAGAAGTTTGCCTCCGGCGCTGAAAACCCGGTCGAGAAGAAATCCTTCTCCGAGCGTGCCGCTGAAGAGCTGACTAAATCGTGGAATGGCAGTAAGGGCCATTTCGAAGCACAGACCTTCAATAAATCGCTGGGTAGTGACGAGGCATCAGCCGGAAGCCTGATCCAGCCTATGCAGGTGCCGGGCATTGTTATGCCGGGCCTGCGCCGTCTGACCATTCGTGATCTGCTGGCGCAGGGGCGAATCTCCAGTAACTCGCTGGAATACGTCCGTGAAGAGTTGTTTACAAACAGAGCTGCCAGTGTGGCGGAAAAAGACCTCAAGCCAGAATCTGAAATCACGTTTAGCAAGCAAACGGCGAACGTGAAAACCGTTGCGCACTGGATCCAGGCTTCCCGTCAGGTTATGGACGATGCCCCAATGCTGCAGTCCTACGTTAACAACCGCCTCATGTACGGCCTTGCGCTGGAAGAAGAGCGCCAACTGCTAAACGGCGATGGTAGCGGCGACGATCTGGAAGGCATCAACCATGTGGCCACGGCCTACGATACCGGCCTGAATGTTTCCGGTGATACCCGCGCCGATATTATCGCTCACGCAATCTTCCAGGTGACAGAGTCCGAGTTCAGCGCCTCGGGTATCGTACTTAACCCGCGAGACTGGCACTCCATTGCGCTGCTGAAGGATAACGAAGGGCGCTATATCTTCGGTGGTCCACAGGCATTCACCCAAAACATCATGTGGGGTCTGCCGGTTGTCCCAACGCGGGCGCAGAACCAGGGCACGTTTACCGTCGGCGGCTTCGATATGGCTTCGCAGGTCTGGGATCGCATGGACGCGACAATTGAGGTCAGCCGCGAGGACCGCGACAACTTCGTGAAAAACATGCTGACTATCTTATGTGAAGAGCGCCTGGCGCTGGCGCACTATCGTCCGAAAGCGCTGATTAAGGGCACCTTCGCAGAACAAAACAGCTGATGAGGATGGGCGGGGAAGCCCGCCCTTAAGATTATGACAATAAACGTTCTCGACGTGGTGCCTATTGAGGAGCTGCGTCAGCATATTGAATTTGACGGTGTTGATCGTGATGCGGTTATTAAGCGTTACGCACAAGCCGCACTGGACTACTGCTTGCGCTGGTGTGATGAACCGCGCTGGAAGGCGGCAGGAGATATTCCTTCTCCGGTAGTCTCCGCGATGCTGCTGGTGTTTGGCGATCTGTTTGAGCACCGCACAAGCCAGACAGAAGTGCAGCTTTATACCAATGCAGCAGCAGAGAATCTGATGTTCTCCTGCCGTAACTGGCGGGGAAGCAGCGATAAAGAGGAGACTTCCTGATGGAGCCAGGTAGGTTTAGGCATCGAATAACAATCCAAAATTTTAGAACAATCGAACTTCCTTCCGGACAGGAAAGCGAAGAATGGTTTGATCAAGCCAGTAATGTTCCCGCCGAAGTGAAAAGCATCAGCGGTCGTGAGTTGATTGCTTCCGGCGCAGAGCATGCCGAAGCGACTATAAGAATTTGGATCAGGTATAGATCGGATATATCCAGCGCTAGCCGAATCGTCTGGGCGCCGCGGGGGTTACCTCCTTTGATATATGAACTAGCCGCACCGCCGATCCCGA
>CAMLJN010000040.1 GCA_946480445.1 uncultured Buttiauxella sp.
CATCCGCCTGAAGGGAGCCTTGCGGCTCCCTTTTTTACTTCTCTTTTGCCCCGCGGGCGGCAATCGGTGAATTACGTTGCTTATACACCGAATCCAGAATAAACAGCGCCAGCGCGGCCCAGATAAAGCCGAACGTCAGCATCTTGTCTTTGCCAATCACTTCACCATAGAAAGTCACCGCCAGCAGGAACATCAGCGTGGGGCCAAGGTACTGGAAGAAGCCTAAGGTAGACAGGCGCAGACGCGTGGCGGCAGCGGTAAAGCACAGCAGCGGAATGGTCGTCACTATTCCCGCGGCGATCAGCAGCAAATCCAGCGACCAGGGATTCTGGCTCATATTGCTGGTGGCGCTGTCGGCAATGCCGAAGAGATAAATTGCCGCTATCGGCAGCAGCCAGAGCGTTTCCACCAACATGCCTGTTTGGGCATCAACGGCTATCTTCTTACGCACCAGGCCGTAAAACGCGAAGCTGAAGGCCAGACCCAGCGCGATAACCGGCAGCGAACCAAAAGTCCACAGCTGAACCAGCACGCCACAGGCTGCCAGCATCACGGCGACCCACTGCATTCTGCGGAACCTTTCGCCGAGGAATATCATCCCCAGCACCACGTTCACCAGCGGGTTGATAAAATAGCCGAGGCTCGCCTCCAGCATATGATTATTATTCACCGCCCAGATAAATAGCAGCCAGTTGCCCCCGATCAGCACCGCTGAAAGCGCCATCGCCAGCACCTTCCTGCGGTTCTGGCAGGCTTTTTTCACCTGTGGCCACTGGCGGCTGAGGGTGATCAGCACGACCATAAAGAAAAATGACCAAATCACGCGGTGGGTCAGAATCTCATCGGCTGGTACATAGTGAATGACTTTGAAGTAGGCAGGCGCGATGCCCCATATTAAATACGCGGCCAGGGCAAGCAGTACGCCCTGGCGGGTCTGTTTCGCATCCATGAAAAAAACTCGTAGAAAAATAGTGAGCAAATAATAACAGGATTTACATTCTTACCCCACCATATAGGTGGCCGTGGCGCTGGCGATATGGATCTGTTCTTCGTTGTGTAATTCCACCCGAGCTACCGCAACCTTATTCCCTGCGCGCAGCAGGCTGCTGCTTGCGGTAAAGCGCTGGCCGCGGCCGGGACGCAGATAGTCCACGCGCAGATCTATGGTGCCCATTTTCGACAGGCGCTGACGCAGCTCTTCTTCGCTAATGGTGTCATGGCGCGTCAGGGTACTGCCGACGCAGACCAGTCCTGCCGCCACATCCAGCGCGGAGGCAATCACCCCGCCGTGTAAAATGCTCTGCGCCCAGTTACCCACCATCATCGGTTGATTATTAAAACCAAGCTGAGCGAAGGCCTTTTCATAGCGTTCCAGCTCAAGGCCCAGCGCGCGGTTAAACGGCATATGATAGACAAAAATCTCCCCAACTAGCTGGAGAGCGGCTTCGGTTGTCAGCAGGGTGCCGGACATGGATCTTTCCTCGGTCAAAAAGTCTGGATAGGTTAAATGAATGTTTATTTTATGCTTCTCATTTGTTGCTTTCCACTTTCGGAAAGGTTGACCGAGCGCGATGTCCGGGAACTATGTAGAATGTCCGCCAGCCAATAATTCGAAACCAAATTTTACGTTCAGGAGAACATTGTCGATGCGCAAGTTTCTGGGATGCTTGATGGCCGCATGTTTGCTGCCTCTGACGGCCTACGCACAGGAAGCCACGATAAAAGAGGTGCATGATAAGCCTGCCGTGCGCGGCAGCATCATTGCCAACATGCTTCAGGAGCACGACAATCCGTTTACGCTGTATCCCTATGACACTAACTACCTGATTTACACGGTGACGGATGACCTGAACAAAGAAGCGATAAGCTCTTATAACTGGTCTGATAATGCCCGTAAGGATGAGGTGAAGTTTCAGCTAAGCCTTGCCTTCCCGCTGTGGCGCGGGATCCTCGGACCTAACTCGGTGTTAGGTGCGTCATACACTCAGAAATCCTGGTGGCAGCTTTCTAACAGCGGTGAATCCTCCCCGTTCCGCGAAACCAACTACGAGCCTCAGCTGTTCCTCGGCTTTGCCATGGACGACACCTTTGCTGGCTGGACGCTGCGTGACGTGGAGTTTGGCTATAACCACGACTCCAATGGACGCTCCGATCCCACGTCCCGCAGCTGGAACCGCCTCTACGCGCGTCTGATGGCGGAAAATGGCAACTGGCTGGTAGAAGCGAAGCCCTGGTACGTGCTGGGCAGCACGGATGACAATCCGGATATCACCAAATACATGGGTTACTACCAGCTAAAAATTGGTTATTCGCTGGGGGATGCCGTGCTGAGCCTGAAAGGCCAGTACAACTGGAACACCGGCTACGGCGGCGCAGAGATGGGCTTTAGCTATCCGGTCACCAAACACGTACGCCTTTATACCCAGCTTTATAGCGGCTACGGTGAATCCTTAATTGATTACAACTTTAATCAGACGCGCTTTGGCGTGGGCGTTATGCTCAACGACCTATTCTAAAAAGTTGCAGTTTTTAACTCAGGCGCTGAAAATGGCGCCTGAATTTTTGGTGGTGGAGAAAGCGTGACACAGGCGGAAGTAATCAATCAGACAGCGCTGGCAAGACAGGTATTGCAGGAAACCTTTGGTTATCAGCAGTTCCGCCCGGGCCAGGAAACCATCATCGAAACGGTGCTGGATGGGCGCGATTGTCTGGTTGTCATGCCAACGGGCGGCGGTAAATCGCTGTGTTACCAGATCCCGGCGCTGGTTTTTGGCGGTCTGACGGTCGTTGTCTCCCCGCTTATTTCACTGATGAAAGACCAGGTTGACCAGCTGCTCGCCAACGGCGTCGCGGCGGCCTGTCTTAATTCCACCCAAAGCCGTGAGCAGCAGCAGGAAGTGCTGGCTGGCTGCCGCAGCGGGCAAATCCGCCTGCTGTACATCGCACCCGAGCGGTTGATGATGGATAACTTCATCGACCAAATCTGCCACTGGCACCTGTCGATGGTGGCGGTGGATGAAGCGCACTGTATCTCCCAGTGGGGCCACGACTTCCGCCCGGAATATGCCGCGTTGGGTCAGCTGCGTCAGCGTCTGCCAAATGTGCCGTTTATCGCTCTGACCGCCACGGCAGATGACACCACCAGATTAGATATTGTCCGTCTGCTTGGATTGCAGGATCCGCTGATCCAAATCAGCAGTTTTGACCGCCCGAATATTCGCTACATGCTGATGGAGAAATTCAAGCCTCTCGATCAGCTGATGCGCTACGTTCAGGAACAGCGCGGAAAGTCCGGCATTATTTACTGTAACAGTCGTGCAAAGGTTGAAGACACCGCAGCACGTTTACAGAGTAAAGGCATCAGCGCCGGGGCTTACCACGCCGGGCTGGAACATGATGTACGCGCCGACGTGCAGGAAAAATTCCAACGCGATGATCTGCAAATCGTCGTCGCGACCGTGGCGTTTGGCATGGGCATCAACAAGCCAAACGTGCGGTTTGTCGCGCACTTTGATATTCCGCGCAACATTGAATCCTACTATCAGGAAACAGGCCGTGCAGGACGCGACGGGCTGCCCGCCGAAGCGATGCTGTTTTATGATCCAGCGGACATGGCGTGGCTGCGCAAATGCCTGGAAGAGAAGCCGCAGGGCCAGTTACAGGACATTGAACGGCATAAGCTTAACGCGATGGGCGCATTTGCCGAGGCACAGACCTGTCGTCGTCTGGTGCTGTTGAACTACTTTGGAGAGGGGCGTCAGCAACCCTGCGGTAACTGCGATGTCTGTCTCGATCCGCCCCGTCGTTACGACGGGCTGATGGATGCCCAAAAAGCGCTTTCCTGTATTTATCGCGTCGGGCAGCGTTTCGGTATGGGGTATGTTGTCGAAGTGCTGCGCGGCGCAAACAACCAGCGTATTCGCGAATTCGGGCATGACAAGCTGAAAATTTATGGCGAAGGTCGCGACCACACTACGGAGCATTGGGTGAGCGTAATACGTCAGCTGATCCACCTTGGGGTGGTGACGCAGAATATTGCCCAGCACTCGGCGTTGCAGCTCACCGAAGCGGCGCGCCCTTATCTGCGTGCGGAAGTCCCTCTGATGCTGGCGGTGCCGCGCGTCGTGGCTATTAAACCGCGTGCCAACCAGAAAGTATTCGGCGGCAACTACGATCGCAAGCTGTTTGCCAAGCTGCGTAAACTGCGTAAGGCAATTGCCGATGAAGAGAACATCCCGCCGTACGTAGTGTTTAACGATGCCACGCTTATTGAAATGGCCGAGCAGATGCCTGTTACTCAGGGCGAAATGCTGGGCGTCAACGGCGTGGGGACGCGCAAACTGGAACGCTTTGGGCGCGAATTTATGTCGCTAATTCGCAGTCATGTCGACGGCGAAGATGAGTAGTAGCCAGCTTTGTCCGAACGTGGCAGGATGGTTGTTCACCGAATAATTATCCCGCGAGCTAATTTCTATGTTGATGCTATTCATGACGGTGGCGCTGGTGCATCTTGTTGCGCTGATGAGCCCTGGCCCCGACTTTTTCTTTGTCTCTCAAACTGCCGTTAGTCGTTCACGCAAAGAAGCCATGATGGGCGTGCTGGGTATCACCGGCGGCGTCATGATCTGGTCCGGCGTGGCGCTGCTTGGCCTGCACCTGATCATCGAAAAAATGGCGTGGCTGCATAACATTATTATGGTCGGCGGCGGGCTGTATCTGTGCTGGATGGGCTACCAGATGCTGCGCAGCGCGCTGAAAAAAGAGCAGGTGGCGCAGCATTCGCCGGAGGTGGAGCTTGCGCACGGCGGCCGCAGTTTTCTGAAAGGTTTACTCACGAACCTGGCTAACCCTAAGGCCATTATTTATTTCGGCAGCGTGTTCTCACTGTTCGTGGGCGACAACGTGGGCAGCGCAGAGCGCTGGGGGCTGTTCGTGTTAATCGCGCTGGAAACGCTGGCCTGGTTTACCCTGGTGGCCAGCCTGTTTGCCTTACCGAAAATGCGTCGTGGCTATCAGCGTCTCGCCAAATGGATCGACGGGATGGCGGGCGCGCTATTCGCCGGTTTCGGCATACACCTGATAATCTCTCGCTAATCAGGCCTGGCGTGCTCCGGCAAGGAGCGCGCCGACCAGCATAAACAGCGAGCCAAATACCCTGTTCAACGCCTTCATCTGGCGCGGCCCCTTGATCCAGCCCGCAATTCGTGTCGCAAGCGTCGCATAGCCAATCATCACGATAATATCTACCACCACTGTTGTGACGCCAAGGATCGCATACTGAATCGCCTGCGGCTGGTGCGGGGCAATAAACTGTGGGAAAAGCGCGGCGAGAAATACGATGCTTTTCGGGTTGGTCAGATTCACAAAGACCGCGCGTTTGAACAGGCGACTACGGGGCTGGCTGGCCGCCAGCGTGTTAAGATCTATGGCTCCCGCTGCACGCCATTGCTGAATGCCAAGCCAGATAAGGTAAGCAACACCTGCCCACTTCAGCACCTCGAAAGCCAGCAGTGAACGCGAGAACAAGGCGCCTAGCCCTACGCCGACCAGCACGATATGAATGGCAAGGCCGGTCTGTAAACCAGCAATGGATGCGCTGGCACCCCGGTAGCCGTGGCTGATGGCCGTAGACATCGTATTGATAGCGCCGGAACCCGGGGAAAGGCTGAGGATCAGCGTCGTCAGAAGATAGGTACACCACCATTCGAAAGTCATGTGAAATTCCCAGAACGAACACTTTTATGCCACAATACGCTATTGTTTATGGGTGTGCTACGGGTCACAAATAATCAGTCCAGACGGTGCAAAAACAGCTTATGACTCAGCATAAAAATGGATGGTTAAGCCGGGAAGGCGCATTTGCTGCTTTCACCACGGGTCCACTGATGGACTTTTGGCGTCAGCGCGAAGAGTGTGAATTTTCAGGCGTGGACGAAGTGCCTGTACGTTACGTTCGTTTTCGTGCCCGGCAGCACGATCGGGTCATCGTGGTTTGCCCGGGCCGCATCGAAAGCTACGTGAAATATGCCGAGCTTGCCTACGATTTATTCCACTGCGGGTTTGATGTGCTGATTATCGATCACCGCGGTCAGGGGCGCTCGGGCCGCATGCTGTCAGACACCCATCGCGGCCATGTTGTTAAATTCAGCGATTATGTCGAAGATTTTGACAGATTTTATCAGCATGAGGTGGCGAAGGGGCCGTGGCGAAAACGTTACGTGCTGGCGCACTCGATGGGCGGCGCCATCACCTCTTTATGGCTGGAGAAAAACTCGCAGGCCTTTGATGCCGTGGCCCTGTGCGCGCCTATGTTTGGCATAACGGTGGGCTGGCCGGAGTGGATGGTGCGCCCTTTGCTCGACTGGGCCGAAGGGCATCAGCGAATCCGTGAAGGGTACGCCATCGGGACCGGACGCTGGCGCGCACTGCCGTTTAGCGTTAATGTCCTGACCCATAGTCGTGAACGTTACCGCCGCAACCAGCGTTTTTATGCTGACGAGCCAGCATTGCGGGTTGGCGGACCCACATGGCACTGGGTACGCGAGGGCATCCTCGCAGGAGAACAGGTTTTAGCGGGAGCCACCGCCATTACCACGCCGATATTTATCCTCCAGGCAGAAGAGGAACGAGTGGTGGATAACCGCTCGCATCAACGCTTCTGCGAACTTCGTGCCGCGGCGGGCCATCCCTGTGAGGGGGAAACACCTTACGTCATACGCGGTGCGTATCATGAGATCCTGTTTGAAAAGGACAGTATGCGTGCCGAAGCACTCAGTGCCATCATTGCGTTCTTTGATCGGCATAATTAATTTGCATTTACCACCAGAGGTTCAACAAATCCTATGTACCATGTCGTTGCGTCTGACTTAGATGGCACGTTGCTGTCCCCCGCTCATCTGCTTTCTCCTTATGCTAAAGAAACGCTGAAGCTGCTCACCGCGGAAGGTGTTAATTTCGTCTTTGCGACCGGTCGTCACCATATCGACGTTGCGCAGATCCGCGATAACCTCGAAATCAAAGCCTATATGATCACCTCCAACGGTGCCCGGGTGCATGATACCGACGGCAACCTGGTGTTCACGCACGATCTGGACCGCGATATCGCCGCCGATCTTTTTGGCGTGATGCATGCCGATAAGGAGATCGTTACTAACGTCTACCGTGGCGACGAGTGGTTTATGAACCGCCACCGCCCGGAAGAGATGAAATACTTTAAAGAGGCGGTGTTTAACTACTCGCTGTTCGAGCCGGGCCTGCTTGAGACGGACGGGGTCAGCAAAGTATTCTTCACCTGCGACGATCATGACAAACTGCTGCCGCTGGAGCAGGCCATTAATGCTCGCTGGGGCGATCGCGTCAACGTCAGTTTCTCTACGCTGACCTGTCTTGAAGTGATGGCGGGTGGCGTTTCTAAGGGCCATGCGCTGGAGGCGGTAGCGAAGGCGATGGGCTACAGCTTGAAAGACTGCATCTCCTTTGGCGACGGTATGAACGATGCCGAAATGCTGTCGATGGCGGGCAAAGGCTGCATCATGGGTAACGCCCATCAGCGCCTGAAAGACCTGCTGCCGGAGCTGGAAGTGATTGGCACCAACGCCGATAACGCCGTGCCGCATTACCTGCGCAAAATGTTCCTCGGCGCGGATTAATTCCTCGAAACGAGTGGTGAATTCATCACCACTCGTCAACCAAATACTTCTCCTTCCGTCGAAAAGCTTAGCTACAATGGCGATTAATTTGCCTGTTGCTGAGTGCTCACCGTGCCGTTACTTATCATTACCACCCTCCTCTGGGCCTTCTCGTTTAGCCTGATAGGCGAATATCTTGCCGGACACGTCGACAGTTACTTCTCCGTGCTGATGCGCGTGGGGCTGGCGGCGCTGGTATTCCTGCCGTTCCTGCGTTTTAAAGGCTACAGTGTGAAAACGCTGCTGCTGTATATGCTGGTAGGGGCGTTACAGCTAGGGGTGATGTATCTGTTCAGCTTCCAGGCCTACCTCTATCTCACCGTCTCGGAGTTCCTGCTATTTACAGTGCTTACGCCGCTCTATATCACGCTGATCTACGATTTACTCAGTCGCCGACCGCTGCGCTGGGGCTATGCCCTGAGTGCCGGGCTGGCGGTGATTGGCGCGGCGATTATTCGCTATGACAAAGTGAGCGATCACTTCTGGGTTGGGCTGCTGCTGGTACAGGCGGCGAATATCTGCTTCGCCATTGGTATGGTGGGCTACAAGCGCCTGATGGAGACGCGGCCAATGCCGCAGAGATGTGCTTTCTCGTGGTTTTATCTCGGGGCCGCGGTGGTGGCGGTTGGCGCCTGGTTTATGATGGGGAACCCGCAAAAGTTGCCAACCACTAACCTGCAATGGGGCATACTGGTCTGGCTTGGGGTAGTGGCTTCCGGGCTGGGTTACTTTATGTGGAACTACGGCGCAACACAGGTAGATGCCGGTACGCTCGGCATCATGAATAACGTGCATGTGCCCGCAGGGCTGTTAGTGAACCTCGCCATCTGGCAAGAGCAGCCCCACTGGCCGAGCTTTATCATAGGTGGGACGGTGATAATGGCCTCGCTGTGGGTGCATCGCCATTGGGTCGCTCCGCATTCCGCACAAACGGCAGATGTTCGCAGGCGTGCGAGCGCGTCGAGCGAATAAAAGCTTCGTTTACCGGTTGGCGCTGCTCGCCATCGCGTACGGCGGCGTACAACCGGCTCCACAAACCTTCCCCCAGCGTTTTGGTTATCACCAGGCCCTGACGCTCAAAACTCTCCACAACCCAGTGCGGCAAAGCGGCAATGCCCATACGTGCCGACACCATCTGAATCAGCAGCAGCGTGTTATCCACACTTTTCAGCGAAGGGCTAACTCCGGCTGGCTGCAGGAAATGCCGCCAGATATCCAGGCGGGTGCGCTGCACAGGATAAATCAGCAGGGTTTCGCTGCTCAGATCTTCCGGCTCGATGCGTGTTTTCCCCGCCAGCGGGTGATCCGTTGCCAGCACCAGACGCACTTCGTAATCAAACATTGGTGAGTAGTGCAGGCCACTGCGCGGCAGGATATCGGAGGTTAAAACGATGTCCAGCTCGCTCTGCTGCAGTGCGGGTTGGGGATCAAATGTCACGCCGGACTTGAAATCCATCTCTACCTGCGGCCACTGCTTATTAAAGTTTTCCAGTGCCGGGGTTAACCACTGAATACAGCTGTGGCATTCGATGGCGATGCGCAGCCGGGTCTGGTGCGGCTCATTGCAGGCCTGTAGCGCACGACCGATCTGCGGCAACACCTGCTCGGCAAGCTGCAACAGGATTTCACCCTGCGGGGTAAAACGCAGCGGCTGACTTTTACGGACAAACAGGCGGAACCCGAGCCGCTGCTCCAGATCGCTGAACTGATGAGAGAGGGCAGACTGGGTCTGGTGTAACGCGGCGGCGGCGGCGGCTAAAGATCCGCAGTTCCTTAACGCCTGGAGCGTCCGCAGGTGTTTTATCTCGATCATGAAAGTCCTTCACTTCGCCATGAACAAATTGCGCTTGAGGAATATACAGTACCTGCGGATTATAGATGTGTAAACATCTGGACGTCCAAATGCGTCAAATTTGAATTATGATGAGGAAAGAAAAATGACGATCAAAAATCACACCCTCGGTTTTCCTCGTGTCGGCCTGCGTCGCGAACTGAAAAAAGCACAGGAAAGTTACTGGGCGGGCAAGTCCACCCAGGAAGAGTTGCTGGCAGTGGGACGTGAATTGCGTGCACGCCACTGGGATCAGCAGAAACTGGCGGGGGTTGAGCTGCTGCCGGTAGGCGATTTCGCATGGTACGACCATGTTCTGACCACCAGCCTGCTGCTTGGCAACGTGCCGGCTCGTCATCAGAATGCGGATGGCAGTGTGGATATCGACACCCTGTTTCGTATCGGCCGTGGCCGTGCGCCAACGGGGGCACCGGCCGCCGCCGCGGAAATGACCAAATGGTTTAACACTAACTATCACTACATGGTCCCGGAATTCACTCAGGGCCAGCAGTTCAAATTAACCTGGACCCAACTGCTGGACGAAGTCGACGAGGCGCTGGCGCTGGGTCATAACGTGAAGCCTGTCCTGCTTGGGCCGGTAACCTACCTGTGGCTGGGCAAAGTGAAAGGCGGGCAGTTTGACCGCCTGAACCTGCTGAAAGATATTCTGCCGGTTTATCAGCAGGTGCTCGCGGAGCTGGCAAAGCGCGGCATCGAGTGGGTGCAAATCGACGAGCCGGCCCTGGTACTGGAGCTGCCACAGGCGTGGCTGGATGCCTTTAAGCCTGCTTACGACGCGCTGGCAGGCCAGGTGAAACTGCTGCTGACCACCTATTTCGAAGGCGTGACGCCAAATCTGGACACCCTTATCGCGCTGCCGGTGCAGGGTCTGCACGTTGATTTGGTACAGGGTAAAGATGACATCAACACGCTGCATCAAAAACTGCCTGCTGACTGGCTGTTATCCGCCGGGGTGATCAACGGGCGTAACGTCTGGCGTGCCGATCTGACGGAAAAATATGCCCAGCTTAACAAACTGGTGGGCAAACGTGATCTGTGGGTCGCTTCCTCCTGCTCACTGCTGCACAGCCCCATCGACCTGAGCGTGGAAACACGTCTCGATGAGGAAGTGAAAAGCTGGTTTGCCTTCGCTTTGCAAAAATGTGCCGAACTGGCGCTCCTGACCGAAGCTCTGAACAGCGGCAATACCGAAAAGCTGGTGGCATGGAGCGCGCCGATCCAGGCCCGCCGCCACTCGCAGCGCGTCCACAACGCGGCGGTGGAAAAACGCCTGGCGGCCATTACCGCCCAGGATAGCCAGCGTCACAGCGACTATGCCGCCCGCGCCCAGGCCCAGCGCCAGCGCTTTAATCTGCCAGCCTGGCCGACCACAACCATAGGGTCGTTCCCACAAACGACAGAGATCCGCGGTCTGCGTCTGGATTTCAAAAAAGGGAATCTGGATGCCGGAAATTACCGCACCGGTATTGCGGAACACATCAAGCAAGCGATTGCTGAGCAGGAACGTTTAGGCCTGGACGTGCTGGTTCATGGTGAAGCAGAGCGTAACGACATGGTGGAATACTTCGGTGAGAACCTGGACGGTTTCGTGTTTACCCAGAACGGCTGGGTGCAGAGCTACGGTTCCCGCTGCGTGAAGCCACCGGTGGTGATCGGCGACATCAGCCGTCCACGGCCTATCACCGTGGAATGGGCGAAGTATGCGCAGTCTCTTACCAACAAGCCGGTAAAAGGCATGTTGACCGGGCCGGTGACGATCCTGTGCTGGTCATTCCCACGCGAAGACGTCAGCCGCGAAACCATCGCCAAGCAGATTGCCCTGGCGCTGCGTGATGAAGTGGCCGATCTGGAGGCGGCGGGCATCGGCATTATTCAGATTGATGAGCCTGCTCTGCGCGAAGGTTTACCGCTGCGCCAGTCCGACTGGCAGGCCTATCTGGAGTGGGGCGTGGAAGCCTTCCGTCTGAACGCCGCCGTGGTGCGCGACGACACGCAGATCCACACCCACATGTGTTACTGCGAGTTCAACGACATCATGGATTCCATTGCCGCGCTGGATGCCGACGTGATCACCATCGAAACCTCCCGTTCGGACATGGATTTGCTGGAGTCGTTCAAAGAATTCGAGTACCCAAATGAAATCGGGCCGGGCGTGTACGATATTCACTCCCCGAATGTGCCAAGCGTGGAATGGATTGAAGCCCTGCTGAAGAAAGCAGCGGAATCTGTCCCGGCGGAACGCCTGTGGGTAAACCCGGATTGCGGCCTGAAAACCCGCGGCTGGCCGGAAACCCGCGCGGCGCTGGCGAATATGGTGCAAGCAGCGCAGAATCTGCGTAGCGCTTAATACCGAAAACGGAGGCAATAGCCTCCGTTTCTTTTCACATATTCAAATACACTCTTTTTTATCTATCTCATCGCTCAAATGTCCACATACCAGGAGTAATGCCTTTACCCTTTTCTGAAAGTCTTTCTTTATCCAATATTCATCTTGTCATGCTGAAATCTTTCCTGCGAAGCTTATCGCGCTGTTTGTCTCATTTTGGTGAAATCTGGAAATTAAAGATAATAAAGGTGAGGCCGTTATTATCAACACAATGCCTCGTGATGGTATGAATACGCAATTACATGAAGTGGGGAAAAGCTTTGGTGTGATAAAATATCATGGCGGTGATAAAGATAGACCTCATTGGTCAACGGATGGTCGATAACATGAATAAAAGCCTAATGTTCTGTGCGCTATTTTTTTTAGTTTCCTGTGCTCAAGCTACCGAGAAATATCCAAAAGATGTTACTGAGTTTCTAATAAACGCGGATGATTGCCAGCATTTATCAGGTGAATGGGATTCTAACTTACCAAAAGCACAGCAAAAAGATATTGAAAAACAGGTTAATGTTATCTGTGGTAAAGCGAAATCGCAGCAGGATGCTTTAAGAACTCGCTATCATAATAAAAAAAGTATTCTTGATGTAGTGAATGAATACGATTCTTAGATTCCAGTGAGATGACGGACAGCGACGAACTGCCCGTCATAATATTCAGCTCAGGCATCAAACTGGCTTTATTTCCTTACGCCATACCGCTTAAACCACGCCAACATCCTTTGCCAGCCATCTTTTGCCGACGCTTCGTGGTAGCTTGGGCGATAGTCAGCGTTAAAAGCATGTCCCGCTTCTGGATAGACGACGATCTCAGCATTGGCGTTTGCCGCCCGCAGTGCCTGACGCATCGTGCCCACGCTTTCCTGCGAGATACCCGTATCCTGTCCGCCATAAAGACCCAACACGGGAGCATTAAGATCGGTTGCGATATCGACGGGATTACCCGGAGAGTTCAGCGTTTTTTCCCCCACCAGTCGTCCGTACCAGGCGACAGCCGCTTTAAGCTGCGGATTATGCGCGGCATATAGCCAGGCGATGCGTCCGCCCCAGCAGAAACCGGTGATCATCAGTTGACTTGCATCGCCGCCGTGGCGGGTTGCCCAGTTGGCAACGTGATCGAGGTCGGCCAGGACCTGTGCATCTGGCACCTTAGTGACCAGCTCGCTGAACAGCGTCTGAATATCAGCATATTCATTGGGATCGCCCTGACGGAAATAGAGCTCCGGCGCAATAGCCAGATACCCCTCCAGCGCCAGGCGACGGCAAATATCGCGAATGTGCTCATGGACACCGAAAATTTCCTGGACCACAATCACCACGGGCAAGGGGCCGCTGGCCGTTCTGGGGCGGGCATGGTACGCAGGCATGTTCTCGCCCTGGGAGGGGATAGAGGTTTCACCTGCCTGAAGGGCATCATCCGCAGTGTGAACAACCGTTGAGGCGAGGGGTTCTGCTGCCGGTGCGAAGTTACCGCCCGGCTTATTGTGTGTTGTGTGCTCTTCTTTCATTGGCATTCTCCGTACCAGCATTAGCGCAGTGGGATAACTATAGCCAGGATTAGTAACATCTCCGGTTTGCAAAAAACGCTTTCTGCGTCTGAAAAATGACCTGCTGGCCAACGTTATGTGATTTCAATCACTAAGCGATGTGAAAATAATGTAATTTGTTTCATTCAAAGTGAAATACATCACGAAATTATCGGCGGCGGTTCTGTACAGTACCGCTTTGCAACTCAAGCCACTCTATCAACAGAGGAGTCTGTTATGTCCAAGTCTGATGTTTTTCATCTCGGCCTCACTAAAAGCGACCTGCAAGGGGCAACGCTTGCCATCGTCCCGGGCGATCCTGAGCGAGTTGAAAAAATCGCCGCGCTAATGGACAAGCCGGTCAAACTGGCTGCCCACCGTGAATTCACTACCTGGCGTGCTGAGTTAGACGGTAAGGCCGTGATTGTTTGCTCCACCGGCATTGGTGGTCCATCGACTTCTATTGCCGTGGAAGAACTGGCGCAGCTGGGGATTCGTACCTTCCTGCGTATTGGGACAACCGGTGCTATTCAGCCGCATATCAATGTCGGCGATGTCCTGGTCACAACAGCTTCCGTGCGTCTTGACGGTGCCAGCCTGCACTTTGCGCCGATGGAGTTCCCGGCGGTGGCTGACTTTGCCTGTACTACCGCGCTGGTTGAAGCGGCGAAATCCGTGGGCGCGACCACGCATATCGGCGTAACGGCTTCTTCCGATACCTTCTACCCAGGCCAGGAACGCTACGACACCTTCTCTGGCCGTGTGGTTAGCCGTTTTAAAGGCTCTATGGAAGAGTGGCAGCAAATGGGCGTGATGAACTATGAAATGGAATCCGCGACGCTGCTGACTATGTGTGCAAGCCAGGGTCTGCGTGCCGGTATGGTTGCGGGTGTGATTGTGAACCGTACCCAGCAGGAAATTCCTAACGCTGAAACGATGAAGAAGACAGAAAGCCACGCGGTGAAAATCGTGGTTGAGGCGGCCCGTCGCCTGATCTAGCCCAGGAAAACCTCGCGCCGTCCACCGCATGTCGGATGGCGCGCTGTCAATTTGACCGACCAAAACGCTATTCGACCGTTTAATTTGCGCTTTGCGTAATGCCTCGCAGGAAATCCCTTTTCATCTGGACATTTATACAGCAGAATTTTACCTTGCTGCTGTTTGTCGTGGGTTGCTGGAGGCGTAATGGATATCTCAATATTATTCGGGCTGGGTATTGCTCTGGTCGGTGTGCTCACCGGCTGGCTGCTGGCAAGTTTGCGGGCGGCACAGCGGCAATCTGTCCTCCACGAAGAGCAAAGAGAAGTCTACGGCGAGCTGACTGCCGCCCGGCAGGAGCTGCTGCAACAGCAGCACTGGAAGGAAGAGTGCGAACAGCTCAACCGTGAATTGCGCACTCAGCTTGAGATAAACAGCACCCAGGAAGCCGATCTGCGTGAGTTAACCACGCTGCTGGAACAAACGCGCCTGCACGCGGAAGACAAGCATCGCCAGATGATCAACAGCGAGCAGCGCCTGAGTGAGCAGTTTGAAAATCTCGCCAACCGTATTTTTGAGCAAAGCGGTCGCAAAGTTGAAGAGCAAAATCGGCAAAGCCTGAACGGCCTGCTTACGCCGCTGCGCGAACAGCTGGATGGCTTTCGTCGCCAGGTGCAGGAAAGTTTTGGCCAGGAGGCACGCGAGCGCCATACCCTCACTCATGAAATCCGCAACCTCCAGCAGCTGAATGCGCAAATGGCGCAGGAAGCCCTGAACCTCACGAAAGCGCTAAAAGGCGATAATAAAACCCAGGGCAACTGGGGAGAAGTGGTGCTGGCACGCGTGCTTGAGGCATCTGGCCTGAGAGAAGGGCATGAGTATCAGACCCAGGTGAATATTCAGCTTGAAAACCATAGCCGCATGCAGCCCGACGTCATTGTCCGTTTGCCGCAGGGTAAAGACGTGGTCATAGATGCCAAAATGACGCTGGTGGCCTACGAGCGCTATTACAATGGCGACGATGATCTGACCCGCGAAAGCGCGCTTAACGAGCATATCAGCGCGGTGCGCAACCATATCCGTATGCTGAGCCGCAAAGACTATCAGCAGCTGCCAGGCCTGCGTTCGCTTGATTATGTGCTGATGTTTATTCCCGTTGAGCCAGCCTTCCTGCTGGCCATCGATCGCCAGCCGGAGCTTATCAGCGAAGCGCTGAAAAATAACATCATGCTGGTTAGCCCAACGACGCTGTTGGTGGCCCTGCGTACCATTACCAATTTGTGGCGTTATGAGCATCAAAGCCGTAACGCGCAGCAAATTGCCGAACGCGCAGGCCGCCTGTATGACAAAATGCGCCTGTTTGTCGATGACATGTCCGCCATCGGGCAGAGCCTGGATAAAGCGCAGGACAACTACCGGCAGGCCATGAAAAAACTGGCCTCCGGGCGCGGAAATATTCTCGTGCAGGCCGATGCCTTTCGCGGACTGGGCGTTGAAGTCAAGCGCGAGATTAATCCGGATTTGGTCGAGCAGGCGCGGCAGGACGAAGAAGATAACTCGGCGCAGGTTGGGCATGAAAACGATGAAGAAATACGCAACGACAGCCGCTTAGCAGCGCGGTAAACCGACGTGTAACGGCAGGTAAAGGTTCAGTCGTCGGGCTTGAAGCATAGGGCTTTAGCGCCCATTCTGTTACACTTCACGAACACTTTTTGATGAGCAGGCATTGAGATGGTTGACGAATCCCAGGAAACAACACACTTTGGCTTCCGCACCGTAGCAAAAGAGCAAAAAGCCGATATGGTGGCGCATGTATTCCACTCCGTGGCCGCAAAATACGATGTCATGAATGACCTGATGTCGTTTGGCATCCACCGTATCTGGAAACGCTTTACTATCGACTGCAGCGGCGTGCGTCGCGGGCAGCGAGTGCTGGATCTTGCCGGGGGCACCGGCGATCTGACGGCTAAGTTTTCTCGTCTGGTCGGGGAGACGGGTGAGGTTGTGCTGGCCGATATCAATGACTCAATGCTGAAAATGGGGCGCGAAAAACTGCGCAACATCGGCATTGTGGGGAATGTGAATTACGTGCAGGCAAACGCCGAGGCGCTGCCGTTCCCGGATAACTTCTTCGACTGCATCACCATCTCTTTCGGTCTGCGTAACGTCACCGATAAAGAAAAGGCGCTGCGTTCCATGTATCGCGTGCTTAAACCGGGTGGCCGCCTGCTGGTGCTGGAGTTTTCCAAACCCATCATCGAACCGCTGAGCAAGGCTTACGACGCGTATTCCTTCCACATTTTGCCGCGTATCGGCGAGCTTGTGGCCCAGGACGCGGAAAGTTATCGCTACCTGGCCGAATCTATTCGTATGCATCCCGATCAGGACACCCTGAAAGCGATGATGGAAGACGCCGGTTTTGAAAATACCACCTATTACAACCTGACCGCCGGGATTGTTGCCCTTCACCGCGGCTACAAATTCTGACTGGAGGTCGCCGATGCCCTTTACACCGCTAGTGACCGCAGGCCTGGAAAGCGTGCTGAACACGTTTTTATGGCGTGACCGGGGTTTAAAAGCCGCACGTCAACGCCTGCTGGGCAAGGTTCTGCGCGTCGAGCTTAAAGAGTTTAGCGCCCCCCTGGTGCTGGTTTTCAGTGAGCAGCAGATAGACGTGCTGGGCGAATGGGAAGGTGAGGCGGACTGCCGCGTCACGACCCGCCTGGCTGTGCTGCCAAAACTGCGCGATCGCCAGCAGCTGACGGCGTTGATTCGCAGCGGCGATCTTGAAGTGCAGGGCGATTTACAGGTTGTGCAGAACTGGGTCGCGTTAATGGATCTTGCCGAGTTTGATCCGGTTGAGCTGCTCGCACCTTACCTTGGCGATATTGCCGCAGAAGGTATCAGTAAAGTCATTCGCGGGGGCGGTAAGCTGCTGAAAAAGGGGATCAGCCGCAATCAGCACTATCTCGCTGAAGCGATCACCGAAGAGTGGCGAATGGCGCCTGGTCCGCTGGAAGTCGCCTGGTTTGCTGAAGAAACGGCAGCCGTTGAACGCACGGTCGACGCCATGAGCGCGCGGCTGGATAAGCTGGAGGGCAAATGACGCCAGGAGAAATTCGTCGTCTGTGTTTTATTATTCGTACTTTCCTGAGCTATGGCCTGGATGAACTGATCCCTAAGATTCGGCTCACGCTACCTTTGCGTCTGGGGCGGCGCATGCTTTTCTGGATGACCAATCGCCACAAAGACAAGCAGCTCGGTGAGCGTTTACGCCTGGCGTTGCAGGAGCTCGGGCCGGTGTGGATCAAATTTGGTCAAATGCTCTCCACTCGTCGTGACCTCTTCCCGCCGCAGATTGCCGACCAGCTGGCAATGTTACAGGACCGCGTAGCCCCCTTTGATGGCGCGCTGGCAAAGAAGCAGATCGAGCGGGCGATGGGAAACCTCCCGGTTGAAACCTGGTTTGACGATTTTGATATTAATCCTCTTGCCTCTGCTTCTATCGCCCAGGTTCACACCGCACGCCTGAAAGAAAACGGGCGAGAGGTGGTGATTAAGGTGATTCGCCCGGACATCATTCCCGTTATCAAAGCGGACATGAAGCTTATCTATCGCCTTGCGCGCTGGGTGCCTCGTTTGCTACCGGACGGGCGTCGTTTACGTCCATTGGAAGTCGTGCGGGAGTATGAAAAAACGCTGCTCGACGAGCTGAATTTGCTGCGCGAATCGGCGAACGCCATCCAGCTGCGGCGCAATTTTGAAAACAGCCCGATGCTGTATGTCCCGGAAGTGTTCTCGGACTACTGTAATCAGGACATGATGGTGATGGAGCGTATCTACGGCATTCCCGTTTCAGATATTGCCACGCTTAAAAGCCAGGGCACCAATATGCAGCTGCTGGCCGAACGCGGCGTACAGGTCTTCTTTACGCAGGTATTCCGCGACAGCTTCTTCCACGCCGACATGCATCCGGGCAATATTTTTGTCAGCTACGAGCATCCTGAAGACCCGCAGTATATCGGTATCGACTGCGGCATTGTCGGGTCGCTAAACAAAGAAGATAAGCGTTATCTGGCCGAAAACTTTATCGCTTTCTTCAACCGTGATTACCGTAAGGTTGCCGAGCTGCATGTGGATTCGGGCTGGGTGCCTGCTGATACCAATGTGGAAGAGTTTGAGTTCGCTATCCGCACCGTCTGCGAACCAATATTTGAAAAGCCGCTCTCAGAGATCTCTTTCGGCCACGTGCTGTTAAACCTCTTCAATACGGCCCGCCGCTTCAATATGGAAGTCCAGCCGCAGCTGGTTTTACTGCAAAAGACGCTTTTATATGTCGAAGGCGTCGGAAGGCAGCTTTATCCTCAGCTGGATCTGTGGAAAACGGCCAAGCCTTTCCTGGAAAGCTGGATTAAGGATCAGGTTGGTATTCCGGCTCTGGTTCGGGCATTTAAGGAAAAAGCCCCCTTCTGGATCGAAAAAATGCCTGAACTTCCTGAACTGGTGTACGACAGTTTGCGCCAGGGCAAGCATTTACAGCACAGCATTGATAAAATCCAACGCGACCTGCATCAGCATCATGTGCGGCAGGGACAGTCTCGGTATCTGTTTGGCATCGGGGCCACGCTGATTTTAAGCGGGACTTTGCTGCTGATAAATAAACCAGAGTGGGAGTTTATGCCTGCATGGTTAATGGCTGGAGGCATCGTGGCCTGGCTTATCGGCTGGCGACGTTCTGGCTGAAATTTAATCGTCATTAACGGGTGACGTGCCGTATAATATCGGGCGTTACGCAACCATTTAAGTGAGTTGAGGCAACATTATGGGTAGTATCGGTATTTGGCAATTGGTGATCATTGCCGTCATCGTCGTCCTGCTGTTTGGTACTAAAAAGCTGGGATCTATTGGTTCCGATCTGGGCGCATCGATCAAAGGCTTTAAAAAAGCCATGAGCGACGATGAAGCAAAAGACAAAGACACTTCTGTTCAGGACGCTGACTTTACAGCTAAAAACCTGGCTGACAAGCAACCCGGCGACGTGAAAAAAGACGAAGCAAAGAGCAACGATAAAGAGCAGGTGTAAACCGTGTTCGATATTGGTTTTAGTGAACTGCTGTTGGTCTTCGTGATCGGTCTCGTTGTTCTGGGGCCGCAACGTCTTCCTGTCGCCGTAAAAACGGTAGTGGGCTGGATACGTGCATTACGTTCCCTTGCGGCCACCGTGCAAAATGAGCTGGCTCAGGAGCTGAAAATCCAGGAGCTGCAGGACAGCCTGAAAAAGGTTGAAAAAGCGAGCATGGATCATCTGACCCCCGAGCTGAAAGCCTCGATGGACGAACTGCGCCAGGCGGCGGAATCCATGAAACGTTCCTATACGCAGGATCCCGAAAAAGCCAGTGATGAAGCGCACACCATTCATAATCCTTTGGTGAAAGACGCACAGGACAGCCATGAAGGTGTCACTCCTGCGAGCGCCGCTCATCAGGCAAGTTCTCCCGATAGCGCCCCGGATGTGGTCGCCACCGAGTCCGTCGAGCCGTTAAAAGAGAGTCCTCAGTCGTCGGTTAAACCTGCGCCTGAAGCCGTTTCTTCCCCTGTCTCGTCCCAACCTTCGAGTGATAAACAGTAAACATGGCCGTTGAAGATACCCAACCGCTCATCACCCATCTGATTGAGCTGCGCAAGCGACTGTTAAACAGCATTCTCGCTGTGCTGGTGATTTTTCTGGCGCTGGTTTATTTCGCTAATGACATCTACCAGATCGTATCCGCCCCGCTGATTAATCAGATGCCGATAGGATCAACCATGATTGCCACCGACGTGGCGTCACCTTTCTTTACGCCAATTAAGCTGACCATTTACGTATCGGTCTTCTTATCGGCTCCGGTCATTCTTTATCAAATCTGGGCGTTTATTGCTCCGGCTTTGTATAAACATGAGCGTAAACTGGTTACGCCGCTGCTGATCTCCAGCTCTTTGCTGTTTTATATCGGCATTGCCTTTGCTTATTTTGTCGTTTTCCCGCTGGCATTTGGTTTTCTGACAAAAACGGCGCCGGTGGGCGTGGTAATGTCTACAGACATCAGCAAGTACCTCGATTTTGTCATGACGTTGTTTATGGCCTTCGGGGTCGCTTTTGAAGTGCCGGTGGCGATTATCCTGCTGTGCTGGATGGGGGTCACAACCCCGGAAGCGTTAAGGCAGAAGCGCCCGTATATCTTTGTCGGTGCCTTCGTGGTGGGGATGTTGCTCACGCCGCCGGATGTCTTCTCGCAAACGCTGCTGGCGATACCGATGTACTGTCTGTTTGAAGTGGGCGTGTTCTTCTCGCGCTACTATGTCGGTAAAGGTCGCGCGCAGATGGATACCGAGCAAGAAGATGAAGAGCACTCTGAAAAAGAGTCGTGATGAAAAGGCCGCCCGTCAGGGCGGTTGTCGTTTGGAAGGCACTATGTTTGATATCGGCGTTAATTTAACCAGTTCACAGTTTGCCAAAGACCACGAGGAAGTTGTGCTGCGTGCGCAGCAGGCTGGCGTTAGCGGGATGCTACTCACGGGAACCAATCTCCATGAGAGCCAGCAAGCGCTGGCGATGGCCCGGCAATATGACGGATGCTGGTCTACCGCAGGCGTGCACCCTCATGATGCAAGCCAGTGGCAAGAGGCGACCGCTGACGCTATCCTCCAGCTTGCCAGCGCCCCTGAAGTGGTTGCAATCGGTGAATGCGGGCTGGATTTCAATCGCAACTTTTCAACTCCCGCCGAGCAGGAGCGTGCGTTTACCGCTCAGCTGGCGCTGGCTGCCGATTTAGTGATGCCGGTCTTCCTCCACTGCCGTGAAGCCCATGAGCGTTTTATTGCCTTGCTCGATCCCTGGCTGGACAGACTGCCAGGCGTCGTGCTGCACTGCTTCACTGGCACGCAAGCCGAAGCGCGGGAGTGCCTGGCGCGCGGCCTGTTCATCGGTATCACGGGATGGGTATGCGATGAACGTCGCGGGCTGGAGCTGCGTGAACTGCTGCCCCTTATTCCCGCCCAGCAGCTTTTGCTGGAAACCGACGCGCCCTATTTGTTACCCCGGGATCTTACACCCAAACCTGCTTCCCGGCGGAACGAACCCTGCTACTTGCCCCATATCCTGAATCAGGTAGCCCTGTGGCGTGGAGAAGATCCCGCCTGGCTTGCGCAAGTAACAGATGACAATGCCCGCCGTCTTTTCCGGCTGGCTTAAATCAGGAGAAATTAAATGAGCTATGCATTTCCCGGTACTTTCCCCGGCCGCCGTATGCGCCGTGTCCGTCGCCACGATTTTAGTCGCCGCCTGGTGGCAGAAAATCAGCTAACGGTTAATGACCTGATCTATCCCGTGTTTGTCATGGAAGGCCAGAACCGTCAGGAAGAAGTGGCGTCGATGCCGGGTGTTTATCGCATGACCATAGATTTGCTGCTCAAAGAAGCTGAGGCCATAGCAAAACTGGGCGTTCCTGTGCTCTCTTTATTCCCGGTTATCGACGGCTCCGGCAAGTCGCTGCATGCCGAAGAAGCCTATAACCCGAATGGTCTGGTCCAGCGTGCCGTTCGCGCGCTGAAGGATGCAGTACCCGATCTAGGTTTGCTGACTGACGTTGCGTTAGATCCGTATACCACCCACGGCCAGGATGGCGTTATCGACGAAGACGGTTATGTCATCAATGACATAACCCGTGAAATTCTGGTACGTCAGGCGCTTTCCCATGCGGAAGCGGGGGCAGAGATTATCGCGCCAAGCGATATGATGGATGGCCGCATTGGGGCTATTCGTGATCGGCTGGAAGCAGACGGTTTCGTGAATACGCAGATCATGTCTTACGCCGCTAAATACGCCTCCTGCTACTACGGCCCGTTCCGTGATGCGATCGGTTCTTCCGGCAACCTTAAAGGCGGCAATAAGAAGACGTATCAGATGGACCCGGCTAACGGTGATGAAGCCTTGCAGGAAGTGGCACAGGATCTTCAGGAAGGCGCGGATATGGTGATGGTTAAACCCGGTATGCCCTATCTCGATGTGGTGCGTCGCGTGAAAGATACCTTTGGCGTACCGACTTTTGCCTACCAGGTGTCGGGTGAATATGCGATGCATATGGCGGCGATCCAGAACGGCTGGCTGGCAGAAAAACCGGCGATTATGGAATCCCTGCTGTGCTTCAAACGGGCTGGGGCAGACGGCGTGCTGACGTATTTCTCAAAGCGTGTAGCGCAGTGGTTGCATGACGAGCAAATGCAGCGCTAGCTGAGAACGGATCCATCCAGCTTGAGAGCTTGCTGGGTGGGTCAATGCAGTGCCACCCACCGTAAAATCCTCAGTTAAACCTTCCTGAAATCCGTGTTCTTCACGCTCTGGCTAACCTGCTTGTTAAGCAGATTGAGCAGCAGCATAGAGCGGGCTTCCCCGTCAGGCTCGCTGAAAATCGCCTCCAGGCCTTCGAAAGCGCCCTCGGTAATAACGACCCTGTCCCCAGGATAAGGTGTTTCAGGATCGGTGACATCAGCAGGATGATAGTTGACGAGCCCGTCGATCACCTCATCAGGGACATTAGCGGGTTGAGCACCAAAGCGCACAAAGTGGCTGACACCGCGCGTCGAGTTAACCGTGGTTGTGTGTATATTTTCCGGATCAAACTTGACGAACATATAATTGGGGAACAAGGGTTCACTGACTGATCCACCGCGCGATAAAAAAGCCGCAATCCGTGAGATAAATAACACGGTGCG
>CAMLJN010000041.1 GCA_946480445.1 uncultured Buttiauxella sp.
TGGCAGAAAAAAGGAAGCTTATGGTGATTTGCATCTCAGAACAGAGTTATTTCCTGTAGTAACTCACCACCGCGACGGTGAAGTTACATTAAAATTATTTGGAGGAAATACGAATAAAAAGAAATGGAGCAGACATTATAGAGTTAATGGCATGAAGAATATTCTTATTGAGCCAGTATCACATATGAGCAAAGTTGCTGAACTCTATCCGCCGGTATCACCGCCAGGAAACTTAACTGCAACCTACCCCGATGGTAGCAGGGAAGAAGTACCTGACATATATCCAGATTACGAAAAACTACTTTCAATGAAATAATTTATATCGAAGATTTATTTCATAACAGGCCAGGGAGGGGACGTTGAAATCATCTAATCTTATCACCCTGCTGGCGTTGCTGCTCCCGCTGAGCGGCTGCGTCGGTCGTCCGGACTATACCCTGAGTCCTCCGGCCAGCACAGAGTGGGTAACGGTAACCGTCAGGCTGCCGCCGCAGACGGAGGTTACGCCTATGGACGTACTCTATCGTTCAGAAAAATGCCAGCGTGAAGATTATGACAGCACGACAGAATCGCATATTCGTAAAGAGCGGGGTTTTAATCCGCGGGTAGTAAGAATGGAAAAACAAGGGGGAGATGATATCTGGCAAAGCCGGATAGCGCTGGACGGGGGAGGAAAATGTGAATGGCAACTCAGCGCCTTGAGGTTCGGTATTAAATTAGTAAGTAATAATACTTTAGCTGCTGGGAAGAAAATCATTGAGACTAACTATGTAGTTGATTTTGATAAAGAAGGTTATAGTGGGGGGTTCGATGCCGGTAAGGTAAGGGATGTTAATGAGAATATATATATTAAAACAGATTTATTCCCTATGGTTTTTATTAACCATATACTAAATCAGACTACTGTTAAGTTATTTGGAGGTAATGCAGATAAAAAAAGATGGAGTAGACACTACAGGGTTAATAATACTAAAAATATCTTTATAGAGCCAGCAGTGCATATGGATAAGGTTGTTATTATGGAAAGCCCTAACCCCCCTCCAGGAAGTATAACCGCAACTTACCCTGACGGCAGCAAGGAGGAAGTGAGTGGAATTATCCCGGATTATGAAAAACTACTTTCAATGAAATAATTTATATCGAAGATTTATTTCTTAACAGGCCAGGGAGGAGACGTTGAAGCTATCTAATATTATCACCCTGCTGGCGTTGCTGCTCCCGTTGAGCGGCTGCGCCGGTCGTCCGGATTATCGGCAATACCTTTCAGCGTAAGTTACCGTAGTCAGCTAATCTTTCGCTTTGGTTTTATGTTTTACCCGCATTACATACATCCAGTGGCGATAATGGCGTGTTGCATCTAATTCGCATGATAAAGATCAGCATGAATTAATACAGGAATATCCTATGTCAAAGGGACTCGTTTTACTTGGCGATAAAACTACGCACGGTGGTCAAGTTATTTCTGCTGCCGCCAGTTTTACCGTTAATAGCAAAAAGGTTGCATTGGTTGGCGATATGGTGAACTGTCCGTTTCCAGAGCATGGCACCAATCAAATTATTGAAGGCTCAGCGGAATGGTCGTCAGACGGCAAAGCTATTGTTGTCGATGGCTGTAAATGTCAGTGCGGCTGTCAGGTAATCTCCAGCGGGCCGGATAGTGTAATAGGATAAATAATGGGCTGGGAACGTCAAAAACCTTTTACTGTTGAACCGCCTGTACCGCCATCATCAGGCATCTGGCTGCTGAGTGGTGTGTTGGCTGCGATCTCCGCTGTATTGCTGTTTATTCTGCATGCTTCTGCAAGGGTGAGTGTCCTCAGTTCCGTGAATATCTGGTTGTTTTCCCTGTGTCCGGCTGCGTTGTGGCTGATTATTTTCAGTGTGCGCGTCTATTATTACGGACGTGACCTTGAACATTATCAGTTTCTGCAACGCGAAGCGCAGCACGCACAGCAGAAGTGGATGGATTGGGCAGAGCGGTATCTTGCCGTAATGGCCAGTTGCGTTATGCTGCCGGAGCGGATATCCGCCGCCTTGCTGCAGCAGAATGGAAATGGGCTTGTCCAGTACCAGAATCTGATTCGACGGATTGACTATCTTAAGAAGGATAAATCAGCATTTGTCACCGCTGTTGGCAGCCTGCTTATCGGTGTGGAAGAGGCCGTTCATGACCTACCATGGGAGTTGCCTCTGGAGGTCACTGTGCTTACCGATGATCCGCAGGCATCCTCGATGAATTTCTATGATCTATTTTCTGAGTGCTGGCAGGCCATTTTTCCGCATCGTCCCGAGCCGTCATCGCTGAACATTACCGATAGCATGTCATTTAATGTACTTGATGAGCGAATTAAACAGCCAGCTTCAACGGTTAATTTGGTGCTGGTCATTCAGCTTTATGGGCAAGAACTTTATTCCGATGGTCTGGCTGGGTTGTTATTTACCAGTGATGATGTTGCAACTCAATATTCATTATCTTCACCGTCTCGTCTGTTGCGCCCTATGCGGTGGGACGTGACTAATACTGCCGCAGAGTTGGAGTTGTTTCTCACCACGCAAACCCGCGCACTGCGGACTGCAGCTATCATTGGTGATAAACAAAGTTGGACTGATTTATCCGCTGAAATTCTTACCGCAGGTAATGCTCATGGCGCGCCCTGGGGACCGGGAGATATCCAGACTATCGAAACATATTGCGGTATTCAGGGACCTTTTTCATCCTGGCTGACAGCTGCGCTGGCAAGCGATTTTGTCCTTCTCGCAAATGAGGCCTGGCTTGCGTTGTCCGAATCAGAAAGTGAACATTTTATCTATACCATCACAACAGGGAGTGGGGATGAACCTGCTAAGTAGAATAGGGCGCATCGGCGGGCTGACTTTTTTGCTATTGCTTTTGCTAGGGACGGTTGGCTGGTTTATCTGGTATCACGGTGAACTTCTCTGGCTGGATACCAACAGTAAAAAAGTACTAGGTTTCCTGCTGATTTGTGCCATTACCGTGGGGCTACGTTACGGCGGGGTATTGAGCGGTCTGGTGAAACAATGGAGCCATCGTGAAAAAGAAAAGCAGGAAAATATTCTCCCTGAAGGAGAAACCCGGCTCGCACAAACGCCCCCGCGCCATCTCACTATCGGAGAAATTCAGCAGGCCCTGCGCAATACCTACGGCCGCTTCTGGTCAAGAAAAGTACGTATTCTGCTGTTAACCGGCAGCGCCGCCGATGTGGAGCTGCTCGCTCCGGGGCTAACCGCGCAGTTCTGGCAGGAAGACTGCGGCACCGTGCTGCTATGGGGCGGCGAGTTAGGAGCCCCGGCAGACAGCGCCTGGCTGGGCGCTCTGCGTAAACTGCGTCGTCGTCCTCTCGATGGCGTGGTGTGGGTCACTGCTGCCCTGGCGAAAAATGCCTCCCTTGGGCTGAAAGACAGCGGTACCCCATTTTCCGCCGATATGATGGACAGCGTCGGGCAGGCCTTTGCTTCCCGTTACACGCTGCTTGGCTGGCGTTTGCCGCTGTACGTCTGGTCCCTGCATCAGGCCGAAGGTGCGCAGGCCGAACGAGTCAGACAATCTGTGGGCTGTTTACTGCCTGTGGGCTGCACTGCGGATGAGCTAAGCGAGCGGCTTAGTGGGCTGGTACCTGCGTTAATTGAGCAGGGTACGCAGCAGGTGAGTGTTAACACCGGCCATCAGTTTTTGCTGCAGCTCGCAGACCAGCTTACCCGCTCGCCGGATTCTGTCGCGGTGCCGCTGGGTAGCCTGTTGAACCCGTACCGTCCTTCGCCGCTGGCGGGGGTGATGTTCAGTCCGGCCTCGGTAGAGGCAAAACGCAGCGTGAAGCATCACTGGGGCAAGGATAAGCGCTGGGATGTGCTGCTGGATTCTGTTGCGTCGCTGCCCGCAGGGCTTGCTCCGCAGAAACAAGGTTTTGACTGGCGCAGAGCGCTGGCCATCAGCGTGGCAGGGGCGATGGTGGTATGGGGGGCTGGCATGGTGATGGCTTTTATGGTCAACCGTGATGCCATTAATACCGCTGAATCGCAGGTGAAGCTTGCCGCGAACGCGAAGCAATCTCTCCCCGCCCGCCTGCAGGCGCAGCTTGATTTACAACACACCCTGGACCGTTTGCAGTTCCGCCAGCAGAAAGGCAGCCCATGGTACAGCCGTTTCGGCCTGAGCCAGAACGATGCGCTGCTGGCCGCACTCTGGCCACATTATGGTGCCAGCGCGTTGCCGCTATTGCGTGATGCCGCCTCCCGGCACCTTGTGGAACAGTTGGAAACGCTGGTTCAGCTGCCGCCGGACGATCCACATCGCGACAAACTGATTAAGCCTGCTTACGACCAGCTAAAGCTGTATCTGATGCTGACGCGTCCGGAGAAGATGGATGCCGCCTGGTTCAGCAAAGCGTTGCTTAGCGACTGGCCGCGGCGCGATGGCGTGCCGGACGGCGTCTGGCAGGGTAGCGGCCCGGCTTTGCTGGACTTCTATGCCCGCAATCTTGCCCGTCACCCGGGCTGGCGTCTGACGCCGGATGAAAGCCTCGTTAATCAGGCGCGCACCCTGCTGGTGCGCCAGATGGGCGCGCGTAACAGCGAGTCTTCGCTCTATCAAAAGATGCTGCGTCAGGTTGCGAATCAGTATGCCGATATGCGCCTCGCGGATATGACCGGTGACACGGATGCGGAACGCATCTTCACCACAGAGGCGGTAGTGCCGGGTATGTTCACCCGTAAAGCCTGGGAGGAGTCTGTAAAACCGGCGATTGAAAAGGTTGTCGGTGGACGCAGGGAAGAGATGGACTGGGTGCTCAGCGACATCAAAAATACCGCAGCACAGCAGGACTCACCGGAAGCGCTACAGGCACGTCTCAAAGAACGTTATTTTGCCGATTTCTCCGGAAGCTGGCTGGAGTTTCTCAACGGTCTGCGCTGGCAGCAGGCGCAGACTTTATCGGATGCAATTGATCAGCTCACGCTGATGGCCGATGTGCGTCAGTCACCGCTGGTGGCCCTGATGAATACGCTCAGTATCCAGGGAAAAACCGGGCAGACCGGCGAGGCGCTGTCAGACTCGCTGGTGAAATCAGCCAGGAACCTGCTTAACCGCGATGAGCAACCGGTCATTGATCAACAGGCAGGGGCGAGAGGGCCGCTGGATGCTACCTTCGGGCCGGTGCTCTCGCTGATGGACGGCAAGGGCGGCGGGCAAACCAGTCTCTCCCTGCAAACCTTCCTGACTCGTGTCACCCAGGTACGCCTTAAATTACAGCAGGTTGTCAATGCCGCCGATCCCCAGGCAATGACCCAGACGCTTGCGCAGACGGTATTTCAGGGAAAAGCGGTGGACTTAACCGAAACCCGGGATTACGGCAGCCTGGTGGCGGCAAGCCTCGGTCAGGAATGGAGCGGCTTTGGGCAGACAATATTCGTTCAGCCGATGGAGCAGGCCTGGCAGCAGGTGTTAGCGCCCGCCGCCGAAAGCCTTAATGCCCAGTGGCGCAGTGCGATTGTCGATGACTGGAACAGCACCTTTGGCGGCCGCTATCCGCTGAAAAATACCAGCAGCGAAGTCTCCCTGCCGCTGCTGGGGCGCTATCTCAACGGTGACAGCGGCCGAATTACCCGCTTTTTGCAGACTCGTTTGAACGGTGTGCTGCATAAAGAAGGGCGCCACTGGGTGCCAGACAGCATTAACGCCCAGGGGCTGACTTTCAGCCCGGCATTTCTGCAGGCCATGGATACGCTGAGCTATCTGTCAGATGTGGTGTTTGCCAGCGGCGAAGCGCGGCTGAGCTTTGAGCTGCGTCCGGGCACGGCAAAAGATGTGATGCAGACCGACCTGGTGGTCGACAGCCAGAAGCTCAGCTACTACAACCAGCGTCCGGTCTGGAAACGCTTTACCTGGCCGCATGATACCGAAGCGCCGGGGGCAAGTCTGAGCTGGATAAGTACCCAGGCCGGTACCCGCCAGTATGCCGATATGCCGGGAGCCTGGGGCCTGATTCGCCTGCTCGATAAGGCCAGCGTCACGCCTAACGCTGGCGTGAACAGCAGCTTTAACCTTAGCTGGCAGGCACAGGATGGCCGCCCGCTCAACTACACGCTGCGCACCGAAGCAGGCGAAGGGCCGCTGGCGCTACTGCGGCTGCGTAACTTCACCTTACCGGCACAGATATTCAGCGTCGAGACAAATACAGTGGCTATTACCCCGCTGGCAGCTGAGACGGAAACAGGAGACGCCAACTGATGGCCACGTTGAACTCTTTACTTAGCGCCTGCCATGCAGAGCAGAGCGCGCTCGCACCACAGGTGCAGCAGCAAATCACGCTGTGGGAAAAGTGGCTGACCCCGGTTTCAGACAGTCTGCCGGTCGGCGAAGATCCTGGTTATGACGATGACTTTCAGCAGATGAGAGAGGAGGTCAACAGGCTCTCTGGGGCAGACACCGCGCTGATCTGCGAGCTGGCTGAAAAACTGCTGACCACCGCCTGCAAGGATGTGCGTGTTGCCACCTATTACGTCTGGGCCCGTTTGCACATCGACGGCGAAACGGGGCTGGCGGACGGGCTGGCTCTGCTGGCAGGGCTGCTTGAGCGTTTTGGCGATACCCTGCACCCGCAGCGCGCTAACAGCCGTAAGCTGGCGCTGGAATGGCTGGCGGGCAGTCGCGTGCTGGACAGCCTCTCGCTCTACCCGGAGGTGACGAAAGCAGATTTTGAGCGCATTGTCGGCGCGCTGGTCCTTATCGAAGAAAGTATTGCCGGCTGGGATGATGCAGCTCGCCCACAGTTTGGTGGTTTGTACTCTGCGCTCGAAAATCGTCTTGCCCAGTCCGGTGGCCCGGATGCTGTTATTCCGCAGAACAGCGGGACTACGGAAAGCGTCTCTTCTTCAGTTTCAGCTTCAGCCGATACGCCAGCGCTTAAAGCGGTGACATCCGGGCGGGATCTGCTCGACCAGGCCAGATTGCTGGCGAAGTATCTGCGTGACCAGCCCGACGGCTGGCTCTCCGGACACCGCCTGATGAAAAGCATCCGTCTGGATACGCTACACGTTCTGCCTGCGCTGGACGCCAGCGGGCGTACGCGTCTGGCTCCGCCAAAGCCGGAGAACCGTGCGTTGCTCAAGCGCCTCTACCTGCAACAAAGCTGGCTGGAACTGCTGGAGCAGGCCGACAGCCTGTTTGCTCAGGGCGTAAACCACCTGTGGTTGGATTTACAGTGGTATCTCCACCAGGCACTGAGCCGGGCGGGAGCGCCTTACGAAGGCTGGGCGGAAATCATCAAGCAGGATCTCAACGGCCTGCTGACACGTTTGCCGGGTCTTGAAGGGCTGGCCTTCAACGACGGTACCCCTTTTGCTGATGAAGTGACGATGAACTGGATAAACCAGCAGGTCACGGTATCCGCAGGCTGGGGTGACGATACCGCCGCTTCTGCCGCGACGGCCGGGGACGACGAGATCCTGCAGCTGGAGCCGGAGGCGCTGGCCCTGGCGGACAGCGAAGGCGTGGAAGCCGCCTTCAGCTGGCTGCAAAACCGCCCCGGCACCCGCACGCCGCGTCATCAGTGGCTGCTGCGTCTGTTAATGGCCCGCGTGGCGGAACAGTACGGCAAAAACGACATGGCGCTGCATCTGCTTAGCGAGCTGGACGGCAACGCCACCACGCTCACCCTCACGCAGTGGGAGCCAGAACTGTTATTTGAAGTCAAAGCCCGCCGTCTGAAGCTGCTACGCATGAAAGCCACCCGGGCGGAGTCAGACAAACCGCGCATCCAGAGTGAGATGGAAAGCCTGCTCGCCGGACTTATCAGCCTCGACCCGGCACGCGCTGCGGTGTTGTGTGGCTGATAACCTTTAAGAATACCCGGTGCAGGGATTGATTCCCCGGCCAGCCTAAAGTTTTCATTCAGGTAAATAAGTTTGTTATGGAAATAATTAAATCCTCAGCCAATCCGGCCACCAATATCGTGCTTACATCATATACCGCGACAGCTGATATTGTATTTTTCCCCATATCATTACGGTTGTTTGCAGCAATGAGAAACGCACAAGCATTTAGTCATTAATTCGCAAGGAATAACATGAAAGATCTAACCCTGCGTTATTACGACACCGAATTGCGCTACCTGCGCGATGCAGGAAAAGAGTTTGCACAAACGCACCCTGACAGGGCGGCGATGCTGGATCTCGATAAGCCCGGTACACCCGATCCTTATGTGGAGCGCATCTTTGAAGGCTTCGCTTTCTCGATGGGGCGGCTGCGCGAGAAGATTGACGACGACCTGCCGGAGTTCACCGAAGGATTGGTGAGTATGCTATGGCCGCACTATCTGCGCACCATTCCCTCGCTCTCCATTGTGGCGCTAAGCCCGGATGTACCGGCGATGAAAATGGCCGAAGTGGTGTCTGCCGGGATGGAGGTGTTCTCCCGCCCTGTTGGGCCGAAGGATACCGTCTGCCAGTATCGCACCACGCGTGATATGACGCTAAATCCGCTGGCCGTCTCTAAAGTTGTCGTGGCCACCGAACCGGACGGCCACTCTGTACTGCGCGTGCGTCTGGCCTGCAGCCCTCAGGCTGACTGGTCGCAGGTGGATTTGGCTCGCCTGAGCTTTTACCTTGCGGGTGATGCGCCGGTGAGCAGCGCGCTGCATCTGGCGTTGACCCGTCGTCAGGCGGCATTGTATCTGCGCCTGCCGGGGCAGGCCGATCGTATCAGGCTTGACGGCTGGTTTTCCCCCGGTGGATTTGCGGATGAAGACTTGCTGTGGCCGAAAGGTGAGAGTGCGTTCAGCGGCTACCAGCTCCTGCTGGAGTACTTCACTTTCCGTGAGAAGTTTATGTTCGTTAACCTCAACGGGCTGGAGAACATCACGCTGCCTGCGGGGATCGCGTATTTCGATATCGAAGTGGTGCTGGAAAGCCAGTGGCCCGGCGACCTGCCGGTGACCGATGATGCGCTGCATCTGCACTGCGTCCCGGTGATCAATCTGTTCTCCATGGAAGCCGATCCGCTGATTATCAACGGTCTGGAAAGCGAGTATCTGCTGCGTCCGCGGCGTTTACAGGATGGTCATACCGAAATCTACTCCGTGGACTCGGTGACGGGGTCGAGCCGTACTTCAGAGGCCAGCTATGTGCCCTTTACCAGTTTCCGTCACCGCGGCGGGATGCAGCGCCGTCATGCACCCGAGCGTTACTTCCATACCCGCGTGAAGCGCGGCGTTACCGGGCTGCATGATACCTGGCTGATCCTCGGCGGCGTGCAGTGGGAGGCGGATCGCGAATTTATACGTGAAGCCGTTTCGCTAAAGATCACCGGCACAAACGGTCAGCTGCCGCGCAAAGCGCTGCAAAGTACGCTCCTGGATCACTGTGAAGCGGTTCTGCAGACCCCGCTAAAAGTACGCAACCTGTGCAAACCGACGCTGCCCGCTTATCCCCCGGCGGAAGACCGTTTTCAGTGGCGGGTGTTGAGCCATCTTGGCTCAAGCTACCTCAATCTGATGAGCAGCGCAGAAGTGCTGCGTGGCACGCTGGAACTCTACAACTGGCAGGGTGATGAGCTGAACAATCGCCGCCTGGATGCCATCCTGGAGGTGCGTCATCATCAGGTCCAGCGCTTTGAGAAAGGCTTTTTGCTGCGTGGCATCGACATGGAGGTCACCATTGACGGCAATGGCTTTACCGGAGAAGGGGATGTCCACCTGTTCGGGGAAATGCTCAACCGCTTCCTGGCGCTGTATGCCGACATTCACCTGTTTAACCAGCTTACTCTTATCGTTCAGCCCGAAGGCAAATGTATCCGATGGAAAGAGAATCACAATCAGCGTCTGCCCGGTTAATTGAGCAGATGCGCGATAAGCTGCCGTATACGCAGTTTTATCGCTTCTGTCAGCTGCTGGAACAAAGCCAGCCGGATGCGCCCGCGCTGGGCAGCCACTGGCAGGTAAAACACGATCCGGTGCGTTTTCGCCCCGATCCTGGCATGGGGTTTCCGGCCAGTGAATTTAAAAGGGTAGAAATACCAGAACATGCGCACCTGCCGCCGACAATCCGCACCACCTTTATGGGGCTGTACGGCGTGGAGTCCCCGCTGCCTACAGCCTATATCGACGATATTACCCAACGTCGGGAAGGGCATGAGGCGCTCAGTGATTTCCTGGATATTTTCAACCATCGGATGATCACCCAGTACTACCGTATCTGGCGTAAGTACTCTTATCCGGCCACCTTTGCTTCCGGCGGGACGGATAAAACCTCTAAATACCTGCTAAGCCTCTGTGGGCTGGGGATTGAAGGCTGCGCAAAGAACATCGCCACGCCTGTCTCACGTTTTCTGGCGCTGACCAGCATGATGCGTCTGCCGACGCGTACCAGCGAAGGCGTCGTTGCGCTGGTGCAACTGCTGGCACCGGACACGCGGGCTTCGGTTATTCCGCATGACAGGCTGCGCATCCCGCTACGCAATCGGCTAGCCATGAGTGCGCGCCAGCCCGTTAGCATGAACAGTAGTCCGGTCATGGGCACTCATGCGGTGGAGGTTAACAGTCAGATATTACTGCGCCTGAACACTGATAATGCTGAAGAAGCCCGGCAATGGCTGCCGGGCGGGCAGCTGCATACGGATTTACTGGCGTTGTTGCATGTTTACCTCGGTTCTCGTCTGCATGTACGCCTGCAACTGTCCGTTTTACGCAGCCTGCTGCCGGATGCGCAGCTTTCCTGCAGGCCGCAAAAAAGTGGCGTGTGGCTTGGCAGAACGGCGGTAATGCGCACACAGCGAACCCTCAACTCAACTCAACACAACGATAAAATGATCACTATTAGTCTGGGCCGCTATCAGCGAGTACAGGAAAATCTTCACCGAAGGGAGACCGATGAACATGGCGATTATCGCTGGTAACACCCGCTGCGCGCTGCTGGCGCTGGCAACGACCCTCACGCTGAGCGGCTGCGGGCTGACGCAGAAAGTGAGCGACGGCACAGTCGCGGTGACAAAGTCCATTTTTTATAAGCAGGTTAAAACGCTGCATCTGGATATCCAGGCGCGTGAAGCAATCAATAACAATGCAGCCGGTGCGCCGCTGGCCACGGTGGTGCGCATCTATCAGCTAAAGGACCGCAAGGTTTTTGACGACACGGATTATCCTTCGCTATTCGCTCAGGACAGCCAGGCCATCAAAGCAGATCTGGTGGCCGAAAATGATATCCGTATCCGTCCGGGCGGGGCCGTCGCCATTGATGTTCCGTTGGCTGAGGAAGCGAAGTTTGTGGCGGTGGCCGGGCTGTTTCTCGACCCAGACCTGACGAATAACACCTGGAGACTGGTGTTGAGCCGTGACGACCTCGATCCTGATAAAGCCCGTAAGATCGAGCTTAATCATCAGGGGATGACGCTACTCCCCGTCAAGGATAAGTAAGATGCCACAGCCTTCCGTCTATGAAATGTTGCTCGGCAATTTCACCGGTGGTCTCGATCTGCATCATGTCAGCGAAGAAAACCAGGTGATTTTATCGGTGCTGGACAATATGCAGCGCATTCTCAACTGCCGCGCAGGGACCTTGAGCCATCTGCCTGACTATGGCCTGCCGGACATGAGCAAAATTCTTCAGGGGATGCCGGGTAGCGCACATGCCTTGTTGACCACGCTGTCCGCCACGTTGCTGAAATACGAGCCGCGCCTGAAAAGTCTGAATGTGGTCCTGCTGCCGCAGAGTGAACCCGGCCATCTGGAATACGCCATCGACGCGGAGCTAAAAGGCTTTGGCCTGGTGCGCTACGGTACGGCATTTATGCCTGAGGGAAGGGTGCTAATGCGGCATCTTAAACAGCAAAGCTACCTTGATTCCCGGCCTGGGATCTAGCCTGCATCCGCCATTTTTAATGACAGAGGAAGTATGTCAGCAAAAGCACGATTTCTTCAGAAACTTCAGGAAAGGCGGCCCCGCAACGGCGCGTTTGAAAATAAAAGTCAGGCGGACATAGCCGAATTTTGCCAGAAGATGCAGCAGCTTCAGGAAAGCATAGAAGCGTGGCTTACGGATACAGGCGTTCGCACTGAAAGCGTCAGTGTCTCACTAATTGAATTTTTAATTGGTGGGAGGGCGTTCAGCGTACCGGGTATTCATCTTCGCTTTGAAAACCGGCTGGTGAAATTTACGCCGCTCTTTTTATACGGTCAGGGCGTAACGGGCTGTGTGGAAGTCAGTCTCTGCGCTGACGGGTGTGTCACCCCGCTGTATCGTTTGTTTATGCGAGCAGGTGAGAACAGCAGCTGGACATGGCGACCGGCAGGGATTGCCAGCGGGAAGGGCAAAATGTTTGGCGAGGATGCCTTTTTTGAAATGATTGAAGGCCTGCTGTCATAGCTGACGTTTACCACCGCACTTTTTTCCTCTCCTCTTCAGAGATAACACCATGAACGATCAACAATCCCGCCAGCTAAAAACCGGCGGCGACCCGCGCACGCTGGCAGATTATGCGGCGCTGCGCGAAGAAATTGGCAAGCTGACCCATCCTGCTCGCCCGGATGTTGACTGGCAGCAGGTTGAACGGCTTAGCCTCTCGCTGTTTCGCCAGAACGGCGTCGAATTGCAGACTGCCGCCTGGTATACCCTTGCCAGAACACATCTGGCCGGTCTGTATGGCCTGAATGAAGGGCTGGCGATTCTGGAGGCGCTGCTCACACATCAGTGGGGGGCGCTGTGGCCGCAGCCGGTACATGCCCGTATGGAAATTATGGCCAGCCTCTGCCAGCGATTGCAGTCCGCGCTGCGTTCCCTGAGCCTGAGCTATCCCGATTTACCGCTGGTCTATCAGGCTGAACAGCATCTGAACGGTCTGCGCGACGTGCTTCAGCGTCTGGAGCTGAAAAATGCCAGCCAGATCGGGGAGCTGTGCGCGTTTATGCACAATGCTACCGTGCGACTGGAAAATGCTGATGCCAGCAAAGGCGAAGAGATGGCGGTGGTGGTGCCATCGGCTGCTGCTCAGGCAGCGGTGAGCATTGCCTCCGTTACGCCGTCTGCTGAACCTCTGGTCTACGTGGCTCGCCAGGAACCGGTTGCACCGCGCATAATCACCGAGTCTCCGGAACCCCGGCGTCAGTGGAAGGGGTTTGCTGCCGGGATGCTCACCATGCTGCTCGTGGGGGGGGCCGGGCTGTGGGGCTGGAACAGCCTGTATCTCGCTGAACAGCCGCTGCCTGCGGTGGCAAACGAGGCGGCGCTCAAGGAGTTGCAGCAGCAGTCGCCGCTGTGGCTGGTGGATTATGGTTTTAGCCTCGCGGCGCGGGCGCAGCCCCAGGACGCTGCGCGGCTAAAGGAACAATGGCAGCAGTATCTGACCGGCAGCGCATTGCCGGTGCAAAAAATGGCGGGCTGGCACGAGGGGATGGCACAGCTCAGAGGGCTGGCCGACAGGCTGAACGAGCTGGATGAAAAACGCGGCAAATACATTACCGTGAGCGAGCTGAAATCATTTGTCTTTTCAACCACGCAATCTTTCTCCCGGGCGATACCGCTGGAGGAGGAGCTGCGGCGCCTGTCGCTGGAGAGCAGCCCGCAGCCGGTGGCGCAAAAAGAAATAGAGACGCATCTTCAGCAGATTATCGCCCGCTACAGCCTGATAACTGCCGCTCAGCAGGGGCGGCAATAACGGGTCAGCAAGCACGACCAGAGGATTTATCGCGCCAGCCTGCGCTTTGAGCAGGCGTGGGTACCGGGACGCTCCTTTGTCACCAGGCAATCTACCGTTTTGCGATCCTGTTACAAGGCGTAACCTCTTTTTTCTGCCAAACTGTATCCCGGCACTTTTGCCGCAATAACCCTTTGAGGAATAAGGAATGAATAAAAAAATAATCACCTCATTACTGGCTGCGGCCTGTTTTGCTCCGGGGATGGTACAGGCTGAGGCTGCGCCGGAAGGTTACCAGCTGCAGCAGGTGTTATTGATGAGCCGTCATAACCTGCGCGCGCCGCTGGCTAACAACGGCAGCGTGCTGGAGCAGTCAACTGCCCAGCAGTGGCCGCAGTGGGATGTGCCTGGCGGGCAGCTCACCACCAAAGGTGGCGTACTGGAAATCTATATGGGGCACTATCTGCGCGAATGGCTGGCCGAGCAGGGGCTGGTGAAGAGCGGGGAGTGTCCGACACCACAAAGTGTTTATGCTTACGCCAACAGTCTGCAACGTACCGTTGCCACCGCACAATTCTTTATCACCGGGGCCTTCCCGGGTTGTGACGTGCCTGTCCATCATCAGGAAAAAATGGGCACCATGGATCCCACCTTCAACCCGGTGATCACCAATGATTCGCCGGCGTTCCAGCAGGCGGCAGTCAAGGCGATGGAGGCCCAGCGCGAACACTATAAGCTTGCCGACAGCTATAAACTTCTTGAGCAGGTGACGGCCTTTAGCGACTCACCGACCTGTAAGGAAAAGCAGCAGTGTGATTTAACCGCGACGCAAGACAAATTCAGCGCTAACGCGACAGAAGAGCCGGGCGTCAGCGGGCCGCTGAAGGTGGGCAATTCGCTGGTGGATGCCTTTACGTTGCAATACTACGAAGGGTTCCCGCTAGACCAGGTGGCCTGGGGGCAGATTAAAACCGATCAGCAGTGGCGCGTACTCTCGCAGCTGAAAAACGGCTATCAGGATACGCTGTTCACCTCGCCGGAAGTCGCCCGTAATGTGGCCGCCCCGCTGGTGAAATACATTCAGAAAGCGCTGGCCGGTGACGAGGCCAGAGGGCCAAAAATCACGCTGCTGGTGGGGCATGATTCCAACATTGCTTCGCTGCTCACCGCGCTGGATTTCAAAGACTATCAGCTGCCGAAGCAGAACGAACGCACGCCTATCGGCGGCAAAATCATGTTCCAGCGCTGGCATGACAGCAAAGCGAATCGCGAGCTGATGAAAGTGGAATATGTCTACCAGAGCAGCGAACAGCTGCGTAACGGAGAGGTTTTAAGCCTTCAGCAGCCGCCGCAGCGCGTCACGCTTGAGCTTAACGGTTGCCCGACCGATGCGAACGGTTTTTGTCCGTGGGATAAATTTACCGAAGTCCTGAAAGGGGCGGTGAAGTAACAGGGTTCCCCCGCCGGGAGGCGGGGGAATAACATCAGACGTTCTTGCGCTCTATTGTCTGCTCTCCCCAAAACAGCGAATCCTTATCTGTCTTCTCAAAGGCTTTCAGCAGGACCTCGTCGTTGCCGTCCTCCCAGATTTTTTCAGCCAGTTTTTCGTCATAGTTAGCGACTTCAAAAATAGCTTCCGCTATTTCCGGGGAAGTATTGCGTAGACTGGCCCATTCACCTACGTGATGCGCTTTGGATGCTTGATTTGGCATGTGCTCCTCCAGAAATTAACCGTTTAGTTTAACCGCCAGCCCGGCGACGTATTCACCCTGATAGCGGGCGATCGCCAGCTCTTCCTGGCTTGGCTGACGTGAGCCGTCGCCCCCGGCAATGGTCGTTGCGCCGTAAGGCGTCCCCCCGCGGACCTGCGAAATATCGAACAGCTCCTGCGCCGCATAGCCAATCGGGACAATCACCATGCCGTGATGGGCAAGCGTCGTCCATGTGGAGGTGATCGTCTGTTCCTGGCCACCGCCAGTGCCGGTGGAGCTAAAGACGCTGGCCAGCTTGCCGTACAGCGCCCCGGATGCCCACAGACCGCCGGTCTGATCGAGGAAAGTACGCATCTGCCCGGACATATTGCCGAAGCGGGTTGGCGTACCAAAGATAATGGCGTCGTACTCTGCCAGCTCCTGAGGCGTGGCCTGCGGGGCATTTTGCGTTTTGCCGCCCGCTTTTAAGAAGGCTTCCCCTGACATGGTTTCCGGCACGCGTTTTACCGTTACCTCAGCGCCACTGACCTTCTGCGCACCTTCTGCCACGGCCTGAGCCATCGTTTCGATATGTCCATACATGGAATAATAGAGCACCAGTACTTTAGCCATCTTGCTTCACTCCCGGTTTATACCGCAGCGTTTGCTGCCCTCCTTTAAAGATATGCCCTGTGTCTCAGAGTGCAAACCAGAGTGACCTTTCCTTGATTCATCACAATCTGCACTCAAAGGCTTGCCGCGTAGCATTACGTCACAGTTTTGCGGGGTGATTATTTCGCCAGCTATAATAATATCTTATGAATTACACCGCTGAAAAATCACCCATTCTGGCGATGACATGTTGCAAAATATGACTAAAAACTGGTCAGTTATGCCTGCTGCGCTAAGCTTAATTCCACGCGGCAACGATGACGGCGCAAGCCGGAAGCTGCGCGGGAGAATCTTTCCCTTTTGACTTTATGCACTAATGATGACTTATCAATTTCACCAATCCGGAGGTCAGAAATGGCAAACCATCGTGGTGGTTCAGGTAATTTCGCTGAAGACCGTGAAAGAGCATCAGAAGCAGGTCGTAAAGGTGGCCAGCACAGCGGGGGGAATTTTAAAAATGACCCACAGCGCGCATCAGAAGCAGGCCAGAAAGGGGGCAAAAACAGCCACGGCAGCAGCAAAAGTAAATAGCTGTCGGCCTTAGCCAACGGTTGTGCAATCTGAGTTTTATTGGCTAATTTCCTGCCCCGACCGCCGGTTTACCCGGCGGTTTTTATTTTCTAACGCCCATTGCGCCTGTTAGTGACAAATCGCACTATAGAGGCCAGTTTGTTTCTTCTTATGGGTTTCTCCGCTACCGCCATGTCAGCCTTATTGCGCCGCTATAAATTCTCTCTTCAACCCCAGGAGGCGATACTCATCCTGATCACCATGTTCTGGGGTGGCACCTTCCTTGCCGTGCAATATGCCATGACCATGAGCGGCCCTTTTTTCTTTGTCGGCCTGCGCTTTGCCACGGCGGCCCTGGCCGTTAGCCTGCTGTCGATCAAATCGCTGCGCGGGCTGACCTGGCTTGAAGTGAAAGCGGGGGTGGCGATCGGGGTTTCTATCGCCATCGGTTACAGCATGCAGACCTGGGGGCTACAGACGATACCCAGCAGCAAATCGGCTTTTATTACCGCGATGTATGTTCCGCTGGTGCCGCTTTTGCAGTGGGTCTGCCTGGGTAGAATGCCGGGGCTGATGTCCTGGCTCGGCGTTGGGCTGGCGTTTGTCGGGCTTATTTTTCTGGCCGGGCCGGAAGGCACCTCACTGACGCTGGGTGAGGGAGAGATCATCACTCTGATAAGTGCGCTGGCGATTGCCGCAGAGATCATCATGATCGGTGCCTGGGCCGGGAAGGTGGACATTAAACGCGTGACCATCGTGCAGCTGGCGACGGCCTCGGCGGTGGCTTTTGCGACTATGATCCCGGCAGGTGAGAGCGTGCCGCCCTTCAGCACCGGGCTGCTGGTTATTGCGCTGGGGTTAGGCATCTTCAGCGCCATCATTCAGGTAACGATGAACTGGGCGCAGCGCAGCGTTTCGCCTACCCGCGCCACCGTTATTTATACCGGCGAACCGGTCTGGGCGGGCATTTTTGGTCGTCTTGCCGGGGAACGATTACCGGCGCTGGCGTTATTGGGCGGGGCGTTGATTGTGCTGGGCGTGCTGGTCAGTGAGCTAAAACTTAAACGTAAAAAACGGATTAAGCTGGCCGCACCTGTAGCGGAAGAAAAACTCCAGCATCAGGATCCCTGATGTCGCGGTAAAATACCCGCAAACGGGTCGTGTGGCCTGTTCGCGTTTGTTATGCTTGCGGCAAATAAAATCCCGGAGATCGCGCATGGCGGAAGGCCTGACAGAGACTAAGCAAACAGGACGCCGTTCAAAGGCGGTGGCGGCGAAAAGACAGGCCATTCTGGCCGCGGGGCTTGAGTATTTTTCCCAGTACGGCATTCACGGCACCAGCATCGAAAAAGTCGCGGAGCGTGCCGCCGTCTCGAAAACCAACCTGCTTTATTACTATCCTTCGAAAGAAGCCCTCTATATCGCCGTACTAAAGCAGATCCTGGACATCTGGCTGGCCCCCCTGCGGGCGTTTCGCGAAGATTTCGAACCGCTGGTGGCTATTGGCGAATACATTCGCCTGAAGCTTGAGGTGTCCAGAGACTACCCGGAGGCATCACGGCTGTTTTGCCTGGAGATGTTGCAGGGCGCACCGCTGTTAAAAGAAGAGCTGACAGGGGATCTTAAAACCCTGGTGGAGGATAAGTCCGCGATTATCGCCGGCTGGGTTGCGGCGGGCAAACTTGCCCCGGTTGACCCGCACCATCTGATTTTTATGCTGTGGGCGACCACGCAGCACTATGCGGATTTTGCAAGCCAGGTTGAGGCGGTGACGGGCAGTAATTTAAGCGATGAGGACTTTTTCCGCCGCACGGTAGAAAACGTGCAGCGGATGATTATTGAGGGGATCCGCGTGCGTTAGCGCGTCTGGGGAGGCAGAGGGCAGCTCAGGTCGCCTTCTTCACACTGCATTAAAGACTCCAGAAACGCGGTGCGTTCTTTGGTGCGATCGGCCAGGCACTGGCTGTAAATCATCGGGCTTACGCTGCCGCCTTCGGTGCCGGAGCTGACAAACTTGCAGTCCGCGTCGCGTACTTTAATCCAGGCGAGCTGCGCCTGTTTTAACAGATCTTTCTGTTCGGCTGAGGCGATGGACAAGACCTTTTTATAAGTCTGGTTTAATGCCAGATCGTCTTTTTTATACAGCGCGTCGTAGCACTGGTTGAGTTCGAGCTGCGTCTGGGCTTTTTCACAGTCGTCCGCAAGGACTGCGGAGCTAATCAGCAGGCCGGAAAGCGCCAGCAAAAAACGTTTCATGGTATCAGGCTCTCTTTTCGTAGGGCGGGTAAGCAGGGGGCTACCCACCAGTATCATGTCAGGCCGGCAATAATAGTAGAAGGAAAAAGCAGCGTTTTTCCGTCTATATGGTTTGCCGTTCTGCGCTCGTCCTGCAAGAGGATGAGGTTTGTGATTTATCTGAGCGGCTAAGCTTAGCGCCTGTCCGCTCAGAATTATCTACGATAGCGAAGCCTTAGCCAATTGTCATCAGGCTGGCGTTACCGCCGGCTGCCGCGGTGTTCACGCTCAGCGACCGCTCCACATACAGGCGCTCGAGCAGCAGGTTGCTTTCATCCCGGGCAAAGCCTTGCACCGAGACAATAGCCCCTTCACGGGCGGCAACTTTTTCACACAGCTCGCGCAGCTGGTCGGAATCACCGTGATAAATCACCGCGTCAAACGGCTGACTGAGCAGCGCTTCCGGCTGGGCAAAACTGATTTTTTGCTGCACCAGCGCAGGCAGCTGCTTTGCCAGCTCGCGGTGCAGTTTGTCATCCGCCCACAGTGCCTGGCTGCCCACGCTGGTCACCGCCGCCAGCTGAATCAGCGCATCCTGTTCGTTATCGGCCACGCAAAGTACGCGCTCGCGCGGCATTAAGGCGTAGGTGTTGCGCTCCCCCGTAGGCCCTGGCAGCTGACGCAGCGTGCCGCTTTGCGCCTGTTCTGCGAAGCGTGCGCAGACCGCCGCCAGCTCGGCACGACCGGCCGCCCATTTGCTCAGCGCCTGATGCGCTTCCTGGAGGCTGGCTTTCAATGTGCTATCCACCGGCAGGTCGGCATCCTGACGCACAAAGGTTTTCTGCAAGGCGGCTTCAGGGCGGTGGGCCAGCAGGCGGTACAGATACAGCGGTCCACCCGCTTTCGGCCCGGTCCCCGACAGGCCTTCGCCCCCGAATGGCTGCACGCCAACGACAGCGCCGACCATATTACGGTTGACGTACATATTGCCGACGTGGGCGGAACCTGTAACCAGGGCGATGGTTTCGTCGATGCGGGTATGCACGCCGAGAGTCAGGCCGTAACCCGCCGCGTTGATCTGATCGATCAGTGCGGCAAGGTTATTGCGGTTGTAGCGCACTACGTGCAGCACCGGACCAAACACTTCTTTTTGCATCTCATCAAAGCTTTCCAGCTCGATAAGCGTCGGCGCGACAAAGGTACCGGTGTGCCACTCTTCTTTATCCTGAGCGTTCTCGCGCACGGCCTGGAAGATTTTACGGCCTTTGGCACGCATCGCCTGGATATGCTTGTCGATATTCTCTTTTGCTTCAGCGTCAATCACCGGCCCGATGTCGGTCGTCAGGCGACCCGGGTTGCCCATGCGGCATTCCACCATTTGATGCGCCGCGCGATAAATGCGCCCATTTCCGTGAGATAAATGGCATCGCTGCGGCGTTTCAATATTTGCAAAAGAATTACATTCCTACTGCGTTATCCTTCCTCTGACCATCCACAGGAAAGTATCGGTAAAGTGTCGATAACCCTACCCCGTAAATAATGGCCAACTGCTGGCGGCTGTGTCCCTTCGCCAATAGCCGCCCAATCTGCTCTCGCTCATGCGCTTTTAATGCGTTGGGTCTTCCACCTACGCGTCCCTGTGCCCTGGCTGCTGCCAGCCCGGCCAGCGTTCGTTCGACGATCAGCTCACGTTCCATCTCGGCCAGCGCCGACATGACATGGAAAAAGAAACGCCCCATGGCAGTGCTGGTATCAATACTGTCTGTTAAAG
>CAMLJN010000042.1 GCA_946480445.1 uncultured Buttiauxella sp.
CATGACGCCCGCAGGGTGAGCGCAGCGAATCCATCCCTCCCTCACCGCCATATTTTAAGAAGAGCTCGCATGCAAATGCGGGCTTTTTTTTCGCATGTTGTACCGTGAGGGAGTGGATGAGAACCCTTGACCGGGTTCGACAGCCTGCTTTAGCTGGCTGGACGTCAGGGGCACTCGTGACCATGACGCCCGCAGGGTGAGCGCAGCGAATCCATCCCTCCCTCACCGCCATATTTTAAGAAGAGCTCGCATGCAAATGCGGGTTTTTTTTCGCATGTTGCCTATGCCGCCAGCTTATGCAGCAACCCGGAAATATCGACCTCATCGACTTTGTCTGCCTGTAAATAAGCTGCGGCATAGTCCCGCCAAATGCCGGACTCAAGGAAGAGGATAAACAACTCGCGATTCAGATGCTTTTCATTGACCATCGCGGTCATGATATTCAGCGCCTCTGAAAGACGCTTCGCCGATTTATAAGGGCGATCGCCTGCGGTCAGCGCTTCAAAAACATCGGCAATGGCCAGCATTTTAGCGGGAATACTCATCTGCTCGTCACGCAGCTGATAGGGATAGCCTTTGCCATCCATCCGTTCATGATGCCCTCCCGCGAGGGCGGGTACGTTCGCCATCGTCCTTGGGAAAGGCAATTTTCTGAGCATGATGATGGTCTGCATGATGTGCTCGTTGATTTTATAGCGTTCCTCATCGTTGAGGGTGCCGCGACGGATAGACAGGTTATAGATCTCCCCGTAGTTATAGAGATATTGCGGCTCGCTAAGCCTGAACATATAGCTTTCCGGCAGATGATCTTTGCCGTCACGATGAATGATATGCTCGTCTTTATTCGCCAGCATAAATTCGCGAGCGGGCAGCTCAGGAGCCGGTCGAGTCGATTTTCTGGCCCGTTCTGCATTCGATATCCCGGCGCAATCGTCGAGCGTTCGCGTCCACTGATAGCGGGCAATCTGCTCGATGCGGGTTATGGCTTCATCGGAGATATATTCATCCCCACTATTACACTGCGCGATAAAGTAAAAATCCTCATCCAGCTGCCTCAGCTCTCTTGCCAGCCGCTCTTCTTCGTCCGCAGGTAGTGCGTGAACAAAGCGGCGTAAAAAACCGATCTCTTTTTCTCTTTTCAGCGTTTCAAAACGCATTCGCACTTCATGGATCCGGTCATAGATTTGCTCGAGCCGGGTAGCTTTATCCACCACAAATTCCGGCGTCGTGATCTTACCGCAGTCATGCAGCCAGCAGGCAGTGTGCAACTCTTCCCATTCGTTCGCCGAAAGCGTAAAGGTGGCGAAAGGCCCCTCCTGCGCATCAACAGCGGCTTTCGCGAGCATTTTTGTGATTACCGGCACGCGCTGACAGTGCCCGCCGTTATAGGCGCTCTTCGCATCTATCGCCCCGGCAATCAGCTCAATAAATGCGTTCAGCAGATTTTTTTGCTCCTGCAAGAGGTACTGCGTCTCAATGACGCCAGATAAACTCCCGACCAGGGAAGTCGCCAGCTGGAGTTTAGCCTGTCCGCGCGCCGCGCTTATTTCACTAAAACTGTACAGCATCAGGAACCCTAATAGCTGTCCGTCACAGGTTTGCACGGGGACTGCAACGTAATAGCGAGGGTCCGCTGCAGTAAAGAAAGCCACCAGCCCGGCGGGCAAAGCTTGACGTTGATATTCACCGGCAACAGGCTGCCCGTCACGCAGCCGCCAGAAATCACTCTCTTCGCCACTGCGGTATTCAATGGCGGCTATTCCGGCTGCGGGCTGGCTTTGATCATGGCAAAGAAGGGCAATGGGGGTAAATGCCTGCTGATTCTTATCGGCAAGGTAAATCATCCCGCCATCCATGGCCGCGATTTCCGTCATTTCATTAAGCAGAGCCTGCATTTGCTGGGGAACATTATCTTTTGCAGATAACGTACTGCCGATGGAAATAAACTGGTTAAGCGTCCTTTTCATTTTTGCCATTGCCTGACGCAGATCCTCTACTTCAGCGATCGCCGACGGCTTGCTTTCGCCTGCCTCAAAAATCAGGTTGCTGATAGCCTCCGCATCCTTGCGCAGCTCCACCAGCGGCCGGGAAATTTTCAATGAGAATAGCCACACCACCGGCAGGCTAAGGAGCAGGAGTGCAAAGGCAATCAGCGTGGAGCTGTTGCGCAGGGAATCCGCGGCTGCGGTCAAATAAACCGACGGCGTAGCAAAGACCAGCTGAAAGCTGTTGTTGCCGTGATCGATAGACAGCACGGCACCGTGCCACTCTTCACCTGCGGCATGAAAAACGCTAGTGGTTGATTGCCCGGCAACGTGCTGGCCCAAAAGCGTCGTCAGAACGGCACTCTCTTTTTCACCGGCTTTGCTGCCGGGCAACGGTAAGCTGGCGATAATTTCATGGGCAGCATTGCTGACCATCGCCTGACTGCCGGGAGGCAGCGCCTGACGCGTCAGAAACTCAGATAAGGACGACAGGGATACGTCCATCCCAATGACAGCGGGGGTCGCTTCCGCCCGACGGCTGAAGGTCATCCCCTTCTCTCCTGTGCCTTTGAAAGTGTAAACCGGAGAGGTAATCGTCGCGGCCGCAGGCAGCGCCTGAACAAACCAGCTTCGTGTGCGCGGGTCAAAACCATCATTAGCAACAGTCCTGTCGGCAATGATCTGTAGCTCGTCATTGAGCGCAATAAACTTCTTCTCAGGCTTATCGGCGCGAAACTGGTTGCTTTGTACCAGCCAATGCGCGTTATCCGGCACGCTAAAAAAGCTTTTGTTTCTGGCGGTTATCCGCCGCAGCATAAAAAACTCCCCGTTGGGATAGCCGACGTAGACCGAGCAGGCATAGTCATTCTGTCGCAGTATCGCGACAAGTTTACCGACGGAGGCCATTCTTTCGTCGAGGTTTGGGGCGCCCGCAACCGGCATACCCGCAAGGAGATCCACGGACATCTTCATGGTGCTGGTGACACGGTTTAGCTCGGTGGCCACGGCTTCAGCGGTTTTTTTATACTGCTCGCTGGCGTTAAGCTCACTTAGCCGCGAAAGCTGAGCGTGGCTGAAAGCAATGATGGCACTACCGATAGCGACAATAAGCAGAGTAAAAAGCAGGGCTATCTGCAAATGCAGGGGGTGCCGTTTTTTGAGTGCAGACAGTTGGCCAGGCATATATAGCGCCTTAACTAATTGTTTTTCTGATATCTAAAGCGTAGTCGATGCCCGTCAAAGGTAAGTATGATTTAGGGGATACGCACGGAGGGAAGATTGTCGGAAAAGAGATGAGAATGGGGTGGATAAGCAGATGATTACCCACCGATAATTGTCAAAGATAGCCTCTGAGAATTACAAATCCTTAAACGAGCCCAGACGATAGCCGCGCTCGGCAATGGCATATTTCAGCGAAGATGAAGTTAAAACGTCCAGCTCAGCCAGCCGTGGATAGCAATATTTGCTCGCCATTAACGTGTTATCGACAAAAGAAGGATGGCACATGATCTCAAGCGAGCGCTCTTCGCGCTCCATTGCGCGATCCAGGACATCAAGGAACAGCTGCTCGGTAATCGCTTCGCCATAAAAACCGCTGTCGAAACCTTCAGTGCTGCGCGCGCCGTACAGGTCCATTTCGTTAAGCCCGGCCACATCGCGATCGATACGCACAGGGATCCCTTTCTCATTGGCGAAAGCCGCAACAATCGGGTAGATCTGCGGGATCATATGCACATGGTGATGGCTGTCGATGTGCGTGGGTTCACGGCCAAAGAGTTGAATAAAGCGTGCGTACTGGTACGCCAGCTCCTGGCCTATCTCCTCGAGCGGTAGCGCATCTTCTTTTGCCTGGTCCCAAATCCATTTCCCCAGTTCGCCGTTATTACGTACCAGCCCCGGCATGGCGGTAAGCGGACGTCCCAGGGTCAGCACAAAGTGCATCCCGACACCCAGCTCCGGGTTTGCCACGCTCAGAGCGGCCGCATGTTCGATCCCGGCGGCGTTGACCATCGCCGTGGTGGAGGTGACGACGCCGTTGCGGAAAGATTCAATAATGCCGTAGTTTTGCGCCTTGCAAAGCCCAAAATCATCCGCGTTTACTATCAATAACTTATCCATAAGCACTTCCTTTAACTTCCCTTCCTCCGCAAAGGAAGGGAATGGCGGGGATTATTTCAGCCCGGCAATGGCTTCGGCAAAATTCGGCAGCAGAGCTTCGTGCGCTAACAGCAGCTCACGCGCCAGCACTTCCGCATCTTTGTCAGAGCCGATCAGCGGGCTTAAGTTCAGCGCCAGCAGAACATCGTTAAGCTTACCGCTCAGGGCAGCTTCGCTTGCCGCAATCTCAAACCCTTTGATGGTATAAATTAGCCCAAGTACCTTTTCATCGAAATGTTTGATGCGTGGCGATGGCGTTGCGCCGTCGCGGCCGATCGTACAGGTCATTTCGATAGCCCAGTCTGCCGGGATATTATCTACGTGTCCCTTGTGCGGGAAGTTGACGTAATGCTCAGTTTGCTTGTCATTGTAGATAGCGCTAATTACTTCGCAGGCCGCGTCTGAATAATAGGCCCCGCCGCGCAGCTCAAGCTCTTTAGGCTTCACGTTCAGCTCAGGATTTTTGTACAGATCGAAAAGCTGCTTCTCTACTTTCTGCACCACCGTGGCACGCGCGCCGCCTTTATAGAACTCACCCATTTCGATTGCCAGCATCTCTTTAGGTTTGAAGTAGTACAGCAGATAAGAGCATGGCAGCAAATGCAGGGAGCGGAGTAGCCCTTCACTGAACGGCAGGTCGAAGATGTTCTTCACGCCGCTGGCCTTAAGGGTGCCGGAGGCCACGCCGTCGAGCAGCTCTGCAAAACGAGATTCGCCGTTGACCAGCACGTCGCGGATAAAGACCATGTGGTTCAGGCCAAACAGATCGATGGCTAAGTCATCTTCCGGCTGCACCTTCAGCACGTCCTGGATAAACATTTTCATGCCGACCGGGATATTACATACGCCGATGAATTTCTTGAAGTTGGTGTGGCGGAAGACCGCCTCGGTCACCATCCCGGCCGGGTTGGTGAAGTTAATCACCCAGGCCTCAGGGCAAATTTCTTCCACGTCTTTAATAATGTCGAAAATCACCGGGATGGTGCGCAGACCCTTAAACAAGCCACCTGCCCCGTTGGTTTCCTGGCCCAGGTAGCCGTGGCTGAGTGGAATGCGTTCATCCAGCTCGCGCGCTTTTAACTGCCCTACCCGCAGCTGCGTGGTGACAAAATCGGCGTCAACCAAAGCTTCACGACGGTCGAGGGTTTTATAAAGCGCAATTGGCACGCCTGCCCGCTCAACCATGCGCAGACAAAGATCGAAAATAATATCCTGCTTCTCTTTCCCGGCTTCAACATCCACCAGCCACAGTTCAGTAATCGGTAATTCATCGTAGCGTTTGATAAAGCCTTCGAGTAATTCTGGGGTGTAGCTACTTCCGCCACCGATTGTGACGACTTTCAGTTTTTTGCTCATAGGAACTCCCGTACAATTTCATTGCACTGCAAATAAAAGAACGCGATATAAATGAAGGAGTGAAGGTTAAAATCAAAACCTACATTCATTCACCCACAGGCTAATTGATATTACACAACTGCTTTCGATAATGCTTTGGTGTAAATGAAGTCAATTTCTTGAAATTCTTAATAAACATACTCGGGCTGCTGTAGCCTGACTCAAAGGCTATATCGGTGACCGAGTAATTCGTTATCTCCAGCTGTTTTTTGGCAAAATCAATGCGTATTTCATTGATGATTTGCATCGGCGTCTTGCCGTAATGACGCTGGGTGGCGCGGGTTAAATATTCCTGTGACTTTCCGGAAAGTTCGACCATATTCGCCAGTGCTTTATCGCCAAAGCGGGCTTTATCATGCATTTTCTCAACGGTGACTTTTAACCACACCGGAATATCTGTACTCACCTCTGATTCCCGATGATGGCGCAGACGGTTGACGACATAAAAGGTTAACACTTCCAGAAACTCGTTGAATTCACCGTTGCGAAAGTGCAGTGAGGCAATCACAGATTCAATATAAGCCAGAAATTCGTTCTTAATCTGGTAAACCTGGGAAGCCACAAACCGCTGCGGGAGTAACGGTAAATAATGCTGCTCAAAAAACGATTTACTGATCCCCACATTTAATATCCGGGTGGCACCAAACTCATAAAAACTCTGGTGGTTAGAGCCAAGCGGGATAAAAACGAAATCTCCGCGCTCTAATAACACCCGTTTACCATTTATGTCCTGATAATAACGCCCGGTCAGCACGACGGTAAACTCATAGTAGTCATGCTCATGCAGCCCGGAGATGCTTTCTACTTTGTTGTAGATAAACACGTGGAAATTTTGACCGTCGAAGAGTTGATTTTCGCGTGCTGTCTTGATTTCCATACTCAGTACCGGTGGCTGCATGATAACCCCCTACGTTATTTTATTTTTTCGTGCAGCTCAATGAGTTCTGTCACCAGTTCCCGGGCCAGCATTGAAGTCATCAGGTGATCCTGCGCGTGTACCAGTACCAGACTCACTTTGGTTTTGCCTTCGCCCTGGTCACCTTCAATCAGCTTCGTTTGCACCAGGTGCGCTTCGTTTAAGGCCAGACGTGATTTGGACATCAGCTCATGCGCCTGTTCGAAATCGCCGGCTTTCGCCTGCTTAAGCGCCGCGTAAGCCAGGCTGCGGGCCTGCCCGGAGTTGATGATTAACCCCATCACCACTTCTTCGAGGTCCTGCACTTCATCTTCAGTTTCTACAATACTGTCTAAATCAAACATCGTCTTTTCTCTACTTTAAGTCTGTTGGCTCCGGGAAGAGCGCCGCTCTCCCCGGCGTCGGATAGTTAGAATTTCAGTGCGTTGGCGATATCTTCTTCGCTTTCTTCTTCTTCAATAACCGCCTGCGCTTTGTTCGACAGGATGACGAAGGGTATGTAAACCAACGTGGCGACACCCAGGTTGAACAGCGCTACGACCAGGGCGGCGATACTGCCGTTCGAGTTAAAGAAGGCGCCAAGGCCGGTAGGCATGGTCCAGGGTGCCAGGTTAGTCACCGGGGGAATAATGCCCATCGAGTAAGCGGCAAGCGTGATAGCGGCCAGGATAGGCTGAACCAGCACGAACGGGATAAACATCACCGGGTTCATGATGATCGGCAGACCAAACAGGATAGGCTCGTTAATCTGGAAGATGCCTGACGGCAGCGCAAGCTTAGCCACCTGCCGATGGTCAGCACGACGGGAAACACAGAAGATGGCAATAATCAGACCCAGCGTGGCTCCGGAACCCCCCAGCAGGATGTAGGAATCCAGCATAGGTTTCGCCCAGAAGTGGAAAGTTTTACCCGCTTCAATCGCCGCCTGTACGGAGCCGTACTGGTTATAGATGGCGATGTTTTCCAGCGCCCATGGTGTCATGATACCGTTATCCAGTGCGGTCAGCGCCAGGGATCCATGCACACCAAAGAACCACAGCAGGGAGTTGAAAATGACGTAGGCCCAGCCAACCACCGCCCCCATCGACGCAAGCGGCGTGGAGATAGAATCCATGATGATCTGGTGGAAGTTGCTGCCGTGATTCGCCAGCAGCCAGGAAATAATCCCGAAGATAGACAGAATCAGGAAACCTGGAATTAACGCAGAGAACGAGCGTGATACCGATGTCGGTACGCTACTCGGTAACGTAATAACCCAGTTGCGACGGATAACAAAAGTAAAGAGTTCCGCGACGACCAGGCCAATAACAATACCGGAAATAATATTCTGCCCACCTAACCAGTTCGCGCCAACCGCATAGGCTTCACCTACGCTATAAGGCGTCACCGTCATAAATGCCGCAACGGATAATAGCCCGGCGGCTAACGGGTCGACTTTACGTTCTTCCGCTAATGCCATACCAATGAAAAAAGGCGCCATCAGCGACATAATGCCCAATGTACCGTTGTACACGTTGCCGCCGATAGCTTTTAACCCATTCAGGGTTTCAATGGTCGAGGGGTCTAAACGAATGCCTAAAGAATAAAAGAATGAGCCGGCACCGAAGCTTAAAAATACGTTATTGATAAGAACAAACATCGCCCCCGCGAGCGTTAACGGCATTAACTTAATAAAGCCATTTTTAATTGCGTTAACGTGCGGCTGTTTACCTATTTTTACAGCAAAAGGAAGGAGGACCTTCTCAAGTGAATCAATGACTTTACTCATTTGCATTTTCCTTTAATGCCGCCGGGATGGCGGCCAGGGTGTGTAAGGTCGTTCTTTGACGGAAAAATAAATCAAAAATAAATATTAATTGTTTGCTGCTTTTTTGATCGACGCGACGGCTGCTTTCAGCACGCCCAGTCCATCAATTTTGCCGTACATCGCTGAATCAATAACTTCCACCGGTTTACCCGGTAATACTTTTTGAATTTCCGGCAACATATAGGCAATTTGAGGGCCGAGCAGAATGAGATCCGCCTTGCCGCCTTTTTCGCCCGCCAGGGTTTCAGGGTACGCTTCGATAATGACCGGAACGTCATACTTTTCCGCCTGCGCTTTCATTTTAGAAACCAGAAGCGAGGTGGACATTCCCGCAGAACAAAACAGATAGATAACTTTCTTTTCCATGACGAAATCCTCATATTGCAGATTGTTGCAGGTCAGACAAAGGTCCTTCTTTACCACCATGTTGACGGGCCAATAGCCAAAATAAAAAATTGCTGATTGCCTTTGCTTGTATCGAGTATACGGCATCGCTGTGGCAGGAGATAATTCTGCCGCCACAAAAATTGTCTCTCCTTGACCAATCCTTATGACCCTCTTCACATTTTGGGAAATAATTCGCGCAAATAAAAAAGCCCAAACCGGGTTTGGGCTTTTAAATCTTGCATACCAGAGATCAGTCGTAGGCGTTTAAGGTACGCTGGCAAAGTGCCGAGCGAACACAATCCTGTTTACCAAAACGAACGACACCCACCATGTCATCTTCTGCAAAACGTGCCAGCGCATCGCTTAAACCTGACTGCACTCCCCGCGGTAAATCACACTGGGTAATGTCGCCGTTGACGATGACCGTAACGTTTTCCCCGAGGCGTGTGAGGAACATCTTCATTTGCGCTGCGGTGACGTTCTGCGCCTCATCAAGAATAACCACCGCATTTTCAAAGGTGCGTCCGCGCATATAGGCGAACGGCGCAATTTCTACTTTACCAATTTCGGGACGCAGGCAGTACTGCATAAAAGACGACCCCAGCCGTCGCACCAGGATGTCGTACACCGGGCGGAAATAAGGGGCGAACTTTTCCGAAATATCCCCAGGCAAGAAGCCGAGATCTTCGTCGGCCTGCAGGACGGGTCGGGTGACAATTATCCTGTCAACATCCTTATGTATCAGGGCCTCAGCGGCTTTCGCCGCGCTGATAAAGGTTTTCCCACAGCCGGCTTCCCCGGTGGCGAATATCAGCTGCTTTTTCTCGATGGCGTTAAGATAGTGCTCCTGAGCCTCGTTGCGCGCGGTTATCGGTGAGTTATCACGGCAATCCCTCGCCATACCAATAGATTCTACGCCGCTCATCTGCACAAGCGTGGTGACCGATTCCTCTACGCGTTGCTTGTGGCTCCGCGAATCCCGTCTCAGCACACGTTTTGCTTCACGACGAGCTTTGATCACTGCTTTCTGTCTTCCCATGGATGGCACCTTACAGTTGGTTTCATTTCCCGCGTCACCTGAGTGGGCGCGATTATGCTGACTAACGGATGAGGTTTGGCTTCCTTGTAAGCCATAGACTGCCGGTTGAGAGGATGCACCAGTCAGGCGACAGGCGCCGCTTAGCGCATCGTTGATACGTTGGGTGGTGGAATGCTGGAATTTTGCGGTGAAGATAGCGAAGCCGGAGGAGAAGCCTCCGCGCCGGGTTGTGCGGGTAAGATATTTTTTGACTCGTCCAGTACAGGACCCTACCATTCGCGATCTCCATTGTGAGTAACTTCACAGCCGGGAACTACCGCTTATGCCTTTAAGTACAACAAAAATTATCTAAAATGCAACATCATTTTCACTTTTAATCAACATAAGCGATACGCTGTACGCCTGCAAATGTTATGTCACACTTATATTACAGTTTTATATCAAAGAGATGCTTATGAGAAGCTGTGCGCATCTCTTTCCTCCAGAAGTGTTAGCAAATGAAAAAAGCCAACGCTTCTCCCGCTGATTGCACGACCTACTGACTTCTCGGCACCAGTTTTACAGGCAGCACGGAGACAGAAACCGCAATCGTTGAACTGTAGTGTACCTGTGCACGCTCATTTAGCGTTATTTTAAAAGTCTCCAGCACCTGCTTAATAAAATCAGCGCACATTGCGGTGGCCAGAGCGCTGCCGATACACCCTCGTGGTCCTATCCCGAAAGGCAGTAAGGAGCGTAAAGACTCCCTGGAAAAGGGGCAGGATCCACCGGGTTTGGAAGCTAAACGCTGAAGAATAAATTCATCAGGTTCCGCATAGCATGCCTCATTGCGGCTTATAGCTGGTCTAAGCGGCATCAGAATTGTTTTTTTCGGGATAGTATAACCCAGGCAATCATAGGCGCGATCGCGGGAGAATTTTGACGAATAGGGCAAGGGAGGTGTAAAACGAAGTGTCTCCCTGATTATCGCCTCTTCGACCGTACATCCGTGTAAGTTATTTTCAGCAGGACGGGTTAGCATTGAATAAGCTTCGCTCTGGACATGCGGATATTTTGCAAGATTGAGTAAGGCCTGTGTTGCGACAAAACTCATGGCGTCCGTCCCGCCAAGTAATAACGATACCAGTTCGTTTGCGCAAGTTTGTAAGCTCCAGTGCACCGACCTTCCTTTTTCGTCCGTGTAGTGACCGGAGGCAATCATAGCGAGCAACGCTAATACAGTCCTGGGCTGACCTGCTGGCAAGCCCTGGTTAATGCTTTTTTCCAGAAGATCTTTGGCAAATTGCATTAAATATTGATGATCTATTTTTGCTCTGGCGGTTAAGCGAGGGAATGCCCATCGGACGAACCTGGGGTGAAAGGCGCGAAAACTAATGGCCTCTTCAATCCCCTCGATGGCGTCATGATAGCGGTCGAAATTCATCGTCTGATTCCAGACAGAGCCACAAAGAAAGGTGCCAAGACTATGAATACTCCAGCTCAGAACATCCCGTTGTAATGAACCGTGCACGGTCTCGCCCACTTGCCATTTATCCATCAACTTCGCCAGAATGGGACGTAACAGAGGGAGGCCCCGCTCAACTGCAGTGCCGCCTAAGAATGGCGTTAACACTCTACGATGCTCGCGATGTGTTTCATTGAGGCTTATGCCCATCAGGTTCTCGCCGAGCACTGATTTATCGGCCATGCGAATCGCGTCGAGCTTATTATCATGAATCTTTTCAAAAACCTGGTTCATTGAAACGATGGTTGGCGATCCCCAGGCCAAATGTAAACGGATGACCGGACCAAATTGGTCGTGCATAGCCGAGATAGCTTTATCACGCGAGGTATGTCCATGGAGCAGAATCTGGTTTAAATTTCCTAGTGCAAAAGTATACGCGGGGCCAGGAATGTGGCGATATTTCCTGAGCTGTCGAAAGCGAAGATAAACCGTGACAAGAAATAGCAAGGTTAGCGCGCTTGTCAGTGCTAATACAGGTAGATTTCTCGCCTGGCTGCTGAGGATAAAAAGAGTGGTTACAAAAGCCGTAACGCCGATAAAAAACCAGACAAAATAAATAACCTGATAGATTAGAATAAAATTCCGCGAACTTGTCGCTGATATTCCATGCGGCGAAGCAATTTTCTGACGGACATTGCCCATCACATACTCAAACCATGCCGAAGCTTTGAGATATTGATTTGGAAAGAAATTTTTTCTCATGATTGACAACTTTCTTTAATGAAATAGGGTCATGAGAAAGCGTAGCATAGAGTTTAAACTGCGTAGGGGTATGTTTTTTGACTGTGTCGGTACTGATCGGGAATATATTTTTACTGATGACCCTTTTCCTGGCAAGGCTATATGATATTTTCGCTTTTAAGCGTCTAATAAATAGCGAAGCCTGTTCGTAAACAGGCTTCGCTATAATATAACCCCATCTCTTAGCCCGCTTTTTAAGCCTCTATCAGCCCCTGTCCCAGATAGTGCTGCTTATCCGGCGCCCCTGGCAGAGCAAAGAAATACCCGCCGCCAATCGGCTTCACATACTCCTCCAGGGCTTCGCCGTTCAGGCGATGCTGTACCGCCAGGAAACCTTTCTCCAGATCGTGCTGGTAGCAGACAAAAAGCAGGCCCATATCCAGCTGGCCCGATTTGGAGACGCCCAGCGAATAGCTGTAGCCCCGGCGCATCATCAGGTTTGACTGCGTCTCTTTGGTACGTGGGTTAGCCAGGCGAATATGAGCGTCAAGCGCGATAATATTGCCTTCGGGATCGGCTGCATAGTCTGGCTCATCGTGTTCATTCTTCATGCCCAGCGGCGCGCCGCTGTGTTTCTCACGGCCAAAAATTGTCTGCTGCTCTTTGAGCGGCGTGCGGTCCCAGAATTCGACATGAAACTGAATGATACGTATTGCCTGATAGCTGCCGCCAACGCTCCACGCGGGTTCGCCCTGCTCTTTCGTCACCCACACCACTTCGTCCATCAGCTTGTGGTTGCTGCTGTCCGGATTGGCGGTGCCATCTTTGAAGCCCAGCAGGTTAACTGGCGTCTCTTTACCCCGGCTGCGTGCGGCGTGGCTGGAGATAAACCCTTCCCGCTTCCAGCGTACGCTCAGCAAATCTGGCGTGTGTTTAATAATGTCACGCAGGGCATGAATAACGGTATCGGTGGTGTTGGCGCAAATCTGCAGCAGCAGATCGCCGTGACAAAGGCTGGCGTCCAGAGAATCGTTAGGAAAACGCGTCATTTTTTGGAGCTTCTTCGGCCTGTGCGCCTGAAGGCCAAAACGCTCATCGAAGAGCGTTGCGCCTGCGGAAAGCGTGATGGTCAGGTTGTCCGGATAGATTTCGGCACCCAGAATGCCGGAGTCCATCGGCGGCATCCTCGGGTTTGGCGTCTCAGGTGCCGCCCCGCCGGTGGTCAGAAAATCAAAACGCGCCGACAACAGCCGGAACAGACGTTCCAGTCCGGCTTTATCAGCGGCCAGCACGTCAAAGGCCACCAGCATCATGGAGGCCTGCTGCGGCGTGAGGATCCCCGCCTGATGCGGGCCATAAAAAGGCTGTTTCTCCAGGCGTGCATCGGGCGCCAGCGTGCCCGGCGACGTTTCTGGTTTCGCGGCATGCGCGACGGGACAACCGCCGGTGACGGCAAAGGCGCCCCCAAGGGCGCCCAGCGTTTTCAGTAATTGGCGACGCGCCGGCTGATGCGCGTCCAGTTTAGTTTTCTCTTGCATCTGACTTAGTCCAGGCCCAACACACCGCGCAGCTGCGACAGATCTTCGGCCAGCGCCGTGATCGGTCCTTTCAGCGCATTACGGTCGGCGTCGGTCAATTTGTCGTAGGATTCAAAGCCGTCTTTCGTCCGGTACTTCGCCAGAATCGTGTCCACTTTCTTGAAGTTGGCATCCACTTTTGCCAGCAGCGGCGCATTCTCTTTACTCAGCAGTGGGCGAAGCAGGTCAACGATTTTCTGCGCCCCGTCGACGTTCGCCTGGAAGTCCCACAGGTCGGTGCGGCTGTAGCGATCCTCTTCACCGCTGATTTTACTCGCCGCGATTTCTTCAATCAGCCCCGCAGCACCGCCCACCACTTTGCTCGGCGGGAAGGCCAGCTCCGCGATGCGAGTTTGCAGTTCCAGCACGTCGCTATTGAGTTGTTCCGCGTATTTTTCCATACCTTTTGTGGAATTATCGCCAAACAGCGCTTTCTCAAGACGGTGGAAACCGGTGAATTTTGGATCCTTAGCTTTCTGCTCGTAATCGTCTTCACGGGCATCAATGCTGCCGTCCAAATCGGAGAACAGCTCGGCGATCGGCTCGATACGCTCGTAATGTTGACGGGTCGACGCATACAGCGCTTTGGCTTTCTCTGTTTCGCCTGCTTTCACCGCGTCGGTAAAGGCTTTGGTGCCTTTAACCAGCCCGGCAACTTCCGCCGTTACGTAAGCTTTATATGCGGCGATTGGCCCGCTAAGCGCCATGAGATCGTTCTTCGTCGCCGCCTTCTCACCGGCCGCCTTAACCAACAGCTTGCCTTTCGGATTGCTGAGCAGGCCGCAGGTCATCTCATATTCGCCCGCCTGCAAATTGGCGGTCATTTTCTGGGAGAAACCCGGAGCGATATTTTCACGCTCTTCAACAACCATTACCCCTTTGAGAATTTCCCACTCCAGCGCTTTCTGGCTGTTGTTCTGGATAATGAACTGGGTTTTACCGGCGTTTACCGTGATATTCATCGGCTCGCACTGTTTGTCGGTGACGGTGACTTTAACCTGCGGAATATCTGCGGCCTGTGCCGCAAAAGCGGTGGAAGCAAGAGCAAACAGCGCGACATGCAGCGCTTTAACACGGAAATGATGCATCATGGCCAATCCCTATTAAAAATAAGTATGTTGTAACTAAGCAACACAATCAGTCGCCATCACCTTAACGAGCGCTGTTGGTCGCCTGATTGCTCAGGCGAGCAGGCATGGCAAACAACACCAGCGCCGGAATCAGATAGATAAAGTACATCGCCACTTCGCTGACGGTTGGCGCTTCCTGGTAGCCGAATATCCCTTCCAGCAGCGTGCCGGTGAGAGAGTGAGTGGAAAGGACACCGCTCAGGTCGAAAGCGATTGCCTGGAAGTGGTTCCACAGACCCGCTTCATGAAAGGCGCGAATAGCCCCGGCTGCCAGCCCCGCCGCCACCAGCAAAATGAACAGGCTCGTCCATTTGAAGAAGGCGCCCAGGTTCAGACGGATACCGCCCCAGTAAAGCATGAAGCCGAGCACGATGGCGGTGGCCAGCCCGAGCATTGCGCCCAGCGGCGGCATGATGCCGACATCCTGCTGAAAGGCCGCCAGCAGGAAAAACACGGACTCCAGCCCTTCACGCGCAACGGCGAAGAAAACCATCAGGATCAGCGCCCAGCCGTGGCTGCCTTTGCTGTGCAGGGCGTTATCCACCGCCTGTTCGAGCTGAACCTTAACGTTGCGCGAAACTTTGCGCATCCAGAACACCATCCAGGTGAGGATCACGACGGCAACGACCGCCACGATACCCTCAAACAGCTCCTGCTCTTTTTGCGGAAACTCGCCGGTGGTTTCGTTGATAAAAATGCCCAGTGCCAGACATAAGGCGGCAGCTGCCACCACCCCAATCCACATTACGCCAATCCATTGGCCGCGCTGTGTGCGCTTGAGGTAGCTGGCGATCAGGCTGACAATCAGCGCCGCCTCCAGACCTTCGCGTAACATGATGAGAAACGGAACAAACATTCCTGGCACCTCAATTGTGAAATCAGGTCAAATGACGTAAAGAAAGGTAAAAATTAACGATAGTCATTATCATTACCGCCAAAAGAAACACAAGAGGATCGTTAAAATAATTATATCGGGATGTAAAAAAGGCCGGAGAACCCGGCCCTGCGTATATTTTACCTGTCAGAAGTCACCTGAGCTCAGACGGCTCACTCCACCTGTAACTTCACCGGCGGAGCGGAGTGATAAACTTCATCTGCTTCGGCGAAGCGTTTTTGCATGGCAGCGGAAGGGGCTTTGCCCAGCAGGCTGACCACCACAATCCCGAGGCTTGCCAGGACGAAACCAGGAATGATTTCGTACAGACCCAGCCAGCCGAACTGTTTCCAGACGATAACCGTCACAGCACCGATGATCATCCCGGCCAGGGCGCCGTTACGGGTCATGCGTGACCACATGACGGAGAACAGGACAACCGGGCCAAACGCCGCGCCGAAACCAGCCCAGGCGTAGCTGACCAGGCCAAGCACGCGGTTTTCCGGATTAGCGGCAAGAGCGATTGCCACCAGCGCCACCACCAGCACCATGCAGCGGCCGACCCAGACCAGCTCTTTCTGCCCTGCCCCTTTGCGGAAGAAGGCTTTATACAAGTCTTCGGTGATCGCACTCGAGCAAACCAGCAGCTGGCAGCTCAGGGTCGACATTACCGCCGCCAGAATGGCCGACAGCAGTACGCCTGCAATCCACGGGTTAAACAGCAGCTGGGCCAGTTCGATAAACACGCGTTCCCCGTTCTGGCTCACCGCCCCCGCCTGTCCCGGGTTGTTGGTGAAGTAAGCGATGCCAAAGAATCCCACGGCACAGGCACCGGCCAGGCAGAGGATCATCCACGTCATACTGATGCGACGGGCATTAACGATGGTGTGATGGGAGTCTGCCGCCATAAAGCGCGCCAGAATATGCGGCTGGCCAAAGTAGCCCAGCCCCCAGCCCATCAGCGAGACGATCGCCACAAAGTTAAGCCCTTTGAGCATATCGACGTTTTCAAGACTTTTTTGCTTGATAACCAGCAGCGAGTCATCCAGACCGCCAACGGCCATAATGACCATAACGGGGGTGAGGATCAGCGCAAAGATCATCAGGCTGGCCTGCACGGTATCGGTCCAGCTCACCGCCAGGAATCCACCCACAAAGGTATAAAGAATGGTCGCCGCGGCCCCTGCCCACAGGGCGGTTTCATAGCTCATACCAAAGGTGCTTTCGAACAGACGCGCTCCGGCAACGATGCCGGAGGCACAATAAATAGTGAAGAACAGCAAAATAACCAGCGCGGAGATAATGCGCAGCAGGCGGCTGTTATCTTCAAAGCGACCGGTGAAGTAATCCGGCAGCGTCAGCGCGTTATTATTGACTTCGGTATGTACACGCAGGCGGCCTGCCACCAGTTTCCAGTTAATATAGGCGCCGACGGTTAAGCCAATGGCAATCCAGCTTTCTGAGATCCCGGAGAGAAATATCGCCCCCGGCAGTCCCATTAATAACCAGCCGCTCATATCGGAAGCGCCAGCGGACAAAGCGGTGACCAGACTGCCAAGGCTCCGCCCGCCGAGAATATAGTCATCAAAGTTTTTGGTTGAGCGCCAGGCGATAAACCCTATCAATATCATGCCGAAGATATAAACAAGGAAAGTCACCAGCATTGGTGTACTCATGGTCATGCAAGTTCTCCGTTAATTTAACCGCCCTTTTTTTATAAAGGGTTAGCCGGTATTGCCCGCCGGAACGCAGCGTGGCTTGTTATTTGTTTGTCGATTCGCGGGCGTATCCTGACGGAAGCCTTTTTAATTGACAACCGATTTAACACCGCATTTACAAGAAATTCACCCCTTAAAAAAGAGCTTTTTCTCGCAGGTTGCACTCGCTCACGCTTTTCCGGGTTGCACCTGCATAAAGTGTTAACTACGTCGCTTAATTAACCCTCTGCGCAAATTAAAAGCCCGCTATCTTTCTTATTTTTGATTTAACAATTCACTGTTTTTTCGGCTTGCTATACAGGTCACATTTAACAAGGTTGCACAAAGTTGCAACATGATGGATATTGCCGGGTAACTTTTATTCCCAACCCGTAAACAACGAATGACCTGGCGCTTGCGCGGGCGGCCCAAAGTGCCGTCAGCGCATTAAAACAGGGACAGGAGCAACCGACATGGGCACCACCACCATGGGTGTAAAACTCGACGAAGCGACTCGCGAGCGTATTAAAGACGCGGCATCCCGCATTGACCGGACGCCGCACTGGCTGATTAAGCAGGCCATCTTCAATTACCTTGAGCGGCTGGAAAACAACGACGAGCTGCCCGAGCTGCCTGCGCTGTTAGCCGGGGCGGCCAACGAAAGCGAAGAAGCCGCGCCTGGCGTGGAAGAGACGCATCAGCCGTTCCTCGACTTCGCCGAGCAAATTCTGCCGCAGTCGGTGACCCGCGCGCCCATTACCGCCGCCTGGCGCCGCCCGGAAACCGATGCGGTGCCGATGATCCTCGAGCAGGCTCGCCTGCCGCAGGCTATCGCAGAGCAAACCCACAGGCTGGCCTGGCAGTTGGCCGAAAAGCTGCGTAACCAGAAGAGCGCCTCTGGCCGGGCGGGCATGGTACAGGGTTTACTGCAGGAATTCTCGCTTTCCTCGCAGGAAGGTGTCGCGCTGATGTGCCTGGCGGAAGCGCTGCTGCGTATTCCGGACAAAGCGACACGCGATGCGTTAATCCGCGACAAGATCAGCAACGGTAACTGGCATTCCCACATCGGCCGCAGCCCGTCGCTGTTTGTGAACGCCGCCACCTGGGGCCTGCTGTTCACCGGCCGTCTGGTGTCGACCCACAATGAAGCCAGCCTTTCCCACTCCCTGAACCGCATCATCAGCAAAAGCGGTGAACCGCTGATCCGTAAAGGCGTGGATATGGCGATGCGCCTGATGGGCGAACAGTTTGTGACCGGGGAAACCATTGCCGAAGCGCTGGCCAATGCCCGCAAGCTTGAAGAAAAAGGCTTCCGCTATTCCTACGATATGCTCGGTGAAGCCGCGCTGACCGCCAACGATGCCCAGGCCTATATGGTTTCCTACCAGCAGGCCATTCACGCCATCGGCAAAGCGTCGAACGGTCGCGGTATTTACGAAGGCCCGGGGATTTCCATTAAGCTTTCCGCCCTGCACCCGCGCTACAGCCGCGCCCAGTACGACCGCGTGATGGAAGAGCTTTACCCGCGCCTGAAGTCGCTGACGCTGCTGGCCCGCCAGTATGACGTGGGCATTAATATCGACGCCGAGGAGGCCGACCGTCTGGAAATCTCCCTCGACCTGCTCGAGAAACTGTGTTTTGAGCCGGAGCTGGCGGGCTGGAACGGCATTGGCTTTGTGATTCAGGCCTACCAGAAACGCTGTCCGTTCGTGATTGATTATCTGATCGATCTCGCCACCCGTAGCCACCGCCGCCTGATGATTCGTCTGGTGAAAGGCGCCTACTGGGACAGCGAGATTAAACGCGCCCAGATGGACGGTCTGGAAGGCTATCCGGTCTATACCCGCAAGGTGTACACCGATATATCCTACCTTGCCTGCGCGAAGAAGCTGCTGGCGGTGCCTAACCTGATTTACCCGCAGTTCGCCACACACAACGCCCATACGCTGGCGGCTATCTACAATCTTGCCGGGCAAAATTACTACCCGGGGCAGTACGAATTCCAGTGCCTGCACGGGATGGGCGAGCCACTCTACGATCAGGTGGTTGGTAAAATTGCCGACGGCAAGCTGAACCGTCCTTGCCGTATCTATGCCCCCGTGGGCACGCATGAAACCCTGCTGGCCTATCTGGTGCGCCGCCTGCTGGAAAACGGGGCCAACACCTCCTTCGTTAACCGTATTGCCGATAACACGCTGTCGCTTGACGAACTGGTAGCCGACCCGGTGAGCGCAACGGAAGCCATGGCCCTGAAAGAAGGCCAGCTTGGTCTGCCGCATCCGAAGATAACCCTGCCGAAAGATCTGTATGGCACAGGACGCACTAACTCCGGCGGCCTGGACCTGGCCAACGAACACCGTCTGGCCTCCCTTTCTTCCGCCCTGCTAAACAGCGCGGCGCAAAAATGGCAGGCGCTGCCAATCCTTGAAACCGCCGTGGCGACTGGCGATCTGGTGGCGGTGAAAAACCCGGCAGAGCCGAACGATATCGTTGGCTTCACCCGTGAAGCGACCAGCGATGAAGTCTCGCAGGCGCTGGAGAGCGCGGTAAACAATGCACCTATCTGGTTTGCCACGCCGCCGCAGGAACGCGCAGCCATCCTCGAACGCGCCGCCGTGATAATGGAAGGCCAGATGCAGCAGCTTATCGGCACGCTGGTGCGCGAAGCCGGTAAAACCTTCAGCAACGTGATCGCCGAAGTCCGTGAAGCGGTAGACTTCCTGCATTATTACGCAGGCCAGGTGCGTGACGATTTTGATAACGAAACGCATCGTCCGCTCGGCCCGGTGGTGTGCATCAGCCCGTGGAACTTCCCGCTGGCGATCTTCACCGGTCAGATTGCTGCCGCGCTGGCGGCAGGGAACACCGTGCTGGCGAAACCGGCCGAGCAGACGCCGTTGATTGCCGCCCAGGGCGTCGCCATTCTGCTGGAGGCTGGCGTGCCGGCTGGCGTGCTGCAACTTCTGCCCGGACGCGGTGAAACCGTCGGCGCGCAGTTGACGGGTGACGCCCGCGTACGCGGCGTGATGTTTACCGGCTCCACCGAAGTGGCAACGTTGTTGCAGCGCAATATTGCCGACCGTCTCGATCCGCAGGGCCGACCGACCCCGCTGATTGCTGAAACGGGCGGTTTGAATGCGATGATCGTCGACTCCTCGGCGCTGACAGAGCAGGTAGTGGTTGATGTCGTGGCCTCGGCATTCGACAGCGCGGGCCAGCGTTGCTCCGCCCTGCGCGTACTGTGTGTTCAGGAAGATGTTGCGGAACACACGCTGCAAATGCTGCGCGGCGCAATGGCTGATTAGACTTGAGATAAATGACAGGGAATAAGTGAGATAATTATGGGAAGAACTGGGTCA
>CAMLJN010000043.1 GCA_946480445.1 uncultured Buttiauxella sp.
GCACCGTGTTATTTATCTCACGGATTGCGGCTTTTTTATCGCGCGGTGGATCAGCCCGAGAATTTTGCCGCACTGATTCTCATTGCCTTCCGACGGCGAAACCAGCGCCAGTAAGGCAGCCGCAGGGGTGACAAGCGTCGCCAGTGCCGCAGCGACGGCACCGCGGGCAATAAGCGGCCCGGCCTTCACACCCGCATCCGGATTTTTAAAGGTGCCGCGAACATACAGCGGCGAGCGCAGAGTAATAATGCGAATCCCCTTACTTTCCGGGTCGATAGTTAAATCGAGCCTTTCACTGGCAAAGTTGGTGGTACCCGTCACGTTGATCAGGGCGTTTTCAGTATCAAAGGCGAAAATGCGCGGCGTGGCTACCCCGCCCCGCAAATCCAGGTTCGCGGCCGCGCAGTTAATCCGCACCTCATCATCGCCAAAGATCTGCCCGACGATATAGTTCCCCACGTTAAGACCGACTATTTCCATCAGGTTACGGCTAATAAGCCCATCGTTCATCAGCAGCTTAAGGTTGCCGTCGCTGCTGCCCAATAGCGCGGCAACAGAATTACCGCGCCCGCGGATATCCGCGTCACCGTTCAGCTCGCCGAGGGTTTTCTGCATAGATTCCACCTTCGGCATCAGCTGCTTGAGCTGTAAGCGACGCGCTTTCACCTCTGCCGCACCCTGCATCGGCTTCTTATCGCCTTCCAGATGAATATTGGCGCTGATGGTGCCGCCCGCCATCCCGAATTTAAGCGGCTCAAGACGAAGATCGGCATTTTTAAGTATGACATGGGTGGAGAGATCGCTTAGCGGCAGCGTGCCGCTGTGTTCGATACGCCGTCCCTTAAAGCGCACATCCGCATCCATCACGTCCCACTTGTCCGTTTCAAAACGATCGTAAGGCAGCACTTTGTCTGCGGGCTGCACCGTTTTCTCGCCCTTACGTTCTTCGGCTTTTTTACTTTGCTGCGCGCCTTTACCTGAATCCACGCCGATTAACGGACCTAAATCCGCCAGACGCAGCTGTTTAGACTCCAGGTCGCCTTCAAGCTTAGGTCGCGGCTTGCCCTGGGTGAAAGTCAGCGAGCCGTGAATGTCGCTGTCGCCAATGCGACCGTTAAAATTCTGATAGCGGAAGACCGAGCCTTTCTCCGTGTCGATTTTCGCCAGCAGGCGCCCGTCGGTTTCAAACGGCGGCGTATCCGGCAGCAGCACGCCGGTCAGATCGTACAAATTGCCCAGCGAGTCGCCGGAGAATTTCAGCCGTAAATCAACGCCGCCCATCTTCATCGGATCGTTAATGGTGCCGATTAGCGCCACCCGTGAGTTGCCGGAGTGGACGTCTGCCTGTACGGGGAAAGCCGTCTCCCCTTCGCTGCGCAGGGCCAGCATACCGCCGATTTTACCTGTGCCCTCAATCGGCTCGCCGTTGTAGCGGCCGCTCACCTTCAGGCCAAAGACGTAATCGCCCGCATTGGCCGCATCTTTGCCGGATGGTTTCGCACCTGAGACTTCGTTAAACGGCAGCGGTTTACCCAGCGGATCGACGATGACCTCCATATCCGCTTTGCTCACCTTGTCGTTAACGGCAATGCGTCCTTTATCAAACAGAATATTGTCCATGCGGAATGACCACGCGGACGGCGGCGCGTCAGGATCTTTTTGCTCGTCCCCGGCCAGGTTAAAAGTCCAGTTGTTGTTTTTTTCAGACAGGCGGATAAGCCGCGCGTCGGGCTGGACCAGTTTGATCCACGGGATATAAACCGTTTTGCTGAGCAGCGCCAGAGGCGCGAGGGTGGCATCCACACGCGGCAGATGCACCATGGTCACATCAGGGATATCAGGAGGATTGCCGAGCAGAATATCCTCGGCATGAACATGGGGCCAGGGTACCCAGCTGCGCCAGCCACGCTCTTCCTTGTTTCGCTCCCACGCCACCCCTAAATCGCCACGTATGGCAAAGGGCCGGTTCAGTTCTGCCGAGACTTTCTGGTTGATGGTCGGTTTGAGCCGGTTCCAGTCAAACGTAGCAATCACAATGATGACTACCACAACCAACAACAATAAAACCCCGACAACTCCGCTGATAACTTTACTGGTTTTCGTCATGCCTTCCCCTTCCTGCTTTGGCTTTACCTTAACTAAAGATAGTTTAGGGTGACCAAAACGGTATCAGGGAAGTCGAATAAGGATATTTTTCAGGTTTTCAAAGGGGACCGGCCGGGACAAAAAATAGCCCTGGGCGGCAAAGGCCGGAGAGGCCTGGACATCGCGCCATTCCTCAAGCGTTTCAATTCCTTCGACGATCACGCCTTTGCAATAGCGGTTCATCAATTGCAGCAACCCGGTGAACAAGGTGCGGCCTTCCTCGCTTTTACGCAGCATAATAAACAGATCTCGCGCCACCTTGATGTAGTCGTAGCGGACCTCGCTTAGCGCCGAGAAGTTTGCCATTCCCGTGCCAAAGTCATCGAGCCACAGTGGGCCAAACTCCTGCATACGCGCAAGCGTCGCTGCCTGAGGCTGAGTAATGTGCTCAACCAGTTCAAAGCGCACCCACGGAAGCTTATCTATCAGGGCGAGGATTGGCTGGTGATATTTCATCGCCATCAGCGTCGGGCCATCGACGTTGACCGAGGCAAGAATACCGTGCCCGATAAAGGTGGCCTGCCACGCTTCCAGCAGAGTCAGCTGCTCCTCAATCACCCCCAGGCGGCTACGTGTCGAAATCGACGCAAAATAGCGATCCGGCGGGATGCAGATGTCCTCCTCACTCGGGTGCGTCACGACCGTCAGCAGCTCCACTGCCATTAACATGCCGTCAATTTTGTAAATCGGCTGAAAGGTATACTGCTGATGACACTGCAACCAAAATCGCCTTTCCTGCAAACTTTCGATACTCGCTTCAGGCGTGTTAAGCCGGTGAGTGATCTGCTTCAACTTCATCATGCTCGTCCTGTTTGACTTGATAACTCAGGTGGCCCGTCGAAAGGTTATCGGCGTCATGGTTGATAACTTTATGTCCATCATCGGCTCAGCTTTGCGTTCGCGGGTTCAGGTCACAACCTGAATAAGTGGTCATAGCTCAAAGTTTTCCGAAACGCCGTTTTAAAATGTTTGACTCGTTTTTAGCCGCGGCTCACACTATCGGCAATATCTAAAATTCGGGTCCTCAACTTATGCCAAACCGGAAAATTGCCGTTATCGGCGAATGTATGATTGAACTGTCGCAAAAAGGGGCGGAGGTCTGCCGCAGCTTTGGCGGTGACACCCTTAATACGGCTGTCTATCTTGCCCGCCAGCTTGGGGCGAGCGACATGGAGGTGCACTACGTCACGGCACTGGGCGAAGATAACTTCAGCCAACAGATGCTGGACGCCTGGCATGAAGAAAACGTCCACACCACGCTGACTCAACGTCTGGCGAACCGCCTGCCGGGTCTGTACTACATCGAAACCGACGCTCAGGGCGAACGTACCTTCTCTTACTGGCGCAACGAAGCGGCAGCCCGTTTCTGGCTGGAGAGCGAGCAGGCAGAAACCCTCTGTGCCGCGCTGGCTCAGTTCGACTATCTCTATCTGAGCGGTATCAGCCTTGCCATTCTGAGCGCGGCCAGCCGTGAAAAACTCATGATCCTGCTGGGTAAAGCCCGCGCTAACGGCTGCAACGTTATTTTTGATAACAATTACCGCCCGCGCCTGTGGGCGAGCAAAGAAGAGACGCAGCGGGTCTATCAGCAGATGCTGGGCTACACGGATATCGCTTTCCTGACGCTGGATGACGAGGATTTGCTGTGGGGTGAGAAGCCGGTCGAAGAGGTGATTGCGCGCACGCAGGCAGCCGGGGTAAAAGAGGTCGTCATTAAACGTGGGGCGGAATCCTGCCTGGTAGCCCGCCAGGGCGAAGCCCTGCTGGAAGTCCCGGCGGTGAAGCTTGCGAAAGAAAAAGTGATAGATACTACGGCGGCGGGAGACTCATTCAGCGCCGGCTATCTGGCCGTACGCCTGACCGGCGGCAGCGCGGAAACCGCGGCCAACCGTGGACACCTGACCGCCAGCACCGTCATTCAATATCGCGGGGCTATTATTCCGAAAGCGGCGATGCCCGTTTAACACAACGCTCCCTCATTCCGGCCCCTCAGGCGAGAAGGTCGGAATGAGGGCGTGCCCTTCACTACGAGGCAGGCGGAATATCCGATACGTCCTGCTTCGGACTGTCCGTAAGTGGCTGCACCTGCGCAGGCTTCATCACATTATCCCACGTCGCCTGCAGCTCTTTCATATTGAACTCCGGCTCGCCTTTCGGTTGCAGCAGCACCAGGGACATATCCTGCGACAGCTGCTGGCGCAGATCCTGGTTAAGCAGGGTCAACGTCAGGCTGTTCAGGAAGTCCTGCCGGAGCTTCTGATACTGCTCCGGAGCAATATCCACCACCTGATTTTGCAGGGCGCGTAAGCGCTGGCTAACCAGCACATCGGTATCGGTCCGGGCATAGGTGGCGAACAGTTTCGTCAGCTCCATGCTCTTCTGGGCGATCAGTGCGTCAAACTCCTCCTGCGACAGGCCCTTATCTCGGACCTGTACCAGCTCCCGGCCAACGGAGGCCAGATTGGCATTCAGCTTATCGTTAGGCGTTTCCAGATTGATACCGCACTGCGCACGCTGGTAGAGCACGCGACAGTCAAAGCTGAGATTAAGATCCTTACTGCTGCCTTTGCTGAGATTCTGTTGTACGTGCCAGAACAGCGCCTCCCGGGCTAAATCAGCACGCCAGTAGCGCAGCAGAGCGGCGGATTCGCGGATGGGCTGCCACGGGTTATCCCACATCAGCGACAGGCGATCCTGGCGCACGCTGTCGGTCATCAGGCTAACCGGCTCGGCTTTAAGAGGAGAAAGCGTGGGAACCGGGGCGGGCGTTTCACGTTTGCCTGTCAGCTCGCCAAAGGTTTTATTGATCTGCTCCGCCACGCTACGGCTGTCCACATTGCCGACCACGATAAGGGTCATCGCATCCGGGGTGTACCATTTTTTGTAGAAGGCCTCGAGCTGTGCAGCATCCACCGGCTGCTTCAGGTCTTCTGCCGGATCGTGGCCCAGCAGCGCGGAGCCTTTCAGGCGGTAGCGCCACCAGCTGTCCTGCGTGTCGAGCGGCCAGGTCGTCACCATATCCTGCGTTTGCAGCGCGGCATTGACCGTCTCCGGCGTGACAACCATATTCCCGCTGTTGCCTGCCAGATACGTCAGCGCTTCTTTGAGTAAGTCATTGCGGTTATTCGGCAGGCTGAGGTTAAACAGCGTGAAATCATAAGAGACAATCACCGGCGGAAGAGGTCGCGCCGGGTCGACGCTTTGCTGCCATAAAGCGCGAGCCTGCAAGGGTTGCAGACTGCCAGACTGCGTCAGCGCCAGACGAGGTAAAAAGTGGCTGAAGCCGCTTTGTTGGGTGCTCTCAGTTAAGGAGCCGGTATTGACCAACAGACGGACTTCTACACGGTCGCTAGGGCGCTGCGGCGTGGCGAGAACCTGCCACTGAAAACCATTGCTGAGTTGACCTTGCTGCCAGGCAGGGTCAGGCTGGAGTGTTTCTGCCTGCGCATGGCCGGCGGCGACCAACAGCAATCCGCCAGCTAAGAGTCGAATTTTGGTGCCCTGCATGTGAACCCCTGAGAAACTTTCCTGGTTAAAAAGTATAACGGCGGCACAGCATTAGCTGAAAAATACCGACGCTGGTGACGTTTCACCATTCCGTTTGACCGCATTTGCGCGAAAACGTCACGTAAAAATAAAAAAATAGCCGAGGGCTACCATAGTTAGGGGTAATTATGCGCAGTCACCCGCAGCGAGGGCAAGTCGCTGCGGGCATTTGGCGGGATTAAGGCGCGACTTCGGTCACTTTTTTGGCGGAATGTTTGTTATTCAGCGTTTCTTTGAGCTGTTTCTCATCAAGTTGTTTCACCCATTTCGCCACCACGACGGTGGCCACACCGTTACCGACCAGATTTGTCAGGGCGCGGGCTTCGGACATAAAGCGGTCAATACCGAGAATCAAAGCCAGGCCTGCAACCGGTAAGTGGCCCACCGCGGAGATAGTCGCGGCCAGCACGATAAACCCGCTGCCCGTAACGCCCGCCGCCCCCTTCGAGGAGAGTAACAGCACCACCAGAAGCGTTATCTGGTGGAAAATGTCCATATGACTGTTGGTGGCCTGGGCGATAAACACCGCCGCCATGGTCAGGTAAATGGAGGTACCGTCGAGGTTAAAGGAGTAGCCCGTCGGAATAACCAGCCCCACCACCGACTTGCGGCAGCCAAGCTTTTCCATTTTGTCGAGCATACGCGGCAGCGCGGATTCTGAAGAAGAGGTCCCCAGCACGATCAGCAGCTCTTCTTTGATATAGCGAATGAACTTGAAGATGCTAAAGCCGGTGGCGCGGGCAATCGATCCCAGAACCAGCACGACAAACAGAATGCAGGTGATGTAGAAGCAAATAATCAGCTGACCAAGCTGCACCAGCGTTCCGACGCCGTATTTGCCGATGGTAAACGCCATCGCCCCGAAGGCCCCGATAGGCGCAAGACGCATGATCATATTGATGATGCCGAAAATGACCTGCGAGAAGCTTTCAATGACGTTAAAAATCAGCTGGCCCTTGTGGCCCAGGCGGTGCAGCGCAAAACCAAACAGCACGGCAAACAGCAGCACCTGCAGGATGTTACCGCTGGCGAAGGCACCAATCACGCTGCCCGGGATCACATCGAGTAAAAAGGCCACCACCCCCTGCTGCTGGGCCTGTTCGGCGTACATGGCGACCGCTTTAGCATCCAGCGTCGACGGGTCGACGTTCATCCCCGCGCCCGGCTGCAAAACGTTGACCACGATAAGGCCGATAATCAGCGCGATGGTGCTGACTACTTCGAAATAGAGCAGCGCAACCGCGCCCGTGCGCCCCACGGCCTTCATACTTTCCATACCGGCGATGCCGGTGACGACGGTACAGAAGATAACGGGGGCGATGATCATTTTAATCAGCTTCACGAAGGCATCGCCAAGCGGTTTCATCTGTGCACCCAGCTCCGGGTAGAAGTGCCCGAGCAAAATACCCAGAGCGATGGCGCTCAGCACCTGGAAATAGAGGCTTTTGAAGAGAGATATTTTCATAGGGTGTCCTTGAGAGGAAAAATTCCGCAGTACCGCATTGCCTTTCGGCCTGCGGTTGCAAAAATAACACCCACTTGACGCGCTGGACGTGATTCAGCGCTAATTTGTAAACAAAATTGTTAAATAATTGAGCTGGCTCGCGCCAGCTCGCTAACATCTATAACAAAAAGTTAATCAATAGCCGCCGGTAAATAGCGCGTTTCAAATTCATCGAGCGCCAGCGGCTTCGAGAACAGATAGCCCTGGGCAACGGTGACATCCTGGGCCAGCAGCCAGTCACGCTGCGCGGGTTGCTCCACGCCTTCGGCGACCAGCTTCAGGCCGAGCGTTTTCGCCATCGCGATAATCACGCTGACCATCGCGCTGTCTTCCGGCAGGCCGTCGACAAAACTCTTGTCGATTTTCAGGGCGTCAATCGGCAGAGACTTCAGGTAATGCAGATGGCGCAGGCTGGCATAGCCCATTCCGAAATCATCCAGCGCAATTCTCACCCCCGCTTTACGCAGCGGACGCAGAATAGTGACCGCTTCGTCGGGATCGTCAATTCTGCGGCTTTCTGTCACTTCGAGGATCAGCGTCCCCGGCTGAATGTGATAACGCGTGAGCAGCTCCAGCAGCGAGGTCACCATATCCTCATGCAGCAGCTGCAGCGCGGATAAATTCACGCTCAGCGGCAAAGTGATGCCCCTTTTTTGCCAGGCGGAGAGCGTGCGGCAGGATTCTTCAAGGATCCAGGTGCCGATGGTCACCATCAGGCCGCAGGCTTCGATGCTCTCGATCAATCCTGCCGGTAATGCCCAGCTGCCGTCGGACTGACGCATACGCAGCAGCACTTCCGCACTGACCGTTTCGCCGCTGCGCATATTGACCTGCGGCTGGAGCCAGATCGCCAGCTGATGATTTTCGAGGGCAGACAGAATATCGTGCTCTTCGGTCAGACGCCGCTGCGCCTTCGCCATTTGTTCCGGGTCGAAGAACTGAATCTGATTTTTACCGTAGCGCCGGGCAGAAAACGCGGCGGAAACCGCACGGCGATAAAACTGCTCCGCCGTCAGGCCGTCCTGGAACATCGCGATGCCAATGCTGGCCGTGGGGCGAAGCTGGAGGCCGTTAATCGGCAGCGTTTCGTTAAGCGCCGCCATAATTTGCTGCGCCAGCGCCATCACATGCCAGGCATCTTTCGCCCCCTGGACGATAATGCCAAAATCGTTACCGCTAAGCTGTGCCAGCACTCTGCCCGGCGGCAGCACGCTGCGAATTTTGCTCACCAGGGTCAGCAGCAGCGTTTCGCGCTGTTCTTCATTAAGCACCCCGGCTGCATCGCTCAGGGTTTCGCAGGCAATAACCACCAGCGCATTGTGTTTCTCGTTCGCCACCGTCTGCTCAAGCAGCGCCAGCAGCAGGGCTTTATTCGGCAGTTCCGTCACCGGGTGACGCGTGCTCATCGCGCTCATTTCCTGGTGCAGACGCAGCGACATTTGCTGATTGCGGTTGTAGCTGCGCACCATCATGCCAATTTCATCATCATGGTGCAGAGGCGGCAGCTTAAGCTGGTGTGCCGAGGCGTCCTGCGGACTGAGATTGTCCAGCTCGCGGGCAATTTTGCGCAACGGATGAACAATCAGCCGGTTAATCGACCAGCTGATCGCCACCGATAAAATCAGCGCCAGCAGCAGATAGGTCGTCAGCAACGTGGAAATGGTGCTGATAATAAATTTATACATCCGCCAGGAATCGGCCTGCAACACCAGATAGGCCAGCGGCTGCGGGTTAGCCGGGCGTTCCAGGGAATAGAGCGGCAGCGAAATCTGCACCGGCAGCTCAAACAGGCGGGCAATCCAGACGGGGATCGGGCGCTCCGGCACAAAGCTTTTACGCAGGGCCTGGAACTGATTGGGCAGCACGACATCCGCCCGGCTGATAATACCGGACGGCTGAATCTGGCTAAGGATGGCATCCGCCTGAGGAATATCGGCCTTCAGAATGGCTTCAGACAGGGGTAAACGCACCGAATGGGCGATTTTTTCCATTTGGCTTGCGGTGTCATAACGGCTCTGCTGCACAAAGTGAAAGAGCTGCACGACGATAAAAATGAAAATAAACACGACGGACACGGCTGACACCATAGCCATCTGTTTAATCGTTAAGGAACGACTGACTCGCAAGCTTACTCTCCGCTATGTCTCTATCCGCCCGGGCATATTCTTCTGCGGCCTGAGTATACTGCATTGTGGACGTTTTGAGGCCGTGATACGGGCGGAATAAGGAAAATCTGTTTCCCCGGCCAGGCAGCCGCTTTCATCCCACGCCCTCACGCTGGCTCTCTCCCCTAAAAGAGAGGGCCGCTCCAGCGACCCTCATAGCAAATCAGAAGTCAGCGTAAGGCACCAGAGGTTGAGGAGGCATATCCATATCGCCCTGCCAGCCCGCCTGCGAGTAACGCAGGAAAATCAGCGCATGACTTGGCGTGTAGTCTTTCGCCTGCTGAATATCCACCCCTGCGCCAATCGACCAGTGGGACGTTATCCGACGCTCCACCAGCGCGCGGGCGGTATAGCCAAAGCCGTTACTGCTGCTGCCGCCTGATGAGGCCAGGCGGTCCGGATAATCATTGGTGTTGGGCACCAGGCTGGAAATCGGGTAGCGCTTCCCGGCGGTAGACTTCGAATATGACCAGGAGCCGGAGCCGCCCAGCTCCCATGACCAGTTTTCCGTGCGCTGACGCCAGATAACCGGGATCGCAAACGAGACGTACTGCTGCGGGCTGTAATAGCCGCCCTGACCAAGGAAGTAATCGCTCAGGTCTTTATCATAGTGCCAGAGCATATTGGTCAGGCCGACGGTCAGCCGACGGTTGTTTTCGTTGATAAGCTTGTAGTAGTAGCCGGTCATAAAGCGCACGCGCCAGTTATCCTCGACGTTCTTGCCGGTAAGCGTATCCCCGCTCAGACTTGCCCAGACGCCGTTCGCCTCGCCTTTGTCGTAGCTGGTACTGACACCAACGCCCGTTGCGCGCACGCCGCCCCAGACGGTATTGGTGTTCGGATCGCGCTGGCCTGCAAAGGAGAGCATCGAGCTGGAAATGGGGCGACGATGCGCGTTAAGCGTATAGCCCAGCGGCCCGATATCGCTGCTGTAGCTGACGCCACCCACAACGTCCACCACGTCAAAGCCGAGGGGAGTGGTGCCGATGTCGGTTTGCCAGGTGTCGTTTTTCCAGCCCACGGCAAGGCTTGCACCGTTGGCCCGCTGGTGATTGCTGCCGGTACAGGTGTTTTCCGCGCAGGTGCCCCAGCGCTCGTTATAGCCGCCGTCGCCGGTATTGTTAAAGCTGCCCGCATCCATCCCCACGACGTCGGTACGGAACCACATACGCCCGTCGCTAAGTGGCGCATCCACCTGCAGCATGGTGGTATGTGCCTGCAAATCGGAATAGCCCGGCGTGCCGCTCGATCCCCAGTATTCGTGGTCGAGGGTGACGTTAACATCCTGCTGGCGATAAAGATCTGCCGCATCGCTGCGCACCCCGCGTTTGAGCCAGTCATCTTTGGCATCGTTGCGCGTCAGCCGCGTAAAGGTGTCGTTGTCCATCGGGCGCTTATCGGCCACGCCGGAAGAAACCATCGCATCTTTCCAGGTTTCCAGCGCCTGCTGCGGCTGATGATTTTCAGCCTGGAAACGGGCCGCATCACGCAGCACCAGCGCATTTTCCATCGACGGCGGCTGGCTTTTAGCGGCGGGAATAATACGGGCAAAAACCTGCTCAGCCTGGGCCTTATCACCCAACGCCGCCTGCACGTTAGCAATACGGCGTTCGGTATTGACCGACAGCGGCCCGGCAGCCGGTGCCTGTTGTATCTGAGCTAATTGTTCACGCGCCTGGGTTTGATTGCCCTGGGCAATATAAACTTCCGCCAGGCCAAGACGCGCCTCCACACTCTTAGGGTCACGCTGTAAAACCTGCTGGTACTGCGCCACTGCGGTGCGGTAATCCCCGCGCTGCGTCGCCCAGTCAGCAAGCGTCATCGCAATACGGTCCGAAGGGGGCTGCTGGTCGAGCAGCGCAATAGCTTCGGCCTCTTTGCCGCTGTCGCGCAGACGGTTAGCGTTCGCCATCACGCGATTGCCCTGCAGACGGTCGGCCAGCTCGATAATATTGTCATTCCACTGGCTGCGCGGCAGGGTGCCGAGATGGGTCAGCGCCGCATCATCCTGATTATTGCCTGACAGATACAGTCCGTTGGCATAAACCTGTTCCGCATCTGCCGGACGACGTCGGGCAAGACCGTTCATCAATGCATCTGCTTCGCTGCGCTTGCCCGCCGCGTACAGGTCCTTACCGAGACGATAGGTTATCCACACGCTGTCCGGATCAAGCTGGAGCCGCTGGCGCTGAATCTCGGCGGCTCGCGACCATTGCCCCTGGCTTTCCAGCGCGGTGGCCTGCTGTTCCAGGCGGTCGCCCTCCAGGCTGCGCTGAATATCATCAATGCTGCGCCGCTGGCTGGCAGAAAGGCTCTGGATAAAGGCCGTCGCACGCTCCGGCGACTGGCGGCGATAGATATTCGCAAGGCCACGCACCGCATTACTGTTGCCGCTATCCATACGCAGCGCCTGCTGATAAAAACGTTCGGCGGCAACGTCGTCTTTACGCGCCACGGCAACATCGCCCAGCCCCAGCACCGCATAGCTGTCCGTGTTGTCCACGCCGCGCGCCTGCTGATACTTCTGCTGTGCGCCCGCAAGGTTACTGGCTTTTAGCTGCTCGTCGCCTTGCTGAATTAGCATCCAGTAGCGGTTAGTTTGCAGGAGACTGTCCCACTTACCACGGTTATCGCTGTTCGGATCCATGCGGATCGCTTTTTCAAGCTGCTGCACGGCTCGTGCGCGGTTGCCCTGCTGCGAATAGGCTTGGCCCAGCGCGCCAACGGCTTCACTGTCGTTATGGTTAGCCGCCACCACCTCTTGCAGCTGCGGTACGGCTTTGCCGCCGCTGCCGATACTGACATCGGCCAGCCCCTGCGACCGGGCTTTAAAGGCCGGGTCTGACAGCTGCTTTTGCTGCTCCGCAAGCCTGGCCCGCGCCGTGTCGACGGTATCCCCTTCGCTAAAGGTGGAGAGGAATTTTTGCAGCGCCTGTACGCTGGCGTCGCTGACCGGCATGGCGCTGATTTGCTCGTACCAAATCGTTGCCGCTTCGCTGCGGCTGCCGTTCGATTTTGCCATCTGCGTCAGCACGTCAAAGCCCTCGCGGCTGCGCCCGTTGGCAAACATCAGTCGCGCAAGGGTGGCACGCAGCTCGGCATTGCCCGGATTGGCGGCGTTCAACGCCTTGAGCTTGTCGATGGCCTGCGAACGCCTGGCGGGATCTTTTGCCATCAACGTCCAGTATTCCACCGCCAGATCGCCTGCCGGTGGGTTGCCGTTAAAGATTTTCTGGTAGGCCGCTGCCGCCTCCTGCGTATGGCCGGTAGTGGCAAGCAGACGAGCCTGCTGCAACTGCTGACGGCCCTCCGGCGTGGAGAGCATCAGGGTGGTTTGCGATTGCTGGTACGCCCCGGAAGACGGGGCGAGTTGAGACAGGCGGTCGAGCTGCTTTTGCGCCCCGGCATTATCGCCCTGACGCAGCAAATAGCGCATGCGGGCGGCAATGACATCCGGGTTATTCGGATCCATTAATTCCAGACGATAGAGGGACTGGCGAACCAAATCCTCGCGTTTGCTGGCCTCGCCCAGCCGGACCTGCTCCAGCAGCTGCTGCTGCGGCGTCACGGCGGCCACCGCCCAGGGCATAAAGACCAGCCCGAGAGATAAGCTAATAATATTTATTGAGAATTTACGCATGCCTGACCCCAGTCCGGGATTAACTCACCCTGAGCGTTAAAACGAAAACGTTGCTTGTCCCATCCCTGACCAAAAAGCGTTAAAACATAGCTAAAATACGCGTCACTCTGCGGCGGGTGTTCGAGCACCCGCAGGCGTTGCACTTCCTGTGCTTTGTTGCCCTGCAAAAAAGGGAGCAGCGAGGCGGAGAAGCCAACAGGTCCGTCACCCTTACGCTCGCCAGTGTCGATGAAAACATGTTCCGGCGGCAGCCCTGATTGCGCAGTCATCTCCGCCATCGGCTGCCAGCGTTTAAGCAACGACGCCTTGTGAGGGTCATTATTCGCCATCATGCCCGCCCATAAGTAGGCGCGAATGGCGTCATAGCTGCCCACCAGCGGCTCTTTGTCCCGCAGCTGCCAGCCTTCACCCTCAACCCAGTCCACCCAGTCAGGCACGAAGCCTTTGGGGGAGGTTTCCAGCAGCAAACGCTGGTTAGTCTCACGCATCGCCCCCCACGGGCCGCTGTAGCGCGCGACGCGGCTTAACACCTGGGGAGGCAAATAGCCTGGATTGAATCGCCAGCGCGGAGCATGGTTAAAGCCTGTCTTACCCGGCAACAACATGTATCCCAGCCCGGGGACATTCGCCACTTCCTCTTTGGCCACACGCTTAAGCAGCCGCAGGCCCAGGCGTGTATAGACGGGCATATCCCACAGCCTGCCAGCCTCAAGCAGGCTCCAGACGATCCACATGTCCGCATCGCTGGCCGAGTTAGTGTCCAGCACCGTCCAGGTATTCTCGTCTTTACGCCCCCACAGCCAGGCCGGAAGATGATTTTTCAGCGAGCCCTGCGCAAGATTGTTTTCCGTCCAGCTCAGCAGCTGTGCGAACGCCTTTTTATCGTTGGCAACCAGGGCAAAGAACAGCGCGTAGCTTTGCCCTTCGGAAGTGGTGATTTTGCGCACATCGCTGGGGTCGATCACCCGCCCCTGGTCACTGACGTACTCTTTTTTAAATTGCTCCCACTCAGGCCAGTTACAGCTGGCCTGAGTGGAGAGGCTCACGACAAGTAATCCTGACAGGAGTGCTCCCTTCCAGAATGTCATGGCCGGTTACTCATCATCCGGGTCAATGCGACGGCGACTCAGGATGCGCAGAATACGCCACAGCACCCACGCCAGCAGCACCACGCTGACCGCAGCCAGGAAGGCCAGCAGGACCGGGTGGTTGGACAGCGCATACCAGATGCGTTCGAACCAGGGCAGGTGCCCGACGTAATAAATATCCCCCACGCGGATGCCGTTAACGCCGGACTCACGGATCACCGCCACCGAGCCGGACATCGCCGCACGCTTGCCGCTGTCATTCATCGCGCTATTGAGCAGTTCATAGCCTCGTGGGCTGTCGGCCAGCAGGGCCACCACGCTACGCTGATCGTTGTACGGTGACTGGAAGCCCACCACGGCGGCCATTGCCCCCTGCGAAGAGATGGTCGTTTGCGCATCCGCCACGCGATCGTTTTTATCCGCCATTTTTGTTTGCAGAGCCGACTGGCGCATCGGGGTTTTCACCCAGCTTTTCGCCGCATCCACCAGCAGATCCACACGTTTGTCATCTTTCAGCCTGTCGGGAATGGTGCCGATGATCATGATGTCGGCGTCTTTCCCCTGAATCGTGCTGGCATCATCGGTCACCGCGACATTGATCGCCGGGAAGCCCGTCTGCGCGCCAATGGTGCCTAGCGCATCGAGCATCGCGGTAATCTGCGCCGGTTTCGGCTCTTTATTCACCACGACAATCGTCTGCGACAAATCCGCCATACGGCTGAACGGGAAGCCTGCATTAGCAAACGAACGCAGATCCGGCATCGCAATAAAGTGGTAGTAGTTAGAGAAATCTATCGTCGACTCGTCCTCAATCACCACGCGGTTTTGCACCGGCTGGAAGGTAATGCAGTTTTCTATCGAACCGCCCGGCATCGGGTTCATATAGGAGAAATCAAAGCGCAGCTGGTTTGCCGCCCCCAGACGCAGGGCAGGAATGGCCACGTCGTTTTTACCATCGAGCAGCCCTTGTAGCACCGGCAGACGCAGCAGCAGCTTGCTGTTTTCTTCATTAGGCTGAAGGTTAAACGCCTGCAGGAACTGGTTATTCAGGCTGATATCCATCCGCGAGCTGTCTTTAATCGGCGGCGCGGTATAGCGATACTTCAGATCCATATCAATGCCGTTGCTGCGCATCAGATAGAGGTCAGGCGGAAGGTTCAGCGTCACGTTTATCGACGAAGGCTCAAGGCCGGTGGACTGTAGCTGCTCCTCGTAGCTTTTCAGCTCGCCAAAGGTAATCGGACGGTCCGTGCGCACCCAGTTTGGCGCATCGTAAGGCTGACGCGGCAGCAGCGGCTTCACGTCATCCACGGTAACGCTGCTACCGCGGAACAACACGTTGCCCTGGGCAATGCCTTTTGCCGCCTGGATAAGATCTTTATCGTCGCGGCCGAACACGACCAGCAGTTTTACATACGGATTATCCGGGTGGCCGATCATCTCCACCGTCGGCGCTTTCACCGGGGGATGATCGCGCAGGAAATCAGGCCGTTTATCGTTGGTAGCAAAGACGATGCCGTTGCGATCGGGCAGCTGGTTATAAAGTACCGGGAACTTCTGGCCGCGCCATACGGTGCGGGACCCGAACCAGGAAGCAATAATCCCTGCGGCGCGCTGCTGCTCAATATCGGGCGTACCGGCGAAGACCATCGGCAGGACCAGAGGACGATCGTCACGGCTGTCAAAGAACGGGACCGGGAAGTGGGACAGGTCGTTTTGTACCGCCAGGCTCTGGTAGGTCAACGCCAGCGAACTGCTGCGGCCGATGTCCAGCCACAGCGTGGAGTTCGCCGGGTTTTCGCAGATATCGCGATAATGGCCCACAAACTCAAGGCGCACGCGGTTAAAATCGGTGATATACAGCGGGTCGATGGGCAGCTGGGCGAAGGTTTTCTTACCCAGTTGCTCTTTCGTTACCGGCAACACGCCCATTAACTCATCGTTAAGATAGACCTTAAGCTGCGACTGCACCGGCAACACGCCCATTAACTCATCGTTAAGATAGACCTTAAGCTGCGACTGCA
>CAMLJN010000044.1 GCA_946480445.1 uncultured Buttiauxella sp.
ACTCGCGACCCCGACCTTGGCAAGGTCGTGCTCTACCAACTGAGCTATTCCCGCTCTGCGTAACGATGGTGGAAACAACAAAATTCTTCATCGGTACGGGGTGCGCATTATACGAGAAATCCTTTCTGTCGCAAGCCCCTGAAAGCAAAAAAATGCGAAATTAGTCCGTTTGCTGCTTTAAACGCCAAAGTGGCGAAGTTTCCATCTACTGGAGCCGCAGGATAGGGCGCATCTGCCGCTGATGGGGCACAGAAACTTATTCTGGCCGGATTATGAATCCCTGCGTTTAGAAAAATAGTGACCCGGTGAGTAACCAAAACAGCGTCGGAACATGGCGATAAAATTGCTGGGCGTTGCATAGCCCAATGAGTCAGCAATACTGGCAACGGACATGCCGTTGGCCAACATTTCCAGCGCGTGAGTCAACCTTGCCTGTTGACGCCACTGGGCAAAACTGTTGCCGGTTTCGAGCTGAAATATCCGTGACAAGGTGCTGGGCGAGAGACCTCCCCATGCAGCCCAGGCCTGCAAGGTTCGCGTATCGTCGGGCTGGGCCAGGATCGCATTCGCAATGCGTAATAAACGGCGGTCAGTGGGCATCCTGAGATGCAGCGGCTCGTGGGGGGCACGCCGTATTTCGTCCAGTAACACGGCTATCATGCGTTCCTGCTCCACGGGCAAACTTTCCTGAAAGGACCAGGACACCGCCCGCCGCACTAGCGCATTCATCAATTCACTGATGCCAATCACGCAAGGCTGGTGGGGTAAATCCTGGCTGGCCTGCGGGGAAATCAACACTGTCCAGCCACTCATCGCCCCGCTGATGCTCACTTTGTGCGGCTCGTGAGAAGGGATCCAGCCTGCACGATTCGGGGGCAATAGCCACGAGCCCTGCTCGGTCCGGACATGAACCAGACCACTCTCCACGCAAAAAAGCTGCCCACGCAGATGATGGTGCCAATCGTATTCGCGCGTGCCCAGACAAAATTCCAGGTTGGGGTCGTCTTCGCCCCACATGGCGATTAATGAAGGGCCATCGGCTCGTTCGCTAAGGTCAGTGGCCCGGTCGGCAAGCGCGGCAACAGTCATGATTCATTCTCATTATTTTTAGAGCAAACAACGTTATCTAACTTTTTACCCGCTGTCCAATATTGACACTTTCGCATTCAGAGGCCTTTCGTGGAGTGAGGAATGGACAGCAGGAAGACACAGGCAGCACCGTGCCACCGTCAAATATGGACGCTGCACTGGCACATTATTTTTTATCTCGCCATAGCTGGCCTGTTGCCCGGCTCTGCTCTGACGCAGCAGGGATCGCTGTTGGCCGCCGGGCAGGATGCTGCCACGTTGCACGCTCAGAGGTTTGCCAGCGCTGTACGGCCGATCGCTGCGCTGGGCGGGGCGAGAGCTACCCCAATCCCCTCTTCTGCGCCGTTACTCCTCCCTTCTCACTTTGACACCCTTGCCGAGGTAACTAATGAGCGACGCTAAGACCACTCCGCCCAAAGAGGTGCCGACCACACCCGCCCCGGGCACGCCGCCCCCTGCGCCGGAAAAAAGTAAACGCCCCCGGCTGCTGCAACTGTTAGCCACCGTCTGCCTGTTGGCCGCACTCGCGTGGGGAAGCTGGTATGGGTTCTATGGTCGCTGGCAGGCCAGTACCGACAACGCCTATGTTCACGGCGACATTGTGCAGATCACCCCACAGTTTGAAGGCACCGTAGTTTCTATCAACGCAGATGATGGTAAACTGGTCCATGCGGGTGACACCCTGGTGAGTTTTGATCCCAGCGACAGCCAACTGGCGCTGGACAGGGCCGCCTCCAACCTGGCCAACGTGGTGCGGAAGGTGCGCGGCTTATACAGCGCCACCAGCGGCAGCAAAGCTGAGATGGCTGTCCGCCAGGCCACGCTGGACAAAGCCCGGGCCGATTACCAGCGGCGGCGTGCGCTGGCCGGTTCGGGTGCCATTTCCCATGAAGAACTGGCCCATGCCAGTAATGCCTTTCTGGAAGCACAAAGCGCACTGGAAGCCATCCGGCAGCAGTACCAGATCAACCTCTCATTGGTTGATAACACCGAGCTGGCCTCCCACCCTGAAATCCAGGCAGCCATCACGGCCTTACGCGTGGCGTTTCTGGAACGTTCGCGAGCCACGCTGCTGGCCCCCGTCACCGGTTATATCGCCAAACGTCAGGTGCAGCTGGGCCAGCGAGTCCAGTCTGGTGAACCGTTAATGGCCGTGGTGCCGCTGGACAATATCTGGATTGAAGCCAATTTCACCGAAACCCAGCTGCGCGACATTCGCATCGGTCAACCTGTCAGTATCTCGACGGATCTCTATGGTCATGCCGTGCGCTACGCAGGTCAGGTACAGCGCCTGGGTATTGGCACCGGCGCGGCCTTTGCGCTGCTCCCCGCCCAAAACGCCACGGGCAACTGGATTAAGATCGTCCAAAGGGTGCCGGTACGTATATCGCTCACGCAACCCGAACAGCTCGTACGTCATCCATTACGCATTGGCTTATCCATGCAGGTAAACGTCGATCTGCACGACCGCAGCGGCGCATTGTTGGCACCGCGGCCTCAGAAACCTTCGCTGACCACGGACGTTTACCAGGATCGATTGCAGCAAGCCGAAAGCCTGATCGAAAAGATCGTGCAGGCAAATATCGGGGCAGCTGATGGAGGCGCTGATGAGTAGCGCAGTACCTGCCGAGGACTTCCGTCCCCCAAGCGTCGCCTGGGCCACAGCAGGCCTTGCACTGGCGGTGTTTATGTATGTACTTGATGGCACCATCGCCAACGTTTCCTTACGAACGATCGCGGGAAATTTGGGAGCCAACAGTAGCCAAAGCGCCTGGGTCATCACCAGTTTTGCGGCCAGCAACGCCATCGCCTTACCGCTCACCGGGTTTCTGGTGCGACGTACAGGACAACTGCGGCTGTTTCTGTGGTCGATGGGGTTATTCACCGCCGCCTCTTTGCTGTGCGGCATAGCGATCAACATGGAGATGCTGATCCTCTGTCGCATTCTGCAGGGCGCGGTTGCCGGGCCGCTCATCCCCACCACTCAGGCACTGATGCTGTCAATATATCCGCCGGAAAGGCGGGGTTACGCGCTTTCGATGATCGCCATGGTCACCGTGGTTGCGCCGGTCGCCGGGCCTTTGCTTGGCGGGTGGATCACCGATAGCTACTCATGGCGCTGGACCTTTCTGATCAATATCCCGGTTGGCATCTTTGCCTGTACTCTGGTTGCCAGCCAGATGCGGGGCCGCCCTGAGCACACCCAACAAAGCAAAGTGGATCGGATCGGGCTATTCGCCCTGATCCTGGGTGTGGGCGCACTGCAGATCCTGCTGGACAAAGGTAACGAAGCAGACTGGTTCAACTCCACTCTGATCGTCGTGCTGACCATTGTAGCCGCGGTGGGTCTGCTGTTTTTTGTTATCTGGGAATGGACCGATCCGCAGCCGATCGTCAATCTACAGCTGTTCCGTCGCCGCAATTTCAGGGTGGGGACGATGGCCCTGATCTTCGCCTATTCAGCCTTTTACGCGACCAACGTCATCATGCCCCTGTGGCTACAGCGCACTTTGGGTTATACCTCAATCTGGGCCGGGTTAGCCGTGGCACCGATGGGCATTTTACCCCTGCTGTTAATGCCCTTTATGGGAAAATATGCCCCGCGCTTCAATATGCGCTGGTTGGTATGTGGTGCCTTCATCCTGCTGGCAATGGCCTCTTTTCTGCGATCGGGTTTTGTTCTCGAAGTTGATTTTCAACATATTGCGCTGCTGCAACTGCTGCAAGGCCTGGGGTTAGCCCTGTTTATCATGCCGATTAACGCCATCCTGCTGTCCGACCTCAAACCGGATGAGATCGCAGCGGGGTCAGGGTTAGCCACCTTTGTGCGCACGTTGGGAGCAAGCCTTGCGGTATCGATCACCACGCTGGTCTGGGACCGGCGCACCATTACCCACCATGCCCAGTTAGGCGAGTCTCTGACGGTCTATGAACAAAGTACTCGCCAGGCGGTAGCCACTCTGGGACAGGGTTATCCGGCGGTGGGCCATGAGAGGCTGAATAATCTGCTTACCGAGCAGGCCACACAGCTCGCCTTCAACGATGTGTCTTACGCCTTAACCGGGATATTTCTGTTGGCCATTATGCTGGTCTGGTTTGCCAAACCCCCCTTCGTGCCAAAACGAAAATCCTGAGCGCCGCGTAGTTCAAACTCAAAGAGACCAGGAGCCACCCATGACACTTAATCCACAAGACTTTGCCCTCTACGATATTCAGCAATTTCCGCTGGTAACAATGCGTAATCAGGCCGTCGTGCCCGGTTATGCCCCGCAGTGGGAACAGGAGCTCAATAGGCTGATCGCCCAACCTCTGCCTTTTGTGATCATCTTCCCGCCGGACAGGCCCGATACCGAAAATAGCGAGGATCGTAAACGCCGGATGCGCTGGTTCAAGGCGCACAGAGAGGCATTCGGCAAAGCCTGCCGCGCCCTGATTAGCGTGCAGCCCGATCCCGCAGAACGCGAGCAGCAACGGGCTCATGCCAACGAAATACTTCATTTTTTCGGTACCCCGCTGGCATCGGTAGCAAGCCTGGCAGAGGCAATTGCGCTGGGGGAAAAGCTGATGAAGGATGGGCTGTTATAATCCCCTGGAAGCCTGCCGCAAAACCATGCCGCAGGTTTCCTCTGCATGACTTTGCCTGAAGTTCGCCTCCTCAGCATATTCACCGACAATAAACCGCCGCTGCTGACACAGGGGGAAATAAATCGGATGGTCGTGTTAATATGGCAAAAATTCATTATTTTTTGTCTCAACATCATTATCTCGTTTTTTTCTTTTCGTCTTAATAATGACGAGCGGAAGTAACACTAACGCCTAAAATAGCGAGCAACATTATCATTACGCCTTCTGTTAAAACTATCACCTCATAAATAAAGGTTATTGATTTTATAACCACAGGTAATATCTGCGCGAAAAACCGTGCACTACAAGGAAGATTTACGTTCTATTTTGAAGGGAGTGTCAAAATGCAATTCGACTGGAATGAAGAGCAAAAGGATATTCGTGATAAATACACTGCCATCGGCAAGGCGTTATCTGCGTCGGGCGCATATACCCATGGCTCTTTTAATGCTCAGGGTTGGCAACAACTGGTCGAGAACGGACTCTGGCAATATATCGTTCCGCCGGAATATGGCGGTAACGGCCTGGGCTGGTGGCACTTCACCGCCGCGCTTGAAGGCATTGCGTCCTCAATCCGCGCGCCGGGCCTGTTATTATCCATTATTGCCCAGGCAGGGATAGTGCGCGCACTGACCCTGTATGGCAATGAAACGCAGTGCAGGCGCTACTTTTCCGCCATCCTGCGGGGCGAGTTGAGTGCTACCGCCATCGCAGAACCCACGACGGGCACGGATACACGCAATATCCAGACCACGCTAACCGAAGACAAAGACGGCTATGTGCTCAGCGGTGAAAAATACAATATTGCTCATGCCCCCGTCACACACTTTACCCTGGTGGTCGCCAAACTCACTAACACAGAAAATCAGGGCGGTATTGCCCTGGCACTGGTCGATCGCGAAACCGCAGGCGTCTCTTATGAGGCTCCAGACCACAAACTGGGGCTTACAGATTTACCAACAGGCGGCATCCGCTTTGAAAACGTGCGTATCCCCCGCGAGAAACTGCTGGGGCGCCCCGGGGACGGCCATAAAAATCTGATTCAAATTATCTCCTTAGGCAGAATTTATTACGGGCTGGTCGCCGCACTCATCCCCACCGCCTTTATGAAAGAGGCGCTGTCCTATATCCGTAGCCGAACCAGCTTTGGCAGCACCATTGACCGGCATCAGTATGTTCAAAAGCGCCTTGTTGAGATGCAAATCGGTATCGAACGTGGCCGCTGGCTGGCCTACGGCGCCCTCAGCCAGGTGCTGAACGGCTACCATGCGGAGCAGGAGATGCTGATGCTCAGTTCCATCTGCAAACTGATGGGCGCAGACGATCTGGTTAACAGTGCAACCAGCCTGCTCAAACTGTACGGCAGCGTGGGTTATCAGGCAGGAGCGGTGGCCGATCTGGTTCGCGACGCGCTGGGCTTTTGCAGCGTGGGGGGGACAGAAGAGATGCACAGAAAGAATATTTTTAACCAGATTAGTCGTCTGGCCTCTTATCAATAATTCATGGCGGTAATCAATAACGCCCTTTTATTCACTGACATTTTAGTCTGGAGATGCTCATGGCGAAAAAATACTTTATTTTAAATCTGGAAGTAAAATATCGCGACACGGATTCAATGGGTCATGTCAGCAGTCCGGTTTATTACGAATACATTCAGCATGCCTATGTGAAATATATGCATACCCTGTTAGCCATTCCTTTTAGCGAAAAGCTACCGCAAATTATGGTCAAAACCTCCTGCGAATATATTGCGCCTGCGGTGCTCTGCGATCGTTTAAGGGTAACCTGTAGCGTGACCGACTTCGGGAATAAAAGTTTCGGGATGCAGTATGACATTTATCAGGAAAATAAGGACGAAAGGAAGCTCATCGCCAAAGGCACATCGAAACACGTCTGTTTTGACTATCACTTCAATAAATCTGTCCCCGTGCCGGAGGAGATGAAGACGCGCGTGCTGAACTTCCAGGGCGCTTTATAAACCGTGTCTCCGCCGTTCTGTTTCACTCCCTTGTTACAGGAAAATCTACCATGCAGCAGTCATCCCAAACATCAGCTTCAAATCTGCGTCGCTCATGGCTATTTTTAGCCGGGGCCGATCGCGAAGCCCTTATGCAAGGTGCAGAAAGTGGCGCTGATGTTCTGGTCCAGGAACTTGAAACATTTACCCCGCCGGAACTCAGGAGGCAGGCCAGACATCTGACCAAGGAGATCCTGCCCGTATGGCAGGCTGCGGGATCGCTCACCGCGGTACGTATCAATCCCCTTGATGCCGGTGGGCTTGACGATCTCGCCGTGGTCATGGTCGCACGCCCGGACATTATCATGATGTCATTGGTTTCCACACCACAGCAGGTTGAAGAGCTGGATATGGCTGTCCTCCACTTTGAAACCCAGTACGGGATTGAACCCGGTTCAACAGAATTAGTCCCTAATCTCGAATCCGCACGCGGGGTCGTCAATACGACGAGCATCGCAAAGAGCAGCGCACGCATTCGCGCCTTGCTAGTCGGTACAGAGGACATGGTGGCCGATATCGGCGCAGAAAGAACCCGTACCGGACACGAGTTGGATTACATACGCGCACGCTTTCTGGTCGAATGTGCCGCCGCTAACGTGATGGCTATCGACTGCCCCTATAGCTATTCAGATAGCGACGGGGCGCAGCGCGATATGCACTATTCCCGCCATATGGGCTATCACGCCAAGGCCATTGTGAATGAGCAATTCGTGACGCTGGTCAACCAGGCCCTGACCCCTTCCGACCAGCAAATCACCTACGCCCGCCAGGTGATTGCCGCCTTTGAAACGGCCCGCAGCCTCGCCAACGGCAAACGGGTTGCCGCCGCCGTGGTTAACGGCTTTCTGGTAGAGGTTCCCGACTATCTCGCCGCACGACGACTGATCGAGCGTATCGCCAAACACCCTATGGAGTAAGCAACAATGATGGACATGAAAACCAAACTGGCACAGCTGCAGGTCCTTTCCGGCCACGCAATCAGCCAGTTCGACACCTCGGATGTGCCCGATACTCCACAGGAATTGTTCGGGCAATGGCTGGATCGGGCGATCGCGCTGGACGTGGCGGAACCCCAGGTGATGACCTTATCCACCATTGACGCTGAGGGAGAGCCGGATGCACGTATGGTGGTACTGCTGGACGTTAACGAACAGGGCTGGCATTTTGCCGCCAGCACGCTTAGCCCAAAAGGCCAACAGCTGGGGACAACCCCCCGTGCCGCGCTGACCTTTTACTGGCCCGATCTGGCCCAGCAGGTTCGTCTGCGTGGCCCCGTGCTTCCCCTGGCCGCTGAAGCAAGCGTCGCAGATTTTTTCCGCCGCCCGGAGCGCTCCCGCGCCGCGATTCTGGCGGGGCGGCAAAGTGAAGTGCTGGAGACGCCTGAAGATTTACAGCTTGCCCTGCGCTGGCAGCTTGAGCGTCTTTCCGCTGAACCCAGCCTGATCGCTCCCCACTGGGTGCTATTCGCGCTGGCGCCGAAGGAAGCTGAATTTTGGCAGGCCGATGCCGGACGTCATTTTACTCGTCTGCGCTACCGCCGTAGCGGCGAACAATGGGAGCGTAATCTGCTATGGCCGTAAAGTCGCCACACGGCGGGCCGGTGCCCGCCCAGTCTGCAACGGCGGGTCAAAATACCCGGCTCGTTCATGCCGGGCGTCAACCTGCGGCCTACCATGGTTTTGTTAATCCGCCGATCTACCATGGTTCAACCGTGCTAAGCCCCACCGCGCAGGATCTCCTCAACAGAACACAGCCGTATATCTACGGGCGTCGTGGCACCCCCACCTCCGAGGCGCTCGAACTGGCGTTAAAACAGCTGGAGGGCGGCACGGGCGTAGTGCTGTGCCCTTCGGGGCTTTCTGCCTGCCACTTAGCCCTGCTGACCTGCCTGAAACCCGGGGATCATCTGTTAATGACCCAGGGCTGCTATGGGCCGGTACGCCACCTGTGCGATGGCCTGTTACGTCGTCTGCAGATTAAGACCACCTATTATCCTCCTGCCGCAGGCCCCCGTGAGATTGCGGCCTTGCTCACTCGCCGCACCCGCGCCATCTACATCGAAAGCCCTAACTCCAATACCTTCGAAGTTCAGGATGTTGCCGCCATTAGTCAGCTTGCGCATCGGCAGGGGATCGCTGTTATCGCAGACAACAGCTGGGCTACCCCTTTATTTTTCAGGCCTCATGAACACGGGGTCGACCTTTCTATCCAGGCCGGCACCAAATATATAGCAGGGCATTCCGATGTCATGATCGGCAGCGTCTCTGCCTCCGCGCGGTGCTGGCCGCAATTAAAACAGCTGCATGGCGATCTTGGGCTCTGTGTCGGCCCGGATGATATTTATCTGGCGCTACGCGGCTTAAGAACGCTTGGCGTCAGGTTGCGTGAGCATCAGCGCAACGCGCTGACTATCGCAAACTGGTTAATGCAGCGCCAGGAAGTACAGACCGTGCTCTATCCCGCGCTGGAGCACTGTGCGGGGCACCAGATTTGGCTGCGGGACTTCCAGGGTGCTTCAGGCCTGCTCTCCATCGTGCTACGTCCCTTCCCCCCGCAGGCCATTGAGGCATTTCTCAACGCGCTGAAACTTTTTGGCCTTGGCTATTCATGGGGAGGTTTCGAAAGCCTGGCCGTTCCGTTCCTCCTTGATGCACAGGGGCCTGCGGCACTCGTGGGTAAAGGCTGTACGGGTATCCGTCTGCATATTGGACTTGAAGATCCGGCGGACCTTATCGCGGATCTCCGGGCAGGCTTCAGCCAGCTGAGCGCGGCTTAAACCAACAGGGAGAGATTTTTATGCTGGTTATATGGGGGCGTAAAGATTCATTTAACGTTCAGAAAGTGATGTGGCTTATCGGGGAGCTGGGCCTCTCATACCAGGCTGTCCCCTTTGGTGGACCATTCGGTGACTGTAACAGCGCTGAGTTTGTCGCCATTAATCCGACACGTCATATCCCGGTCATCACTCTCGATGGCCAGACGGTCTGGGAATCCCACACTATCCTGCGCTTTCTGGCTGCCAGCGATGACCAACAAAGGTTCTGGAGCCAGAGTCCTCTGGAGCGAACCGGTGTGGAACGCTGGATGGACTGGAGTCAAACCTCGCTGGAACCCGATCTGATGCTGGGGGTGTTTTGGGGGATGATTCGCACGCCAGAAGCAGAGCGTGACTGGCCGTTTATCCAGAAGAAAGTCGCGCAATGCACCCGCCATTTCGAAATGCTGGAAGGCATATTAAGCCAGCGACCCTTTTTGAGTGGCGATCGTTTCGGGCTGGCTGATATCCCCACAGGTGCCACCTTATACCGCTATTTTTCACTCGAGATTGCACGCCCGTCGCTCCCCGCCGTAGAAGCCTGGTATCAGCGGTTACAAAGCCGCCCGGCCTACCGGGAACATGTCATGGTCTCCTACGACAGTCTGCGCGGGCAACGTATTGAACTGTAAATTATAAATGACATATTGAGCTAAAAATGAAGCAGCCAGAATGCCCGGCACGCTTGCCGGTTCTCATTATATTGCACCGGGAACAATCCACGCCAGGGCGCGTGGGCCGGTTTTTAGTGCAGCAGGGATATTCCCTTGATATACGTCGACCGCCGCTGAACGACCCTTTGCCCGACACGCTGCGCCATCATAGCGGGGTCATCGTTTTTGGTGGCCCGATGAGCGTGAATGACAGTGACAGCTGGATCCGGCGCGAAATTGACTGGCTTGATGTGCCTCTGCGTGAAAAAAGTCCTTTGCTGGGGATTTGCCTCGGAGCACAGATGCTGGTCCGCTACCTTGGCGGCGAGGTAAGAGCCAGACCCGACCGGCGCGTAGAAATAGGCTACTGGCCCCTTCATCCCACCCCACAGGGCCGGAAAATGGGCACCTGGCCTGGGCATGTTTATCAGTGGCATAGCGAAGGTTTCAGCGCCGTCACAGGTATGGATGTTCTGGCAACGGGCGAGCAGTTCGCTAACCAGGCGATACGCTATGGTCCCCATGCCTATGGGGTACAGTTTCATCCTGAAGTCAGCTATCAGACCATGCAACGCTGGAGTCAGGCCGCAGCGCATAAACTGCATCAACCCGGAGCCCAGTCTCTGGCTGAACAGCGGCTTAGTGGGCAGAGGTACGATCGCGAAGGCGCGCTCTGGCTAAGCGGCTTCCTGGAGAAATGGTTGCGGCGCAGTGATAAGTAAGGCAGGACAAGGGGCGGGAGTCTCCGCCCTTTTACAAAGACTTCGGCTTACAGCTGAATAAAATGCTCACGGTAATACGCCAGTTCCGCAACGGACTCGCGAATATCATCCATCGCCTGGTGCGTGCCCTGCTTCTTAAAGCCCGGCAGTATTTCAGGCTTCCAGCGACGAGCCAGCTCTTTAAGCGTGCTGACATCCAGATAGCGATAGTGGAAATAGGCCTCCAGCTCAGGCATATATTTAAACAGGAAGCGACGATCCTGGCCTATGCTGTTACCACAGATTGGCGATGTGCCAGCGGGAACCCACTGTTTCAGAAACTCAAGCGTCGCCAGTTCTGCCGCACGGTCGTCAAGCTGGCTTGCTTTAACGCGCTCAACGAGGCCGCTGCCGGTATGAGTGCGCACGTTCCAGTCGTCCATCAGCGCAAGCTGCTCGTCAGACTGATGAACCGCAATCGTCGGCCCTTCTGCCAGGATATTCAGGTTGGCATCGGTCACCAGGGTGGCAATTTCAATGATACGATCCCGCTCGGGATCCAGACCGGTCATTTCTAAATCAATCCAAATCAGATTGTTTTCGTTTCCACTCATGCTATTTTCCACCCTTCTCGCTCGTCACCCATCCGTACAGATGAGTTAATTCGTATAAAATAGTGTGTATCATAGAGGTTTTGCCCCCCAGGGGCGACCAGGAGCCAGTACGATTGAGCAAAAATAAACTCTCCAAAGGACAGCAGCGCCGGGTTAAAGCAAACCACCAGCGTCGGCTTAAACAAACCGTGGAGAAAGCCGATCCCGACGACTCTCAGTTTGGCGAACCCCGCGATGGCCGCGTAATCAGCCGTTTCGGTCAGCACGCGGACGTTGAATCGCCCGAAGGCGAGGTCCATCGCTGCAACATTCGCCGCACCATACGCTCGCTGGTCACAGGCGATCGCGTAGTCTGGCGTCCGGCTAAAGAAGCCGCCGCAGGCGTAACCATTAAAGGCATCGTCGATGCGGTCCATGAACGGACTTCCGTGTTGACGCGCCCGGATTTCTACGACGGCGTAAAACCTATCGCCGCCAATATCGACCAAATCATCATTGTTTCCGCGATCCTGCCTGAGCTGTCACTGAATATTATCGACCGTTATTTGGTTGCCTGCGAAACGCTGGACGTTGAACCGCTGCTGGTGCTCAACAAAACCGATCTTCTGGATGCAGAAGGTCTGGCATTTGTTAACGAGCAAATGGATATCTACCGCAAGATAGGCTATCGCGTACTGATGGTATGCAGCTATAAAGCGGAAGGGTTAAAAGCGCTGGAAGAGGCGCTGGTCGGGCGCGTCAGCATCTTTGCCGGCCAGTCTGGCGTGGGCAAATCCAGCCTGCTAAACAATCTGCTGGGCTTTAAAAACGAGCAGATCCTTGTGAACGACGTGTCCGACAACTCCGGCCTGGGCCAGCACACCACGACCGCTTCTCGTTTATATCACTTCCCGGGCGGCGGGGATGTTATCGACTCGCCAGGGGTGCGTGAATTTGGCCTGTGGCACCTGGAGCCGGAACAAATCACCCAGGGGTTTGTCGAATTCCACGATTATTTAGGCCGCTGCAAGTACCGTGACTGCAGCCACGACAACGATCCTGGCTGCGCGCTGCGCGAAGCCGTTGAGCGCGGGGAGATTGCCGAAACCCGCTTTGAAAATTACCACCGTATTCTGGAAAGCATGGCGCAGGTAAAAACGCGTAAAAGCTTTTCTGAAACTGACCACTGACAATTAAGCTGGGCATCGTTAGAATCGCCCCCTTTTTCTGTTTGATGATGCCCGGCATACCGGGCTCTTAGCCAGGAGGCTATTTTGTTAGACAACATTAAACTTTCGCTGCAATACATCCTGCCAAAACTTTGGCTGACCCGCCTTGCGGGCTGGGGCGCAAGTAAACGTGCGGGTTGGTTAACCAAACTGGTTATCGATCTGTTCGTCAAATACTACAAAGTTAATATGCGAGAAGCGCAAAAGCCGGATACCGCCGCTTACCGCACCTTTAACGATTTCTTCGTGCGCCCGCTGCGAGACGACGCTCGTCCGATCAATACCGATCCCGCTATTCTTGTGATGCCAGCCGACGGCGTTATCAGCCAGCTTGGTCGCATTGAAGAAGACAAGATTTTGCAGGCAAAAGGACATAACTACAGCCTGGAAGCGCTGCTGGCGGGCAACTACCTGATGGCGGATCTGTTCCGTAACGGGAGCTTCGCCACCACTTATCTGTCCCCTCGCGACTATCACCGCGTGCATATGCCGTGCAACGGTATCCTGCGCGAAATGATTTATGTGCCGGGCGACCTGTTCTCCGTCAACCATCTGACGGCGCAAAACGTACCGAACCTGTTTGCACGCAACGAGCGCGTTATCTGCCTGTTCGATACCGAATTTGGCCCAATGGCCCAAATTCTGGTGGGTGCCACCATTGTTGGCAGCATCGAAACCGTCTGGGCAGGCACCATTACTCCACCTCGTGAAGGCGTGATCAAGCGCTGGACGTGGCCTGCGGGCGAGAGCGAAGGCTCAATCGCGCTGCTGAAAGGCCAGGAAATGGGCCGCTTTAAACTGGGCTCCACCGTGATCAACCTCTTTGCCCCGGGCAAAGTTAACCTGGTCGAGCAGCTGCAAAGCCTGTCGGTGACGAAAATTGGCGAGCCGCTGGCCGTTTCTGCTGAACCTGTGGCAGAGCCGGACGTGCCGGTCAGCGAAATTCCTCAGGTACAAACTCAGCCAGAAACTCCGGCTGAACTTGACGCCGAGCCGGAAGCCAGCCCGCTGGTGGAAACTAAACCCGAAAGTTAACAAGCATTTCCCTGGCACCCGCCCACGGGTGAGTGCCAGGTTCAATTAAAGGTACTGACGTGCGCCTGATAATCACTTTTCTGATGGCCTGGTGCCTCAGCCTGGGCGCGTATGCCGCAACGCTCCCCGATGCAAAACAGATAGCTCAGGAACTTGAGCAGGCAAAAGCTGCGAAGGATCAGCCCCACCAGGCAGAGACCGTCGAAACGCTTACGGCCGCCCTCAATGCGCTTGAAGAGCGTAAAACCTCTTTAGATCGCGTCCAACAATACCAGCAGGTCATTGATAACTTCCCGAAGCTGTCGCAGAGCCTGCGCCAGCAGTTGAACAACCTGCGCGATGAACCGCAAAAAGTGCCGGAAGGCCTGTCCACCGATGACCTGAATCAGGAAATCCTTCAGGTCAGCAGCCAGCTGCTGGATAAAACCCGTCTGGCGCAGCAGGAACAGGAACGCACGCGAGAAATTACCGACTCGCTTAGCCAGCTTCCGCAGCAGCAAACCGATGCCCGCCGTCAGCTCAATGAGATGGAGCGCCGTTCCGGCATTCAGCCCACGTCCGCCACGCCTTTAGCCCAGGCCCAGACGCTGTCAATTCAGGCTGAATCCGCACGCCTCAAAGCGCTGGTGGATGAGCTTGAACTGGCCCAGCTCTCTGCCAGCAACCGCCAGGAGCTCTCACGGCTGCGCGCAGAGCTGGCACAGAAGCAGAGTGCCCAGCTGGATGCTTATCTTCAGGGTTTACGCAATCAGCTCAACAGCCAGCGCCAGCGCGAGGCAGAACGCGCGCTGGAAAGCACCGAACTGCTCGCGGAGAACAGCGCGGATCTCCCACCGGCTCTGATTGACCAATTCAAGAATAACCGCGAGCTTTCTCAGGCGCTGAATCAACAGGCTCAGCGTATGGATTTAGTGGCCTCCCAACAGCGTCAGGCGACCAGCCAGACGTTGCAGGTACGCCAGGCGCTTAACACGTTGCGCGAACAATCCCAATGGCTTGGCGTTTCCAACGTGCTCGGTGAAGCGCTGCGGGCGCAGGTCGCCCGTCTGCCGGAAATGCCCAAGCCTCAGCAGCTTGATACTGAACTTGCCCAGCTGCGCGTTCAGCGCCTGCATTATGAAGACCTGCTCAACAAACAACAGCAGCTGCGCCAGCTTCGTCAGGCAGACGGCAAAGAGCTGACCCAGGAGCAAAATCGCATTCTGGAAGCGCAGCTGCGCACCCAGCGAGAGCTGTTGAACTCCCTGCTCCAGGGGGGGGACACGCTTATTCTGGAGCTTACCAAGCTAAAAGTAGCCAACAGCCAGCTTGAAGACGCGCTAAAAGAGGTGAACGAGGCCACGCACCGCTACCTGTTCTGGACTTCTGATATCAGCCCGATGAGCATCGCCTGGCCGGTGGAAATTGCTCAGGATTTACGTCGCCTGGTGTCGCTGGATACCGTCAGCCAGCTGGGCAGCGCGATGATCATGATGCTGACCAGCAAAGCCACGCTGCTGCCGCTGTTTGCAGCGCTGATTCTGGTCGGTTTCAGCATCAGCTCGCGCCGCCATTTCACCGCCTTCCTGGAACGTTCCAGCGCCAAAGTAGGCAAAGTCACGCAGGATCATTTCACCCTGACGCTGCGTACCCTGTTCTGGTCAATTCTCGTCGCCTCTCCGCTGCCCGTACTGTGGGCCACGCTTGGCTATGGCTTGCAGGAAGCCTGGCCTTATCCGCTGGCCGTGGCCGTAGGGGATGGGGTAACGGCTACCGTGCCTCTGCTGTGGGCAGTGATGATTTGCGCCACCTTTGCCCGTCCAACGGGCCTGTTTGTCGTTCATTTTGGCTGGCCGCGCGAGCGCGTGGCGCGGGCTATGCGCTATTACCTGATGAGCATCGGCCTGATTGTGCCGCTGATTATGGCGCTTATCATGTTCGATAACCTCGATGACCGGGAGTTTTCCGGCTCGCTGGG
>CAMLJN010000045.1 GCA_946480445.1 uncultured Buttiauxella sp.
GTGAGGTTGGGTTTTTTCGGGGCGGGGGTGGCGCTTTTTATCGGGGTTGCGTTTTATACTCAACTTAATTCAGGGATTGCCGCACGAGTGGCAAAAGAGAAGTAAAAAAGGGAGCCGCAAGGCTCCCTTCAGGCTGATGACAAACCCTGTCCTCACTCAGGACAGGCAGAGATCACCAAATAAAAAATAAGGAAAATCAATTTGTTGATTTTCGGCCGCTAACCACAAAGCAGGAAAAACCACGCTTTTTCCTGCTTTGTCAGCTATCTAAAGGGAGCCGCAAGGCTCCCTTTTTGTTTTCATGGTTTCACAGCCAGTTCTTACGCTTGAAGTACAGATAAGGCGCAAGCCCGGCCAGGATCATAACGATAATCGCGGCCGGATAACCGAAGCTCAGCTTCAGCTCGGGCATAAATTCGAAGTTCATCCCATAGCTTGAGGCCACAAGCGTCGGCGGCAGGAACACCACGGAAACCACCGAGAAGATCTTGATGATGCGGTTCTGCTCGATATTGATAAAGCCCATCGCCGCCTGCATCAGGAAGTTAACCTTCTGGAACAGGGATTCGTTGTGCGGCAGCAGGGATTCGATATCCCGCAATATTTCACGAGCCTGTTCCAGCTGCCCGCCTGGCAGACGCGCCTTACGCACCAGGAAGTTCAGCGCTCGCTGGGTATCCATCAGACACAGACGAACCTTCCAGCCGATGTCTTCCAGCTCGGCAAGGGTCGAAAGCGCGGCGTCATACTCGTCGCCCTGGTGCCCTTCCATAATCACCCGGCTCAACTTTTCCAGATCGCTGTAGATGTTTTCGATTTCATCCGCCAGCTGTTCGATTTTGGTTTCAAAGAGGTCGAGCAGCAGCTCGTAGGCATTGCCATCCACCATATTCTGGCTACGGGCGCGCATACGATAAAGACGAAACGCAGGTAGCTCGCGCTCGCGCAGCGTATACAGCCGGCCTTCACGAATGGTGAACGCGACGGTGCTGTTACCGGCGTGATCGTCCGCATCTTCAAAGAAGAAAAAGGAGTGGATGTGCAGGCCGTCTTCGTCTTCAAAAAAACGCGCGGAGGCTTCGATGTCTTCCAGCTCTGGTCGGGTTGCCAGGCTCTGGCCAAGTTCCGTTTGCACACGCTCACGTTCGGCCTCTTCGGGCTCGACCAGATCAACCCAGACGGAGTTCGTCAGGTTGTCGGCCTCATCCAGTTCGAGACGGGACAGGCGATTGTTTTCCAGTTGAAATGCGCTCAGCATGACCGGGACTCCCAATACAAAAAATATCAGGGACAGCTCGGTGGGCACACAGACAGAAACAGTACAGGTTTCAGACCATTAAACAGCCTGACTCATTGCGACGGGACAGAAAAATATGCGGTCGCCGACAACCACTAAGGCTATCAGCATATGAGGATAGCCTTAGAAGTTGTACCTGAATGACAGGTAATTGAGCCAGTATCTACTGGGTGTGTCCAAGGCGAGTGTCCTCTTAAAATGTAATCGTGCGCGCATGTTACGCCAGCAAAAATATGGCGTCAACACGCAACAGAATGGCGCAGAAGATTAACTGCCCGCGATATTTCACGGGCAACAAAACCTGAGAAAAGGGGGGAAACTTTCGCTAACTTACACCGTTTCCAGGCGCGCATAAGCGGCCACCAGCCACTTAATTCCCTGCCCCGGGAAAGCGACCTGCACACGGCTATGCTCACCGCTGCCTTCCAGGTTGACGACCGTACCTTCGCCAAATTTAGCGTGGCGCACGCGCTGCCCGAGGCTGAAGCCTGAATCATTCTCAGAAATCGGCGTGCCCATCCGCTGATGGCTTACCGGGCGGCTGATGCTGGCCCGTAAACGTACCTCTTCCACACAGTTTTCCGGCAGCTCGCCGACAAAACGCGATGGACGGTGATAAACCTCTTTGCCGTATAAACGACGCGTTTCCGCGTAGGTCAGCGTGAGCTTTTGCATCGCACGCGTCACGCCAACGTAAGCCAGGCGCCGCTCTTCTTCCAGACGTCCACCTTCATCCAGCGACATCTGGCTTGGGAACATGCCCTCTTCCATACCCACGATAAAGACCTGCGGGAACTCAAGCCCTTTCGCCGAGTGCAGGGTCATCAGCTGAACCGCATCCTGCCAGGTATCCGCCTGCCCTTCGCCCGCTTCTAACGCCGCGTGGGACAGGAAGGCCTGCAGCGGCATCAAATCTTCGTCTTCATCCTGGTAGCTGAACTGGCGCGTTGCCGTCACCAGTTCCTCTAAGTTTTCGATGCGCGTCTGGCCTTTTTCGCCTTTCTCCTGCTCGTACATCATCATCAGACCGGAATCTTTGATCACCCGGTCCGTCTGGACGTGCAGCGGCATATCAATGGTTTCATGGGCCAGCGCGTCAATCAGTTCCATAAAACGCTGCAGGGCAGAAGCCGCCCGTCCGGCAAGCGCTTTTTCCTGCAACAGCAGTCGGCAGGCCTGCCAGAGAGTGAGTTGCTTATCACGCGAGGTCTGACGCACCACGTCCAATGTGCGATCGCCAATTCCGCGCGTTGGGGTATTCACCACGCGCTCGAACGCAGCATCGTCATTACGGTTGGCTATCAGGCGCAGATATGAAAGCGCATCTTTGATTTCCTGGCGTTCAAAGAAGCGCATTCCGCCGTAAATACGGTAGGGCATGCCAACCTGTAACAGCGCCTCTTCCAGCACACGCGACTGGGCGTTGCTGCGGTAGAGAATGGCGCACTGCTCCAGCGCACCGCCGTTCTCTTGCCAGGTTTTGATGCGGTTGACAACAAACCGCGCCTCATCGAGTTCGTTAAACGCGCAGTACAGGGAGATAGGTTCACCGTCGCTGCCGTCGGTCCACAGCTCTTTGCCTAAGCGGCCAGAGTTATTGGCTATCAGGGCGTTGGCCGCGTTCAGAATGTTGTTCGTCGAACGGTAGTTTTGCTCCAGACGTATAGTTTGCGCACCGGGGAAATCCGTCAGGAAGCGCTGAATATTTTCGACCTGAGCCCCGCGCCAGCCGTAGATTGACTGGTCGTCATCGCCCACGATCATCACTTTGCCTGTGTCGCCAGCCAGCAGGCGGATCCACGCATACTGGATGCTGTTGGTATCCTGGAATTCGTCCACCAGAATGTTGGTAAAGCGCTCCCGGTAGTGATTGAGGATGTGCGGCTTGTTGAGCCAGAGTTCATGAGCGCGCAGCAGCAGCTCGGCGAAGTCCACCAGCCCGGCCCGATCGCAGGCTTCCTGATAGGCCTGGTAAACTTTCTGCCAGGTTTGCTCTACCGGGTTGCCATAGCTTTCAATGTGATGCGGGCGCAGGCCTTCGTCTTTTTTGCCGTTGATGTACCACATCGCCTGACGCGGCGGCCACTGTTTCTCATCGAGGTTCAGCGCCTTCACCAGGCGTTTTAGCAGGCGCAGCTGATCTTCGCTGTCGAGGATCTGGAAGTCCTGCGGCAGTCCGGCATCCATGTGATGCGCACGCAGCAGACGGTGTGCCAGGCCGTGGAAGGTACCAACCCACATGCCGCCCTGGCTGGTGCCCATCAGTTGACCAATACGGTGGCGCATTTCCGCCGCCGCCTTGTTGGTAAACGTCACCGCCATAATGGAATACGGCGAGCAGTTTTCCACCGTCATCAGCCAGGCGATGCGGTGCACCAGCACACGTGTCTTACCGCTGCCCGCTCCTGCCAGCACCAGCATGTTGCTGCGCGGAGCCGCGACGGCTTCGCGCTGTTTATCATTGAGGCTATCGAGCAGGTAAGAAACGTCCATTGGCACCGCCGTTTAATGGGGTATGGGACACCCGGCGTAGCGCAAGTGTCGACCCCTGGTATTTTATACAGAGTTGCTGACGATTATATCAGCGCGGTGAGGGATGCCAACCGTGAAATTTCCAGGTGTGGCAATAAGCGGCTATCGTCGATCTGCATCAGATCGCCATCGCGCAGGTTGATCCAGCAGGCCTGCATCCCGCAGCGCACCGATCCCGCGACATCGGTGGTGAGATCGTCACCGACGTGGAGAATATGTCCGATTGGCACGTTCAGCTTTTCCGCCGCCAGGTGGTACATGTCGCTAAAAGGTTTAGACCGGCCGTGCGGGCCCGCCCGCAGAACAAACTTAAAGTATTTATCCAGGCCGAACAGATGCGGTTCCGCGTTACCGTTGGTGATGGCAACCAGCGGCCATTTTTGCGCGAGTCTGGCTAACGTGTCGTGAGTTTCCTGCGGCACATCAATTCGGCTGCGCCACTGCGCAAAATTCGCCATTGCGGCAGCCGCACCCGCTTCGGCTTCCCCGGCGGTTAATCCTGCGTCGAGCATAGCCTGCTCAACGGCGCGGCGTCGCCATTCCGTCACATCGTGGTAAATATCCGGCTCAGCGAGGCGAATAGCCTGACGCAGATGCATAAAGTCCGGTTTTGTTAACGCGCTGAGGTTAGGATGGTAATTCTGCACGAAGCTCAGGGCTTCCAGCTCGGTGCGTTCAATCACCGGGCGGTTGTCATACAGCGTGTCGTCGAGATCGAAAGTGAGCGCGGCAATCGGCCCAAGTTGGCGGTAAAAATGCATTACGATTTCCCCCGTTTGGCGCGTGGATGCGCGGCATCATACACCGAGGCTAAATGTTGAAAGTCTAAGTGGGTATAGATTTGGGTGGTGGACAGGTTTGCGTGCCCCAGCAGCTCCTGCACGCCACGTAAATCCCCGCTTGATTCCAGCATGTGTGTGGCAAAGGAGTGACGCAGCTTGTGCGGATGAACGTGGCTATTCAGCCCCTGTTTGATTCCCCACTCGCTAAAACGTTTTTGTACGTTACGGGCAGAGATGCGTTTGCCCTGTTTCGAGAGAAACAGCGCGTCATCGTCCGGGCCAAACAGTTCGCGCAGATCGAGCCAGTGCTCAACCCAGGTCACGGCGGATTTCCCCACCGGCACACGGCGTTCTTTGCTGCCTTTACCTGTAACCCAGACTTCACCGGTAGACAGATCGAGATGCCCGCAGTCCATATTAACCAGTTCGGAAAGACGCAGACCCGCGCCGTACATCACCTCAAGCATGGCGCGATCGCGGACGGCAAGGGGATCGTTAAGATCGATATCCAGCAGACGATTCACATCGTCCACATCAATATTTTTTGGTAAATGGCGTCCAGCTTTCGGGGCTGAGATAGCTTTGGCTGGGTTGGCCTGCATCTCGCCCCGGCTTATCATCCAGTCGAAAAAGCTGCGCAGGGCAGACAAGCGTAGCGCAAGGCTTGAAGGACCAAGGCCTGCTTTTCTGCTGCGTACGGCCAGAGAACGGACGCCGGCGGCATCACACTGCTGCCACGCTTTCAGCCCCATCTCGTCGAGCAAGGAGAGGATAGCGGCAAGCTGGCGACCATAGTTAAGCACAGTAAGTGGGCTGAGCTGACGCTCCACCTTCAGATAACGCAGAAAACCATCAACGGGGGTTTGCAGGGGTGAGACGGTCATACTCGTTCAATCCAGCGCTCCAGCAAATCCGGCAGCATCAGCGCCAGTTCATGTAGCAGCTGGGTGCCCTGTCCTTCCTGATAGTGCTGCGCGTCACGGCTACTGAAAAGCAGTACCCCAAGATCGGCTTCACTGCCCATCAACGAAAGCGCAACCGAACCAATGGCTTTGGCCTGCGGGAGGACGACCAGCAGTTCAGGCCCGTTTAACGGCCCAAGATAGTGCTGCTTGTCGCCAAGTCGCTGAATACGCAGCGGCTCAAAGGCCTGACGGTTAAGCGCCAGATGCGTGAAGTCTGAAGGGGCACCGATACGCCAGCGGTCAGCAAAAAGACGAACGTTCGCCCCCGCCAGCCCCATTTCCCGCGCCCAACGATGCAGCCGATTGAGCATATCCTGCAGGCTGGTCGCCGAAGCAAGGCGGCCCTGCAATTTCAGTAAGCGGTAGAACAAGCCTTCGTTAGCATTCGCCTGCTCCATCAGCAGGGTCATGTTCTCCTCAAGAAGGCTGATGTGGTGACGGCTGCGAGCCATATGCCACTCCACCAGAGATACGCTCCCACGTACGGGATGCGGCACCTGCATCTGCTCTACCTGATGGGCATGGCGGATAAAGAAGTCAGGATGGCGCAGCAGATACTCTGCCACGGCGTTATCATCCAGCTGCAGTACGGTGTCTTGCTGTTCCTCGGCGTTCTTCATAGATGTATAAATCCATCATAGACATGGGCCGCAGGACCGGTCATAAACAACGGACTACCCGGTCCTTTCCAGGCGATATCCAGGCGGCCGCCGGGCAATTCAACCCGCACCTGCTCCGCCAGTATTCCCTGCTGAATCCCTACGGCAACCGCGCCGCAGGCACCGCTACCGCAGGCTTGTGTTTCACCCGCTCCGCGCTCAAAAACACGCAGGCGGATGTGCTCGCGGCTGACAACCTGCATAAAACCGATATTGGCCCGTTCCGGGAAACGTTCGTGGCTCTCCATCACCGGTCCTAAGGTTTCAACCGCGGCGGTCGTGACATCATCGACCTGGATCACGCAGTGCGGATTACCCATCGACACCACGCCACACATAATGGTTTGCTCAGCCGCACGCATAATATAGGTCTTTTCCGCTTTGTTTGCGCGGAACGGTACTTCTGAAGGTTCGAAGTTCGGCTCCCCCATATTAACGCGCACCAGTTCATCGTCGGTCACGCTTAACACCATCCGGCCGTTGGCGGTGCTGACACGAATATCCCGCTTGTTGGTCAACCCTTTGAGGCGAACAAAGCGCGCAAAGCAGCGCGCGCCGTTCCCGCACTGCGACACTTCGCTGCCGTCAGCATTGAAGATGCGGTAGTGGAAATCAAGATCCGGATCGTAGGGCGGCTCCACCACCAGCAGTTGGTCGAACCCGACGCCAAGGTGCCTGTCCGACAAGCGACGAATAAGCTCCGGGGAGAAATAAACATTCTGTGTCACCGCGTCGACGACCATAAAGTCATTACCGAGGCCATGCATTTTAGAGAACTGCATCTTCTGCTCCATTTCCGCGGTTACTTATCTCTTATGGCTAGTAGATGACCTGAGTCGGGGCGTCATTTGTCCCGCGATTGTTACGATCCGGCGTGGATGACTGCGTCTGCGGCGCAGGAGCTGTGCTCTGGGTCGCAGGTTTGGTTTTCCCGTCAGCGGGAGGGAAATACAAAGGGCCTTTCAGGCCGCAACCGGTAAGACTCAATAGCGCAAGAGCCAGCGCCATCGGACAGAAAATTTTCTTCATTATTGAGGTGCCTGTAATTCAATATTCTGTTGCCTATCATCGCAGGTGATCCCCGAAAAGCAATACTCTTTTCTATTCGCGAGCGTTGCTTTTATACTGCCGTGAAGACGAACAACCGAGAAGAAGAGATGAACGACAGTGAATTTCATCGCCTGTGCGATGGCTTGTGGATGACTATCGAAGAACGTCTGGATGACTGGGACGGCGAAACGGATATCGACTGCGAGATCAATGGTGGCGTGCTGACGCTGAGCTTTGAAAACGGCAGCAAAATCATTGTCAACCGTCAGGAGCCGCTCCACCAGGTGTGGCTGGCGACGAAAAGTGGCGGCTATCACTTTGATCTAAAAGATGAAAAGTGGATAAGCGATCGTAGTGGGGACGAGTTTTGGGCGCTGCTGGAAACAGCCTGCACTCAGCAAGCTGGCGAGCCGGTGAGCTTCAGCTAATTACTGCTGATACTGTTGCAGCAGCGGCGCGGCGTTATCTTCATGATTCGCGGACGTCGCTGCGGCCAGGGTCTGGTTGCGGAACGGGATCACCTGCATGCGGCCGTCGACCTTCACAATCTGATAAAACTGCGGCAGGTTGAAGTTGATAAAGCTTGAGCCGTAGGTAAAACGGTCATGGGATGATGAATAGAAGCGGCTGACATCACGCACCAGCTCCTCTTTGCTGCCTTCGCAGTGGTGATACACCTCAGCCCGGTTGCTCTCATCAAGAATGTAGATATTAAAGCCCTGCTCTTCGCGCGTTTCTTCGAAGAAGAACTGAATGATCCCCTCACTGGCAAAGCCATCCACCACCGGCGGCAGCTGCACCTGGTTAGTTTCAACCTGTACCGACAGACCGTGCAGTTTGTTGTGCGAGATAGCGCCATAGAACTCAACGGCATTTTCCAGCTTCTGCACCGACACGCTTAGCCGCTCAAAGAACAGGCCCCAGGTTTGCCCGGCAACGCGCAGCGCTTTGAAACGGCCGGGTTCCTGACGGGTGCTGGATAAACGGAACTCAATGCACTCAGAGACCAGCTGCTGCACGCGAGTGCGGATCAGCCCGCGCAGGTGCTGGCTGTAACAGAACACTTCGACGCTATCCGGCGGGGCGGCATCCTGGTGCATTTTACCGAGGATGGTTTTCAGCGCTTCGATCATCGCCTGTTCGCCGTTAAAATGCAGTGTACGCACTTCGTTCCACGAGTTACGATAAAGCAGGTCGACGCTGCCGACCAGGCACTGCTGCTGCTGGCCGAAGCTGAACACATCCAGCTTGCGGAAATCAAAATGCACGACCTGGTTGCGGAATGCCGCCGTCGGGTCATATTCCAGGTTGACGATAATCGCCAGGTGACGAATTTCGCACGGGCTGTAAAGCGCTTTAGGTGTTGGTGCGGGCAAACGTAGCGGGAAGTGATGGGCAACATCCGCCACCATTTCCTGCAGCTTCGCTAAATCACAAATGCCGTTGCCCTTAATAAACAGGCGGGTGCGCGAGGTCAGCAGGCCATTGAAGTAGGCCCATGCCACCAGCTTATTAAGATAACGGTTATATTCCAGCGGTTGATGGCTGACAATAGAATCCATGTTTGGCGCGCGGTTATACAGATACCAGCCGGAACGGTTGGCACGGCCGGACGGCACATGAATAAAGGTCAGATGGGACTCGGAGAGATCCGGTGAAATCTGCGGGTTTACCAGCGTCACTTTCCCCGGTAACGCTTCAAAAGCAGCGTACAGTTTGCGGGTCAGCACACCGATATCCTGCGGGCTGGCGGAAACGCTAAGGTTATTGCGGCGCGCAAAGCGGATCAGGTTGCGGTAGCTTTGCATCATCGCATCGAGCAGTTCATTGTGCGCGTCACGAACCTGGTCAATCTTCCAGTTGGCACGGTTGTCCAGCATGGCAAGACGCTCTTCGTCCCAGCCCCACTCTTTAACCAGCTGGCTTAAAATCTCGCGGCGCCAGCCAACGCAGGCTCGCTCACGTGAGAGTTTCTCGCACACTTTCAGGTAGAAACAGCGGCGCACCAGATCCAGACGCGCGGTATCTTCGATTTGCGTCAGGTAGTGAGTGACGCGCTCAAGCATCATGCAATAGGGATCGAGACCATAAGAAACAATCTCGCCGTCATGCAGGCGCTGTTTAATGTCTTTCGCCAGCAGGCGAGCATTCGGGTATTCCCAGGAATAGGCTTCCAGCAGCAGCGTTTTCAGAACCGCTTTGTACGGAGAATCAATGCTTTTATAGAGCTGCCACAGGCTGGCGCCGAAGTATTCTTCCGCGGAGAGCGAGCTCAATCCACCGAGATCCAGCCATTCGTTTGGCGTCAGCACGCCCTGCGCATAGAGCGACATGACGTAATCGTCGTAGTGCTCCTCTTCATCACCGGGCACCATATTCCACAGAATACGTTTACCGGCGAGGCGTACGGCGGTGCGGTAAAATTCATCCAGCAGCAGGATATGTTGGGTGGAGCCGCAGTCTTCGCCGCCGAGGCTGCCGCTTTCGTTGTGGCGAAAACGGTTCTCATCGATCAGGAAAAAGCTCACTTCCACACCCAGCGACGCGGCCCAGCTTTCCAGCAGGCTGCATTTACGCTGGAGCAGCTGACGTTCGTCGTTATCGAGCCAGGCCTGGTGGCAGACCCAGATATCCAGATCGGAAGAACAACTTTGCCCGACGGAGGAGGTACTGCCCATGGAATACAAACCGGTGATGGGTAACTCGCCCGCAGCGGTTGCCTGCGGCGGCATGCCGCGCATCATTTCCAGTTCGTTAAGATAGTGACGTTGGGTTTCATCAGGCGTGTAAATACAGATGCCATGGGGAACGTTACCGTCAAGGTAACCCGGCATCAGCGGGTGATGATAATGCAGCAATGTTGGCAGAAGACTGTAGACCTGCTGGAAGGCGGGCCCCATGGCAGCAAGCGCGCGATCTACACGCAGTTGGTTGATGGCATCCAGTCTCTGTTTAAGCGTCTCAATATAGAGGTACAAGACATATCGCCTGATGGTTTCAGTATTTCGAAAAAACCCGTTTCCTGATTGTTGCCTGGGTAATTATAAACGAACGGGCAAACAATTGCTGGAAACGTGATCAATTTAACACCTTGCTGGTTGACCGTAAAGAAAGTTGCGCTACGCACAAACTTCATCCCCGGTTCACCGCTTTATATTCCATAATACGAGTCATGTCCCTCCTTCCCGCAAAAACCGTTGCAACTGACAGCCTTCCGTGAAGAGTGGTAGGATGGCAGCAGGACGACAATTACGGTAACAAGCATGTTAGACAATGTATTAAGAATTGCCACTCGCCAAAGCCCATTAGCTCTTTGGCAAGCAGAATATGTGAAACAATGCCTGGAGGCAAACCATCCGCAGCTTAGCGTTGAGCTGGTGCCGATGGTGACTCGCGGCGATGTGATCCTCGATACGCCGCTGGCCAAAGTCGGTGGCAAGGGTCTGTTTGTCAAAGAGCTGGAGTTAGCTTTGCTTGAAGGCCGTGCGGATATTGCCGTGCACTCAATGAAAGATGTTCCGGTTGACTTCCCCGAGGGGCTGGGGCTGGTGACTATCTGCGAACGAGACGATCCGCGCGACGCATTTGTCTCGACTCAGTACGCCAACCTCGACGAATTACCCCAGGGCAGCATAGTGGGGACATCAAGCCTCCGTCGCCAGTGCCAGCTTGCTGAACGTCGTCCTGACCTGGTCATCCGTTCGCTGCGCGGCAATGTTGGTACACGTCTGAGCAAACTGGATAGCGGCGAGTACGATGCGATCATCCTCGCGGTTGCCGGGCTTAATCGCCTTGGCCTGCAATCCCGTATTCGCTGCGCGCTGCCTGCCGAAATTTCGCTGCCGGCCGTAGGCCAGGGTGCGGTGGGCATTGAGTGCCGTCTTAATGACGAACGCACCCGCGCGCTGCTTGCGCCGCTCAATCATCACGAAACATCTGTTCGCGTAGCCGCAGAACGCGCCATGAATATGCGCCTTGAAGGCGGGTGTCAGGTGCCTATCGGCAGTTATGCAGAGCTGAAAGACGGTGAGCTGTGGCTGCGCGCCCTCGTTGGGGCGCCAGACGGTTCATTTATGGTGCGTGGCGAACGCCGCGGTGGGCCGGAAGACGCCGAAAAAATGGGCATTTCGCTTGCCGAAGAGCTGCTAAATAAGGGCGCACGCGAAGTGCTGGCCGCCGTTTACGACGGGGATGCACCCGCATGACGATTCTTGTCACCCGCCCCTCTCCCGCCGGGGAAGAGTTAGTGAGCCGTCTGCGCGCGCTCGGGCAGGTGGCGTACAGTTTCCCTCTTATCGAATTTTCACCCGGCAGGCAGCTAGAACGCCTGCCAGATCTCCTGGCCGATCTGCGTACCGACGATCTGGTTTTTATCCTCTCTCAGCATGTTGTGCAGTATGCCAACCCGCTGCTGGCTAAAAATGGTATCGGCTGGCCGGAGAAGCTCAGCTGGTTTGCTATCGGGCGAACCACCGCGCTGGCCTTTCACACCGTCAGCCATTTACCGGTTCGCTATCCTCTGGATCGGGAAACCAGCGAAGTCTTGCTACAATTACCTGAATTACAGAATATTGCAGGCAAGCGCGCGCTGATTCTGCGCGGCAACGGTGGGCGGGCCATACTGGGAGAAACGCTGGCGGCTCGCGGCGCTAACGTCGAATTTTGCGAATGCTATCAACGTAATGCCAGGATCTATGACGGAACAGAAGAAGCTTTTCGCTGGCGCGAACGCGGGATTTCGACCCTGGTCGTCACCAGCGGCGAAATGCTGCAACAGCTTTATGCGCTGATTCCAGAGTGGTATCGCAATAACTGGCTCCTCCACTGCCAGCTGGTTGTTGTCAGTGAGCGTCTGGCGATCCTTGCCCGGGATTTGGGCTGGCAGGCTATTCGGATCGCCGATAACGCCGACAATGACGCGCTGCTTCGCGCGTTACAATAAACTCAACAATATGGGACGCCACAATGACGGAACAAAATACTTCCTCCGCCATGGTTGAAGAGACCAAACCTGCGATGGAAAGCACACCGCCTCCTGAAAACCCTCCGCGGAAAAACCGTAGCGGCATGGCGGGGATTGCACTGGGCGCCATCGCTATAGCCATCGCGCTGGCGTTAGGCGCAGGGCTTTACAGCTATGGCAAACATCAGGCCTCTGCGCAGACGGCCACTAACGATGCGCTGGTCACCCAGCTCACCGCGCTGCAAAAACAGCAGGATCAGCAAAAAGCCGAGCTGGAAAAGACGATTAAACAACAGACCAACGCGCTCGATGAAGCCAATCGTCATCAGGCAAACCTGGCCCGTCAGCTGGATGAAGTACAGCAAAAAGTGGCGACCATCTCCGGCAGCGATGCCAAAACCTGGCTGCTGGCGCAGGCCGATTTCCTGGTCAAACTGGCCGGACGTAAGCTGTGGAGCGATCAGGATGTCACGACCGCCGCCGCGCTTCTGAAAAGTGCCGATGCAAGCCTTGCGGATATGAACGACCCAAGCCTGATTACCGCTCGCCGTGCCTTAACGGACGATATCAGCTCGCTCTCTGCCATCACCCAGGTGGATTACGACGGCATAATTCTCAAGCTCAACCAGCTAGCTAATCAGGTCGATAACCTGCGTCTTGCCGACAATGACAACGACGACACGCCGATGGATTCCGACGGCAGCGAGCTTTCCAGCACCGTGGCAGAGTGGCGCCAGAATCTGGTGAAAAGCTGGCACAACTTTATGGACAGTTTTATTACTATCCGCCGCCGGGATGAAACGGCCGTACCGCTTCTGGCACCCAATCAGGATGTTTACCTGCGCGAAAACATTCGCTCGCGTCTGCTCATCGCCGCTCAGGCCGTTCCTCGTCATCAGGAGGAAACCTATAAGCAGTCGCTGGAAAATGTCTCGACCTGGGTTCGCGCCTATTACGACACCAACGATGCCACCACCAAAGCCTTTCTGGATGAGTTAGAAGGACTGGGGCAGCAAAGCATCAATATGGATATTCCGCAAACGCTGCAAAGCCAGCCGCTGCTGGAAAAGCTGATGCAGACGCGCGTGCGTAATTTACTTGCTCAGCCGGCTGCGGTCAGCGCCGAACCTGCTGAAACCGCGCCTGTACAGGCACCCGAAACAGGTCAGGGGGAATAAGCATGATCAAAGTCTTATTGCTCTTTCTGCTGCTGATCGCCGGGATCGTGCTTGGCCCGATGCTTGCGGGCCATCAGGGTTATGTGCTGATCCAGACCGATAACTACAACGTCGAAACCAGTGTGACCGGGCTTGCAATCATTCTGATCCTTAGCGTGGTAGTTTTGTTCGCCATCGAATGGGTGTTTCGCCGCCTCTTCCGCACCGGAGCACGTACTCGTGGCTGGTTCATTGGGCGTAAAAGCAGCCGTGCACGTAAGCAGACTAAAGCCGCCTTGCTGAAACTTGCGGAAGGTGATTATCAACAGGTTGAGAAGCTGATGGCGAAAAATGCCGACCATGCCGAGCAGCCGGTTGTTAACTACCTGCTGGCAGCCGAAGCGGCGCAACAGCGCGGAGATGAGATTCGTGCTAACCAGCATCTTGAACGTGCAGCGGAACTGGCAGATGGCGATCAGCTACCGGTTGAGATCACGCGCGTACGTTTACAGCTGGCCCGCAACGAAAATCACGCCGCCCGGCATGGGGTGGACAAGCTGCTGGAGATCGCTCCTCGTCATCCCGAAGTCCTGCGCCTCGCAGAACAGGCGTATGTGCGAACCGGAGCCTGGAGCTCCATTCTGGACATCCTGCCCGCCATGGAAAAAATTCAGGTTACCGATGAGGCTCATCGTACTGCTTTACAGCAGCAGGCCTGGATTGGGCTGATGGATCAGGCTATGGCGGACCAGGGTAATGACGGTCTTAAAACCTGGTGGAAAAACCAGAGCCGTAAAACACGCCATGAAACTACGCTGCAGGTTGCCATGGCCGAGCACCTTATCGAATGTGACGATCATGAGGCCGCCCAGGAAATTGTGCTCGATGGCCTGAAACGCCAGTACGATGAACGCCTGATTCTGCTGATGCCGCGCCTGAAGTCAGGAAACCCTCAACAGCTGGAAAAAGCGCTGCGCCAACAGATTAAAACTCAGGGCGATCGCCCATTGTTGTATAGCACGTTGGGTCAGCTGTTAATGAAGCACGGCGAATGGCAGCAGGCCAGTGAGGCGTTCCGCGAAGCCATCAAACAGCGTCCGGATGCGTTTGACTATGCCTGGCTTGCCGACTCCCTGGACAGACTGCACCAGCCGGAAGAAGCCGCGTTAATGCGCCGCGATGGTTTGCTGTTAACCCTGCAAAACAACCCTAATCCGTAGCTTTCAGGGCGAAGTCCTTTCGCCCTGCCCCTTTCCCTGATGCAAAAAAAAACACCTGCCTGAAAAGGCAGGTGTTAAAACAGGTCTGTTGACAACTAAGTGGTGCTTCACTCAACGTTATGTCCATGGTGTCGGATGAGGCCTGAGGCGACATCTGTCGGTGGACGATAAGCACCGTAATTGGCTCTGCGTCATTCCTTGGTTTATGAAGCCGAAGCAAACATAAGAAGTGGAATGAGCATCTACAGGCATATTATTGCACGATGTATGCCAGGTTGAAATTGATAATGGGATGATTCACACAAAACCTACAATATCAGGGAGTTATTTGCAGATTTAGCCTTAGCTTCTGGCCACCTCTGCCGCACAGCCCCCCGCTTCGTTTGTCTCCTCCGGGAGACAGTAAAGCGGGAGATAGAGTAATAGATTATTTATCAATTACTTAAGTGTCGCTAAAAAGAGACAACCCAACAGGCATTGTCTCGAAGTTGCGACAGTCGGGAGCGGGCAGCGCGGCGCTTACACATTAGCCCTGCCGGGGTACGGCCAGCGCTTAGCCTTACGACAGATGCAAAAAGGCCAGCTCGAAAGCTGGCCTTTTCTGAATGTTGTCGGCGAGAGAGGATAGCCTCTTATTACGAACAAGCCCTTCGGGCCGTTGCTGAAGCAACCTTGTCTCGCTACGCTCGGCTCAAACCTCCTTCGGAGGTTCTCATCCTGTGAGCAA
>CAMLJN010000046.1 GCA_946480445.1 uncultured Buttiauxella sp.
TGACCCAGTTCTTCCCATAATTATCTCACTTATTCCCTGTCATTTATCTCAAGTCCAATCACGTGTCGGAGGCATGGCCGAGATTGTCGGCTATAACAAAGAGCTGCTGGCACCACGTCGTGAAACGCTGGAAATGGTGGTGCGGGATCTCTATCCGCGCGGGGGCCACGTTGAGCAGGCAACATTCTGGACCGGCCTGCGTCCTATGACACCGGACGGAACGCCAATTGTAGGCCGAACGGCGTTTAAAAATCTGTGGCTGAATACCGGCCACGGTACGCTGGGCTGGACCATGGCATGTGGATCGGGGCAGCTGCTCAGCGATTTAATTTCCGGCCGAACGCCCGCTATCCCGTTTGATGATTTATCTGTGGCACGTTATTCACCGGGATTCTCCCCGGCGGGGACACACCGGTTGCATGGCGCTCATAGCTAAGGTACCGGCGGCGTAAGCATAATCAAAGCAAGGAGAGGACATGTCTCGTCCCATAGTGGCAACGCTCGACCTGAGCGCGCTGCGTAATAATTTGCAGGTGGCGCGCCAGGCGGCACCTCACTCCCGGATATGGTCGGTTGTAAAAGCCAATGCTTATGGTCACGGGCTGGATCGTGTCTGGTCCGGGCTGGGCAGCACGGATGGTTTCGCGATGCTAAATCTTGAAGAGGCCATTTTGCTGCGCGAACGCGGCTGGAAAGGGCCGATTTTGATGCTTGAGGGCTTCTTTCATGCCGATGAACTGGCCATTTTTGACCAGTACCGGCTGACCACCAGCCTGCACAGCAACTGGCAGGTTAAGGCGCTGGCTAACGCCCGCCTGAAAGCACCGCTGGATGTGTATCTGAAAATGAACAGCGGGATGAACCGGCTCGGTTTTACGGCGGACAGGATCCACTCTATCTGGCAGCAGCTACGCGCGATAAGCAACGTCGGCCAGCTGACGCTGATGGCGCATTTCGCCGATGCTGAGTTGCCGGAGGGGATTGTTGAGCCGCTGGCGCGGGTCGAGCAGGCGGCTGAAGGACTTGACTGCGCGCGATCGCTCGCGAATTCCGCGGCGACCTTGTGGCACCCGGAAGCCCACTATGACTGGGTAAGGCCCGGTATTATTCTTTATGGTGCTTCCCCGAGCGGTCAGTGGTGCGATATAGCGAACAGCGGGCTGCGCCCGGTGATGACGCTGCGCAGCGAGATTATTGGCATCCAGAACTTAAAAGCCGGGGATACGGTTGGCTACGGCAGCCGCTACCGAGCGGGGGAGGAACAGCGTATAGGCATTGTGGCTGGAGGCTATGCGGATGGCTATCCCCGTCATGCACCCAGCGGCACGCCGATACAGGTAGACGGCGTGCTGACCCGCACGGTTGGCACGGTGTCGATGGATATGCTGGCGGTGGATTTAACCCCTTGCCCGCAAGCTGGTATCGGCAGCCCCGTTGAGCTGTGGGGCAACGAAGTGAAGGTCGACGATGTTGCTGCGGCCTCCGGCACCGTAGGTTATGAATTGTTGTGCGCGCTGGCGCCGCGAGTTCCTGTTATAGTCCAGCCTTAACCCCTTGCCCCTTCTCCCACAGGAGAAGGGGCAAGGGTAGGGTAACCGCTCTGATAGGCCTCTAACCTCACCTCTTGCTTATTCTCACCTATTTTCAGCCTCGTGGTTTCTGCGCTACAGGCGATGATTGATTTTGTCCTGACACTGCCTGTACCTGGTCAGTACAGGTATTCAGAGACGGCATTTTTCCCGTAAAACCTAAAGCAACGTACTGTCTTGTCCACCAAAGCCAACCCTTCTGAGCGTAGCTTTTTATGCGTTATAAGCCTGTAACTAATATATGAAGTAGATCCCATTTCATGGGATACCGCTATTGACTGTTTGTTTTGTGAGCAGTAAATTTTCAGCGCTGTATATAAACACAGGTAAACTCAAGTTCAAGGGAGAATGATATGAGTCATGAAGATACAATGAATGTAACGGCTGGTGGGGGAAGCGGTACTCACTGGGGTGGTGGGAAAGGTAAAGGAACAAGTGGAAGCGGTGGCCGCGGTAATAAAGGTGGGGAATCAAGTCAGCTGCAACAAATTGGCGCTTCTCTGGCGGCAGCTGCGGGTATAGAAGCGTATGAATTCTCTTTCTATTTTATCGAAAATGGCCATGTCCTGGGTGTTTCAAAAACTGCAACGGTAGGCGTTGATGATAATGTTACAGCTGCTGTTGTTGATTTGGGGCCTGTTCCACCAACCCTGATTAATAGCACCAGTAATATGGCAAATAAAAACGATGTAAATGAGCAGTACAGTCTGACTTCCGTATACAAAGGCAACTTTTCCGATGCCCGTATAGCAGAACTGAAAAGCACTATCGCCAAATATATCAAGTGGGCAAACTGTAAACAGTCTGGCCGGCGTATCACGGAAGCACGCCTTACTGTGCGCGATGCAAAAACAGAGATTGCAATTATCAACCTGGTCCGTCAAAAACAAGCCGAGGAAAAATCAAATGATGAAAAAGATGCCTTAAATAAAGCTAGCGCATTACTTTCTGATCTGGGAGAGAAAGTCAGTGCTCATATGGGAGAAAGGTTCAGAGCAACCGCGAATGAAATAGCCAATGACATCAAAAAATTCCAGGCTAAGAATATTCGTAGCTTTAATGATGCAATGAACTCGCTGAGTAAAATAACCACCAATCCTGGCATGAAGGTGAATAAAGCCGATAAGGCAGCAATGATAAATGCATGGCAACATGTTAATGCTTCAGATATGGCGAATAAACTTGGCAATCTCAGCAAGGCGTTTAAGGTTGCTGATATTGTGCAGAAAGTTGAGAAGGTCAGAGAGAAAAGCATTGCAGGATACGAAACAGGAGACTGGGGACCGTTAATGCTGGAAGTTGAGTCCTGGATAGTCAGCGGCTTTACAGCAAGCTGGGTACTCGGGGTTGTTGCCGCCATTATTGGTCTCGTCTCGTTATCTCCACTGGCACTGACCGCTTTGACTATTGCAGGAATAATCGGTATCAGTATTCTTGCATCAATGATTGATGATAAAGTTGTTGATAAAATCAATAAGGAAATAATCAGGCCGGCATATTAACACAGCATAGAGAGACGATTACCGCCTCTCTTTAAATGCACGATAAGTACCGTAAAAAGCCCAAAAATTCAGACAGCTATATACGTAGATGCATGAATATAATACCATATAAAAAATCAACAGAGTAAAATTGTTGTGAGATGCCAGATAGAGTATTTTCGCCGAACTCGTTAAATCTCTGTTATCAAATAAGAAAAAATAAATCATTATAATATAAAAAATGGCATAGGGAATATAGGCGCCTAATAGCTCCCACGCGGATTTCCCTTCTTTTATTCTCATGTGTTTGTAGGTTGTTAAGAAGAAAATAATGGAAATTAAAGGCGCGCTCTTGGTGTAAACATCCATCGCTTTGCTGAGTAATAAATTTTTAGAAGAAATGATTGCCGGGAGCGTGTTGGTGTTGTCTGATAAAGCCATAAGAAGGGGAGATCGGGGATTATCCAGGTAGATTCCTGCGATTATCAAGTAGGGAATAAGTGCGATAAGCAGGAAGTAAAACATTTTTCTTGCTGCTTGATTTGCTGCTAAAGAGTCTTCATATGCGTTCATCAGTATTTCCCTCACTGTTCTCAGGTAGTTACCTACACCCACCGAACGGATCTTCCTGTTGTACCTGGCAATACAGTAACCAGAAGTTTGCGGGAATGCAAAGTAGCTGACTTATACACCTCACCCTCATAAATAACTGGGTAAGGTGTATGTCAGCAGAGATAGAATCAGGGAAGGGTGTAAGGGTTCTACTCTTCTTCTTCCTCAGCGACGCGCACGCCAATCTTACGCACCTGGTTGTCTTCTTTCTCAGCCACCGTCCAGATCATGCCGGCAAACTCAACCTGGTCGCCTACCACAGGGGCGCCGCCCAGCATACCCAGTACAAATTCGCCCAGGGTTTGCTGCGTGTTGACGGTGTCGTCCAGTTCCAGACCGTAAATGGTTGCCACATCGGAAAACGGCGCATTGGCTTCAAGGATAAAGTCACCAAAGAAGCGCTGGTCGAGGGCCACCGGCGGGGACTGACTAAACAGCTTGCCCAGGGCTGGTAAATCTCTTTCCCGGCCGATTACGCACAGCACGTCGCCTTCGCGCAGTCTTGTGCTGCCGGACGGGTGCAACAGAGTATTGTCGCGGAACAGGGCGGCAATACGTGTATCCTGAGGCATGTGCAGGTCGCGCAGAGCCGCGCCAACGCACCATTTGTCTGCGCTAAGCTGGTACACAAACTGTTCCCAGGGATTTTCAGGGTGGATGTCCAGCCCCACGCGGGAAACCGGCCAGCCTACTGGCGGCACGACAACTTTGGCTTTTTTCGCAGCCCAGCTCAGCGAGGACCCCTGCAGGAGTAAAGAAACCAGCACCACGAAGAAGGCGACGTTGAAGAACAGCCTTGAGTTATCGAGGCCCGCCATCATCGGGAAGACGGCAAGAATAATGGGCACCGCACCGCGCAGGCCTACCCAACTGATAAAGATACGTTCGCGTCCGTTAAAACCGCGGAAGGGCAGCAGGCCGATCATGACCGATAGCGGGCGAGCAAAGAAGATCATCCAGGCGGAAAGCAGCAGGGCGGGGATGGCAATGGCTAACAGATCGGTCGGGTTAACCAGCAGGCCCAGCACCAGGAACATGCCGATTTGCGCAAGCCAGGCAAGCCCGTCGAAGGTTTGCAGAATGCCAAAGCGGCTGCGTATCGGGCGATTACCCAGCAGGAAACCGCACAGATAGACGGCGAGAATACCGCTGCCGTCCAGTGCGGTGGTGATGCCAAAGACCATGATCCCGCCGCTGAGCGCCAGCAAAGGGTATAGCCCCTGTGGAAGCGTGATGCGGTTGATCATTTGCAACAGCAGGTAGCCGCCGCCCAGTCCCAGCAGGATACCCAGGCCAAACTGGCGAAGAATATCCACCGCAAACATCCAGCTCAGGCCGCTTTGTCCCTTCTCGATCATCTCAATTAACGTGATGGTGAGGAACACCGCCATGGGGTCGTTACTGCCGGACTCGATTTCAAGCGTGGCCCCGACGCGTTCGTTAAGCCCTTTACCGCCCAGCAGTGAAAACACAGCTGCCGCATCGGTAGAGCCGACGATGGCACCAATCAGCAGGCCCTGGATCAGGTCCAGATTAAACAACCATGCTGCGGCGACCCCGGTCAGACCTGAGGTGATAAGCACGCCAACGGTGGCAAGGGAAAGCGCCGGGCCAAGGGCTACGCGAAACGAGCTGGCCTGCGTGCGCATCCCCCCGTCAAGCAGGATCACCGCCAGAGCAAGGTTACTGACCAGATAGGCAAAAGGATAATTATCGAACGGGATACCGCCCACGCCATCAATGCCCGCCAGCATACCGATAGCGAGGAAGATAACGAGAATGGGGATACCAAGACGGGAGGAGAAAGAACTTAATAAGATGCTACAAGTTACCAGTACGGAACCTAAAATAAACAGACTAATTATCGCACCCGCGTCCAAAATTATCTTTCTCCTTTAATAAAAGCTGCTGTGAGGGCGAATTTTAACACGGAAATCCTATATCAAACGCTCAAAATACGCGTTTATTTAAGAGATTACCGGGTGTCCACTCACGCAGAGTACGCTTTGCTGGCCATCGTGATGCAATTCACCGTATGCGCCGAGCGGCAGCGTGACGGTCTGCGGTTCGTGGCCAAAGGCTAAGCCGGGCAGGACAGGAATAGCAAGCCGTTCGCTGAGCATGGAACACATTGCCCTAAAATCGTAGCCTGCGTCGTAATCACTGAGCGTAACGCCGTTAAAGCTGCCCAGCACCAGCGCTTTCTGGCGGCGGAGAATGCCCGCGTGGTGAAGCTGAAGGAGCAAGCGCTCGACACGGAAGGGGTGTTCATTAATATCCTCGACCACCAGAATGCCACCCTCAATGGCTGGCAACCAGGGAGAACCCAGCAGCGAAACCAGCATGGCGAGGTTGCCGCCCCAGATTGTGCCGCTCACGGAACAGGCGGGCGCATCGTTATGCCAGCTAACGCTGTACTCTTTGTGCGTGATGGCGGTCCAGAAATGCTGCCATGTATAGCTATCCAGCGCTTCGGCACCAAAATTACCCGCCAGCATCGGGCCGCTAAAGGTGATGGTGCCGCACTGCGCCAGCAGCGCCAGCTGGATCGCTGTAAAATCGCTGTGGCCGCAGATAACGGGCAGGCGCGCCCTGAGCGCATGGCCTAAACGCGGGTAATCCATTTGCTCAAGCAGGCGAGTAGCCCCGTAGCCGCCGCGCACGGCAAGAACGATATCGCACTCGGGAGCAAGAGAAGCCAGCTGGTGGACATCGGCCAGGCGCTCAGCATCCGTGCCTGCAAAACGCTGAAAACGCCGCCCTACCGCCTGCTGGTTTTCAATCTGATGCCCGGCCTGTTGCAGGCGGGCAATACCGCGAGCCGCCGCAGTCTGGTTTACACAGTAGCCTGAAGGCGCAATCAAACGAATCAGAGACATGGCATTTCCTTGCTGAAAGTGAATTGGTTATGATGCCGCTATCGTCGCTGCTTGTCACCCGTCCGGCGGCGCAAACAGCGGGCAAAGTGTTTAATAAGGATAAGTGCATGAATTTGAGATGGCTGATTGTTTTAATCCTGTTTCTGGCGGGGTGTTCGAGCCACACCACGAAACAACCCGCGTGGGACCCGACAAAACCGGTACAGCGTGCGCTGACCTGGATGCCTATCACCGAGCAGGCCGGGCAGGAATGGGGCGTCAGCCCGCGGGTGATTACCGCGATCATTGCCGTTGAATCCGGCGGTAATCCGTCGCTGGTCAGCAAATCGAACGCTGTCGGGCTGATGCAGATTAAAGCCTCAACCGCCGGAGCGGATGTCTACCGTCATCTGGGATGGCGGGGCCTGCCTTCAACCAGCGAGCTTAAAGATCCTGCGCGGAATATTTCCATCGGCACGGCTTATCTGAGCATTATGGAACACGGCATCCTCGCCGGAATTGAGGATCCGCAAACCATGCAGTATGCGCTGCTGGTTTCCTACGCCAACGGTGCGGGAGCTTTGCTGCGCACATTTTCATCCGATCGCAAAAAAGCCATCAATAAGATCAATGGCCTGAGTCCTGACGAGTTCTGGGAATACGTTGCCCGGAACCATCCGGCAGCTCAGGCACCGCGTTACCTGTATAAAGTCTCGCGGGCCATGGAAGCCATGTAGGCGAAGGCGGCCGTTTATTTAACGCGGTCGGCCTTTTGCCGGGCTGACCGTTCCAGCGAGAAAATAATCTTTTGTAACGCCCGCTCAACCGCCGGGTTAACGTTGAGAAAACGCAGGCTCAGGCGCGGGGTGCTGATGGTCTGGTTTTTGCTGTCCACCACCACACGTTCTGAAAGCATCACCAGTTGCATATCGAAATAAAACTTTCCCCACTCCGCGAGATCGATTTCCACCTGAGAAAAGCGCATCCCCGCAGACAGGCCGTCAGGCAGCGGCCCGTCTACCAGCGCCCCCATGCCGCCCAGTGACAAATCGCAAAGTCTGAAATCAAACGCCGTTCCGTCAGGCAGTTTGGTATGGCAGAAATAAAAGGGATGGAGCGGGGCGTTAATACGGAAGTATTCCCGCCGCTGTACAAACCACAACGTTGCCGGCAAAGGCGAACTAAAAGCGGGCAGATTCAGGTAGTTTACGGCCTGCAGTTTCGGCAGCGTAAATTCCACCTTCGCCCCCTGGGTTTCGGCGGTGAACTGGATGCTGCTTGCCTTTTGCACCGCGAGATTCTCCTGCGGCTGGCTCCCAAAGTCCATAACCAGCTCCGTTGAGGAGACCGCGAGGATATTGCTGATAAACTGCCCTGAACCCCAGGTCAGACGCACCGGGACCTGGTTCTTGTGAAGATCGCGTAACACACCTAATACGGCGAGAGGACTCTGTTTCAGAAACTGCTCGTTATAGTTACTCAAGGCCCTGGTCCTTGTTGCGGTCAGAGATAGTGGTAAGCAAGGTTATCGGCGGGCAAAAAGGAAACTTAAGATAAATCTCAGCGGGTTACGCGGAAATTTCCGCTAAGCTAGTGATGTTGGTCACGTTTTTCTATGGCCTGGTTATACTTAACGTACCGACAGCCCTGAACCTGCGTCGTGCAGCGTACGGACTTGTTACTACACACAATAATGAAGAGGACTTTCAAAAATGGGTATCATTGCCTGGATTGTATTCGGTTTAATTGCGGGTGTTATTGCCAAACTTATCATGCCTGGTAAAGACGGCGGCGGTTTTATCCTGACCTGCCTGCTGGGTGTTGTGGGTGCGGTGGTAGGCGGCTGGCTGGCGACATTTTTCCATATCGGTGGCGGCGTGACCGGCTTTAATCTGCCGAGCTTCCTGGTTGCGGTTGTCGGTGCCATCGTTGTGCTGGCGATTTTCCGCATGGTGCGCAGATAAAATCAGTCCGTTTTAGAATGTAACGAGCCAGCCTGTTTAACAGGCTGGCTTTATTTTATCCGCAAGGCGGCCTAGAAATCGTAACCCACTGAGGCGATGACTGAACGCTCGGCACCCCAGTAGCAGTAGCCCGTACCGTAGCAGCCGGCTACATAGTCGCGGCCTGTCAGGTTGGTGGCATTGACCTGAACCCAGGCACCTTTCAGCGAGGGTGTCCACGCGCCCATATCAGCACGTACCATTGCGTCGAGCAGCGTCACGGAAGGCACCCGCAGGGTATTTTCATTATCCGCCCACTGTTTACCAATATAGCGAACGCCTGCCCCCATGCTGATGCCGAAATCGGCTTTAAAGACTCCCCATAGGCTGGCCATTTGCTCAGGCGTGACATACGGCGTGTTACCGTTATTACCGTCAATCGCATCTTTAAAGCGCACTTTGTTGTATGTATAGCCCGCGAGGGTTGAGAAGCGCGGGTTCCACTGGGAGCGTGCCTCCAGCTCCACACCCTGAGAGTGAACTTTACCGGCAGGCTCATAATAGCTGCCCTGTACTACGCGGTTACCAACATCTTTCTGGGTGAGATCGAATACCGCGGCGGTATACAAATCTGCTGTACCCAGCGGCTGGTATTTCAGCCCGGCCTCATACTGTTCGGCGGTGGTTGGCTTCAGCAGTTTGCCATCGGCGCCCGGCAGCACCTGCGGCGTAATCGCCTGGCTGTAGCTGATGTACGGAGAGACGCCGTTCTGGAAGGCATAAAGCAGGGAGGCGCGACCGCTGAAATGATCGTCAGTCCGGTTGTCAGTCACGTCACTTTCAATGGCGGGGGCAACAATATGGCTTTTGGTAACGATGTGATCGTAGCGGCCGGATAGCGTCATATGCCACCGGTTCCACGTCATATCGTCCTGCAAATACGCACCGCTTTGCTCGTACTGACGCTTGCCGGATTTCGTCAGCAGGCCCTGATTAATGGTGGCATAAGTGGGGTCACGAGGATCGTAATAGTAAAAGCCACCTTTGCCGCCGGATTTGCCAGTCCACGGATTCAGATTGGTGGTGTAAGCGGAATCATCGGACAGATTGTTAGAGTACTTGTGGAACTCGCCGCCCAGCACGATTTTGTGCTCCAGTTCGCCGGTGGCGAAATCGGCTTCAAGCTGGTTATCAATCGCCCATGCGTCAAGCGAGGACGTTTCGCCGCTGTAGTAACGCGTCAGTTCGTTGTGTGCCGCATCCGCCCAGCCAATCTGATAGGCCTGTTTCAGGCTGAGGTTAGAATGGGTATAGCTGGCGTTCGATCGCACAGCCCAGATGTCATTGAAGCGATGAGCAAATTCGTAGCTGTAAATTTGCTGATGGCGCTTAAACTCGTCGTTACCCGGCTCTACGTCGGAGAAGCCCGTGCTCAGCTTACGTCCGGTTGAAGAATAGAGGCTGCCATCTGCGGGCACGGAACCGTGGAAGCCACCTGAAGGATCCTTCTCCAGATAGGCGCGCAGTAGCAGAGAGGTATCTTCGTCAGGCTGCCAGAGTACGGAAGGGGAGAAGGCATAACGTTCTTCACGGGTATGTTCGTACTGCGTATCGGTATTTTTCGTCATACCTGTGAGGCGATAAGCCCACTCGTCATCGATCGCATTGGTATAGTCGAAAGCGGTGCCGTTGGTATTGTTATTGCCATACATGGCGCGAACGTGGCCTTCCTCGACAAACTGAGGGCGTTTGGAGGTTTCCATAACCAGCCCGCCCGGGACGGTTTGCCCGTAAAGCGCGGAAGAGGGGCCTTTGATGACATCAATGCGTTCAAGGAACCACGGATCGATTTGCAGCACGTTGTAGCTGCCGCCGTCGCTCATCAGGCGCAGGCCATCCAGGAAAGTATTATTCACGTCACCGCCGTGGAAGCCCCGAAGGGCGACGGTGTCATAACGCGTGGCCCCGCCGGCAAAACCTGTGAACACGCCCGGCGTATAGTTCAGCGCGCTGTTCACCGTCATAGCACCCTGGTCTTCCATCTGCTGGCGGGTGATGACGGAAACAGACTGACCGGTGGTAATCAGCGGCTCATCGCTTTTGGTCGCCCCACGGCTGACAGGTGCCGTATAGCCCAGCGTCTGGCTGGTGGAGGATACTGAGGGTTTGGCGGTAACGACGAGCGTCTCTTCTGCCATAACGAATGCCGGAGCGGCGAGAGCAAGCGCGCATAATAAAGCGGAGCGCTTGACGGTGAAAGCCAGGTTCATCTTATTATTTTCCCGTGAAGGTATTGACTGGTGAAGCCTCTATTTTTGGAATGCGAATTATTATCGTTATTGTTTCTTGTTTCAAGTGCGGAATTTAGTGGGTAAAGCAGGTGAAAAACGCTGATAAAAAGGGGCGTTGAATTGGCTGGCAGGCGCTTTCGCTTAGCCTTCCTGCAAAATGAGGGGGTTAGCGAAGCGCCATAGGATAAGGAAACTATTTTGTCGCAGCAGCCTCTGTTACCGGGCCAGGCGTGGCGGAAGGGAGCTTATCTGGTGCCGAATCGCAGCTTTTTTCCTTCCCACATAGCATATCCAGCATTTTAAGGGTCACGCCGTTGGTCCAGCCGAAGCCATCCTGCAGAGGATATTCCCCGCCGCCGCCGCCGGTGCCCGTAGAGGAGACATCATATTTTTCCACCAGCTTTTGTTCGCGGTTATAGGTGTGCTGCACGTTAGTCAGGAAGCGCCAGCTGACCTCTGTCGCCAAATCTTTATGGCCATAGTTCTGCAACCCTTCGCTGGCCACCCATTGCAGCGGAGCCCAGCCGTTCGGCGCATCCCACTGCTGGCCTGTTTTTACGTTGGTGGTGGCAAGCCCACCCGCTTTGAGCAGGTGGGCGCGGGTGACGGCGGCCATTTTATCCGCGCGGTCCTGTGAAGCAGCGTGAACGTAAAGCGGGAACAGCGCGGCGGCGGTGAGCTGATTACGCACGGCGTGCCGCTTAAGATCGTAGTCTGCATACCAGCCTTCTTTCGCATTCCACAGGTTCGCCTCGATAGCCTTCTGCCGGTCGTCGGCCAACTGTTGATAGGCACCAGCCCCGCTCTCGTCGTTTGCAACCTTGCTGGCATGAGCCAGCGTTTTCTCGAGCTGGTAGAGCAGCGCGTTCAAATCAACCGGCACGATGGAGGTGGTGCGGATAGAGCCAAGCTGGTTCGGATCATCCATCCAGCGCGAGCTGAAATCCCAGCCGGAAGCGGCACCGGCACGCAGATCACGATAGATTTCCGTCGCCGGGCGGTTGGGGGTGTTTTTCGCCGTTGTCACATCGTCAAGGTAGGATTCCGTTCTCGGGGTATCCCGCTCATCCCAGTAGCGGTTCAGCACGGAGCCGTCTTTCAGCTTCACCACTCGCTTATCAGCCTCGCCGGATTTCAGCGTGTCGCTCCCTTCCATCCAGTAGGCGTACTCTTTTTTGAGCTGCGGAAGATATTTGCTGTAAACCTCGTCGCCGTTATGGCTGGCAAGAAGCTCAACCATCAGCGAGAAGAACGGCGGCTGGGAGCGACTCAGATAGTAACTGCGATTGCCGTTGGGAATGTGTCCCCAGGTGTCGATCTCGCTGGCGAAGTTATCGGTCATGTCCTGCACTTTGTCCCAGTGGCCGCTTTCCGCCAGTCCCAGCATGGTGAAATAGCTGTCCCAGTAATAGACTTCGCGGAAACGACAGCCCGGCACGACACTGAACATTAAGCGCAGTTTCAGAAAAAATGATTCGAGGCAGGTCTG
>CAMLJN010000047.1 GCA_946480445.1 uncultured Buttiauxella sp.
CAGAGATTCATCCAGAATCAGTAGCCGGGGTTGCACAACCAGCGCTCGGGCCAGGCAGACGCGTTGCAACTGCCCGCCGCTTAGCTGAAAAGGTAGCTTCCTGCAAAAACTGGTATCCAGTTCAACATCCTTAAGGGCGTGCTCTATACGCTGAGTTTGCTGTTCTGCAGTAAGGGCGGTGAGGTAGCGCAGCGGCTCACGAATAATAGCGTCAACGGTTTTACGAGGATTGACTGCGCCAATGGCATCCTGAAAGACCATTTGAATATCCTGGCGAAATGCCTTGCCCGCTTTGCGGGACAGGCGGGTAATGTTTTCCCCCTGATACAACACATCACCCCGCTGAGGTTTTTCTAAGCCACACAATAAGCGGGCAAGCGTACTTTTACCGCAGCCGCTTTTACCCAACAGAGCAAGTGTTTCACCCATCTCAATACTCATGGAGATGTCGTTTAGCACGAGCCTGAGACGAGATTTCCCGGTCATTCCTGCCGAGGAATAGCCGTGCGAAACGTGACTGATTTGCAACAGACTCATGAGGTTAACTCCAGGCCGTAAAGCGAAAGATGTGCGGCAACCAGCTGCCGGGTGACCGGGTGTCGCGGCCGATAAAAAATAGCGTCCACAGATCCTTGCTCGATGATTTTACCCGCTGACATAACGGCTACCTCGTCGGCAAGCCTTGCCACTACGCCCATGTCATGTGTCACCAGCAGCATGCCAGTCTGGTGCCGGAGGACGACCTCCTCCAGCAGGTCGAGGATTTTCGCCTGGCCGGGCATATCGAGATCGGTCGTCGGCTCATCGGCAAAAAGCCAGGGCGCGTCGCTGAGCAGGGCAAGAGCAATCATCACGCGCTGAAGCATGCCGCCGCTCATTTCAAAGGGGTAGAGATTCAGTATCTCTTCTGGCTCATCCAGCCCAACCGCAATAAGCGCTTCGCTGAAACGGGCCTCGCTGGCTTCCTTGCCTGCGGCCTGGCAGGTTTCCCGCGCATGAGTTCGCATGGAATGAAGCGGATTAAAAGCGCTGCGGGGGTTTTGCATGATGGTGGCAATATGCCGCCCTCTGAGTTCTCTACCCGGTATCACTACACCATTGACGGCAACGTTCCCGCCGGTCTGTTCCACGCCCGGAGGCAGAACATCAAGTGCGGTGCTGCAGGTCATCGACTTTCCGCTACCGCTGCTGCCTACCAGCGCCAGAACGCGGCCGCGATGCAGCGTTAGTGAGACATCTTCGATCGGCTGATGGTCACCTGCGCGCACTGAAAGATGATTGAGCGTTAACTGATTGTTCATCAGTGGCTGTGCTCCTTCACTAAGGTCGGGTCCATGCGGTCGCGCAGGGCATCCCCGACCAGGTTAAACGCCATCACGCTGATAAACAGCGCAAAACCCGGCCAGAACATTTGCAGCGGCTGCGTCCAGATATACTGCCTGGCATCGTTGATCATGATTCCCCATTCCGGCGTGGGTGCAGCAACCCCCAGCCCAAGAAAGGACATACCGGCGATGTGCAGCATCATATGGCCGATGTCGAGCGTGGCAAGCACCAACAAAGAAGGAAATACACCGCCGACAATATGTTCGCAGAAAATGCGTAACCGGCCCGCACCCGCAAGCCTTGCGGCCAGGACAAACTCCCGGTGGCGCAGTGAAATAACAAAGCTGCGCACGATGCGCGCATACCAGGCCCAGTGGGAAAGGGCGATAGCGATCACCACGTTAGTCAGCCCGCTGCCCAGCACCGCCACCATAAAGAAGGAGAGGATCAGCGTGGGGAAGGTCATAAACAGTTCGGTGATGCGCATTAAGCACTGGTCAACGCGCCCGCCCAGCAGGCCTGCCGTGCCACCGACGACAAGCCCGGTGATCATCACCAGTAGCAGACAGATCCCCACTGCGCCCAGTGAAATCCTGGTCGCCGCAAACAGACGGCTGAAAATATCGCGCCCAAGATGATCTGTGCCGAGCCAGTGCTGGCTGTCAGGGGGCATCAGGCGCTGAGGCAAGCTTATGTTCACCGGGTCGAACGGCAGCCACCACTGGCTGGTTAACGCAACCAGCGTTAAAAGGACGATGACGGTAAAGGCGAGACGTACCGTCCAGCTAAAGCTTGCTGGTTTCATTGTGCCACTCCTTCATGCTTGCGAACGCGCGGGTCAAGCCATGCGTTAAGAACATCCACCGCCAGATTGCAAACCACAAAGACGCAGATCATCAACAAAGAGAAACACTGGATAACCGGATAGTCGCGGTTAAAGATGGCTGACACGGCATAGCGGCCAACTCCAGGCCAGGCAAAAATGCTTTCGATGATCAGCGTGCCGCCGATCAGTTCGCCAATATGCATGCCTAATGCGGTCGTGAGCGGCACGGCGGCGTTATACAGCACATGGCGCCGTTCGAGTTGTACCGGGTTTACGCCACGCAAACGGGCCCATGTCACATGACGCTGTCCGGCTACCTCAAGCATGCTGGCCCGCAATAAACGGGCATTGATAGAAAGCGACATCAGCGCAATGGACACTGCGGGCATCAGCATATAGCGCCAGCCACCGTAGCCCATCGCGGGCAGCCACTGGAGCCTGACGGAAAACAGCATCACCAGCAAAAACGCCAGCCAGAAATTAGGCATGGAAACGCCGATAAAAGCGATAAACCTGACCAGGTTATCTGGCAGTTGGTTGCGATGGCGAGCCGCCCAGATCCCCATAGGAACCGAGACGGTCACAATCAACAGGAGCGCCAGCCCGGAAAGCTGCAACGTAGCGGGCAAAAAGTACAGTAAGTCATCAAGTACGGGGCGCTGAGTGGCATAGGAAACACCGAAGTCCAGCTGAAGGGCGTTAATTAGCCAGTGCCAGTATTGAACGACAAGGGGATCGTTGAGTCCGAGCAGCTGGCGGGTCGAGGCCAACATTTCTGGCGTCGGCGGTACGCCGGACAGGCGCAGATAATCCATCGCCGGGTCGCCTACGCCCAAATGCAGCAGCAAAAAGAACAGCAGCGAAGTCGCCAGAAGCATAGGGATCAGCAGCAGTAAACGCCGCGTAAGATAGCGCCAGATCATGGTTGTACGACCGGTTTAATTTGTTCGAAAGGAATTTCTGAGGCCATCGGAGCAAAAGGAATAACGCCCAGCGTCGGACGGGATACGGCCATTAAAGAAACGTAGCTGAGCGGCAGGTAAACCGCATCGTTGTGCAGCCGGGTAAGAATATCCTGGTAAATTTTCCGGCGTTGCGTTTCATTCTGCGTGGCGAGTACCGCAGAGATTTCGGCATCTATCACTGGCTTATCTGCAAGACCGCGCTGAGCCTGATAGTCGGCATGAGAAGGTACACGCATTGAGCTCATAAAAGCATGGGGATCGTACGGCGCGCCCCAGGTTCTGTTGAATATCATACCGAAACGGCCGTCGCGCTGGCGGGCGAAAATGCTGCTTTCTTCTTCCCCGGTGAGCAACACCTCCACACCGACCTGATGCAAATTAGCCTGCACGATCTCAGCCATAGATTTACTTTGTGCATCGGTCCCTACATAAGCCAGCTCTATGCGCAGCGGCCGACCGTCTTTTTCCCGAATTTGCTTGCCCGCAGGACATTTCCAGCCGGCGTTATCAAGCATTTTTTTTGCCAGTTCGGGTTGATAATTGCGTGGTTTCAGGCCGATGTTGGCATAAGGTACGCTTGGGGCAAACAGAGACTCTGCTACCTGCTGAGTGCCATACAACGCGGTGGCAATCATGGTTTTCTTATCCACAGCGTGGTTTAACGCCACCCGAACAGCAAGCTCATTTGTTGGCTCTCGCGCAGAGTTTAGCGCCAGCATTACAGTTTCGACGGGGGCAGACAGGCGGCTGCGGTACGCCGAGTGCTGACTAAAACGCGCAAAAGTATCGAGCGGTAAAAGACCTTCGTCACCGTAAAGCAGGTCAACTTCACCCGTTTCAAAGGCCACGGCGCGGCTGGTCGGATCCGGGATAACCTTGACGATTATTTTCTCAAACGCAGGTTTTGCCCCCCAGTAACGATCGTTACGCACCAGCACGTCATCCTGATTCAGGCGAGAAGACTTTACTACCCAGGGACCCGTGCCAATTGGCGACAAAATGCCATCTTTGGTCCCGTCCTGTTTAAATTGTGATGGTGCAATAAAACGAAAAGGACGAGGCAGGGCAAGCTCCTGCAAAAAAGGATAGTAAGCGCTTTTTAATGTTATTTGCAGCTTATTGCCATCCAGCGCCTTAACGTCTGTAATCTGATTGACCAACTCAAGCCAGCTGTGACGCTGGCGATTTGCCAGCACGGCTGCGAAATTTTGCTCTGCCGCTTTGGCGTCAAAAGGCTCGCCGTTAGAAAAGACTACGCCATTACGCAGGGTAAAGAGCCAGATCTTCCCGTCAGCGGATTTTGTCCAGCTTTTCGCAAGCCAGGGAATAACGCTGCCGTCAGCCTGATATCTTACCAGCGGCTCATACACCATATTCTGAGCGAACATTTGATTCGGCGTATAGAGGTGAGGGTTAAGCGGACCGATGTTAACCGGCCATGCCGTTGTGAGAGTGGTAGTTTGTGGGGCAGATGGAAACGCCGCATGCGGCATGAGCAGCAACACAGCGGCGGCAATCGCATTTCTGAACAGGGACATAATCACATGACAGGCTTGAAGAAATTGTATGATGATTATAGTGATTGATCATACGGTGGACTTGATATGGCTCAATTTAAGCCTAAAGGGTTAGGGCAGATCGGGGATTCATTTTTTGCCGATGCTTATTTCTTGTCGATCGCTATATGCCAACTTTCCACGCTGCATGGGGCGTTGAAGCGCTGAGCATTGAGAGTATGCGATGGCAGACGTCTGGCCGTCGCTAAAGTTTCGTCTGCCTTCTGAGATCGGCAGGGCTTCATTCAAGTGGGTAACTAGCTTTGCTGCTGGCGTAAATAAAGTAAAGAGCGATACCAAGGCAGACTACGGCTCCCAGTCGGGTGGCAGAGAAGTGGATCGCCTCATTGCCCAGCCAGCCAAAGTTATCTATCAACATACTCATCGTCAGCTGGCCAAAAATCACGGCCACTGTGGCAACCGCTGCCCCAATACGCTGCACGGCCAGTACCATTATGACGATGTATGGCACGCCGCAAAGGGCGCCAAGCAACTGCCATTTGGGTACATCGAGTAAGGTGACGGCCTGCCGGGGTTCAAAAAAGAAGATGAGCAACGCTGTCACTAACGCGCCGACCGAAAAAGTGAGGAAAGCGCAGCGGAACACACCAACGTTGCTGCCCAGCTTTCCACCTATCGCAGCCTGCATACTCAGGGTGGCACCGCCGATCAGTGCCAGAACGATCATGATTATATTCACAATTTCACCTCAGCTTTGTGCCACGAGGACAAGGGCGGCAATGATAAAAATCAGCGCAATAATGCGTTTGCCATCAATTTTGCGATGAGCAGTCCCAAACAGGCCATAGTGGTCAATGATCAGACTTTTAAATACCTGTCCTGCCAGAATGCCAATCATCGTCATGGCTATCCCGATGGCAGGCACGGCAACGGTCAGGATGACTACGTAGACCGGTCCCAACACGCCGCCCAGTAGAGTCCATGCAGGTTGGCTAAAGAATCTACAATCATGGTGCGCATAATGTATATTATGTTAAATACAGCGGAAATGTACAAACACAGGCAGGACAAGGCACTTTACGCCCTTGTTGCAAGACCTTAACTTGTAGTCTACTTCTGAACCCTGATTATTTCAACTACAAACAGCATGATAAGGCGTTTGCATCCGCCCTGCCCGCACCGCGTGTGCGCTTCTGTGATTCCGGGCATAAAAAAACCCGGCGCGATGGCCGAGTCTGGCGTGTGCTCTGGCTATCAGTGCATTTTCATTGACTGCCGTTCGGCTGCTTTCACTACGGCCATAAATGCTTTGATGCCGGGGTCAACGTCTGGCGCAAGCATACGCATAATGGATTTTGAGTTGCGGCCAACTTCATCAGAAATGGCAGGAAAACCGCACGTCACTTTGATAAGCGTGCGTAACATGCCTTTGGTCGTTTCTATCTCTCCAGCCTGGATAAGCTCGTGGATCTCTTTAAGCATAATCTGGCGTGCTTCAGGGTCTTCTTTAAGAAGACGCACCCACATATCATCAATGTTTTCTGCTGCTGGCATCTTTTTTACCTCCTTTAAGATAATCAGCCCGGTATTGCTCTGCGCGCGTCAGGTCTTTGTCCTGGCTGTCTTTGAAACCAGCGCATAGCAAAATGATAATTTCGTCTCCGTCCTGCATGAGATAAATGCGCAGACCGGCACCCCAGTTAATACGGTACTCACCAATCCCCGGACGGCCTGACAGCCACTTAACAGCAGACATATTGCCATCTGTAAGACGCTGGGTAGCGGCCATAACCTTACCCATTGCCGCACGGTTTTTCTTGAGCCACTTTTCAAGCGGGCTTTCACCGTCTTCCTTTATATAGTGTTTAACTTTCACGTTAAAACCTCCCTTACCTGCCTTAATGGTAACGTTTGTGTTACCGTTAAGCAAGCGGACAAAAAAACGCCCGGTCTGTGCCGGGCAAAATGTGACAAGGGCTTCACCAGATTTATTGAGTATTGGTAACGCCTTTATATGTGTTTTCACACTGCAAACCTTTTATTCTTGCCCGGTCAGCGTATTCCGCCAGCTCACCCGCTCGCTTGTCAGCGCTTTCAAGCACGTTGGCAAGCAAAATGGCGGTATTGGCTCTTGCCGCGCTTGCTGCGGCAATGGCAGAAAGCTCGCCGGTTTTACTTGTTGCAAGCTGGCGCTTAAGGTCTGTGATTGTGGCGCGCAACCCGTCACCAGCAGACTTAGCAACAGCGGCATCAGCGCGCGCCGCTGCAAGTTGTTCATCTGCCTTTTTTGCTGCGTTTGTTGCTTCATCCTGCCGCCTTTTCTCTTCTGCCCGTTCGTATGCCTGCCGCGCGGCAAGCGCTTCAGCATCCTCTTTCTGGCGCTTCCTGTCTTTCAGTTGCCAGGCTAAATCTGCCGCCTGATATCCGGCCTGATAGCGGATATGTGAAAAGCCCCAAATCGCCAGCAATAACAAACCGCCAAACGTCAGCGGCTTCCAGAATGTTTTTAGCAATGCAATCATGATAAAAACAAAGCCCGTTCACGCTGGCGACGCGGCAATAAAATATCCGGGTCATTGCCTGATTTTTTCCATTTCGGAAATTCATCTGCTGCGCCCTGATAATTAGCCAGATTCAACAGCTTCAGCATGGTTGACCCCTTAAAGGCGGTGCCGCCAATATTAAAAATAAAGCTGCAAAGTGCATCATACTGATTTTGTGTTAATGGCGATTTAACATAACTCTTGATTGTACCTTCAACCCACGCCAAATCACCTTTTAATAAGGCTGAAGATTGCTCTGCGGTTATTTTCATACCCACCGTTACCGGCTTGCCATTTACATCGCCGGTGTGACCCACGCCAATTGTTGGAATGCCGCGCGTATCATCATACCCCGTCAACTTTTCGCCTTCTTCACGTTTGATGAAGGCAATTCCGTTATTGCTTATTTGCATTTCCAGCCCCTCCCATTTTACGGTTCCTGATTGAATTGCCGATAGACACAAAGGTTTCTTTGATGTTATCTGCGCCCCTGAATCCAACATAAGCACCAAAAAAGATGCCCGCTTCAGGTGGCATGCCTAAAAATATTGCGAATGAATAACAGCCCGTCACAACCAGCCCGCAAATAACGCCACCTGTAGCGGTTCGCTTAGGCGGCTCACCCGCCCGGATATCCATCAAAATTGAAATTGCCGCCGCCATAAGACCCGCACAAATTGCCGGGAAATAAACCTCAATCCATTTGGTCACTTGCTCCGTAAGCTCCTGTAATGTGTTATTCATAATAAAAATGCCAGTTTTTGACGCCCTGACGTTACACTGTCACGGTGTCAGCTATGAAAAGCCCAAAATCACCCGCAAAAGCATCAATTGAGCCGTAAACCGCGCCACTTCTGCGCGTCACCATGCCGATTGACGCGCTTCCGGCGTACCCCGGAACCTTGCCGGACAGGCCATGCATGACGTTTGGCCGCAACACGATTTGTGACAGTGTCACTGCCATATCTACGCTACTCAACTCAAGCCACCACAAGTGCGTAGTCGTCGAAAAGAAGACCCGCACGGAAAAAAAGTTGCCATCAAAACCAATCGTCATGTCCTGGTCTGGTACGGATGCCACAAGGGGCAAGCTGTAGAATTGTTCGCCCATTCGCTATTAACCCTATGTAAAATATAAAATATCTGTCTTTGGCGTCTCTTCGGGCGTGGCTGATTTCTTGCCGGTGCCCGCCCTCCCCTGCCCGGCTGGATTTTTTGTTTTTGTTTTTTTTGGTGCTGGCGCTTCGTTTTGAGTGCGCTGGAAGGTAACGAATTTGATTTTTTCTGCGGCAAGTTTAATGGTGATGGTCTTGTCTTTTGGGGTCGCCTCTGCCTGAAACTCCGTTAATACCGCATCACTGACAGCAATAAATGTCGTATATACAGAAACAAGTTCATTAAGATTGAATGCGTTATTAATGCTGGCCACCTCTGCATCAATACGCGTTGGATCAAATGCAAGCGCGTAACCATCGCTTCCGGTAACGAGCCCTTCAATATCTACCTTCGGTTGTTCGGTGACAGTTCCGTCCGAAATTTTATAGCCTGTCTCAAGTGCCCCCCGTGTCACGCTGCGCTTTACTGAATAAGTCTCACGCTTGCGCAAGCGTAAATTCACCACAACACCCGACGCAGACACAATAACGGCGCGTTTGCTCGTTGGCGCGTTTAACCCGCCTAAATCTGTCATATTCCACCCATAAAAAAATCCACCTGTTAGGGTGGATTTTATGGCGTGCTGGCGGTGCTTCTTATTACTTGTCTTGTGGGGCGTTACTTTTTTTGTAATCTTCCCAGCCATCGCTACCGCCTTGCTGCCTCTGACTGTTTTTTCGCAGTATGTCTGCCATTACATCCGGCTGGCCACCGCCATCAAGAGCATCAGCAATACGACGCAGATATTCATTGTTTTTAAATACAACAATGATGCATTCAAAGAAAATCCTGTTGAAGAGCGCAATCAACGCCCACGCAAATGCACCGCCCGCACTGCCACCCATGAATGTAATGACACACATAAGCGCGGCTAATAACGTTGTGAGTATATAAATACCCGTCAGGATTTTTGGGGTAATCATATTTTCAAGTTTAAACATTTCCATCCCTTTGATTGCTGTGAGTAATTTTGCAAATTATACATTAATGGCCTACGCATAACCGCCACCTTCAGCCAGATTATCAAGCCCGCCTTGATTTTGATTAACAAAAGACGTGTCGCGGGCATTAGCCACCGCTGCGGCTTCCTCCGGGGTGGCTACGGTGATTGTTGTATTTCCGCTATTGGTATTTGTGATATTGGTTTGTTTTCCACCCTGAGTCAGCGCCGGGGGTAGCATGGGTAATTCACTCAACTGGTGCGGTATGCTCAATATGTCTTCCAGCCATGACAGCGGATTTCCCCACCCCCCAGCGACTCCGCCTAGCGCCTTACCGGCCTTGAGCGTATTGTTGGCACCATTTAACAGCCCGCCTTCCTCCGGTGTCTCCTGCTGCTCACCCAACAATTTACCAATGGTTTTTTGATGCACCCACCCGCTAAAATCATCGGTCATTTTAATGAGTTCCATCAGTTTTTTTAAGGATGCAATGATTTGTGGGTAACGCTTTTCGAATTCATCAAAACTGCCAAACAGGCTGTCAAAAATGGTCTTCGCGCTCCCATCCATCCAGTGATGAAACTCCTGAAATATTTCCCATAACAGGAAGACCGCCGCACCCACGGCAAGAAATGGCCACGTTGCCGCCAATACCGGCACTGCAAGCGCCGCAAATGCTGCGCCAATTGTTGCCAGTATACCAATCAATATGCTGGCCTTGCTTTCATCTGTGGTGCTATTCCAGAATTTTGCAACCGCCATTTCAGCGCTTTTGAATGTTGGCGCAATATTGGTGGCCACCCACGACATCAGGCGCGCCCACTCGCCGTTTTCAGTAGCTGTGGCCACAAAATTATCCCAATCATTCCCCATGACTGCTGTAACCTGCGCCCACGTCCAGCCCTGTTTTTTCAGCAGGTCAATATTGTTATCAGCCATGGTGGCAAAGGCTTTGGTCATCACTTCGGCGGTTAGCTTCCCTTCCTCTGACATTTTGCGTAACCCGGCAACGTCCGTGCCAAACGCTTTGGCCACAGTGGGTGCCATTGTGCCTATGGCCTCCATGAAGGATCTAAATTCATCACCAGCAAAACGGTTTGATGAAAATGCCTGCCCCATCTGGTAAAGCGCGTTATCAATCGCAACCTTGCTGCCGCCGCCTAACTGCAATGCACTAACCATACCCTGTGTGGCTTTGGTAGTTTCTTCCTGGCTTAACCCCAGCTTTTCAGTTGCCGTGGCCATGTTGGTATAAGTCGAAATAAAGGCATCACCGTTGCTGCGCACCTCGCTAGCGGCTTCGTTTAGCGCTATGAAGGCATCTTTGCTGCTGCCAATGGTTTGGGGCAAGCGCGCAAGCTGCGCCTCCTGTGACTGGATACGGTCAAGATTTTCAGCAACTTTTCCAAGCCCCGCACTTAACGCATAAGCAGACGCCGCGCCAATCATCATATCCGGCAGGTGCAAACCTGTGCCGGGGGTTTTCGGCGGTCTGGCCACCTCCGGGCTTCCCGGCTTCAGGTCACCCGGCGCGCTCCAGTCCATATTATTAAAATTGAACCGGTTAAACGCGTTAGGCCGGAAATCCTCCCGCCTTGACACGCCACCAGCAAAGCCACCGAAATTGTTCGTGCCAGAATGGTTACCAAACCCACCAGCCCCGCCACCTTCAATACCAATGCGCGGAATAATCCGCCCACCCCCAGCAAGAAGTCGCCCGCGCATATCCTCTATGGCCATATTGACGCCAGTTGCGGCGGTGTTGGCTGCGTTTTTAGCCACGTCCTCTGATGCCTTGCGCACAATGGGTGCCAGCGCGCCACGGTTGACGAGATTAGCCCCCAGCCCGGCTGACAGGCCAGCGGCGGCGGCAGTCGCGCCGGGATTGTTTACGGGCGGTGAATAGCGGGTTGCTGGTTTTAATTCGTGTACGCGCTTAATGGCGGCGTCAAGCTGGTTAACTTTGCCAATGGCGCGGTCTATCTCAGCCTCAAATGCCAGTAACCCGGCAAGGTCTGGTTGCACGTCTACTTTCGTGACAAGCTCTTTGGTTTCTTGCGTCATTTTTTCTGCTCTGCTTTGGATATGGCGGCGGATACTGCGGCGTCATACTGGAGGATTGCGGCGGCGCGCATGATGTCATCAAAGGGGGCAAGGCCTGACCGTATGGCGTCATACGGTATCAGGCCAGACTGTATTACTCTCCAGACGGTGATTTCTGCTCTGACGGCGGGGTCAAGGTTTTCAGCCAGGCGTTTAATAATCCCCGCATGCTTCCCTGAAGATTCAGGCTCATGTCCAGACCAATATTTTTTTTTAACCCTTCAGCCACCGGCGCAATGCTGAATTTGACGCACTCCAGCGCAATCAGGTACACGTCTGCAATGTTGTCCGCACCAAATGTGGCGTCAAGCGCGCCCCAATCCTCCAGAAGCATTTCATTATCCATGCACTGTACGCGTGACTTTTGCAGTAATTCAAAAAGGATCTCATCATGGTCTTCACGGTTTAACAG
>CAMLJN010000048.1 GCA_946480445.1 uncultured Buttiauxella sp.
AACACGCCCATTAACTCATCGTTAAGATAGACCTTAAGCTGCGACTGCACCGGCAGCAACGAAGGCGACGGGGTGTACTCCAGGTTAAGCAGCGCTTTGGAAACCACCTCATCGCTGCGCATCCCAAACTCTACCGAGCCGGTCGGGTTAATGCCGCGCAGCACCATGCTGCCCGGCGGCGGCGCAATTTGCGCGAAGCTCAGTTTCACATCTCTGGACGGAATATTATCGGCGACGATTGGCGCATTTGCGCGCGCAACCCCCGGCATCACCTGACCCAGAGAGGCATCCCCTGGCGCAGCTGTGCCGGGTTGTGCCGTTTCTGGCACTGGCACAACCGGCGCGGCGGTCGACTCCACGGCAGCAGGATCGTTTGGCGCGACCGCATCCGCAGCGTTCGCCATCATCATCGGCAGGGCATTAAGACCTAGTGCCGCCGCGCAAAACCAGGATAATTTTCTTTTCATCGCGTTTTCATCATTGTTGGGCCAGTGCAGACTCGGTCCGCAGTTCTGCCCGGTTTGCCACCGGGCTGCGCGGAATAAATGACACAATCCAGTCCACCAGCGCTGTGGTAGAGCGGAAAATAAATTTCAGTGACGGAGGAGCAAACTCCGCCAGATGCCGGTAACCCCGGAAGCCAAGCTTGAGGATATCCAACAGGCTTTCCAGAGGCTTATCTTCCGGGAAACTGTCCTGCCATAGCGCCCAGGTATCCGCCCGGGCAAAAGTACATTGAATAAAGTCGATATGCTGGCGGGTGGTCATTTCCGCGAGCTGTAAGCCAACCTCAGCGCCAAAGACGCGCATCACCTGCGCCGGGAAAAAGTACTCCTGCTGCCCACGTTTAAGCAGCAGTTTCACTTTTTGCCCTTCCAGCACGTTGGCGGGGCCGTGAATTTTGATCCCCACGCCGCCGTCAGAGTAGTCATGCACGGTGCAAGGGAAGAGATGGCCATCCTCGCGCGCAATGGCCGCGGGCATCGCAATCTCAACGCGGTGCGCACGGCGAACCTGCTTGCTCTCAACGGAAACCGCCACGGCCCCGCCGAGAATAATCAGGTTGTAGAAGACCCACACCAGGCTGACCACCACGGTAAGCACTTCGTTTTCCGGCCCGTAGAGGAAGCGCCAGACGCCGAAAGCGATACCGAGCAGATTAATCAGCACCAGCCACAAGTACGGCCTGGTGATCACCCAGTCGACGTATTCGTTTTCGACCAGGCCGCCTTTCGCCGTTACGTTGAACTTACCTTTGTGTGGATTGAACAGCGCCACAAGCGTCGGCTGTGCAATATACCAGGCCAGCACCGTTTCGTAGATTTCGCTCCAGAAAGAGTGGCGATACTTGCCCTGAATCTTCGAATTGGTGAGGCTTGCGTGGATCATATGCGGCAGCACAAACAGGGCGATCATCAGCGCCGGGGCGTAAATGATGTAGGCGTGCAGCAGTAAAAACGCCAGCGGCGCCGTCAGGAAGATTAAGCGCGGAATGCCGGACAGGAAGTGGAACATAGCGTTGGCATAGCACAGACGCTGGGCAAATTTAAGGCCTTTGCCTAACAGCGGGTTATCCAGCCGGAATATCTGCGTCATCCCGCGCGCCCAGCGAATACGCTGCCCGATATGCGCTGACAGGCTTTCCGTCGCCAGCCCCGCCGCCTGCGGAATGCGCAGATAAGCCGAGGTCCAGCCGCGACGGTGCAGGCGCAGCGACGTATGCGCATCCTCCGTCACTGTCTCAACCGCGATGCCGCCGATGGCATCGAGTGGCTCACGACGAATAACCGCACAGGAACCGCAGAAGAACGTTGCGTCCCACATATCGTTTCCGTCCTGCACCAGACCGTAGAACAGCGTGCCCTCATTAGGCGTTTTGCGGAACCGCCCCAGGTTACGTTCAAACGGGTCCGGGGAGAAGAAGTGGTGAGGCGTTTGCATCATCGCGAGCTGCTTTTCTTTAAAGAACCAGCCCATGGTCAGCTGCAGGAAGGAACGCGTCGGCACGTGGTCACAGTCAAAAATCGCCACAAACTCGCCGGTGGCGTATTTCAACGCATTGTTAATGTTCCCGGCCTTGGCATGTTCATGCGTGGTGCGGGCGATGTACTTCACCCCAACCTGGTCGGCAAAGCGGCGGAACTCTTCGCGCCCGCCATCATCCAGAATCCAGATGTTGAGTTTATCCTTCGGCCAGTCGATACCCAGCGAGGCGTAAATCGTGCCTTTTACCACGCTCAGATCTTCGTTATAGGTCGGCACAAAAATATCGACCGCAGGCCAGGTATTCATGTCCTTCGGCATCGGGACCGGCTGGCGGTTAAGCGGCCAGACAACCTGGAAATACCCCATCACCAGCACCAGCCAGGCGTAGGTTTCGGCAAACAGCAAAACCAGGCCGCACACCAGGCTTACCGGGTCATTCCAGTTCAGCGTTGAGGTATAGCGCCACCAGATGTAACGGCAGGATACCGTTAGCGAAAGCACAATCATCATCAGCGCGGAGAAGCGGCCCGGCAGACGCCGCACCAGCAGGGCCACGCCCCACAGCAGCATCAGGAAAGTAAACTGCGCCAGCGGGTTAAACGGCTGGGTAATGCACAGCAGCGCCAGAATGCCCGAGAAGACGATAATCACCCCAAGGATGATCCTGCGTAGCCCCTCGTTGAGATGGCCAAGCTCTTTTTCATCGTCCAGATGGCTGGTTTGCTGACTAAAGCGTTCGGGCAGGCGATCGAGCCAGCCATGCCAGCCAGCGCGCCAGGCCTGCACTCGGTCCAGGGATGTAAAACGCGACCAGCGGATGTCCTCCTTCTGCGGCCGACGTATCACCAGCCAGAGGCTCTGCAACAGATAGCGCAGGGCATCCAGCGGGCGCGGACGGTGGGGTTTGATATGGGGATAAAGCTGCGCGTGCTGAGATCGAATGTGCGTCCAGCGCGCGTTTTCCAGCGGCAGCAGCATCCACGCCAGCATAAGCCACAGGCAGCCAAGCGCGGCGCTAAAAGGCGGCGTGCCGTTACGACGAAACGTGCGATAGCGTTCGCTAAGCCGCTGGCTGGCAGCGGGCAGGAGCAGCCAGTTGGCGAGGCTGGTCATGCGCCGCCCACTGATGCATGAGCCGTCGGCTGGCGAGAGGATGAAAAATTAAGCAAACACCAGTTGGCGAGCGTCATCACTTCTTCCGCCGCAAGAGAGCCGGGGCGATATTCTCCGAGCGGCTGCTTCATGGCCGAAGCCTCGGCAAAGGCTTCATCACGGTGGACGACGACGGGGATCATGCTGCGCTGGCTTTGCAGCCAGAGCTGATAAATATCGTCCTGCAGCTGACTTGCCACCAGCAGATAGTTCACCAGAACAGGCGACGACGACGGCAGCATTTGCTGATGCAATCGCGTATGACAGTTGATGTCCGGCTTGGCGACGGTCAACACGTTTTCTATCTGGCCCAGCAGCTTACGCGTCAGAATGTCATAGCCGTAAGGAAGATCCACCAGTATCCACTGATAGCGGCCGCTTGATTTAAGCTCTTCGAGTGCATGGCTGAACTGGCCGAGAGGCGCTTCAAGGGAAGAAAACATTTCCCGTTCAGCGGGCAACAATTGCCCGAAAGGCAGAACGTCCAGGTGCGTCGTATACTGCCACGCCGAGTCGCGCCAGTTGTGATTATCCAGCAGCGCACGCGCCCAGCCGCCGGGGTGCGCGAAATCAATATTAAAATTCAGGCGCAGCAAATTATCTGGCGATGCATCGACCACCAGCACAGACTCACCTAATTGTTGCAAAGACCACCCCAGTGCTGCGGTGATAGAGGTGGTGCCCACACCACCACGCAACCCTTGTAACCCAATGATCGCCATCAGGCCGACTCCCTATTGTTGCGCTAATTCCGCCAGCAATGGCCAGCGTGCTAACGCCGCGGCCATCTGCTCCCGCTGTGATATATCGGTATAATCAATTTCTGGCAGTGAAAAGGCTTTACTGAGTGCCAAAAAGTCATTCTGGAATGCATAAACGAGCTTGTTTTCCGGCCCATTTTCAGCGTCTTTATCGTGCATCATGGCTCACATGCCTCAGCCACTCTCCCCACGCGAGGGAAGGGCAAATGTTCGGAAAACGAAAAGTGACTTACAATGCTAAAACTGAAGCTGTTTATTTTCAATGTTAGGTTTATTTCCTGCCTTTCGCTAGTAAACTGACATACATACTAATTTATCATCAAGGGGACGCCATGGAACCCATATTTTCAGTCGGCATCCGTTCATTATGGGACGAGTTGCGACATATGCCTGTCGGTGGCGTCTGGTGGTTAAATGCCGACCGTTATGAAGATGCAGTACGTTTTTTAAATCAAACGATTGCCTCACAAGAAAGCCAGACGAAAACCGCTGTTATTACAATGGGTGCTAATCCGAAAAATATCGTTAAATTGGACGCGGATCACGGCCCGCAAAAAACCCGCACATTTAGCATGCCAAATGAGAGAAATAGTCTAAAATATCTCCGCCGTGATTTAATGTGCAGCGTCAATCCCGAGCATTATTTTTTTATTCTGCTGGCCGCAGATAATGCCCTGGAAAATATATCTGCTAAAGAATTATACAGCTGGCTGGACAACCTCAGTAAATGGACCCGACGGTATAAATGTACGCTCCTGTTCCTTAACCCGGGCAGTAAGAGCGATAAACAAAGATCGTTATTAGTCAGTCAGTATCAGGCGCTGAGCGGCCTGGCAAGCCTGCGCTATGAGGGCGATACTCACCGCTACGACGTGGCATTCTGGTTTAATGAAAAGGGCGTCAGCGCCCAGCAGCAGCTGGAACTGAACTGGGTAAACGAAAGCTGGCAGCCGGTGGAGTCCACCGAAACCGTTCTGCACCCGCGCAGCGATGAAAAACAGATCTTAAGCCATGTCTCCATTCTTGAAGGCGCGCCGCCGTTGTCAGAATACTGGCAGACATTTGACTCTAACGATGCGCTTTTTGAAGCGGCCCGTACCGCACAGGCCGCGACCGTTATCTTTTCTCTGTCCAAAAATAATCAAATTGACAGCATCGCCCGCCAGATCCATGCCCTGCGCCGCCAGCGCGGCAGTGCGCTGAAGCTTATCGTCCGTGAGAACACGGCCAGCCTGCGCGCAACGGATGAACGCCTGCTGCTTGGCTGTGGTGCCACGCTGATCGTGCCGTGGAACGCGCCGCTTTCCCGCAGCCTGACCATGATTGAAAGCGTGCAGGGCGCGCTGTTTAGCCGCCATGTACCGGAAGATATCAACGTGCTTATCGACCAGATGCAGCCGCTGAAAAAACGTGGCTATCAGCCCTGGAACGAATTCTGTAGCGCAATAGCTTCGCTGATGAACAACTCGCTGCTGCCGCAGGACGGCAAAGGCGTGATGGTAGCCCTGCGGCCCGTGCCAGGCCTGCGGGCGGAACAAGCGCTGACGCTGTGCCGTACCAACCGTATGGGGGATATCGTCACCCTCAGCGAAAACCGCATTACGCTGTTTTTATCTTTTTGCCGTATCAACGATCTCGATACCGCGCTGAACCATATTTTCCCGCTGCCGGTGGGCGACATCTTCTCTAACCGCATGGTGTGGTACGAAGATAACCAGATTGCCGCCGAAATCGTACAGATGCAGGCGATGAACCCGGAAAAATGGACCCAACCGCTGCCTGTCTCCGTGGAACTCCTTGAGGCGCGCAATGCTAAACACAGAGGTGAAGCCGTGCGCCGTATTCCCGTGCCCATCACCCTGCTGAAAGCCTTAAAACGGGAGCAAGCGCAATCATGATGAATATCACTGATATCCTGCAACTGGTGGTGCTGTGCGCGATAATTTTTATCCCGCTTGGCTACTTTGCGCATCGCTGGCTGCCGCGAATGGCGGCGCTCGTCAGACTTTTATTCTTAAAACCCCGTTACGTAAAATCGGCCGGTACGCTGCGCCGCTCTTCTGTCAAGGCAGATCATCGACATGACTAATCAAACGAAGGCGAGAACGTTGAACGCCCCTTTATGGCAAAACTGGCGTGGCCTCGACGGTTGGAATTTCTATTTCCTGCTGAAATTCGGCCTGCTGTGGACCGGCTATCTGAACTTTCATCCGCTGGCCAACCTGGTGTTTGTCGCGTTTTTACTCTTCCCGCTGCCGAGTCTGAAGCTCCACCGCCTGCGCAACTGGATTGCGCTCCCGGTGGGGATTGGCCTGTTCTGGCACGATACCTGGCTGCCTGGCCCTGACAGCATTATGAGCCAGGGCTCGCAGCTCGCGGGCTTTAGCCTCGACTACGTGGTTGATTTAGTGGCCCGCTTTATTAACTGGCAAATGCTGGGCGCCGCCTTCGTGCTGCTGGTTGTCTGGCTGTTCCTTTCGCAGTGGATACGTATCACGGTATTTGTGGTTGCCGCGCTTCTCTGGTTGAACGTGCTCACCGTTGCCGGTCCGGCGATTTCCCTGCTCCCCGCAGCGGGCGAAGCGCCTGCGGTGACAACGACTGCTGGCGCAACGGCAACGGGTACCACTATGGCCCCTGTCCCGGGCGATATTCCGGCCCAGACCGCACCGCCGACTACGCAAAACCTGACGGCCTGGCTGAACAGCTTCTATGCCAGCGAAGCCAAACGCGTGACGACCTTCCCGACGGCGCTGCCGGCCGACGCCCAGCCGTTTGAGCTGCTGGTGATCAACATCTGTTCGCTGTCGTGGGACGATATTGAAGCGGCGGGGCTAAGCGCACATCCGCTGTGGAAACACTTCGATATCCTGTTCAAAAACTTTAACTCTGCAACGTCCTACAGCGGTCCGGCAGCGATTCGCCTGCTGCGCGCAAGCTGTGGACAGCCCTCGCATAAAAACCTCTACCAGCCTGCGGGCAACCAGTGCTACCTGTTTGAGAACCTGGCAAAGCTGGGCTTTAGCCAGAATCTGATGCTGGACCACAACGGCGTGTTTGGCGACTTCCTCAAAGAAGTCCGTCAGGACGGCGGCATGCAGGCGCCGCTGATGAATCAGGCGGGGCTACCTGCGGGTCTGCTGTCGTTTGATAACTCCCCGGTCTACGACGATACCGCCGTACTCAACCGCTGGATGGAAGGCGAAGGCCGGGAGCCGAATACCCGCAGCGCCACCTTCTTCAACCTTCTGCCGCTGCACGACGGAAATCACTACCCGGGCAACAGCAAAACCGCCGACTATAAGGCCCGCGCCCAGAAACTGTTTGATGAGCTGGATACGTTTCTGACTCAGCTGGAGAAATCCGATCGCAAAGTGATGGTAGTCATTGTGCCGGAACACGGTGCGGCGCTGAAAGGCGATAAAATGCAGGTTTCCGGGCTGCGCGATATCCCAAGCCCGGCCATCACGCATGTCCCGGCCGGGGTGAAATTTATCGGCATGAAGGCGCCGCACGAAGGCGAAGCCATCGAAATTAGCCAGCCAAGCAGCATGCTGGCCATTTCCGAACTGGTTGCACGCTCGGTGGACGGCAAGAACTTTGTTGCCGACCGGGTCGACTGGGACACACTGACGAAGAACCTGCCGCAAACCGCCGCGGTTTCCGAGAACTCGAATGCCATCGTCATTCAGTATCAGGACAAACCCTACGTACGGCTTAACGGTGGTGACTGGGTACCTTATCCGCAGTAATTAAATTGGCCAGCCGGCCTGCACTGATTTAAGCAGGTCGGCTGAACCGGAAAACAGATACACTTGCGGCAACGTCTGTGGCCAGCTTTTTATTAATATAATCAGATAGTATCTTTGCCACCCTTGCGTGCATCTTTACTATTCCCTCATGCGTGCTGGTCTTGTTTTTTTCATCATTTCTCATTTTTAATAACTCGTAAGAGAAATAAATAACAAGCATGTCTTTTATCACACCAGGCCTTTGCAAAGCATTCCATACTGCTTTAACGAGCCGGCTATTCTCCGCTGCTAATTCTTTGCATACACGTATACCAGGAGAGTCTTTCTGTTCCTGAAACCATATTCTGCAATGTCTTCCCTGCCTCGTGCCTTACGCCAGAGAGAGCGTTAGCTACCTGGATAGCAGCTACTCTGTCAGATTCAATCTTCATTCTGAGAGAAGTCGATACGTCCATTTTGTGTTTTCCGTTTTCCCTTTCCTCTGGAAAAATCACATCCTATACTATACCAGCACACTTATGGAGGGTTTGCTATGTCTGGATGGATACTAAAAATAAGCTTCATCCTTATCTTCATATTATTTGAGTTTTTTCCTTTTCATTTCAATAGATTTATCTGATGAGCTGACATCTTATTTAAATCCTTTCTATATATTTAGCACTCTGACTATCATTACATTCACTCTTATATTGCCTTATTTAATAGCAACAACCTTTATTCATTCATTGGTCTTTAGGAAGGAAAAAAAGGGGAGTCCTCAGTCAACGACTAATGAAATCGGAAATAAATAGCCGCACCTAATACCGCTACATTTTTGCCAACCCATATTCTCCTCCAGGGAACAGGCTGACGGTTTCCATAAAGTGGTGAGCTTTTCTCAGCAGTTGCCACATCGTTCTGCACTGATGATTACGCGTTATCGTGTCATGAAACACCCGAATGCGTAAACCAGTTAATCCAGCGGCCGACTGATGAACGGGCACAGCATAGGGTTCTGGCGACTCGCTGCCGCTGCAACATCGCGATGAGCCGACGGGCATGATTTTTATCTGGCGTCGTTCACCTCACGGGACGGGGGCTATGATCGGCATAACTCAGTCCGGTTGGTGATTTTTGGTGATTGATCAGATCACACAATCCGGACTGAGTTCCCTTATCGTTATCTACTATTCCGCGCAGCTATTTTGCAAAAGGGTCTATCCATAAAACCTACCGCATTTCCCCGTTCTCATCCTGATCTACGGCAAAGCAAGCCACCAGTTGGCCGCCATACTCCTTGAGCTGTGGCTGGAGCTGGGTGCACGGCCCGAAGCGTCGGCGGCAGCGGGCGTTGAACGCGCAGCCCGGAGGCGGGTTCAGCGGCTTGGCAGCTCGCCGGTGAGCTTGATGCGTTCTCTGCGGTCATCCGGGTTCAGGCGCGGTGTGGCCGAGAGCAGCGCCTGAGTGTACGGGTGACGCGGATTGGAGAAGATCTGGTCTTTCGTGCCCTTCTCCACGCAGCGGCCCAGGTACATCACCATCACTTCGTCGGCAATGTGTTCCACCACCGACAGATCGTGGGAGATAAACACATACGACAGCCCCATATCCTGCTGCAAATCCATCATCAGGTTTAGCACCTGCGCGCGCACGGAGACGTCGAGGGCGGAAACAGGTTCGTCGGCGATCACCACGTCCGGATCTAACATCAGGCCACGGGCAATAGCGATACGCTGGCGCTGCCCGCCGGAGAACATATGCGGATAGCGGTCGTAATGCTCTGTTTTCAGCCCCACCTTCGCCATCATCGCCAGCGCTTTTTCACGGCGTTCAGCTTTGCTCAGGCTGGTGTTAATTTGCAGCGGCTCTTCAAGAATCTGCCCCACTTTTTTACGCGGGTTCAAAGAGCCGTACGGATTCTGGAAAACAATCTGGATCTTCTGCCGACGCAGCTTTTCCGCCGTGGCGTCGGGTTTCAGGAGATCCTGACCCTGATAGTACAGCTCGCCACCGGTAGGGATTTCGATCATCGTCAGCAGGCGGCCGAGGGTGGATTTCCCGCAGCCTGATTCGCCCACAACCGCCAGCGTTTTGCCGCGTTCAAGCTCAAAAGAGACGCCGTCCAGCGCTTTGACCAGGCGTTCCTGGCCGAAAATACCCTTCTTCACCGGGTAATGTTTTTTCAGGTCGATGGCCTGCAACAGCGGTTGCGCGGTGGCCTGTTCGATACTCATAGGGTTGGCCTCCCGGCATCATCGAGGGGGAAGTGGCATTTGGACTGGCGTCCATTGTCCACCAGGTTCAGCTCTGGTTCTTCGCTGCGGCAGCGGTCTGTGGCATACGGGCAGCGCGGATTGAGCAGGCAGCCGTTCGGGCGATCGTACTTGCCCGGCACCACGCCCGGCAGCGACGCCAGGCGCGCTTTATCCTGCGCAAACTCCGGCAGCGCACGTAACAACGCCTGAGTATACGGATGACGCGGCGCGCGGAAGATGTCTTTCGCTTCGCCGGTTTCCACCACCTGGCCTGCATACATTACGATGATTTTGTGGGCAGCTTCTGCCACCAGCGCGAGGTCATGGGTGATAAGGATCAGCGCCATGTTCTCTTTTTGCTGCAGCTCGAGTAACAGCTCAATAATTTGCGCCTGGATAGTCACGTCCAGCGCGGTGGTCGGTTCGTCGGCAATCAGCAGCTTAGGACGACAGGCGATCGCCATGGCGATCATTACGCGCTGGCTCATCCCGCCGGAAAGCTGGTGAGGGTATACTTCCAGACGCGAAGCCGGATCGGGGATGCCCACCAAATTCAGCAGGTCGATGGCTCGCTGGCGGCGGGTGCGCTTATTGCCGCCCTGGTGCACCTTGATCGCCTCCATGATCTGGAAGCCCACGGTGTAGCACGGGTTAAGGCTGGTCATCGGATCCTGGAAGATCATCGCCACTTCCGCGCCCACCAGATTGCGGCGTTCCTTCTCGGAGATACGCTGCAAATCCTGGCCGTTAAATTCCAGCTTATCCGCCATCACGCGGCCCGGGAAATCAATCAGCCCCATAATCGCCAGCGAACTGACCGATTTACCGGAACCGGACTCCCCGACGATACCGACAACTTCACCTTGCTTTACGCTATAGCTGATGCGGTCAACGGCACGGAACGGTGCGCCTTCGTCGCCGAAGTGCACCGATAATTTATCTACATTCAATAACGCCATTACGTAGCCCTTTACTGCTTGAGTTTAGGATCGAGCGCATCACGCAGCCCGTCACCCATCAGGTTAAATGCCAGCACCGTCAGCAGGATTGCCAGACCCGGGAAGGTCACAACCCACCAGGCGCTCTGCGCAAACTGCAACACGTCGGAGAGCATGGTGCCCCACTCCGGTGTCGGCGTGTAGCCGCGAAAATTGTTTGATACTGATTTGAAGGGTATTTGATTCACGGTG
>CAMLJN010000049.1 GCA_946480445.1 uncultured Buttiauxella sp.
CGCCTTTCAGGCTTTGCGCACGGTCTCGCATAATAATAAGTCCGTAGTGATTTCTGCGTTCGCCGTTGCCGGGAATACCGCAGCCGTTATCCCAAACGGTTAATTTGACTTGCTTCTCAATATGAACGACTTCCACACCGCAGGCGGTTGCCTGAGCATGTTTGAAGCTGTTGTTTAACGCTTCGCGGGCAATCTGCACCAGATGAATCGCCTGATGAGAAGGAACCAGGCGAGGGGGCAGCTGATAATCCAGCGCGACGGTGAAACCAAGCTTATCGCCGAACTCCTGGCAGCTTGCTTCCAGCGCCGGACGTAAACCCGGCTCAACCAGCTGTAAGCGGAAGGTAGTGAGCAGCTCACGCAGCTGTCGCCATGAGGTATTTAGCTCATTACGCATTTGCGCAAGCAGTTCACGACTTTGCTCCGGGAGCGCTTCCCCCTGCATTTGCAGACAGCTGACCTGCATTTTCAGGCAGGAAAGTGACTGGGCAATGGAATCATGCAGCTCACGAGCGATAGCGGAGCGTTCTTCCATCACCACCAGCTGTTGCTGGTGTTCGTATTGTCTTTCCAGGGCGAGCGTGGCGGTGAGCTGTTCCACCAGCGTCAGGATCAGCTGCTGCTGGTCGGCCGTCAGGCTGGTGCCCTTCGGTAACTGGGCCAGCACCAGACCATAATGGATATGGTTATCGGTCAGCCGCCATTTCAGCGCGGTTGTTTCCAGCGCAGCAGGTGCGGTTTCACGCGGGCAAAGGTTGCAACCCTGTTCCTCGCAGCGGCTGTCCGGCTGATAGGTATATTCATCGTAGTTTTCTTCGTCTTCGTATTCATAGACGCGAAGCTCGATGTCGCGCAGCGGTGTCAGATTTTGTAGCTCGCTTAATACGGGTGAAAGGCGTTGGCACAGCGGCGCCTGGGAATGCAGGCGACGGTTGGCCTGATAGAGGAACGACAGGATCTGGTTCTTTTGCTCAAGCCCCGCCGTTTTTTCCCGCACTCGCTGTTCAAGGACGGCGTAACTTTCGGCCAGCTCCGCCGACATACTGTTCAGCGCCACGCCCAGCGTTGCCATTTCGTTACGTCCTGAGACGCTCACCCGGTGGGTAAAATCTTTTTGTCCGATGGCCGCCGCCATGGCCAGCAGCTGTTGCCACGGGCGCAGCAGGCGCTTGCGCAGCCAGACAACGGTAAAGACGAGCAGCAGCCCCATCAGCGCCGCCATGCCTTGTTGCAAAAGGATCACGGCATGCAGTCGTTCTTCCGTCGTTCTGTCGAACGAGCTGACTAGCTGGTCAATGCGGCTAACAAACTGTGCGACATGGGGAGTCACCTGTTGCGCATTGCTGGCCTGCTTCATAGCCGGTTCAAGAGCGTCCAGCCAGTAATGCTGCAACGCTTTAAGCTGGGCCTGCTGGCCGTCGCGTAGCGCGGCCTGCTGTAAATCTTCGCTCCAGGTGGTGCGTTCCATTTCAGTCAGCAGGGGGCGGTCTTTTTCGCTCAGCGGGATCGCCGCCAGCAGGCGGTAGCTCAGCATACGCAGCGAGCCTGCTTTATTGATAGCGTGCGCGTTGCCCTGAATCCCCTGCGCCAGCCAGCTGGCCAGACTCATCCCCGCAATGCCCAGCGTCGCCAGCAGCAGCACGATAAGCGCCAGCTGATTGACCAGGGTTAACGGGGAAAACAGGCGTTTCAACATAGACAAATTTGCTCCGCAGCGGGGATATTCACAATAACAGAGGGATATTCTCAGCCATCCCCTGGAGTATACCCATACCCCCTAATGATTACCCCTTAATTGCCAAAGGTGGCATGAGAGAGGTTGTCTGTCACGAAAAGGTGCGGCAGACGGGTGAAAAACCACGTCTTTTTCACCTGCTAAGCTTACTCACAAAGAATCATGGTGAATATTTGCCCGTGATTCTGTTCGGTTATCCATTGATTTACATCAAATTAGATTCATCAATACTCCCTAATGTGGCGGCAATTACTCTCACAAACTTTGAGGTGTTTATGTCTCAGTCATCGGCCGGTGGTTCCAAATCCACGGCGCTCATCACGGACTGGCGTCCGGAAGAGCCAGAATTCTGGCAAACTAAAGGGCACCGCATTGCCAGTCGCAACCTGTGGATCTCCGTACCCAGTTTGCTGTTGGCCTTCTGCGTGTGGATGTTGTTTAGTGCAGTAGCGGTTAATTTACCGAAGGTGGGTTTCCAGTTCACCACTGACCAGCTGTTTATGCTGACGGCATTACCCTCCGTTTCCGGCGCTTTACTGCGCGTTCCTTATGCGTTTATGGTGCCAATCTTTGGCGGACGCCGCTGGACGGCCTTCAGCACCGGCATTTTGATTATTCCCTGCGTCTGGCTCGGGTTTGCCGTGCAGGACACCAGCACGCCATTTAGCACCTTCATTATCATTGCGTTGCTGTGCGGTTTTGCGGGAGCAAACTTTGCCTCGAGCATGGCAAACATCAGCTTCTTCTTCCCTAAATCTAAACAGGGTGGGGCGCTGGGCATCAACGGTGGGTTAGGTAATCTCGGCGTCAGCGTCATGCAGCTTGTGGCCCCGCTGGTGATTTCCCTGTCGGTGTTTGCCATCTTTGGCGGTACCGGCGTGGAGCAGGGTGATGGCACTCTGCTGTTCCTGGAGAATGCCGCCTGGATTTGGGTGCCGTTCCTGGCCATTTTCACCGTCGCCGCATGGTTTGGCATGAACGACCTGGCCGCCTCGAAGGCCTCTTTACGTGAACAGCTTCCGGTTCTTAAACGTGCTCACCTGTGGATTATGGGCCTGCTGTATCTGGCTACCTTCGGCTCGTTTATCGGTTTCTCCGCGGGCTTCGCCATGCTGGCTAAGACGCAGTTTCCGGACGTAAATATTTTACACTTCGCTTTCTTCGGCCCGCTGTTCGGTGCGCTGGCGCGTTCTGCTGGCGGTGCCATCTCCGACCGCTGGGGCGGCACAAAAGTTTCGCTGATTAATTTTGTCTTTATGGCCGTGTTCAGCGCGCTGCTCTTTACCACCCTTCCTCATAACGGCGTGGGCGGCAACTTTATCGCCTTCTTCGGCGTGTTCCTGATGCTGTTTCTGACCGCAGGCCTTGGCAGCGGCTCAACCTTCCAGATGATTTCCGTCATCTTCCGCAAGCTCACGATGGATCGCGTAAAGGCCGAAGGTGGCTCCGAAGAGAAGGCGATGCGTGAGGCGGCAACGGATACCGCAGCAGCCCTTGGTTTTATCTCGGCAATTGGGGCTATCGGCGGGTTCTTTATTCCTAAAGCATTCGGCACTTCGCTGGCGCTGACCGGCTCGCCGGCAGGGGCAATGAAAGTCTTCCTGGTGTTTTACATTATTTGCGTGGTGATTACCTGGGCCGTCTATGGCCGTAAATCATCCCGGTAACCTTTTGACCTTTTGGTTATCCCTTGCGCGGCTTCGGCTGCGCTTTTTTTTATGTGGCTGTAACCTGTGCTTGTGCTTTTTCAGGCGTATTCCCGGCCGTTATCTACTCTGCGCTTGTTGGTATGCACGGCGACAAACGCCGGTAAATCTGAGCGCTGTAAAGCTGTCTGGACGAACGTTTATTTTTTACGGACTTAAGCCACTACCCCTTAATACCTCCATAGCTTGTTTTTCTCCCTGCTTCAAACCAGATAGCGAAATAACTTCATTAAAAATAACAGGTTGAGATTTTTTCGTTGCCTATACTTTAGTGGTATTGGGTGGTTTTTGTCCGACAAACAAAGCCTGGACAGTTGATCGTTATCAATTATCCCTGGATATGAGCGCGTTACCGTGCCTGCAAATCAGCAATGTCGATTTCATAAGATAGAGCCTTCAGGCTCCACATCAGGAGAACCCCGATGAGCAAATTTCTTGACCGGTTCCGCTACTTCAAACAGAAGGGTGAAACCTTTGCCGACGGACATGGCCAGCTACTTGATACCAATCGCGATTGGGAAGAGGGCTACCGTCAGCGTTGGCAGCACGATAAAGTTGTGCGTTCCACCCACGGTGTAAACTGCACCGGTTCCTGTAGCTGGAAGATTTTTGTTAAAAGTGGACTGGTCACCTGGGAAACCCAGCAAACCGACTATCCTCGCACCCGCCCTGATATGCCAAACCATGAGCCACGCGGCTGCCCTCGCGGGGCGAGCTACTCCTGGTATCTCTATAGCGCCAACCGCCTGAAATACCCTCTGATGCGTAAGCGTCTGATCAAGCTGTGGCGCGAAGCAAAAACTGAGCACAGCGACCCGGTCAACGCCTGGGCCTCTATCATCAACGATCCTGAAAAAGCGAAAAGCTACAAGCAGGCTCGTGGTCGCGGCGGTTTTGTACGCTCCAGCTGGCAGGAAGTTAACGAACTGATTGCTGCCGCTAACGTATACACCGCAAAAACGTTCGGTCCGGACCGTATCGCCGGGTTCTCCCCCATTCCTGCCATGTCGATGGTTTCCTATGCCTCAGGCGCGCGCTACCTGTCTCTTATCGGCGGGACATGCCTGAGCTTCTACGACTGGTACTGCGATTTACCGCCTGCCTCACCAATGACCTGGGGTGAACAAACCGACGTCCCGGAATCCGCAGACTGGTATAACTCCAGCTACATCATGGCATGGGGGTCTAACGTTCCGCAGACTCGTACACCTGACGCGCACTTCTTCACGGAAGTTCGCTATAAAGGGACCAAAACCGTAGCGGTGACCCCGGACTACGCTGAAATCGCCAAGCTGTGCGACCAGTGGTTAGCGCCGAAGCAGGGTACCGACTCCGCCATGGCGCTGGCGATGGGCCACGTTATGCTGCGTGAATTCCACCTGGATAACCCAAGCCAGTACTTTACCGATTACGTGCGTCGCTACACCGATATGCCCATGCTGGTGATGCTGGAAGAACGCGACGGCTTCTATGCCGCAGGCCGTATGCTACGCGCATCCGATCTGGTTGATGGCCTGGGCCAAGAAAATAACCCGCAGTGGAAAACCGTGGCGCTGGATAATCAGACGGGTGAACCGCTGGCCCCTAACGGCTCTATTGGCTACCGCTGGGGCGAAAAAGGAAAATGGAACCTTGAACAGCGTGACGGCACCAGCGGCGAAGAAGCCGAACTGCGCCTGAGCCTGCTGGGTAGCCATGATGAAGTCGCTGAGGTGGGCTTCCCTTACTTCGGCGGAGCAAGCACCGAGCACTTCAGCAACGTTGAACTCGAAGAAGTGCTCAAGCACAAACTGCCGGTGAAACGCATTCAGCTGGCAGACGGCACCACGGCTCTGGTGACCACAGTTTACGATCTCACCCTCGCCAACTATGGTCTGGATCGCGGTCTGAACGATGAGAACTGCGCCACCAGCTACGACGATGTGAAAGCGTACACCCCAGCCTGGGCTGAACAGATTACCGGTGTTTCACGCCAGAACATCATCCGTATTGCCCGCGAGTTTGCCGACAATGCGGATAAAACACACGGTCGTTCGATGATCATCGTCGGGGCCGGGATGAACCACTGGTTCCATATGGACATGAACTACCGCGGCCTGATCAATATGCTGATCTTCTGCGGCTGCGTCGGCCAGAGCGGCGGCGGCTGGGCACACTATGTTGGCCAGGAAAAACTGCGTCCACAGACCGGCTGGACTCCGCTTGCCTTTGCGCTTGACTGGCAGCGTCCACCGCGCCATATGAACAGCACCTCGTTCTTCTATAACCACTCAAGCCAGTGGCGCTACGAGTCACTGACGGCGGAAGAGCTGCTGTCCCCGCTGGCGGATAAATCCCGCTACAGCGGCCATCTGATTGACTTTAACGTGCGCGCTGAACGCATGGGCTGGTTACCTTCTGCACCGCAGCTGAACACCAACCCGCTGACCATTGCGGCGCAGGCGAAAGCGGCGGGTATGACGCCTGCGGATTACACCGCGCAGCAGTTAAAAAACGGTGAGATTCGCTTTGCCGCCGAGCAGCCTGATGCGGGTAACAACCACCCGCGTAACCTGTTCGTCTGGCGTTCAAACCTGCTCGGCTCCTCCGGTAAGGGCCACGAGTACATGCTCAAATACCTGCTGGGGACAGAGAACGGTATTCAGGGCAAAGATCTGGGTAAAGAAGGCGGCGTCATGCCGGAAGAAGTCGAGTGGGTGGACAATGGCCTGGACGGCAAGCTGGATCTGGTGGTGACCCTGGACTTCCGCCTGTCGAGCACCTGCCTGTACTCCGATATCGTTCTGCCTACCGCGACCTGGTATGAAAAAGACGATATGAATACTTCGGACATGCATCCGTTTATTCACCCGCTGTCTGCCGCCGTAGACCCGGCCTGGGAGTCCAAAAGCGACTGGGAAATCTACAAAGCCATCGCCAGGAAATTCTCCGAGGTGTGTGTCGGCCACCTCGGTAAAGAAACCGACGTGGTGACGCTGCCGATTCAGCACGATTCTGCCGCAGAGCTGGCTCAGCCGTTCGGCGTAATGGACTGGAAAAAAGGGGAATGCGACCTGATTCCGGGGAAAACGGCGCCGCACCTGATGGTGGTAGAGCGCGATTATCCGGCGACCTATGAGCGTTTCACCTCTATCGGCCCGTTGCTGGACACCCTCGGTAACGGCGGGAAGGGCATCGCCTGGAACACCCAGTCCGAGATGGATCTGCTGCGTAAGCTCAACTACACCAAAACCGAAGGCCCGGCGAAAGGCCAGCCGATGATTAACTCGGCGATTGATGCCGCAGAAATGATCCTCACCCTGGCGCCAGAAACCAACGGTCAGGTTGCGGTGAAAGCCTGGGCTGCGCTCAGTGAATTTACCGGTCGCGACCATACGCATCTGGCGCAGCCGAAGGAAGATGAAAAAATTCGCTTCCGCGATATTCAGGCTCAGCCGCGCAAAATTATCTCCAGCCCGACCTGGTCCGGTCTGGAAGATGAGCACGTTTCTTATAACGCCTGTTACACCAACGTTCACGAGCTGATCCCATGGCGTACCCTGTCCGGCCGCCAGCAGCTTTATCAGGATCACCAGTGGATGCGCGACTTTGGCGAGAGCCTGCTGGTGTACCGTCCGCCGATCGATACCCGCTCCGTGAAAGGCGTCATGGGTAAAAAATCGAATGGTAATCCGGAAAAAGCGTTGAACTTCCTGACGCCGCACCAGAAGTGGGGGATCCACTCCACCTACAGCGATAACCTGCTGATGCTGACCCTGTCACGCGGCGGCCCCATCGTCTGGATGAGCGAAACCGATGCCAAAGATCTTGGCATCGAAGATAACGACTGGATTGAAGTGCTTAACAAAAACGGTGCGCTGACGGCGCGTGCGGTAGTCAGCCAGCGTGTGCCGGAAGGCATGACGATGATGTACCACGCTCAGGAACGTATCGTGAACCTGCCGGGCTCTGAAATCACCGGACAGCGTGGCGGGATCCATAACTCCGTCACCCGCATCAGCCCGAAACCGACCCATATGATCGGCGGATACGCTCAGCTGGCCTATGGTTTTAACTACTACGGCACCGTGGGGTCAAACCGTGATGAGTTCGTGGTGGTACGTAAAATGAAAGACATTAACTGGCTGGATGGCGAAGGCAACGACCAGAAACAGGAGAGCGTAAAATGAAAATTCGTTCACAAGTCGGCATGGTGCTGAACCTTGATAAATGCATCGGCTGTCACACCTGTTCTGTGACCTGTAAAAACGTCTGGACCAGTCGCGAAGGGATGGAATACGCGTGGTTTAACAACGTGGAAACCAAACCGGGTGTCGGCTATCCGAACGACTGGGAAAACCAGGAGAAATGGAAAGGCGGCTGGATCCGTAAGATCAACGGTAAGCTGCAACCGCGCATGGGTAACCGCGCCATGCTGCTGGGTAAAATCTTTGCTAACCCGCATCTGCCGGGGATCGACGATTACTACGAGCCGTTTGACTACGACTACCAGCATCTGCATAACGCGCCGGAAGGTAAGCATCAGCCCGTGGCTCGCCCACGTTCGCTGATTACCGGCCAGCGCATGAATAAAATCGAAGCTGGCCCGAACTGGGAGGAGATCCTCGGCGGCGAGTTTGAAAAGCGTGCCAAAGATCAGAACTTCGAGAACATGCAGAAGGCGATGTACGGCCAGTTCGAAAACACCTTTATGATGTACCTGCCGCGCCTGTGCGAACACTGCCTTAACCCGGCCTGTGTCGCGACCTGCCCGAGCGGGGCAATCTACAAGCGTGAAGAAGACGGCATTGTGCTGATCGACCAGGACAAATGCCGCGGCTGGCGCATGTGCGTCACCGGCTGTCCGTACAAGAAAATCTACTTTAACTGGAAGACCGGTAAATCTGAGAAATGTATTTTCTGCTACCCGCGTATTGAAGCCGGTATGCCGACCGTCTGTTCAGAGACTTGCGTAGGCCGTATCCGTTACCTGGGCGTGGTGCTCTACGATGCGGATGCGATTGAAGAAGCAGCCAGCACCGAGCACGAAAAAGATCTGTATGAGCGTCAGCTCAGCGTCTTTATGGACCCGAATGACCCGGCTGTTATCGAGCAGGCGCTGAAAGATGGTGTGCCGCAGAGTGTTATCGACGCCGCCCAGCAGTCGCCGGTCTACAAAATGGCCATCGACTGGAAGCTGGCTCTGCCGCTGCACCCTGAATACCGCACGCTGCCTATGGTCTGGTACGTGCCGCCGTTATCGCCAATTCAGTCTGCGGCGGATGCAGGCCAGCTACCGCATACCGGTATTCTGCCCGACGTTGAAAGCCTGCGTATTCCGGTTGAGTATCTGGCCAACCTGCTGACGGCGGGCGATACCGCGCCGGTTATCAGCGCGCTGAAACGTATTATGGCGATGCGTCATTACAAACGCGCTGAAACGGTAGACGGCGTTCACGACACCAGCGCCCTGGAAGAGGTCGGTCTGACCGAGGCTCAGGCGCAGGAAATGTATCGTTACCTGGCTATTGCTAACTACGAAGATCGTTTCGTTATCCCAACCAGCCACCGTGAACTGGCCGCCGATGCGTTCCCTGAGCGTAACGGTTGCGGTTTCAGCTTCGGCGATGGCTGCCATGGCAGCGACAGCAAGTTCAATCTCTTCAATAGCAAACGTATTGACGCAATCGACGTGTCCAATAAAACGGAGCCACACGCATGATCGAACTTCTGGTTATCTCACGTTTGCTCGAATACCCGGATGCTGCCTTATGGCAGCATCATCAGGAGCTTCGGGAAGCGCTGTGCGAAGGGGAGGCCGTTAATCTGCAACAGGCGGCCCAGCTGAATGATTTTATCACCCGCCTGTGCGGCCGCGAGCTGCTGGATGCCCAGGCAAGCTACAGCGAACTGTTTGACCGCGGTCGTGCCACCTCGCTGTTGCTGTTTGAACACGTTCACGGCGAGTCACGCGATCGTGGCCAGGCCATGGTTAACCTGATGGGACAGTACGAGCAGGCCGGTATGGAAATTGACAGCCGCGAGCTGCCCGATCACCTGCCGCTGTATCTTGAATATCTGTCCCAGCGTACGGCTGAGGAGGCGCGCGGCGGCTTACAGGATGTTGCGCCAATTCTTGCCTTACTGAGCGCCCGCCTGAAGCAGCGTGACAGCGACTATGCCGTGCTGTTTGATGTGCTGCTCGGCCTGTCGGAAAGCAGCGTGGCGGTCGAAAGCGTGAGTAAGCAAATCGCTGGCGAAGCGCGGGATGATACGCCTCAGGCGCTCGATGCCGTGTGGGAAGAAGAGCAGGTGAAGTTTATTGCCGACCAGGGCTGCGGTGAGTCTGAAATTTCCAGCCACCAGCGTCGTTTTGCCGGGGCTGTCGCTCCGCAGTATCTGAATATTGGAGGACAGTGATAATGCATTTTCTGAATGTGTTCTTCTTTGACATCTATCCGTACCTTTGCGGCACGGTATTTCTGGTGGGGAGCTGGCTGCGTTACGACTACGGCCAGTACACCTGGAAAGCAGGCTCCAGCCAGATGCTGGATCGCAAGGGCATGAATGTAGCGTCAAACCTGTTCCATATCGGGATCCTGGGGATTTTCGCCGGGCACTTCATGGGGATGCTGACGCCACACTGGATGTATGAATCCTTCCTGCCCATCGACGTGAAGCAGAAAATGGCAATGTTTGCGGGTGGTGCCTGCGGGGTAATGACGCTGGTAGGGGGGCTGATGTTGCTTAAACGTCGCCTGTTTAACCCGCGCATTCGTGCAACCTCAACCACGGCAGACATTCTTATCCTGAGCCTGCTGATGATTCAGTGTGCGCTGGGCCTGGGCACTATTTTCTTCTCCGCCCAGCATATGGACGGCAGCGAGATGATGAAGCTGGTGGGCTGGGCGCAGAGCGTGGTGACTTTCCAGGGCGGCGCTGCGGAACATCTGGACGGCGTGGCGTTTATCTTCCGCGTCCATCTGGTGCTGGGCATGACGCTGTTCCTGCTCTTCCCGTTCACCCGGCTGGTGCACGTCTGGAGCGCGCCGGTTGAGTATTTGACGCGCAGGTATCAGGTCGTACGCGCTCGTCGCTAATGCCTTAGTGTGCACGATTGCTACCCGGCTCCGGCCGGGTATTTTTTTGTCCGTTATTGCGTATTTGCAGAAGATGATGGGCTAAACGGCAACAGTCATGATTAGGGATGCTGACAGTGTGCAAAGGAGTCGAACAGGGAGGGTGGCGGGTTCAGGATGACCGCGCAGCGCGCGTTCTCACTGGCGTGAGTCGAACCTTAATCGAAGCTTCTCATCCTTCCCCAACGGGAACAGGCGGATATTGAGGTCATCATTATAAGCAGAGGAGTGATCGGTAATGGTGGCGGGGGAAGGATTCGAACCTTCGAAGTCGATGACGGCAGATTTACAGTCTGCTCCC
>CAMLJN010000050.1 GCA_946480445.1 uncultured Buttiauxella sp.
GGATTTTCCCATAATTATCTCAAGGGAAACCCTGTATTTATCTCACGTCTAATCAACTGACTGCGGTTCGTTTGCCACGCACTATTTTTTCCAGCGTGATCATCGGGGTGAGACAGTTAACGGCCTGACGCTCAAGATGTTCTTGCGCCCGCATTAGCTGCCCTCTTTTGCAGTACAGAAGATACCAGGATTCCATAATTTCTCATCTCACCTCATTGAGCGCGAAGAATAGCAAAAGGTCGTTCTCAGAGATAGCCAGCACAAGTATAACCAATAAGAATTTGCTAACCTGCCGGGCAGCGACTCGTTTTTAACAAAAATGCAGCAGGCCGGGGATGAAGTCCGTATAATGATGGCCATTCTCCGGGCCTGGATTAATTGCATGAAATACCAAGACCTACGCGACTTTATTACGTTGCTTGAGCAGCGCGGTGAGCTGAAACGTATCGCCATGCCCATCGATCCGTATCTTGAAATGACTGAAATTGCCGATCGTACCCTGCGTGCGAATGGCCCGGCGCTACTGTTTGAAAACCCAAAGGGTTACAGCATGCCGGTATTGTGCAATCTTTTTGGCACGCCGAAACGAGTCGCGATGGGCATGGGTCAGGAAGATGTCTCCGCCCTGCGAGAAGTCGGTAAGCTGCTGGCCTTCCTTAAAGAGCCTGAGCCGCCAAAAGGGTTCCGCGATCTGTTCGATAAGCTTCCCCAGTTCAAGCAGGTGCTGAACATGCCGACCAAACGGCTGCGCGGTGCGCCTTGCCAGGAAAAAATCCAGCAGGGGGACGAGGTTGATTTAACCCGCATACCTATTATGCAATGCTGGCCGGAAGATGCAGCGCCGCTGATTACCTGGGGACTCACCGTCACCCGTGGGCCACATAAAGAGCGCCAGAACCTGGGGATTTATCGCCAGCAGCTTATTGGGAAAAACAAGTTGATTATGCGCTGGCTGTCGCATCGCGGTGGCGCGCTGGATTTCCAGGAATGGTGTGCGGCGCATCCCGGCGAGCGTTTCCCGGTTTCTGTGGCGCTGGGAGCTGACCCGGCAACGATTCTCGGTGCCGTTACGCCCGTCCCGGACACGCTTTCTGAATATGCTTTTGCTGGCCTGCTGCGCGGCACCAAAACCGAAGTTGTGAAGTGTATTTCTAACGATCTTGAAGTGCCCGCCAGCGCTGAAATTGTGCTGGAAGGCTATATCGAGCCGGGTGAAATGGCCCCGGAAGGGCCGTATGGCGATCATACGGGCTACTACAATGAAGTGGATGACTTCCCGGTCTTCACCGTTACGCACATCACCCAGCGTGAAGATGCGATTTACCACTCCACTTACACTGGTCGTCCACCTGATGAGCCAGCGGTGCTGGGCGTGGCGTTAAACGAAGTCTTTGTGCCGATTCTGCAAAAACAGTTCCCGGAAATCGTTGATTTCTACCTGCCACCGGAAGGGTGCTCGTATCGCCTGGCGGTTGTGACCATCAAGAAACAGTATGCCGGTCATGCCAAGCGCGTGATGATGGGCGTCTGGTCTTTCCTGCGGCAGTTTATGTACACCAAATTTGTCATCGTGTGCGATGACGACGTCAACGCGCGTGACTGGAACGATGTTATTTGGGCTATCACTACGCGGATGGATCCGGCACGTGATACGGTATTGGTAGAAAATACGCCGATTGATTACCTGGACTTTGCCTCACCGGTCTCCGGTCTGGGTTCGAAAATGGGACTGGATGCCACCAATAAATGGCCGGGAGAAACCCAGCGCGAGTGGGGGCGTCCTATCAAAAAAGACGCGGAAGTCTGCGCACGCATAGATACAATCTGGGATGAGCTGGCTATTTTCAATGACAGTAAAGGTGCCTGACGGGCGGCCTTTAGTTTTGGATTATTGACCCGACAGAGGGGACGCATGACAACCTTAAGCTGTAAAGTGACCTCGGTAGAAGCGATAACGGATACGGTATATCGCGTTCGATTGCTGCCGGAAGCGGCATTCTCCTTTCAGGCTGGCCAGTATTTGATGGTAGTGATGGATGAACGAGATAAGCGCCCGTTCTCTATGGCTTCCACGCCAGGCGAACAGGAGTTTATCGAGCTGCACATTGGTGCCTCGGAGCTTAACCTGTACGCGATGGCCGTGATGGACCGTATTCTGAAAGAGCAGGAAATCGTCGTGGATATTCCACACGGTGAAGCCTGGCTACGTGAGGATGAAGATCGTCCGTTGATTCTGATTGCGGGCGGTACGGGCTTCTCCTATGTGCGTTCAATTCTGTTGACCGCGCTGGCGCGTAATCCCGATCGCGAGATTGCTATTTACTGGGGGGGGCGTGAAGAGAAGCACCTCTACGATTTAGCCGAGCTGGAAGCGCTGTCGGTGAAGCATGAACATCTGCGCGTTGAAGCCGTTGTTGAGCAGCCTGAAGAAGGCTGGCGCGGGCGCAGTGGCACCGTGTTAACCGCGGTCATGCAGGATTACGGTACGCTGGCAGGGCATGATATTTATATCGCCGGTCGCTTTGAGATGGCGAAGATTGCGCGGGAACTGTTCTGCAATGAACGTAATGCAAATGTCGACCGTATGTTCGGCGACGCGTTCGCGTTTATTTAAAAGCTAAAGCGCAATGAAAAGGCCACCGTAACGTCGGTGGTTTTTGTTTTTATGAACCGGAAAGAAAAAACCCGCCCCTGACAGGCGGGAAAAACGGCAACTAAACTCTGTGCCTGTGGATGCAGGTGGGGGCGTTAAGCGCTAATCCACCTGGATATCCGGCAATAATTAAACGCGTTCAATCACGGTGGCAATGCCCTGACCTAAACCAATGCACATCGTGGCCAGGCCAAACTGCGCATCGCGGCGTTCCATCAGATTTAACAGCGTTGTGCTGATACGCGCCCCGGAGCAGCCAAGGGGATGACCCAGCGCAATGGCACCGCCGTTAAGGTTAATCTTCTCGTCGATCTTATCCATCAAACCAAGATCTTTAATGCACGGCAGGATCTGCGCGGCAAAGGCTTCGTTCATCTCAAACAGGTCAATATCTGCGGTCGTTAAGCCCGCTTTTTTTAACGCCATTTTTGATGCCGGAACCGGACCATAGCCCATAATCGACGGATCGCAGCCAACCACGGCCATGGAACGAATACGGGCGCGAACGTTCAGGCCCAACTCTTTAGCGCGGGATTCACTCATCAGCAGCATGGCCGCTGCACCGTCGGACAGGGCGGACGAGGTGCCTGCGGTGACCGTGCCGTTCACCGGGTCAAATGCCGGTTTCAGGGACGCCAGGCCTTCAACGGTTGTTTCCGGGCGAATAACTTCATCGTAATCAAAGCGTTTAAGCACGCCATCAGCATCGTGTCCGCTGGTGGGAACAATTTCATTTTTGAAATGACCCGCTTCCGTTGCGGCCCAGGCACGCTGGTGCGAGCGGGCGGCGAACCTGTCCTGCATCTCACGGCTGATGCCGTGCATACGGGACAGCATCTCAGCGGTTAAGCCCATCATGCCGGCGGCTTTCGCCACGCTACGGCTCAGTCCCGGATGAAAATCCACGCCGTGGCTCATCGGAACGTGGCCCATATGCTCTACCCCGCCAATCAAACAGGCGTGTGCATCACCGGTCTGAATCATACGCGCAGCATCATGCAGAGCCTGCATGGAAGAGCCACACAGACGGTTTACGGTCACAGCCGGAACCGCATGAGGGATCTCTGCCAGCAGAGCAGCGTTACGTGCGATGTTAAAACCCTGCTCAAGCGTTTGCTGGACGCAGCCCCAGTAGATATCGTCAAGGCTTGCGGCTTCCAGCGCCGGGTTACGTGACAGAATGCTGCGCATCAGATGGGCGGAGAGATCTTCCGCACGCACGTTGCGATACGCGCCCCCTTTGGAGCGGCCCATCGGGGTGCGGATGGCATCAACAATTACAACCTTTTCCATAATCACTCCTCAGGCGGTTTTCAGGTCGCTGGCCGGGCGCGCTGGCTCAACCGGTGGATAGTACGGCTCGTTACGGGATGCTTTTGCACGCAGGCCATCTGGCACCTGGTAGAGCGGCCCGAGGTGCTCATACTGCTGAGCCATATCGAGATATTTTGCGCTGCCGATCGTATCCAGCCAGCGGAAGGCGCCACCGTGGAACGGAGGGAAGCCCAGGCCATAAACCAGGGCCATATCTGCTTCTGCCGGGCTGGCAATAATGCCTTCTTCCAGACAGCGTGCGACTTCATTGACCATCGGGATCATCATGCGAGCGATGATGTCTTCGTCGCTAAAGTTTTGCCGCGCTTTGCTGACCTCAGCCAGCAGGCTATCGGTGGTGTCGTCCTGCTCTTTACGCGGTTTGCCCTTGCTGTCTTCTTTATAACGATAGAAGCCCTGCTGGGTTTTTTGCCCGTAACGACCCGCGTCGAACATTGCATCAATCGCATCGCGATAGTCTTTCTGCATACGCTGCGGGAAGCCTGCTGCCATCACCGCCTGAGCATGGTGTGCCGTATCAATACCAACCACATCCAGCAGATAGGCCGGGCCCATCGGCCAGCCGAACTGTTTTTCCATCACTTTATCTATCTGGCGGAAATCGGCACCGTCGCGCATTAGCTGGCTGAAGCCTGCAAAGTAAGGGAACAATACGCGGTTAACAAAGAATCCCGGACAGTCATTCACCACGATAGGGGTTTTGCCCATTTTGCTGGCCCAGGCGACAACTTTCGCGATGGTTTGCTCGGATGTTTTCTCGCCGCGGATCACTTCCACCAATGGCATGCGATGCACCGGGTTAAAGAAGTGCATCCCGCAGAAGTTTTCTGGGCGTTTCAGGCTGTGGGCCAGTTCGCTAATGGGGATAGTGGAGGTGTTCGAAGCCAGAACCGTTTCCGGACGAACTTTGTCTTCTACTTCCGCCAGAACTGCTTTTTTCACTTTCGGGTTTTCGACAACGGCTTCAACCACCACGTCGACTCGTTCAAAGCCTGCGTAATCGAGCGTTGGATGAATGGTGGCAATCACGCCGGCCAGCTTCAAACCATCAATTTTGCCGCGTTCGAGCTGTTTATTGAGCAGCTTGCTGGCTTCAGTTATACCCAGCGCCAGCGACTTCTCGTTGATATCCTTCATGATCACCGGCACACCCTTCCAGGCTGACTGGTAAGCAATGCCCCCTCCCATGATCCCGGCGCCGAGCACGGCAGCCTGTTTCGGAGTTTCGGTATTTTTGGTCTGTTTTTTTGCCTGGCCTTTCACAAACTGGTCGTTAAGGAATATCCCGACCAGCGCACGGGCCTCATTGGATCGCGCAAGCGGCACGAAACTTTGTGTCTCAAGTTGTAGAGCTTCGTCCCGGCCAAGTCCGGCTGCCGCTTCAATAGTTTTGACTGCCGTCATAGGAGCAGGGTAGTGCTTGCCAGCAATCTGCATCACCATGCCTTTGGCAATGGTAAAGCTCATGGTCGCTTCGATTTTGCTTAAGCGCAGCGGTGCCAGTTTTGGCGCGCGTTTCGCTTGCCAGTCCAGATCGCCGTTGATGGCCTGGCGGAGCACCGCAAGGGCACCCTCGCGCAGTTTCTCCGCTTTCACTACGCCGTCGACCAGGCCAAGCTTCAGCGCCTCTGCCGCGCTGACATCTTTACCCGCGGTGATAATTTCCAGTGCGCTGTCAGCGCCAAGCAGACGAGGCAGGCGAACGGAACCGCCAAAGCCTGGCATGATGCCCAGTTTGGTTTCCGGCAGACCAATGCGGGCGTCCGGCGTGGCAAGGCGATAGTCAGTGGCCAGTACGCATTCGCATCCGCCGCCCAGCGCATAACCGTTTACGGCCGCGATAGTGGGCACCGGCAAATCTTCCAGGCGGTTAAAGACGCTGTTGGCAAACTGTAGCCAGTGGGTCAGCTGTTCCGCAGGAACCTGGAACAGCGACAGGAATTCAGTAATATCAGCCCCGACGATAAACGCCGCCTTGTTTGAGCTGAGCAGCAGACCTTTTAAATTGGACTGCTTTTCCAGCACGTCCAATGCCTGGCCTAAGCTGGCAACGGTCGCCGTGTCGAGTTTATTGACCGAACCGGGCGCATCGAACGTCAGTTCGGCGATACCGTCTTCCAGCCAGTCGAGATGTAGGGTTTCGCCTTGGTAGAGCATGTCAGTCTCCTGAATCCAGCAATGGGATCTGGTCATACCAGATGGAAGGGAGTGTGGAATTGATGTTAATGAAATGCAAATGACTCATTAAAAAATTGCAAAGACGATCACAGCCCCTGGAAATAAGTCGGCCATGTTGACGGTGTGCTAAGATGCGTGGCGAACAGGTATAAAATCAGAAGGGTAGATTATGGATTCACTGGCCTCGCTTTATAAAGATCATGTGGCAACCTTACAGGAACGTACCCGCAACGTTCTGGCGCGTTTTAATCTCGATGCAATTTTGATTCATTCCGGGGAGCTGCTTAACGTCTTCCTCGACGATCATGCTTATCCGTTCAAAGTTAATCCGCATTTTAAAGCCTGGGTACCGGTGACACAGGTCCCAAATTGCTGGCTGCTGGTGGATGGCGTTAACAAACCCAAACTGTGGTTCTATCTGCCGGTAGATTACTGGCATAACGTCGAACCGCTACCGGAATCCTTCTGGACCGACGAAATTGATGTGATTGCGCTGCCGAAAGCCGACGCTATTGGCAGCCAGTTACCTGCCGCGCGAGGAAATATCGGTTATATAGGCCCGGTGCCGGAACGCGCTTTGCAGCTTGATATCAAGGCGGCAAACATCAACCCGAAAGGGGCGATCGACTATCTGCATTACTATCGCGCGTATAAAACTGATTATGAGCAGTCGTGTATGCGTCAGGCACAGAAAACCGCGGTTGTTGGCCACCGGGCGGCCCACGAAGCTTTCCTGTCTGGTATGAGCGAATTCGATATCAATCAGGCTTATCTGACGGCAACAGGCCATCGTGATACCGACGTGCCCTACAGCAATATCGTTGCGTTAAATGAGCATGCTGCCGTCCTGCACTACACTAAACTGGATCATCAGGTGCCGTCGGAAATGCGCAGCTTCCTGTTGGATGCCGGCGCTGAGTACAACGGCTATGCCGCCGATTTGACCCGCACATGGGCCGCCAGCAGCGACACTGCCTTCGCGCAGCTGATCAAAGATGTGAATACCGAGCAGCTGGCGTTGATTGATACCATGAAAGCGGGCGTGCGTTATACCGACTATCACATCCAGTTCCACCAACGCATCGCTAAGCTGCTGCGTCGCCATCAGCTGGTGAACGGCATCAGTGAAGAAGCGATGGTAGAAACGGGTATCACCGGGCCGTTTATGCCGCACGGTATCGGTCACCCGCTGGGTTTGCAGGTGCATGACGTTGGCGCATTTATGCAGGATGATACCGGCACGCATCTCGCAGCGCCGTCGCAATATCCTTACCTGCGCTGCACGCGTGTCCTTGAGCCGCGCATGGTGCTGACTATCGAGCCAGGTCTCTACTTTATTGAATCCCTGCTGGCAACCTGGCGTGAAGGGCAGTACAGCAAGCACTTCGACTGGCAGCGTATCGAAGCGATGAAACCGTTCGGCGGCATTCGTATTGAAGACAACGTGGTTATCCACGAAAACAACGTCGAAAACATGACGCGCGATCTGAAACTGGCCTGATGGATAGCTGGCTGGTCCCTGCTGAGCCAGTTTCGGTCAGCGAAGAAATTAAGAAAAGCCGCTTTATTACCTTCATCGCGCATACTGATGGAGTGGCCGCGGCAAAAGCTTTTGTGGAGGACATTCGGGCGCAGCATCCTGATGCCCGGCATCATTGCTGGGCGTGGGTGGCTGGCGCACCGAATGATTCCCAACAGCTGGGTTTTTCTGATGACGGAGAGCCTGCGGGGACAGCCGGCAAGCCGATACTGGCGCAGCTTATGGGGCGCGGTATTGGTGAGGTCACGGCGGTAGTGGTACGTTACTACGGTGGCGTCAAACTTGGTACGGGCGGCCTGGTAAAGGCGTACGGCGGCGGTGTACAACTGGCGCTCAATCAGCTGTCTACAGTGCTTAAAGTGCCGCTAACCGAATATACTTTGCGGTGTGACTACGCTCAGCTTGCCGGTATCGAAGCCCTACTCAAACAGTTTGATGGGATCATCGTGCACAGTGAATTTCAGGCGGCGATACGGTTAAAAGTGGCGCTTCCTGAGAAGTATCAGGCTGATTTTTCGCTCAGGCTGAAGGATTTTAGCCGTGGTTCATTGCATTTACTGCCGATTGAAGAATAATTCCCCCCTCGTTTTTTATTGATATCTAAGGAAGCGGCTGAAATGCATTTCCGTGCCATTACCCGTATCGTTGGTCTGCTGGTCATCCTGTTCTCCGGGACCATGATTATCCCCGGGCTGGTTGCCTTAATTTACCGCGATGGTGCTGGCCGCGCCTTTACCCAGACATTCTTTGTCGCGCTGGTGATTGGCTCGTTGCTCTGGTGGCCAAACCGTCGTGAGAAGAGCGAACTAAAGCCCCGTGAAGGCTTCCTGATCGTCGTGCTGTTCTGGACTGTGTTGGGAAGCGTGGGGGCACTGCCGTTTATCTTCTCCGAGCGCCCTAACCTGACCATTACCGATGCTTTCTTTGAATCCTTCTCGGGTCTCACCACCACGGGGGCAACCACGCTGGTCGGTTTAGACACCTTACCGCACGCCATTTTGTTTTACCGGCAAATGCTGCAATGGTTCGGTGGTATGGGGATCATCGTGCTGGCCGTGGCAATTCTGCCTATTCTGGGCGTCGGGGGGATGCAGCTCTATCGCGCCGAAATGCCGGGGCCGCTGAAAGATAACAAGATGCGCCCGCGTATTGCCGATACGGCGAAAACGCTCTGGCTCATCTATGTGCTGCTCACCATTGCCTGTGCGGTTGCGCTGTGGTCGGCGGGGATGCCGGTGTTCGATGCTATAGGGCATAGCTTCTCAACCATTTCTATCGGCGGTTTCTCGACACACGATGCAAGCGTAGGGTATTTCGATAACCCAACGATTAACACCATCATTGCCATCTTCCTGCTGATTTCTGGTTGCAACTACGGCCTGCATTTCTCATTACTTAGCGGCCGTAATCTGAAAGTGTACTGGCGCGACCCTGAATTTCGCATGTTTATTGGGGTGCAGCTTACGCTGGTGATAATCTGCACTCTGGTTCTGTGGTTGCACAATACTTACGGCTCAGTGCTGCAAACGCTCAATCAGGCTTTCTTCCAGGTTGTCTCTATGGCGACAACGGCGGGCTTCACAACTGATAGTATTGCCCGCTGGCCGCTCTTCCTGCCGGTGCTGCTGCTCTGCTCCGCCTTCATTGGCGGCTGTGCGGGTTCCACTGGAGGTGGGCTGAAGGTCATCCGCATTCTTTTGCTGTTTAAGCAGGGGAACCGTGAGTTGAAACGCCTGGTGCACCCAAATGCGGTTTATAGCATTAAGCTCGGAAATCGGGCGCTGCCGGAACGTATTCTTGAGGCGGTATGGGGATTCTTCTCGGCTTATGCGCTGGTGTTTATCCTGAGCATGCTTGCGATCATCGCAACGGGGGTAGATGACTTCTCTGCCTTTGCGTCAGTAGCGGCTACGCTGAACAATCTTGGGCCGGGGCTGGGAGTGGTCGCCGATAACTTTGCCAGTATGAACCCGGTGGCGAAGTGGATCCTCATCTGCAATATGCTGTTTGGTCGTCTTGAAGTGTTTACGCTTTTAGTCTTGTTTACGCCAACATTCTGGCGAGAGTAACCGGAGCCCGTATTGAAAACCTTGATTCTCTTTTCGACCCGCGATGGCCAGACTCGTGAAATCGCTTCTTCTATAGCTTCTGAATTAAAAGAGCTGGGCGTGGAGAGCGATGTCATCAATCTGCACCGCAGCGGCGAAATTCAGTGGCATAACTATGAGCGAGTCGTGATTGGCGCCTCTATTCGCTATGGGCATTTCCATGCCTCCGTTGATAAGTTTGTAAAGCAGCATCAGGCTGCTTTGGGTCATATCCCCAGCGCATTCTTTTCTGTGAATCTGGTTGCGCGCAAACCTGAGAAGCGCTCCCCGCAAACCAACTCTTATACCCGTAAGTTCCTGTTAAGCTCGCCGTGGAAGCCAGACCTCTGTGCAGTCTTTGCTGGTGCGCTGCGTTATCCGCGTTATGGTTGGCTGGATCGCCTGATGATTCGATTGATTATGAAAATGACAGGCGGGGAAACGGATACCAGTAAAGAAGTGGTTTATACCGACTGGCAGCAGGTCACGCGTTTCGCCCATGAAATAGCGCACTTAACAGCCAAATAGCATTCAAAATAAACGGTTTGTTGAAAAAAAATGCGGTCGGTAATTTTTTTGCAATAAACACTTGTCAGCTCCCGGAAAATCCCTATACTGCGCCTCCACTGACACGGCACAACGGCTTACAAACCGGCC
>CAMLJN010000051.1 GCA_946480445.1 uncultured Buttiauxella sp.
CCGCACCGTGTTATTTATCTCACGGATTGCGGCTTTTTTATCGCGCGGTGGATCATCTCCGGCCGTGCGGAAGCCCGCCCAGTCTTCGATAAAAAAAAGGGTCAGGCATTGGTTACAGCCAGTGCTCCACTGGTCAAAACGCTTGCGCAAGCTCATGAGAATACGCGCCAGTTCGTCAATAAACCGGCAGGGACGCTGGCTGAGGATACCAATACCTTCCTGGCGCTGGTGCAGGATTCTTCCGCCATAGAGATTATCCGCGCCGCGCAGAAGGCTTACGTTGAGCGTTATATCCAGGGCGATCCCGATTTGGCCGATATTCCGGTGCTCTCTGCTGCGGCACCTTTTAAAGCCGGCGGGCGTAAAAACGATCCTGCCGCCTTTGTGGATATGGCAAAAGGACCGTTAAGCTTCCGTAACGCCGCGGACCTTTACCAGTATTCCAATACGCTTGCGGCAGTAAAAGTGAACGGCAGCGATCTGAAGGAGTGGCTGGAGTGCTCCGCAGGAATGTATAACCGCATCGATCCCAACAGCGCTAAACCGCAGTATCTGTTCAACTGGGACGGATTCCGGGCCTATAACTTCGATATGTTCGATGAATTACATTACCAGATTGATGTGACGCAACCTGCCCGTTACGACACCGACTGTAATTTGATCGATCCGCAGGCGCAGCGCATTCAGTCCCTGACCTGGCGAGGCAAGCCCCTGCAAAAGGATGCCCAATTCCTTGTGGCGGTGAATAACTACCGGGCATTCACCGGTAAGTTTGCCGGAACAGGTGAGAAAAACGTGGTGCTGTCAGCGCCGGATGAAGTGCGTACCATAGTGGCAAACTATCTTGCGGAACAGACGAAGCAGAAGGGTGAATATACGCCGAAGGTGAATAATACCTGGCGAATTGCGCCGATCGTCAGCGAAACGCCGCTGGATGTGAGAATAGAAACGTCGCCCGCTCAACGCGCTGCCGACTATATCAAGCAACATGCACAGCATCCGATGAGTCTGCTGGAGAAAGACGAGATTGGGTTTGCCGTCTACCGTATCGATCTGCAAAAGAAATAAGGACTGCGTGTTTTATCCTGGCGGTGGGGTAAAACACGTATTCATGAAAGGAATACATCACCGCTTTCGTATTTAGAGTCGTACCCTCTGGTTAATAAAATAAGCTACCTGAATGATTCGGGTTTCAGAGAAAAAGGTGGCGCAGGGCGCTCAGGCAATATCTCAGATCACTCGCCAGAGTGCATAAGTAAAGCCGACAAGGATGTAACCTGGACTATGAAGGATAAAATGGAACTTTATAAAATGATGGCATATAAAATAAAAAAGCAGCGACTGCTTGTCCCTCTTATTTTTTCTTTACCTTTCAGTGTCGGTGCGGTTGAAATTACTCACTCCCCGTTCTCCAGCTTTGTAAATGACAGCCACGCGGACCTCTCCTTGCGCAATGTTTTTAAAAACCTCAGCACTGAGGACTATGGTTCCCGCTCTAATCAAACGGCCTGGGGGCAGGGGGTCACCCTGGATTACCGGTCCGGTTATTTTGCGGATATGCTTGGGGTGGATGCTTCCTATTACGGCGTTGTGAAACTGGCCGCCAGCGATGACTTCTGGGGGCGTAACGTGCTGTATAACGATAACGGTACGGCCAAAGGCTTTAATAAGGTGGGTCAGCTCTACCTTAAAGCACGCCTGGAAGAAGGTGACAGCTATCTGCGTATGTATTCCGGCTGGCAGCAGATCTACAAATGGGGCGCGCTGACCAACTCCACCCGCGCCATCCCCAGCACCTATCAGGGCTGGCGTGGGGAAGCCGGAACGGGGCCTTACCGCGTCCGCGCGGCCTGGGTGACTCGCTACAGCGACAGAGATTCGCCGGATAAAATCCACTTCCGCACCGCCGATAAAAAGACCATTAGCAGCATTGGCACCGGGGAAGTGAGCTACCAGAATAACGGCCACAGCGCGCTCTGGTTCTTTGGCGAAAGCCATCACTATATGCAGCAACACGGCCTCGAACTGGGCTGGGAGCCAGCCGCGCTGGCGGATCATCAGCTTAAGCTGGGTCATCAGCTATATATGAAACATGGCCTGGAAGACTGGACGCGCATGAGCGACAGGAGCAAAGCCTTCGATAAAAATGCGTATCACGCCGCGGTTGATGCCCGGTGGCGGGCTGACCGCTGGAAGCACAAAGTGGGGCTGTCTTATACCCGAGCCAGACTAAGTAACGGCCTTGGTCGTTTTGACTGGCATATAGCGAAGCACAGCCGCACCACGTTTAACTCCATGGCTGACAGCTGGGGCAACGACTATATCGGCGACAATGAAAAAATGGTGGCCTGGACATTCGGTTATGCGGTTATGCCGGAAATCGAACTGGGGATGGTGACCAATTTTGGCTGGGGCATGAAGTATCGCGATCGTAAAATCAATCGCGGCGAAACGCTGGTCTATTCCCGCTGGTCCCCTTCCACACCTGAGCTGAAGAATCTGACCGTACAGCTTTCAGGCGGCCCCTCCTGGAACTATCAAAGCGAGCATAATCGGCCTAAGTTAACCCCGGATGGCAAACCGATGCGTGCGCAAAACCACTCGATCGAGCTGCAGGTGGATTATAAGTTTAACCTGTTCTGAATCTCAGTCAGGCACCGGCAAGCTGGTGCCTGACTGAGCACATTATCCCTGCATCCACGTCCGAATGCCGTCGAGGAACATCTGGGTGGAAATCATAATCAGCACCAGCCCCATCAAACGTTCCAGCGCGTTCACCCCTTTTTCGCCCAGCAGGCGCAGGAAGAGCGAAGACTGCAAAAGAATCGCGACGGTTCCGCCCCACGCCAGCATCAGCGCGACGACTAAATGCCCCATCCGGCCCGGATACTGGTGGGATAATAGCATCAACGTTGCAAGCAGCGACGGCCCGGCGACCAGTGGAATTGCCAGCGGCACGATAAAGGGTTCTTCACCCGCGGGCAGACCGGAGGCGCTGCCTTCCTGGCTGGGAAAAATCATTTTAATGGCGATCAGGAAGAGGATAATTCCGCCTGAAATGGACACGGTTTCTGCCCGCAGGTTAAGAAACGCGAGAATTTTTTCCCCGGCAAACAGGAAGATCAGCATTAGCAGCAGGGCAATAAGCAGCTCGCGGATCATAATTTTACGCCGGCGCTTTGGCTCCGTGTGTTTCAGCACTGACATAAAGATAGGCAGGTTACCCAGCGGATCCATAATCAGGATCAGCAGGACCGCCGCGGAGATAATTTCGTTCATCTGTCTTCCCCGAAAATCGAACAGGATTCGCCGTTAATAAGCTGAGTTACTGATGCGGCGGAGATCATTGATTAATTTCACTTGCGACTTTGGCTGCATTTTGTAATGTGGAGCTATGTTCCATTTTATGCACACAACGCAAACACCTCTGATGGATAAGTCGCTATGAAAAATGTAGGTTTTATTGGCTGGCGCGGTATGGTCGGCTCTGTACTCATGCAACGCATGGTAGAAGAGCGTGATTTTGACGCCATTCATCCCGTTTTCTTCTCTACTTCTCAGCTGGGCCAGGCAGCCCCGTCTTTTGCAGGCCAGTCTACCGGCACGCTGCAGGACGCATACTCGCTGGAAGCACTGAAGGCGCTGGATATTATCATTACTTGCCAGGGTGGCGATTATACCAATGAAATCTACCCAAAGCTTCGTGAAAGCGGCTGGCAGGGCTACTGGATTGACGCGGCCTCTTCGCTGCGCATGAAAGATGACGCCATTATCATTCTCGATCCGGTTAACCAGCACGTTATTCAGGAAGGTCTGAACAAAGGCGTGAAGACCTTTGTTGGCGGCAACTGTACCGTTAGCCTGATGCTGATGTCGCTGGGCGGTCTGTTCGCCAACGATCTGGTGGACTGGGTGTCCGTTGCGACCTACCAGGCGGCCTCCGGCGGCGGCGCGCGCCATATGCGCGAACTGCTAAACCAGATGGGCCGTCTGTATAACGAAGTTGCCCCTGAGCTGGCCGATCCGGCTTCCGCGATCCTCGATATCGAACGTAAAGTGACCGATCTGGGGCGCAGCGGCACTCTGCCAGTGGATAACTTTGGCGTGCCGTTGGCGGGCAGTTTGATCCCGTGGATCGACAAGCAGCTTGATAACGGCCAGAGCCGCGAGGAGTGGAAAGGCCAGGCGGAAACCAACAAAATCCTTAATACCAGCCGTGTGATCCCTGTTGACGGGCTTTGCGTGCGTGTCGGTGCGCTGCGCTGCCACAGCCAGGCCTTCACCCTCAAACTGAAGAAAGATGTTTCCCTGCCGACCATTGAAGAGCTGCTGGCTGCGCACAATCCATGGGCGAAAGTAGTGCCTAACGATCGTGAGATCACTATGCGCGAGCTGACTCCTGCGGCAGTAACCGGCACGCTGACCACGCCGGTTGGCCGTCTGCGTAAGCTAAACATGGGGCCAGAGTATCTCTCGGCATTCACCGTTGGGGACCAGCTTCTGTGGGGGGCCGCCGAGCCGCTGCGCAGAATGCTAAGGCTGCTGGCTTAATAACACTTAGAAACTCAAGGGGAATGACAGTCCCTTGAGGTTGCTGACAAAGAAGGAAAAAGCGTGGTTTTTCCTGCTTTGTGGTGAGCTGCCGAAAATCAATGAATTGATTTTCCTTATTTTTATTTGACGACCTCTGCTTGTCCTGCGTAAGGAAAGAGTTTGTTATCAGTCTGAGGGGCATGACAGCCCCTTTTTTTCGTGTAATACATCGTGTTTTTGTGGGGTACGGCCTTGACGGCCTTGCCGTTGCGCAGAATATTGCAGTAGCTCGCATAATTACACTTACTCACCAAAGGGGCATTGCGGCCCCTTTTTTTTCGCGTCATACATAGGTTATTCGCCAGTCTTTCATTATTTCCAGGGAGTAAAACAGGACGTTAGCTATGCTTAAGTCTGGACGCTAGAAATCGTTCGCGATGAGGGTTAGTTGGGCGGAGCAGCTTACAGGATGTTTTTGACGCTGTCCGTAGGGGTTAATGATAAGTGCCATCCGCTGCGTCGCGTCGCGCGGGTTCGGTGGCACATACAATAAACAGGACGAATACCATGTCTGTTGCGCCAGAAAAAGACGTGATTAATGCGCTGATTGCGGGTCATTTTGCCGACCCCTTTTCCCTGCTGGGGATGCACAAAACGGAACACGGGCTGGAAGTTCGCGCTCTGTTACCAGACGCGACGGAAGTCTGGGTCATCGAACCCAAAACCGGACGCAAAGTCGGCAAGCTCGATTGCCTCGACTCGCGTGGATTTTTCTGTGGCCTTATCGCTCGACGTAAAAACCCCTTCCGCTATCAGCTGGCGGTTAACTGGCACGGTCAGGAAAACCTGATTGATGATCCGTACCGGTTTGGCCCGCTGATTCAGGAAGTGGACAGCTGGCTGCTGTCTGAAGGCACGCACCTGCGCCCTTATGAAACCCTGGGTGCACACGCTGATACCATGGATGGGGTAACAGGTACGCGTTTCTCCGTATGGGCGCCGAACGCTCGCCGTGTCTCGGTCGTGGGCCAGTTTAACTACTGGGACGGCCGCCGCCATCCCATGCGCCTGCGCCGTGAAAGCGGTATCTGGGAATTATTTATCCCCGGCGCGCATCCCGGCCAGCTTTACAAGTTTGAGCTGATTGATAGTGAAGGTCATCTTCGCCTGAAAGCCGACCCCTATGCCTTCGAGTCACAGATGCGTCCGGAAACGGCTTCGCTGATTTGCGGCCTGCCGGAGAAAACCACGCTCAGTCCGGAACGGCAGAAAGCCAACGGGTTTGACCAGCCCATCTCTATTTATGAAGTGCATCTTGGCTCGTGGCGTCGCCACGCCGACAATAACTTCTGGCTCAGCTACCGCGATCTGGCGGATCAGCTGGTGCCGTACGTCAAAGAGATGGGCTTTACCCATCTTGAACTGCTGCCCATTAACGAACACCCCTTTGATGGTAGCTGGGGCTATCAGCCGCAGGGGCTGTATGCCCCCACCCGCCGTTTCGGCACGCGGGAAGACTTCCGTTATTTCATCAATGCGGCCCACGCCGCCGGGCTGAACGTTCTGCTCGACTGGGTGCCGGGCCATTTCCCGACGGATGATGCGGGGCTGGCAAAGTTTGACGGCACCTCGCTTTATGAACACGGTGACCCGCGTGAAGGCTATCACCAGGACTGGAATACGCTGATTTATAACTATGGCCGCCGGGAAGTCAGCAACTATCTCATCGGCAACGCCTTGTACTGGATAGAGCGGTTTGGCATTGATGGCCTGCGCGTGGATGCGGTGGCCTCGATGATTTACCGCGACTACAGCCGCCAGCCCGGGGAGTGGATCCCGAACGACAAAGGCGGCCGTGAAAACCTGGAGGCCATCGAGTTTCTGCGTAACACCAACCGCATTATCGGCGAGCAGACGCCCGGTGCGGTGACGATGGCTGAAGAATCAACGGATTTTCCCGGCGTAACCCGTCCACCGTCGATGGGCGGGCTGGGCTTCTGGTTTAAATGGAATCTCGGCTGGATGCATGACACCCTGGATTACCTGAAGCTCGACCCGATCCATCGCCAGTATCATCACGACAAAATGACCTTCGGGATGCTCTATAACGGCACCGAAAACTTCGTGTTGCCGCTCTCCCACGATGAGGTTGTGCACGGCAAAAAATCCATTCTCGATCGCATGCCGGGCGACGCGTGGCAGAAATTCGCTAATCTGCGCGCCTACTACGGCTGGATGTGGGCCTTCCCGGGGAAAAAGCTGCTGTTTATGGGCAACGAATTTGCCCAAGGGCGCGAGTGGAACCACGACACCAGCCTGGACTGGCATCTGCTGGAAGGGGGCGACAACTGGCACCACGGCGTGCAGCGCCTGGTACGGGATTTGAACCATACCTACCGCCGCCATGCTGCCCTGCACGAGCTGGATTTTGATCCCTACGGCTTTGAATGGCTGGTGGTGGAGGATAAAGCCAACTCGGTGTTTGTTTTTGTGCGCCGCGATGCAAAAGGCAACGAGCTGATTGTCGCCAGCAACTTTACGCCGGTGCCGCGCTATAACTATCGCTTTGGTATCAACCAGGCAGGGCGCTGGCGTGAGGAGCTGAACACTGACTCCATGCATTATCACGGCAGCAACGCCGGGAACAGCGGCGTGGTGCGTAGCGACGCTATTCCAAGCCACGGACGCGAGCACTCGCTGAGCTTGACGTTGCCACCTCTCGCCACCGTCTGGCTGGTCCGGGAGGGGGAATGACGGTACTCAGCGCAGGTTACTCAGCGCCGTATGGCGCAAACTACGATGGCAAAGGCGTGAATTTCACGCTGTTTTCGGCCCATGCTGAAAAAGTCGAACTCTGCGTTTTTGATGAGCATGGGCACGAGCTGCGCTACGACCTGCCGTCGCGTACCGGCGATATCTGGCACGGTTATCTGCCCGATGCCAGGCCCGGTTTGCTTTATGGCTACCGCGTTCATGGCTGATTAGACGTGAGATAAATACAGGGTTTCCCTTGAGATAATTATGGGAAAATCC
>CAMLJN010000052.1 GCA_946480445.1 uncultured Buttiauxella sp.
ATCACCGTGAATCAAATACCCTTCAAATCAGTATCAAACAATTTTCGCGGCTACAGATCGGCGGCATCACCGCGCCGTGAGCATCGCTGAAAAAACCGCTGTGTACGCTGTGGGTAGCAAATTTAGTCATTATGATTTCCTTAAACGTGATTGAGGCCGAGACCCTGGTCGCTAAGCCATTCATCGTTGAACATTTTCGAAAGGTATTTGTTGCCGCTGTCGCAGGCGAATGTCACCACGCGTTTCGGTTCCGTCTGTGCCCGGCAGTAGTGCAATGCCGCGGCGAGAAGGGTACCGGTTGATGACCCGGCCAGGATGCCTTCGCGTCTGAGCAGCTCGCGGGCCGTGTGGAAGGCTTCGCTGTCGCTCACGCGATAGGCCCTGGAGACGCCGTCAATTTGTGCCAGCGGAGGAATAAAGTCCTCGCCAATACCTTCCACCAGCCAGCTACCCGGGGGCTTTGGTTCTGCGTGGTCCACAATATCGGCCAGAATAGATCCTTGAGGATCGGCAAGGATAAATTCCGTTTCTGGCGAACGTGATTTGAAAAAATGCTGTAATCCACCGAGCGTACCGCCAGAACCGACGCCAACGACAATGGCGTCAATACGGCCGTCAGTCTGCTGCCAGAGTTCCGCCGCAGTTGTGGCGGTATGCGCCTGAGGATTTGCCTGATTGGAAAACTGATCGATGTAGTAGCTACCGGGAATATCCTGCGCCAGTCGGCGGGCGTAATCCTGGTAATACTCAGGGTGGCCTTTCACTACATCAGATCGGGTTAAGCGGATATCGACGCCCAGCGCCTTGAGGTGCAGGATCTTCTCGCGGCTCATTTTATCTGGCACCACCAGGATCAGCGGGTAGCCTTTTTGCGTGGCGATTAGCGCCAGCCCTAAGCCCGTGTTTCCCGCTGTGGCTTCAATAATAGTGCCGCCAGGTTTGAGAGCACCGCTTTGCTCAGCCTCGTTAATCATTGCCAGCGCCACGCGATCTTTTATTGATCCGCCGGGGTTCTGGTTTTCAAGTTTGAGCAGCAGCTCACAGGGGCCCGTATCAAGCTGGTTAAGCCGCAGCAGCGGGGTATGACCAATCAAATCAAGTACGGAATTCACAATCGCCATCGTTTTCTCACAACATGAAAAGTGTTCATGTTGCGGATGATAGGGCGGCAAACCCGCTCGTCTAAAGAACTTAAAACCCGTTAATAGAACGCAAAGTAATATAATCTGCTGAAGGAGCCATCAGGAAGGCAAGACGTATGGCCGTTCAGAAATACTGATGGCCATATCCAGAAGAAACGAGGTTATTTGCCTGTTTTATGTGCAGTTTCTCCCGCTGGAATCCCGTCTACCGGCAATGCTTTGTTGAAATATGTCTAAGGCCGGACAGACAGGAATTTAAGGCGCAGCATTCAAATCCCGCAGGAGAGAAGGCCTCCTGGCAACGCTTGCCCCTAATCCAGTCCTGGATATCCACCCCGAACTCCTCTGGCGCTTTGCGGCCAGCACGGTGATGTTGCCTTGCCTTTGAGCTGGCAGCTTTTGAATAAAGCGGTATGATGCGGCTCTTTCAGAGGATCAGAGATACCGTGATGAACGAGATAACCTTTTTCCAGCGTTTCGAAGCAGACATTCTTGCTGGCCGCAAAACCATCACCCTGCGTGATGAAGCCGAATCTCACTTCCGCGCCGGGCAGCGCTTACGCGTTGGGCGATATGAAGATAATGGCTATTTTTGCACTATAGAAGTCAAAAGCGTGGTGCCCGTGTTGCTCAGTGAACTCACTCAGGAACATGCCAGGCAGGAGAATATGACCCTTGAACAGCTCAAGGAAGTCATCGGTGAAATCTATCCGGGCCTGAATGAGCTGTACGTCATTTCGTTTGCGCGGGTTAATCCTGCGTAATGTGCGACCCCGCGACAGAATGATATGTCGTGGGGTATGAATAATACTGGAATAGCTTCTGACGCAGCTGGAGGCTTAGCCATCATTCAGGCGGAAATACGTTTCGACGTTTCGTATTTTTGCTGCCAGTAAATATTATTCAGCGAAGAAATTGTCACGCCGATCTTTGTTGAGGCATGTAAAAATTTCCCTTTGCCGACATACACGCCAACGTGGCGTTGTCTTTTACCTATTTTGAAGAACACCAGATCGCCCGGCAGCAATTTATGCTTAGGAATGCGTTTGCCTAACCGCATCTGTGCAGCGGTGGTTCTTGGCAGACTTATAGCCCGGCGTTTGAACACGCGTTGCGTCAGCGCAGAACAGTCAATACCTCGCCGGGTAGAGCCGCCATGCCGATATTTCACACCTTTCCAGGTGGCGTAAAAGTGTGAAATATCGGCCTGGGATAAATAAGCTTTACCCTTAACACCTGCGCTTTCCATCGCCGAGGCATGGGGCGCAAAGAAGGGTGAAATGATAAAGCCAATAAGCAAAACAAATTTGATAAAAAAATTTAACACAATAACGTCTCTGAAATAAATCAAGTAACCGGACTCAGGAAACAGTTACGTTGAAATAAAGACTTGCACAAAACACCCGCCTTAAGAATTTCCCGCAGGCGGGCCACGAAAATTGATGGGCGTATAATAACCAAGGATGATTGTTTGATCCACACTAGCCATTTCCTAAAAAGAGCGTATTTCTGATACGAAAGGCTAAGCCTTTCATGAAAAAGGGGTTATGGCGCAGAGTTAATGTTATACCGGCCCTATATTGCCTCCCCCCGTTTTATCGTGGGGAGGCAAAGGTGCGAATGGCAATTTGCTCAAAAACGCCAGCTGACGGAAATATTGCCTGACAATGAGTCATAACCGGAACGAAAAAGCTCGCTGCTTACGCCAGCCCCCAGTTCAACAGTTTTGTTGAGCTGGTAGCTGGCCACGGTTTTGATGCCCATGCTGTTACGGCCTGTCACCTCAGCCCGATGTTTAAAGCGCGCCGCGCCGTAATCAGCAAAGCTGGCTGTTTGCGAGAGGCTGGTATCAAGGAGCTCGTGATTCCAGGCAAGCTGTAGCCCTGCGGTAACGACTGAGCCAGAGGACAGGGCATAGCTGGCATGCGTCGTCAGGCCAATACTGGATTGCAGGGAATGAAAGGTTGACGAATCCAGCTGCAGACGGCTGCCCTTATCACCGCTCTCTGTGAGGCTGCCACGATGCAGTACGGAGTAGTTCAGGCTGGCCATCGGGCCTGCACTTATGTTCTCATTTAATGCAAAGCGATAGCCCCCGCCGCTCATTACCGAGCCCGTCGTTCCGGTCCAGCTGGATTTGTGGTTTGCGCTGTAGTCATCCACGCGAACACGGCGCTCCAGCCAGCCATCCTCTACGCCAACCCGGGCATTACCAAACAGATAGCCGCCTTCTGGCTGCGCAAAACCGTAACGTGCGTGCAGGCCGAGATTAAACGCGGTGGTTTTACCTGTTCCTGAATCCGGCGCTTTCAGGGAAACAGACTGCCCGCCGATGGCACCGTGAAAACCATAGACCAGGCTGTCGTTTTCACCATTGCGCTTGTCGGCTCCGAAGATAAGGCCATAGCTTTTCGCATTGTAGCCCACGGTGTTATCGCGCTGCTGCTGCCAGAAGCTGCCGCCAAAGGGTATGGCGAAACTCCGCCATTCGTCCTCTCCCGGTTTAATCCGCGAGGGAATAGTGTGAGGTTCGCTGATGATATTCGCTATCTGTTGTTCACGCTGCAGGGAGCTGGCATACATCGCGCTGTACGCCCCCGGGGAGAGCTGACGCAGAGCGCGGCTGACGCTGTTGCCATCCGCTGAGGAAAAATCCAGCGTACGGTAAAGTTGCTGTATACCCGGGCGCGCCTGGCTAACAATCTGGTCCAGCGCCTTGCCCACCTCGCTCTCGTTTGAGGTTCGTGCATAGCGACTGTAGGCATCAGACGCACGCATCATTCTTAGCTGCCACTCATCATGCCCGTCGGGAACCCTCGTTAAGGTCAAGGTAGGAGACTGCAACACGCCGTTAATGTCACTAAATTGACCGCTGCGCGAGGCGGTTTTTAATAAATCCTGCGAATCAATCCGCCAGCTTTCCGCATACCAGTCCCGCTGTGGGATTAAAGTCAGCCTGCCGTTAAGCTCCGCATAGCCGTCGACCGCCAGCGTGTCGTGTCGTCCGCTGCCGTTGAATCCCAACCGCAGCTCGCCGGTTTCACTTTGTTGATAGTGGCCAGCGATGCTGATTTTATCCAGGGTAGTGCCGGGGATAAGGAGCCCTTCATTGATGAAAGCGCCATCCTGATGCAGGGTGTAATCGCTGTAACCTGCCAGCGCGGCTTGCGGGGCGATACGCAGGCTGTACAGCTTGTGGCTGCCGGTAAGTACCGCTGTGCCGCCTTGCGCACTGACAGCAAAACTATCGAGCCCCTGAATATTGCCCTGATAGTTAAGGCGGAAGTGGGGATCCGGCAGCCCGGTTGCCCGGCCATCTTTGTCGGCCAGCCGCCCAAAGGACAGTGCGGTCAGGCGAGGGCGGCCCAGAGCATCCCGCTGGTTATAATTGGAATAAATATTACCGGCTATTCTTGCCCCGTTTAAGATATTAATGTTGTTCACCAGCGCATTGGGGGAGATAAAGATCGCCGCGCGTTTCCCCGCCAGCTGACCGCTGATATCGACATTATCTACCAGCGCACCCTGCAGTTCAGCCAGCAGCGGCGCGGCATAGCCGTTGACATAATGCATCCAGGAACCACGATAATCTATGTCGTTACCCACAAGGTTGTTACCGAAGTCGACATCCAGGGCGATGCCGTTCATCCCCAGCGACTGTACCTCACCGCGTTGGATAAGATTATGGTTTTTGCCATAGGCAAACAGCACGCCGCGAGCATTAAGGCCGTTAGCATGAACCCGTGTGCCAGGCTCAATAAAGAGGGTGTTATTCTGGCCATCTACGCGAATGCCTGCGGCGCCAGCGCCGGAGGTTAATAAATCAGCCTGCTGATATATTCTGTTATGGCTTCCATAAACATGCAGGCCTACACCTAAACTGGCCGTATTATATTCGCCCTCTTTATAAATCCCTTTATTGCCATCGCGCAAAAAATACCCGTGCCGGTTAATAAGCGTCTTCCCATCACCATACAGTGAATAACCGAAGAAGTTTCGTCTGTCTATCTGGTATCCCAGATCCTGTAGCAGGGCCAGCTCAGCTTCCATAAAGGTGGTGTAATTTCGAAAGTTCTGATGGCTCATCAGACTATTTTTCAGTTCAATATGGCTCATATAATTGTTGTCTACGTCGCCATAGTCACCGAGCATTTTAACTGGAATACCGGGCATTGCGCCCGCGAGGACCTCGTTGACATGATCGCCGGTAAAATACCCTTTGTCTTTTCGAACGTCGAAGGCTTTCGGATGCCAGGGATTATTGCATCCCTGGCATAATACTGTCTGTCCGGGAGAAGCTGGATTGCCGTTATCATCCCGCAAAGAGGAGGTCCAGCCTCCAAAAGTGTACTGAGCAAATGCAGGCGTGAAAGTACCCGCCTGATCACTCACCATATTCGAAATCCCCAGGCCGTGCGCAAGTTCATGGATGGCTAAGCCGACCAGATCGGTTTGCCCGATACGTGGCAACTGAGAGGGGCGCCAGGGGCCGGGATAAAAATCCATTTTCCCAATGACGAACTGGGCATGAGAACCAAATGATAATTCGCCAGTGTTAATGCCGTTTAGCCCCCCCTGTAGCTGTGTAATACTGGTCACGCCATCTGACACAACTTCACTGAGACCTGCGGCATTGACATCGTCAAAGGTGCCAACATTCACAATAGCGGGCAGCTCACCCGGCTGCGGGGTAATAATTCCCGCCCAGTAGCGCATCGCCTCCAGTATTTTAGCTTTCTGCTGCTGGTTTAGATCCCAGGTTGATGCTGCGGGCGTGGGCCAGTCATCCATAAAAGGCCCGTCGTTCATATCAAAGAAGCGGACTTCAAATACGGCAATGTTCTGTGGGCTGTAAACAAGGTGTTTTTCTACTGCCAGAAGTTTATTGCTGAACAACGCACAAAATAATGAGGCAGTCAGTGAGAGTTTACTCATTTTCGATATCCCTTCGCGCACAATCTGACCGTTCTGTTTATATCTTGCTCAGATATAACATCACATAATTGTTTAATGAAAAATCAACGCAGCTTACAGACAGCACGGAGAATGCGTCCGATAAGGAAAGACGTTGAGGTTCAGACAGACTCACAAAGGGGAAAAACTTAAAAGGAAGGGGATAGCCCCTTCCGGGCAAGATAATTAATTACCGCTGGCTTTCTTTAAAATCTGATAGAGCTCGTCCTTCAGGCGAAGCTTCTCTTTTTTCAACTGTATCACCTTTTCACTATAGCCGTTCCCCTGCGGGCCTTCAAGACGCAGAATTTCATGGTCCAGCTGATTGTGTTTATCGAACAGGCTGAGGAAACGAGGATTGGCGGATTTTAACTCGGTGATCAGTTCGCGGTATTCAGGAAACATTTCAAACCTCCTGGGACGGTGAGTCGATGGATGGAGTGTTACCAGGCCATACGCCAAAGTGCCAGCCCCAGTGTAGATGGGTGATAAGGAAAAAGGGAAGCGCTGAAGCGTATGGGTTTGTCAATTTGCGATCGGAGTAGCGATGCGGCGGAAAAGCGCGTGCCTTGTACAGCGAACCCAGGCGTGAAATGCCGCATTTTGATAAGAACAAGCGCTAAGGTGTGTGATAAAACATATCTATGATATATCTTAACCTACTCTACAGTGCACGCTATGACTTCAAGACAAGACAAAGAAAAATTACCCAAACGTGTTAAAAACGAACTTAAATTCCGCGAGTTGACGGTTAAAAACAAAGAAATTACCGCCGGATGTTTCTACCGTATTGTCTTCACCAGCGAACAGCTGGCCGGTTTTACTTCGCTCGGTTTTGACGATCACATCAAAGTCTTCTTTCCTGATGCCGACGGCAAAATTGAGCTGCCAACGATCACCAGCGAAGGCGTGATGTGGGGAGAAGGGCCACGCCCGGTTTCGCGCGACTATACTCCACTGGCCTTTAATGCCGACAGTAATGAACTCACTATCGACTTATATATACATGAGGGTGGGGTGGCGAGCAGCTGGGCTGCTTCGGCAAAGCCGGGGGATACATTAATGGTGG
>CAMLJN010000053.1 GCA_946480445.1 uncultured Buttiauxella sp.
CACCGACTGCTTTCTGGCTGTCGGTCAGCTCGCGCAGCTTCTTCTCCTGCAGGGCCGGGCACTTGCGGTAAAGCGCCAGCTCGCGCTGTACCTTTTCGCCACCCGCTCCCGCGACCAGCTCACCTCTGGCGGTCGCTTTTACCGGAATGGAAGCCGACTTTGCCAGCAACTGTCGCGCTAAACGGGCCTGAACGGCTTGACGTGCAGCGTCCGGCAGGCAATCAACGTGGTACTCGAAGGCTTTAGTGCCTTCACGCTTTCGCACAAAATCAGGATGGCCACTGGATAACCGAAACAGTGCTTCCCGTACCCCTTTGGTTGTTGCGGGAAGTCCGGGGATGCCCACTAAGTCTTTAGCAACAACAAACATGGTTACGAAGCCCTCTGAATATAACTTTGAGTCTGGTAACGGCTGGGCCAGATCTCTTCCGGTGTTACCCCCAGTGCATCTGCGACGATCTGCTGATAAGGCTTGCATGGCGTGCGCAAAACGCTTTTGAGTGAATCTTTGCTGTAACCCGCCTGGAGAGACAGAGTACGGAACGACAATCCGCGTCGGTGGATCTCCGCTTTGATGATTTCAGGGTGCCAATCGACAACCCGCTCTTCTTTTCGATTCATCATTCATCTATCCTAAAAAGTTACTCGTGCGGATAACCGCGTGGTTATCTCTACGGATAAAAGTATTGATCACGAAAAATACCAATTCAAGGTATTTTTCGTGATTTTATAATAAATTTAATAACACCTTGTTTTTAATGGTGTTTTTTAGGAAAGAAACGTCATATGAGAAAAGAACGTTTAGGTTCTTTTCAGGAGCAGGACAAAAAACCTGTTATTGAAAGAATCTCCCAGCTAGTTAGGCGTCATAAATCACGCAGCGCTGCAGCTCGGGCTTGGGGTATAAACATCAATACGTTAAACAGTTACTTTAAAAACGATGTAGATCCACCAATGCCCAGAGAAAATTTGCTGGCTCAAATCGCGGCCAGTGAAGGGGTTAGCTTGGAGTGGCTTCAGGTTGGTGATAATGAAACACCAAAAACACCAAATGATGGTGATGAACTTACACGGATGCTTGATTTCCTCACTAAGGATGAACGAACCCGTTTGGCAACTATGCTGGCTCGAAAGGGTGTTGAAACCGTTCTATACCTACTTGACGAGGATAATATTAAGCTGCTGAAGATGGATCGTGTGGTGAAAGAGAAGATATTAGGCATTCAGCATAGAACGCCAGAGGATATGACTCATGATGAAGCTGAGGCTAGAGAGTGTGGTGCCGATAATCCTGGCGAAACGCTCCCCCAGAGCCTGGCATCCAATAAGAAAGTAGGCTAAGTAATCGTAGACTGCGCTTTGGTTAGATGTAGTTGCATAGGCTTATGCGTACATTGAGCCAGGTCAACAGCTTAGCCACTTTGTTAAACAAAATTCAAAACGATTTAAACGCAGTTCAAACTCACACACGTAACAATCATTCGAGTATCAAATACCGTTCGAAAAATTCAGTTTCGAATCATTTTTTCGCGACGAGTATCAAACCCCATATTTCGACCAATGCCGCGCCAGTCAAAGGCTGTCGGCTTGCTTGAGGTATGCACGGTCAGTATCAAAATGATTACCCCCCCATAGGCGGCTGCGCACCCATGCCAAGGAAGCCAAGGGCGGCCATATCGAGGATAGCGTTAGAGAAGCCAAGAGATGCCTGCACGATAAGCGGTGCCAGGCAGTTAGGTAAAATGTTGATAAACATCTGGCGCATGGAGCTTGCCCCGGCCACACGGGAGGCCGTAACGTAATCGCGGTTAACTTCCACCAGCACCGCGCCGCGCGTCAGTCGCACGTAGTGCGGCAGGGCAACAAAGGTCAGCGCCAGCGAAGCGTTAACTATCGACGGACCGAATATCGCCACCAGCACCAGCGCCAGCAGCAGGCTTGGCAGGGCCAGCATGATGTCGACGACACGCATGATAATGTTGTCGATAAGCCCGCCGAAGTAACCGGCAATCAGGCCCAGCACTACGCCCATGATAAGCGACAGCACCACCACGAGGCAGCCAACCAGCAGCGACAGGCGAGCGCCATACATCAGGCGAGCCATAATGTCGCGGCCGACGTCATCGGTGCCGAGGATAAACTGCCAGCTGCCGCCTTCCTGCCAGACCGGCGGATTAAGCAGCGAGTCGCGGAATTGCTCAGCCGGACCGTGGGGTGCAAGGACGTTAGCGAATACGGCGATCAGAATCATCACGGTGACATACACCAGGCCGACGACCGCCCCTTTATTACGTTTGAAGTAGTGCCAGAACTCCTGGAATGGCGTCATAGGTTTTGGCGCCGCCTGCACTTTGTGATCGGTGACTTTATTTTCAGATATTTGCGTCATGATGGCCCCTTATTTCTTATGGCGTATACGCGGGTTCACCACGCCGTACAGCAGGTCGACGATAAGGTTAACGAGGATAATCATCGTCGCCACCAGCAGCACGCCGCCCTGCACAACCGGGTAGTCCCGACGCTGCAAGGCGTCAATCAACCAGCGGCCAAGCCCAGGCCAGGAGAAGATAGTTTCCGTAAGGATCGCCCCTGCAAGCAGAGTCCCGACCTGCAAACCGATAACCGTGACGACCGGCAGCATGGCGTTACGCAAAGCGTGCACCACGATAACGCGCATACGCGTCAGGCCTTTGGCACGTGCGGTACGGATGTAGTCTTCACCGAGCACTTCAAGCATGGCCGAGCGGGTCATACGCACGATAACCGCCAGCGGAATGGTGCCCAGCACGACGGCAGGCAGCACCATATGTGCCAACGCATCAATAAAGTCGCCCTGCTCGCCCCATATTGCGGTGTCGATAAGCATAAAGCCGGTTAAGGGTAAGGTGTCATCGAGGAAGACCGTATCGCTGACGCGCCCGGAAACGGGGGTCAGGTTCCAGTACACCGACACCAGCATGATCAGCATCATGCCCCACCAGAAGATAGGCATCGAATAACCTGTCAGCGCCAGGCCAACGGCAGTGTGGTCAAACACAGAGCCGCGTTTCACGGCCGCCAGCACGCCAACGGGAATACCCACGGCGACGGCAAAGATCATCGCACACACGCCAAGCTCCATGGTCGCTTTAAAGCGCGGCACAAATTCATCCCATACGGGCAGGCGGCTTTTCAATGAAATGCCCAGGTCGCCGTGCATCACGCCCCAGATGTAATGGAGGTACTGCTGCCACATTGGCTTGTCGAGGCCAAGCTCAGCCAGCAGCTGGGCATGACGTTCAGGAGAGATACCACGCTCGCCGGCCATAATCATCACCGGGTCTCCGGGGATCATATGCACAAAGGCGAAGGTGAGTAGGGTAATACCGATAAACGTGGGGATCACAAGCCCCAGACGTCGGAGGATGAACTGCAACATATCCCGGATTCTCTGTAATGACGGAAGGCCTGGTCACCTTCAGTCTGTATTGCTCACAAAATTGTTTTCACCGCTCCAGAGGGAAAAGGCTGGATGAAGGTCGCCCGCACCCAAACGCTTCCCCGGAGAGGGAAAACCCCCTCGACCCCGCCCCTTCCTGTGTATCGTGAAGGGGGTTTAAGCCCCCTCTCCCTTAAGGGAGAGGGTCGGAGTGAGGGGGGTATCTGCCAGTCTTACTCTACCGACACGTTCTCAAAGTGGTGTTTACCCAGCGGGTCAACCACATAGCCTTTCACTTCTTTGCGCACTGGCTCATAAACGGTGGAGTGAGCGATGATCAGCGCCGGAGCCTGGTCATGCATCACCACCTGAGCCTGCTTGTAGAGCTCGATACGTTTGTTGTGATCTTCTGCGGCGCGCGCAGGCTGGATCAGGTCCTCAAACGGCTTGTAGCACCAGCGCGAGTAGTTGGAGCCATCTTTCGCTGCATCACAGCTGAACAGGGTGGCGAAGAAGTTATCCGGATCCCCATTGTCACCGGTCCAGCCCATCATTACGGCCTGGTGCTCGCCCGCTTTGGCGCGCTTCAGGTACTCACCCCACTCGTAGGTCACGATTTTGGCGGTTACGCCTACTTTCGCCCAGTCAGCCTGAATCATCTCAGCCATGCGGCGCGCGTTCGGGTTATAAGGACGCTGAACAGGCATCGCCCACAGGTCAACGGAGAAACCTTTATCCTGGCCTGCTTCTTTCAGCAGCGCTTTCGCTTTCTCAGGATCGTAGGTGTAGTCTTTCACGTCATCGTTGTAGCCCCACATGGTCGGTGGGATCAGGTTTTTAGCCGCGGTACCCGCGCCCTGATAAACCGCTTTGATGATCGCTTCTTTGTTTACCGCGTAGGTCAGCGCCTGACGTACTTTCGCATCGTCAAACGGCTTTTTCTCGGTGTTAAAGGAGAGATAGCCCACGTTCAGGCCAGCCTGCTCCATCAGGTTGATGCTCTTATCTTGCTTCATACGAGCAATATCAGCCGGGTTCGGGTACGGCATCACCTGGCACTCGTTTTTCTGCAGCTTGGCGTAACGCACGGACGCATCAGGCGTGATAGAGAAGACCAGACGATCGATCTTCGGCTTGGTGCCCCAGAAGCCCGGGAAGGCTTTGTACAGAATGCGGGAGTCTTTCTGGTATTGCAGCAGCTGGAACGGGCCGGTGCCGATTGGGTTCAGGTCAGTTTTTTCCGGCGTACCGGCCTTCATCATGTTGTCCGCGTACTCTTTGGACAGGATGGAAGCAAAGTCCATCGCCATATCAGCGAGGAAAGGCGCTTCAGGACGAGTCAGCACGAACTGAACGGTGCTGTCGTCTACTTTCTTAATTTCGCTAATCAGATCCGGCAGGCCCATACCTTCGAAGTATTCATAGCTGCCGCCGGAAACTTTGTGGTACGGGTTATCTTTGTTTTTCTGGCGGTCGAAGGAGAACACGACGTCGTCAGCGTTGAGATCGCGTGTTGGTTTGAAATCTTTATTGTCCTGCCACTTCACGCCTTTGCGCAGGTGGAAGGTATAGGTTTTCCCGTCTTCGCTCACTTCCCACTTTTCAGCCAGGCCAGGAACGATTTCTGTGGTGCCGGTTTTGAATTCGACAAGACGGTTATAAATAGGGACTGAACTGGCATCGTAGGTGGTACCAGAAGTGAACAACTGCGGGTTAAACCCTTCAGGAGAACCTTCTGAACAATACACCAGGGTTTTCGCCTGGACGCTTGCTGCAACGGTCATGGCTACCAGGCTCAGACCAAATTTCAGCATCCCTGACTTCTTCAAGGAAATACTCATTATTCCGCTCCAATGTGTGATGTGTTGTTTTTATCCGTTAGACCTTTGTTATTTGTGTGCGGTCCGTTCGGTGTGCCCGGAGGCGATGGTGAGGCCAGGGGTTCCTTTCAACAGGCAAGCTGTGTGGTCGTGCGGACTGTCCATAAAGTGCCCCTCACGCCCTACAATCTGTCAACAGATCGTTAATACGTCAATACAGGTATCGGGGATTTACAACCGGGGTGAGAATCAGCGAACAAAGTGAAAAAAAAGCCTGCCAGGGCATTTCCAGCAGGGAAATTTATGCTACAGGCTTGTTACCAGAATATTGCACTGCCTGATTCGCAGGCACCTGGGGGAATCGGTTGCGCGCAATTTATAAAAATTCATTTCAGATGCTGATTATATGACCGATTAATTTTGTGATCTGCATCTCTAGCAGCGAAAAATGCTGGCGGGAAAGATAAGCAATGGCGCAAAAATCCGCGATTTTTCATCACAAAAAACGATGGAATATGTCACAAAATCGCATAAAGACGAGCGATGCACGATGAAGCGAGGGTTTTGAACTATCCGGGGATGTTTTATTGGGTGTGGGTGAGAAAGATTTTTTGAATGTGGTCGGCGAGAGAGGATAGCCTCTTATTACAAATAAGCCCTTCGGGCCATTGCTGAAGCAACGTTGTCTCGCTACGCTCGGCTCAAACCTCCTTCGGAGGTTCTCATCCTGTGAGCAACAGGCGTAAAAAAACCTGCCGAAGCAGGTTTTCTTGAATGTGGTCGGCGAGAGAGGATT
>CAMLJN010000054.1 GCA_946480445.1 uncultured Buttiauxella sp.
TCCCCATGCGAGAGTAGGGAACTGCCAGGCTTCAAATAAGTGAAAAGCCCTGCACAGAGTGCAGGGCTTTTTGCCGTCTGCGGTTTACGCAATATTCCGCCATACAAGCCAAGCTCAGTCAGATAAGGTAAACTAACCGGGTATAAACTCAGGAAAGATATCGACATGAGCACCTCCCTTAAGCCCTTCAATACCTTCGGTATTCAGGCAAATGCTTTGCATATCGTAATTGCGCAAACCGTGCAGCAGCTCAATGAAGCCTGGCGCGAGGCCGTTGCAGACCAGCAGCCCGTTCTGATCCTGGGTGAGGGAAGTAACGTTCTCTTTCTTGATGATTTTTCCGGCACGGTAATTGTTAATCGCCTTACCGGTATCGAAGTGACTGAAGATGAGCATGCCTGGTATTTGCACGTCGGTGCTGGAGAAAACTGGCATCAGCTTGTCGAATACACCCTGAAAAAAGGTATGCCGGGGCTCGAAAACCTGGCATTGATCCCCGGCTGCGTTGGCTCTTCCCCTATTCAGAACATTGGTGCATACGGCGTCGAACTTAAAAAAGTATGTCACTACGTTGACTGTGTTGATCTGCGCAGTGGTCATCTTCAGCGCCTGAACAGTAATCAGTGCCAGTTTGGCTATCGCGACAGCATTTTCAAACATGAGTATCAGCATAACTTTGCTATTACCGCCGTTGGTTTACGCCTGCCTAAAGAGTGGCAGCCGGTACTGACCTATGGTGATTTAATTCAGCTTGATGCCGGCACTGTTACACCTCAACAGGTCTTTGATGCGGTATGTCATATGCGAATAACCAAGCTTCCTGACCCTCGCGTGAATGGTAATGCCGGCAGTTTCTTTAAGAACCCGGTCATTTCGGCCAGGCAGGCGGAAGAGCTGCTTGGTGAGTTTGCCAACGCACCGCATTACCCGCAGGCTGATGGATCGGTGAAATTGGCCGCAGGCTGGCTAATCGATCGCTGTGAACTTAAGGGGCATCGGATAGGCGGTGCAGCCGTGCATCGTCAGCAGGCATTAGTCCTGATTAACGAGGCACAGGCAACCAGCGAGGATGTTGTCCAACTGGCTCATTATATTCGTCAGCGCGTAGGTGAAAAGTTTAACGTCTGGCTGGAGCCTGAGGTGCGCTTCATCGGCAGGACCGGAGAAGTCAGTGCAGTGGAGACCATCGCATGAGAGATAACAGAATCCCCCTCACCCTAATCAGTATTCTGGCAGATGGAGAATTCCACTCCGGAGAGCAGCTGGGTGAGAAGCTTGGTATGAGCCGTGCGGCAATAAACAAACATATTCAAACGCTGCGTGACTGGGGAGTGGATGTCTTTACCGTCCCGGGTAAGGGGTACAGTTTACCCGACCCGATACAGTTGTTGGATGAAGCTCTGATTAAATCGCAGATACAGACGGGAACAGTGGCTGTACTGCCTGTGATTGATTCCACTAACCAGTATTTACTCGAACGTCTGGCCGATCTGCAATCCGGTGATGCATGCATTGCGGAATATCAGCAGGCCGGACGCGGCCGACGTGGTCGACAGTGGTTTTCCCCCTTTGGTGCAAATCTCTATCTTTCTATGTACTGGCGCCTGGAGCAAGGTCCGGCCGCCGCTATTGGGTTGAGTCTGGTGATAGGCATTGTCATGGCCGAGGTGCTGCGAGAGCTCGGCGCTCAGGATGTCAGAGTCAAATGGCCCAACGATCTCTATCTTAACGATCGCAAGCTCGCAGGTATTCTTGTCGAACTGACGGGCAAAACGGGTGATGCGGCGCAAATTGTCATCGGCGCTGGAATTAACCTTGCGATGCGTAATGTTGCTACTGATGTTATTAACCAGGGGTGGACTAATCTTCAGGAGTCCGGGATAAATATCGATCGTAATGCTCTGGCTGTAACTTTAATACATGAACTACGCCAGGCACTAACGCTGTTTGAACAGGAAGGCATGCTTCCATTCTTAGCTCGTTGGGAAAGGCTTGATAATTACATTAACCGCCAGGTTAAATTAATTATCGGGGAAAGAGAAATATTTGGTATTTCCCGAGGAATAAACGAACAGGGCGCATTGCTACTGGAACAGGATGGAATTGTTAAGCCATGGATTGGTGGTGAAATATCGCTTCGTGGCGTGAATTAATAACTAAGGGGGATGATATCCCCCCGTTATTTACTTACGTAGACGGACGCTTTCTACCGCATGATTGGCACTTTTCGTCATAACCAGGCTTGCGCGTTCGCGCGTCGGCAGGATGTTTTCTTTAAGGTTCATCCAGTTAATCTCTTTCCAGAGCTGCATAGCGATGTTGACCGCCTCATCTTCTGATAATTTAGCATAGCTATGGAAATAAGAATCCGGGTCAGTAAATGCACCTTCACGGAATTTAAGGAAGCGCTTTATATACCAGTCCTGAAGTAAGTCTTCGGGTGCATCGACATAAATAGAGAAGTCGACAAAGTCAGAGACAAATACATGATGCGGATCGTGGGGATAATCCATGCCGGTTTGTAAAACATTTAATCCTTCGAGGATTAAAATATCGGGCTGCGTCACCGTCTTATCCCCGTCGGGGATCACATCATAAATAAGATGAGAATAAACAGGCGCGGTAACGTTAGTGGCCCCTGATTTTAACTCGGAAACGAATTTAACCAGGCGATGCATATCATAGGATTGCGGGAAGCCTTTTTTCTTCATCAGATTGCGCTCTTTGAGCACTTTATTCGGATGAAGAAAACCATCGGTGGTGATCAGCTCTACCTGACGATGCTCTGGCCAGCGGCTCAGCAAGGCTTGCAGCACGCGGGCAGTGGTACTTTTCCCTACCGCAACGCTGCCGGCAATACTGATAATGTACGGAATACGTTGCCCGTTAGTGCCGAGAAACTGTTCCAGCACGGCCTGGCGGCGTAAATTTGAGCTGATATAGAAATTTAACAGACGCGAAAGGGGCAGATAAATTTCTGCAACTTCTTCCAACGAAAGATCTTCGTTGATGCCTTTTAATCGTGCGACTTCCCCTTCGGTTAGCGTCATCGGCACTGAATCACGCAGGGCTGCCCACTGGCTTCGATTGAACTGCAGATAAGGGGTCGTCAATATTTGCTCTTTATTACTCATAAGCATGCTTCTGCCTGTAATTCAGGACAAAATGAACGTCAAGCGCGGACTGAGGAATGGCAATCCACCTCAGTTAATCATAGGCGCGCAACGTATTTTACTTTTCAACAATGGGCAGGAGGGTAACACCAGATGGGGGAGAATAATAAGAAAAAAACGCGGCCGCGATGCTTTCGCACTACGGCATCACGTTTTGAGTGGCTCTAGCCTGCGATGATGCGCGCGAATTGATTCACCGCGAATAAGCGTTTGTAGTAGATGACGGCGGGATGATAAAAGCCATCATGAGAGCAGATATAATCGGGGAGTTCGCCCAGGCAACGGTATCCCTGCGCACGATAGAACGCTTCGGCCGGTGTCCCGGCCTGAAGATCAAGGAACAAGAGCCCGCGGTGCTGTACAAAAGCGGCTTTTTCCAGGGCAGAAATCAGCTGTTTGCCTATCCCTTGCCGTCGGGCACGTTGATGCACCAGCAGGGATTTGATGGTTGCCCGGTTCAGGCCGTCTGCTTCATGACAGAGTTCAAGCCGTATGACGCCCAGCAGACCGCGCTCGTCTCGTGCAATCCACATTTTCATCTCCCCTTTATCAAGCGCGCCGCGTAATCGGTAAAAACTGCTTTCCGCTTCTTCATGCGATAGCGTTTGTTGGTAGCCGATGGAAGCACCGCTGGCAATAGAGTCCAGAAGGAGATCTGCCAGTTCCCGACAGTAGACTGGCAGCGTGGCTGCATTCAAAGGAACAATCTTCATTATCTTCCTCCTCTTTGGGGGTGATATACGTAAGCAATAAGTGATCCAACTCACATCATGGGTGCAGGGACGGCTTATAAACGATGGAAGATGTCCTTCTATGCCCGTTAGAGGAACAAAAAGGGGGAGTGGTGCACATTTTTAGTGCGCACCCAGACTTCTTTCTCCACCGGGGCTCTAATTTTGTCCCTGCGGTGGTGGATGAAAATCAGCCTTAACGCCGCTTTAATCGCCAAAATATCGACCTGTCGCGCAAAATATGAGCGGTAGTGCATTTTATGCGATTTTTTTGTTGCATAGCGGCGCCTGTGTTCCTAGAATGCGCGCTACTTGATGCCGACTTAGCTCAGTAGGTAGAGCAACTGACTTGTAATCAGTAGGTCACCAGTTCGATTCCGGTAGTCGGCACCATCAAGTGCCTGGTGGGGTTCCCGAGCGGCCAAAGGGAGCAGACTGTAAATCTGCCGTCATCGACTTCGAAGGTTCGAATCCTTCCCCCACCACCATTTTTAACCATAGCAATATGGTTGAACCAACGAGTTTCATTAACATGAGCACTTGTTGGGAAGGTGAGAAGCTTCGACCGAAGTTCGAGTCGAACAGGGTGAGACAACGAGCGTAAGCATCGTTTATCCTGAACCTACCACCATTTTAAGGCGACGCTTCGCGAAGCCCGAGACGATAAGCTCCAGGCAAGTCGGCTCGAATACTGAGAGATTTTCTCTCATATTCAAAACAGAATTAAGCAGGTAGCCGAGTTCTAAGATGCGGGCATCGTATAATGGCTATTACCTCAGCCTTCCAAGCTGATGATGTGGGTTCGATTCCCACTGCCCGCTCCAGATGTGCTGATATAGCTCAGTTGGTAGAGCGCACCCTTGGTAAGGGTGAGGTCGGCAGTTCGAATCTGCCTATCAGCACCACTTCTCTTTCTCCTTCCTGTTTTTCTTCTGTTATTGCATTCAGCTAATTCAGGCATAAGCCTGGTTGATGTGGTGATACCACCGATTTATCCGTGTCTTAGAGGGACAATCGATGTCTAAAGAAAAGTTTGAACGTACAAAACCGCACGTTAACGTCGGTACTATCGGCCACGTTGACCATGGTAAAACAACGCTGACCGCTGCCATCACTACCGTTCTGGCTAAAACCTACGGTGGTTCTGCTCGTGCATTCGACCAGA
>CAMLJN010000055.1 GCA_946480445.1 uncultured Buttiauxella sp.
ACCTGCGACCAATTGATTAAAAGTCAACTGCTCTACCAACTGAGCTAACGACCCGCTATGCGGCTACTGCACTCTTTTACAACATCACATCGAAAATTGGTGGGTCGTGCAGGATGATGCGGCCTTTGGCCTCACCCTTCGGGTCGTTGCTGTGCAACGTTGTTTCGCTTGCGCTCAACTCAAACCTGCTGCAGGTTCAAACCCTTCACGATTCACAAACTTCTCTCACATCGAAAATTGGTGGGTCGTGCAGGATTCGAACCTGCGACCAATTGATTAAAAGTCAACTGCTCTACCAACTGAGCTAACGACCCATTTTCGTGTCATTTCCGGTTAACAACTTATCCCCGGCAACGGCGGCATATATTACTGATTTAAGATTTTGAGGCAACAAGAATTTTGCACGATTCGTTCAATTGCTTAGTAATCATGCGGCAAGACCAGAAAAACAGCGATATCTGGTCAGGCCGCAGGCATTACATCGCATTGAGGCGTTTTTGCGCCTGTTTTGCTCCGTCAGTATTCGGGAACTGCTTGATCACCTGCTGGTACACGGCTTTCGCTTTTGCGCTATCGCCTTTGTCCTGCATGATCAGACCGACCTTGTACATCGCGTCCGGGGCTTTAGGCGACTTAGGGTAGTTTTTTACGACCGAGGCAAAATAAAACGCCGCGTCGTCCTTTTTCCCTTTGTTGTAGTTCAGCTGGCCCAGCCAATAGTTCGCATTAGGCTGGTAAGTTGAATCCGGGTATTTCTTTACAAAGCTTTGAAACGCCACCATAGCTTCATCCTGGCGCGATTTATCCTGCACCAGGGCGATAGCCGCGTTGTAATCGCTGTTTGCGTCTCCGCCCTGTACAGGCGCGCTGGCTGCCGGTGCCCCTGTCGATGCACCGGTATCCGTCGCCGGAGCCGTCGTATCCTGAGAACCCCCGCTAGCCTGACCCGCCGCGGCACCGCCGTTGCTGAGGCCATCTATCTGCAACAGGATCTGCTTCTGACGCTCGACAACCTGATTGAGCTGATACTGGCTTTCCTGAATCTGACCGCGCAGGGAATCAATATCGTTTTGGTTATCGGAGAGCTGCTGCTGGAGTTGGGTTAAAAGCTGGCTGTGAGCGTTAGAAATACGCTCGAGTTGCGTGACACGGTCTTCGACCGAGCCTGAGCCGACACTACTGATTGGCGCCTGAGAAAAAGCGGCCCAGGGGGCCGCTATGCCAACCAGTAACGACAGACTCAACAGGTGATGTCTGAAGTTACTGCTCATGCCATTCTCTTAGTAAACCAGTACGGCACGACGGTTTTTAGCGTAAGCCGCTTCGTCATGACCCAGTACTGCAGGTTTTTCTTTACCGTAAGAAACGATGGAGATCTGGTCTGCAGAAACGCCTTTACCCTGCAAGTACATCTTAACGGAGTTAGCACGACGCTCACCCAGAGAGATGTTGTATTCCGGGGTACCACGTTCGTCCGCATGACCTTCTACGGTCACTTTGTAAGATGGGTTGCTACGCAGGAAGTTTGCGTGTGCATCCAGCATGGCAGCAAATTCAGAAGAAACATCATACTTGTCCAGACCGAAGTAAACGATGTTGTTCTGTTGCAGCTGTTGCATCTGCAGACGAGCCTGCTCTTCGGAAGACATATTGCCTTGACCGTTAGCGTCCATACCAGTGCCGGCACCCAGCATGCCTTCACCGCTTTCGTTGCTGGCGTTCTTGTTAGAAGAACATGCCGCGATGGCCATAACAGGCAGAGCAATCATCAGCCCTTTCAGCACTTTGTTCAGTTGCATTTCTTTGATCCTTTAATATTTTATTATCACAGATACGGCGACCAGGCAGGTGATTTAACCTGACCATCAGTTGCCGGAAGACGCGCTTTGAAACGCCCATCTGTTGAGACCAGATTCAGCACGGATCCCATCCCCTGAGAAGAGCTGTAGATTACCATAGTGCCGTTAGGTGCCAGACTTGGCGTTTCATCCAGGAACGTTGACGATAAAGTTTGTACGCCACCCGCTACCAGATCCTGTTTGGCAATGTGCTGCTGACCGCTTGCGGAGCTGACCATTACCATAAACTTACCGTCGGAACTTACATCAGCATTCTGGTTCTGGCTACCTTCCCAGGACAGACGCTGCGGAGCACCGCCGTTGATATTCACTTTATAAATCTGCGGACGACCGGCCTGATCTGAGGTATAAGCCAGGTTCTGGCTGTCCGGGAACCAGGTAGGTTCAGTGTTGTTGCTACGACCGTCGGTCACCTGACGAATCTGGCCGGAACCCACATCCATGACGTACAGGTTCAGACTCCCCGTTTTAGACAGCGCGAAAGCAAGCTTGGTGCCGTCCGGCGAGAACGATGGTGCCCCGTTGTGACGTGGGAAAGAAGCCACCTGGCGCACAGCGCCGTTTGCCAGCGTCTGGATAACCAGCGCAGAGCGACCGCTTTCAAAGGTCACATAAGCCAGCTTGCTGCCGTCCGGAGACCAGGATGGAGACATCAGAGGCTGCGGAGAGCGGTGAACAACGAACTGGTTGTAGCCATCGTAGTCGGAAACGCGCAGTTCATACGGGAACTGACCGCCGTTGGTCTGTACCACGTAAGCAATACGTGTACGGAACGCACCCTTAATCCCGGTCAGCTTTTCAAAGACTTCATCGCTGGCGGTATGGCCGGCATAACGCAGCCACTGCTTGTTAACCTTGTAGGAGTTCTGAGCCAGAACGGTCCCCGGCGCGCCAGAAGTATCGACCAGCTGATAAGCAACGGTATAGCTGCCGTCACCGTTTGGCGTCACCTGACCCACAACGACGGCATCAATGCCCAGCGCGGTCCAGGCTGCCGGCTGCACTTCCTGGGCGGAGCCAGGCTGCTGCGGCAGACGAGAGCGATCCAGCGGATTGAATTTCCCGCTGTTGCGTAAGTCAGCAGCAACAATGCCACCAACATCTTCAGGTGCCGCACCCGGGCCTGCCCATTTGAACGGTGCCACACCAATTGGACGTGCTGAATCCACACCCTGCGTGATTTCAATACGAACTTCTGCGTGCAGCACCGCTGCCCACAGCATCAAGAAACTTAATGCAACTCGAAATGCCTGCTTCATCATATCTCCCTTATCCAGGCGAAAAGCCCACGATAATTTAGCAGAATGTTAACAAACCCAAATACACAAAACTACCAAAACCCTTTGACACAGCTTAGTCAGGTTTTCCCCATTTTCATGGGGAAATGCCGTTAAGGTTTGAAGTCCAGTGGCGCGTTTTTAAAGACTTCATAAACGTCCTGGCTAGGTGGTTTTGGAATCTTCGCCAGACGGGCTGCCGCAACAGCTGCCTGGCAAAGAGCCGGATCACCGCCTTCTGATTTAACATCGAGCAACAGGCCATCAGGTGCCAGCTTGACACGTAATGAACAGGTCTTACCGGCAAACGAAGGATCGTTGTAGAACTTGCTTTCGATCGCCGATTTTATCTGACCCGCATAGTTGTTAATGTCGGCACCAGAAGCGCCATTATTTTTATTATTCCCTTTCCCGGCCGCCGCAGCGCTATTTCCTTTCGCTCCGCCACCGGTTTTCGGTGCATTCTTACCCGAGCTCAGGTCGCCAAACAGATCTTCAACGCCCTGGGCTGCTGCTTTATCGGCAGCGGCCTTCTCGGCTGCAGCTTTTTTCTTAGCATCCGCAGCCGCTTTTTTATCTGCGGCAGCTTTTGCCGCAGCAGCCTTGTCGGCAGCGGCTTTCTCTGCGGCAGCCTTCTCGGCGGCGGCTTTTTCAGCTGCCGCTGCTTTTTCAGCCGCAGCAGCTTTGGCTGCGGCTTTCTTCTCAGCTTCAGCGGCTTTTTTCGCCGCGGCATCGGCCGCTTTCTTCTCAGCCTCCTGCTGGGCTTTCTTCGCAGCGGCTGCGGCTTCAGCGGCCGCCTTCTTCTCAGCGTCGGCTGCCTTTTTGGCCGCCTCTTCTGTGGCTTTTTTCTGGGCGTCGGCTGCAGCTTTCTTCGCTGCTTCTTCCGCGGCTTTCGCCTGCGCATCGGCCTGAGCTTTCGCGTCTGCTTTGGCTTTCGCCGCTGCCGCTTCAGCCTGCTTCTGCTGCTCCTGAGCTTCTTTCGCCGCTTCCTGCGCCTGTTTTTGCTGTTCGGCCTGCTTTGCTTGCTCCTGCGCCTCTAAGCGTTCTTTTTCCAGGGCTTTCAGACGCTGTTGTTCAGCCGCCTGTTTTTCCTGAAGCTCTTCCGCCTGCTGCTGCGCCTGTTTCTCGCGTTGCTCCTGGGCTCGTTTGCTACTCGCCTGCTGTTGCTGCTGGCGATTGTACTGTTGTACTACGGCACCTGGATCAACCATGACCGCGTCAATGGAAGAGCCACCGCCGCCGCCCGCGCTGGCGTCGATGTGTTCGTCAAACGAACTCCATATCAGGATTGCAATCAAGATGATATG
>CAMLJN010000056.1 GCA_946480445.1 uncultured Buttiauxella sp.
GGGCCGGTTTGTAAGCCGTTGTGCCGTGTCAGTGGAGGCGCAGTATAGGGATTTTTTAAAAGCTGACAACCCCTATTTTCAAAATTATTTCCAACCGCACATTTTTTGGTCATAACGCCTGTTATTAGCGCGTTTTTATGGCTTTTGGCAGGTCTGCAAGGCTGTTTATTACTAAATCCGCCGCCGCTTCACCTTCCAGGGTAACTGGTTTGCCGCTGCGGACCAGCACTTTTGTGCCAACCTGCGCCGCAGCAGCGGCCTGCATATCTTCCACTTTGTCACCAACCATATAAGAAGAGGCCATATCAATGTGGAGATAGTCGCGAGCGGAAAGCAACATGCCCGGCTGTGGTTTACGGCAATCACATACCTGACGAAACTCTTCTACTACTGCGTCAGGGTGGTGAGGACAATAATAGATGCCGTCCAGGTCAACGCCACGGTCCGCCAGCGACCAGTCCATCCATTCGGTCAGGTTAGCAAAATCATCTTCTGTAAACATGCCGCGCGCAATGCCCGACTGGTTGGTGACCAGCACCAGCGCATAGCCCATCTCTTTTAATTCGCGCATCGCCTCTATCACGCCGTCGATAAACTCAAACTGATCGACTTCATGTACATAGCCATGATCGACATTAATAGTGCCATCGCGGTCGAGAAAAATAGCGGGAACAGACTGTGCCACTTGAAAACTCCTGAAACTGGGTAATGACGTCTAGTATCGCATGAATTCGTCCTACAGACAGAATTGACCATCACGCCCTGATTGATTTAGACGTCTGGATGCCTTAACATCCATACGGTGACGGTCATCGCCCGTTGTCGGCAGCAGAAAATGCCACGGCTAACTCTTATACGATAATAAATAACCTAATGATTAAACTTTCAAACATCACCAAAGTATTTCAGCAAGGGAACCGCACCGTACAGGCGTTGAATAACGTCAGTCTGCACGTTCCTGCTGGACAAATTTACGGCGTGATTGGCGCATCCGGCGCGGGGAAAAGTACGTTGATCCGCTGCGTGAACTTACTTGAGCGCCCAACGCAAGGCTCCGTGCTGGTTGATGGCCAGGAGCTGACGACGCTTTCTGAAGGCCAGTTAACCAAAGCTCGTCGTCAGATTGGCATGATCTTCCAGCATTTTAATTTACTCTCCTCCCGCACCGTGTTTGGCAACGTTGCCTTGCCACTGGAGCTGGACAATACGCCACGCGAAGAAGTTAAGCGCCGCGTTACTGAGCTGCTGGATCTGGTGGGGTTAAGTGAAAAGCATGACGTTTACCCGGCCAACCTTTCCGGCGGGCAGAAGCAGCGCGTGGCTATCGCCCGTGCGCTGGCCAGTAATCCAAAAGTTTTACTGTGCGATGAAGCCACCAGCGCCCTGGACCCGGCAACCACTCGTTCTATTCTGGAGTTACTGAAAGATATTAACCGCCGCCTCGGCTTAACCATCCTGCTTATTACGCATGAAATGGACGTCGTGAAGCGTATCTGTGACTGTGTTGCCGTTATCAGCAACGGTGAGCTGATCGAGCAGGACACCGTAAGCGAAGTGTTCTCCCATCCGAAAACGCCGCTTGCACAGCAGTTTATTCAGTCCACCCTCCATCTGGATATCCCGGAAGATTACGCCCAGCGCCTGAGCCGCGAGAAAAAAGCCGAGGCAGTCCCACTGCTGCGCCTGGAATTTACCGGCCAGTCCGTTGATGCGCCTTTGCTTTCCGAAACGGCCCGTACCTTTAATGTAAACAGCAACATTATCAGCGCGCAGATGGATTACGCAGGGGGCGTGAAGTTCGGCATTATGCTGTGCGAAATGCACGGCGACCATCACAACACGGAAGCTGCCATCGCCTGGCTGCAGGAACAACATGTAAAAGTAGAGGTGCTGGGTTATGTCTGAGCCAATGATGTGGTTACTGCTAAAAGGCGTGTATGAAACGCTGGCGATGACTTTTGTGTCCGGCTTTTTTGGCTTTGTTATTGGTCTGCCGGTGGGCGTGCTGCTTTATATCACTCGCCCGGGACAAATCAGCGCTAATGCTAAGCTGTATCGAATTCTCTCCGCACTGGTCAATATTTTCCGATCTATACCGTTCATCATCCTGCTGGTATGGATGATTCCGTTCACTCGTGCCATTGTAGGCACCTCAATCGGTTTGCAGGCCGCAATCGTGCCGCTGACCGTGGGGGCTGCTCCCTTTATCGCGCGTATGGTTGAAAATGCCCTGCTGGAAATTCCGTCCGGTCTCATCGAGGCATCACGGGCCATGGGCGCCACACCTTTGCAGATAATCCGCAAAGTTCTGCTGCCTGAAGCACTGCCGGGTCTGGTCAATGCGGCGACGATCACCTTAATTACCCTGGTAGGCTACTCTGCGATGGGCGGTGCCGTTGGCGCAGGCGGCTTAGGCCAGATTGGTTATCAGTATGGTTATATCGGTTATAACGCCACCGTGATGAATACGGTATTAGTGTTATTGGTGGTATTGGTGTATCTAATTCAACTCTCTGGCGATCGCATCGTCCGGACTGTGACTCATAAATAAGACGTTCAACACAACATCGTTTTTTACTCAAGTAAGGAAGGGATATGTCTTTTAAATTGAAAACCTTTGCAGCTGTTGGTGCTTTGATTGGTTCGCTGGCTCTGGTGGGTTGTGGCCAGGACGAGAAAGATCCGAACCATATTAAGGTCGGCGTGATTGTCGGTGCAGAACAGCAGGTTGCTGAAGTTGCGCAGAAAGTCGCTAAAGAAAAATATGGCCTCAATGTTGAGCTGGTGACCTTTAACGATTACGTGCTGCCAAACGAAGCGCTGAGCAAAGGCGATATCGACGCCAATGCCTTCCAGCACAAACCTTACCTGGATCAGCAGATCAAAGATCGCGGCTATAAGCTGGTTTCTGTCGGCAATAGCTTTGTCTATCCTATCGCGGGCTACTCCAAGAAAATCAAATCTCTGGACGAGCTGCAAAACGGAGCACAGGTTGCCCTGCCAAACGATCCCACAAACCTTGGCCGTTCTCTGCTGCTGCTGCAAAAGCAGGGTCTGATCAAACTGAAAGACGGTGTCGGCCTGCTGCCAACCGTTCTGGATGTGACAGAGAACCCGAAAAACCTGAAGCTGGTTGAGCTGGAAGCCCCTCAGCTGCCACGTTCTCTGGACGATGCGCAAATCGCTCTGGCGGTGATCAACACCACCTACGCCAGCCAGATTGGCCTGACGCCAGCCAAAGACGGCATCTTTGTTGAGGATAAAAACTCACCTTACGTGAACCTGATTGTGGCTCGCGAAGATAATAAAGACGCAGAAAACGTGAAGAAATTCGTTGAGGCTTACCAGTCTGACGAAGTTTACGAAGCGGCAAACAAAGTCTTTAACGGCGGCGCGGTTAAAGGCTGGTAAGTTTCCCTCAGACACGCTTTGCGTAAATAATGAAAGACGGGCTTCTGCCCGTCTTGTTATTTGTGTCAGAGCTTGATTCAATATTGCCGATTTATCATTCATTGAGGAAATATTATGCGTGCTTTACCGATCTGTTTAGTAGCAGTCATGCTGAGCGGCTGTTCTATGTTAGACAGATCTCCCGTTGAACCCGTCCAAAGCACAGCAACGCCCGCTAAAGCTGAAACCGTTAAGACTAAGGCTCCTCGCCCGGCGCCGGTAAAAATCTATACCAATGCTGAAGAGCTCGTCGGTAAGCCTTTCCGCGATTTAGGTGAAGTCAGCGGAGAATCATGTCAGGCGAGCACCCAGGATTCGCCGCCAAATATCCCGACGGCCCGTAAACGTCTGCAGATTAACGCCTCCAAAATGAAAGCCAACGCCGTGCTGCTTCACAGCTGTGATGTAACCAGCGGGACAGATCGGAAGAGCACACGTCTGAACTCCAGTCACCCTCCTGAATCTCGGTTG
>CAMLJN010000057.1 GCA_946480445.1 uncultured Buttiauxella sp.
TCCGAACTGCTTGATGTGCTGTATTCGCTGGAGCAGCTGGAGATTGTGGAGAACGTCGACGCGCTTAAAGACCAGCTTACCGTCACCCGCAGCCTTCAGGACGACACGCGGGCGGAGGCCACCATTCCGGCAGCAATCGTGCGGGGTCTGCATGTGTTCGCCGCCGTCATTTATCTGATGTAAGGAGACGACAATGGCCCTTGAATACGTAGGCTCGATTGTCCTGGACGTTAACAGCGTGGAGGTTGAGGTCACTGACTTCAACCCCACCGAGACAACCGGGAAAAAGCTGGTCAAGACCATGAACAGCACTGGCCGCGCGAAAGGTTATACCCAGGGTATCGCCACGTGGGAGCTGGCCATCACGGCAGTGGTGCCAAAGGATACCACCGTCAACTGGGCGCAGATTGCCGGGGCAAAACTGACCCAGACGCCGCTCGGCAGCGGCAAACGCACCACCTATCAGGATGTGTTTGTCACGCAGGTCGGTGAGCAGTACACCGTGGATAACGAGGCGCGGATCAACATCACCGCCTTTGCACTTAACAAAATTGAGGAATAATGATGTCCGGGAACATTACCTGCACAGGTTCACTGCCGGTTGGCATTCTGTTTGATGGCAGGCTCCACCAAAAAGTGGAGCTGGGTCTGGCAACGGTCGGAGACGAGATTGCCGTGATTGAAGACGGCGTCTCTGACGCTGGCGTGCCGATTGCTGTGCTGGCCCGCACGCTGATGAAGATTGGCGACATTCCCGCTGAGAGCATTACCTATCAGTTGCTCTGCGACAATCTGGTCTCCGAGGATTATGCCTACCTGCGCACCCTGCGCGATGAGGTGAAAAAAAAGCTCAAATCCATGAGCAGCGCTTTACCGAATACCGGTACACCGTCATCCGGCTCGGACGATACGGCATCACAGAAGAGCAAATCCGACGCGCCAGCGCTGTAGAGCTGGCCGGATGGCTGGATGCCATCACCCGCCGGGAAAACCCCAAAGCCTGGCAGAAAAACCGCACCGTTATCAGCCTGCGTCGCCCCCGTAAAAGGGCACGCAGCGCTGCTTCCCGCTAAGAGGACTGCCCCGTGGCCCGTGATTTTGATACTCAGATTAAATTTGGCGTGCAGGATAACGCCACGCCCAAAATCCGGTCGTTATCCGAAGAGTTCCGCCGCATGTCCAGCGCCCGTGAGTCGCTGGGAATACGCTCAGAGCATAACATCCAGCGGGAAATCAGCCGCACGGTCGCGGCCTATAACCGACTTGAGCGTAGCGGCGTTCTGTCGGTCAAGGAGCAGGAACGGGCTTACCAGCGCATGCAGTCAACGGTCTCCCGTCTGCGACAGGAGATGGGCGAGACGCTGCGTGTCCAGGAGAAAATGAACCCGGCCCTCCAGGAGTACCGCCGACAGGCGCAGGCCCGCGAAACGCTGGGTATTCGCTCTGAGCAGTCTATCCGCCGCGAGATTAACCAGACGCTGGCCGCGTACAACCGTCTCTCCCGCAGCGGCACCATGAGCGCCAGCGAACAGACCCGCGCATGGAACCAGACGCAGGCGACCGTTGCCAGGCTCAAACGCGAGCTGGGCGAAACCGAGCGCAGCTATCAGCGCCTTGCCCGCGTGGGCAAAACCGTGGGTGCCATTGGCGGCGGTCTGATCGCCGGTGCGATGGTGATGCGCAAGCCCATCGAGAATCAGATGGAGTACGATTCTGAGCTTCGCACACAGGCTAACTTTGCCTACAGCAGCGGTAGTAAGGCTGACCGCGAAGCAGGGATGAAAGTCATTGATGCTGGCGTGCGTAAGGCGCTGCGTGAAGGTGGCGGAAATCACGATGGTGCTCTTCACGCTCTTGAGGTAATGCAGCGGTCGGGGACTATGGGCACTGGCCCGGATATGTCACTCCGGGCACTTCCCGAAGTCATGAAAATTTCTACCGCAACGGAAACCGACCCGGCAGCGGTTGCCAGTCTGCAGGCCAGCGCATTTAACTTTGGTCTGAATGAAAAAGATGCGCATGCAGGTCTGAGCGTCGCCACCACAATGTCGCAGCATGGCATGGTGGATATGTCTCTTCTGGCTAAAGAGGGGCCAAAAGCACTTGAGTCAGCGAAGTCTATTGGCTTATATGGCCGCAAGGGCTATGCCACAACAATGGCACTATTCGAAGCCGCAGCTCGCGGTGCTGGCTCCCCTGAAGATGCCGCGACGTTCACCACCAATCTGCTGGGAGAACTGTCCTCCCCCACGCTGGCCAACAACTTTAAAAATGCCAAAATAGGTAAACGCGGTATTGATATCCGCGCACTGATTCGTGCAGATGCTGAAAAAGGACTGTCGCCGTTGGATACCGTTGACCGCGCTATCCGGGCAATGGACGAACACGATCCACAGTTTAAGTCTCTTGAAAAACAAATTTCCAGCACAGCTCCCGGCGAAGCCAGAGAACAGCTTGAAGCCCGTCGAGACCAAATCCACGGTCAGAATGTGGGTCGTATATTCACCAATGAATATTCACGGATGGGCTTCCTTAACTGGGAACGTAACAAAGATTACTACCACGAGCTGATTAAAGAGGGCAGTGAACAATTTGAAAAACCGGCTGGTGAAACCTCTGCGGATATGGATTTTGAGCTGAAGAGAGACAGCGCTGAATTTAAGGTTAACCAGGCGAAAAATGAAGCCTTCAACGCACAAATCGATACCGCCGCACCGCTGGCTAAATCGCTGGGCGATGCTGCTGATAAAGCCTCGATACTGGCGCAGGAGTTCCCTAAGCTGACCTCGGCGGTCACAGGGGCATATTCAGCATTTCAGGGGATGAGCGCCATGCAGGGCGCGGGGTTGGGTGGCCTCGTCGCGCTGGGCGGTAAAAAAGTCTGGAACCGCATCAAAGGTGGGAAAGTACCTGATGCCGGTGGTGTCGGTGAGGTTGCAGAGGATGTGGCAAAAACAGGCAGTAAATGGCTTAAACCCTTACGTGTCCTCAGTCCTGTCGGGGATGTGGCAATGGCGGGGGAAGAAATTTATTCGCATTACCTTCGGCGTGGCGAAGACCGGGTCAAAGATATCAACGATGCGGGTTACAGCGTTAAAGGTAAGAGCAATGGGCTGGAGTTACACCCGGTCGGCTTCCTTGATGCACTTGACGAGATCAAGAACTTTTTCTCGCAGAGCAATACCGCGAAGCCTGCGCCTGCTGGTGCAAATGTTCCTTACGGCCCTCAGGGGCCGCAGCAGCCTGTGGTGGCCAATATCTACCTTGACAGCCGTGAAGTTTCCGAAGCGGTGCTGCGCAGAATTGATGTTGATTCGAGGAGGAAATAGTGGCGGATACGATTAACGAGATTGCCGCAGCGCTGGGCGTTGACCTGCTGATGCCAGCCTCGTTCCGGGGCGTGGAGTTCGACTGCCTGTTTACCCGCGACACCCTGGCAAAAGACACCGTGACCTACGCTTACCCGTACCGGGACGGCGAAGAGGTGGAAGACCAGGGGCTGAAGGCGGTGAACTTTCGTCTGCAGGCTATCTTCTGGGGCAACCGCTACCAGACGCAGCTTAAAGCCTTTTTAAACGCCCTTAAAACGGCGGGCACCGGCGAGCTGGTTCACCCGGTATACGGCTCGGTGCCGGACGTGCAGTTTCTGGAGGCCGGGGTTTTCCATGAGGTGGAGCCGGTTAACGCCGTCACCGTCGACCTGGTCTTTGTGGAGAGCGGCAAGCCCGATGCGCTGTTTGCCACCACCCATTACGAGGCGGACGGCGACAGC
>CAMLJN010000058.1 GCA_946480445.1 uncultured Buttiauxella sp.
CTGGACTGTCTGAAATTGTCGAGTTAGTGTGCGCAACGCTACAGGCCTGTAGATTTCTTAGCCATAAATAAGGAATTGATTATGAACTTTTATCAGATACGCCAGACCATGACTGACGATGCATATGACATCATTTCTGCACTCAATATGACGGAATCACTTACCCCACAGGCTATCGCGTACATAACTGGACAAAGAGAGCACGCCACTCGCTTTATACTTGAGCAAATGGCGGCTTATAATATGGCCAACGAAATTAATGGTCAGTGGTGCCTGTCAGAAAGGTTTAAAGACTCAGTGCATAAATCTAAGGCCTGAAGTTGCATATCACCAACTCTGCTGCTTTATGACCGTTGTTACCGCCTACTGAATAGGTTGTGTTTACCGTTGTTGTCAACAACGGGTAAAAAGTGATCCACTTACCGTCACCACCAACGGTCTAATATTGATCCACCTTGCTTACTCAGGATTAGCTTCCGCTATAACCCCGGCCTTTCGTTTCTGCTTCAGTCGATAGCTCTCTCCTTTTATCTGGACTACGTGTGAGTGATGTAAGATCCGGTCCAGCATTGCCGATGTCAGGGCTGCATCACCCGCGAACGTCTGGTCCCACTGCCCGAACGGCAGGTTAGAGGTCAGGATCATCGCGCTCTTTTCGTAACGTTTGGCAATGACCTGGAAGAACAGCTTTGCCTCTTCCTGGCTGAACGGCAGATAGCCTATTTCGTCGATGATGAGCAGTTTGGGGGCCATGACACCGCGATTGAGTGTCGTTTTGTAACGCCCCTGACGCTGGGAAGTCGACAGCTGTAACAGCAGGTCCGCTGCTGTTGTGAAGCGAACCTTGATGCCCGCCCGTACTGCCTCGTAGCCCATGGCTATCGCCAGATGTGTTTTCCCCACGCCCGAGGGGCCCAGCAACACGATGTTTTCGTTACGTTCGATGAAGCTCAGGGAACGCAGCGACTGGATTTGCTTCTGAGGTGCGCCGGTGGCGAAGGTGAAGTCGTATTCCTCGAACGTCTTCACCGCCGGGAAGGCTGCCATCCGCGTGTACATCGCCTGTTTACGCTGATGCCGGGCCAGTTTCTCCTCATGTAGCAGGTGCTCCAGGAAGTCCATATAGCTCCATTCCTGATCCACTGCCTGTTGCGACAGTGCCGGCGCCGCGCCGATAAGGCTGTCCAGCTGGAGCTGTTCAGCAAGCACCATCAGCCGTTGATGTTGTAGTTCGACCATCATGCAGCTCCTCTGCAGAACGTGTCATAGATGGACAGCGGATGATGCAACGGCTGCCTGTCGAAGGTCACCAGGCTTTCGTCAACCTGCACGTCATACTGTTTTTTCTCCGGTGGCAGTGCCAGCATGGATTGCTGTTCCTCCACCCAGCGATCACAGGGGCGGGTCTGGATAGTTTCATGCTTCCGTTGATTCGCCACATCGTACAGCCAGCGCAGGCCGTAACGGTTTGCGGTCTCAACATCGACGGTGATCCCCATCGGGCGCAGGCGCGTCATTAACGGGATGTAGAAGCTGTTGCGGGTGTACTGCACCATTCGCTCCACCTTACCTTTAGTCTGTGCCCTGAAGGGGCGACACAGCCGCGGAGAGAAGCCCATCTCTTTGCCGAACTGCCACAGGGAAGGATGGAACCGGTGCTGTCCGGCCTGGTAAGCATCTCGCTGGAGCACTACCGTTTTCATATTGTCGTACAGAACTTCCCGCGGTACGCCGCCGAAGAAGCGGAACGCATTGCGGTGACAGGATTCCAGCGTGTCGTAGCGCATGTTGTCGGTGAACTCGATGTAAAGCATTCTGCTGTACCCCAGAACAGCAACGAACGCATGCAGGGGAGACTTACCGTTTCGCATGGTCCCCCAGTCAACCTGCATCTGCCGTCCGGGTTCGGTTTCGAAGCGAACGACCGGCTCTGCCTGTACGGGGAGTGTCTGCGAACGGATGAACTCCCTCAGGATAGTCAGACCTCCACGATAGCCCAGCTCCATGATTTCCCTGGCAATAACGGTAGCCGGGATTTTGTAGGGATGCGCGTCGCTGATCCGCTTACAGATATAATCGCGGTATTCATCGAGCAGTGATGATGATGCCGGGCGTGTTGAATACTGCGGCTTTTCAGATTTAGCTTTCAGGTGGCTGCGGACAGTATTACGCGAAATACCCAGTTCTCTGGCGATGGCCCGGATACTCATTCCCCGCTTGTGCAGGACTTTAATTTCCATACGAATCTCAAAAGTGATCATAAGCTCCCCTGTATTCAGAGGAGCAGATTAACCCCTGGATCAGTTTTCAACCGCTGGGGTGGATCAGTTTTGCACCGTTGGTAACACTATGACAGGGGATATCGACAATGCCATAGGTACAAACCTTGGCAATGACACTTTAAGGCGGTACAAGCAAGCTAATGCCATTTACGCCGATGAAGCTAATAAGCTCCAGAATACACGCCTGAAGAACGTTCTGATGAAAGGTGATCTGACACCTGAAGGTAAGCGTACAGCCTGAACCGTCTGGTCAGAATCTGACAAATTAGACAAAG